>CAVVRN010000001.1:0-39171 GCA_963750605.1 Candidatus Bathyarchaeota archaeon
TTCGACGGCGCCACTTTATCTCTTAATCCAGCATTGGGGCTTAATTTGGGGCTTTCTTCCATGCCCATCAAATGGGAATCAAACCACCAACAAGGTTCTTCAATCATTTTCTATGTTTTGCAAAATTGATTTGTTGCGAGCGCAGAAAACAATCAAGGAACATGTGAATTGCTTAAAGCGTTATGTTAAGAAAATGGGTCGAACTATCGACGGAGTTAAAATACGGGAATTCTTATTCTGTGTCAAAAACAAGTTTCCTAACCCCAGAACCTACCGATTATATCTCTGTGCCGTCAAAGTATTTTGGAGATTTTCAAAGCTCATGTTGATAGTGCGAGTGAGGAATTAGATTAGTTTTTGAATTAGGTTTTGTTTTTTATTTATTAAGCGTGAATTATCTCGGGTTGGTAGCATAAGTAGTGTTTTATACTGCAATCTGTTTTTGGGCATCCTTCACAACT
This sequence comes from Candidatus Bathyarchaeota archaeon, assembly GCA_963750605.1. GTDB lineage: Archaea > Thermoproteota > Bathyarchaeia > Bathyarchaeales > Bathycorpusculaceae > Bathycorpusculum. The sequence goes on from CAVVRN010000001.1 coordinate 462, forward strand.
GCTAAAGTTGGCTTTTTGGCATGGCAAGATGTAAGCGCGGTCCATTATTTTCACTTCCTTTTCTTTGTAATGTATATTGTGTCTTAATATACTCAGGTACTTAAATTTAACGGACTGATATTCAAGCTTAAATCAATAAAACATCGGGATTGATGACGTTTCGACCTATTCCTTTCTTGGAAATATCCTTCTTAAGCCACATAACCGGTTTCTTTGTTTGAGGAGAAAGGAGAGTTTCTCATTCATGGAACTTTATTGAGGTAGAGTTATTGTTGAAGAAATCTTTAACTTAATATTAGACAGCCCAGATGACGACTCTATCACTCAAGCCCAAGGCCTCGGCTCTGTTCTTTTTCAATATAATGCATAGAAACGGTTATTCGGTTTCGGCTTAGATGCTGCGTAATCCATTATTTATTCTGGTGTTTCCTCGTCCTTTGTTTGCGTTTCCAAAACGAGTTATTTTCAAGTTTTCTGTTGGCTTGTTCAATTTGGTTTAGGAAGGGAATTAATCCATTCAGCGAGTTCTTTGAACATTTTGGCAAAACGTATGTCTTCACCGACCAGCAATTGCGAATATTGTGTTAGCGCGTTATCGTCTAGTTCTTCGGTTAGTTTTGGCAGCTTGAAATCATATTTTTCGATTATTTTTGGTCCAACCTCAAATGCCGGATCAGAAAGCAGTGGCATTAATTCTTGCTTTTTTTGCTTCATTTGGGAGTAAATGTCTTTTCTTAAGTCCGAAATCATTGCTTTCATTTTTTCGTCAATTTCAGGAAGTCCCTGTTTGATTTCTCGGTTGACGTTGTCTGCCGCTTCTTTTCCACCCATTGCTTCCGCCATTCCTGACGCCATAGCTCCAGTTGCGTTCATTATTACATCTGTAAATGCACCCATTATTGTGCTCATTAGAATAACACTTGTATTAGCCATAGCGTTTATGATTTTGTCTTCAAGAACCGTCTTACTTTTTAGAACATCGTCGTTTGTTTTTGAGGTTTGATTTTTTGTGTAAGAAGACTTTTTTCTCACCGTTAAGCCACCAATGTATGGTACATGTTTGGATAACTAATAACAATTATTGCTTTGACAGAACATTTAAAGTTGTTTTTCAAAGATTTACAACAAAATTGATTTTGATTATGAAATGCATTTACGTTGGCGATGAATCAACAAAAGCAAATTATGTGTGAATACATTATGACCTGAGTAAATCATGGGATTGGAAATTCGATCATAAATCCTGTGCCATGACCTAATTTGCTCTCAAAACTTACTTTACCATTTAACTCTTCAACGAGTCTTTTAACCACGGCTAAGCCTAAGCCTTGACCCTTAGATTTAGTAGTAAATAATGGCTTAAACATGTTAGGTTTAACATCCTCTGGAATACCTGCCCCTGTATCTTTGACGCAAATCGCCGTCCTTTCATTTTTTGTACATGCTTCAATTATCAATTTGCCTCCATTAGGCATAGCTTGAACTGCATTGATCGAAAGGTTTGTTAATATTCGTTTAAAGTAATCAATATCAGTATTGAGGGTCAAATTATCTTCTACAATGACTTCAGTTTTTATTCGCTCAGGAACATTTACGGCTATGAGAGTGCTTTTTATCAGATCTTTTAAGTTGACTATTTCGAGATTTGGCTTTAGATGTCTAAGTATAATCCTGCAAGTCACTAACTATCTTATTTATGTAAGCAATATTCTCATCGATAGATTCAATACTCTCTTGCATTTCTTGTCTGCTCTCGTTTGGAGCTATGCTTTTGAGTTCTTCTCTTAATAAATACAAATCACTAGTAATCGCTTGCAGAGGATTTCGAATATCATGGCCAACCATGCTGGCGGTTTGACCTATTACCGATAGCCTCTTTGTTTCCTCTTCCTTGGTTTTGTCCTCCACAATAACAATTATGCCCAGTGAAGATGGATATGTTGAAATTTCAAATGTTGCATTCTGTCCGGTCTGCCTACTAACAGAATTCATCATAAACCTAACGGGTTTTTTCTCTTGTAAATCTTTGTAAAAAGAGGTAACGTCAACAGAAGACATCTCAGGAAGAACATCATAAATTTTCTTTCCCAAAGCCTCTTTTGCCGATACTGTTGTTACGCGTTCGGCAGCTTTATTCCAATGTATAACATTTAGTTCCCAATCAGTAGCGATGAAGGCTTCATCAAAACTCTCGTAAAGATCGCGATAGTTTTGTTCACTCCTACGTATTTCCTCGGTGCGTTCTTCAACCAACTTTTCCAAGTTCTTGCTGTTCTGCTCTAGCTTTTCCTCTGCGCTTTTGCGATCTGTTATGTTTGAAAGCATAGCAAGAATACCCGTAAATTTGCCTTGTTCATTTTTTAGTCGAGTAGCGTTGACTATTACCCATACATCGCCGCCATCCTTTCGTTGAAACCTAAAATCAAATTGATGTATTTCACCTGCTTTTTTAGCCATCCAACTGTTCCTGGCATAGGCTAAATCTTCTCGTCTCACAAACTTGAACGGATGCTGGTTAACTATTTCCTCAACTTTACGTCCTAACCATTTGGACATGACCTCATTCGCAAATGTAATATTGCCCTTTGCATCAATCATCAAAATTCCTTCCTGAGCAGTATTGACCATCTGGCGATACTTTTCTTCACTTCGCTTCAAGGCTTCTTCAGTTTTTTTGCGTTCAGTAATGTCGGTTACTATCCCCATGACAGCTTTTTCGCCTTTATAATCTATTAGCTTGGTAGCGATTATGGCATCAATTCTCTTGCCCTCTTTTGTGATAAGCACATATTCATACGAAGGAACATGCTCTCCTTTCGAGTGCCGTAACTGTGCTAACTTTACCGCTTCGACGCATTCAGGAGAAATAAGAGCAAGAAAGCTAAAGGTAGGCGAATAAAACTCATCTCTCCTATAACCCAGAATATCTTTGCTTTTTTTGTTCGCATAAACTACTCTACCGCCTTGATTTATGAAAATCATGTTAGGCGATTCTTCCGCAAGGTTCCTGAATTTTTCTTCACTTTCTTTCAAAGCATCTTCAGCTTTTTTGGTTTCAGTAATATCATTCCAATAGATTGCGATACCTTCAGGAGTACGGTACACTTTTTCTTCATACCATCGGTTGGTAATTACTCCGCATGTTTGAAATTGAAGACTTCTATGATTCATCATTACCTTTCTGTAGTTCTTTTCTTCATCAGTGCCAATAATCTGAGGAAACATTTCCCAAATATTTTTGCCAATCAAATCGTTAGATTCATAACCAACATTATTTGCTGCTTTTCTGTTAATATATACAAATTGCCAATTTTTATCGAGCGAAAAGAAACCATTATCAATATTTTCTAAAATCGCTGCCATCGCATTCTTTAAGTGCATCATCGCTTCTTTAGATTCTTCATTCGAGCGAGGCATAGATTAACAGCTCACCATGTTACTTTGGATTAACTAATATTTGCAGGTATCGGAAGACTCGAGCATAAACAGTTCCATAATAATTTCTAGTAAACGTTTTCACAACCTTAAATGAAGTTTTCTATTCGAATCAACTCGTTGATCCTCAATTTTAGTATTTCAGATGCAATTACCGAATTTGCTGAGGTATCAAATTTTATTTTTCATTTTATCTAGATTTCTGTAAACCAGATATTCTTACTAAAAAACATGGTTTATTCAACCTTCACTGCGCTAGATTAAGCAAAGGATTATGCAAAAGTGTGGCGGAGACAAAATCCTGAATAACAATTTTCAAATTACTTCATCGGTTCTTTCCAGAGCAACAATAATTCAGTAATTTCAAAACAACAGTACATGAAAGCTATCAGTTGTTGAGCTGAAAGTTTAATTCTTAAAGATTGTAACAATCTTCATTCCTTATCAATCATTACTATTATCGGATAAAAATCGTTTAAAACTTTCGAAATCTCATCAACTAAGCCCTTGATAATAAAAATGAAACCTTCTGGTTGTCTATTGATTACTTTACTAATTAAATACCTGTTTGCCGTCAAGGGACTTCCTTCGAGCTGCTTGGTCTCTTCAATAGCTCTCTCGATAGCAAGCTTAGTACTATTATATAGAGTAAGAGACCATTGAAGGGATTGAATATTTCTTAAGTGATAATACCAAAAAGTGTCACAAAGGCAATATCCCAGGTCTTTGCGATTGAGAGACTCAAAAGCATTCATTAATTCTCCATTCTCTAGCATTTCATAATACTTTATTCTATACTTGTGAGCCTGATTGCCGAAATTCAAGCCTATTCTAATATTAATTGGGGTAAAGGATACGCCAATACTTGCCCTATCGGCGTTTCCTCCATTATCCGGTTTTTCACATGTCAAAAATGGAAGCCATATTCCGCCAGTATTAGGAGCGAAACTCATATTTGCGCTCTTTTCAGTGGTACCGTCAATCTCTTTTCTATTTCTCTTTGAATAAAGAGACATTTGTCATAGAGCTTGTCAAGATTATCAAAATCTGATTCCACAACTTCAGACTCTGTGTTTTTAGAAGATTTTTCTGCCCGTAGCGTTTCAATATTCTCAAATGTTCTTTTAAGGTCTATAATTAGTACACCTACTTCCAATAGCTGCCTATCTTTGGTTTAAGCGGATTTGAGTTTTTTTGAGAATCGGGTTTCACTAATTAGTTAACCAAACTTGGAAAGTAAGCTAACGCTAATTTACAAGTTTGTTAAATTAAGAAACTGGATTTTCCCAACGCAATTAAGTAGCCCAATCTTGTTTAATATTGCATGAAATCTCAATCTTCCTTTCCGGAATTATTTCTTATTCAAATAGATTTATTTGCATAGGGACACGGATTAGAAATTTTTTGCCAACCTCTACAGAAACAAAGTTGAGTTTGGAGTTTGTGGAAGAGGCATGAAGATGGCGAACCACCCAGCTTTTCCCTCCGAACCCAACTAATAACCAAAAACTGTCAAGCTATTCTTAAACTTTATGAACTTAGAATCACAATCGACTGTTATACCGTAATATCTACATTGGCTTTCTTCATCGCTTCATCTTTCAGATCCTCGGCAGACTTCTTATTTTCAACAAACAGTTCGTACAAGCCTGCATTCTACGCTGGTTCCAGCGTTATTTCCAGAATGCATTCTGATTGGTTTGTTTTTTCATCTTGCATTATTGTTCGTATTAATTTTGGGATTGTTATTCGACCGTCTTTTCCAATTTTAGAGTAAAAGTATTGCCAGCCTTTCCAGCCGTCTTGTATATTTACGCCTATTTTTAGTATTTGATTGGTTTCTAATTTGAATTGCCCTCTTATTGTGCTTGGAACTTGTATTTTGTAGCATGCTTCTAGAACCCTTGAAAAGTTACTTTTTGGTTTAGTGGCATGTTGAAAAATGTTCTGTGCAGACTTTTTTAAACTTTTCCAGACTTTCCCAGACTTTTTAAGACTTTTTTAAACTCAACCTACAACTGAATAAAGCCCCAAATCAAGAAAGCAAACTGAAATAACAATTCACTGCAAAAACAATTCAGCTTAGCATTAAATTACTATACATTTTAGTTATATCGGTACTAATTCCGGTATTTTGTGGTCTGTCAATAATGCTGAATATTACTCTTCCCTAATAGAAATATCCTGATATGATTTTACATCTTGCGGAATCGAACCTTAAATGGACGAAGGTCACATTTTCGTAACAGTTATGGCGGATACGGGGTAGGCTTTAGCTGCATCTTGACTATCAGCGATTTTATCATCGCCGACTGTATTAGTGGATGTTGATTCATCTGTTTGCCCCCCAACAACGTTAGGTTGCTGGTTCTTACCTGCTTGAAAATGCATCTTATCAGCCTCATCGCATGCAGCGGTTGAAACGCAAGTTTTAAGATCGGCTTCAATTTTGTATTTAACCAAACTTTCTTAAATGAGTTAATTAAATTTTTCAAAATTGAATTGTAAGAAACCTTTAATTATCCGCTTCATTAGAATTATTTGAGGTTTTTTGTTTGATTTTTAACGGGGTAACTATTACCTTAGCAGGCATACTTGTAACTTTGATTGCATTAATAATTCTGTGGATTATTGTTTCCATCCCTGTTTGGCTGGCCGGAAAAGTTGCGACAGGAGGCAAAGCAACCTTTGGAGATGCTCTACTTGCTACATTGGCCGGACCGATTGTCTATATCATTGTTGTTTTTCTTGTAGGTTTCTTGTTAGGAGCGGTAATAGGGTCTGCGGCATGGGTTTTTGGTTACATACTGGCTCTTATTGCTTGGGTCTGGGTTTTTAAAGCTAGTTTCGAAACTGGTTGGCTTCAAGCAATCCTCATCGCTCTGCTTGCTTGGGTTATCTACATTGTACTGAGCATAATTGTCGGGTCATTATTCGGAATAGCTTATCCAGCGCCATTCTTCCCAACCATATAAAAACAGAGAGTCGAATACAAAGAACAACTCTACTTTTTTTGTCCTATTTTTTCCTCTCAACTTAGTAATAGTGGGCTTTAGGAAACGAAATATCAAAACTGGTTAGAGGCGAAATCGAAAAAAATGGCGAAAAAATATAGCAAAAAAGCTCAGGAATCAGTAGAAACAGCTATGCATAAAATGAAGCATGGAGAACTAAAAAGTGGCAGAAGTGGTAAAACGGTGAGAACCAAAGAGCAGGCCGTTGCAATCGGGCTTTCTGAAGCTCGAAAAGAGGGAGCCAAAGTGCCACCAAAGAAAGAATAGTCTGTTAAAATTCACATATTGAAAATATTTCTTATTTAATGTTGATTAGCTTCTAAAATCATCAGAATTTGTGATTGATACAATACAATAACAAGGGATTATATGGTTGCTAAATTAGACTTACTAAGTAAGTGGTAATTTTTGTCGACAAAATCAATACTAGCTGTAGTGGCAATAGTAATTATAATTGTTGCAGCTTTCTCAATTTATGCCGGCGAAACCTACCCCAGAACAACGGTCAACATTCCGGTGTCGTTCACAGCCGGAGTTGACTCGAAGACAACAGCTTTTAGCCAACCTTTCTTAGACGACAAAGTGCAAGTAAAGTTATCCGTTCAAAGTGGCGCAACACTCTGGCGAGCTCAAATACTAAGCGGCGGCCAAGTTATCTGGGAACATTCAGCCTCGCAAGGTGCACAGCAAACTTATGACAGCGGCTGGATTCAATTGCCAAGCGGAAGCTACAATTTCACTTTTGGCACAATAGGGATCGGATCATTAAATGCCAAAGCTACAGTCACATCTAAGGGTGGCATTTGGTGAAAAACGAGGTTTTTTTGAGGAGGTGAATTGAGCATGTCTGGAACTTCTATTTCAACAATAGCTTACTATCTGGCACTTATCGGCGGTATCCTTATGGTTCTGTTTGGATTATTAGGATTCATTGGGTCCTCCTTTGGAGCTTTCTATTTCCACTGGGGATTTGCCTACGGCGGAATCGTTACTTTAATCATGGGAGTCATCGCAATTGTTGGTGCAAGAAGTGCAAGTACTCTGGTTTGGGCTATCGTATTGATAATTGTTGGACTTATTGGCGGAGGATTAGGCGGATTACTCGTGCTTCTCGGTGGGATCATAGGTCTGATTGCTGCAATTTCAAAAAAAGTCTAAACTATTGTCTTGTTGATTTACTGCCCTTGTTTCAAATTTTTTTGTAATTTTTATTAAAAATTAATAGACGAATATTAAAGGAAAAGTGAAAAGATATGGGATTTGCAAGTTTCATCGCTGGAATAGGCCTCATGATATTGGCAGGTTTATTAGCAATTCTTGGATTTGTAGTTCTGTTAGGACTTATCAAATTCGTTGCGATAAGCTTTGATGTCCCTTTCGGAATCGTTATTTTACTGGCGGCACTCATCTTGTTTGCTTACGGCTGGTATTTGTACAAGGCAGGGTATCCGCGTGGAACAATAAACGTCCACAATAAATAAAGCCGTAATCAATAATCTATTCTTAATTCGAAAAATAATTTTGAATTATTAACCTAAAACTTGGAAACCTTAACTCGTTTTTTTATGTTTGAAGAATTCTACTTGCCTAAGCCTTTTTTCCGCCTCAGCCTTGGTCTTATATGGTCCACCTAAATTCTTCTCCGTTTTTTCAGAGAGGACGTAATATCCATCTTCACGCTTAACAATCATAAAATTATTCTCCAAGCCTTAACTATTGTTATTAATAAACTCTGGTATCTTCTCTAAAAGTGTAGTTGCAGTTTGTTCATCTTAGGAATTGGGTGGATGATTCGACGGCACCTCGAATCTGCACTTGTCCAGGTGAAGTAAGGTAAAAATTTTCCTTTAAGAAGTTATCTTATCGCTTCATCAAGTTTCGAGTCACGTCTTGTTCTTGTGACTTCTTTGAAGAGTTCCAAGCATTCGTTCTTGGTTGGCGCTTCAATGCCTATGCTCCCATAGGCTCCAATATCAATTCTGTATTTTTTTCCTTCTCCTCTATCATCGCTCTGACTCATGTATTATCTCCCTCTTTTTCCTCTCTTAGCGCAAAATGTTAATACAATTTATGAATCCGAAATTAAGCTTCCAAATAAATGCGTCTGCTAGTTATCGCAAAAAATGCAAAACTGAAATGCCAATTTCGACAGTTATCTCCCAAACCAAACTAGAATGGCTGCAAAGGATTTATTATCGATGAATAAAAAAAGGATAGTGCAAAACGTGAAAAGTTAATGTCTACGTCGAAGTGCTAGCTCAAACCAGACTTCGACCAAGTGTTTAATCAAAAATGAATTTACTTTCCAAAAAAAGAAGGATTTATTTTTTAGCTTTTTTATTGAAGGTATATGTTCCAAATGCAACTATGACCAATATCGCGGCTATGATGATTGCGGTTGCAGAGGACAATTCATTTATTGGTGTTGGTGTCGGCAGTGATAAGGTGCTACTAGTCGGGACAAACATTGCCTGTATAGCGAAAAAGTTACTTGAAGTAAGGTTGAATGTTAGTGTGTTAGCAGTTGAAGTGAAGGTTCCTGGAGTACAACTAACTATCCAATAAAGGAATTTAAAACCGGTGCCTGCGACTTCATTGAAGCTAGCAATCGTACCTATAGTATAATTGGTGTAGGCTCCTGAGGCTGGAACTGTTGATCCTCCAACTGAGGTTAAGAGATCGACATCGGCTGTTCCTGTTAAACTAGAGCTTGAGGATGTTGCGTTGCTAGTTGGGATGAACATGGCTTCTATGCCGTAGCTACTTGCGTTAAAGGTGAATGTGAGTGGGTTAAGAGTGGAAGTTACGCCTCCTGACGATGAAGCATACTCCCAATTCAAGAATTCAAAGCCGGCGCTAGCGGTCGCTTGGAAGGTAACCGCTGTGTCATTATCATAATTGTAGGTGGTTCCACCAGTTAGATTTGTTCCACCTGCTGAGATTGTTCCGCCTATTGAGGTATAAACATATATAGAGTCTTGTGTTGCCGCTTTCACGTCTGGAATATTAGGATTTATAACGACCATTAAGAGTGCTGACGTTAGTAAAATCAAAGCAAAAACTGTAATGTTCTTTGTTGTTTTCTTATTCATCAAAAATCGCCTATTTCTCTGCCTTATTATTACATGAAAGTTAATAATAAAGCTTTCAAAGTGATCTTTCGCTTAAAGGAAAATGTGACGAGATTCAAAAAAGAGGTATTTAGGACGCATAAATGTTCTTCTGGAGTACCGTCTCCTCTCGAAGTCGCAAACTCTAACGAGAAAAACTACCAAAGTTTTTCTTTTACTTCATTTTTGTTGCCTTGTGAATTTGATTGATTACTATATAGATTCAAGGATGACTTCTAACTCTTTGCGTTAACGGCATTTGAACTCATACTTTCTAGGACTTTCGGGGACAGTTTAGTACTTCCTAGGACTTTTCGGTATTCAACCTGCAAATGATTTAAGCTTAGTTTCAAAACCCGCCCAAAACAACTTGATCAGAAATGGCAACTCCAGTGTTGTTGTTATTCTTGACAGACTCAAAATACAAAGAAAGTAGCACAATCTGTATAGACAATCCCAATGTTCGTTAGTTGAATCTTAATTTAATGTTAGAGTCTTGAAAGGATAATGAATCTCGTTTCAAAAGCCATCGTTAAAAGATTAGCTTTACACATTATAGCGTGTCTTTCTAAACTTGAAAAAAATTACTGTAACCGCAAAGGTAGCTACAATGCCGGCTGTAATTGCAAAAAGGGACGCTTCAAGTGAGAAAAGGTTTTTTTGACCGATTGTTGAAGGATCTTGTGGCGGCGTCGCGGCACTTAAAAGTAATGTGTCGTTCCAATAGCTAATATTACCATAGCCAATTGACTCGACAGTTTGTGGTTCATTTGGGTAAACGATGTCTAAATTAGTTCCCCCTGTCTGCAAAAGCGTATAAACGTTCATGCAGATGCCAGCTGTAAGAGAATCGTTTGGCCACAATCCCCAAATTCTATCATTTGGTCCACGAAAACCATAAGCGTAATCCACAGGAAGAACGTATGCTGTTCTCTGGCTTACTGGGCTGATAGTTCTTGGGTTATCTTTAACATACTGCCAAAACTGCTGCATATAACTAAGTTGATTCTGAGTTAGAATATCTTGCGAATAATCTGCATTACTATCAAAAACTATAATGTATTTGGCTCCATTTTGATATGCTAATTTCATATCGTTAAAGAGTTCTGGACCTGACTCCATGTATGGCGGTTGCGTGTACTTCCAAGTTATCATAACGCCCCAATCTTTATCTAAAACTGTGGCTGCGCCTCTACAAAGGTCAATGTTCAACTGTTGACTATAATTCATAGTGAACTCAGCAAAAACAGCGTCATAGCCAGCTTCGTAATCATACCAGTAAAATGCATAGTCTGAGGTAAACAATTTGTATTGTGTTGGGTAAGCAAAATTTTGAGTAATTGAACGTGACCCTCGCAACCACAAATTGGTGATATTAACGTATTGATTGGCAGCGTCACTATAGTTGTCTGCTTTTGTTACGGTGGGTGGATTTTGGTCAAGTTGTTTTCCACCTTGTTCATCATAGTAGTAAATTCCCAAGAAGCTGTTGCCCCACTTGGAATTGGCACTTGTGAACCATTGCTGAGATGGATAACGGTGGGAATCACTATAAACTATGAAGGACATGCCCTTATCATAAACGTACTGACTAATGGTAGTCAGTCTTGTTTCATTATAATACCCGGTGCATCCAATAACAAGGATATTTGTGTAAGAACTGATTTTATTTATTAATTGTTCCGTTGCAGTTACGCTTTCAAAAGCAACATCAACGCCCACGTATAGGCTTGGCGTATTCGTTGTTGTAGCGGCTTTAGCTGTTGAACTGAGGACTATGAAAAGTGTTGAAAACATAAGAATAATGAGCAGAACAGTCAGTCGCTTAAACTTCATTGGTCTATAGTGAAAATCTATTAACTACATAAGACTTTTCCAAAATCAGTCCCTCATGCCGAAAATCCTTGACTGTGCTAAACTCAATTAATCAATAACTACGCGTTACTTTTTGAAAAAGAAAACATTTTCCAAAGCAAACAAATATTTCTAAATGATAATTTTCTGTAAACTTTTCATTTAGGGAGTGGAAATAGGAAAGACTTTTACTTGCTTACGCGTGAAATATATTATCTCAGCTACAAAGAAGGTAAAAACACGGTTGGGATGTGAATTTTTGATACCTGAAAATAAAATTTTTCAAAATCAAGAGCAACCAGCTAAAGATTTAGCTCATGAAAGCAATAAACTTCGTCGATGCACAGGTTGCGATCAACCTCTTGGCATTGTTTCAACAATTCTTTATGTAGTTGATGAAAAGCCATACTGTTCTGCATGCTATTCTCAAATAATTAGTAATAAAGCGTTAGAAAGAGATCACTCTGACATAATGCAACAAAAGTAAGCAGTACATAATCTAAAGCTAAATTACAAAATATTGCTTGTTTAAGCAAGTTGCTTAGATTTTATTTTGTAAATTACAATATTGAAACGATCATAACATTTCTGGTGTTAAGAGTTTTTTTGAAGGTTAATCTTCCGCCGCGGGCACTTCCGTTTCAACTTTTTTAATTCTGCCCCCTATCACCGCAGGTATTATCGCTAAAGTGTTAATTATTGCAAATGCCAAGTAAGTGTTTTTTAAGCTAGCTAAAAATAATGCTATTCCTCCCGCAGGTATCGATTGTGGGTTTGCTGCGGTTATTATTTGTGTTATTAAGTTATATGGTGCGGTTAAGGACATGACTAAAACTGTAAGATTTAGGCTCACAGTTAAGCCAATGTTTAAAAATAACGTGAAAAGTGCTGACCCAACTCCGTGTCTTTCCGTTGGAACTGAGCTCATAACTGCCCTCAAGTTTGGTGCAACAAACAGTCCAGTACCGACGCCTAACAATATCATGTAAATACTTAACGTTAAATAAGATGTCGTTGCGTTTGTGGTTGAGAAAAGAAACAGTGCAATGCTACTTAGAACTAAGCCTGTTACAGTAAATTGTGATTGCCCATACTTGTCTGCTAATCTACCGCTGAGGGGTCCAACTGCTAAAAAAGCAATTTCAAATGGCAGAATTCTCAAACCCGCCTGCAGAGGACTAAGATTATCTACCAGTTGAAATTGTAAGCTGAGCAGTAAGAAGCACTCCTGTCCAAGTAATGATGTTGAACAGCAGAGCAAATAATCCGCCTGAAACTTCCCTGATTCTGAACACTCGAAGATAAATCAGTGGGCAATCAACGCGTCGTTCATACAATAGGAAAATAATAATCAGCACTGCTGAAGCTATCAAGAGACTGTAAGAAGTTGTTAATCCGCTTGTACCATAGGCACCATAAGTTAATCCAACCATTAAACAAAATAGAAAAGCAGTAAACAAGGCAAAGCCTACCCAATCGATATGTCTGTTACTGTCTAAAAGTGCTGTTTCTTTTAGCTGTCTTCTTGCCCAGAAGGTTCCAAATATGCCGATTGGAATGTTAATGTAGAAAAGAGCTCGCCAATCAAGAAATGAAAGGATTAATCCGCTAAGCGTTAAGCCTAAAAGTGCCCCTGCGCGGAAGGCTATTTGGTTTATGCCTAAAAATAATCCCAATTGGCTTCTTGGCGCTGCATCTGTTGCTATGGCAATGCTGTTGGTAAATACTAATGCTGCGCCCACTCCTTGTATTCCTCTAAAGATGATTACTTCAGTAGGGTTCGTTCCAAAGCTGGTTAATGCTGAACCAACAGTGAATAAGGCAAATCCATAAGTGTAGATTTTTACTCTACCAAAAATGTCGCCTAAACGCCCAATTATAGAAAGCGTTAATGTGTTGGTTAAAACGTAGGCTTGTGTTATCCAAATTGCTTGTTCTATGTTTGCCTGTAATTGCTGCGAAACTTGAGGTAAACCGATGATGACTATTCGTGTATCTATGCCAACCATTAAAACGCCGATGGTTGTTACCGTTAATGCTAGCCACTTGTACTCCAAAAAAATCAACTCGAAAATGCAGATGCGTCTTAATCCGCAATTAGTTAAAGTGAGAGGTAATAATTAACTCTTCACTGCATACGCTATCAAAGATATGCGTTTGTTAAATAGTATTTACTTTATCGATTGATTAGACTATGGTAAAACAAGAAAATAAGATTTAAGAAATTTAGTTGGTGGCAGGTCTTGTTCCCAGAATAACATGTTACTTGGATTTGTGAGTTTCCTCTAACAACTGTTATCGATTAGATTGTCGCCTGGCAAAGTGTGTTCTTCTAAGTAGCTTGCTAAATCATCGTTGTTTCTGATTGTTTGGTTGTTCAGGGCAATTATGATGTCGCCGACTTTTAATTTGCCGTCTGAGGGTCCTCCGCTTACTACTGTGGCAATTTGCCAGCCATAGGTAACGCTTGCAGTGAGTTTGCTGAGCTATAGTGTAACCATGTCTTCTCCAATGACGCCTAAGATATGAGTGTCCATTGTATGAGCCTGTTGTTATCAAAGCGGAAACTTCTCTTAGGATGGTGTCTGATGGAATAGCGAAGCCTAATCCTTGTGAATTAGAAACTATTGCTGTTGTTATGCCTACAACATTTCCGACTGCGTTAAGTAGTGGTCCTCCTGAGTTTCCAGGGTTTATCGGTGTGCTTGTTTGGATAATGTTGGCGATTGCGTAGTCCTCCAGCTGTATCTTCGGTTATGGTTCTTCCTAGTGCGCTCACTGCGCCTGTTGTTAATGATCCTACTAGTCCATAGGGGTTTCCAATTGCGATAACTGATTCACCTACAGCTAAAGTGGAGGAACTTACGATGGTAAGTGGTTTAAACTCTGATGCAGGTGCAGTTAACTGAAACAACCGCTAAATCAGAGTATGGGTCTGTCCCAAGAACTGTGGCTGAGTAGCCGTTTCCATCTGAGAAAGTGACGCTTAACCCAGTGGTGCCTTGAACAACATGGTAATTAGTTAAAACAACAGTTCTATCCGCAAAATGTGTAAACAAAACCTGATCCTTGCACGCCTCCACTGCTGGTGTCGCCTTGTACTAAAACAACTGAGTTACGTAACATTATCATATAGAGTTTCAAGAGATGTGCCATTCTGCAGAATAGTGATGTTTTGGTAAGTGGCGTTTTGGAAGCCTCTGAGGTCAGAGACTTGACTTTGCAAATTTGAAACTTGACTATTTAGGTTATTTACTTGCATGTAAGTGACATAATAAATTCCTAATCCTCCAACAAGTAAGCCTGCCGCAAATAAGAGTATTAGCAGAGCTAGCTGAAGCTTTAGTTGAACGTTTGGATGTTAACATAATATTGCGCCTTGAAAGAGAGTTTGAATTTTAAGAAATAAAAGTTGCTATTTTCTGCGGTCAATTATCTCCATTGCTTCTGGTCCAGTGCCGATTAAAACAATAGGGACTCCTGTTTTGTCTTCAACTTCTTTTATGAAGTCTTTGGCTTCTTTAGGCAAGTCACTGTATTTTTTGGCACCTCTGCAGGTTGGGAAAATGCAGTCTAGCTTTGTCATTGCCGCTTGTGTGGCGCCGTTTATTTTGGCGGTTTTCTTTGCTAACTCAAAATCAAATGGTGCTGAACGTCGGTCTCTGCCTGTTCCAGCAGCAACTTCAAACCAGCCTCTTTTCTGCGCTTCTTCTTTTGTTATTTCTCCAGGTAACGGTCCAGCGCCAACTCTTGTTATAAATGATTTGTACACTATCAGAACATCGTCAACTCTTGTTGGTCCAACGCCTGCTTCTGAAGCGATGGCTGATGCTCCTGTGTCTCTTCCAGTCACATATGGGTAACCGCCGCCCAAAAACAGTGACAACATGAAGCCCTGTGTGCCTTCAAGAAGCACTTTTTTGCCAGCGTCTAAGCCATCGTTAACTTCTTTGATTTGGTCAGCAAGGTAAGGTTTCAATTCAGGGATGTCTTTGGCAAGTTTTGCTGTGCGTCTTACACGTTCTTCAATGGCTGGTCCAACTCCTCGCCCTGTGGTTCCAATGCCTTTGTTGACGGCGCTTGCTTTGTCCTGTGCGCGATGTTTTTCTTCAATTATTGAAGCATTTTGATCAATGCCAATTCTACCTTGTACTTTAGTTAATTCAACTTCATCAAAAAATGTTTTAACATCGACATTTGCTCCTGCAGCAATAAGAAGGCGTGTTTTTGGGTTTATGAAGGCAGCAGGAACCATGTGTAGAGCATATTTTTTGCCTTCAAACCAAACAGTGTGAGCTGCGTTTACTGAACCTGTTCTAACACAGAAATCAAGATTATCTTTTAGGGCTAAATAAGAGATTATTTTTCCTTTGCCTTCGTCTCCCCAGAAGGCACCAACAATTACCGTGCAAGGCATAATAATTCACCGTTGACAAGTCACGTCAAGAATTATTTAAAGATGTAGGAGTTTAGGGCTATTTTGCGTTTGTCGTTGTGTTTTTTGTCTTCATTTATCAGTTGGGATAAGCTGGTAGGTGACGTAGGCTGAGAAGCTGTGAATGCCTTTTTTTATGGCGTATTCTTCTTTGACTTTGAGCCATTCTTTAAAGAAGTAATCGTAGACTTCAGCCTTGACAGTGATGCTTTTGTAGCCTTTTTTCGGCGTTTATGTTCCCCTCTTAATCATAGTTAGCGAACGTACATTTATATAAGGTTTCACAATAAGCCGCAAATAGTCGAGGTAGCATGATACAGCACCGTTAATTATATATTCCAGAGTACTGTAAAGTACGGAAGGAGATTGGTACGTTTTGCCAAGAAAAGGATACAAATGCATAACAGTTACCGACAAAGTTCATCGAAGACATCAAAAAAAAGAGCAAAAGAAACTAACCGCACTATGAGAGAATACATTGAATATTTGCTTGCAAAGGACAAAGCATCAAAAGAAGGAAAATAATTTTGCCCCTTAAAATTCTTCAATCCAACGACCGCGTTGCTGAAGTACAGTTTATTTGTGATTACTGTGGTAAATTGGTAAGAACCAGCGTAATTCCACGAGAAGAATGCAGAAGCTAAAAACAACACAAAAATAACTTGCTGCCAATGCAAAAATGCGCAAAAGCATCAAACCGAAATAACTCTAATTTCCATATAACTTAAGAACGCCTGTTTGCCGCTTCATTATCAATTTTCTCTAAAAGCTTAATCACTCTTTTTCCCTTAATTTTTTTTTCTTTTTCTGTAATGGTGTTTCGTGAATCGCAGATATCATCTAAAACTATTCCTTTTTCTTCATCCAATATAACAGGGTAAACTCGACAGCCTGAAGGTCTATCAGCATAAACACTGCATTGCACGATTTTTGAGGTCGTAGAAAACGCAGTAGCCTTCTCGATTTTTAAGCAGCGCATAGCCTTGCTTGTCAAATTTTACAAAGTAGTTTTTACTGAAGCCTTTCTTCTCTAAGCGTGTGATGTCTTTTTGGGAGAGCAGCATTTCTGTTTCTGTGCAGCAGACACCACAGTTTGAGCAACGCATAGGCTTTGAAGTGTTTTGGCTTGTATTTTTGTTTTTATCTATTTTAGCAGCATTTTAGGCGGCTAGTTTGCATTATATTTGAGTTTAAAATTTCTGCCCAAGCGATGTTTCTCAATGGTATGCGGGTGGCCCTGCGGTTTCCATAAGGAGTATACTCGATTAAGGTTGTTTTTTCCTGCACCTTTATGGATGCCTGTTAATTGTACGTTTATTATTACGGCTCCATCTTTTAAGTGAAGGTTAACGTTTTTTCCAATGAATGATCTTGGCGCTGTTAGCGCTGAAATTTTCCATTGCTTTCACCACTCTTCCTCTTGGTCAGCTATTTTGATCCAGCATTGCTGGCAGATAGGTAGTTTTTCGCCTTTTATCTGGATATACAGTTTGATGTTTTCGCTTTTGCATGTGTCTTTCCAGGGATTTTTACAATGCTCCATTTTTTTACCTCGAAATACTGCTTTTGGCGTTTTTTGCTTTTAAGGCGGTTGCAGAAACTGACTGTTTGGTGCAGGGGAGGGGTGAGTGAAAGTGAAACTTTATACGCGTTAGCTTTTAACTGGTTAGTTGTAAACTGCATGTCTCTTATTACTAATCCTTCTTCGTCATTCCCACTGCTAGCTTTATTAATTCAAATTATTGTTTTGGCTTGCTGGTTTACGGTTACTGGCTTAAACAAAAGCTGATGTTTCAGCAGCATGGAAAAATAATGGCCGTAGCGGTTGTTTTGCATCTTACAGTTATATTTGCGATTATGATTCCTTCTTTTGTTCTAGCAGTAATTCCAGAATTTGTCGTTGCACATGTTTACGGCATAATGTCCATTATTACTTTAATTCATGTGCCTCTTGGCATAATAGCAGTTTCGTTTGGCGTCTGGTTTGTTCTTGCTTGGCGCTTTCAAGGCTTGAAAGGTTGCTTTAACAGAAAAAAACTTATGCTTGCAACAATGATTATTTGGCTTGGTTTCAATGTTTTTTGGAATACTGCTATACTCTATTCTTATATTGGTCTTTATTATGGGTTAAAGGTTAATTATTTGGGAGTTATAGCTTCTTTTGTTATTTTTAGCAATCCAACTGACGGCTTATTTAGGAAAGATGCTGGGTCAGTTGGGCTTCCAGGGTTAATGTAGAGAGTTTTTTCTTCCCATTTTATTTTTGAAATATGAGTATGTCCATAAACAAAAACGTTGAAGCCGTTATCTTTAGCAATTTCTTCAATCTTCCCTGGCCCGTAAAGGCTATCAGGGTCATGCATTACCCCTATTTTCCAATCAAAAATTTTAAGGGAATTAAGCTTGGGTAAAGCATTCATGAGCTTCAACACAATCCATGTTACCGTGAACCGCCAAAACAGGCGCCACCTGCTCCAACTCATCAATAACAGCTAACTCCACTAAGTCGCCAGCATGAATAATAAAATCAACGTTTGCGAAAATTCAAAAACCTTTTTTGGAATACACATGGCTCTTTTTGGGACATGAGTATCAGAGATTAAGCCGACGAATTTGGCGGCTTCAAAATTTTTGTTGTCTTGCTTAATTATTGTTTGCTCGCTTGTCATTTTGAATTAAACACCAAATTAAATCTCATCTTGCTTGTTAAAAGACGTAATTAGTATAAAAATTTTGGTATGTCAAATCATTTTTTTGGTGATAATAGAGTATCAAAATCAGTATTTACTTTTCTGCATTTTTGTGACGAATATTGACGAATAAAGACTCAACCTGCAAACAAATAAAACTTTAAATCAAAAAAGCAAGCTAAAACACGTTGCAAAAAAATAGAAAAAACCTAAGCACTCCTAGACAATGTGCATAGACGACGAATCCGACCGTCAACAAAAAAAATAAGTGGAACACTTCATTGATTCTTAAAATAACTATCCAAAACATGCACATAAATTAGCGAAAAAGAGATAAACAAAAATTAAAGCATTGAAGTGATCAAAGAAAAGTAAAGGTTGCGCCATCTCTCGAAAAAAAAGATTCAGCGGCAAAAAATTGAGTGATTTCCTCGGTATATCCATAGAAGTATGATTTTGTTTAGCTCATGAATCTTTTAATTGTTTCATAGAGTATGCTTGTTCCATAAACAAGGTTTTCAATGGTTATTCGCTCGTCAATGCCATGCATCCGTTTTTCTAATTGGTCGTTTGGTTCATCTGGAATCATAGGTTGGAAACCATAGCATATGCTGCCATGTTTCTCTGAAGAACCGCGAATCAGTTCCGCCAGTGGTTAATGTTGGTGTTATTCCGCAGTCAGGCTCAAACTCTCTTAGAACACTTGTAATGGTTCGATAGAGCGGCGTGTTTGTGGTTGATTCTGAACCATCATGCTTTTGAATAAACTCAAAACTTAACTTATCTAAGCCAACATCTTGCAAGCAAACCTTTGATTAAATCAACTGTTTCATTCACGTCTTTGTCCAGGAAGAATTCTGCAGTCAAACACGGCTTCGCATTCTGAAGGAATAATATTCTCTTTAACTCCGCCATGAATCATGGTTGGTGCAATGGTCATTTTGGTTCGTGGTCTGATTTCTTCAGCTAACAGCTCGGTCCTTCTTTGCAAGCTCATCAAGAATTTGTTCACTCTGCATGGGGTTGGCGAGTAAACGTGAAAAAGTCTGCATTAAGTTCAGGGTCTTGTTTCGCCATTTCAGCAAGAAACTCTTTGAGAGTGGGCACATAGATGGTTTCGGCTTGTAGTTTCCAAGTTTATCTATAACTTTGTTCATGCGCATTACAGCGTTATCAGCCATGTTAGGAGTTGAGCCATGACCAGGAGTTCCTTTTGCTTTTATTTTGAGCCACAGAATCCCTTTTTCAGCCGTCTGGACTGGGAACACGTAACCCTTTTTTGGATGGAAAAGCTAAACCGCCGCCTTCATTAATAACGTATGGACACCAAACTTTTTCTCGGTGATGTTCGCAGAAGGTAGCCTGCCCCTTCTTCGCCGCCTTGTTCCTCGTCTGCTGTGGCTGCCAAAACAACGTCGCCTTTAAGTTTGACATTGTTTTTCTTTAAAAGTTTCATAACCATGATTTCGATGGCTGTCATGCATTTCATGTCGTAGGCGCCTCTGCCGTAAACATAGCCATCTTTGACTATTCCTTCAAACGGGTGAACGGTCCATTCTTTTGGGTTAGCTGCAACGACATCGAGATGTGACAGCAAAAGTAGATTGGGTTTTTCGCCTGTTCCTTTAAGCCGCGTGATTACGCTGCCTCTTCCTGGCGCTGACTCAATAATTTCAGTTTTGAAGCCTTCCTTTGCTAAGATATTGGGCTATGTAGTGTTGCTGCTTTTGTTTCGTTGCCTGGAGGGTTAGTTGTGTTTATACGTATTAAATCTCTTAGCAGATAAGTGATTTCTTGCTCGATATCTTTTAAAATTTGAGGTGACATTATTTTTCGAGCTCCTGCATAGTGTTTAAGCGGCTTTTTTCTCTTAAGAGTATCTATTCATGTTACTGTTGCCCTGTTAAGACTGGAAGGATTTTTTGTTTATTCAACAATGAAGTTTATATATGATGTCAAAAAAGCTAGTGAATAGTAAAAGTTGATTGCAATGAAAGAACTGAAACCCATAGACTACAAAATATTGTTCGAATTAATGAAGGATTCTCATAGAAGCGATAGGCAACTTGCAAAATCCCTAGGTGTTTCTCAACCTACAGTTACCCGAAGAAGAGCAATGCTTGAAGAAAACTTCATAGAAGGATACACAGTTATACCGAAGTTTGGTCAAATCGGGTTTGAAATAGCAGCTTTAACATTTCTGAAAAGCAAACTTAAATATAAAACAGGCGAAGAAAAAACATCAAGCCTTACAGAAAATGAAAGAATGGTACATGAAGCAACCCAACGTAATTTTAGTTTTGGACGGAAGAGGAATGGGTTGGGATGCAGTCTGCATTTCACTTCATGAAAACTTTGCAAATTTCTCTGAATTCATAAGAGCACATGATTCAGAACTATCTGAATGGGTAGTTGAAAGCCAAACTTTCCACTCTGATTTAAAAGCTGGAATCATAATAAAGCCATTCCACCTCAAATATCTTGACAACGCCAAAATAAACCAGCATTTAACTTACTTAAGTAATCAGGTTAAACATGCTTTCTATCCTTTAATAATTTTAAATATCTTTTTTACATATTTTGATAAGTTGGAGCTTCATGAAAGCATTTTCTCAGTTATTAAATTGATAAAAATCGAGCAATAAAGAAACTTGCGTTTTTGGTCTTGAATGCATTTACGGCGGAATGGGTCAACCTATCTGATAATTAGTCGATGTTTTAATATAAAATTTCAAAGAGTTGAGTAATCCGACCGGTGTTCATATCTTCTGTTTATTTTCTTTAGCAACCGCTTTTTCGGAAGCTTTGGCTTTTTTGTTCTTTCACATCAATAGCCAAACAATCTACTTAAGTGAACTGTGATTGAATTCAATGATATAACAATTTGTATAATCGGTTGTTACAAAAGTGTTAAATTAGATACAATGTTGTGTTGGAGGGCTGGTTTTGTTTGTTGGCTAACCATTGCCATCCGTCATCGAGGAGAAAGGAGAAGGCTTCGAAAACGGAAAAATTCATTTGGCTGAGTGGTTTAGCCTTCAACCTCAACTAACCCTCCAATCACTAACAAGACTTAAGATACACCAGAATACTTATAAAGAATTATGAATTAAAAATAAGCGATTAAAAATAATGAATTTAGCTTATCGCTAAAACGCCTTCCAAAATATTCTTTTCAGGAACATCCAGTTGCTTAGACAACCATGACTTCAAAACAGCAGACAACTTCGGAAGCTGCCCCACTATAAGTAATAATTTGATTTCCTTTAAGTGCATCAGCTTGGAAAAGTTTCTCATCTTCTTTATACCTAAAAGACAACGTTTGAGCTTGGAAAGCTAAAGATTGAAAATCTTCCCATTGCTTACACTTCAAAATCACAGAAGGTCCACTATGAGCAACTGCGGCAGGTACAGCCTGGCTCTGATTTACATGTTTCTTTAACAGCATTAGTTGTAGCAGAAATCGCTTCTTTGGGTGCGTTGCCTGATAGGAGGCTGATTAGATTTGTCACTTCTTTTTGTAAATTCTTTATTTTTACTTCAACTTTTTCTACTTTGCCGTTTAATTGCTCCGGTATCCCCAAGTTGTTCGGTAACTGTTGCTAACTCATTGATTAATTTGTCTAAATCTCTTTCATGTTCTTTTAGAACATTTACAATAAAGTCTAAAGCTTCTAATGCATCATCTTTTGACTGTGAATTTTTCGCCACTAAATTTCCCCCGTTAAAGTAATACTTTAGATTACTCTAACGTAAATAAAGTTAACGAATCCTAAAACAGTATCACCGTGACGGTATACCCATACTTATTTATAGACACTAAGAAAAAATATGCGAGTTAAATATGCTTTAGCATGTTCAATTTCACTTTTGATGAGGTATTAATTAGTAGACTTAATGGGAATTCCACGTACACTTAATCGCTTTAGAATCGCAGGCTAACACACATGGGGAATTATTGTTTTCGGGTTTGCAGGAGGAGCAGGTGTACTTTATTTTTTTCCGATGCTCTTCGACAACTGATGCAACGGTTTTATCTTCAAGATCTATGAACATTGTTTCCAGCTGAAGCGCTGATTGAGGACACTTCTTGACGCATTTGCCGCAGCCACTGCATTTGTCTGTGTCGATTGTTATGTAGTATTCGCCTGAACCGTCGCTGTACCCATAATGTGTAATAATAACTTTCAATCTTCCGTCTAAGTTTTCTGTGCTTTCTCGTACAGCGCCTTGCCAAAAAGCGCTGCACCAAACGCGCCTGCAACCATTGGGTCTAAGCCGTTCTCTCGCCAATTAGGCATAGGCAAACACTTCACGCCCAAAACAACCTCTATTCTGCTGACAATTCCAATGTTCTTCGATTGCCCTCCTGTAACAACCAATTCTTTTTCTAAGCCTACTCTGTTAATCAAATTAGCCATGCGAACTGCCATAGCCCGTGTGTAAGCAGCCAAAACTTTTTCTTTAGACCAGCCCTTACGCAAAAGCCCCATGGCTTCGGTTTTTGCGAAAGCCACACATGTGCAGCTTACTGGCGGCGGTTCCTCATCAACCTGTAGTGAGATTTGCTCCGATTTCTTCAATTGGAATCTTTAGCAAATCAGCGAAAACTTCCATGCCTCTGCCTGTTCCAGCCGCACATTTATCATTCATCAAAAAAGAAACTACTCTGCCTGTTTCGTCGATGCGGATGGCTTTGATGTCTTGTCCACCAACATCAAGCACGGTTCGGACGCTTGGTCCCCAAATATAATTTGCGCCTTTGGCGTGGCAAGCAATTTCTGTTATGGCTTTGTTTGCCATGGGAACATTAACTCGTCCGTAGCCTGTGCCAACAATGTATTTGAGGTCGCTTACTTTAAGCCAGTTCCTTCCAGAGCGCCAATCTAAAGCTTTATTTGCGCTTTCAGGACTGTTAGAGCCAGTTCGCGTTATTCCCCACGAATATGCTTCGCCATTAACCATTATAGCAGCTTTTGAACCGACAGAACCAACATCAACGCCTGCAGTAATTAATGTCTTTGTTTGTCCATTTCTTATCCGGCAATATACGATGATATTCACGCCAACGCCAAAACTCAACGTTCATCTTTAACTATGCTTGGCTTCTTTCATTTTTGCCCCTCCTTAGCTCGGCTTGCCGCTGTTAAGAGCTGCGCCAAAAGCGCCAGCATAATCAGGATATTCAGGAATCAACACGTTAACCCCTAATTTTCTATTTAGCGATGCAACAAAACCAACGTCTTTAGCTACGCCACCAACCAGAACCACTTCAGGGTTTACTCCTAACCTATGAACCATGGATGAAATTCGGTCAGCCATCGCATCAAAAACTGCTCTTGCAATTTCAGGCTTAGATTCTTGGCGATGAATAAGAGAAACAACATCGGATTCGCCGAAGATTACGCAGGAAGCATTTATGGGGCTTGCCCGTTCCGCCTTAAGCGACAATGGACCCATATCTTCCAATTTAACTTCTAAAGCTCTTGCCATTGCTTCAATGAATGCTCCTGCACCAGCGGCGCAGCGTTCGTTAACAACAAAATCAACCATAACGCCTTTTTCATCGCATTTGACGGCTCTTGCTTCTTCCGCGCCGACATCAATTATTGTTCTGGCTTTTGGAAAAAGGTAAACTCCTGCTTTTGCGTCAGCGCCCATCATGCTTACAGTGCTGTTAGCGTAAGGTGCCATGTCCATAGCTGAACCCGTGGCAACAAAATAGGCTATGTCAGAAGTTTTCAGATTTGCTTTTTTTAGTGCTTCGTCTACTGCTTGCTTCAGCGGCTTTGGTTGGGTCAAATCCTGAGAAAGCTTGCTCTCTTGAAACAACAGCATTATCTTTTAGAACTACTGCTTTTACTCTTTGAGTGCCTAAATCCATTCCAACAGTAATCATGAAATCACCTTTAGAAATCAACTCTTGCCGTTAACATTTCAAGGAACGCTTCAACACGTGTTTTCATTTGTCCAACGTCTTCTCTGGTGTATTCGGTGTCAAGGTAGTATACTGGGATGTTTATTTTGTCAAGAGCTTTCTTAATTCTGGTGTACTCCATGGCGTAGAGCATGCAGCCGCGCACTACATAGTAAATGACGCCTTGAACATTCGCATTCCTTAACCTTGTTCAGTAGCCAGTTGATTCTGTCTTCGTTTCCATCGCTTGAAGTGAAGCAGGGGCAAGTGGAAGCCATCAAGATACCGTTCTCCAATAGCGTTAAGCATGTCATCCATTGTCCATTCGTCTACGCCAACTGGGTCGTTTAGAATTCTTTCGCCTGAACAAAGTTCGTCTGCAACAATGATGCCCTTAGGATTAGCTTCTTCAACAAGAGTTGGCAGCTTCCAGTTGTCAGGCCAAAACATCGGTGTACCCGTAACCAGTACCCGTGGAGTATCAGGTGGGCAAACCCACTCTTTCCTTTGAGCTCTCTTCTCAAGCTCATCGCATAAGGCTTCAGTTTTCTCTGTCCAACGCTTTTTATCATCCCACAAGTACGTTTGATTAACAAGCATGGCGTCTCTGCCCATAATTACAGGTGGACCTTTACGCAAATCTTGTAGACGGCGAAAAGCTTTTGTTGCTCTCTGCGTTTGCTCGATAGCTTCTTTGAGGTTTTTCCGAGTAATTTTGTTGCCTGTGAACTTTTCAATTTGCGTTTTCATGTGTCTTATTTCATCATTCCAAAAACGAAGTGAATGTGCAGAATCTTTAACTCTTGGAACATTCATTCCCCAAACTAGTTTTGTAATCACTTAAAATTTCGCTTAGTTTAGTCATTCCGTCGCATGTTAAAACACTAATCAAAGCATCGCTTTGCTCAAGAAAAGGTGAGAGCTCAATCATTTTTGCGCCTATAGTTGAACGGATAACTGGGCAAACCTCAACTGGCACAACTCTGTCGCCAATTTTAGAAGCATCATACCAGCCTGAATTAACTCGAACTGGAATGGCGTCTGCCGCCAAAATCAATTCTGTCGGAGCAAACAAGCACATGTAACCAATAACTTTCTTGCCCTTTCTCTTTCTCAGCCGCAATCTCTTTTTGGCGTTGACCAAACAAGTTTGCAATTTCATCAAAATATTTCATGGCTTCGGGTCTGTTAGGATCAGCTTTTTTCATGCGCTCAATGTTTTCAGCAATTATTTTCTCAGAGGCAGCTTTGATAGTGTTTCTTAGTTCATCGATTTCTTTTTTCGGAATTTCAGGCATGTATTTTTTTTCAGTTTTTTCGTTTTTCACTTTTCTCACTCACTTGTTGACGGTTCCTCATGTACATCAGTTTACTTGACTGGCAAAGTCTTTTGCTTATGCCGCACTTTTTTTAGGTTAAGTTTAGAGGACAGAGTAGACCTGTTATCATGCCTTTGTCTTGAAGATAAACATAGATTCCAACGGCTGCACTTACAATAAGAAGATCGATAACAAGGATTGCTTTCAACTTTACTATAGCTGAGCGAGACAGCATATAAGGTAGCATTCTCCTGCGGCTTAATTTCCAATAGATACTATATAATTTAAGCTTTAAATGGATTTTTAGTAAATTTCTGTGTTAAAATGCAAGATATTTGATTGTTAAAGCCCTTGAAGGTATTGTCCTTAATTTTAGTCGTTATTGGCATTCTGGTTCTATGTGGACAGTGACGATAGCGTTTGCAAAGCGCTCTTTTGTTTCTTTTTCAACTGCTGAGGCAATACGGTGAGCTTCTTTAATTTGAATGTATTTTGTAAAGCAGCAGTCGATGTTAATGTAACGTTTTCCTAATGCAGAATAAGTTACTATGCGTTTAATACGTAGATCAGTTGCGATGCCCTTTGCAACTTCATTGACAACCTTGCGAAGTTGAGCCTCATCAACGTCAACTGCAGAAACAGCCACGCCTGCCGGTTCAACGTGCACTGTGATATTTTCAAGCGGTTTAATTTCAGCCTGCATTCTTTGCTCAATAGTTTCAGCTATCTTATGTGCTTCTTCAACTGTCATCTCAGGGTTAACATAAGCATGCAAAGTAATGTAGAATTTACCGCTTGTGTAAATTGTGGAGATTTCATCTACCTCTTTAACGCCATTCACTAAAGCGAGTTTCTCTACTAATTGGTCCATTTTTGCATCTTTTTCAGAAGGTTCAATGTGGATCGTGGCATCTACGTTACCCAAAGATTCTTTGAGGTCGGCTTCAATTTTAGTTGCTAAAGAATGCGCTTCTTCTAAACTCATATAGCTTGAAACTTGAATTGAAGCATCCACAAAGATTTTTGAGCTAACTTTTCGAACTTTGAGGTTTTCAGTTTTAACTATGTCTTCATGTGAAACAATTACTTTTCTTATTTTTTGAACTATCTCCTTCGAAGCGGTATCACTAAGCTCCATTACGCTAAATCTGACTAGTTTAACGCTCAAATAGCTAAGCATGATTCCGAGAAAGATTGATGCTATGGCATCCCCGTAGAAAAAGCCTAAGGTGGCTAAAGCAAAGCCTAACAGAGCCAATAGAGTTGAGCTTAAATCTGAAATTGCATCGTAAAGACCAACCTTCATAGAAGGGCTTTCAACATGCTGGGTCTTCCTGAAAATCGTAACACGTAATGAAGCGATAAACATCGCGTATCCAATAGCAATGAACCCATAAAGTTCAACATTTTGATGAATCTGACCTCCCACTATTAACCTCATGGCAGCTTCGTAAAAAATTAAGAAAGCAACAGCAATTAAGACTATTCCACCGATAAGTCCACCGATCGTTTCAAACTTTTCATGGCCGTACGTGTGTTCTTCGTCTGGAGGCTTGATTGAAGCACGAACCGCAAAAAACAACATTATAGTTGATACGGCATCAAGTAAAGCATGTAGTCCGTCGCTTAGAATAGCTAAACTGTTAACAATTAATCCTACGGAAACCTCAACTAAAACAACGCTAAAGATTGCTATAGCTGAAATCTTTAATGCATTAAGTTTATAATTAGCCTCGGTAGAGCGTTGCATTTAATTAATCTAAATATGCTCGCTTTAAGGGCGATTTAAGAATTGTGGGTTAAATTTAATGCTCTACCATCTTTCATGGTAGAAATGTACGATGTTAATGTGAATTTAAACAAGTCTCAAATTAGAATCAGGGCAAATTGAAGTTGTCAGGTTTTTTCAGAGGCAAATCTGCCATTCTGAGAGGAAACTTTTTACTGATTACTATAAGTTGGATAATAATGTTTAGTGCCCAACCCATTTCGGCAACTTTCGCGAGTCTTTTTTGCCTTCATTTAGGCTCCAATGATTTTCTGTTGTCAATAATGAAGATTTGCTGGATCAATTGCCTTTTCTTATATTAGCGGCTGCGGCAATAACGCTTTCCAGTTTTGTTTTTCTAAAAGTATATGAACCAAGAATCAGGGAAGCATAAAACGAAATTACCCATCTGTTAAGCGTTAACCAATTCGCTCATTACAGTTCTTTGCGGGTACACAGTATTGGCTTTAGAGTTGTTCCATGTTTCATCGAAGTAGTATTGGAAGAACTTTATCATGTTTCTATCGTTGGTCCATAAAACACATGGTAGACCAACCTCTGTTTTCTTTTCCATGCTAACCCAAAGTTCCCGTTGATCAAAAACATAATACGGTATTGAACCATCGTCTTGAAATATTTTAACTTCAATCTTCTTATTTGGACGGCTTATTCTTTTTATAATCCTCAAAACTTCTTTCATATTTTCAACATTTTTGACAATAATGCGAATTTTTACTCCATTATCCATTTTTCTAAACCGTTTCTTTAACTCACTTGTTAATCCCTTTATCATTTCAAAATCGAAAAATAAATCACATTCTTTCTTTACTCCTTCAAATGTTAAAGTTGCTCTATTCTTTACTTGATCGTCTGTCATCAGCGGGATGAATTCGTCTTCTTCTTGCATATCTTCAGTATTTTGGTTATTTATTACAGCAGCGCTTAATTTTTTAAGATTATCTTCTAGGAACGAAATTCTTGTTTTTGCTTTCGTCTTTTCATTAGAAACCAAGCGGCTTAGTGCCCTTTCGATTGGAATGGCTTCAATTAAGGCTGGTTTATCGATTGTTTTTATAATTAGGCCCATTTTTTCAAGTTTGGATAATGTCACGTATACGTCCTGGCGATGTAATTGTGCAAGTTTTGAAATTTTTCCTGCAGTATTTGATCCATGCTGAACTATAGTTAGATATACCTTTGCCTGATTTGTTGTGAAGCCGAACTCTGATAATTTTGATACTAGGTCGTTTTGCATTTTAATCAACCAGCGTTTAAGCTCTGCCCATTAGTCTAAGCGCTGCTTATGTGATACAACAATTGTACTAAGTGCAGTTATAACACTTTCCATACTTCAACTTAGGCAGGAGCGAATGACCTCTAATTATGTTGTCAGTGGGCACTTTACACACAACGTTATAAACAATTTCAATACAAAATGTGCTCCATTGAGGGGAGACGCTATCATAGATTTAAGACTCGTTTTTCCTCAAAAAAATGAAATGGAAGAGAAAAAAAATTGAAAAACAAACTAAGTAAAACACAAATAACTACCGCGATCATTTTAATATTTTTAATGGCTTCCTCAGCACTAACAATAATGCATGATCCAATAATAGCATCAGCTAAAGCATATACACCGCTCCCAGGAGAATTCGGCGGATCATACACAAACGTCACTCAAACTTGGACTACCATACCCGCAGGGCAAACTGCAGCTTGGACTTGGAGTCCAATAGCTTACCTTAGCGTTTCACCTGGAAATATAGGCAAAGGCCAACAGTTACTAGTTAACATGTGGACAACTCCCCCTCCAGGCGCAAACCGTTGCCGTGTCGGATATACAGTAACATTCACAAAGCCCGATGGAACCACTGACACAGTAAACAATTTGAATTCTTATGTCGCAGACGGAACATCATGGTTTGACTACTATCCTGATCAAGTCGGCAACTGGTCAGCAGTCTTTACTGCTCCAGCGCAGTATTTCCCAGCAGGCGGATGGCTTAACGGACAAATAAATGGATCAGCGAATTCCAATGTTGCAGCTTTTGGCGGCTCAACTCCAACAACCTATCCGTCAGAATTCTATAATGCAGCAGTATCTCAAGTAGTTACTTTTACAGTACAGCAAAACTTCGTTGCCTCGTGGTCTTCAGCACTACCAACAAATCAATACTGGACACGACCAATATCACTTAACAATCGAGAATGGTCCACAATCAGCGGAAACTACCCATGGGAGGGCTGGTATGGCGGAGCTTCAATGAACGCAGCACCACGCTACATGGGTCCTTACATAACAGGATCACAAACCGCACACATACTTTGGAGTCAACAACAAGTTAACTCGTTCCCAGCGGGAATCATCGGCGGCGAAACAGGACAATTTGGAAACAAAGCAACTCCAACATTGCCCAGCGTAGTCTTTGAAGGAAGAGCATATGCAACTCAAACTGTACAATGGTATAATGGATCATTCATCAGCTGTGCTATTTGCTATGACTTACAAACTGGCAAAATTTATTACGAGATTCCAACAGTAGCACCATACAATGGCATTACACCCACATTCATTGATTACTCAATCGCAACTAGCGGTGAAGTTCTTGACTCAGGCGACACCAACACATACACAGCAAGCCTCATGACGCTTTCAGGCTCCCTCTTATACACAATTAATCCCGCAACTGGCGCAATACTATACAATGTAACAGCACCACCGAGCACTACTCCAGGAACATACCTGACAGGTACACAACACAATGGATACGTGATAAGCTTCCAGAACTTAGGGAACACCACTAATCCAAACTACCGTATTATCAACTGGACAACATACCCACCAAGCCAAACCAATGGTGCCCTGCGAATATTAAGCAACATAACATCTACATTTGGTAGCTTAGGTCAGATTGACTGGAACACAGGTATTTCCATTACACAAGTCCGATTCACCGAAGGAAATCTTGATGGCGGCTCAATTATCGGCTACAACCTGAATACAGGAAGAATGCAATTTAACGTATCAACTGGAGACACATCACCATTTAACCCGGGCACAGCTGTCGCTGACAGTGGAGCATACTATTGCGTTATGGAAAACATGCATGTTACAGCATTTAGTGAACTGGACGGACACATAATTTGGTCAACTGCTACACAGTATCCTTGGGGTGACTTCTGGGGCTATACACAGGCTTCAGACGGCAAAACATTCATTGCTATTGGCTACGGAGGAGATTATGCATTTAACGAAACAACTGGCGCAATTGAATGGATTTACCAACCAGTAACAGTTCCATTTGAGACACCTTATGTACAGAATGGTTTAAGCGTTAACCCAGGCACAGGCACACCAGAAATTGCTAATGGAGTTCTCTACATCGACAGCAACGAACACACACCAAGTGCACCATACGAACGAGGCTTTTGCACCTATGCAATCAACATGACTGACGGATCCCTTATTTACAGATTAGATGAACCAATGGTAGCAGGACCAATGTCTGATGGCTACACAATGTATCAGGACACATACGATGGACTCATGTACGTTACAGGAACAGGTCCAAGCACAACCACAGTTTCAGCACCACAAACATCAATAACTGCAGGAACAGGCGCAATCATTACAGGTTCAGTTCTAGATCAATCAGCAGCCCAACCAGGAACGCCATGCGTTTCAGAAGCATCAATGGGCGATTACATGAGCTACATACACCTACAGACAACATGGCCAGGATGGAGTATGGCAAACGTCACCGGAGTTCCAGTATCTATTGACGCAGTCGATCCAAATGGCAACTTTATGCATCTTGCAACCGTAACAAGTGACGCAACAGGACACTTCGGATACACATGGATACCAACACTCGCAGGCGACTACAAGATCTCAGCAACGTTCGGCGGCAGTAATTCATACGGCGCTTCATGGGCACAAACATACGCAAACGTAGCAGCAGCCCAAACAGCAACACCAACTCCAGTACAAACTGTTCAACCAGCAATAGCCAGCCCAACAGATATAATGACATACACAGCCGCAGCAGCAATTGCCATAATAATTGCAATAGCAATCGCAACAGTATTAATGATCAGAACAAAACGAGCATAAACCAAAAAAAAAACCAACCCCTATTCCCTTTTTTTAATTTTTTTGACTAAATTCAACGGTCTGAATAGCTTCTAAGTTAATTGTTAAAATCATTTTTCGTGCAGGATCTTAATTTAGAAATTAGCAAACTTTTCTTTTTTCTCGATGGTGATTTAGAGCATTTGGAGTTTGCAAAATTCTTCTGTATGTATTAAGACCAAATTGTGTCTTCAGTGGGCACTTTACGCACAGTGTTATAAGCAATTTGATTGAAAGATGCCCTACATTGAGGGGAGGCAGTATCTTAGATTTAAGACTTGTTTTTCCTCAAAAAAATGAAATGGAAGAGAAAAAAATGAAAAACAAAATAAGTAAAACACATGTAATTTCCGCGATCATTTTGATAATATTGATGACTACTTCAACTCTAATGATATTGGATTCAAACATTGCTGCCCCAGTAAAAGGTGCAGAAGTAAGCACGTCTGGGCCACTACCCGCAGGGGCAACTCCCGCTGATACAGTTCAGCCAGTTTGTGAGCTTAGCGTAAACCAAAACCCTGTAGGTGTTGGCCAATACGTGTTGGTCAATGTTTGGCTTACTCCAGCTGTTACTGCCGCTCGAGTTATCAAGACGTATATATTCACCATTACGGCGCCAGATGGAACTAAAACAACTTTTGACCAAGATGCAGAACCTGCAACTACAGCCACATGGTTTGACTACACACTCTCAACACCAGGAACATACACATTCGCGGTCTCTTTCACAGGCTGTTACTTTAACGGGACTACAGCAGCTAATTCAGCGTACTATATGCCTGCCGTTGCTAAATCCGTAAATGTTACCTGCCAACAAAGCTTAAATCCTTCATGGCCAGCAGCAACAATCCCAACCGGGTATTGGACCCGACCAGTAGATTTTGGGCTCAGAGAATGGTGGCCAATCCTTGGAAACTATCCTGCATTCTACGATGGCACTACCGATCCTCAGTGGACAACTCGTTACCCTGACACTAACCCCAAATATAGTGCACAGTATGACTTTACTCCTTGGGTTCAAGGACCGCACAGCGCACACATAGTTTGGATGGAACTTGACCAACCAGCAGGCATCGTCGGAGGGCAATACAATATAGGTGGTGACACAATCGCAAGCGACCTATCAACAAGCCCGTTACTTTGCAACTTGGCTTATGCTGGAAGAGGTTATCGAACTGTCACAAAACCGGAATTGACGCAAATCAATGGAACTTATTTACAACAACCAACCAGTGTTTGGGAATGCTTTGACATACAAACTGGTCAAGTGTATTGGGATCTTACAGGCATGCAAATACCCACGTTCATTGAATACGCGAACTCTACAACGACAGCCGCAGGCAGTGGAGGTGCAGTCACAGCAACCCTAGACTATCTTGCAGCAGGCACTTCAAACACAACAAACGGCGCTATAATAACCCCGGGCAGGCTGGTTAAGTATAATCCAACAACCGGTGCAATTTCAGCCAACATTTCCCTTGATCTAGGCGGTACGTACACACACTATACTAATAACTACATCTTAACAGTCCAAAACTTAGGCACTTTAGCAGCCAATGCTCCTGGAGGTCAATACCGTTTGATCAACTGGACCGTTTCAGGAACAAGCACCACTTTCGCTTCTAAGAATCGTTAGCAATACATCGTATGCAGTTTCCGCACTACCGGGTGTTATTGATTGGAACGTATTGCTAGGCGCTACAGTGACCGGCATAACTGCGGCATCAGGAATAATGAACGCAATAAACGTGACAGGCATAGACTTGATGACAGGTAACACACTCTGGAGTCACCTGCTAAACAACTATACCATGTTCAGCGGTTCATGTACAGTTGCTGACCACGGCAAAGTCGCATTCAACTGTCAAGTAATTAATGGCCAAACTGGCGGTTACGTAGCATACGATCTAAAAACCGGAGTCCTAGCATGGCAATCCCCAACAATGGAATCTCCTTGGAGTGCAACCGGATTCGGAGCTTACGGTGTCTCATCGGCTTACGGCTTGATTGTCCACGACGGTTACTCAGGGATAACTGCAATCAACTGGACTAACGGACAAATAGCATGGGTCTACCACAAATATGCACTCGCACCATTCGAAAGCCCATACACTGACGCAAACGGTACAGACGTCTATTCCTTCAACTCAGGCAATAAAATTGCTGACGGCACAGTCTACACATACAACTGCGAACACACCACAACTTTCCCAAGAACAAGAGGATGGAGCCTAGTCGCTGTCAACGTAACCACTGGCGCAGAAGAATGGAGCATACCACTACCTGGTAACGCTGCTTTCGGCAACTCCCCAGACATAGGCGCAATTGAAGACGGATACCTGACCATGATGTCAGACTTAGGCTACTTCGTAACATACGGTATAGGCCAAAGCAAGACAACAGTCACCGCACCTAACACCGTTGTACCACAAGGCACAGGCATTGTAGTCACAGGCACAGTACTTGACCAATCTCCAGCACAGCCAAACACACCATGCGTCTCACACGATTCAATGACAACACAAATGGACTATTTGCACCTACAATACCCAGTGAACGGCCTCTGGCAAAATGAAACAACAATAGGCGTTCCAGTCACATTGACAGCCATAGGATCAGATGGCACAGTCTACAACCTAGGCAACGTAACAACAAACGGATACTACGGCACATTCAGTTACACATGGAACCCGACAAAAGCAGACTCATACACTATTTACGCGTCATTCGCAGGTGACGATTCATACGGCAGTTCATCCGCAGCCACAAATGTCGCAATAGGCGCAGCAGCCGCAACCACGACACCAGCTCCAACACAATTAGCCGTCGCAGCACCAGACTACAACATGACAATAATTGCAATGGGCCTTGCAATAATAATAGCAGTGGCAATAGTCGGCGTGCTAATGCTTAGGAAACGAGCTTAATACATCAATAAAAAATCTCTCCACTATCTTTTCTTTTTTTGTATTTTTCACATCTCTTTTTTGCACCGCCTAAATATTCCAAGTTTCACGCTTTAATCGATAGGCATTTAGGGTTGAAAATAAGTATATATTGGAAACGGTTGATTCAAATGTCTTTAAAGAAAATAGGCGAAATGTTAGATGGATGTTGCCCAGACCAAAAAGTTACTGTTCGAGGCTGGGTTTACCGTAAACGAGAGGGAAAAGCACTCATTTTCCTGGTTATTCGTGATTCAACAGGTGTAATCCAATGCACTGTAAAAAATACCAGCCCAAGCTGGAGTGAAGCGCAGCATTTAACAATCGAATCATCCGTTAATGCTTGAAGGCACCGCCAAACAAGACAAGCGTGCTCCAGGCGGATATGAGATCAGCGCAGAAAACGTCACAATTATCGGTTTAGCAGAAACCTTTCCAATAGCCAAAGACAAAAGCGAAGAATTCATCCGAGACATGCGCCACCTCTGGCTTCGAAGCAGAAAAATGAATTTGATGATGAAAGTTCGTGCCGACGTGTTAGAGGCATCACGCCAATATTTCAAAAGCCAAAATTACACTGAGGTTTCGCCGCCAATGTTTATTTCCGCGGCAGTTGAAGGCGGCTCTACACTTTTCGGCTTAAAATATTTCGACCAAGACCTGTACTTAACCCAGAGCAGCCAGCTTTACCTTGAAATCCTAATTTACTCATTAGAAAACGTTTACTGCATCGCTCCTTCGTTCCGGGCTGAAAAAAGCCGAACAATCCGACACTTAACCGAGTATTGGCACATGGAAGGTGAATGGCCTTTCGCTGACATGAATGATTTAATGAAGTTTGAAGAAGGCTTAATGACCCATGTCTGCCAAACCATCGGCGATATATGCCAAAAAGAATTCGCAGAGTTGGGCGCTGACATAAACAAGCTCAAAACGGTGCAAGCTCCGTTTCCACGCATAACTTACGCTGAAGCCATCGACAGGCTAAAAGTTAAAAATCCAACGTTAAGCTGGGGCGCTGATTTGGGTTATGAGGATGAGAAGGTTTTAGCTGAAGACTTCGGCAAGCCATTCTTTGTTTATGATTACCCAACTGCAATTAAGGCATTTTACTGCAAAACCTACAAAGACCATCCTGAAGTCGCAATGTCAGTGGATATGATGGTGCCACGAATCGGCGAAATCAGCACAGGCGGCGCAAGAGAAGAAAACAAAGACATGCTTATTGAACGCATGAAAGCTCAAGGTCTGAAACCTGAAGAATACGAATGGTACCTTGACTTAAGACGCTACGGCACTGTGCCCCACGTTGGCTTCGGAATGGGAGTAGAACGTTGCTCACATGGATGCTTGACCTAGACAACATAATCGACGCTATACCTTTCCCAAGAACAACCCGCAGATTCTACCCATAAAATCTTTTCTTTTTTTTATTCTTTTGGACTTTTTTTTAAAAAATTTTTTAGCTTTAGGGTTAAACTTCTTTTTCTCTCTTGATTTGAATTTGAAACTGCGTGTATACGTTTTGCTCATACATTTGTAGATACGCGTATTCTTTCATAGCAGTCGTTTCTTTCTTTCTATCAATGATCTGCAGTTCCAGAAGTTGATACAGTTTGTTGTACCGTTGAGAAGCCTTGATCTTTTATAGTTTAGGGGTAGCCTGTAAAATACTCTAATTTTAACTGAGATTTTTGCAATCCGATATTTTCTATGAGCGCTTGCATTACTGTAACCATCGGCGGGGGACCACAGACGTAAAATTGGTTTTCTTTGTAATCAGGTAATTCTTTCTTAATCAAGTCGGCAGTCACGACTCCAGTAGCGCCTTTCCATTGGCTCGACGCTTGATTTACGATGAAAATAACTTTCAAATTCTTGTTTTCTTGTTGCATTTCCTCGAATTCTCGTCTGAAAGCGATATCATTTTCCGTGCGGCACCCATAAAAAAGCGTGATTTTTGATTCTATGCTTTTATCTGTCGCATATTTGCATATGCTCTTGAAAGGAGTTATTCCTATACCTCCAGCAAGCAATGCAATTTTTGAATATTCTCCTTCGAAAGTAAATTGCCCGTACGGTGCATCAATTCTTGCCCAGTCACCTACTTTAGCAGCTTTTAAAGCAGTCGAGTATTCGTGGTCAGTTAGTTTTTTAGTAAATTCAAAATAGTCTTTTTCTGTTGGGCTGCTGCTGAAACTGAAATGATGGGTTAACTCTTTATCATCTTTTTTAATTGTAATCATAAAATATTGTCCTGGTTTGTAGGATAATTCTGTGGGTGAGGTAAATCTGTAGCTGTTTACGTCAGCGGTTCGAGGTATAATTTCTTTGATTTGTGTTTCAAACTTCATAAAAATCAAATCGCTCTTAAGAAACTGTGAATTCTAATATAATTTGTTCGTTACAATAAACTTTACGGCTAACTCGCTTACGGCTGCTTCAAAGGAGCTTCTCTCGTGTTTGCAATTGTAATATTTCTAAAATGAAATCATGCGAACTCACCGTAAAGCTTTAAAATAAATATGATGATTGATGGGGTAAAACATAATTGGAGAAACAATAAAAATGAGTGACAATCTGTTAACAAAATTGGCAAATCCCGCACCTCTAGGACTTCTTGGCTTTGGCATTAACTACTGTTCTTCTTAACTTGGTTAACGCAGGCGTTATCCCATTGGATACTGTGGTTTTAGCTATGGGCATTGCTTACGGTGGAATAGCACAGATAATCGTTGGCGCTATGGAGTTCAAAAAAGGCAACACTTTCGGTACTGTAGCTTTCTTATCTTATGGCTTGTTCTGGTGGAGTCTCGTCATGATTTTGATTTTACCAAAGTTTCCTGGATTCGCTGGTTTCGCACCGTCTTCATCTTCCTTGGCAGCTTACTTCATAATGTGGGGAATCTTTACCTTCGGCATGTTCTTTGGCACATTAAAAGCTAATCGCGCTTTGCAATTCGTGTTCGGCAGCTTAACAATACTATTCTTCATGTTAGCTATAAGAGAGATAAAAACAATACGATCAAGCCGGATCTATAACATTCAACATCTAGGCATCGAAGGCGTCATATGCGGCTTAAGCGCGGTGTACCTTGGAATAGCTGAAGTCTTAAACGAAGCCAACCAAAAAACTGTCTTGCCAATTTATCCAACAAGCTAAAAACAACTAAATTCTTTTTTTATTTTTCAATTAAATCAACTAAATACTTATATTCATAAGAGTTTACCTTCCCAACAATTTAGGTTGAGCAAAATGTCAGAAGCAAGTTTACCCTTTAACGAAAGTATTGTCCAAGTATTGCAAAATTTTCTAATGGAGAAAAACGCAAGCAAGAATGGGAAAAATCAATAAAGAATCCGCAGGAATACTGGGCGGAAAAAGCAAAAGCCATCGATTGGTTTAAGCCATTCAGCAAGGTCCTTGATGATTCGAATCCGCCGTTTTACAAGTGGTTCCCTGACGGAGAACTAAACATTTCCTACAACGCCATTAGATAGGCATGTGAAAAGTAACCGTAAAAACAAGCTTGCCTACATTTGGGAAGGCGAAATGGGAGAAGTAAAAACTTACAGTTACTATCAGCTTTATCGAGAAGTAAACAAACTTGCAAAAGCCCTAAAAGACTTCGGCGTCAAAAAAGGCGACCGCGTCGCAGTTTTCCTTCCAGTTATTCCAGAGTTGCCGATAACTTTGCTTGCAACGGCAAGAATCGGAGGAGTTCACACAGTGGTCTTTTCAGGATTTAGCGCTGAAGCATTAGCTGACAGAGTAAATGACTGTGGAGCCAAAATCTTAGTGACGGCAAACCGCTATTCCAGAGAGGCAAACCAATCGGAATCAAAGACAATGCAAATCGCGGATTACCTATGATGCCGAATATTGAAAAACTTATTGTTGTTAAACGGACAGGTCAACCTGTTCAGATGAAGGAAGGAAGAGACGTATGGTATCATGAAGCCCTTGCTAACGCAGGTGCAAATGCATACGTTAAGCCGAAGCATGAAGTCAACCGATCCCCTATTCATTCTTTACACTTCAGGAACTACAGGTAAACCAAAAGGCATTCAGCATGGAATCGGTGGAT
>CAVVRN010000002.1:0-453197 GCA_963750605.1 Candidatus Bathyarchaeota archaeon
GTTTATTTCCTTTTCCTGCAATACACATTATCGCCCCATTTTCTGGAAGTTTCTTTGTTGTAGTTGCGATACAACAGCTTATGTTAATACATCAAATTTCTAGATAGTCTTAACATTAGAAAAAGAATGTTTTGGGCATTTTAGAGGTGATATATTTCTTGGAAGAAAAAAAGAAGGGTCAAATAACTATTCGACAACGAAAAAAGAAGAGAGAGATAATTGAAGAAAACCATCAGAAAATCAATTTACCTCAAGATGTTGGAGACGAAGAGAAGAAAGCGTTGAAGCAAACTGGTGATGACGCAACTTCTGGATGGTAAAATAACATTATCTATAAACTTGGTCAATTACATCAGCAAACAATGATAAACTCGTCTTATTTTGATTTACAAAAAAACGTTAGATCTAATGCTTCAAATCCTAAAAAGAGCCAAAACAACCATAGTGCGCAAAACTTTTATTGACTTTCCACTTAATAAACTATTGAGAGTTCAAGTGCTTGACTCAAGAAGCAATAATCGAAGTAGGACACATTGCACATTTTTTTGCCAAAATCAACGTGGCCGTAGTAGATTTAACATTACCTCTTAATGTTGGAGACTGCATACTAATCAAAGGACCTTCAACAGATTTTGAGCAAATCGTCGAATCTATGCAAATAGACCGCAAAGACATTCAGCGGGCTGAAGGTGGACAAAGCATAGGATTAAAAGTAGCGCAAACAGCGAAAGAAAAAGATGTCGTTTACAAGAAACTATAACAAGAGAGCCTTCACAAATTGTGTTGACTTATTCTTGCTTTATTAGACTATCAAATCAGCAATTTTTTTGCCGAATTCTTTAGCTCTAAGGACTTCCCCTTCTGTTAAAGGTCCCGTTACACCTTTCACTTTCACCGACAGACCAGGTACAATTAGTTTTATCGTAGAACATTTCTGTTTCAACATTTCCTCTAGTTTTTTTACTGACCTATCAGCTCTCATTTTTCCCGAATAAGTTCCAAAAACAGCAACATTTTTTTCCTTCAGATCTTGTTCTTCCAACTTATTGACGAATTTTTTTATAGTTTGAGATGGTCTCCCCATATGGTTTGGCGCTCCAATCACCAAAGCGTCATAATCCTTTATTTTTGTGGGGTCAATTTCTTTCACATAAGAAGTTGAGGTTTCAATTCTTTTTTCATTTAAGCCCTCAGCGATTTGTTCGGCAGCGATTTTAGTATTGCCGTATTTTGTATCGTATATTACCAAAACTTTTGGCGTGTAAATTCCTTCAAGCACATCTAATCTGTTTGTCCTTATTTTGCTTTACCACTTATATGTTAGGGATTTTGTACAAATCTTTCGCTTTAATAAGAATTAGCCAGTCCATTAAAAAAACTCAAGGTATAATTTCGCAGCCATTATACTTCAAAAAATCAAAATCTTTCAAGACTTATCTTTCCGTTGTTGATCAATTGCTGAATTCTCGGAGTCTCAGCCTTTACAGCTTCCACAAGTTCTGCAACTGTGTGGCAGACTTTGCCGTAAGCTTCATCAGTCCATCGTTTTGTAATGTTTGCATATAAACATCGTCCGCCACAAACATTGAGAATTGAGCATTTGCGCAAGGTGGTTGGTCAACAAAGATTTTTTTTAATTTAAGTGGATCAGTGTCGGTTATGTTTCCTAAATAGTATTTTTTCATGCCCCACATAGTTGGACAAGGAATAATGTAGCCGTCAGTTTGGATGGCATAGTTTATCCAGCCTCCGCCGCACCGCATAAGGCAATTTTTCTCTTCATTCAAAAGTGGACTTGGCGATTCCCAGCAAAGGATAAAGCTTCAACACAACGCCTTTCTCGTTCCATTTGGTCAACCCAGAACTGTGCAAGCTTCTTTACGCCTGGAATGTAGCTTGTTTTTGTCCATTCCTCAAAGTTGCGTCTTTGGTAATCGTTTCCCCAAAAACCAGCGTTCAATTGCCAATGAATGGAGGAAAAAGAAAATTCATCATTATCTAATAGCCATCGGATTTGTTTGTAGATGTCGGTTTGCTCCATCACTGTCACTCTTGCAATTAATTCGCCTGTGAAAACCGTTTTTCTTGATTAGTTTTAGGTTGTTGATGACTTTGCGGAAGGTGCCTTTTCCACGGTAAAAATCAGTTAAGGCTTCTTCTCCATCTATGGAAACAAGTATAGTGTGAAAGCGGTTAACGTATTTTGGCTCCAACTTATCAAGCAGCAAGCCGTTTGTCTGAATCATAAAATGTTTAGGCGCAACGTTATCCATTATTTGCTTGATTTTGTCAATGCCAAGCAAAGGTTCGCCGCCATAAAAGGTTAAAACGCAATCAGGATCTTTCTGACAGAACTTATTTAGCAGTTGTATATCATAGTTGATTTTGCGGGGTAAATCATAATCTACTTCTATGTCGTCACCGAAGTCCTCGTCAAAATCATCTAAGGATTCGCCGAAACAGTACTTGCATTGCAAATTGCATTCGGATGTCACTATCACATGGAAGAACATGCATTAATTGACTTATTATGCTGGTTTAATAGTATTTTTCTGTCATCTTTCCCGCATCAACATATCAATCGTTGTTTTCTTGTTTAGTTCTTCATTTTTCGTTCAAGGTTATTTTTGTCTTCACTTGAATTTTTTGTTGTGTCTTTCTGGGCGATTTCCTATGTTTTTCATGTAACATTTAAGCTCTCTATATTTCAGAGGTTCTCAGGCTAAGTCTGAGGCATTATGATGCTGGATTATTTGAGCTTAAATCGTCCTGTAGAGTTATTGCATCGCACACCTGGGAAGCGATAAGCGTTGAACCCTCATCATTTGGGTGGATACCATCTAGAGTATAGTTAGATTGATTGCCAAAAGCATCGTAAACATCAACCGTAGATAAATTTTGCGTGTCAGCAACATTTTGTATATGCGGAATTATGGTATCGCTGAAAAACGTTGGGTCTATACCCAAACTGTTATTGAAAACTGGAGGTGATTCCACAATTAAAATTTGAGGTTTGCTATCAAGTTCTTGGAATGAGTGAGTCAGTTTGACGTAATCTTGTTCAAAGGTTCCATTGTATTGCTCAAGATAAGAATGTGCATCGTTGGTTCCTAACATGATAACTACGATATTAGGTTCATAATTCTCCGCCTTGTCAAAGGCTTGCTGTTGAATATATGGCTTGTACGAATCAAGTGTTACTGTTGAGCCGGACACGCCAAAGTTATTTACCGAATAATTACTGCCAAGCATAGTCTGGAGATCAGATGCGTAACTGGTTATCTTAGTTATGCTGTCACCTACACACGCAACCCGAACAGGCTCTGAGACAGAAAGGTTAGGCGTTGAAACCATCGTTGATCGCAGAAAAACTATTGGCGTTACTAAAAAAATTAATGTAATTACGATTGCCAACAGTTTTCTTTTAACCATGTCCAAGCAATCTGGA
This sequence comes from Candidatus Bathyarchaeota archaeon, assembly GCA_963750605.1. Lineage (GTDB taxonomy): Archaea > Thermoproteota > Bathyarchaeia > Bathyarchaeales > Bathycorpusculaceae > Bathycorpusculum. The sequence goes on from CAVVRN010000002.1 coordinate 3,449, forward strand.
CATCGTAGCTTATACAAGTTTTGTACTATTATTAAACAAAAATCGTACTAATGCTCGAGTTTTAACCCCAGTTAATTTAGGAACCACGTTGGCTTTTACGCATATCAAATATATATGAATTAAGTATCCGAAGTTGACAATCCTTCAAAAAGTTTAGGAAACTTTAGCCGTCTTATTTGTTACCACCCGTGTTTGATAATTGACGGGGCAACTGGGTGCTTGTTCACTTTAGATTTCTTTTGATGCTTGAACCTTTGGATTTTTACCACGTTACCGTCCACAGTAACCCAATGAGAACTATTCAAATTCTTATGATAAACAAACTTTTTCACTAGCTCTGCCAAAGCAAAAACAGAAACCTCTTCCACATTTATCTCCAAACCCTTAGAAGTTATCATTGAATTCAATTTGGAATGACTCCGCAAGAAAGTAGCAAGATTCTCTTTCTCACCATCCAAATCAGCCATATCAACTTTGACAAAACTCTTACGTTTAAACAGCAAGTTTCTCACTCTATTTGTATAATATGGCATTATTCATCTTTTAAAAGCTACTCAGTACGATTAGAACAACTTTCTTGGAGAGCGGGGCAAACCTGATTAGCGAGCGCGGTGAACTGCAAGCTTTCTCATCTTCGTTCTTCTGCCAAACATGTTCCTAACTTGCTCTTCTGTCATCGCAACCACGATGGTCGTCGGTTTACCTTCCCAACTACTGTCAACTTCCAGTAACTGGATTTCCGGCGTCAATTCACTAGCAATGAAACTGAACTCCGACAGGCTAAGCTCGCCCATAAGAAAGGTCACTGGAAAGTCCTCCGAAATGTCCTCGACGAAAACCTTCTTCCCGGTCTTCTTGTTTCTGAATGAGTCCATATCCATTTCCTCATCCTTTCCTTGGAATTCCCAACTCTTGCTTGTCAGGAACTCGCAAACTCTTGAATAGACCATCGCTATTTTGAACACGTTTTCTACATCCAAGACCAACGCCTCTCCCGATCTCTTTACTGTTATACTTTCTCACCAAATAATAGTATGTTGGTTGCATTACTGGTTGTGCGCAATTAAAATCTAATGAGCGGAAATACTAGATTTGGGTGTATAGTTTCCTTGCAAATAACACATTTTACGGTCTTAATGTGTTGACCTACACAATTATCTGAAGGATGTGTGATGTTGGTGCAGGGGGTTAGTTCTAAACCTACTTCTAAATTTAACGCGCAGGGCTTAATCGTTTTATCATAATATGTTCGCCAAATCTTTTTGAAGGTAAACCCACCGAGTTGCGTGTCTGAAGACAGGTTCAAGTTCACAATAGCTAAGGACATGGAAAACGTCCGGTTCAAAATCACTCGTCACCAGATTAGCCGCAGAATCGACAAAATGAACAAGCGTTTACAAAAAGAATTTGGTGAAGCTGTTGCTGAAAAGAGAGGTTGGCATTGGGCTCTCACCAGATTTTTGGTAGAAACTTAGGGAGACTCAGAAAGAAGCTTCGTTACAGTTTCAAATTCCAAAGCCGAAATTAAAAAAAGTTAAAAGAGATAGTCGATTATTTAGTCGTCTCTCCTTTTTCCTAATAATTTGATCAGATCCAAGAAGAGATTCACAAAATCCAAGTAGAGATTGAGAGCTCCTAGAATTTCCTTCTTTATAAGATCACCATCATTATACAAAGTATTCTTGATATTTTGCGTGTCATAAGCTGTAAGACCTGAAAAAACGATAACGCCCAAAATGCTAAGAATCGTATCAAGAACCGAATTTCCAATAAATAAGTTAACGATTAATGCTAAAATAATCCCAAATAAGGCCATTATCGCGATATTGCCTAACGAAGTAAGATCTGTCTTTGTTATGTAACCGTAAAGACTCATGAAGCCGAACATAGCCGCCGTAATTATAATTACGTAAGCGATGGAGGTGATTGAAAAGGCTAAGAAGATTACTGAAAGGGTGAGCCCAGTGAGAAAGCAGTACAACGCAAATGTTATTTCTGCAAGATTATCCGGTATTCTCCTTATAAAAGCAACTATGCTAATGGCAGCCACAAACTGCGCAATTAATAATCCATAGAAGACAATATCATTGCCCAATATTACATTGTATAGGTCTGGATATTGCGAGACAAAGTATGCAGTAACGGTGGTAATCATTAAACCCAGAAACATCCAGAGATACACTTTCTGAATATAGGTATTGATTATTTTAGTTTGACTTGAAACTCGTGTCCACATAAGAATCACTCCAAATTCGAAACTTTATCAGATTTAGCCACAAAGAAAAGGGGGACCCAAGAAGCTTGTTTTCTTGGGACTTCAGTCTTTCCTGACATCGCAACTAGCACCTATTTCACGTCCAATTCATCTTTCGCGGATTCTACTAGATCTCCAAGCCATGTCCGACCAATCACTCCGGAGACGAACATCTCAGCTCCGCTTATGATCAATGCCAACGCGAGGATGACGGCAACTGTTAGCACAGCGAGACCTGGGAGAACGAACACTACGAACGATAGGATGATGTCGACAATGCCTACGGCTACCATCATACCTTTGATCCAACTAGCCATTGTTTTGAGCGTGTAGGCTACGAATATTCTGCCAACTCCATAGACTAGAAGTGCTGTAGACGCTAGGATCAGCAGAGTCAGAATGGCGAAACCTGGAAAGATTAAGACCAGTGCTGCAAATATCAAAGATATAATGCCTGCTATGACGCTGATTGCCCTCAAACCTTTAGAGACACCGCTATAGCCTCCCAGAGAGATAGACCTGATCGCAGAAAAGAAAATGCTGAACGACAGTAGAATGACAAGTGTTGAAATGCCCCAACTTGGAAAGACAAGCACTAGAACGCCTAACACTATAGTCAATAAACCAGTTGCTATTTCTAAGGCGCGGAGCCAACCCGGTTGCTTTAATAGATTCATAACTGTCCTGCCTCCAGTAGTTGCTTAGTTCTTTCTTTGGATTCTTTTGATTTCTTTTTGATTTCAGCAATCCTCGCTTCAATGGCCACTTTTGCTTCGCCCTTCGCTTTTGCCGCTTTCTTTTCCATGGCATCCACTTTAGCTTTGGCTTCTTTTTCTCGATGCTCGCTCCTTTGTTTTGCTTGCTCTAACTTTGTATGTAGCTTCTTGTTCAAGTTGTCAATTTTTGTTTGGAGCTTGGCTTTGTGCTCTGTTCGGGATTTGGCTTGCTCTGCCTTCAATTGAGCAATGTCCGCTTTGATAGCGGCCACATCTTTAGCATTCTGTTCGTCTTCAACGTCTTCTCTGGCGGTGCGAAAAACAGTGCCACCTAGTGCTCCCATTCGGGTATCCACAGGGGTGATCCATTCTTCGCTGACATCTGAAACTATTGCCCATTTGCCCGGTGTAAGTTTAGCAGATACATCGTCAAGGAAATCTGCGTTGACTCCAGCTCGACTCATGTCCCAAACGCTTCCAGCAAAAGTTCCGCCTACTGCGCCAATGGCGAATCCGATTGGTCCACCTAGAAGTCCAATGAGAGCACCGATTGCCGTTCCACCAACTGTTTGAATTGGAAAATCGTCACCCTCCTGCTTCACTGTAACCGTGCCATCATCATTTTTCTTTATTACAGCTTGGGCATGAATTGAAATACTCCCTTCGGATTCAAGATCAGCTAACGCTCTAGATCCATCATATGCTTTTAATTCGTTTTCAAAAACTACTACCAACATATTCTCCATTGTTTAGTTCACCTCTCTTTGTGTTGAATTATCACGTTCTTTTTCCGTCGGTTTGTTTTCTCTCAGCATTTTTGTTTCCTTCAAAATGCAAATAAGTCGCCAAATACCCATTAGTTTTATTTGACGAGCATGTGTACTAGGATACAGGAATGTGTATGCGTTAACATGGGGTGAGGAGCATAGAAAAAAGCAAAGGAATAGAAAAATTGTTTTTTGATCTTGCAAGTGAAAGCAGACTCGCCATAATACGCGAGCTAAAAGAACAAAATCTCAAAAACAACGAGCTAGGCGGAAAATTAGATCTTACAGCCACTGAAACTTTCAGACAGCTACAACACCTAACTGAAGCACTCATAGTTCAGAGACTCCCTGATGGAACATACACAATTACAAACTACGGCAAACTGACTCTGCAGCTTCTTCAATCACTCGAATTTACCTTCGAGCACAAAGAGTACTTTTTAAATCACGACGTTTGGCGACTTCCATACCAGTTTGTTAATAGGATAGGCGAGCTCTCGAGGAGCAACCTGTCTATGGACACAATTGAGAACATGAACAGAGCAGATCACATGTTTAGCGAAGCCGAGAAGTATGCGTGGGCGATGGGCGAAAAAAGACTAGAATCGTTAGGTCCAGCGATGACGGCCCCAATCTCCAAAGGAGTCAAATTCAGGTTCATGGGTTACGAAAGCAGGTTTCCCAACTTCAATCATGTTCCTGGAGAAGCGCCACATATTGAACTTAGAACTCTCACCGACGTCCCAATAGCAATAGTTTGCACAGAAAAAGAAGCTTGCATATGCTTGCTTTCAACCAATGGAAGAATGGACTATGCTGCTTTCTACGGCAAAGACCAAATGTTCATGAACTGGGCAAGGGAACTTTTCCTTTACTACTGGGACAAAGGAAAACCTTGCAACCCAACATAGGCCTAATTTTCTGACAACGCAAGGTTGGGATATGCTAATTAGGACAGATTTTTTGGGCAGCGTCGCGTCTAGTCGATTGCGTATTTTCTTGATATACGTTCTGTGGCAGAATGATTGATGAGTGGACCGCTAGCAAGTAAAGAATTGCTGATGACAGCAATCTTGCCAGAATCCATCTTGATCCACGTGTTTCTCAAGGCGAGGCGTACTACCTTCCCTTTGACTGTGTCATACTCCACTGTGTCATTTAGGTGAATTAAGCCATCATGGAACATAAGTATGCCTGAGAGTATGTTGGAGAGAGTGTTCTGTAACGCTAGCGAAACAGCAAGCGCACCGATTCCAGATATTGTAATAGTCGTGAACTCCGATGCGAAGCCAGTTAACGAAAGAATCACAGTAACGATCACAAGAACTGCGATTACACGCATTGCTACTGCGATATCGCGAATTACGGTACGGTTTGTTCCCGCCTTCTGTGCCCCACGTCTGATAACGCGGTTAATGCCCTCTTCAATCAGAACCGTGATAAGAGTGCCAACGACGACACCTAGGACCAATTCAAGGGAGATCATTGCACTTAACCCCATTCTAACTTTAACAATAGAAGGGAGTTGACTTTACTTTTAAGTATATGTGATTCAGCAAGACAATAGAAGGCTGTTTTCAATTCTCGCAAATCGCATAAAGAAAAAAAGACTTGAGATGGAAAAAAGCTTTACAAGTAGATTTACATTTTCTTTTTGACTTTTTCCTCTAAAGCCTTCAAATCAAGCTTCCAAATCATCAAAACAAGCAAAAATTAGGCAAAAAGTGCAGGGGGTGGGATTTGAACCCACGAACCTCTACAGGATAGGCTCCTGAAGCTAGCGCGTCGCTTTAAAAAGGCGGCTCTACGCCTTTGACCATGCTCGGCGACCCCTGCATTTAATGATGTATCAAAATTGATTCCTAATGATAAATAGGTTACCACTAGCAGCGTCGGATGCGAGAATTTGAATTTTAAGTTTTGGCTTTCTTCAGTTTTTCAATTAACTTTTTGGTTTCTTCTTCTGAAGGATGCGTAATGGCGCCGGCAGGACAAATATCCTCGCAGCCTCTACAAAACACAATACATGCATTAAGATTCTTTACAACTGACCTTTTTTTCCCATTTTTCTCTTCAGACTAAATGCCCTCATGTGACAAAAGTCAACACATTTTCCGCAATTGGCACATTTTTCGTAGTTTATACTTGGGTACCAAGGTATTTTTTTTCTTGGAATCCCTTCAATTGTTTCTTCAGACATTAATTATCGCCATATCATCCAGAGCAAGGAGGGCCGGGGCAGGGATTTGAACCCTGGCAAAAGGCTCCACAGGCCTCTAGGCTACCAAGCTACCTCACCCCGGCCACAATACCATGCTTTTCTATGTCTTCGGCCACTTTTTGTCGTTTCTATTCTTGGCTTCTGTAGATTCATGACATACACCTTATTTTCGTTTACGGAAGATTTTCCCGCCATCATTGTACTCCCCAGTAATGTACTCAAACCCTACCTCAAGCAGTTTGCAGGCATCTTCAGCGTTGAAGGCTATCCGCGTTATGAATTGGTCGTTTGGCAGGTTCTTGAAAAGATTCTTTTCCAGCTGAATGTATAGGCGTGTGTTCTCAATGTTTTTGTGGCCTAAGAATTCTGCAACGTAGAGGATATCCGGTTTGTAATGATAGAGCATCGTTCCCTTCCAATATCGACAGGTGTGCATATGGATCTCTTTGAGGCGTGGATTTCCAAGTTTGAAAGCTAAACGTTTGCGGGTCCTGCAGAGTTGATTCTTAAGTATGTTCATTGGTAGTTAGCCCAAAGATGAGATCATTGCCACGTGGCAAGTTGCTGAGCATGTTGAGCAGTTTACCGCTAAGGTCGCTGAATATCCGTGAGTTGCTTCCTTTCTCTGGGTTGTTGCAGTAGATTATCCTTCTTTCCAAGTCGACGTCTTTCCAGGGTACAGCTATTGCTTCGCCTCGTCGCATGCCAGTTTCTTTAAGCAGCTGAAGGAAAGCAGCAAGGATGTTTGGCGATCCAGCGACTAGATCATCGATTTCCTGCTCTGTCGGTATAAAGGGCAGTTTTCGGATAATCTCGTATAGTGGCGCATCCCAAGTCATGCCTAAGTATTCTAAGAAGTCGGTGTAAGCGTTGATGACGTTGCGTTTTCGGCTGCCACTCCAAATTTTGCCATTGTAGGCTGTCTCTTTGTTGGATTGGTTAGCAATGACTTTCTTGATAGTTTCAGGTTCGGTTAGCAATGCCCCCCTTGAGACTAAGGTCCTTAATACTGACTCACTCAAGCGAATTGTTGAATCCTTGTAGCCTTGAAGTTGCATTCTAACATGGTATTCAAGCAGTAAGCCTTTGATATCTTTCTCATCACTCGTAACGGCTGTTTTTTCCGTTACACTCAAATTTTTCGCTTCCGCGCATATTTGGCGATTCTTGTTCTGTACAATAACTCTAATATAATTTTCCGAGAATTTACGGCCACAATCATTGCATTTCAGAAGGCCTGCATGCTTTCCATCAGAAAGCTTTCTTGAGCCGTTGTGGACCGTTTGGGAGCTGCCGCAGCTGGGACACAAGGAGCTGACGCCGACGGAGGTTGGAAAAAATGAAATGCCCTCCGACTTGCTAATACGTGTCAAATCGGCTTCGTCAGAGGTGTTATGAGTGTTTGCAAGATCAGCTTTTCCCGCCCCAGCTGCAGAACTAGGTTGAGGCTCATTTAGGAGCTTAGACACGTCTAATTTTGTGTCTTCAGAGCCAGGAGCGGGGTGGCGCTCACCAACACTGATAGCTTTTCCCTGAACCTCAACCATAACTAGAAAACCTCCATATTCCCCAAAACCCGCTGCACAGACTAACTAAGCCATTTTTGAGGGTATTTTCGCAGTAACGATTACTTTGACGGTGACGATTATAATTCATACCCCCCTGATACACGCAGAAAACCGCAATTTTTGCGTTACACACAGCTTTTTCTATCGCGACCCCTAAAATGTGACATTCTGCGATATTTTTTCCGTTACAGAGAAACCACTGAAATGCCATAATACCCCCTTGTTTGTACAAAAAAACACAGTTTTTGCGTTACAGCGCGGCATATACTCCTTGAATTCTGGGTACTCTTCCAACTCAGGATTTTGCTTAGTCGCTTTCGCCTCAGCTTCCAGCTGACGCTGCTTGAATTTTCGGCGAAGCCTGAAATATGCTACCCGATGCTTGATGCTGCAGAATTTAGCTCGGCTATTATGAGCAGTAAACGGTTGATGACATAAAAGGCAACTAGTTACTTGCCTCATTTAAGAAGACTCCTCATCAACGGCGCCAACGTAAGCGTAGCCCGGACATTGCATCGGTAGAAGTGAATTTTGGTTTAAGGCTTTCCAATTTGGAGCGGTACACGTGGGTTTATCAAAATTAGCGCATTCATCTTGACAATAACGGTTAGGAAAGGTTCCTTCTGTAACACTTGGAACACTTGTAACATGTGATATATCTTTACTATTTTTTAGGTTCTCAGAAAGTGTTAAAGGTATTTGCCCTGTTACATCTGTGATTGCTGTTACAATTCCTTCGTCATCTAATTGTTTCAATCCTAGTCCTTTCCACGCTCTCTCTCGTTTTGGTTTGCTGACTGTTGAGACAGTTATCTTCGGAGTTTCCTTAAGCCTTGCAGTGAAGACTTTTTCATTTTCGGATTCTAAACCAAAAACTTCGCAGTAATCCTTGTATTTTTCAAAAGCCTCGCTGCGAGTTGTTACTATCCTCTTGTCAAACACGGCCATTTCTGTGAGGAAGGCACCTATAGTATCGCTTGTTTTTTGGAATTCTATTTCGGTTTTCTGTTGGGTTTTGCTCTCGGTAAAATAACCTTGAGTCAATAACCGGTGTAGGCCCTCAAGCTTCCAATTTAAAATGGCTGATTTTTCTTCCGGATTACCCAGCCAAACACGCTCCAAGTTAGGAATACGGTCTTTTGTTCCGATGAAGTTGGGAAATTTGATAAACATCATTCGCTCTTTAAAAGCGGTCGTGGGGTTACGTATCTTCGGGAATTTGTTGCCGATTATCGTTAATTTGGCACAATTCACGAATTTCAGAGTTTCATCTTTTCCTTTTCTTTCAGCATCGATAGGGTCGCCGCCGCTTAGCTTCTGAAATATCTCCGTTTTGAAAAAGTGATTTGTTGCAGGCTCGCTTGAGGTATTATAGAGTTTACCATACAAGCGATTTAGAGCAAAACGGTGATTGCCATCTAGTTCCTCGAGGCCTACACTTGAAAAATTCTCTCTGCCAAGGATGCCTTGAATTGTTCTATCAAAGACGCCTTTACCGTTTCGGCCTTCACCATTGATCCACAGGACCTTATGAAAACGGTAATCTGGTAAGAGCACATATCCAGCCCACTCCTGCAGAGTAGCTATGTCTTCAGGGCTGACGACTTGTTTTAGGAATTCAAGCAGTTATCACATTTTTTGCTTTGAGGATTGTATGTTACGGGGATTGAGTAGAAGACCATTTCATCAAGAGTAAAAGGAACGAGCTCCCTGGTTTCAACGTCGAGTAACCCATTTTCAACAGCTATTTTTTTACTGAAAACAACATCGTCATAAGTCAAACCTTTGAGGTCATGAAGAATATTGTTGTAATGGCTAGCTCGATTCTCAATGCCTAGTAGGCCAGCTAAGATCTCTTGCAAGAAAATCTCGCCGTTAGAAGCCCATTTTCCCTTCTTTTGATCCCCAAAATAAAGAATCCCTGTTTGCCGATCAGTCTTGAAGCAATAAGTAACAGTCAAGTACTCAGCAACTAAGGCAGGCTTGAACGCGCCTTTTCCGTCGCAAAAAGCAGCCATGGGGTTTAGTGGGTCAACATAAGTTTTATCTCCATTCTGTTCTGCTTGAATTTCTAGTGCTTCATGTATGCTCTTGAATTTCTCGTCAAGTGCTTTTGTGGTTTGGTGTCCATTTTTGCATTTATAGAATTGCGTGCCTACATCATCAGGTTTGCCAACCGTTTGGGTTTCAGACCTGCAGATTGGACAGTACCATTTTTCCTCAGTCATTGCGGCGCCTCGAGAAAGGTTTTTGGTTCGAAGCTGCCGCAGGCATCATTCGCGGCTATAGTGAAATTTCCTTTGACGCAGTGGCCGCACCAGGAATCGCAGTCGACGCATTTTGCTTCGTGTTGGCTGATTGGATCCGTTAGGCCTTGCAGTGTGGTTTGCCTCCTGCCGCTCCCGGTAGAAATGACTTCATACCTGAAGCAGATATTTTATAGATAAATTGATGGCTGCACTCGGGGCACTCAAAAAGTACAATTATTAAGGAATCATGGTCGCCCAGGGGCAATAGTTCTGATTTTACATACTTTAGGAGAACTTCGCGGTTCTTCTTGCATTTGCAGTAAAAATATATGTTAGGCATTCTTTGTATTTTGGCCACCCCCAAAATTTGATGCTTTTATCTTCGTCTCCTTACTAATTCGCCCTCAGCTTGCAAAATAGCAGTCATAAAAGAATTCGCTAGTCCCTGACTGATAGCTGTAGTTAACCCAGAAATGATATCTTGAACACTCGTAGAACCTGAAATTGATTGAATATTAATGGTTGGATTTGCAGTAACTTGGATAGTTACATTCTGACTCTCACTATTTTGATTAACGACACTAGAGGAGGCTCTCCTGAAATATTGGTAACATCCCCATTCACCATGCCCTGACTCACATCACTAAGTGCACTCCCCATGTTTTCATCAAGAGGAATTACAGCTTCAGGACCTGATTCGCCAATCATCGCCAGAGTTGGTTCAGTGACAACCCCGCCTGACGCTAACCCCAAGAATTTACCGACGCTTCCAAAGGCTCCGCCGATGGTCTTCCCTACACTGCCAAGAGCATTACCAATAGTCCCGAGGATGTCGCCGATCGGTTTGAGTACTGTCTCGTAAACATTCTCCATCGCGTCGAATACTGGTTTTACAAAAGTGTTATAAATCCATGTGAAGGCGTTGCCTAAGTCGTTCCAAGCTGTTTTTAATCCATCAATGTAACCGGTGAAGGTGTCTGCGATAAAGGTTCCAAGAGGAACTAGAACTTTGTTCCAAAGCCAAGTTAGAGCGTCTTTGACATCGTTTAATGCGGTGCTGAAAGCTCCGCCAAGGACTTTGCCAATTTCATTAACTGCATCCCGGAAAGGCCCACAATGTTGATAAGCCTCATAGATTGCCATGCCAATCGCAACAACAGCGACTACAACGATGAGGCTGGTATCTAGGGCGTCGAAAGAAAGGCTCATCCCGTCAACGGCGCCAGACATTGATTCACCAATACCTGGAAAAGCTTCAGCAAGAGTACTGATGGATGTCACCCCTGTTATGGCTGTAGGAATTACAGAAACTCCGAACATCATCATAGAATTGTTGAGGTTTCGCTGTGCTTCATCAGCACGTTCATGAGCAACTGTCAAGGAATCCTGGGCAGCCTGCAACTTATTGGCTGCATCGACTGCTTGAGGACTATTCTCTCCGTATTTGGCGACAGCTTTGTTATAGGCCTCTTGAGCGGAATTCACTGAATTAGTAGATTTCTCAACAGTTACATTAGCTCTATCTAAACTTGTTTGAGAGTTTTCAACGTTTGAAACCCCCATAACTAAACTAACGCTAGCCGTTGCCAAACCTGAAACTGCTAAAGTGTTATCCTTTAATGAAGCGGTCGACGCACCCAGGTCCTTACTTGGATCTGGTGTTGACTCGTCTTCGTCTTCAGTATCGGGAGTGGGCGCTAAAGCTGTTGATACCGTAGGCATCTTAACGGTGACATTGCCTGCTTGACTCAAATTCGATTGAATATTAGCTGCCGTGTCAGCCATTGTTGATTTAATATTAGTTGAGGCATCATCAAAAGCTGTTTGGACTTCCTCGGCAGCTGTTTGAGCCGGATTAACTATTGAGTCGAAGTTTTCAGTTAAGGCCGATTGCAATGTATTACCTGCCTCTGCAATCTGGTTGAGACTACTATCGATTTCTTCACTTACCTGTGATAGTACAGATGAAGCTTCATCTTGAGCTTGAATCAAAATAGAGATATCTTGTGACAAATTATGAGCCTCCGGCTGCTTCATTCAACGTTACAAGTGCCTGCCAACTCCAGGATCCATCTTCGGTGCTTTGGATGCACTGGTAAATTGATAAATTAGAAAGGACTAAGATTGAGCGGTAAGCTACTGCTGCAGGCGGCAGTTGCGAAAAATAGATAACCTGCATGACGACGCCGTTTGAGGTGTTGAGATTCTCATCATCAGAAAACAAATTAGACATCTCCAATAAATTTTTCAATAGCTACTCTGACAGCATGGCTGACAGAATCAAAATTTCCTTCATCAACTAACTGGTCGAGCGATTGCCTTTCCTTCTTAGTTACTCGAGTTCCAACTCTTTCTGTAAATTCAGGAATCAAGCTAACACACCTGTTCAACAAAGATAAATACAAGAAACATCTTAGAAACGTATCACGAACTGAGTTTGCAGTAATCAGCATGGACAAAGACAAAATACCCAAAAAATTTGGAGTAAATCAGACAAAAATGGATATGTGTTCAAGAGTTCTTGCTGCATTTATGGGTCCTGACGGATCGGCTGAAGCTTTAACCTGGAAAGAACTACTGAATCGCGCAAAGATTTCAAAAGCATCGCTGAGTAAATATTTGGTCGTGTTATTTGAAGAAAATTTCATCAAAAGTGAGGGTAGAGTTGTTAATCATAAAATAGTTGACTTTTATATGTTGCAGGAGCCAGATAGTGGTGCTTTCTACAGTGCAGATTTGATAGGTGAAAGTACAGAAGCGGTTCGTATCCTTCTCACCAAGGATACTGGACACCCAATAGAAGTGCAACGTGGAGTACTTCGTAGGACTGGAAAAAAAGAGAAGGGTAAAGCCAAAGAAAACTTTGTCCGAACTGGACCAATATTAAAACATGAAACATCTAAGGATTAAATCGCAACTTTAGGGATGAATCCATTTTTCATTTGGAGTATGCTTCTTTTCTCTGATTATTTGAGAAGCTTTCAATCGTTTCTTGTTCAGGCCTGCAAACAGGCGTAAGAGCACCTTCTCCACGTGGATCCTCTAGAACTAAACCTTTTTCTACCGATCCATCCCTCCTGGGAACGCCTCAAGAGTCGGCGGATTTCAGGAAAAACCCGATGTAACTCAGCCAAAACAGCCGCCTTTTCTACATTGTTAATTGACTCTTTTTTGAGATGGTCAAACTTAGCTGTCTGCATAATGTAATTTCTTGCGACGCCTCGGGGGCTTTTGCGGTTAGGCATAACTCACGTATCTGAGAATACGATTATAAATTTTGTTACTCCTGTAATTATCGAGAATTAGCGCCAAATGCCTTCATAGCAACTAAGACAGTAGTATCGTGTTAGGGTTCTGGAGTCTCTTGATTGGTGCCTCATTACTTTTTCGTCCTGGATAAACTGTTTTTTGCACCGGCAGCAACTAGGAATTTCTCTGTAATGGTACTGGTTACCGATTGTTATCTGTAGGAAAACAGGCATTATTAGAAAAATAAGTCTAATTTAGATATAAGGTTACTAGTTATCTAGCCAATCTTTGAGGGTTTGAACAGGGTTTGCAGAGATTACGGTTTCAACATGCTTATTTCAAGGTTTCTTTAACGTTTACCTAAGCGAACTAGCAGCTGGTACCCCTTATCAACTACTCTAAGAAGTTTCAGACGTAAAAAGTCCATGCTTTTCCCATAGCCGAGTTCAACCTTAAAACAGAGTTTAAACATGCTTTTGCTTCCAAAAAATAAGAAAATAGACCTGATTAGGCGCTTTCAAAACGTGTCTTCCTCTTCAGTACTGCGTATGCTTGCATTCTGCGCTCTGGCCTTTCTGATCTCGACGGCTAGCTCATGAAGCAGCCTTTTTGGCGACATGTTTACTTGTTTTCTCTGTTTCAAGCGAACTCACCTCAGCATCAGATATCTGGCTTGCCTAACACTTTACTAAAAGTAGGGCCAAGATTAAACCAATCTCTAAGCTCATCAGCTTTTACAGCGTCAAGATAGGCTCTCACAGCATCTACCACGTGCCATTCAATCCATGCTTCAGGTCCTTGATTGTCACAATCCGTTTGTCTTAGAAACTCCATCACCGGTTTAGGCACTTTAATAGTGACTTGTTCAAACTCAATAGGTACAGATGTCTCAGTTTTTTCTGTCATGCATTTTCACCCCCATTTTTAGCTAATGCAGAATCAAGTTCTTTCAGCCGTTCTTCAGCATGTTTGACGCCTATGAGGTCGCCTTTCCGGGTACAGTCGCGAAGCCACGCAGCGGCCGCGTCATAGTATTGCTGGATATCATCGAAGTCGCCTTTGCTCATAGAAATCACCGACTAGCTTTGCTGTAACTTTCAGTTTTGCAGGCCTGATAATAGATGCAGCCCAGGCAGCCGTGGATCCTGCGAGTGTAGACGCTGTACTTGCCAAAACAAGACTTTCTGGATTGAGATTCAACGACAGAATCCATAATTAAGCCTCCTCAACGTAGTCGCTTACTCCTGGATATCCGCTTAACAGGACCAGAAAACTCAACAAACGCGCCGCTTTTATAAGCCCTGACAGGTGATTGAGAATCAACAACAGAAGACGTAAATTTTGCCATGCTTAGACCTCCTCAATCAAAACAGTGTAAATTACTCGTTTACCCGTGAATTTGCTGTCTTTTTCGCAGCTTTCCAGGAAATCTGCAATATTTCGCAGTGATCCAGCCACGGCTTTAAATTGAACTGACGTCTTCGCTGAAGCTTTATAATGGAATTTATCAGGATTCAAATTTGCTACACGGTGACTTTCAGCGGTGTCGGCGTCCCGATCTGCAAACATAGCCCGCGCAGACTCACAGGGATTCACAGGTGAAGTTTCAGGGTTGCCGTAACGGTCAATAGATGCAGACATTCTTCTTCACCATTCCTGGCTCGCTTGGGTTGCTCGTGTTTCTTTGCTGCATTTGCAGGCTGTTTCTGGGTGTACCCAGTCTTGGAGACGCCAGCAATAAACTCGGTCATCATCGGTTGCGGTGATGTTGGCGCAAACAATTTTTTGTTCTTGTGTTGTCATCATTTCTTTATTTCTCCTTTGGTATACTAAGTATACTATACAACAAGGCATATATACTTTGTGTACTTAGTGTACTACGTACCTAAAGTATTAAAAATCACAACAACAGAAAGAGGTGTATGAAAGTGACAATGAAAATAGACCAAGAAGTAAAGGCCGATCTTGAACGGATCGCCGGACGAATCCAGGCAAAAACAGGCGGCAGCGTTACACTCTCCGACGCTGTACATTATCTCATAAAAGAACATCAAGAGAAAGAACGAGCTGGCGGAGAGAAGGCCTAAAATTACCCTACTTTTTCGCTCCAAAACCTAGCCTAATTGGCTAAGAAAACCCGCATCTTTTACCATAGTTAAAGCGGCCACTAATACCGTTATTTTTTAAGATTAAAAAAGGGAAGCTACTGCAGGCCGTCAGATTATGTCTTTCAGTCATCAAAGCCAGTTTTGAGTTTGGAAGATTCTTGGAGACCCGGCTTTTCAACGAAGAATTTGTTCATCATTCGACCTGCGTAAACACGTGTTTACTTCTTGGCGTCACCGTTTTTCTTTAAGGTATTTCAAGCTGTCCGGATGATTCCGTGCATCTATAGTTGCCTGGCAAGTTTCTGTCATCATCGCGTCAGCGTTGCGATCAGCTGCATCCTCTTTTCGATCTTCAGTTGTTGTGTTGCCAGTGCCGGGAGTACGGACTGATTGACCAGATGCAGTGATAACCTGCGCTGGAACCGGAGTAATTACTGGCAAAATATAATGTCCCTCAACAAGGTAGATTTCTGGGCCTAAAACCCAGTTTATAGGTGCATAAGCTCCAACTCTGGAGGCTACAGGAGACCTGTTAGCGAAAAGTATTGCTCTAGTCCGTTTGACCCAAGCGTCAAAGAATTCTCTAGATGCGAATGTTAACTCTTCAGCGGGGCCGTCGTAGATTGCATAGCCGTCTTTGCTGTCAGGATTGTAACTTTCAGATGTTTTAAAATTTGATCTCATCGTCATTTTCATTCACCTCCCACAAAAAAGTTAATTGGTACGTAGGATACTCTGCAGGATAGCTGAGAGCTAACAAAAAAGAAGGGAAAGGTTACGAGTGATGAATAAAATATACCTAAAGTGGCGTGGGCTACCTCACCCCGGCCACATCACTGCGCGTTTCTCTGACTTGGGCATTTTTTGCTGCTTTAAGTCGGCGGCTTCGTAACATTCATAGCAAACACCTTATTTTCGTTTACGGAAGATTTTCTCGTCTGCGCAATTATAAACCAGTTATCCCGCTGGCAATCGAGTTTTGCCCTATTGTATTTGGTAACTGTAGCTATTCACGATTACTGTTTTTCTAAACCCAAAATTAACCATCACCGACTCAGAGTATTTCGAATCGTCTGCAATGGTTTGAAGCCAAGAACCACCCACGATAAAGTTGTCAATATCGAAGTTGAACTGAGGATTTATGGCATTAGCGTAAATGCACAAGCCCTGCGATAGTGGAAGCCAATACCCCGTTCAGTAATATCTCAGATTTGACCAAAAAAATTTTGAGGTAATCTTTAACTCTGCGTTTTTTACTTTATGTGCAAGGTTGATTAGTTTGGTCGATGCATGGCATGAACCCTATCATGTTGTTATTGAAGTTGATAATAAACAATGTAAAATGGTTAAAAAGTTAGCCGCTTTGGGGTTTGAACATCTCAAAGTGGTTGATGTTCGCAGTTCAAGCAGTGGGTCGGTTAGGCATCTGATGGATGTTGGTGAAGAGCAGGCTCGAAGGGTTCCAAAAGAGCTTTCTGCTAAAGGTCATGTTGAGGGGAAATCTTCTGTTTGGCTTGAAAGTGAAGGCTGTGAAGTTTGTAACACCATTTTGGCGCATGACGCTTTTTTGGTTTCAGGAAAAAGCATGGAAGGTAACATTATAACTTATAGTTTTATGGTACCAACTTTTGAAGCGTATAAAGGCATAATAGGTGATTTGGAGAATGCCGGACACGTCGTCAATGTCCGTAAAGTAGGGAAGTTTGAGCAGCAAATTGGTGTTTTAACTGAGAATCAAGAGAAAATTTTCTGGCTTGCTCTAAAAAGTGGGTTTTTTGATTATCCACGGCAAGTTGGAATGGCTGAGCTTGCTGCTAAATTGGGAATTAGTTCAGCAACACTGTCAGAAACTATTCGTAGAGGTACAAGAAGATTGCTTGAGCATTATTTTAAACGAGAACTCTAATTTTTAAAAAATGGAAAATTGGCTGATTGCTTTAATTTGCAACTGCATTTAAAAATGATCAGTTGGGTTTTATCTCGACAACCACCAGTTCAATCACTGAATCGCCAATATTTGTAGCTTCATGATTCTGGGCTTCTAAGAAAACTGCAGAACCTTCCTTTAAATCCAAGTCTTGGCTTTTGCCATCTGATGTCAGTTTGAGTTTTCCGCCTCTTAACACGTAAGCCATGTGTTCGGGATGATGATGCATTTTTGCTGTATCGCCTACTTTAAAAACTACTTTGAAAACACGCATCCGTTCATTCTCGTTCAACAATGTGTAGACATTGGAAGCGACAACCAAGGGGTCTTGTGCCATATTCATTTGAAGATAATCACCTCTAATCTAGAAGTAATTTTTGAGAAAAATAAGGCATTGTGACTGCATTCTGAACTCACATCTTCTTCAGAAAGAAAGAACCAAACTTTTACATGGATTACGCACTTGACCCCTTGCACTCAAAAAAATAAAATAGGAAATAAAAAATTATATTCTTAGAGAAACGTTTTCTGTATATTGGCGAATTATTTCTGCGAATTCATTGATTGTTTCAGGTGCATAAGGCTTGAGCGCTTGATATTTTTTATCTAATGTATCATCTGGAATGAATTGTTGAAGTGCATGGATTTTTGATCCTTTCACCATTTCGCCGATGCATGTGGCGTCTGGTGCTGTAACTATTTGTGGCACTACAGTTGTCCTGAATTCGTAAGGCACCTTGCCTGTCTTTAGAATTTCAATAGTCCGCATGAGCCCAGTGGTATCTTGCGCGCCTAGCAACTTGTATTTTTCTTTGCAGGTTTTCACGTCCATGGCCACGTAATCAACGCTCGCTAGACATTCCTCGAGTACTTCTGGGAAGAAACCGTTCGTGTCCAATTTAACCGAAAATCCACGTTCTTTAAGCTTAGCAAGGAATTTGGGCAGTTCCTTGTGCATACAAGGTTCTCCACCTGTGATGACGACTGCGTCAACGTATTTTTTGCGGCTTTCCAAGATTTCTAAGGCAGCGCCTTCTTGCAGAAACGGCGGCTGCGGGTTTGCAGCTATTCGCCAATTATGACAAAATGGGCAACGCAAGTTGCAGCCTGGTGTAAACAGCACGCTCGCTACTTTATCTGGATAATCTGCGAGGCTTGTTTTTTGTATTCCACTGAACTTCATTATTGTTCCTCTAAGTTGTTAAGGGTGCGGAAGCCAAAACTGATGAGCGATCGAAGGTTTTTCGCATGGCAAATTCGGCTTGTTTTCCATCGTTCCATTGATCCACTGGTCTTAGATAGCCGACTACTCGCGAGTAAACTTCACAATTTGCTTCGCAAACTGGACACAACTTGTGTTCACCGCTTGTGTAGCCGTGAGTTGGGCAAATGCTGAATGTCGGTGTTAGTGTAAAGTATGGCAGCTTTGAGTTGTTAGCTACTTTCTTGATTAATTCAGCGGCTGACTTCCACGAATGTAATCGTTCGCCTAGGAAAATGTGAAAAACTGTTCCTCCAGTATAAAGCGATTGCAATGTTTCTTGGTGCTCTAAGGCATCAAAGAGGTCGCCAGAGAAGTCAACAGGTAACTGTGAAGAGTTAGTGTAGAATGGCTCCGCATGGTCTGCGTTTACTTGTTTTTGGTTAGCGAATATAATGTCTTTGTAGCGACGTTTGTCTATTCGTGCTAGCCTGTATGATGTGCCTTCGGCAGGGGTTGCTTCGAGGTTGTAGATGCTTCCGGTTTCCTCTTGGTAATCTGCTAAACGTTTTCGCATGAATGATAACATTTTAACGGCGAAGGCTTGTCCATCAGGTGACGCAATGTTTTGTCCTAGCAGGTTAATGATTGCTTCGTTTACTCCCACTATACCTATGGTGGCGAAGTGGTTTTTCCAGTATTTGCCATATCCTTCTTTCACATGGCGCAAGTAACGTCTTGAGTAGGGGTACAGACCGTTATCTGTGAATGCTTCAAGCACCTTCCGTTTTATTTCTAAGCTGGATTTTGCAACTTCCATGAGTGTTTCTAAACGCTCAAAGAATTCATCTTCATCTTTGGATAGGTAGCCGATTCGGGGAATGTTGAGGGTTACAACGCCTATGCTGCCTGTTAATGGGTTAGCACCAAAGAATCCGCCGCCTCGCTTGCGTAACTCGCGGTTGTCTATTCTTAAGCGGCAACACATGCTGCGCACGTCTTCAGGTTTCATATCGCTGTTGACAAAGTTGGAGAAGTATGGCACACCGTACTTGGCCGTTACTTCAAAGATGGCTTGGGCTACTGGTGAATCCCAATCGAAATCTTTTGTTATGTTGTATGTGGGAATTGGGAAGGTGAAAACTCTGCCTTTGGAATCGCCTTGCTGCATGCCGTCAGCGAAGGCTAAATTAAACATTTCCATTTCCTTAGTCATGTCGCCGTAAGTGTCTTGGGTTACCCTTCCATTAAAGAGAACTGCCTCGTTTTTCATGAAGTCTGGAACAGTCAAATCCAAAGTTAAATTGGTGAACGGTGTCTGGAAACCTACACGGGTCGGCACGTTCATGTTAAAGAAGAATTCTTGAAGTGCCTGATCTACATCTCTCTGAGATAATTTATCGTAACGTATGAATGGCGCAAGATAAGTGTCAAAATTGCTAAAGGCCTGTGCTCCTGCAGCTTCGCCTTGCAATGTATAGAAGAAGTTTACAACTTGGCCAAGTGCTGTGCGGAAATGTTTTGCCGGTTTACTCTCTATTTTTCCATGTACTCCTCCGAATCCTGAGAGCAGTAAATCGCTTACATCCCAGCCAACGCAGTAAGCGCCTAAAACGCCTAAGTCATGAATGTGTATATCGCCTGAAAAGTGGGCATCAGCAATGTTTGTTGGGTAAATTCTTGATATCCAGTATTTGGCTATGACTGTGGATGACAAGTAATTGTTTAGTCCCTGCAGGGAATAGCTCATGTTACTATTTTCTTTAACTCGCCAATCTTCAACCTCAAGGTATTGGTCCACCATGTCTGAGGAGCTCAAAAGGGCGGCTAACTCACGCATGTCCGTATGCTGTTTCCTATAGAGAATGTACGCTTTCGCTGTTTGTGCATGTCCATTTTCAATCAAGCGTTTTTCAACGACATCTTGAACTTCCTCAACCGTTGGGACTCCATCGTCGCTGTAGATTTTTTGAAGTTCAGCCACTACTTCATTGCTTAACTGTTTTGCTTGCTCTTTGTCTGTGCCGCCTACTGCTTTGGCAGCTTTCCAAATCGCCGTTGTAATACGTTCTTGGTCGAATGGTTCTAATTTACTATCACGTTTTAATACAAACTTCATTTTTTCACCTCAAGGAGTAACTGCCTGAAATCTTCAGGCTCTTCAAATTGCTTGTAAACTGAAGCGAACCGAATGTATGCGATGCGGTCCAAGTTTTTTAGGTGCTTCATGATTAAATCCCCGATTTCTTGGGACGCAATTTCTTCGGTGCCTTTAAGCATAAGATCCTGCCTTACTTTACCTGCTAGCTCATTGATTTGGCTCATAGTTACAGGTCTTTTCTCGCATGCTTTCTGTAACCCACGTATAATTTTGTTAACGTCAAAGCGTTCAAGTTCGCCATCTTTTTTCCGAACCATAAGTTCTACTGTTTCCAGATATTCGTATGTGGTGTAGCGTTTTCCGCAGGTAATGCATTCTCTGCGTCTGCGCGTAGTGTTCTCTGGAGAATCGCGTGTTTCCAATGTTTTGGAGTTTTCCGAATTGCAGTAGGGACATCTCATAGATTCAACATACTCATGCTACATTACATATTTAGTGTTAACAGGTCAATCTAACCACTACAGTTAGCGCATATATAAGGTATTTTCACATTAAACTGGAAATATGACCTACTAAGTCAAAGTCGAGTCCATAAACAATAAACAAAAAACGCAATATAAAAAATTGAGAAATAGCCCCATTTCCACAAAAAACCCTATTTTCTCGTAAATAGTAGCTTGGTTAAAGCTTGCGGAAAGAATATTATTAAAAAAGGGTACTTGCTTAGTTATCATTATCTTAGATCAAGATAAACGCAAATTCAGGTGTCAATATGAAGCCCCAAATTGTGAAAGCTATCTCCTTAAAAGAATATTTAACACTAGAAAAGTGTTTTTTATATGAGAATTACAGCGATAACGCGGTTTCAATTGCCAGAGCGCGGGTTAAACCTGGAGTAACAACTATGGCACATCACCTCAAAGGAGCAACTGAAATATACCTCATTGCCCGTGGGCGCGGCAAAGTAACCGTTGGCGATCTCCCATCAACCGAAGTAGCTGTAGGAGACGTAGTAGTTATCCCTCCAGGCATATCTCAAAAAATAACCAACATTGGGAAAACCGATTTAGTATTCCATTGCATTTGCACACCAAGATTCACTCCAGACTGCTATTTTACTGAAGAAAAGACCTAAAAACACTCACTGAAACATGGAAATATGTCGATTTTGGCAATATCATTTATATGCGTTCAACAGCATTTAGTGAGTAAGAAGAAAGGCGAAATCGAGGAGAAAGGAAAGGCTTCTTACGCCTCTTCATGAGGCACTCCTTCTTTAACTTGTTTTCAAATCATCCAGAAACTGCACTTAAATCAACTGTTGATATGCCTGTTTTCATCTTTAAGCTGTTGTTTAGCAGGCGGATTTTCCATATAGAAAGGTATTCGTTTGTTTTAAGCGATCTTGGAAAGTCGGTTCTAACTCGTTTTGGTAGAAGACGCCTATTGGAATTTTGTCCCCCCATTCCTGCGCTTTTTCCATTCCAGCAACTTTCTTTTTGAAGACCTCACTTGATTCATGAACAACTGGGTCAAAAGCTTCCGATTCTTCAAGTTTGTAGAGGCGTGATTGCGCTTTTCCTGTCTGGGGATCTTTTCGGTCTTCGCCAGCATACCAGTCTTTAGTGTTGATGTCGTTGTAAGTTGGGCAAGGCTGCAGGCATTCAACAAATGCCAAACCTTTGTGTTGAATTCCTCGCTTTATAATATCTTTTAGGTGCATAACGTCAAAAGCATAAGATCTTGCAACAAAAGTGTAGCCGCAGGTTATTGCGAGGGCAACTGGATTAATCGCTTGGTTAATGTTGGGTTTCGGCAAAGCCTTTGTCTGCATCCCAAGTGGCAGTGTCGGCGAAGCCTGCCCTTTAGTTAACCCGTAAACACCATTATTGTAGATCAGGTAGGTCATGTCAATGTTTCTGCGTCCAGCATTAACAAAATGTCCCGCCCCGATTCCAAGGCCGTCACCATCTCCGCCTACACCTATTACTTCCAAGCCTGGGTTAGCAACTTTAATGCCCATAGCAAAAGGCAACAATCTTCCATGAAGTGTATGAACCCCATTAGCTTTTACGAAGTGAGGCGTTTTAGCTGCATTACCAACGCCCGAAACTAATACAACATTGTGGGGTTCAAGATTTAAGTTCTGCTAGTGCCATTGGTATTGCGCTTGCAATTCCAAAGTCTCCGCAGCCTGGACACCAATCCATGTAGACGTTGGTTTTATAATCTGCGGGTTTATGCACCAAGCATTAACACCTGCCTTTCTGGCGCTTTATCAGTTAATACTGCTTTAATTGCTTGGTATACTTCGGTTGTCATCATTGGTCTGCCAGTGTATTTGAGAATGTAAAAGTTCGGTTTGATGGTTGTGTATTGGGTTATTATGCCGCCAAGTTGAGCGGTGATGTTTTCTTCTATGTCTATTATGCGTTTTTTGCCTTGAAGCATTTGTTTAAGGTAGGCAGAGGGAAGCGGATGTATCATTCGAATTTGGATGTAGCCTAAGCTGAATCCTTCATCTTTTAATTGATTAAGTGATTCGATTATGGCGCCTTTGGGTGAGCCCCAACTGACCACTATGTTTTCGGAGTCTTTATCGCCAAAAAAGTTAACTTTCATTTCCAATGGCACTTCCTTATCAACTAAATCCAATTTTTTCATTCGTTTTTCCATCATTTTTCGTCGAATAATCGGTTCCTCATTTATGTTGCCAGCTCTCATTATGCTCATCGCCGCTATACCAATGAACGGCGTTTTTTGTTCCTAAGAAAGCTCTGGGAGAAACACCTGTTTCAGTGAATCTGAAGCGTTTGTACTCTTTGCCTTCAAGCTCTTTCTCGGTAACGATTTCGCCCGCGGTTAATATTGATTTTCGCATAGTCAAAAACTGGGTAGGTTTGTGAGCAGTTAGCCATGCCTTTATCGAGCAAATGAATGACAGGCATCTGATATTTCTCAGCTAAGTTGAATACTTCTGCAGCATCGTAAAAACATTCTTTGATGTCGCCTGATGCAAGGATTATTCTTGCAAATTCTCCATGAGCAGCATGCATTGCAAAGCGCAAATCTTGTTGACTATTACGTGTTGGTTGACCAGTTGCAGGGCCACCTCGCTGATAATATGTTATTACTAGGGGCACTTCGTTGTTTCCAGCCCAGCCTAAGCCTTCAGCCATAAGAGAAAATCCGGGTCCTGATGTGCTTGTTGCTGCCCTTGCACCCGTTAAGCAAGCACCTGAAGCAGAATTTACCGCTGCAATTTCATCTTCCGTCTGCAGGACAACTATTGCTTCTTCTCCTTTTCTGGTTTTAAGAATTTCATGGGATTCCAAATATTCGCTTTCGTCTGCCGCTGGAGTGATAGGGTAATATGTTTGTATTCTGCAGCCGCCTAAAACTTTGCCCATCGCAACAGCTTGGTTTCCAGTTAAGAAAATCCTTGGCTCGTTGATGTCTTGTTTTTCAAGTTTGTACTTCAGACTATTTACGTTGAGGTTTTTTTCAGCATAATCGTAAGCTTGGTCTACAGCAGTTACGTTCATGTCGGCGATTTTTTCGTGGAAGGTGGCTTTTATTGCGTTTTCTACAAGTTTTTTGTCGTATTTTAAAAGGGCAAATGAGATGCCAATTGTGAGAACATTTATCATTTTTGTGAGCGTGCTTACTTTTTCTATTTTTAGGGCTTCGCCAATTTGTTTTAGCAAGTCCATGTATGGAACAGAATAGATCTGAATGTTTTTCTTTTTGGCGAAATCTAAGAAGTCACTGATGGTTTCTCCAACATTGTTTTCTTTCATGAAATCGCGAATTTGATTTTTGTATTCTTCGGAGAATGTGGGTATTCCTGTTAGAACATTGACTTCTAAATCGCGTGAATCAACTATTATGCCGCCTTCATTCACGACTTCGCCGACATGTCTTACAATGGTTTCGGCGTCAAAAGAAGCTAGCAAATTCACATCGCTAATATTGGCTAAGGTTGGTTGTTTGGATACACGTTGATGGAAGTAGCTGTGCATTGTTTTGATGTTTGAGTGGTATTCTCTTCTGCCGAAAACCCATAATCCGCCGTAGCCGCAAGCTCTACCAAATATGGTGGATGCTGTGTCAACGCCACTTCCCTGTGGTCCGCCTGCCATCCAGTTTATACTTTCAAGTACCATTTTATTTTCACTTTTTTAACAATTTTTTTTGCTGATTTTGCGGAGCGGGTTAACCGCCGCCTGCTGCTTTATCGATGCCAATACAGCAAGTGCATTTTGTGGTTTCTCCGCAGTATGGGCATACACAATTACAATCGTCGATAAAATTTCCGCAGTTTATGCAACGAGGCAAATCTTGTTTGTTCATTATCACTTCGCCTCTGCCATATCTACTGTTGCATAATCTCTGGAATTAACTTTTCGGAAATTGTTTATTTTAATTTTAAAAATAAAAAGGGAAAAGTTTAGGTTTGATTTATCTTACGAAGTCATCAAATGTCCAGAAGTGGTCTTCTTCTTGGATTATGATGTCTTCAAACATGCGTCTTGTTGTTGTGTCGCTGCGTTTGAGTGCTTCAGCAATGATTTGTCGGTATAGTGATATTGTGCTGCTTTCTAATGCATGATCCAATTTCAAGAAATCTTGTGCTGTGTTGCCGACAACTGGAAGTGGATCTGGTTTGTATGTTGCTTCGCCTTCAAGTAGGTAAATGCGTTCGCTGATTTTTTCTAGATGATCCATTTCTTGCCATGAAGATTTCTTTCAGTATTTTGCTTACTACGTCGGCTTTGTTGGTTTCAGTGATAGCTTCTAGAGGAGTGTTCTTCATTCGGAGTTCAAGAAAGGCTATTTTCTCATGTTGATTCGTATATTGGATAATTGCCGGTTATTTCTGCTGACACAGCCTTGTTTAAGAGCGCAAAGTAATCATCTGTGTAAATTTTTCTCCAGTCTGGAAGTGGCACTTTGCTTGGCTCTTCTTTTTCATCTTGGAATTTTGTGTATTCTTGGAATTTGAAATAAGTGTCCTTCTTCTTCGCGGTAGATTTTCTCGAAAACTTCACGCGTTTCCCAATCGCCCATTTTTCCAGCGGTCTCGATGATTTGCCGATAAAGTGTTAATGCTTCTTCTTCAGCTTTTACGCCTAATTTGGCAAATTCGCTTATGCTGTCGCCAACGGTAACTTTGCTTGATTTAGTTGTTGCTTGTCCACCAAGATAGTAAATTCGCTCCATAATGGTTGCGGCATGCTTCATTTCTTGGATGGCGATTTCGCGCAGGAACTTTCCAACGGCGTCATAGGTCGTTTTGTCTAAGAGAATGTTTTCAGGGATTGTTCTCCTTACAAGTTTCTCCATTTTTGCATGTTGAAGAATGTATTGAAGTGAAACACCAATTTCACGTTCAACTGCTTTGTTTAGTAAATCCACATAATCGGGGGTTGTTTTAACAGCCATTAAAATCACAACTTCTACTCAACAGAGGAGCAATCTCTAAGATATAAGATTTTTTATGATTTACAAATTCAGGCAAAAATTTAAAGTAAAATTGTAAAAATACTTGATTGCTGCTTTAATTATTGCTTTATTGCAAAGGCTTTCCACAGTTTTTGCAATACATGGAATTCAGGCCGTTTGATGCGCCGCAGTTGGGGCAAAACTTAACTTGTGCAGGTGAAGGTGCTGCGGTTGAGTAAATAGTCTGATTTTCAAGAGGTTTTGGTTTAAGCTGGTTAAATCCAATTGCTGCAAAAATCCAGCCAATCCAGGATACAATAGGTATTATTACGCCGATTAAAAGCAGCAGTCCTACTGTGTCAAAGCTGTGTATGCCTGATTTTGCTGCCTAGCAGATTAAATGCACGTTTGTTTAGCAACGCGCTGGCTATTCCAATAACCAATGCTACTAAAACTATTGCTATTAATGCAATTATGAATGCTCCAAAAGTGGGAGCAGCACTTGACGTTCTACCTATACTTGACGTTAACGATACAAAGAAAACTGCGATCATGGTGATAATTAAAGCAACCCCACCAACAATGCTGACAATTAGCGAATAAATTACATTTCTAAAAATTCCTGGCTCACTGTAGTAGTGGCTTAATTGGTTCATAGCGATGATGAAAAGAATGAGACCAACTAAACTTAACAATCCCAGACCAATAATTGCAACCCATAGGATTCCAAATGAAAATGCAAAAGGACTGAAAAAAGGCGTTGCTGTATTTCCGCTTGTAAAATTTGTAGCGGAGCTAAATAATGAAAAAATGAAAATCGCATATAACGCAACTGTTGTTACTGGCACTGTTAAATATAAGATGCTGGCGGTTAAGCCGAGCTTTTTTCCTGAATCAAGCGACATATAAGAGCCCATATAGCTTATTTGTAGCGTTTTAGGGATAAGCTTTTTGATAGATAAAAAAGCTGATTTGAGGGTAACATCCCAAGTGCCCTTTCGTGACTGAGAGTCGCCTATCAAAAAAACACGAAAATATAGTTGAAATTCAAAAAATGTGTAAACGAAAATCTTTAATAAATAAAAATAATTTTTAAAAAACTATTTTTTTATCCATTCGCCTGCTGCCCATTTGGTAAAAGATGTTATTGTTACCTTGATTATTGGCACATCGCCTTCTTTCCAACCGCCTGCCTCAGTTTGGTATTCAGGAAATTTTTCTTTAAGAAGATCGTATGCGTACTTGTATTCTTTGCCGCTCCACAAGATAGTGGCTTCTCCCTGAACACGAATGCCTTTGGTGTTGGACCAGTTATCTTTATCATAATCATCAAAAACTAATGATACTTCGGGGTTTGCCTCTATTTGCTCCAGCTTGGGAGTGTCAGGATCAGATGCTATGTAAATGTTTAAGCCGTCGAAAACTGGCCAGACAGGCCTCACTACGGGCTCACACTCCTCTGTTGCTGTTGCCAATCGGCACACGGGCAATTGCTGCATGAATGCAATATCTTTTTTGCTTAGTTTTTGTACCATTCCCAAACCTGCCAAAATATCTATCTTTATTGTTTGTATTAGAGGTATTTCTCTATTTCTATCTTTTTTACTTTCATAAATATGGGTCATTTCTCACGACCCACGGCAATATCGTCATTCACATAGCAAACTAAGCGGTTCTCCAAAGTCCTAGCCTTAACTAAAGCGAATTAAGCACTAGTTTACTTCTGACTCTCTTTACGCTTAACACCCAAGTCTAAACCAACAACTAATCTAAAATTCTTGTTTTTTTGACCTACTGAAAAATTGAACCCTTCTAAACTAATATCCACAGGCAGTTTCTTGCCTGGCAACCCTTTTACGTTTCTTACCATCATTCTAACTTTTTTTATAAATTGGTTCAAATCGATGTTTGTAGCATTAACCTTCTCCTCATCAGACCTGTGCTTCTCTATTTCTGCCACTCAATTCACCTCAACAAAAATCAACCATTAACCAACAACTATTTTTTTCATAGTTGTGTGACTACTTTGTCACACTTACAATTAAGCCACTGGAAGCTAAAGAACTTTTATTCGTCAGAAAAGTTTAATTGAAATACAGCGTAATTGAGATGCTGAAACAGGCTTAGAATGACAAAACTTGCTGCGGGATTGCCCTAGCCTGGTAGGGGGCAGGCCTGCTAAGTCTGTGGTCGAAAGGCCGCGTGGGTTCAAATCCCACATCCCGCGCCATTTACAAATTCGTCGCCAATTATTACCGTTAATTTTAGAAACTGAGCCTAAATTATTCTCTGAAAAAATGCGTTACCCCATTACGGTCTACTGTTTGAAGCCATGCCAACTCGTATCTGACCACAGGGATGAGCACGGTAGAGATTCAAACCACTTAGGTGACCTAAACCTAACATTTTCCTTCGTTCTCTTGTTTAGTCAGAACTTGGCAACCTGAGTCTAGACAATGTTGGTCTAATTTCTTGTTTCTACTGTTTGAAAAATTATTTTAGGAAACAGAAAGAGAGAGAAAGATTAAGCACACATGGAGAAAATTCTACTTTGCTCATTTTCCCTCTTTTGTTATTGAAGTTGAGAATTGTTGTATCAGTCTCAAATCACACAGAGAAAAAGCACAAATACTACTATATTATTTGTTGCAGATATCTTTAAAAGCTGAGAGGTGATTGGGCAAATGAGGTTTTTGCATAATAACAAAGGTGGTTTAGCTGGATGGC
Organism: Candidatus Bathyarchaeota archaeon; assembly: GCA_963750605.1. Classification (GTDB taxonomy): domain Archaea; phylum Thermoproteota; class Bathyarchaeia; order Bathyarchaeales; family Bathycorpusculaceae; genus Bathycorpusculum. The sequence goes on from CAVVRN010000002.1 coordinate 31,982, forward strand.
TCTGGTCTGTTATTGTAGTAGTAGTATTAATAATAGTTCTTATCGTTGTAGTGAGGTTTCTTCTTCACTTGATATAAGGCAAGCTGAAAGAAAGATTCGACCGAATATTTAGCTTACCATATCTGTTTGTTTTTTTGTTGTGTCATGTTGTGCTGTGTTGATTCTAACTATTACGTTATGTTCCTGATTTCTCACAAGAAACTATATATTAACTCGAAATGCCCAATGCATATACGATCTTAAATCTCTTGAAAGCACTAAAGAAGGCTCAACATAACAGTGAAGACTGCATTTTCTGCAGTTTTCTATTTTTTTCCAGTCAAAGTTTGAAACGGAATTTTTAATGCTATTTTCAAAAATAGAAGCGTTGCTTACATAGTCGTTGTGGACATAGCAAGGCAAAACTAAATTACCATTTGGATCAATGTTAACCATCGCCCATGGTTTGCATTGCCAGTTTTTCTCTTTAGCCATCACTTTCAAGTAACCGATAGAATTGACAATAGGGTAACCTTCCAGCTTCATTTCAATAAGTCTGTGAGCTATTTTCGATGTTTTTCCAATAGCGGCTGAAGACGCATTGACATTACAATACTCATGAGCCACAGCCACCGATATTTTTGTTCCCAACTCTTTTGCCAGGCGAACCAAGTCTTCTATTTCATCAATATTTTCAGCCATTATTGTTGTGTTGATGGTTACAGCAACTTTTTCTTTCGCCGCACTTATGCCTCGAACCGCTTTTCTAAAACTTCCTCCAACTCCTCTGATAGCATCATGAGTTTTCTCTAAGCCATCCAGCGAAACGTAAATGACACCGTTAATGTATGGTGCAATTTCGTCTATTCTGGATTCAAGAAGAGTACCATTAGTTATGAGGCTGGTATGCAAAGGCAGAGAATGGGAAAATGCAAGAATTTCGACCAAGTCATTTCTAAGAAGTGGTTCTCCGCCTTCAAAGGCGATTCCGACGGCTCCCGAATTATAAACCTGTTTCAAAATCGTTTTTTCCTGTTCAAGGCTTAAATCTTGACTGGGCCTTTTCCAGAATGGGCACATTTTACACCTGAGATTGCAGTTATAGGTCAATTTATGTCCACAAAATATAGGAGACTTAACATCGAGTAAGTTTAAGATAAGCCCGCGATAAGCTCTTATTCCTAGCACAAAGTTCTGTGACATAATGGTGAATGTTTTTTTCTTCACCAGAATAGTTGGAAACCCGTCTTCATCCTCCAAGAATCATGTTCACATAGGTAAAAACAAGTACTTTTCTTTTTTGTTTTGGAGAAAGGAGGAATTGTGCTCTCTTTATTGTTTTTTCTTGAGTTCTTTCTTTATTCCTTTCCCAACGTCATTTACGGCTTTAGCACCTTTCTTGATGCCTTTGCCGACTGCTTCTCCAGTTTTTTCAGCATGCATTTTCAACTTTTTTCTTCTCTTCCTGGCATTTTATCACCTTCCATTTAAACGAAGTTTATTGTAGAGTTAAATGTGTGTGACTGTAAAGCCACATCAACATTTTATCATCAACCAGTTTTTTGTAAGAATAATCTCGTAGTTTTGTACGTTTGATAATATCTGAATTTTCAAACAACATACCGCTTTGTTGATGTGAGGCTACAGTCACACAAGTTTAATAATAATTTGTGCTATCTATGGCTTAATTATGGAGTTATGGATTTTGGGCGCAATAGATCAAGTATTTCATTTTATTACTTCTGGAAGCATAGGCGGTTTACCACCGATTGTCTTAATGATAATAATATTTGTAATCGGATTAATTGTTGGCTATCTAGTCCATTTATTCCTAAAGATTGCCATTATAGCTGCAATTATACTCTTTGTAGTTGCATACTTTGGCTTTTTCGGTTTAAGTCTTAGCGCGTTGAAAAATTACGCAACCCAATACGGTTCAATTGTATATCAATACGGAGCACTCATCATAGGCATACTACCGTTAAGCATCGGATTCATAATAGGCATAATCATCGGTTTCGTATTTGCCTAAACTTACTTCCAAATGAAAACAGAGTTAAAGTTGAGCAGTTGGCGTCCTGCCATTTTTTCCAATATCATTTTAATAAAAGTTGAATTAAACAATTTAACTTTTAAAGAGGATTAATCAAAAATGGAGAAAGGAATAGAAAACGAAGGATTTTCAACACAAGTAATCATTGCTGCGCTGAATTAGCTGAGCTCAAAGATTATCTTGGTCCCGTTTCAGACGCATTGGCCTCTTCGGAGGCGGAGGGCCCAGTCCTCTCTAGCTACGTCCAAAGGCTTTCGCTTTCTCATTAACCAAATGCCCTTTATCAATTGCCCCAAGCATATTTCACTCATAACGAGCAAAATTAGTTAATGTATCTGTTTTTCCTTGACATGACCTTAATCAAACGCCTTTCTGAGCAATAATACGACCAGCGTTGATTGCATCCACAAGGGAGTGATAATCGTGCTCCGTTTGTTCTGCGTAGGAAACGCTAAAGTTTGCAATCGCCTCGTCAAATGGTTTGCCATTGTCCAGGTATCCTGAAATCCCAACAACATCTCCCGAACGAGCATGGCCCAATGCCAAACAATAGCTGCAGCATGCAAGATAATCCTTAAAACCTTTCACGTCCAACAGAGAAAAATCAACGGACCCTTTCATATCTCTTAGCTGACGCCAATAATAATCACGTCCGGAAGAAGCAAAACCACGGCTCCACCCCAAAAAGATATCGCTTGCCGACTGCATTAATCCCTGTCCTTTAACTACACGGTCTGCATGATTGACAAGTTCTTGTTTGGGTAAGTAGGGTTCTAATACCGAAGGTCCAGCCTCCTTTTGTTGTAGCACAATTTCGTCATCAGTTGAATTAGCTTCCAGCAAAGCTGTAAAGCATCGAGTCCCCACACTGCCCACGCCGACAACTCTTAAAGCAGTATCAACAATATGATAACGACCCAGCAACACGCGACGATTTATTTCAACACTGCTAACATACTCAAGCCAGGCTTTTTCCACGTCACTTCTTAACACTTGGACTTTCTCTGACAAAGTATTACTCTCAGGAACATTGGTTAAACGAACCATCAATGGTGGATTATTAACAAATTGTCGTTTACCATCTACGATTTCGGTGTACTTCTCAAGTGATTGTTCCTCTGTTCTACTACGGGCCTTCTTGATGGCTTTTTTCAAAATTTTCGACTCTTTTTTAGAATTATGAAATGCTTTCAAGAGCTTCTCAGCGTCAACAGAGGAATACCACACGTCTAAAGTAAGCATGCCAGCAAATGTTGTTATTGCCTTGCGATACTTTTTAGCAACATGTTTGGCTAGTTCGCGATTATCTTCAGGTTTAAACCCGTTTTCTTTCCCCGCAATAACCACACTGGTGGCCAAGCGTTTGAGGTCCCATTCCCAAGGACCAGGGTAACATTCATCAAAATCAGTTATGTCAAAGATTAGTTTGCGCTCAGGCGAAGCAAAGACGCCGAAGTTGTATAAGTGAGCGTCGCCGCACAACATTGTCTTTATGCCAGTGACTGGAGTACTTGTAAGGTCAGCTGCCATGACAGCGGCTGAACCCCTAAGATAATCAAAAGCTGAAGCCGCCATGCGCCCATATTTAATAGGAAGCAAAAACGGTAGTCGCCCTTTGTCATACTCTTGAATTAGGCTTATTGGGTCTTGAAGATTACTTGGGCGTTTCCACTTACTGTGGCTTTTCCATGGAATCTTGACACTTAGTTCTTTTCCTTTTTGCCAACGCTCCTAACCGACTAAGACCATTACTTGGTTGTATGGGTTCGGTAATTTTTTAGGCCTCCTTTTTTGTTCACTTTATCATTTTATGTTGAATAGTTAGTCTCCAATGGTCAGGTTATTCAAGGACACCTTGTGCGGCTTCAATCGCTGTTTCGTCTGGGCCATGTCCACGCAGAAGATAAGCAAAGAACACCGCAAGCAATGCTCCTCCCAATGGGTCCTATCAAATATACCCAATAAGTACTAAAGTTGAGAAGAAAAAGATCAGGCGCAAATGAGCGCACTGGATTCATTGATGCTCCAGAAACGGGTGCTGCCCAAAGTCCAGCCAACGCTATATAACCGCCAACGGCAAGAGCAGATAAAGGCCCGATGTTTTGAGCTTTAGAAGCGGTTCCAAGAATTACGCTGACAAGTCCAAGAGTAAGAATAAACTCTATCAAAAATGCTTGCATAACACTAAAGCCAGTTCCTGGTTGAGTGGAACCAAAAGTTCCCTTCACACCAAGTGTAAGCGCAAGAAAAGAGCATGCTATAACAGCGCCGACAATTTGAGCTATGATGTATCCAGGGGCTCGGCGCCAAGGGAAATCTCCTCGTGCAGAAAAAGCAATCGTTACTGCAGGATTTAGATGTGCCCCTGAAACCTTTCCCATAAAAAGGATGATTGCCATAACCATTAAAGCAGGTGCAATAACAAGAGCAACTTGGCTGATGGCTCCGTGTGTTGCAGTATTTACAACACCTCCGCCAACAGCTACTAAAACAAGAAAGAAAGTTCCTAATCCTTCTGAGAATAATCGGCGCAACTCAAGGAAGTGATAAGCACGAGCACTTAGTATTGGTTCTGAGGCAGACGGCTCTTTACTCATGAAAAACATCACCGTGTGAGTTACTTTTTAGGCTACTGACGTATTTTAGCTACTATTCCAGAAATAAACGTATCTGAATGTCTGTATACTGTGGCGCGGGGATTCGGAGTCATAGTACCCTTTTGTAGACTAATAAGCGCGTGCTCTTTATCAATCAGCGAGGAAAGAATGAAAGAATGTCACGGCCACGCGTTTAAATCTCCAAAGTCTCCGGCTCGCCGCCAAAAACACGAAACAAAAAGCTGTTATATTGCAATGTTTAATTGAGATCTGGGAGATGCCCACTTGGCGATTATTGTTGTTTCGGATTTGCATCTGGGATTCGAAAGCTCTGACAAGGCTGCGTTTATCCGCTTCCTGGGAAAACTTCAATCTGACCCCAGCGTTACAGATCTGGTCTTTCTCGGTGACATCGTGGACATGTGGAGGCGAGATTCCTCAGGCGTTTTCCTCGAGAACCATGATGTTCTCGACCTGATCATTGAACTCCAGAAGAAGATGCGCGTATATTACGTTGCAGGAAACCATGATTTCCACGTTCTCAAGCTACAAGGCATAGGATATCCCATCAACTTCAATATGGAACTGAAGCTTCAGCAAGACGGTGTGAATCTCAGGTTTGTTCACGGCTGGGAGTTTGACGAGATGCAAAGGGAGCACTTCATGGAATCGCTTTGCCACTCGATGTCTGATCAGAAGGGCGAACGCGACAATAACATTTGGGCTGCTCTTGGTCGTTATGAAAGTGACCTGTCTCGCTTTTTCTCCTTGATTGATCGGGGAAGAAAACGCCGAATCGCTGAAATGCTCCAGCTGGGTCCAGAGGAGAGGCTCATAGAAAACCTGAAGGGTGTAGAAAGGAAGGCCCGTTCCACAGTTCAGCCAAATGAAGTTCTTGTCTTCGGGCATACCCACAGACCATTCGTGAACAAGGCCGAGAACCTCGCAAATACCGGCTCATGGGTTACAACCTCACCTATCCATAATACCTATGTGCGGCTAGAAGGTGGCAAACCCAAGCTTTTCGTGTTCGAAGGAGCCGAGATTACGGAAAGAGCTGGCATCTAATTAGCGCCCAGTTCGTCTTTGGCTACCTCTGCCTCTGTCACCATCTCAACGTCAGGCATAAACACGAAAGCAAAACACAATCGCGCGTTTACGGTGACGCTGTATCTGCTGATGGACAGTTGCCATTACTTTTTTCATGAGGATAAAGCTTATTTCTGGTTAATGGTTTTTGAAGAGTAAATTATTGAAGAAGTTAGAGGAATATTTTTTAGCTTGCCTAGCCGCGGCACTCTAAGTTTTCGATGGTGGTTCACACAGACATCAAACTTAATTGCAATTTAAACTCTATACTCTACAGATTGAGGCGCAAATAAAGATAAAAAGGGTCAAATTCCTAAGATGAGCGCAATATGTAGTATGACAATAGACCCGACATTTTAGTAAAATATCCTGATTCTCTTTCTAAACTCTATTTGTTATCTAAGCAATGTAGACTATATCCATATGCTTAAGTAGCAAGTAAAGAGAATACCTTGTGGCATAGAAATGTCAAAAATAAAAAAAGAAAACGAAAAAAAAGACTGAGTCTGATTCTTTAATTAAGGCCATAGATAATATTGAAGATAAAGATTTGCTAACTAAACTTAAGGAAGAGTTATTCGCTGATATCATACCTGTAGAATCAATAAAGACTTCAAGAAAAGGAAAAGAACCCTAAATACTATAATCTAGCCACTGCTATAAAGCTAGTAGGCAAGATGTCAAGGAATGCATATAAGTTAAACCTTGAGAAAGTGTTCCAATTAGAGAATTTTAGTAATCTAAGTCTGAAAGAGAAGAAATCACTGGTAAGAAAAGTCTATCCAATACTTGATCGATATTTAAAGGAATTTGCACGTACGCATGGTTATGATCTATCAAAGAAAGAAGTAAAGAAGACCAAAGATGGAAAGGAGATTCTCATTAAGGGAGTTAAGATGGCTACACTTCCAGAGTATGCTAAATTTAAAAAAGAAACTATTAGTATGAGACTAGTAGGGTCTGACATCTACTTAATCAAACAGAGTGATATACCAATTGAATAAATATATTAAATAGTTATCTTTTATATTACATGAATAGCATATGTCAAACGATGAAAACACGGATCTTTTGCTTGGTCTGGGTTTGAGTCTTAATCAGGCAAGGGTGTACTTGGCAATACTTAAGCTGGAAAAAACCACTGTTGGACAGGTAGCGAAGTTTTCAAAAGTTCGCAGGGAAGATGTCTATAGACTCTTGCCGTCACTCGAAAAAATGGGCTTGGTCGAAAGATTAATGGGTAAACCAGCCGAGGTTCGAGCTACTCCGATTTCTGATGCCTTAAGCCTTCTTAGTGTCGGAAGAGAAAAGCAAATTTGATGAACGGTTGACGGGTATGAAGAACAATGTCCAGAGGCTGTCGCTTAAAGACTGGAAACAACCGCTATCTGGAGAAGAAAGCATTTACATATTGATAGCGGAAAAGAAAGCAATTTTGGCAAAGACTTCAGAACTATTTGGAAACTCGAGAAAAGAAGTCGCGCTGATTTCAGACAAGGAAAGATTTATACCGGTTTTGGCTCATTTTTCAGATGAATATAAGCAGGCAATAAAGAAAGGGGCTCAGATTCGACTAATTTTTGAAGGGGAAAGCCCAGACGCTTTGCTCAAGGAAAAAGTGAAAAAACTTGTCGGTGGCGCTTCGGTTCAGGTAAAGTTTCATCGTAAACCTTTGAATCACTTCATAATGTCTGATGATAAAGAAGCATTGATTACTACCTCCAAAGAAACTGGCTTAGGTGAAAGCCCGTCTCTTTGGACAAACAACGGCAATCTCATAGGTGTACTCAGAACAGGTTTTGAATCCGATTGGGAAAAAGCTGAAGACTGACCTGAAAAACTCAGTTTATTCTTTTATTTTCGAGCCTCATTATCCGTTAGCAGTTGGAAACGACTTTGCTAATCACAACCGTTAGACTGTAGATGTTGGTTCACAGTCACACGCGTTTAACTTTGCCAATGACTCTTTATAAGGTAGCTCAAATGTTGGGCGTAGAAAGGAGGTTAGATAATGTATGAAAAGTAAAGAGTTTATGGATAAAGATGTTTTTGCTTTAGATGAAAAAATCGGCAAAATCAAAGAAATAGACGTAGAGCCTGATGAGTGGAAAGTAACTCATCTTGAAGTTGAATTGGATAAGAATGTAGCTGAATCAGTGCTTGGCGCAAAGAAAGGCGGAGTGCGAAACATGCTAAACGTTTCAGCTTTAGAAAAAGGGACTGGCATCTGGATGGACAATGGATTGCACTTAAAAGTTGCAAAAGATAAGCTTCACATGTACCTAAGTCCAGTAGCTAAGACTTAGGCGAGGAATTGGTACGAATACATTATTGACGATTGCAGTTGTACTTGTGATATTATGGCTAGTTGGTTTCTTTGCTTTGCCAGGCGTAGGTTTGCTGATAAATATTCTGCTTGTGATTGCCGTTATTTTGGTGGTTGTTTGGCTATTAACCGGCAAAAAGCTGTGGAAATAGACTACCCTTTATTTTTTTCCCATAAACATATTTGGAGATCTAAAAATGTTTGGACAAAGGTATGAACCAACGCAACCCACTAACATATTTATTGCGGCGCTTAATGAAGAAGAAGGAGTAGGCGCTACCATATCTGAGCTCTCAGAAAATATAAATTCAAAGCGTATTTTAGTAATTGATGGGCACAGCATTGACCGGACAGTTGATGTCGCGAAAGATCATGGGGCAGAAATCTTTTTCCAAGACGGCAAGGGTAAAGGCGATGCTTTAGCAAAAGCTGTGCAATGCATGGATACGAATGTCAAATATATCGTTATCACTGATGCTGACTTTACTTATCCAGCCGAGCATATACCTGAAATGATTGAGATTCTCGAAAAGATGCCTCAAGGTAGGCATGGTTTGCGGTAACAGGTTTAGTAAACAAACAAGAGGAAGCGCTTTTCAAGGTCGGTTTACGTTTGGAAATAAACTATTGGCTTTTGCTCATAGCTTTTTTAATGGAGTAGATTTGCAGGATCCGTTAACTGGATTGCGGGTTCTCCGTGCAGATATACTTCGGAAATGGGTCATTAAGTCAAAAGGTTTTGACATAGAAGTCGAATTGAATCATCAGGTAGCAAAGCAAGGATTTGAGACTATTGAAGTACCAATTGGATACCGCGATCGATTGGGCGAGAAAAAATTGAAAATGAAGCATGGCGCAACTATTCTAAAGAGAATTCTATTCGAAAGCTTCAATTGAAATATTTAATCTGGCGCGTGCATGCTTTGCTTTTCAGATTGGGGATGTGCTGCTCTCAAACAACGCGTATCCCTTACTTAGTTGATGAGGAGGTGAATTTGAAATGTCAGAAATATCTCGAATAGCTTACTATTTAGCGCTAATTGGAGGAGTATTGTTGGTAATTTTCGGGTTACTTTCGCTAATTGGATATGCTTTTACATACATTGGATCTTTTATATCATTTGGATTCGCTTACTTCGGAATTGTTACTATCATCTGCGGCATCATCGCAATCATTGGAGCAAAAAGTGTAACACATATTGTTTGGGCAATCGTACTCATAATCGTCGGAATCATTGGCGGTGGACTTGGCGGATTGTTAGTTATCCTAGGAGGACTAATTGGACTCATTGCGGTAGTAATTAGGAAAACATAGGTGCATTCTAATGCATCGAATGCAGTTTTTTTCTGCACAGAAGGTATTTCTAAAATAACCTTTTGAGAGCCCATTTAGCCTTTATTTTTTTTTGGGGAGGCAACCGTATGATGAATTTTGTGCCTTTGCCTTCTTCGCTCTCGAAGGTTACGGTGCCGTTTATTTGTTCGCTCATGACTTTTCATTTGTCCAAAGCTAGCTTTAAGCTTAACGGTGAGTATCGAGCACAGAAAAGAGACTTTTCACACAGTCTGATTTGGGGGTAAGTCCGGTCCAGCTCACTTGTGTTAAAATTATGAATACGAACGTGTCAACCTATTTTTCTAACAGATAATTTCGTGTGGAATTTAAACGTGGGTGTAAATCTAACATGCCGCACAAACGCTCATTTTGCCAAAATAATGGTCGGTTATTTCGACAGCGTTGAAATCGTAGGGACTATGTTTTTTTGCCGGCTTCAGGTATGTCGATGAGCTTGGATTTTGACAGGTGCCGCACTGCGTCGTTTAGGGCTTCAGGCATCAAACTGTTTTTTTGTGTAAGAGGTCCACCGTCACCAACAGACCTTTCTCAAATTGGGAAAGGGCTACAAGAACTCTTTTGGCTGACGGGTCAATTATGTCGAAATCGTCTTGTTCAAAATCTTCAACCATACAAAACACAACTCGTAACTATGACAGTCTTGCATAAGAACAATTTGAAAAAGCCCAATTGAAAATAGCCGAATAAAAATGGAAAAGGGTTTACTGCTCGCGTCCGCGGTGTGCAGGGTTATGGCGGGTTCTTTGCTGAGTGTATCGCCGATTTCAGCTGCTCGAACAAGAACCTGTTCAGCTAAATCTTCGTTATGCTGGGCGCATTAGGATGCTGTATGTGTGTCGTGTTTTGGGTAGCGGTCTTCTTTGTGTGTTGACAGGTGGTTTTCTATTGCTTGAATCATGTCTGATAACGCCGGCACCATTAGGATTTGTTCGCCGCAATGGGGACAGGTAACATATTTGTTTGAGCCAGATTTGCCTTGATTGTTTACATACAATGGAGATTCACCTTAACAGCGGTAACAGCCTATGACGCGATGTGAGCATTAAAAAGTTCATATCATGCAGGTATATCGCAAAACGGCAATTATCGGAAATTAACCCATTTTTCAGTGTAGCTCGTTGCGTTCTGCCGTACTTTTCTAACGGTTTTATCATACAAATTTGCTTCTAATATATCAAAAATGTACTCAAATTCAAAGGTGCATCCTAGCTTTGATAGTTAGTTGCTTTTGACTTAAAGTCTGCAGCGTTGACGAACCGGGTTCAAATCTCGGCGGATTCACCATATTAAGAGGGAATGTAAACCTAACATCCCGTGCCATAACTTTCGCAAGCTGTTATTCTAGGCGTTGTTTGTGAACCGCTAGATACCTTCTAATAAAATAGCTTACGAAGCCTTCTTCGGGTCGTTGAAGAGCTTTGTAGTAGGATTTTCTTTTGCTGTACTCGATTATGAGCATGGGATAACCGTTTTTCCATAAAATATAATTCATTAAAAGTCTGCCGATTCTGCCGTTACCGTCGCCGAAGGGATGTATCTTCTCAAACATATAGTGCGCTCTGGCTGCAAGCTCGACGGAATTAAGATTCGATTCAGTTACAAATGCAGTAAGTTGTCGCATTAGGTTTTCTATTTTCCGCCAATCTGGTGCTAAATATGGGCCCACTCTGACCTGATAATTTCTAAATGTTCCTGCAATGTCAGGTTTTGTTTCTCTAAAGATTTCTTGATGCCATTTTAATAGCAACTGATTTGAAATTTCTTCTTTTGTATTTAGCATTTCTAAAAATGCGGCTGCGTGAGATTCGGTTTCTCGGATGTCTCGAATTGACTTGTTCGGAGCGATTTTGTCTTCTATTATTAGCCTAGCTTCTTCGAGGGTTATGGTGGATCCTTCGATGGCATTTGTGTTATAAGTAAAGGCTATGGCTATCTCTTGCATTTCATTTTCTTTGGCTGATGAAGGAATTTTTTCCCATTCTTTCTGGAAATTTGTTCTTATTCTTTCTAGTTTCTTGGCCAAAGCTATATGAGGTTCGTGCAAGAGTTTGGCTTTTACTTCATTAAGGTTGTCAGGAATCTTTTTTCCGAGATAGAGTTCTTTTGTAACGACTTTTCCATCTTTTCGAAAGGAATGTTGCAGATAGAAATACTCTGTTTTGCCCTTTTTTCTTTTTATTATTCGCACAAATTATTTTACCATTACAAATCTTATAAATATTTCATTTTAGCTCAATATGTAATGGTAATGCTCTCTTTTCCATATCTATGTAGGGGCAGCCTGCTAAGTTTGTAGTCGAAAGGCCGCGTAGGCTCAAATCCCACATCCCGCGCCAAGCTCCTTTAGCCAAATAGGGCTTGACCATTACTTATTTCTTAAAATAAAAGATCTCGCAGAATCAAATTAATCCATAACACCGAGCATTGGAAAAAGTTCGGTTGAAAACTTTTTTGTGCAAGATATTGATCATGAAAGTTTGGTCTAGGTCACCAAAAAATTCAAACCCAGCTTGCGCAAAGAATCTTATAATTGACCAATTCTACAATTAAATATTAATATGATTAAATGCTCAGAATAAGTGGATGGCTTCTTAACATAAATCAAGAACAAGGTGAAAATCTTGGCAACATATATTTTGATTCATGGGGCTTGGCATGGTTCTTGGTGTTGGGATAAGATAATTCCACTTCTGAAATCAAAAGGACACAATGCTGAAGCCATTGACTTGCCAGGTTCAGGTATGGATAAAACACCAATACCTCAAGTTACGTTAGAAGCTTACACACAAGAGGTTTGCAAAATTTTAGATGCTCAGCAAGAACCAGTAATTCTTGTCGGCCACAGTTTAGGTGGCCTAACCATAACTCAGGCAGCAGAGTATAAACCTGACAAAATAAAGACCCTCGTTTACCTAACCGCTTTTCTTCTTCAAAACGGCCAATCCCGTATCAGTGTACGTGACCAAGACCCAGACTCATTGGCGCCACGCAACACAATTTATTCTGAGGACAAAACTTACATGGTTTTTAGGAAAGAAGCCGTCAAAGAAGTTTTCTATGCCGATTGCTCGGATGAAGACATAGCCAGAGCAAAGTCACTTCTGTGTCCCCAAGCCTTAGCTCCTCTTACAGTACCTCTGCATCTTACGGAAGAAAATTTTGGTCGAGTGCCTCGGATTTTCATTGAATGTCTTAATGACAAAGCGATATCTCCTTCTATGCAAAAGAAGATGTATACCGCTACACCTTGCCAAAAAGTTCTTTCTCTAAACACTAGTCACTCGCCATTTTTGTCCACGCCAGAAGCATTAACAACTCATTTGGCCTCGATTGGAAACTAAAATATAGCTTTCGAGAAATGTCTGATAGCTTCCTTCTGCGACTCTAAAACTCTAGTAAAATGTTTAGTCTTTCGTCACTTGACAACTCAAAAAGAAGCTTGTGAAAGCTCTCCAATTTGTTCCCAGTCCCTCAACCCTACGACATGAAGTAAATGACTACTGCCTCTTGGGTACGATCCAATGTAAAATTATAAAACAGTTGCCTTTTGCTTTGACCCTAAAGTTAAAAAGCTTTTTAACGCATGAGCCACTAGCAAGCCGTAGCATACTGAATTCGAGGTGAATGCATGTTGAAGAGCAAATGGCTAATAGCATTGACATTAATCGTCATAGTTTGTTTTGCAGCATTTTTTGCAATCTTGCAGTTTCAGCCTACTGCCAAAGCTGACAAGAAAACACTGTATCAAGTTGCAGCTTACAATACCTTTATTTTAGGCAACTACACCGGCTTCGTAAGCTTTAGTGAATTGGCGAAGCACGGCAATTTTGGATTAGGAACACTTAATGGCTTAGGTGAAATGGTGGAGCTTAACGGTGTCTTCTATCAAATCGGCATCGACGGTAAACCTGTGAAGATAGAGCCAAGCGAAACGACGCCCTACGCAACAGTAACATTCTTCCAAGCAGACCAAACCCTGCAGGTCAGCAACCTCAACTATACGCAGTTGAAGGATAGCATAACCCAAGCCCTGCCCAACCAAGACTCAATTTACGCAATAAAAGTGTCAGGATACTTTGACTATGCGCAAACCAGGTCTGAACCCAAGCAAACCCAGCCTTACCAAAACATCACAATTGCCCTACAAAACCAAGCGCTGTTCAACCTGACCGATGTTTCAGGAACTGCCGTCGGCTTTTGGTTCCCAAACAACATGAACGGAGTCGACCTCCCAGGATACCACTTCCACCTCATCACTGACGACTGCACTGCTGGCGGACACCTGCTGGACTGCATTACAGGCAACGTAACGGTACAGATAGACCAGATTAACAAGTACGAGCTATCCTTGCCTAGCAGCTAGCACTTAAATTTTTTCCTCTGCAAAGTTTTTGGGAAAACATTGTAAAAAAGCCCTTTACGGCGAATTGATTATTCGGATATTAGTTTTGCAATTAAAATTTTGAGCTAATTCCTCAAAAAGTTCTTGATTTTCAATACGAAAGCGCATAAAATGGCTTGGAATTGCTGAAGCATGAAGGAAACAGTCTGTAGCGACGCGCCTTGAAATAGCCAATAATGGTCAACATTTACGTCCAGGTTAGGAGGCTGGTGTTCTAAAGTTGTTTTGGGATGAGGCTATCTACTGTTTTTGCACGGGTTTTTTTGCGTCTACGCAAATATAGTATGGCAGATATCAATACTACAGCAACCACAATTACGGCGACTATTATCAGCGTTGTATAGTCAGTTGCGGCTTGAGTTACAGGTGTAGACGAGGGCGGCGCAGCCGCTACTCCATCTTCAGCTGGTCCAGATTTAATTGTTAAAGCATCAACTTGCCTTTTCCTCTTGCATAGTAATCCCCACAAACCATTTGCCGTTTGATTATAAAAGATTTTTGACTCGTCTGGTTGCCTACCAAATTATTTATGAACATCTTTTTATTCCAAAAGACATGAATTATCCCTTCAGGTCCCGAAAATGCTGTCACAAAAATTCTCACTCAGCCCCACGGTCATACTCAGGGCTGAACCTCAATATTACGGCAGCTACACAGCTTTTGACTGTAAAACGTCCGAAACCAAATCCTTAACCGAAGCTGAATTGAAAACTCTATCTTACCTCTACGCAAAACCTGCGTCTCTTGAGGAAATTTCAAGAGAACGCAGAATGAAACCAAAAGATTGCAAAAAATTCCTAAAGCAAATGGCAAAGGTAGGCTACATCCAAGTGAACGCCGAAGCGCCAAAGGTTAAGCCGCCAGAGAAAACGCAAGTGAACGCTGACCTCTACAAACGCTTTCCAATTCCTTTCTTGTCTGCCCCTGCCTCAGTTGATTTTTTCATAACAAGCCGATGCAATTTACGTTGCGTTCACTGTTTTGCAAATAGAGGCATGCAGGAAAAAGCGGATTTGCCCTTGGAAGTTATCGATTCAATTTTCAATCAGCTTGAACAGATGGGTGTGTTGGAGGTTAGAATTACTGGAGGAGAACCGCTTTTGCATCAGGAAATAGCTAAAATTCTCCAGTTGCTTGGGCAGAAAAGGTTCCGCAAAATCCTGTTGACGAATGGCACTTTGTTAAGCAAAGAGTTTGTGCTTTTGCTTAAAGCCTCAGGCATAAGTCCAACCGTGTCGCTCGATGACTCAGAGCCTGGGGAGCATGATCTTTTCAGAGGCGTTAAAGGCGCCCATGAACGTACAGATCGAGGGCCTAAAGCTTCTTCAAAATCACGGCGTTCAATACGGCATAAATTGCTGCTTAAACCAGAAGAACCTGGGGAGATACAAGGATTTAATTGATTTTTCGGCTAAATATGGCGCGTCGCGGATAGCCTTCTTGGATTTGAAGCCGGGAGGGCAAATGAGAAACAATTCCCAATGGGTTCCCTCCTATAAAGATTATCAGGCACTTTTAAGAGGACTCTTGATTGCCAGAGCAAAAAACAAGAACATTGATGTTTCGCTGGATACGTTTATGCATTGTTATCCCATGCAGGAATCGGTTCGTTTAGCAAAAAAAGGAGTAGTCTCATGCAGGGCAGGCATATCACGGCTAAGCATAGGCAACGACGGCATCGTCTACCCATGCAACTTTGTCATTTCAGACCCCCGCTGGAGCATGGGCAACTTAAAAAATGAACGCTTAGCCGATATCTGGTTCTCGGATAAATGGCTGTTTTTCAGAGGGCAGACAAAACTGAAAGCTCTGCATACATGCAAGGATTGTAAACATTTGAAAGAATGCAAAGATTTCTACTGCAGGCTACTTCCATACATAGTAAACGGAGACGCTCTAAGCGCCCCACCAAAATGCAACAAGTAAACAGCGAATAACAGCATTGAGTTTTCCAGTGTTCTTATTGTTCTGCTCAGGCTTTTTTACGTTTCAATAAGTATAGGAAAGTTGACACTAACACAAATGCGTGCACGCTGGCTTGTCCCTAAATTGAAAAGCTTATATTCTATTCAATCACAATCTGGAATTGTTAAATTGTACAACTATTTCCTTTAGGGGAGACGAGTTGCTTTGAAAAAACCGAACTTACTTGGGCTAATCATAATTGCAATCGTTGTTTCAACTCTTTTTGGCGGTGTGCAATTAAACTGTGCACGCGCCATGGTGTTTTCTGAGGTGCAAATAACATCTAACCCTGCAGCTCAGGAAAATCCCGATATCTACGTGTACAACTACAGCGACTACATTGTAGTATGGCAAGATAATAGGAACGGCAACTGGGACATCTACATGTATGCTCAGGGATTGAATTCAATGCATCCGGAAATTCGTGTTACGGCAAATTCATCTAATAACATTAACCCGAGGATTTACAGAGACACGATTGTGTATCAAAGTGATAGGAACGGGAACTTGAACATCTACATGTATAACATAACCTCAAAGGTTGAAACTCGAATCACGAATAGTACAGGCGTCCATGAGTTTCCTGCAATTGATGGCAACATTATAGTGTGGCAAGACAGCAGAAATGGCGTTTGGGATCCTTACGGCTTTCCTCCTGATTACACCGAGTGGGACATTTACATGTACAACTTGACATCGAAAACTGAACAACGTATACCGCTCTCCTATAGTAATTACTCTCCATCAATCAGTGGCAACCGACTAGCTTACGTAAAATATGTAACGTGGCAGGATTGGCAAGGTACCAAGTATATAGATGTATACTCTTATTGTTATGACTTTTCAACTGGAAAAGAAACCCAATTAGTCAAAATTTCTGATCATCCTTATGCAATCGCTGTACCTTTGACCGCAATTGAGGGCAGCAGGGTCGCTTGGTCGTCCGTATATACTCCCTCTTTATGGAATATTCAAATGGAAGATGTATTGACCGGTGGCTACTGGAAATTTGGAGTCAATGCGCAACACTTTGACATCAGCGGAGAGGGACCATACACATACATAGTTTATGATGATTACAGGAATGGCAATTCCCAAATTTACATGTATGACGTTGGCTTAGGCGTAGAGGATAGAGTGACCAATAACAATGCGACCCAACTTAATCCAAGAATTTCTGCAGTTGATAATTCTATAGTCTATTCGGATAATAGGAATGGCAACTGGGACATTTACTTAACCATGTTTGGATACGGGGTTGGCGCAACCGCTCCAAGTAATCAGTCTACACTAAGTCCTTCGCCACGGAACAGTGTCAATTCAGGCAATCAAGGATTAATAACAATAATGGTCATTGCCGCAGCCATTGTCGTTGTCGTCGTTGTCGGCACGGCAGCTTTTATGGCAAAGCAACGAAAGTCTACGAAACCTAACAAATAGTTAACATCCAAGTTACTGAGAAAATTACGAAGAAAACAATCATTCCATTGAATTATTTGTTCCCAGTTTCATTCTGACATTCAAGTAAGTATTCTGACGACGATTCTATCACGTGTGTAGCTACAAAATATCAAACTTAATTTTTTTATTCTTGGCAGGCTTAATAGTAAACCCTAATTCGAACGATAGATCATATTTTGATGAGGAAGCATTAATGAGCAAGCTAAAAACTGTAACCATTCTGATTATAGCGATTTTGATAATATCAATTGGAGCTAACGTCTACTTAGTAAACCGAGATGCTTCACTTAGTGACCAAAAAGAAGCTATCCAAGCAAGACTTGACATGGCAGCTATCCTTGATCAAGCGCAAGTTAGCATTCAAGCAGAATTGAAACGAATTGGTGATAGCCTCATTTATGCGTCTCAGCAGCTTTCTTCCACAGGAACAAGCGGCAGCAAAGCCGACACAATCCTCGGCAACTTGGCAGCAAACAGCTCCTTCATCATTAACGCGGCAACAGAAAACCTTGATAACGTTATTATGGCTGTGGAACCTGCCAACTGGAGCATAGAAGGCAAAAACGTTGGCAAGCAAACCTACCTAAACCCTAACCCCTATGGTGAAATAACGCCGGTAATGACCCCTGTTATCCCATTGCAATCGGGTATGAATGGCAATTCCTTGGTAGCTCCAGTGTTCAACTCAAACAAAGAGTTAATAGGCGTATTAAGCGTCATTTTTGACCCGTCAACTCTGATTAAAGCTTCAGTTTCAGCTGCAACAGCGAGCAAGCCATACGAATTAATCGGCATGCAGCTTGATGGCTTGATGGTTTATGATTCAGATCCCGCCCAACAGTGGAACAACCTCTTCACGACAGCAGCCTACGCCAACTACACTTCACTACTTACTCTTGGACACGAAATAGTCAAAGAACCATCAGGATACGGCACCTACACATACAACCTTACGGGCACAAGACAACTGGCACAGAAAGAATGCTACTGGACAACCATAAGCGCCTATGGCCAAGAGTGGCGATTAACAATAGTGCATTCACTTAACTAGAACCCCAGTGTCAAAAACAGCGCGGCTTCATCGTTGTTTTTCTCCTTACTGCTCTTTTGCGTAAGGAGCGGTTCTTCGAAATATTTGTCCTCCGATATCTCGTCTTTAAGATAAGTTCCTTAATTCCAACAATTTTAATCTTCACATTTTGTCGAGCATGTTCTGTTTTGGTGCGTTTTTGAGCAAGCGCTTCAAGGGTACTACAAAGCCTGATGATTACTAGACACAAACGAAAAGCTTAAAACCCAAAAGTAAGAAAAGAATCAGCGATCCGAATTGACTAAAACTAAACTTCTAATAACATTTGTAACCGTTATCTTGATTATATCATTAGCATTCAATACCTACCAATGGAATACAAATCTTTCACTTACAAAACAGAGCAACGAACAAGAAATGGTGCAAATTCTAACTTACTCCCAAGCAGCTATCAACGCTCAACTACAAGGACTAGATGGGCTTATCTCAAATGCTTGTCAACAGCTATCTGCTACTGGATTAACGGGTCCGGAGGCCGAGAAAATCCTCAATGGTCTCTGTACAGAAAACTCTGAAATAATCGTAAATGCTGCAACATCTGACAAAAATGATATTTTACTTGCAGCTCAACCTAGTAATTACAGCAACATAGTCGGTCAAGACATAGCAAACCAAGAACAAAACATTGAAATGCACAAAACCATGCGTCCATCACTTAGCAACCTAATTTCTCTGGTTGAAGGGTTCACGGGCGTTGTGATGGTTTCCCCGGTTTTCGACACGAACGAACAATTTATTGGTTCACTAAGCATTGTTATCCAACCGTATCAACTTATACATCCAATTGTTGGAAACTTGACAAAAGGCATCTACACCATCTATGCATTGCAAAGAGATAGTACACTAATTTATGATGTTACCAATGAGGAACAGGGCAAGAACATCTTCACTGATGAAGCATATGCAGGTTATACGGGACTGCAAACTTTCATTCATCAGGTTGTAGATTCACAATCAGGATACGGAACCTACTCATACTTCGATGACCTTGCTCCGTCAAGACCTTTAGTTAACAAAGAAGCTTACTGGACAACCATGGGAATCTACAACACGGATTGGCGCTTGGTAATAGCACGCAACCTCTAAAACCTGATCTCTTTTTTGTTAATACCTTTTTTTGTTCGGTGCACGTGCTTTAGCTGCATTCTTGCATGCATCAGAGGTTTTATGCGAGCTATGTATACTTTCATACGCGCCGATGTTAAGCTGTTTAAGAAACGTAAGTAATTCTTAAGACGACAAGCAAAACTTAACCGGACTGAAACAGCAACCAATCCTATTTCTTAAGCCAAAGGTTATGATTTTGTGTAGAAACTAAATCATTATTAAAAACGTTGAATTTTTCAACCGTTGTTGTTCCCAATACTTGCAGAGAAGCCTCCACTGTCTTATGATCTAGCATTTTCCATGTACCAGAAAAGTAAGTGCTGTTAGCTGATGCTTGAACTAAAAGAGTTCCATCCGCATTTAGTTCCATACTCTGTCCGGATCCAGTCGTTGTTTGCTCAACATATGTACCTACCAAACTTGTCGGTACAGTCGATTTTGTGACATAAAATGTAGATGCAATGTATACTCCAATTGCCGCTACGGATACTAAAAGCACTACCAACAAAATAACTTTCATTCTCGTTAATTTCAATGGTCTAAGACCTCCTTTTATTAGTCTATTCCCAATAAGTATATGTCTACTCTGTGCAGATTTAAGATTATTGCCACTAATGCTTTTTCGGTTCGATAAGGAGAACTCTCATTTTGCGTTAATTCGCAAACATTATTTAAATCGTATTTTTCGATTTTCGCTTCATAAGAGCCACTCTGGCAGGGAGGAGAAGATGAAGGCGTCGGCGAACCTGCACTCGGTACTGTCGCCAGAAAAACCCGAATTAACAAAGTGTTAAAACTTAAAAGCCAGTGCTTTCACCTTTTAATTGGTGGAAACTTGCCTGAATATTTAGTTTTGGGAAACTGGACTGATCAAGGTTTCAGAAACGTTAAGGATGCTCCTGACCGCATCAAAGAGACCCACCGCACTACCGAATCGCTCGGCGGAAAAATGACGTTGTATTACACGCTT
The DNA here is from genome assembly GCA_963750605.1 of Candidatus Bathyarchaeota archaeon. Classification (GTDB taxonomy): domain Archaea; phylum Thermoproteota; class Bathyarchaeia; order Bathyarchaeales; family Bathycorpusculaceae; genus Bathycorpusculum. Next base: position 52,378 of record CAVVRN010000002.1, read on the forward strand.
GGCGACTATGATTTTATCATGATTTTTTCAATGCCTGACGAGAAAGCCATGATTAAAGTGTTAACTTTCTTAGGCAGCAAAGGCAATGCGCGGACAAAAACCTTGAAAGCGTACACTGAAGAAGAAGGAGCAAACCTAATCAAGGAGTAAGGAGCATTTCCCAGCGCCGTTTCGACACTCTGTTGAAGCAGTCGGTAACTTGTTTGCATAAACTTATTAATGAAGTGTCGACTAATTTTATTCAAAGGTCGCGACGTTATGAAATATATAAAGGTCTATACCAGTGACGATGGCGCCTCTCATTTTAAAGAAGTTGAAGTTAAGTTTGAGTTAGTTAATTTTGCACCTCCGGCTCCTCCAGTAGAACTTTCCGGCTATATGCCTGCCAGTCGCTTTGTCTTTTTCAAGACGCCATCAGGCTGGATTGGCGATTGGCATCCGACGCCTAAAAGACAATTCTTTTGCTGCATCTCGGGCAAGTTTGAAGTAACAACGGGCGATGGTGAAGCGCGAATTTTCAAGTCAGGCGACATGTTTCTTCTCGAAGACACGACAGGAAAAGGCCATAAAAGTAGGACTGTTGGAGCTGAAGATTTTGTGGCCGTAATCGTGCAATTAGCGTAAGTTTAGTGAGCTTATACTGAAGTTTTGACCTTCGTCATTCTTGAGCCGTACTTTAAACGTGCCTCAAAGGAAGTGCAAACGTTATATTCGCTTCATTTATAACCCAAATTGTTATGTTATTTGAGATATAACTGGAGTAGGGGAGAAAATTGCTTTGAAAACCTCAAACCAATTGTGCGCATTAAAATTTTATTCACAAGCTCAACTTGGGAGCAAAACTTAAAAAACAAACAATACATATTTGGAAATGGTGGAAAGGAATGACTATTTCAAAGCAACTTGTCATAAGTGTTATTATCGTGTTTTTATTAGGTGCATCGTTACTCTACGTTTTCCCACAGGATTTGTCGCTAACAAACGAGATAACCACTAAAGACAATCAAATTACAGACCTACAAAATCAGTTAACCACGCTTCAGAACTACATATTAGCTAACAGCGAGAAACCTGCTGGTATGGCTGGAGCTACACCAATCGCGGCTCAAAATGCTGAGATACAAAACGTCTCGTTTATTCAAGGCGGTCTATTAGTCACGGCAAATGCCACAACAGGAATAGATGTGACGATAACGACTGCGTGGATCAAGGATGCGGCTGGAATCATTGTAACTATGAATACACGGCTGCATTCAACAGTACTTCCTATGAATGGAACGTTGACTAGCATACCAGTTCTTGTGCCTAATGATACTATGGCTTCGGGATACAATTACACAGTGACTCTTTTCAGTGTAGCCGGAGATCCTTTTGTCTCTCCGACTTTCGTGGCGCCATAAACCCCTTTTTTCATTTGTTGTGTGGGCATTCCGACTGGAAAAGATCGCAAAATCGAGACCATTAGACAGAAGATGTGGTAGCTGCTGCAACTTCAATATGCAGAATTCATCGGAAACCCAATGAAGCTAATTAAGTTCAGAGTCTTTGATAATCAAGAGACGTATATTCCAACCCCTTATATGGTTAAGGCATTCCTGTATGGAGTGACAACGATGATTAGAGCAAGAATTCTAATTGCACTTGAAACTTCTGGAAGTTCTGGTGAGGTCTGGCGTTTACGTTGGGATGATTTCAATGCACAGAATAAATCTTTAACATTTATCGGAGTTAAAGGACATAAAACTCTAACTTACAGTATAAGCAATGAATTGTTTGGTTTATTGTTACAAATACCGCATAAATCCGATAGAATATTTCGCCAGTATACCATCCTGAACATATGAACCACAGAATCAACGACTAACCGATATTTAGAGCGCAAGACTTCAGCGATTTCTCGGGCAGATTCCTCACTTGCACCGCCCTTGGTTTCATAAGCCACAACCGTTTTGTTTTGCGACATTTTTGTTTCATCCTTTCAAATATTTTGCTATTGCATCAGTGCAGACGCCAAGTCAGCGCAGTTGTTGGTTTCATTATTTTCAAGGATCAATTTTACGGCGACTTTGGCATTACTGGTGTCTGATGCGACTTCGTTTTGCAACGAATTAGAATCAGTCTGGACAAAACTACTGCTTCCTGTTGAGGCAAACACACCTAGCTTTGAGTTGCCTTGCAAGACTTTCAAGTATCCATCAATTGAGCTTGTGAGTTTTCCAAAATACAGGGGTCCACCCACAACGATGATGTTATAGCCAGTTGAGTTATTGCCATCCCACTGCGCACTCCAGCTAAAACTATCGTGTACCCTTTTGCCTGAAGGTCGTCTGCAATTTTTGTGGCATCTTGTTTTGGCGCGCCAGAAACACCGGGATCATATATAACTAACGCCTTACCAACAGAAGTGCCTACAGGACTTAGGGTCTGACTGCCCGTCGCAGCATAGCTCGATAAATCTAAGGCGAAAACAGCTACGACCGCCACCGTCAAAACAACGATTACAACAAGAACAACTATTCCAACTTTTAATAATCTTCTCATCTAACTCCTCCAATCGTTTTTTCTCGCGCGCCTATCTGACGAATTGAACAATATGTGTCAACTTTGTTTTTGATATTTTCTATTTGAGTGCTGCTTCTCGTTCCCATGCTTTTTTGCCTCTAGCCTAGCTTTAGATCATTATGTTGTTTTGTTTTAGGAAGCTTAAGGTGTCATTGCGAATTGTACCTTGCTGACCTACGAGCAGGTGACCGCCGCATGACAACGGGATGAATTCCGCACCTGGAATATGCTCAACGGTGTATTGACCGTATTCGAAAGCAACTAACCCATCATCTCTTGTGTGGAACACTAGCGTTGGCATTTGAATCTTTTGCAGTGGCAAATCCAATTCGGTTTCGCTGCGGATGGCATCATTAATTAAGCCGGCTTGACGCAAGCCAATAGGTTGCATGTCAGCTACGAGGTTGGCAACGTATTGTTTATCGGCGTTTGTCATATTAGCCTGCACGTGTTGTGATACTCCAAGGAAAGACAGCAACTGAGGTTGAGCGTAGGTGCTAAGAGCCCAGAAGCCGAAGTTAGATCGAAACACCACCTGATGAATGAATTCAGTTGTTAAACCCAGTGAAGGTGTGTCATGGCTTATTGCATCAACCATGATTAACGCTGAACACATGCCTAGGGTGCCGCAGAGCAAACTCTAATGCTACTGGTCCACCAATTGAGATTCCCATGATAATAACCTTTGAAATGTTTAAAGCGTTCAAGAGTTCAGCAAAAGCGTCTGCTTGAGCTGCGAACGACGAGTCCTTTTCCATCGGTGAGCGTATGTATCCAAAGCGCGACGGAACAATAAAGCGAAAATCGCTGGCGCCGAATATTTGTTTAACACTGTCAATTTGAAGGTAACCCATTCCAGCTCCATGCGAAACCAGCACAGGATACCCCACACCCGCATCAGCGTATTCGATAGGTCCAAATGAGGTGTCAACTAATTTGCTTCCAGCCAAAGCTTGTTGCAGAGCTCCGTTTTCGCCAAGTTGATAGGTAACTTCAGTTGGCATCACAATAAAGGCCGCTATGGCAACAACGGATAGTAGAATAAATAGCCTGTTTTTCTTGGGCATTTTTGCTAACCGCATGTTTAATGGTTGAACGAGCTTAGACTTCCAAGCAAATGCCAAAACCCCGCTTATCACTCCCAAAGCGGCGCCGACTAGGAAGCCCCCTCCAGTAAGCACACTCCACAACGCAAGAATCGCGGTGACTATTCCCAGCACCCGATTATGCCTTGATGGACGCAGAAGCAATATCCCGCACAGAGCAAGCATAAGTCCTGGTGCAAAATAGAAAAGCAAGTTTGCGACGTCCCAGTTGAAAGCGAAGGACGATTGGGTAACCGCTGTGTAGACTCCCTCTGCAAGTATTAGTCCCGCAGCACTCAAAGAAAGGAAGGCAGCGGAAATTGGTTTTTCATTTTTCATTTTCTTTTTTCTCCAAACTTTAAAAAGGGCGAGAAAAGGCATTAATCTTGTTTGACGAACATGTGTAAGCATACACAGTTGTGTGTAAATTCAAGGTGAGAAGTAATAATGGAGAATGAGAGAGGTGTAGATCGGCTGCTCTTTGAGCTTGCAAGCGAAAGCAGACTAAGTATATTGCGCGAGCTGAAAAATAAGGATTTTAAGATGAATGATCTTGGCAGAAAACTGGATTTAACCGCCACTGAAGCCTTCCGCCAACTGCAACGACTAAGCGAAGCTAAACTGATTCAGAAACTTCCTGAAGGTACATATGGCCTAACCGAATACGGCAAGTTGACGCTTCACCTTTTGCCTTCACTCGGCTTCATCTTCCAATACCAAGACTACTTTCTATATCACAGCATTTTTCGTCTGCCGAACTCGTTTATCAATCGAATTGGCGAGCTTTCCGGCGCCACATTGTGCATGGACACAATCGAGAACGTTAACAGGGCAGCTCACATTGTTAGCGAAGCCGAAAAGTATGTTTGGGGACTGGGCGATAAAGCTTTGGAATCGGTTGGTCCACCCATGGCGCAGCTAATACCAAAAGGTGTCAAGTTCCGATTTATGTTCCACGAAAGCCTCCTGCCCAAATATAAACCCGTACCGGCGGAAGCAGCTTTCGTCGAAAAAAGAACTATTACTGAAATTCCTGGAGTGATTTTTTGCACGGAAAAAGAGGCAGCTATATGTTTTCCTTCCCTTGATGGACGGATGGATTACGCAGGGTTCTTTGGTAAAGATCCAATGTTCCTCAATTGGGCTAAAGACCTTTATCTTTACTACTGGGATAAGGGAAAACGAATCAACCTATGAGAGAATATCCACAATACTTGAGCCGATAAGACCTGGAACGAGGAGGGTCCACCAAATTCGATCATCCAATCGCTTTCTCGCGTGAAATTTAAAAATGGCCGTAAACCTATCATCCCGCGCCAAGATCCTTTTGTCAAATAACGCTTTATTCTAAGCTATTCAACCAAAATGAGCAATGGTTTATCCAAATTATTACTTGCCGTCTTTAAGGGCTGACACGAGCAAGTTTAGCTTCAGAAAAAATCACCAAATAACTTAGATTAAGGAGTATATACTCTTTTCAGTAGTTAGGGTCAAGCTTATGGCGGGAAAAATAAAGACAAGCATAATGATTGATGCCGATGTCTGGGAGGAATTTAAAATCCTCGTCTCCTCAAAGAGAGGGATAAAAGGAATCAGTGAAGCGGTCGAAGAAGCCCTTGAGGAAGAACTCAGCGAAAAAACCGTGGCCGAAGCATTGGTGAAAATGAGCTGCAAAAAAATCAGAGATTTGCAAGTGAAGCCGGTTAAGCCAAAAACCGCTACTTCCTCCGGAAAAACAATTTCAGAAATGAGGGCCAACATTACTTGAAAATCTATCTGGACTCGAGCGCAATAGTTAAGAGATACGTGCTCGAAGAAGGAACTGAGAAAATCAAAGAAACCTACTTAGACGCCTTAAGCGGCAATGCAAGTCTAAATTTTTCTGTCTGGAACATAGGCGAGGTTCTGGGAGTACTTGACACATATCACAGAAGGAAATGGCTAGAGAGCGAAGATTATACTTCTGTTCGCGAATCATTCTTAGCTGAGACTACCAGACTCATTAAACTGGGTGTTGCAAAGGTAATTCCTGTAAGGTCAAAACTGCTCACGCAATCTTGGTTGCTTGTTGAGAGATATCATATTTACGAAGCAGAGGCACTACAAATAGCTTCGGCGAAAAATCTGGGTGTTGACCAACTTCTTTCAGGCGACCACAGATTAGTAGATGTTTAAAGAGAAGAAGGACTCAAAGCGGATTTCTTAGGATAGCAAATATCTTTTAAGCGTTGTTCATGATTTCTTGCGTGAAATTTGAACGTGAATGTAAATCTAAGATCCCGCACCATTTCCAAATTGATCCAATTTTTGAAGGTCTTTTAATAATTAAGCTTAAATTATAATCTGAAATTATGGTTTATCTCGCAGGTATATTGTTTAAATTACCCGCGAATAATTCGCTTCACAAGAAGCATCAGAAGAGCAATTTGACTGCAGCACATTTGGAAAGGCTCCTGAAACAACCACTTTTATACTATTTTTCTCTTTTTTCTAAAATTTTTATGATATCCAATTTGGTTGATTCTTTCTTGGAGCAAAAGCTATAGCTCTAAATTGGTTTAGATTAATCTATGGCATGTTTGAGTTTCATAATAGAAGAATTAAAGCTCAATCGTAATGGGTTGACATGATGATTGAGACTGAGAGCCTTACAAGAAAGTTCGGTAGCGTAACAGCGGTTGAAAGTCTAACCCTTCGAGTAGACGAAGGTGAAATTTTTGGCCTCCTTGGACCCAATGGTGCAGGAAAGACCACTACGGTGAGAATGCTTTGCTGCCTTATATCCAAGACAAGCGGCAGTGCTAGGATTGGCGGTTACGAGATTGGCAACGAAAAAAATGCTCAAGAAATCAGAAAGATCATCGGGCTCGTCCCGGATAACGTGGGGCTCTACGAGTCGCTTACTGCATATGAGAACTTAGATTATTATGGAACGCTCTACAGAAGGACTGATTCTCAACGAAAAGAAAGCAACGAATACTTTCTCAAGTTGCTCGGGCTTTGGGAGAAGAAAGACGTCTTGGCGGGGACGTTCTCAAAGGGAATGAAGCAGAAGCTCGCTATAGCACGCGCCCTGATTCACGACCCTAAAATAATTTTTATGGATGAACCTACGGCAAATCTAGACCCGGAGTCAGCAAAAACCGTTAGAGAATTCATCCTCGATTTAAAGAAGGAAAAGAAAACCATCTTCCTAAACACTCACAATCTAGATGAAGCACAAAGGATCTGCAATAGGATCGGCATCTTGAACAATAGGCTCATGGCAATAGGCACTCCTGAAGAACTTGAACGGTCCATCCATGGAAGGAAAACGGTTATCCAGTTGAGACATGTAAGTGACTCGATTCTTGATTCGCTGAAGAAGTTACAGGTCAAAAACATGGCCAGAGCTGGTAACAAACTGACTTTCGACGTCGTGAATCCTGAAGAAGAGAATCCTGACATGATAAACGCAATTGTCGCAGCGGGAGGACGTATCGAAACAGTTAATGTAATTAGCAGCTCGCTAGAAGACGCTTACCTGAAACTAGTGAAGGAGAACGTACAATGACTACCTGGATGCCTTGGAAGATAGCCAGCAAAGAGTTAAAAGTAATCAGCAGAAAGAGAAGTATCATCGTCTATATTGTTGGGCTTCCTCTACTCATCTCAATTGTTTTCTCAATTGTCGTTAAGAACGAAATAGCCTCTGGAATCCCCACAACAATATCACTAGGTGCCGAATCAATCATTTACATCTTTGTTGTTTTAGCAACTGTTCTCCCCAGTACGATTGCAGCCTACAGTATAGTCGGGGAAAAAGTTGAAAAGACATTGGAACCTTTGCTTGCGACACCGACGACTGATGGCGAAATCCTTCTTGGGAAAAGCATTGCTGCGTTTATACCGCCTATTCTATCTACGTGGATAGGAGCATCAATCTTCATGGCAACAACGGATTATCTACTATTGAACGCTGGGTTAGGTTACTATTATTTTCCCAACTGGAACGCTGGCGTTATGCTGCTGCTCCTCGCGCCTCTTTCAGCAATTCTAAGCATTGAAGTAGCAGTAATTGCATCATCTCGAGTAAGCGACGTTCGAGGCGCAAACCAAATCGCAGGCCTCATGTTTATCCCATTTGTCGCCGTCTTCTTTGCAGGAGCAGAAGGACTCTTCAGCTTCAGCATCGCTAACCTTCTGATCTTCGCGGGCATTGTAGCGATCGTTGATGCTGTCTTATTCTTCTTGAGCAGGTCAACCTTCCGCCGAGAAGAGATACTGACGAAGTGGAAATGAGGGCACTGATTGACAACCGAGTTAATCTCTAATGAATCACCAAACACAAAGGAAAGGCTACTCTACATCGATAATCTAAGGCTTCTGATAATCGTGTTGGTCGTCTCAATTCACTTAGCGGTCACAGTCAGTGGCTTCGGCAGCTGGTACTACATTTACGGCGTGCATCTTGATACGTTATCTACAGTTTGGTTTGCATTCTACCAATCCTTTACGCAAGGATATTTCTTGGGCTTATTGTTCATGGTCTCCGGCTATTTTGTCGCTGCTAGCTATGACCGAAAAGGCTTCAACGGGTTCGTCGGAGACAGGTTCAAGCGCTTGATAATTCCCACCTTGATCTTCATGATAGCGATAACACCCTTCATTGAAATTGTGGAGCTTGGCAACAAAACGAGTGGCTTTAATCTGGTCGGTTTTCTCTCAGGCACTGGTCCAATGTGGTTTGCGGCGGCTCTCTTTGGTTTTTCCCTGATTTACGGTTTGTTACGCCTCTTTGCCAGCAAACCCGCTGTAACTTCTAAGCAAGAAGCGGGAAATCAGGTACCGAAGTGGAACCAGTTTAAGCCAACATTTGGATTTGCAATCGGCCTTATTTTGATAATTGCCGTCTTTGCATTCTTGATTAGAATTGTCCAGCCAATCGGGACAGATATCCTCAACTTCCAGCTCTGTTATTTCGCCTCGTACATTGTCCTCTTCATCCTTGGGATCATGGCTTTCAGAAGCAATCTTTTCGCAAAGATTAGCTATCGTACCGGAAAAAAATGGCTAATCAGCGCAATCGTTTTGGGTTTTCTCGCTTGGTTTGTTCTGGTGGCAGTTGCTACTGCAAGCGGAACTACGGCTGCTCTTGAGGGTGGGCTGACATGGCAAAGTGCGGCTTTTTCGGTGTGGGAGTCTTTTGTGGCAATTGCCGTAAGCATAGGATTAATTGCCCTTTTCAAAGAAAAATTCAACCACCAAAGTAAATTAATCAAAACACTGTCAAATAACTCATTTGCCGTCTACATGTTTCACCCAATGATCATCATCCCAATCACTATATTACTCAGTCCGCTTGTTCTGTACCCAATTGTAAAATGGCTTCTGCTTTGCGTCATTTGCGTTCCTTTATGTTTTGCAGTGACACACTTTGTCTTCCGCAAAATACCATTATTAAAGAAGGTACTGTGAACATGCGATTATTGCCCAGCGCATACGTGCATATCTAACTACTATTATTCTCTTTTTTAAAACTTAAAACTAAAGGAATCGTCACGGCTGATATTGCAGCTGAAATAACAAAAACCAATCCATCAAGCCCAAATGAAACGCCGTAAGCAAATGCGCTTGCTGCAAATATGGGTGCAATCGTCTGTGCTAGACCAGCTATTGCCCAAGCAACTCCTAAGCTTCCCCCCTGCGCATCTTTAGGCGTATTCAAAGAAATTAACGTATTAAGTGTCACAAATTGTATCCCGAAACCAAAAGAAATCAAGGCGGCCGACACAAAGAGGAATGCCAAATTTTGAACCGCAGCCATAGCTACCAGCCCAATTGTCAAAACTCCAATGCCAAATATTGTTAAAGCTAATCGGTCCAATTTTTTGCTTAAAGAGGGTAACAAAACTGCCTGCGTAAAAACACTGATTCCTCCTACAAAAAAGAACACAAGCCCCGTCTGCAAGGAGCCAAACCCAAACACAGCCTTCAACCACGGCGAAAGAGCCGCCTGAAGAAAAACAAAAGCAACAAAAAACAAAAAGTAAATCCCCAAAAGCAACGCTATTTTCCGTTTCCTGAGAACATCGAATAGAGCGCGCATGGAAAGCACAGTTTTCTTTATGTTGAAACTGGAGGGTTCAGGCAACCGGAAATATGCTAAAATCAAATTTGTAAAAGCCAAAGCAGAAGCCAAGAAAGATGGCACCCCATAACCAAACAGGCTGCTTAGTGTTCCGCCGATAGCCGGTCCTAAAATGAATGCGACGCCTGCTGCTGCTCCAAGTAGCCCTAGGTACTTTAGTCTTTGGTTTGGAGTAGTGACGTCCGCAACGTAGGCTTGTGCAACGGGAACGGTGGCAGCTGTTGTTCCTGATAGCATTCTACCTGCAAACAGCAGCCAAATTACCTGTGCTGAACCGAATAGGAAATAGGCGAAACTGGAGACTGCTAACGCTATGAGAAGGATTTTTCGTCTTCCGTAACGGTCACTGAGCCTTGCAACAATCGGGGTGAAAACAAAGGACATTGCGCTGTATGAAGCCAGAAGCACACCGTACAAGAAAGTAGAACCGCCCAGAGAAAGCACATAAAAGTACAAGTATGGCACTACAATCGCGAATCCCAAGTTATCAAGAAAAACAACAAGGAAAAGAATAGTAAAAGCCGATCTGCTGGCCTCGCGGTTTTCATGTACCAAAAAATTCACTATAAAACTTTAATGTGATTAGGCAAATAAGCATTTTCGAGACTATTCTTTCGAGTAAAAACTCAATAATTTAAAGGATGCAAACAAACTCTTTCTATCATAAACAAACCGCCAAATTCATGAGCAATCACGCTTATGGTAACTTGCTATTTTTATCAGGTTTTTAAGAGGTGAATATTTTTACGCAAAATCAAGACAATATTGAAATACGCAGCAATGCCACTAGAGAAAAACTTGGACAGCTTATCGAAGAAGACACTGAGAATCAAATCGAATATTTAGGCACATCTAATTAACATTAGAAAAATTAATAACTCCAGACAAATTCGCCTGTTTAATTTCTGTCTACAGTCCACTTCTGGGATTACCGGATATACGTTTTAAACATACACTTGTAAACTTATAAAATTTTTAAAGAAGTCTGAATTAGGTCTCAAGTCTAAGCCTAAATCAACGTCCCTTAACTTGTATCTCAGATTAAAAGTCAGCGCAGCATATCGCGTTTATGCTTGGTGTTGTTTGATGAACTTGGAGAGGTTTATGATTTCAAGGTCACCTTGGCATCTTGGGCAAGATTTTTGCATTTCGGGTGATTTTGCGCCGATTTTCAGCTGTGTTCCACAATGGCAGCAATAATATGTTAGGGTTTGTCCTTTAGCCGCGAGGGCTTTAACGAGAGCGGCGCCTTCTTTTTGTGTTTGAGTTATTTGTGTATCTTTCTTTTTCGCTGTAGTTTCTTTTTTCTCTGTAGAGTAGTCTTTGCAGGTTTCCGCCTGAGCAAAGTACGTGTTAAACCCTACCTTCGCAGGCACCAATGTTTTCCCAGTCTTTTTGCATGTCTCCTCATCAATGTGAGCGCATTCTTCACAGGTTTTTTTTGTATCATATTCTTTACGAAGTTTCCATAAGCAATCTGCACAATACGGCTGTTCTTCACCGTTTATGTTCACGACCAATGCTGACCCAGAAAAGGATTTCTTGCAACCACAACATTCAAACCGCATAGCCTTCACGTAAAAAATACTATTTAACAACCTTTTATTTATTGTTTGATTTGAAATTAATAGAAAATAACCTGTTACTTAATGTAACCTAAGATAATAGTGGGAAATTCAGCCCAAAAACAAAAAGACAACTTGGCATCATACGCAACAAAAGGTTAAATTTCAAATATAATTCAAAAATTGGAGAGAGAGTATTTTTTTTTGCTATGTGGGAGAGTAGAAACTATTTTTGAGATCTTTAAGTTGGCTTATAGGAAGATTTTGCCTAAGAGCAGTTTTGCATTTGGCATTATATTTTAGTTTTGAGCTCTACTCTAATACTGTACATAACAAACGCGAAGGATCCAACTATTGCAGCTATTGAGGCTAAGTCAATTATTCCAAACATATTTTCACCATTTTCTTTTATACTCAGTTACTTGCGCAGTATAATATAAATATGCTTGTGATTTGTTCATAATATTTCATAAAAGTTAAACGCTCGTCTAAACAAAATTTATATGCAAAAGAATATTATTCTTCTTAAGCAATAAAATAAAATGAAGTGGAAAAATTGAAAGCCTATATACTCTTAAGCACCAAACCCGGCACGTCCCTAGAAGTTGTTAGAAGGTTAAAGGAAGTCAAAGAGACAGTGGTTGCCGACGCTATCTTCGGAAGATATGACGCAATCGTAATATTAGAAGCGCCCTGTCTCGAAGATATAAACAAAGTGGTTTACAAAACAATCGAAAAAGACCCCAACGTCATCAGAACAGAGACATCCATTGTCCTATCACCGATGTAACTTTTCAAGCTGAAGTCAATAAAATCTTCCAAACAATTTTTTTGTTTTCCAATTTCTTAGCTGAAAGCGGGCAACTGAAAGTTAAATACTAAAAAATTGCTTAGCTCAAATATTTGCGGCAAATACTTACTCTGTCAGAACAACAACACGAGTGTTGCCATTTTTGTTCAGTTTGCTTTGGGTTGCTTTTTTGGTTTAGAGCTTGAATTGTTTGCAGATCGAGTCAATAATAGTCTTTAATAGGCTGCAATAGTCTCTAATAGTCCATTATAGTCAAATTGTTATTCTAATACAGTTAATCTGAAGTTATTTTCAAAACAACAAATCAAAAAGAAAAAATCGCTTACATGTGCCTAACCTGATGCGATAACTGGGTCTTGCAGCCTGAATTTTCATATGTATTTGAACCTATTGACACGTTAACAGCGATAAATGTCTCATGAAAAATATTTTTAATTAAAAATCGGAAAAGAAAATGAGTTATGTCCAAAATACGTGGGTTTTTTATACTGATGAAGAGGGTTGAGCTGACAGGATATTTTCGTCTATGCATTTTGGTCCTTTGTGCGCTTTAAGGACGATTGAGCTGACGGTGCTTTTTACGCCTTTTATTTTCATGATTTTGTTCTTGAGGATGTCTCGAAATTCTTCTATGTCTGCGGCTGAAACCAAAGTTACGATGTCAAATTCTCCTGTGACTTCGTATAGTTCTTCAAGGTGTTCTAATTGGGTAAGTGCAGGTTAAAACGTCATCCATTTCTGGAGATTCTACAAATATATCTACGAATGCTAGTAGTCTTGGCATATGGGTCGTCTTTGCCATATTGAACATGAGTTCCGCATATTTATACTTTTTCTTGCATGCAGACTAATTATTTCATATTTTACTCGACAATTGTGTGGCATTAAAGTTTAGAAATTGGAAATTTGTTAAAACATGAGATATCGCTGATGTTTTGACAACTCAGAATCGGATTTTATTAATGGTGTTAAACAGTATTAACTTGACGAAATTAGCTATAAATTGAAGGATAATCTTTTATGAGCACAAATTAATTCTGCAAGACGTTCACATATGGGTTGCCAAAAATCCAAAATGTTCCCTCTTGATTCTGGTTAACAATATTTGTTAACGAATCACAGGAATTCCTGTTGCATTACTTATTTGAGGTATCTGCGAGTAAGCATCTTGAAGGGTGATATCTGGGTCAACGCCTGATGCTGATGGCGATGCTGTCTCGTTTCTTGTGTGGAAGAAAATGGGCAAAGTGAAGTTTTGAGCAATAAGATTTGACCCGACGGTTTGCCCGTTAAGTTGGACAAGGTCGCCGTTTGCTTGGTTAGGAAAGAAAACTTGGCCTATCCTGTGATTAAAAATGGATAAAATAAACCACAAATCAACAGCGAAACCAATGCTAATCCTATGATTGGTTTGAAGTTCCATTTTTCTTTTTGTTCATGTCATACATTTTCCTTCCTAAATATGAAATACTCCTACAAGGAGCAAATCTATCAGTTTGATTCCGATGAATGGCACAATAACGCCGCCCACACCGTAGATTAAGGTGTTCTTAAGGAAAAGCGTCATAGTGCTGGTGGGTTTGAAGGCGATGCCACGCATGGCAAGCGGAATCAAAAGCGGAATAATTATCGCGTTGAATATTAGAGCTGACAAAACAGCGCTTTTCAAGACCTAAATGCAAGAATGTTCAAAGCTGCCAATTGAGGAATGGCAGACTGCAAAGAGAACAGGCATGATTGCAAAGTATTTTGAGATATCGTTGGCGATGCTAAAAGCTGTAACTGCGCCTCGAGTCATAAGTAATTGTTTCCCAAGCATAACAACATCAATTATTTTTGCTGGGTTCGATTCCAAGTCAACCATGTTCGCTGCTTCTTTTGCTGCTTCAGTGCCAGAGTTCATGGCTAACCCAACATCTGCAGCGGAAAGTGCTGGGGCATCGTTGGTTCCATCGCCTATCATGGCGACAATTCTGCTTTCAGCTTGTTCTCTTTTAGCTATGTTGTATTTGTCTTCAGGTTTAGCTTGCGCAACATACTCGTCAATTCCAACCTCAGAGGCTATGCTTTTTGCAGTGAGCGGTTGGTCTCCTGTAATCATGACAGGACGAATTCCCATGATTTTAAGCGCTTGAATTTTTTCTTTTATGCCTTCTTTGAGTACATCTTTTAGTCTAATTATTCCGATGGCTTTGCCATTTACTGCGATGGCTATAGGGGTTTCTCCCGCTGAAGAAATGCCTTCAACTATAAGGTCATAGTTTTGGGGAACTGAAGATGACAATTTTTTGATTGATTCCGGAGCACCCTTGAGAATATCAATTTCAGGTTCAAAAGTTGAAGCACATCGATTCGCCAGAGACTGATGAGGTTTTTCTTCTCATTCTCTGCCGTTTGGAAATGACTTTGCCTCCTTTTGGAAGCGTCAGATTTGATTGCGTTGTTATTTTAACTCCGCTTGTTCGAGTACTGGCAGAGAATGGAAAAACTTCTGAAGTTGCAAGAGAGTTTAGTTCTTTTGGTACGAAACCTTTTTCGTATGCAAGTTTGAGTATGCTGCGTCCTTCAGGAGTATCATCATGCCAAGAAGAAAGAAATGCTGCTTCGCCGACATCTTCTTCTGTATAATCCTTCAAATGGGACGAACTCTATGGCTTGCCGGTTGCCCACGGTAATTGTGCCTGTCTTATCTAAGAGAACAACATCAGTGTCGCCTGCGGTTTCTATGGCTTTGCCTGATTTTGCAATTATTTTGCTTTTGTAGAGTCGGGACATGCCTGAGAGCCCGATGGCAGGTAGCAAGGCACCTATGGTTGTTGGAAGAAGGCAAACATAGAGCGCGATCAAAACTGAGAGGTCTGCTCCTAGACCAAGCGTAACTGACGTGCCCAGCAGTGCAAGTATGATTATGGTGAATATGGCGGTTAAGCCAATCAGAACCATGGTTATTGCCACTTCGTTTGGAGTCTTTGGTCTCTTGGAGGATTCAACCATCTTTATCATTTGATCAATGAAGGTTTCTCCAGGGTTAGTTGTAACCTTCGCCGTTAAGGTGTCGCTGACAACTCGTGAGCCACCGATAAGCGAGTCTCCAGGTGCCTTCCTGACTGGAGCTGATTCGCCTGTGACAAGCGATTCGTCAACCATGGCAATTCCCTCAAGGACATCAGCGTCTAAGGGAACGATGTCGCCTTTTTCGATAAGGATAAGATCGTCTTTTCGAAGTTCAGTTGATTTTACATTAACTATCTTTCTTGTCCAGCCTTCAGTGACAATTTTTTTGCTTGACACTTCAGTTTCCAGTTTTCGTAGGCTGCCAGCTGTGCTTTTTGCTTGTTGTTCAGCAAGAGCATCAGAGAGTGTGCTAAACCAAACTGTGATGAGGAGGATGGCGGCGACTTCAATGTAGAAAACTTGTAGGCTGGGACTGGCTACTGGTACGAAAGCTTGTGGAACTATAGCCATTGCTGCAACGATGAAGAAGGTAATTTCAACAATCAGCATGACTGGATTTTTGAGTAGCGATTTGGGACTTAGACGGACTAACTGAATCGACTAGCACTTTTCTTGAGAAAGCTGTTCTTAATTCCACCTGGCGCTGATTCGTTGCTATTTGCTGAGATTCTAAAGTTTTTTCATGTCATCAGAAGCCATTCGTTAACCCTCCAAAGAATGATGAAATTGGTCCAATCGCCAAGAACGGGAAGAACGTCAAAACTACAAGTATGATGATGGCTGACAACCAAGACTAACGTGAATATTAGGGTGTCAGTTTTTAGACCGATGATGTTCCGCCGCGTTTTCGCCCAATCATTGAACCTGAAAGCGCCAGCAATATTGCAATGGGAGCGTAACGTCCAATAAGAATGACAATGCCAGTTGCAATGTTGAAGAACGGCGTATTTCCTGAGGCACCTAAGAAGTCGGAGCCGTTGTTTGCGGCGGCAGTGGTGAATTCACAGAGAATTTGCGTGTATCCAACAGAGTTTCCGCTTAACCCAATTGCCGAGACTGCGCCTGTTGCGTAGGCTAGTACAGTTGGAATGAGTATGATGAGTGGGTGAATAAGGAAAGCAATCATTACAAGTTTAACGTCGCGTCCTGTGATTTTGATTCCTAAGTATTCAGGTGTTCTTCCAGACATTAGTCCGACGATGAAGACGGTTATTATAATGTACATGACCATGTACATCATGCCTACGCCTTTTCCGCCTGGGATTGACTGAATGAACATGCCCAAGAAACCAGAAGTTATTGCCAAGAGGATGCATTCCCGATAAAGCAGAGTTTACTGATCCTGTTGTGGCAACAGTTGTTGTAACAGTGAAGAAACTGGACATGAAGCCGCCGAACCGTGTTTCGATGCCTGGAGCCACCAAAGGAAGAGCTGGAATAAATGCTAAGACTAAGTTAAGTCCAAAGAGAATGTAAGCGCCCCATAAAAGCGGTCTGGACTCGCTTTTTTTGCCTATCATTTCTCCGAAAACAAAGATTAACGCTGTAGGAAGCAGAAGCATGAGAGAAATCATGAGAATGTTCGTGATTGGTGAAGGATTCATGAAGGGGTAAGCTGCGTTTGCTCCATAGAATCCGCCGCCGTTGGTGCCTATTTGCATTATGGAGTCAAGAGAAGCAACTGGTCCAACTAGAATTGTTTGTGTGGCTCCTTCTATGGTCTTTACTGTGGTGTAGCCGTTGAGTGTTTGGGGCACACCTAAAGCGAGAAATATAATTGAGGCAATTATGCAAGTGGCAAGAAAATTCTTGTGATGTGATCTGGTGAAGTCAACGTAGAAGTTGCCCATGTCTTTTGAGCCAACGATTAATCCTCGAATAAATGCAATGCCCATGCAAAGTCCTGTGATTGCGGAGGTAAATTGAAGCCATTGTAGAACACCTATTTGACTAAGATAGGAAAAAGTGGCTTCGCCATTATAATGTTGAAGGTCAGTGTTTGTTGCAAACGAGACTACTTGCATAAAAGCAAGGTCTGGACTGTACGCCAGGGAAACCCATGGGGTTAAGCGGCAAATTGCCTTGGAAAATCAAGTATTAAAAAGCCAATAACCATCATAACAACGTTTAGCAGCAAGCCTGCAAGGAAGTATTGCTTCCAACCCATCGTCTGTTCTGAGTTTACACCTGTGATTTTGTAAATGAAGTTCTCGATTGGATTAAGTATTTTATCTAAACGGCTTGGTTTTCGATTAAAGACTCCGGTGATATAGGGTGCTATTAGCTTGGCTAAAAGTATGGTTACTCCAAGTATAAGAATGACTGATAGCGCCTGAACTGCATCGATCAATTATTCCGAAACTCCAAATAACATTTGTGCTCACTATGGCTCCTTTCCCCACCTAATGTGGTTGATGTTAAGCATGGTTTTTCCGTTGAGCACTTGCGTCCTTTATGCGGCTGCAAAATTATAGTGGTTATAGTGCTTTTTACGCCTTTAATTTTCATGATTTGCTTCTGCAAGATATCCCGGAATTCTTCAAGCGTAGAAGTAGAAACTAAGGTGACGATGTCATATTCGCCTGCGACTTCATAGACTTCTTCAATGTCTTTGAGCTTTGAGAGAGCTGCCAATACATTATCCATTTGTGTTGATTCAACGAAAATGTTAACTGATGCTAAAAATCGGCTCAAATCAATTTCTCCTTAAAATCAGAATTTGTTAAGAAGGAAAGCCGATCTGTAAATTTCGTTTTGGTTGCTAAACTGCTGAAACTTTTTTCCAAAGTATTGCATTTTTGAGGTTCCTTTCGACTTCTCTTAGTCATATTGACAGTATTATTTAAGGTTGGTTGTGATTTGTTCACAATTTCAGGTAAATTTTGAACTGGTTTTGCCTGAATTTCAAAAAAAATGGAAATTTGGTTTTTTGTCGAAACTTATCAAACAGATTAACTCCTATGGATGCTGTATTTATTCGTTCTTGTCTTCTTCTGTTTCTCTTCCTGGGAAGGGAAGATTCTTGATTCTTTGCTTCGTGAGTTCAGTGCAAAGTATCCGAGTCCTACTGCCATCCATACTGCAGTTATTATCACTGCCATTAGTGCTGCTGTTTGTGTGCTGCCTCCACCTATCACTCCAAGCCAGACTACTGTAATTAGCATGACAACGTTAGCTGCAAAGCCTGCGATTGGAATGATGTATTTGGTTAGGATTGAGCGTTTTTCTCGTGCCAAAGCATAGAGTGCAATTATGCAAGTTACACCGTAGAGTAGGAATGTTCCAAAGTTAGATAGCAATGTCATAGCAGTAAGGTTTGTTAGTGACAGGACACCGAATGCACCTATTCCAGCTGTAACGATAGTCATCACCCATACGCCGATGGCGGGAGTGCCGTATCTTGGGTTGAGTTTTCCGAGTGGTTCTGGAACCTCAGTGTCGCGGCTGATAGCATATGTTACTCTTACACCTGTGTTCATGCATGACAGAGTTGTGCCAAGTATTGCGGTTGCAACGATTGCAGCGACGACAAGCATAACGATGAAGCCGCCACCTCCGAACAATCCGTTAACCGATTGAATTATCATGTCGCCTATTGGAGAGTTGGAAGCTGCTGCCGCTGCAAATCCGTAGTGTGAGTTCATCCATGCTTGCACACCATAGAATCCTAGCAGATAGCAGAAGGCACCTTGAATGACGAGTGAGAGTATAATTGCTTTTGGTACATCTTTGGGGTTTTTCGCTTCACCAGTAAATGCAGTTACGGATTCGAAGCCGACTAGGACAAGTATGGCAATGGTTGCCTGAAAGAGCATGTGACTTGCGCTGCTCGGTATTAGATGGACCAGCAGGGTTTGAGAAGGTGTACGTTAAATGATCAGGGTTTATGAAGCGATAGGCAAGTGCAATACCTGTTACGCCGACAAGCATGCCGATTTGCGCTATGTTGATCATAAGGTTTGTTCGTGTTGAGCCGTTGATTCCTCTGAAAGCTATGAAACCTACGAGAACAGCGAATACAACTACGATTGCAACTTCAGTTAGCGGAGTTATTACGATGCCGACTGTTGATAGAATGTATGTTATGAAGAAGCCCATCATTCCCACCATGACACCTGGGTAGACCCAGTAGTAAAGGTGTGAAAGCCAGCCAACGATAGAATTTTGCGTTTCGAGCGGTTTTGTTGCTGCTGCCTCTGTCAAGCAAAGCACGTTGAGCAAAGTAGTATGAGCTGCCTGCGCCAGCGTCTGGGTAACGGCGGGATAGCCATGAGTAGGAAGCGGCAGTTAAGAAAGACAATACTAATGCTAAGAGACAGACCTGTCCATATGTCTGGGGCTGTTGAGACTCCTGAAGGGTCTACCTGAGCAGCTTGTAATTGGAAAGTAAGCCAGAGAAATGCGCCTGGGGCAATTAATGCCATGGCGTTGATGGTTAGTCCTGAGAGGCTTAGGGTTTTCTTCATTTCAGTTGCGGGTGCGTTTTGTTGGTTAGTTGCCATTTAATTTGCCCCCGAGATTCTTTTTTGGAAGATGCTGTGTGGTTGTCCTCGAGCGTCTATGATAATCAGTTCTTCAATGTTTCGTTCTGATTTTTGATATTTTTTTCAATATGTAACACCAATCTTAATTTTACGAATTGATATGTTCAGTTAAATATAAATATAGTTAATAATTGTTCATAACTTTTATGAAAAACTGAAATATTTTTCATGAATAACATTGTTATAATGAACACATAAAAAGTGAATTGTGAAGCGTGCTAAGAAATAATCATGACAGGCCTTAAATCGTACCAATAATAAACCCTATAGTAAAACTTAACAGCGGAGCAATTACCCAGCTCAACACTGTCACCAAAAACGGCTTAAGCGAAACAAACTTGGATTTGTAAGAGATTCCCGCTCCAAAAACCGCTGCCGACAAAGCTTGAGTGTTGGAAATGGAATATTAAAAATTGTAGCTGCCTCAACAAGAACAGTTGAAGTCAAAAGTGTACGTCATTGCGTTAGGATATCGCATAAGAAAAAGCTCTTGAGAAACCCTACGAATCTCGCCAGCACTCAAAAAGAAAGCTCCAATAAATATTGCAACAATTGCTGCTACGACGGTTGTTAAACTAAAACCGCCTGTGGCAACTATCAACCCAATGGTATTTGCTCCCAGAACATAAGAAGTGGAAAACGCCAAAACAATAAGCAAGATTTTGTAAATTTGTAGTCTTCGCCAAATGTTTTTGGGCGGAGTCCTATTGATGATTCTGATAAGATAAAACGAAAAAACTATAGCGATTAGAGGTGCCGCAACCCACATAGCAACCACTTCAGCTACATAAACGCCGTTTGTAAGTGCGCCATTTGCGATCGATAAGCCTGCAAACAAACCGACAAGCGACATGCTAACAGACACCGGCGCTCTAATTAAGTCGGCAACAACAAAAATTATATATCGCCACAAGCAAAGCTTCCGCCCGAAACTGCAAAGCAGCATTTGGCAGCAGTACATTCACTGTTTTTGTCATTCCTGCGCCTTGGACAACAAGTCCCAGTGAAAATCCTGCAGCGCCCAGCAACATGCCAAATCGTTTACTTATGATTCTTGAGCCTATGGCGGGACCAACACATGCGGACAGGTTGTTGCCTGAAACTAACATAACAGCGATGAAAGTTAATACGAGAATCAACGATTGAAAGCCAAAGCATGCTTATGTCACTTAAGGATAGAAGTAACCACTGAAACAATCAGGTCGGAGAAGTCCTCACAAGAATCAAGAATATCATCGCATTTGTGCAAAAGCTCCTGATAATGATAAAATTCTAAAAAATGCAATTGCGGCGTTACACTATATAGCCTATCAAATCCTTGATCTTTTATGTCATCGCCCTGCTCTTCAATGTCTTCAATTTCTTTTCGCAACTCTAAAATTTCTGAGATATCTGATGAGGAAAGTGCCTGTTTGAGTTTTAAGAGGGATTTTTCTGCGAGAGCAAGCATATTTTCATATACAGAGTCCCAGTCAGTGTGATGTTCTTTGAAGCCTGCTGAGTAGGCTCTTGCCATTCGATCTAGTTCTCTGCTGATGTAATAGTATATGTCAACTATGTCGTCAGCTACTTGGACACATTCAAGAAGGTTATCTATTATGTTGGGGCTGATGGCGCCGCTTGTGATGTCTTCACTTATTTTGAAGGCTATATCATCAGATTTTTTCTCAAGCAACTGCATGGCATGCATGGATTTCAGTTAACTCTTTTTCTTTATAGTCCATTTTAAACATGTTTGACACAAGAGTGTTAGCTTCTGCCGCGATGGCGAAGATTTGCGTAAGCTCGATGAAAATGTTTTTTTCTCCAACAACCCAGATACCTTTAAGGCTCTTCAACCTAAACACCCCTCTTCTAATTTCAATTGTAAAGTATCTGCTGATGCAATATTAAGTATTTACAATTTTCAAATTATTTACTCTAGACTTTATTAGAGTGATACCTTGAAAGTTTTAATGCTGAATGGTTTAATTAAATAATTTTACTGTATTCTTTTACGGCGTTAAAGGCAATCAGTGTGGTGGTTCTCTTAATGAAGCGTTCAGTCAGTAATTTTTTCAAAAAACCATTTAGGCTTGCATTATCTCGGAACTTTGCAAAGACAATGGCGTCATATTCTCCAGTTATGTCATAAACTGATAGGACGTTGCTTTCTTTTGCAATTTCATTTTCAACTTCAATAATGTGACTCGCCTTCAACTTGAATCATGATAATAGCAGTCAAGGCATACCCCATTTTTGATGAATCAACAATGGGCATGTAACCTAGAATGACGCCTTCACGCTCTAAACTGTTTATGCGATTATGCAAAATATTTGGGGTTAACCCAATTCTGTGAGCTAGTTTGCGTAGGCTTACTCGTGAATCTTCTTCCAATGCTCGGATGATTTGCAGATCAACAGCAGTCCAATTTTTTCATTGGGCTTTCTTCAGTTTTAAGCCCAAACATATCTCACATCCCTAACGTTATTTGACGTTTGTTTAGTAAAACAAGACTTATATAAACATAGCTGCACAATAAAAGAATGAAACAAAACAATTAACAAGATTATTCCTCTGTCGCATAAACAGCAGAAAATTACAAAACAGACTAATTTTTCTCAAGTAAGCCTAAATGCAATCCAATTAAACTTATAACTTTCTTTTTAATTCATTTAAGTTGAGGCATCACAATGCCAATTAATTCTGACGTAAAAGAAGATTGTAAAGTAAAAGTTATAAAAAATGGGCCATACGTAGTTTCTGGAAATATTCCTTTGTATAGCATGACAATAGATTGTGATAACCAAGGGATCCCAGCCCGATGGATTATAGGAGAAAAGTTGAATACTTCTGAAAACTATTCCCTATGTCGATGTGGCCAATCTAATAATAAACCATTCTGTGACGGTTCACATGTAAAAGTGAATTTTGACGGAACAGAAACAAGCGATAATGAACCTTACGAAAAAATAGCGAAAGAAATAGATGGCCCCACATTAAAATTAAAAGATGCCGAGATACTTTGTGCGTCAGCACGTTTCTGCCACAGAGGCGGAGATATCTGGGAGGTAATTCATAGATCAGATGACCCAAAAGCAAGAGAAAACGTGATTGCAAATGCGTTTGACTGCCCCTCAGGCAGACTTGTGGTCGTAGATAAAAAAAATGGGTTAACGCTGGAGCCAGCTTTAGAGAAATCGATAGGTGCAATTAATGATCCAAGTATAGGTGCCAATGGACCATTTTGGGTTCGAGGTGGAATTCCAATCTATTCTGCACAGGGAAAAATCTATGAGGTACGAAACCGCGTCACACTTTGCCGATGCGGAAAATCAACAAACAAACCGTTTTGCGATAGCAGTCATTATCCTGAAGAGGATAGAGAGGTAAAGAAGTAGAATGGTTAAAGATGTTCAAAAAGAAAAAAATATTGAGGATGTTTTGAAATCTAAGGAAAGAATGTTTGTGCTCTTCTACGCATCTTGGTGTCCACATTCCTTAAGGTTTTTGCCTATTTTTGAAGAGTACGCAAAAACCAATCCCGATGAATGCATGAAAATTGTAATTGATGACAAACCTGAATTATGTGACAAATTCTCTATCGACTACTATCCAACTGTGATTCTTTTCAACAAAGAGAAAATACACAAAAGACTTGATGTTGAACCTGGAGGAGATCTTACGAAAAAGCAACTAGCAAAATTCACGGAAAATCGATAAAAAAGTAGTTAATTTCAGTAAAGCTGAATCTTTACATTTTATTTCCATTTTGTCAGAATTTCTTCTCTTTGGAAAGTTGCTTTGGCTAGGAAGAACAATCCTATGTCGGCGGCGGCTAATACTGCAGAAACAATTAAGACCAGCATGCTAAGAGGAATTATTGTAATTTGGACTGAAAAAATTAGCAGAAAGATCAGAGGAAGTACCACTATGGTACCTAACTGTTGAGCCGCACGTATGTCATTTACCTTGGATGATATTATGACGTTCGCTTCGACACTTAATATGCAAGCTAAAGGCGCCATAAGACCCAATATTACCGCTAAATCTATATTCGGAAGCAAAAAGAGCCCGAATTTTATGAAGGACCAAACGTCCATGATTGTTATGAATATTGCTGCTCCTATGTAAGTAACTGCGATTGTTGGCAGGAAAGTAGCTAAACTTTTACCCAACAGCAATTCGCCGTCGGTCGTAGGAGTAGCCAATAATGGTTCAAGGCTTTTTTCAATTTTTTCGCCTACAATACTATATGAACCCATTATCGAAGGTAAACCTACAGGAATAAGAACAAAATATGTTGACCCCGTATTAGCGAGTGTAATTGCAGCAGAAATGTATTGGGCTTGTGTAAGCTGACCTGCCTCGCTGCCTAATGCAAATATGAAAATAATTGGAAGTACCACGCCCACTATCAAAGGCAGAGAAACTAAGGAGTAGAGAATGTATTTATTTTTTTTGAATACACTCAAGTCTTTTGAAGACACTATCCATGACTTCCATAATCTCATTGCCCGGGAACCTCCCTAATCATTTTCAAGTAAACATCTTCAAGTGTTGATCGTAATTCAGTAACGTATTGAATGTTACCGCCTGCTGCAACTATAGCTCGAACTATCTCGGGATTATCTCTTTCGGGATCGTCAATTTCGAGAATTATCTTGTTTTCAATAGTTTTCAGGTTCCTGACTGAACTTATCCGACCGATAGCAGCTAAAACCTCATTAGTGACGCTTTCTAAATGGACTATGGTTTTTCGGTTGTATAAGCTGCGCTCCAAATTTTTGGGTGAGTCAACCACGATTAGACGGGTTTTAAGGATGGCAATACGATCGCACAAGCCTCTCAGCTTCGTCAAGATTATGAGTGTTAAAAAAAATTGTGTGTTTCTCTTTTTTGAGGTCCAAGACAAAGTCCCGAACTGTTTTTGAGGCTTCAGGGTCTAAATTCGCAGTCGGTTCATCGAGAAACAGAACTTGAGGATCATGGATTAATGCCCGTGCGATAGCAATTTTTTGCTTTGTTCCTTTCGAAAAAGTGCCGACGGCATCATCTCTACGCTCCCATATGCCCAGCAACCGCAGAAGACGTTCAATATTTTCTCGCCTTTTTGTCTCTGGAACCTCATAGAGTTTTCCGTAAAAATCGAGGTTTCTATAAGCACTTAAACTGTCATATAGCCCTACGTTTTCAGGCAGGAAACCAACGATTTTTCTTATTTTGAGACAGTCTTCATCTTTGTCAACAGAAAAATCACTGATTCGTGCCTGTCCGCTAGTTTTTCCAATCAGGCAACATAACATGCGTACAGTAGTGGTTTTGCCAGCTCCGTTGGGTCCAAGAAAACCGAAAACCTCGCCTTCCTTTACATGTAAAGTAACATTTTCGACAGCAGTCAGGTTTCCGAATTTCCGAGTTAGGTTTTCTGTATCAATCATACTGTACGTACAATCCAAAACTTTAGAAGACTAAGGTTTTTCATATTTGGATTCTTCAATACGTTTCTTTTCCAATTCTTCCTCAGTTAACTGAGCTTGAGCAGTCTGCTCTTGCTGTTTTGCCTCAAGAGGCCAAGTAACGGGGTCTTTTACAGAAGAGTAAGTATTCATTAAACTTCTCTTGTTGCATGCAGGGCATTTTATCAAATGATATGGTCCAACGTGAACTAGGAGACCTTCAGCTGCTGCTCTAGCATTACTGATTTCAAATACGATACTGCATTTCTTGCATCTTAGCCTAACCATATTAAATCAACTTAGAGGGCAATTGCGATTATCGGTTTAAAGTTTGCTTAACCGAAAGTGTTTTTACCGTATATAGCTGTTAAAAATATGAATCAAACAATAGGTATATTGGTATGTTTGAGCACCATCATGAAAAACTTTTGCCTAGGCATGCGTTTCTTAGGCGCTTAGTTAAGTACGCTTTGATTTCTCTTAGCATTGTGATTGCCTCGTTGGTAATCGGCATGATTGGTTACCACATGCTTGAAGGCTACTCATGGGTTGATTCTTTCTTAAACGCAGCTATGTTGATGGGCGGCATGGGACCGGTCGGCACATTGCATACAGATGGGGGAAAAGTTTTTGCTGGAATTTACGCCCTTTACTGCGGATTTATTGTATTAGTAGCTGTGGGAATTTTTGCTGCTCCAATCTTCCACAGATTCTTGCATCATTTTCACTTGGAAAGCGAGCACAAAAAAGAACAATAACTTTAAAAAATAACACTCTCACCTCTTGAACGATCTAAAATGGTCATCAAAAACGCACAAAAAGAACGTTTGATTGACATTCGAAAACTTGTCGCATTGGACATTACTCTTCATGGGCCAAAGTTTATTATGATTGAATTTGGTTTGGGCACTCCCGCCATAATTGCCGTCGGGCTATTGCTAATGTTAGCCGGAACCACCTTCTTATTGGGACTTTACTTGCTGTTGACAGGAATAAATTACATTCCGTTATTGACTTATGCAATAGTTTTAGTAAAAAGCAATACTTCTGAAAAAGAGGTGTCTTTTGGATTGGCTCACGATAAGCATTATAATCGAAAATACAGCATTCAACAGTTACTGATTTTTTTGCCCTTAGCTATCTTGCTAATTGCAACCGGGCAGGAATCAAAAAAGCGACTCCGGAAGTCTTGATTTTGTCAATAAGTTCATAATTTTTTTGTTAATGTTTTTTAGAAGGGCACGATTGATTTGAGATATGACTTCTGACATGTTTTGGCGCAGGAACATACTTCCAAATGGTTTAACAGTGCTACATTTTCCGCGTGAATCAGCAAACTACTACTCAGCTATCTGTCGCTGTAGAATATGGTTCGAATCAAGAGCCTGAAGAAATCGCTGGATCAGCCCATTTCCTTGAACACATGCTTGCAGGAGGTTCAGCAAAACGAATTCACTTGTCCCGAAGCATCGAGAATTCAGGCGGGATTTTAGATTTTTACACAGAACACGAGTACATGATGACCACAATGAATATTCTTCCAGAAACATTAGTTGAAGCTTCCATAGTTATTTCAGAATTGCTTTTTAACGATAATTTTGAGGAAGAAAAATTCATTCAAGAACGCAAAATAATTCTCAATGAACTATCAGAAGCCTCAGATGACCCAACAGAAAAAGTTGAAGAGTTATTGCTTAAGAGTTTGTTTAAAGTGCATCCTGTAAAGCGTCCAGTTGGAGGATTTCCGAAAACCATAAAACGATTAACTTTAGAACAATTGAAAAATGCTCATAAAATGAATTATGTTCCCCAAAACATGATTTTGATTTTAACTGGCAATTTCTCCGAAGAAACTTCTAGAAAAGTTCTTGAAGACTTCGAGAAGCAAAACTATCAAGAACACCGTTTCAAGAAAGATGCATTCTAGCTGAATCGGCTAAGCCTAAACCAATTGTCTATTAGAGAAAAGGCAGGAATAGCTCAAACATATCTAAGCATGGGTGCAAGAACTGTTTGTTCAAGTCACGAGGATGGGCCGACGCTTGGATTTGATTAGCGCATTTCTTAGTGGAGGTGCTAGTTCACGGTTATTTATAGAACTGCGCGAAAATAACGCCTTAACTTATGATGTCAACTCAGATCATAATATGGGTCTAGATTGGGGTTATTTCAACATTAACTGTGCGGTAAAAGAAAAAAATTTGATTAAAACTCAAGGATTTAATTCTCAAAGAATTCTCAAAGTTGAGAACAGAAAAAGTACCCGATCGATGAACTTGAAAGAAGCAAAAACCTGATTACTGCTGACATTTTGAGGTGCATGGATAATCCGCAACAATCTTCAGATATTCTTGCTTATATGGAAATACAGTTTAAGAACGAGAAATCATTGGTAGATTACATAGTTAAACTTGAAGCAGTTTCAAGTGAAAATATAATTGAAGCGGCAAATACTTACCTTCAAGAAGATTGTTTTTCAACGGTTCTTCTTAAACCAAAAAAATAATTGTTCTATGAAAATGTTGGCAGAATAAGTCATTTCGAAAATTAGCGTTTTTTAAGTGCCGTTTGGTAGACACCTAATTGCCTAAAAGGATGCCCAGAAATGCACATTTGGGAGCCTAAGCCCCATAGTGCAAATTAGGGACGGAGCCATATCATGGCAGCAGGTTTGCCTACCAAACGACTCGTTTTGTTCGTTGATATTATTTTAAACAGTTATAGAAAATAAGAATTTGTGGTAGTGTCACAGTCAGTCACTATTAAGCACTCTCAAGCTTACGCCAACGAGATTTAACTATAAATAAGACAGCTATTGTTTTGTAACCGCGTGGGGAGAAGAAAAGTTGAATTTGGAAGAGATGAAGAAGGAAATTGAAGCTCTTGTCATAGCCAAAGGATTCTACAATAAGCCCGAAGACATTCCAAAAAAACTACTTTTTGCTTTCATCGAACTTGGCGAAGCCAGCGATGCTTGGAAAAAAGGTTTACCTGAAGAAAAAATAGCTGAAGAACTCATCGACGTCATCTTTTACATTTTGGATGCAAGCCGCTTAGCCTGCCCCAACATGAACATGGATGAAGTCTTCGAGAAGAAACTTGAAAAAAACCTTAACCGCCCCTTCCAATATGGTGAAGGTCACCGCAATAAACAACCTGAAGAAAACAAAAAGTAACAGCGAAGTTTTTTATGATACCTATTCTTAAGCAATACTTGTTGAAAAAAGTGGACTTCACCTATCCAGTTAACATAAGTTTCGAATGTAATAGATGCGGTTTATGCTGTGGCGACACAAAACAAAAAACAAGACATATTCTTCTCTTAGAAGCTGAAGCTAAAAAATATGTTATCAAACTTCCCTGCCAATAACTGATTTCTCAGAGGAAATTAAAGACAAATTCCTTACGAGTTTGAAATGAAAAAGACAAGTGAAGGTAAATGTGTTTTCTTAAAAGAAAACCAATGCAGCATTTACCCGATAAGACCGTTGATTTGCATGTTTTATCCATTTGAATTAAAATTTGACAAAGACAAAGAGGTGCATGTTTTCGATTTTACGCTTGAATGCCCAGGAATAAACCAAGGTAAAGTCTTATGTCAAAAAGATTTTAAAAAATTATTTGAACTCGCACATGAAAAATTAGGATAGAACATTAGTTGAGTTGCTGAGAACATCCGCTTGCTCTAAAATAAATCCGCAGTAATGGCATTTCAAAAATAAAGGTTCTTCATTTTTAACGTAGAATTTTGAGGTCACAGGTTCGTCGCTGTTACTTATGCAGCAAGGATTTACACATTTAATTATGCCTTCAATAGCTTTGGGCAATTTAACCTCCAACTTTTCAACAACTTTGTAATTACGGATAATGTTAATTGAGGCATGAGGAGCGACTAAGCGCAATTCGGTTAACTTCCTGTGCATTTAGGGCTCGACCTTCAATCTTTACTATATCTTTAACTCCGAAACGTTTGCTTGGAACATTAATGGCGATGGTCATTACACGTTTTTCCTTGCCCGTTATGCCTAAAATCTTAATAACATCTAATGCATATCCGCCTCGGATATGGTCAATGACTGTGCCGTCTTTAATTTTTGAAACTCTAAGTTCTAGCTCACTCATTTTGAATTCTTCCAATACAAAACTATTGTATAGCCACAAATAAGATTTTACATTAAATGAGAAGATATTTAGATGCGGGACGCAAGTCAATGACTGTTGTACCGGCGAATTTGTCAAAGTACCTCATGAATGCAGTTTTTTCTGGATTCGCCAGATCCCAATGAGTAAGTCAAAAGGAAGCAGTGGCAAAATTTTCCCAAAGTTCCTAATTGCAGCGTGGTCATAACTCATTTTTTTCCCGTCAGTTCTAACAACTTTCAAACCCATAACACGTTTGCCTAAGCTTTGACCATTAAATCCTTCCAACAAGGTAGAGTAAAGCCAAAGCAGACCAATAGTTATGAAAAGCACTGTGCTAATTCCTCCAGTAAGAAACCTGCTATAGACAGACATCGAAAGAACCTGTGGAATGAAAACAATTGTCGTCGTAATTGCTAACAATAATTGCAAAATCAATAAGAAAAGCAGCCGCTCTCTTTTTAAAAGAAGCAAGTGGAAGTTGGCTTTCTTTTCTTTGCTACATCCGCAACTTCTGCCCAGCCTTCAACATCATGAATAACTCTTACTGGCGTTTTCTCCAGCCCTGCTTAGCTTGTATTTGCCAGTTGGTGTTTGCTCTATGAAAACCGTTAAGGAGCGAAGGTGAAAACTTAGCTTTCCAGTATCAACCTTTAGCAGATTTAGCAGGTCAGTAAAGGATGACTCGCCTTTTTCGCTAAGGTTAAGTAGGATTTCCCTTCGCAACGGATGCGAAAGCACTGAAAGTATCTTCGAAATGTTTTCTTGATTTACTGCCATATTTCAAAACCATAATTTTTACAATCATAGTGATAAGCGGTTTTGACTTATAGCTCCATAAACATACGACTACTTCCAATATAAGTCCAACTCAAAAAACTCGGCTAAAATTAAAGAAAACAGCAGTTTTAATAGTGAAAAGATAACTATTTAATAATGTA
This sequence comes from Candidatus Bathyarchaeota archaeon, assembly GCA_963750605.1. Taxonomy (GTDB): domain Archaea; phylum Thermoproteota; class Bathyarchaeia; order Bathyarchaeales; family Bathycorpusculaceae; genus Bathycorpusculum. The sequence goes on from CAVVRN010000002.1 coordinate 82,550, forward strand.
TGTCAAGCGCTGAAGTAGCCGTCAAAGTGTTTCGTGAACTAGAAAGTGAAGATTTCAGAATACTCAATATAATCGAGTCTGCCATGAGCAAACATGAATATGTGCCGATAGAACAAATACAAAAATACGCTAAACTTCCAATGGAACGAATACAATTTACCTTAGGAAAACTACACAAGCTAGGCTTAATTTACCGAACAAAAGGAGCCTACGTTGGATATACATTAAATTATGCAGGCTACGATTGCTTAGCGATAAATACTCTAGTCAAAGCAGGAGTAATCGATTCTTTTGGGCAAAGTTTAGGCGTTGGAAAAGAAGCGGACGTTTACGACGCATTAAGCTCCGAAGGCAAACGTATAGCAGTAAAATTTCATAGACTTGGAAGAATAAGTTTTAGGCAAACAAGAAGAAAAAGAGGTTATGCACGAGAACATTCCACATGGCTTTTTCAATCGCATATGGCAGCTGAAAGAGAATTCCAAGCGATGCAGCTTGTTTACAAAAATGGTGTTGCTGTTCCAGAGCCTATTAGCCAAAACAGACATGTAATAGCTATGGGTATGATTGAAGGAGCAGAATTATCAAAATACAAGGAAATCTGGTAAACCAGAAAAAATCTTAAAAGAAATTTTGCGCAATGTTAGGAAGACTTACCTGAAAGCACATGTTATTCATGCTGACCTCAGCGAATATAATATTATTCTAAAACCGGATGGGCACATCCTCATAATTGACTGGCCACAATACGTAAAGACTGATCATGCAAATGCAAGGGAATTGCTTGAACGAGACTTAAGAAATGTATTAACTTTTTTCAGCCGCAAATTTAACGTAAAAGTCACTGTTGAAGAAGCTTGCGACTACGTGACTGGAAAAGCTAGAAGTTTGGCTTTTTAATGCATGTTGGCATCGAGAACAATGTAGAGAACGTTATTTCCACGCAGCAGAACGTTGCCGTAGTTTGTCATTAATTGGTCGTCTTTTAATTCGTTGGCGCCTTCAAGAAGAATATTCATGTGCCCATCGCACTTTATCATTTTTCCTTTGTATTCATAACCGTTTTTGAGAACAACTTCAATATTTCCGTGCAACTGTTTTATGAGAACGTTTAACGGTTTTTTACTTGGTTCCATCATCATATTTATCCGTATCCTGATATTGCTTGTAATATCCATGAACCCATCACCAAATATAAAAGTATTATGAAAGCCATGCACGAGAAAATAATTATCTTGTTAAAGAATCCGACTTGCGCTTTTTCATAGAACAAAAAAAGAGAAAAACTATGAATTATAGAAAAGAGAGAAAATGATTTGCCGCTGTATATTTTAGATTTTAGCGATTATTGATAATAGTGCAACCACTAAGAAAGCAATTCCAGTCCAAAACAGGTCACCAGTAACGAAATATACGATGGCAGCAACAATAATTGCAGGAATCAGAACCAGAAATAATTTTATCAGGATTATAATTATCAAGCCAATGACAAGCAGAACAATAAGAAAGCCAATATCAAATCCGCCAAGTCCAAGCTGCTGAGAACAGAATAAATTACCGCTAGAAAAACCGCAAAATTCATGAAATAAACCTCAAAAAAACTGTGATGAACCAAGTAATATATTTTTTCTCATAAACATGTGAGGAAAATTAGGCTTTCATTTTTGATTTAATTTTGAGATGACTTCTTTTTGTATTTGACTAATGCCGAAATTAGTTATCCTAAATTTTTCGTCAGTACACTTCTGCACCAAGCCATTTTTTGTTAGTTCACCTAAACGTGTACTTGTTATTTTACTGCTTTTCTCTATCCTTAACTGTAACTCATCCTTTGATAAAGAGTCATTGTTAAGGATGCCCAGTTTAAATCCAAGATAGTAGGTTGTTAGCCAAAGCGATAAAGACTCATTATCTGTCAACTTGCTTTTTGGCACCAGCAAATTTGCGCCATCACTTGAAAAAGCTACAATGCCATTTAGGTCTTTGGCGAGTTGTTGAAGATCAATATTGAGCCAAAGCTTCTGGGCAATCTCAAAGGAAGGAATAAAATCCTTAAAAAACTGGTTTACCAAAAGCCATGCTTCCTGGGGGTCAGCAGCAAACTGCTGTTCAACGGTTTTATATTTGAGGTGAACATTGATTTTTTCGGTTTTTCCACTCAACTCATTTTGCCTCTAAGTTTTGTGAGGACTTCTTCTTCGACCCATTTTTCACCTTGAATTGTAAGTTTGAACTCAGGTTTGCTTGGGTCTGGCTTGAAAACTTGTCCTCGCTTCGTCATCTCATTAAGGCGTGCAGGAACCATGCTTTTTATTCCACTGTTTTCCAACAGTTTTTGAATTTGTGATGCAGTGTTTTTTCGTTCTTCAGAAGCATAAAGGATCAAGCCGACTGCTTCGTAATGTGTAAGATTTTCACGTGTAACTATTACTGGTCCTTCGGTTGTAGGTTCAACTATACCTTTCAACTGTGCTCCAGAAGGTGTTAGTTTATCTGAGACAAAATCGGAAAGCTTTTCAACAAAATTTTCAGGAATATTACTCAACATGTCAAGGATATCTTGTGGGTTTTCGCCTTCTATGACGACTTCTCCAAAAGGAGTTTTTATCCGTGCTTCAATGTGCTTCAACAGGTAATCCTTCTTATGCTATAACTTACCGTATTGCATTTAGGATTTGCGGCAAAACGCTAACTCCAAAGTGAAACGATTTTTTGAAATCGCCGTTTATAATTATGAAAATATATAAAAGTGCCATTTATTTTATGGCATAAGTGATGATTTGTGGCATCAATGTATAAGGTTAAAATTGGTAAGCAAGGAAGAATGGTGTTGCCAAAAGAGCTACGTGAAGCCTGCCAAGTTAATGCTGGAGACGAAGCCATCATAATTGTCAAAGGGCTAGAATTATACATTCATTTACACAAAAGCAATCAGGATCCTCTGGAGCACTTCATTGAAACATCAAAGAAAGTTTCCTTTGGGCTCACGGCGAAGCAACTAAAACAGTTTGAAGAAAAAGAACGGATAAAAGATTATAACTTAAAAAGTTGAACAACTTTTTCAGAGACTAGAAAGTAATTTAATTGTTAGTTTCATTACGCGTTTCTCTAAATTAGTAAGCTATATTTTAATTTTTTTTCCTGCTTTATAATGCAACAGCCGCTCCATCAGTGGAGTCGTTCGTTTAGGAGTTTAGCTACCGTGTCAGGATTTGCTTTTCCACGTACTTCTTTCATGACAGCGCCCATAAGCATGCCGTAAGCGTTCTTGCCTAACTTGTCAATTGTTGATTTGTTGGCTGCAACTATGCGGTCAATAATCGGTGTTAATTCTTCTTCGGTGAACATTTGTAGTCCCAAAGCTACTATGGCATCCTGCATAGTTTTCCCTTTGTTCTTTGAAAACCAACTGAAAACATCAGATAGAGCTTCTTTGGCAAGTTTTCCTGAAGCAACAGCATTGAATATGCTCTTTATTTGGTCTTCTTGGACTTCATCAACTTGAATGCCTTCACGTTTTAGAGCCTTTAAGGTTTCAGTCAAAAAGGCAGCTACAATTGAAGCTTGAATGCCTGTTCGTTGTACGATTTCTTCGAAAAGAGAATTGTACTCAGAGTCGGGAAGTTGCTTGGCTAACTTCTCATTCAAACCGTATTGCTTAATCAAGCGTGAGACTTTCTTTTCAGCCCCCTCAGGAAGGTTAGCGCGAACTTTAACGAGCAATTCATCTGTTATTGATGTTGGAGGAATGTCTGTTTCAGGGTACATTCTTGCTGCACCAGGTCTTGGGCGCATATACCTTGTTGTTCCGTCATCTTTTGCAGTTCGAGTTTCGGCTGGGATAACTGTTATTGCCTCTTGTGCACGCTCAACAACGGCTTTTAAGGCATCCACAACATTTTCTGCTGTATCAGCAACAAAAACTACAGCGTCGGATTCAGCGGAATTGACTGTTTTTCGCAAAGCGTCTACTTCTTCAGGGGTGATTCCGTAGTTTGGCATTTCGTCGGTGTGGAAGATTCCGCCGACTCTTCCCCAAAACTTTGCTCTATCGGAAAGCTCGGTTCCTACTCGAAAGTCAGGCATAAGTTCGCGTTTCAACAGTCCACCAAACTTTGGCAGTTTAACAGCCATGACTTTCTGGTTCTTATCAAGCGCTTTGCGGATAACTTTACTTTTTGTTTCTTTGAAAGCTGCTGTAACATCAACAAATTCTTGCTTTAGGTCTTCTGTTTTGACGCCTCTTTTTGCAAGTTCCTCTTTAACGCTAATTAATCCAAGTTGCCGTTGAACCTCATATTCCACTACTTTAGATATTAACTCGAGCTCTTGAACACCTTTTATCTCAATTAAAGCGCCGTTTGGCAAAGATACGTTAAGGTCTTGACGTATCGTTCCTAATCCACGCATCACTTTGCCCGTATCCCGAAGAATTCTTCCGATAACAAACGCAACTTCTTGAGCTTCCATAGGTGAATAAATTACTGGTGCAGTCGCAACTTCAATTAGCGGTATTCCCAAGCGGTCAATTCGGTAGCGGATAGTTTTGCCCTCATCCTGTGTTCCTGTTTTGCGTGCGGCATCCTCTTCTAAACTTGCTGCCTGCATGGGAATGGTTTTTTCTCCGACTTTAATCCAGCCATCTAAGGCGATTATGCATGTGCGCTGGAAACCGGTGGTGTTTGAGCCGTCGATAACAGTTTTCCTCATAACATGAACTTCATCGACGGGCTGCATATTCATCATTAAGGAAGCTGTCAAAACCACTTCGACAGCATCCAAGTTGATGGGATGTGGAGGTTCCTCATCCATTTCGACAAGACATGAACTTGTTTTACTGGCTTCGTAAAGGATTTTTACCCCTTTTTGAAATTCGAAATATGCGGCTGGGTCAACTTGCCCTAGCTCGCTTTGTGTCGGTCGTAGTCGGCGCAGAAAAGTGATTTCTGGTTCTTCCTTGAAAAGTTCAGGTGGGCAACTGCAAAAGAGTTTTGATTCAACATTTAGTTGTTGGTGAATTTCTAAGCCGACTTTTAAGCCTATTTTTGCGTAGTCAATTGCCACTTTTTTCTCCTCCTTCAACTATTTGATCTTGCGGAAGTGTTCTTGCTGAGAATTCGCCTGCAATGTTAGTTTTAAAAAGTTTGATGGCTTCTTGGGTGTCATCGGTTTGCCCGAGAACCCACATGAGTTTGACAAGGGCTGTTTCAGGGAACATGTCTTCCGTTGGGATAACACCAAATGACAAGAGGTCTCTGCCTGTATCGTACACGTTCATGTTTACTCTGCCCCAAATGCACTGAGATGCCAACGCAACTACAACGCCATTTGCTACAGCGTTTTTGATGCTGTCAAAGCAGAATTTGCTCACATGACCCAAACCTGAGCCTTCCAGCAAAATACCTTTTACACCTTGGTTGACATACCAGTCGATGATTGCTGGGTCAAGTCCAGGATAAAACTTTACTAACGCCACTTTTTCGCTGAAATTTGGTTTAAGAATTAGTCTTTTTTCGGGGATCTCGCTGTTGGTATTGATTTGTTAGCATTGTTACTTCTTGGTTTTTTACTTTTGCGATTGGGAAACCGTTGATTGATTTGAAGGTGTCTCGTCGGCTTGTGTGGCATTTGCGGACTTTGTTTCCCCTATGAATAACTGTGGCAATGTCAGAGACGGTTTCATGCATTGCTAAGCCCACTTCGGCAAAAGGTCCTTCTCCAGCGGCTTTTACTGCCCCAATAAGGTTTGTTGCTGCATCACTGCTTGGGCGGTCGACGGAACGTTGTGCGCCAACAACTATTACTGGAACAGGCAGATTTTGCAGTGCAAAACTTAACGCGGCTGAAGTGTAAGCCATCGTATCTGTGCCATGCGCAATCACCACGCCATCCACGCCTGCCTCTATTCGTTTAGCTACTGTTTCTGCAAGTTCTTTCCAATGTTTCTGAGTTATGTTTTCACTGTATAAGCTGAAAACAATTTCAGTGTCAACTTTGGCGATGTCTGAAAGTTCAGGAACAACGCCGTATAAGTCGCTTGCAGAGATTGCTGAGCGAACAGCTCCTGTGCGGTAGTCAACTCGGCTGGCAATGGTTCCTCCCGTGCTCATTATGACGACATGGGGCAAAGCTGGATTCTGTTTTGGCAGGGGCGGCGAAGCGAAAGTAGGTTTTGTACCTTTTCCCACCTTCTCAATTTTAACTTGACTCTGTTATCCGGATGCCGATGTTGTAGCCGCTTTTCATTTTAACAATAACAATTGTGCCCTCGCCTAATTCTGAGCGTGGAATAAGGATGCCTTCGTAGATTTTGCCTTTGCTGGTGACTCGTATGATGTCGCCGATGTCGCATTCTGCTTTTTTAAGGCATCAAGCGCTGCGCCTTTGTAACCTGAATTTTCAAGTTGACTCATGCCTATTTCTCCAGTTTTTTGGAAACGTAAACTCCATCGCGTTCGTAACCGAAACGCATGTAATACCTTCTTGTTCCTAATGCACTGATAACTAAAAGCTTTTTCAAACCAAAATCTTCTAGCGCCATGCGTTCGGCTTCCTTTAGCAAGTCTGCGCCAAACCCTTTATGCTGCCAAGCGCCCGCAGAATGTTTTCCAACAGGAACAAGTGGACCATAAACATGAAGTTCCCGAACAATAGCTGAAGGCACAGCGGTGATTTCTGGTCTATGAGCCTTCTGCTGAAGGAACACGCAAACGCAAATAACCAAGTAAGACTTTGTTTGCGTGGTCTTCGGCTGAAATGAAGATTTCTTTGCCCTCTGAAGCATCGTAGCAGATTGATTGGATTTTGACTTTTTCCAAGTCAGGTTTCACATGGTCAATTTGCCATTCTATGCCCCACTTCTCTGCAGCGGATGCATTGGCATTTGCCTCCTTGCGCCTGAAGGTGGTCATTGGCAAGTTGGCGTAGGTTGCTTTTTTTTACTCCAGCTAAAATAAGATGTGATGGGATGTCTCGTTGAACGCGCATAACTCTTACCCATGGTGGAATGAATTTTTTGATTTCTGCTATCAACTTCTGATGCTTGCTCTGTTGTGTAGGGTGTGTAGGTGCCTTTTTGGTACCATTCATTGGCTTTTGTGCCCGCTATGCATAGGCACGGATAAATTTTTATCATATCAGGTTTGAACGCTGGATCAGTGAAAACCCGTTTGAACGCTTCAATGTCTTTCTGTGGGTTGGAGCCGGGCATTCCAGGCATCAAGTGATAAACAATTTTTAATCCTGAATCCTTTGCGATTCGAGTTGCTTCTTGCACATCGGCTACGGTATGGGTTCTGCCGACTAAACGGTAAATTTCATCGTCTGGGTTTTGGACGCCAAGTTCAATTCGAGTAACTCCCATGTCAAGCATCGCGTCAATGTGCGGTTGTTTTGCCCAGTCTGGACGTGTCTCCACTGTGATGCCGACATTGCGGATTTTGCTTGTTTCAGCGTTTGCTTTCGCTTCTTCTAAGCTTTGCGAGGTTTTGCCCGTTATTGCGTCTAGGCAGCGCTGGATAAACCATGTTTGATACTCCACGGGTGTAGCTGGGAAAGGTTCCGCCCATGATGATTAGCTCTATTTTGTCTACTTTATGCCCGATGGCAGTTAGTTGTTCAATGCGGCTTGTCACTTGCTGGTATGGGTCAAAGTTGTTTTGGCTTCCGCGCATGGCTGCTGGTTCATATCCTGTGTAACTTTGTGGGCTGCCTTGTGTTGGTCCTCCTGGGCAGTAAGCGCATGGTTCAGGTTGAGGGCACGGGTAAGGTTTAGTCATGGTGGCGATAACTGTTACACCTGAAATTGCCCGAGTGTTTTTTCTTCTTAAAATAGGCAAAAGCCGCTTAGTTTCTTTCGGCAGTTAAAAGACAAATTAAATCAGCGTTTGACGGTACCTCTCCAAGCTGGTATTTGCCTGCGGTTTTTATTTTCAGACGATTAGCATCTTCTCGTGTAGGATTAGGCATTTCCATAAGAGTAGTGATGATTTCTCTTAGAGCTTTATTATCGGTCAAGGTTGAAAGTACCAAAATAAGGTCTAGTTACGTAATAAATAAACTAAACTAGCGTTGAAGAGAATTTAGGGCTTGAAAAAAAGGTTTGGCTTAACTTACATCCAGTTTTGCCCGGCTTTTCTTTGCAGAATTACGCGTTTTTCATAGTTGCGTCTGGTTCTGCTTTTTGGGCTTGGCGATGTTTTTGGTGTCGCTGCGATTTTTGGTGTTTGAGACCTTACTTTTCCAGCTTTAGATAAACTTCCGTGAGTTGGCATTTAAATTACCTTGCCAATAAATCATGAAGCTTACACTTAAATCTTTACCCTTTAGCATCAATGTTTAGCAGTTCCAAAAGTAGCTAACTCGCTTCAAGAAGAGCGTGCTTAACACGATTTTTGCTACTCAAACACATAGGACTAATCGCAGGGTCGAACAATCGTTTGAGTACATTATTTTCTCAGGTGCAAAATACAATCGGTGTAGATAGGTGCAACAATCTCAGCCTGCGGATTCGTCATCACAGCATATTCATTCTTAGTACTTTAAAATCGCTGCTAATTATCACAACTTTTTTTGAATGGAGTATAGAAAAACTTGTTTATTATTTTGTTTAAGCGACTGATTAGTTTTGCAAAGATGCAAAGAAATTCGATTGTATTATTAATTTTTTGTGAGAATAATTTATATTATGTTAGATAGGTATAGGTTATCAGTTAGATCTCGTTGGTGTGTTTGAATGGAAGAGCTTATGGATCGAATTGTTGTGGATCCTCAGATTCTAGTGGGAAAGCCAGTCATTAAGGGTACGCGGATTCCAGTTTACCTTATAATTGAATTTTTAGCTAATGGAGTGACGGAGGAAGAGATCCTTGATCAATATCCTTCGCTAACTAGGGAGGATATCAAAGCTGCTCTTCTTTATGCATCAAAATGCCTTGATCGAGAAGTCACTATTACAATGTAAGCTTGGTGCAAATACTTGCCTTATTTGCTTGTTAACGAAAGCGTAACAAGAGACATCAAAGACTGGCTCAAGAAGCAAGGTTTCGATTCAATAAACGTTTCAGGCACTAACCTTAGGGTGCAAATGACCAAGAAATAGCTAATTATGCAGTAAAGAACAATATGACTATTCTAACTCTTGATATTGACTTTGCCCAAATTTATCACAACACCTCCCAGAGGTACATTGGGCGTTATAGTCATAAGAGTGGGTCATTCCACCCCTGCCAGCATTCTCGAAACGCTAACCCGAGCGCACGGAAAAATAAATCTAAAGAAAACACACAAACAACTCATGATTATAGCACAAAGGAAAATACGAATAATCAGTTAGATATTCCCTGACGGCATTTATTGGTAGAAAACAAAGAGTTGTGATAATGAGATAAAAAGGTTCCAACGCTAATGACCTTTGAAGTTTGAGAGTTTGGGAATGTTTCTAAACGCTTTAACTTGTAAAACAAATGTGCGGAAAGCAGTATTTGCTGAAGACTGCAAACTCCAAAATTTTATATCGAATGGACAACTTTACTTAATGTTAAGTGAAACGGCATGGAACAAATATAATAACCATGTTCGTGGAGATCGTTATTTAACGGATATTTGAAGCGCCGTCTCTAGCTTGGAAAATTCAAAAAATTAAAAAATTAACCCGTTCGCTTGGGTGAAAAAATTTATTTAACGAATTTTACGGCATGCCTTTTGAATCTTTTCTTGCAAACAAGACTGCAGAAATGGTAGGTTTCACCCTCGTAGGTGATTTTGAATTTAGCAGTATCCTCGTTAAGAACCATGCCGCAAACTGGATCTCTAAACGACATTATTTGTTTTTAAACCTCATGCAAATCATTCTACTTTCTACCATTTATGGTTAATGGTATCAAAAAATAAAGAAAGGCGTAATTATTCTTTGACATGTCTTAAAGCTATAAATTTTAGCCCTGAAATCACAAGTACCTCTTTTAAAATTACTTATTCTTTTCTTTTTCAATGATGATTAGTCGTCTTCGGAATCTTCTTTAGCTAATTCAACCGAAATTGAATCGTCATGACTAATAGCTTTTTTGCGTGTTTCTTTTTTGCTTGGCGGTTCCTGTTCGCTTCCTTTCATGAAGCCTTCTTCAGCGGCAGTAATTTCATCATTGTCCAGCATTGTTTCTCTCTCATCAGTATCATACACGTCGTCTGTTTCACCTTCTTTTTCTTGTTTACTTAAAGGTGGCCCTTCGTAAAAGTATGGTAGCGGCTTTTTTCTTAATTTTTTGCTCATTTTCAAACCTCAAAATTAAATTTATAGCATTTACTCTTTAAACAATTATAATTTATTTACTTTTATGATTATGTGACTGCTCTCTTACAACAACAAGTAGAATAACCTCTGGAACACTATTTAGTTGAAATTACTAAAAATAAAAAGTAATTATTAGAAAAACGTCTTTTTTAACTGATGCTAGCTTTTTTGATCATAAAATAGCTTTCCAGATGGATTAAATTAACTGAAATCTTGCTAAACCTTTTTATACGCCAAAAACAACTTTTCGGTTGTCACATTAACTCATGTATCACCCAAAGCTCCTGAAGCTTTTAAGAGAAATCATGAACAATCTGTGGCAGGAGAAAAAATAGTATATGCAAATTCAAACATTTCAGGATTTACCATTAACTGGAGAAATCCTAAGAAGAATAAAAGAACTCGGGTTTGAAAGTCTTTTTCCAATTCAAGCCCAAGCAATAATTCCCTTGCTTGAAGGCAAAGACGTAATTGGTCAAGCACAAACCGGAACAGGAAAAACAGCTGCTTTTGGTATTCCAATGGTTCAACGGTTAAACCGTGAAATTCGCGGTGTTCAAGGCTTAATTTTAGTACCAACTCGCGAATTAGCCGTTCAAGTAGCTGAAAACATGGCTTCTTTTGCAAAATATGCAAGAGTAAAAGTTTTGGCTGTTTACGGCGGAGAATCAATCAACAAGCAAATACATGCCTTATCAAGTGGTGTCCAAATTGTTGTTGGTACACCTGGCAGATTAATCGACCTTATGGAAAGGCGCGTATTAAATCTTGGAACCGTCAAAATGGTGGTTCTTGATGAAGCTGACCGAATGTTAGACATGGGTTTTATAGAAGACATCGAATTTATCCTGTCAAAAACACCATACGAAAGACAAACAAGCCTTTTCTCAGCAACAATCGAACAGTCCGTTATGAGAGTCTGCAACAAATACATGAAAAACCCGCAGAAAATTCTAGTCAGCAAAGACGAAATCGCATTAACACAAATGAAGCAGTACTTCACCGTTGTTAATCAACATGGCAAATTTGACACTCTATGCGATATAATCCGCAGTGAAGGCGTCAATAAAGCTATAGTCTTCTGTAGAACACGCAGAGAAGCAAGCAGATTATCCGATCAACTTTACAGGAAAGGATACCGAATACAAGCATTACATGCAGGCTTTACCCAAGCACAAAGGGACCGCGCAATCAACGACTTCCGCTGCGACAGACTTAGCCTACTAATAGCAACCGATGTTGCTGCAAGAGGCTTAGACATCGAAGGCATAACACACATAATTAACTATGATGTACCAATGGATGCACCAGTATATTTCCACCGCATCGGAAGAACCGCCCGCAAAGGAGAAGAAGGAACTGCAATAACTTTAGTAAGCTATGGCGAAATGTCAGACTTCAACAACATCAAAGCCTTAACAAAAACCAAAATAGAAGAAATAAAATCAGCAACATCTACCAACGACGATTCACCAATCAAGAGCTTCTTTTAAACAATAGAAGGAAGCCTCTTTTTCTATTCTTTTCTTATTTTTCATTAACCTGAAATATTTTGATAATTGTAGTCGATGACTTTTTTGTCAGAGACTTCTTTCAAGTTTGTTCCCTTGGAACGTACCCCCGTGGTAGCCAAAGCTTTTTTCAGCTGACTGATTTAGTTGGCAGCTTCAATTCAGGATATTTGGTTCATTCAAAATCAAAGTCTTCCAAATTGATTTGCAAAGTAATTAAAAATTGACGGAATAAAGTTAATACTATTTTTAAAATTGTTTTAAACAATAAAAAAAGGAAAAAGGGAAATTGTTTTTGGTTGCTTAATGCTTTCTTAGGATAAGTACTGTTGCGATTGCGATTGCAAGAATTATTGCAATTATTGCAACAATTATGAAGGTCATCAGATCTGCTGATGTAGCGTATCCTGTAGTTGAGGTTGTAGTTGGTGTTGGGGAAGCTGGTGCGTTGACTACTGTTGCGGCTGTTTCTGCTGAAGAGAATCCGTAAGCATTGCTTCCAGCGAAAGTTGCAGATATAGTGTAGGTACCTGAAGTTGTTGGTGTCCAAGTGAAATGGTATGTTCCGCTAATGTCGCTAGTAGCTGTTCCTATGTTGACTAAGTTACCGTTTGGATCCACAGCGTTAATTGACACTGGAACACCAGTAACGGTTACGTTGTGGTATATTCCATCGATTGGCATTTGCATATTCAGATAGTCCATCCATGTCGCCATAGACGCATCAGAGACACATGCTGTTCCTGGTTGATTTGGTGATTGGTCAAGAACTGTTCCAGATATGATTACTGGTGTATTTGCTGTGATTGCTGTTTGTGGAGCTGAAACTGTTGTTGCGCTCTGTCCTTTGCCTAATACGTAGAGTTTGCCGTCGTAGTTACTGCCTGCAACAATATAGCCGTCAGATGCTGCTGCAACTGCCATACGTGTACCCATTACTTTCCATTGGAATGCGCCTGTTGTGTCGTTGAGGCAAATTAGACCCCATCCTCTTTCTGGGGGCAATGTTGGTGTGTGTTCATTGTTTGATACGTAGAGTAATCCGCCGATGATTCTGATGTCTTGAACAGAATATCCGTTTTCATATGTGCCATTCACGTAGGTTGTGTAGGGAGTTTCAAATGGAACTGCTGGATCTAAATATTGCCATGCTATAACGCCGTTAGTTTCGTTAATAGCATAAACACCTGCATATCCGACTGCATAGATTAAGCCGTTGTCTGATGCTTCATCATACATCCAGAATTCACCCCAAGGATAGTTATTGAGGTTAGCTCCTAGACCCATAGTTGTAGTATTCCAAATTATCTGGCCAGTAAATTCGCTGCGTGCTTGAATGAAACCTCGTTCCATCTCATAAGCATAAACACCGTTCTCGCACCATGCATTAGTTGGTCTGTAAGCGTCTACTGAATCTGTTGGGTCTGTCGTTAAGTTCCAAAGACTGTAGCTGATCCGCCTATTGGTTTGCTAGTGTTTACAAAGCTGGTTGCTTCAAAATATGATCCGTAAAAGCCTCCGTAAATGAATCTGTTTTCAGTGATAGAGATGCCTGTAACTGGGTCGTAAGCTCCATAACCATAGCCGAAGTTTGGCTCATAAAGCGTCCTGTAGCTTTCTGGAAGAGTTACTGATAAGTTGCCAACAATTCTTGAGCTAAAAGCTGTTCCACTTGCTGTTCCTTGCTCTGTCCAGTTAATTAAGTATCCGACATATGCCAGAGTAACTGGTACACCATCGTACACTGAATTAATGGTTTTAACGCCTTGGAAACTCAAAATGTAGCCGTTATAGGTGCAGAAATTGTTTATGTTGATTCCAGCTGGATTAGTTGAACCCCATGGAATTGTAATGTTTGATTGTATACCGCCAGTAGATGGATTTATCCTGTATAGGAAGTTGCCGCTAATTGTGTATAAGTCAACACCGTATGCTGCATCTGCTTCTGATCCTGGAACTGAAAGGTCAACTCCCGGCCAGTAAGCAATGTTAGTAGGTGTAACTCCGGTTCCGCCGGCAGAGGTTGCTAATATGTCATAGTATATTTGTCCTGTTTGCAAATCATAGCATTCAGCATATGCTTGTGCTGGGCCGCCGTTGATTGATTTTGTAACAGTTGCATAGCATCTTCCACCATAGATTACGCTGGGGGTATTAACTGGGTATGCGCTGCTTGGACCTAGAACGTTTGCTTGATTACCTGTGTCTCCACCGATAACTCCTGCGATTGGACCGACTTTGCTCCATAGAATGTGTGGAGTGTTAACTGCTGGAATGTATGGACCATAGTTTTCATTGTGCCAACTGTTGGTAGCTTGGTTTTGTCCAATGTTTGATGATGGGTTTGGGAAGTTTCCTGAGATTGTGTTCCAATTTCGGTTGTTTGGCTCAATTGGTCGGCTCCAGTAAGTAGTTGGTAATGGTGCAATCAGACCGTCCCAATTTGATACGAAGGCTTGCTGTACAGTGAGATTTATGATTTCAGAAGTGGCTGGTTGAACATAATCTGATGGATTATAAATCCAACCTGAAACAAATGTCGCAGAATAGTTTCCGTTGCTATAGTATCCTGCTGGATAGTATTCGCCTGCAAATGCAAATTGGAATGAGTATGTTCCAGTTGAGTCTGGTATATAGTTGAACCAGCTAGTGCCGTCTGCTACGTATGATTGAAGTATAACTTGGCTAGTTGTCCCGTCTGGGCGCGTTATGGTTACAGTGTATCCGTTCATGAATTTGCCTTCACCAGATGGGAAGGTAATCCATACGTTAACCAAGAGTAGTTGGTTGACTCCGATGGGGTTAGGTGAAACACTTATGAATGCAATAGGTGAGATCGTGTAGTTAGCTGTAACACCGGCAGGAACTTGAGTTGGACCAATGTAACCTATTTGACTTGGTGCTTGACCATGAACTTCTTCATCTGTTCCTTGGGCAGCAGCAGAAGGCATCGCAACAGCAGCTATTGATATTAACATAGAAGCTATCAGCAATATCGCAAAACATGCAATTGTTTTCTTTGTCATATTTTTCGTAGAATTTTGTAGAATATTTAATATGTTTTTCAAGTTTTTTTCTTCCTTTACTTTTTTTTGCTTGAAAGTAAGAGAATATGTCCACTCACTTGTCAAGCAGCTCTTTCCTAACCTTACACGCCTTAATAAATTTAGTGCCAAAACCGTATAATCATAGTGGCAAATGATTATAATAATAATACAAAAACTGTTTCAGGCAATAAAAAAGTCTCACTAAACACTTTCCTAAATAAATTGTTTCAATAAAGCCTAAAAAACATGTATGACTACCAAGCTCTTTTTGAACATCTCTGAATTTGAATTCGCAACACACATAATTCCGAATAATGCAGATCAAAATACAAAATAACTAGAGCTTCATCCGTCAAATAATAAAAAAGACGATTTTATTTCGCCTAGTTTATTCGAAAAAAGTAGGTATTTGAGCAGCGCGAAGGAAAAATAGAGTCTCAATGGGAGTTTAAAGATTTAGCCACTCACGCCTATAATCTTTTTCAATGCTGATATTTTACTTACAGGATATAACACAGTGAGGCAAATCAAAAGAGTAAGGGCAGTAACTAGGGGAATTTCATATACAGGGTTCATGGTTACTATACTTATTCGTACTCCAAAGAAGCCTCTCTGGAGGGATTCTAACACGATTATGTGCATCAGGTAAATTGCCAATGAACTTTGACCAATATAGTGAATTAGTCTATTGACGGGTTTTGACCGTTTTTCTATATAGTCGGTGGGAATAGCGTTTAGAAGGATGAAGAGTGCACCAGAGGCTAAAATAACGTTGATGCCAAGGAAATCATAGAAGAAATATTGAAGCGTGCCTCCAACAAAATAAGTAATAAGATACGTACCAATGACGGTCCATGCAAAACCTGCCAACAAAGCCACAAATAACCTTCTGCGGGACACTTGAACATCCAGAAGATACAATCCTAACAGAAAGTAACCTATCCACCCAGTTACCAAGAAAACGTCGCTGCCAAGACTATTTACTATAAATATGTTAAGTATAGGAACAACCGCTGAACCGACAATCCAAAGGAGCAAAAAATACCTAAGCATGCTTCGATTTGCATGAGCAACAAGTACACGTAGAAAAGGAGTAACTAAGTAAAGCCCAATAAGCATGTATAGAAACCAGAAGTGGTAATATGGACCTGACACAATACCTTGTCCAATTGAGTTCAAAGTAAGTGCCTCATTGTTAACAAAGTAGCGCCAAGCAAAATATGCTGAACCCCAAAACAATAAAGGTAAACCAATTCGAGTAAACCTTTTTTTAAAAAAAACACGCATGGGCTCTTCAACCTTATAGGGTTGAAGCAGTAAAGCACCGCTTAACATAACAAAAAGTGGAACACTTACTCGGGCGAGGGAGTCATAAATATTTACTGACCACCATCTAACTACCACTGCTTGGTTAATGACGTCAGTGATTGGAAACGTCTCTATCGCTGCATGAAGTAAAATCACTAATATGATGGCCAATGTTCGAATAAGATCCACTGGTAGAGAAGTACCCCGATTTTTCGGGTTCACGATTTGCCCCTTAATCATATTCAGAGCAAATTCTGTTAATAAGGCAAATAAGTCAAATGTTGTATGGGTATAGGTCAAAAGTTGTAAACAAAATTTTACAGTTAAATTAGTTTAGTGATTGCGTCATAAACTACGGTTGAAATAATTTTTGCCCCTTGACTATTTGGGTGCACCCCATCCCAGAAATATTCAGGATGATTAACCAAAGGCGAGTATACATCAATTATTGGCAAGCCAAGCTCATTTGCCGTCTGCTTGATTAGCGGGATTATATCTTTAACAAGAATTTCGTTGTTAGGACCTAAATTATTACTAAAAATTGGAGGGGGCACAACTATAAAAATTTTAGGTTTAGATAAAAGTGCTTGGAATTCATCAACAAGCCTCTTGTAGTCATCTGTAAAGTTTCCAATGTTCTGTTGGCGTGACGGGTACGCATCGTTGGTTCCAAGCATTATTACTACTACATTGGGCAGGAATTCCTTTGCATTTAGAAATTCAGTTTGATTCATATAGGGTTCATTTGATTCAAGAGATACAGTAGCGCCACCAACGCCAAAATTGCCCACTGCATAATTTACTCCTAGCATCATCCACAAATCATCAGGGTACTCAGTTCCATTAGTAATGCTATCGCCAACACAAGCAACGCGAATCGTAGTTACAGTTTTTTTAGGCCCCGACTGAGCCTCAAAGAAAAAAACCGCCAAACCAGCAACTAATATCACAACGACCAGCGCGAAACCAAACCATTTTGTTCTCCATTTCATTTTTTCTTCATCGATGTCTATTTCATCAAAAATTAGATGCGCCTTCTTTCCTTTTAACATAGCACCAATAGCCCAAGATCTCGAAAGTCACAAAAATTTCTGAAATAAAGAACCAAAATCTTTGTCAAAAGATAATGAAAGATAAAATTAATTGTAATAGTTATCGTCAAAACTAGTGGCTTTTACAGGTTTCTTAAAACACAAGGGACTTTCCAACAAATTTTATTAGCTAATTCAACTTAGTTCCTAATTTAGGAGATGTAAGAAATGATAGTATGGCTATTCATATTGTCCCGGATAGTATTTGTTGTAATAACTTCGATAGTTTTCGCGATTTCTTTAATATCCTATTCACGTTTACCAAACAGGAAATCACTATTACTCCTGATTGGGTTCGCATTGTTCTTCGTCCACGGATTAATATCAATCCCAGAGATATTCAACCAAACCTACAACAGAGATTTCACTGATAGTTTGCATCTTCTCATCGACGCAGCAGCAATATTGTTAATTCTTATAGGAGTATTGAAGGATTAGGTCGAATGTTCAAGGAAGAAATCTTAGAAAATCAAAGGAGAAGCAAAATTTATGTTTCAATCAAGAAAAATCCAGGTTTACATCTAAGAGAACTTCAAAGAACTCTAGATATTCCCCTAGCAACCATACAATATCACTTAAACTACATGACTCGAAGAAATATAATAATCGAAGAAAAATCTGAACATTATACTCGGTACTATGTTAGTCCGCTTGAATCGGAAGACAAAAAAATACTATCCGTTTTACGAAACAAGCGACTTCGAGAAATTGTTATGATAATTATAGTAAACGAGAAAACAAAGAGCCACTTCCTAATTGATACTTTAAAATTGCCTGCTTCAACAATTGCTTTTTACCTAAAGTATCTTTTTGATAATAACATTATCGACCGAAACAGAGTAGGTTATGAAAATATTTATACCCTAAAAAATAAAGACAGAATAGAAAAAATATCTGATCTCATACCAAACAAGTTTGTTAGATAAAGTGGTAGATAAATGGACAAGCACATGGCTTGAAAGTCATCCACGTAAATAAAAGCCTGAATAGAAGCGCGCACAAATTCTTTAATCTTTATTGATTACAATTCAAACAACGCATAATTATAACCAAATTAGATAGATTAACAAGTCCATCAAAAAATTTTATCGTCTCTGATTTTTCTGCTAACAAAATTGCGAAAACATTCAAGCAAAATGTAAATGATATGTTGGCTTAGTTCTGGGTTAAATATCAAAAAAAGGGAAAAGGGATGTTGTTTTTATGTTGACTTTGTTCTTATTTTTTTCTTAGTATAAGCAAGCCTACGATTGCTACTGCTATTATTACTGCGATGCCTGTTCCAATGATGTACATTTCATATGGCGGTAAGACTAATGCTGCCTCTGGTGATGGGGCTGCTGTTGCTGCTGGAGCGTTGGCTACTGTTGCTGCGGTTTCTGACCATGAACTACCATATGCATTAGATCCTGCAAAGCTTGCCGTTATCGTGTATGTGCCTGCCATGGTTGGTTGCCATGTGAATGCGAAAGTTCCGCTTGCATCGCTAGTGGTGTTTCCAAGAGTTACTGAGTTGCCGTTAGGATCGATTGCATAGATTGTAACTGGTACACCGGTTACTGTCACGTTGTGGTACATTCCGTCGATTGGTTGTTGATCGTATAGGTATTCCATGTATGTGCTCATTGACGAGTCAGAAACGCATGCAACATCAACTAATCCGCGGTTGTTCTTCATTGGAGCTGTTGCGCCGATTGGAGCAGTTGAAGCTGGCACAATGCCTGGAGACTGGTCTAAGACGGTTCCAGAAATGATCACGCTGGTTCCACTGGTTATTTGTGTTTGTGGCGCTGATACTGTTGTTGCGCTTGTTCCTTTGCCGAAGATGTCCATGTAACCTGTGTACTTGTTTTCAAAGGTTAAGTAGCCATCAGCTATTGCGCCTGCTGATCCACCGTCCATCTTGCTCCAGATTACTGCCCCTGTAGTTGCATTAAGGCACCAGAGACTCCAATCTCTGTTAAGAGGTTCAGTTGGAGAGTGCTCTCCGTTTCCATAGTAGAGTTTTCCGTCAGCAATTGTTGGTGCGTTGCTAAAGAGTGAAACAGATGGATACCATGGTGCTTCAAAGGGAGTACCTGGAGGTGTGAAGTTCCAAGCTAGTTTACCAGTATTCCAATCGATTGCGTAGAATCCAGCGTAAGAGAAGTCATAGAGCAAGCCGCCGTAAGAAGCCGTAGTGTACATTCCGAAGTCACCCCAAGGATAGGATTCACCGCCAGCACTGCCGGGCTTTGCTGTTTGCCAAACTAGTTGACCGTTGCTTAGGGACCAGCAGTCCCACCATCCGCCTAGACAACGAACTGCGTATTTGCCGTGGTCAGCGCTGCCTGTGGATGTGCTGAAGAAGATGTCGCTTGTTGTTACGTTCCACAATACTTGACCAGAAGTTAAACTTACGCCGTAGACAAATTGTCCTTGTGCTGTGCCTGCGCCTGCTGGAGTTACTGAACCAGTGTAAACGGTTACCATTGATTCGTAGTCGGTTGTGCCTAGACTACTGAATGGATAGGTAATGTTGTTCAGCACTGTGATTGATGTTGCGCTTCCACTCATTGAAACTCCGATTGTTGTCCAGTTAACTAGGCGGTAGTTTGGATTGGTTGCGTTACCAATGTTTTGGATGCTTAAGACATAGGGGTCATCATAGAATGTTGATGATAGAAATGGCAGTGAAATGTTCATCTGGACTGCACCGCTAAAGGGGTCGTACTTTATCATTCTTGTGCCACTTAAGTACATGAGGGAATATGTGCCTGTGCCCATACCTGTTTGTCCTGCGCCCGGTTCTGAGCTTACAGCTTGGTTATAAGTTACTAATGTCGGGGTTTGTGTGATGCCTGTTTGTTCCCAATATATTGCGCCTGTGCGGATATCGTAGCATTGCCAAACGCTAACGGTTTCCTGTATAGTGGAACCGTTAATTACTTCGTTCATAGGCTTGCTAATGGTTTGGTAGCCTCTGCCTTGGAAGATTATGCTTGGAGTTCCAGAGTAAGCGCTTTCACCTGGTCCAACCGAATTTATACCGTATTGACCACCGCTGATGCCACCCAATGAGCCTTCGCGTGACCAGACAATGTGGGCAGTTTCAGGCCCTTGAACATATGGTGTGAATTTGTAGTTGCTTGCATAGGTGTTGGTATTTGCGGGCCACCCTGTGCCACCGCCTTGTCCTGCAAAGGGAAACTGTCCACCGATAGACCACCATTCACGATCAACGATGTTAATGGGTCTTGTCCAGTAGTCAGTTGGCAATGGTGCAGCAGGGAATGAAGCCACCATGGCTTGTTGTACCGTAATTGTTGTTACAGGGCTTTGAGAGGGCTGGTAGTATGCTGAATTCAAGTAGATTGGTGCTCCGAAAGAGCTCATGCCTACTAGGAGTGCTGGTGGGATATCTGCGGTGCTGTTGTAGACTTTTCCATTAAAATAGGTTCCATTTGGGAAGTAATTGCCTGCGAAGTTCGCTACGAATTTCCATGTGCCCACTTGGTCTGGAGTATAGGTGAACCATGCTGTTGCGTCGCCTTGGTAAGAATTGATGGGACCAACAGTATCTGTTTGTCCGTTTGGTTTGGTTATCGTTACGGTGTATCCTGAGACAAAACGGTTGGTCTGCATTGGAGGCTCAAGCCACATGTTAACTAGTAATGTTTGGCCTATACCTACAGGAGTCGGGTTAACACTCATGAACACACTTGTCGCTGTAATGAAGCTTGGAGTAACACCTGTTGGAGGTGAAGTTTGCCATGGTTGATACTGAGGTGGTCCGACCTGTCCTAAACCCTGAGTCTGTGCTTTAACTGTTTGCGGAGGTACTGCAAATATCATAACTGAAGCCATTAATAGAATCAAGATGATTGAAGCTGAATTTGTTAAAATTTTTGTCGATAGTTTATACTGCATTTTTTTATTTTTCTCCTCAAAGTTGAGATATCGTTATCTAGAACTATTTAATATTTTTCTAATTCACTCATAATTTTTTAAAATTCTTAATATAACTTGATTTTTTCATTAAAATATTTAAATATAAGAAATTAGCTTTACAGCAACTTAAAAGTATAGAGATAAGATGAGCGACAAGTTAGAAATTGATGAAACAGACCTAAAAATCATCCATATACTCATCAGGGATGCTCGCACACGACTAAAAGACATTTCAAAAGAATGTGAGATATCATCGGTGGCTGTTCATAATAGAATTAAACGTCTTAAAAAATTAAAAGTGATTACAGGCGCAATACTTTTTCCTAGCTTACGAGCTCTTGACTTACCAATCGTAGCAACTATAGGAATAAATTTTAATGGAAATCAGGATCAAGAAATCATTAAACTAATTGATGAACAAGCTTATCTCGTTGAGCCCTCGGCAAGTATTGGTGAATATGATTTTTGCGCTTTAGTTTATGCAAAAAATCTCAATGCACTAGATAAGATAGCCTATTCGATCAGAAAACGTTTTGAAGCAAGCAAAGTAACAATCAATGTGTGGTCAGGTTCCCCTTATATGAATTTTGAAAATATCGATTTAAAGTCCTTAGAAAAGCGATGAATATGGACAAAATAGATTATCTAATACTTACCGAACTGTTTCAGGATGCGCAAATTCCTTTTTTACAAATCGCAACAAAACTAGGGATTTCATCTTTTACAGTTAAAAGTAGATACGATAAAATGAAAAGAGAAGGAATTATAGGAAGATCCATTGTAGCTATTGACCTTTCAAAATTTGGATATCAAGGCAAAGCTTTCTTGCTAATAACTAACGATCCAAACACACCCAAATCAATTACCATTGATGCTCTTAAAAAAATCAGAAACATAATTGTAATAAGCGAAATAATAGGACCTTATGATATAATTGCTGTAGCGCCCATTATTGATCTAAACAGCATTATGGACTTAGTTAGTGAAGTCAAAAAATTGCGTAGTGTTCATAGCGTGCAAATAACCTGCATAAATGACACCGTCTTTCCTCTTAACCCCACTTTTGCCAAACTGTTGAGCCGGCAGAGTCTTAATTTGGCAATGCAAAAACGACCTCGCACAACCAATTAGATTTTTTCCGTAGGAACGAAACAAATACCCCCAGAAAGCTTTGAAAAAATTAAGCAGAGTTCTTGGCGAATATATTTTATAATTAGAATGTTAAAATATTCTTTTCTTTTTAAAAGGATTTCGTAAGATATGTTCGCTGAATGTATTCAAGTTTTTAAGAGAAAAGAAAAATTTCAATAATTCTATTTTTGCTGATGATATGAGTAAAAAAAGGAAAGGGAGAGTTAGATCGTTTGGTTTTATGCGCGTTTTCTTAGTATTAGTGCGCCAACTACTGCGATTGCGATGATTATGGCGATTACTGCTGCGATCAAATACGTTGCGAAATCACTCATTGTTACGCTTGCTGTTTGGGTTGTCGTTGGGGCTGGTGTTGGTGAGGCGGGTTGTACCACTGTTGCGAATGTGGTTGCTACTGAGTATCCGTATGAATCGGTTCCTGCAAAGGTCGCTGTTATTGTGTATTGTCCTGGAATTGTGGGGGTCCATATAGCGCCAAAGGCTCCGGTACTTCCAACGCTCGTTGCGGTTGCAATGTGTATGGGGTTTCCGTTAGGGTCAACTGCATCAATTGAGACTGGAACGCCAGTTAGGTTAGTGGGGCAGGGTGATTGCTGGAATAGGTATGCCATGAAGGCACCCATCGAATCATCAGAGACAGCTGGAACTGTTCCTGGAGCATATGGTGCAACGTTCGAAGTAAACGGTGATTGATCTAAGACTGTGCCCGCAATTGTTACGCTTTGCCCTGTTGTGATTTGGTTGAGGGGTGCTTGAACTGTGGTTGAGCTTTGTCCCATTCCAAAGACATACATGTATCCGTCATAGTAGTTGGTGGCTGTTAGATAGCCGTCTGCGACGACTCCTGGAATCATTGAACCTAATGTTTTCCATACAAGAGTGCCTGTAGTAGCGTTTACAGCGTATGTTTGCCAGCCTCTGGATAGTGGAGCTGTCGGGGAGTGTTCAACTGCGTACGTGTATACCATTCCGTCTGCTATGACACTGCCGCTGAAGAAGGATTGTCCTTGAGATGAGTTGTCGGGGTTTCCAACGCCGTTTGTCAGGTATGGGGTTTCAAAGTCGACACTGGGCGCTTGATAGTGCCATGCTACCGCTCCTGTGTTCCAATCATATGCTACAATGCCGTCATATTGGTTGTAGAATATAAGACCGTAAGCTGATTCATCTTGGTATGAGCCGAATGTTCCCCATGGTAGGCTTGTGATTTCGCTCTTCCAGAGTAATTTGCCTGTTTGTTCGTCCCAGCAATAGAAGTGCCCGTCGTCAAAGCGGTTTGCGTATTTTCCGTGATCGGCAAGTCCTAGTCCGCTGAAGATTGGGAAACCAACGCCTGATGATTCATTCCAGAGCAATTGTCCTGTTGTTAAAGAAACGCCCATTAATTGAACCACTGAGGCTACTCCGGTTGCTGCTGGAGAAGTGCTTGTGGACTGGATTCCAATCATCGTTTCAAAGTCAGCGGTGCCTATACTAGAGAATGGAAAAGTTATGTTGCTTATTAAATTGTTAGCAAACGTTGTTCCAGCTGCACCAATTCCCTGTAGCGTCCAGTTGATTAAGCGGTAGTTTGGATTAGTATTGGTTCCAATGTTTTGAACGCTCAAAACAAATGGGTCAGCATACAGAGTGCTTGATGCGAACGTTGGAATAGTTGCGTTTAGTGTAATCGCTCCAGTTATTGGGTTGTATTTTGTCACAAAGCCTGTGCCTAGGAATAAAAGACTCACTGTTGTTCTGTCGGTTCGTCCTAATCCTCCTGGTACTGGTGGCGAGTTTTCAGCGTATGAAATGTATGTCGGTGGGTGAGCAACGTTTGTAAGATCCCAGTAAACTTGTCCTGTGCGAATGTCAGTGCATTCCCAGACGGTCTGTGTTACGCCGTTGTATGCTTTTGTAATTGAATTGTACATTCTGCCGTCAAAAACAATAGCTGGGTTTCCTCCGTTGCCTGGACCAGTCATTCCGAATGTAAACGCTGCACCTGAGAAGTCTACGTCTGGTGCTTGGGCTGTTGTATAAGCTCCATCAATGAGTCCGCCAAATATGCCGTCCAAGGCACCTAGTTGTCTCCATACAATGTGTGCGCTGGTTGGACCAGTAACATAAGGCACGAATTTGTAGTTGCTAGAGTATATGTTGGTATTGTCTGGCCATCCTGGTGTTCCTGTACCTCCGCCGATTTCGTTATATGGATCGTTTCCGCCAATTACCCACCATTCTCTGTTATCTGGTGAAATTGGTCGAGTCCAATATTGTCCAGGTCCTGGAAGTGCAGAGGCAGGCCAACTTGAAACTTGGCTTTGTTGGACTTCAAGGGTATATTTGTCGGTTTGTGAAGGTGCATAGTAGACATCCTGAGTAGCGTTAAAACCTGTGTTGGTACTTGTACCCGCTGAAACAATGATTTGTGATGCCTGTTGTGTTGTGGTTAATTGTCCTTGATAGTAATAACCCGCTGGGTAATAGTCACCTGGAAACGTGAATTGAAGTGTATAATTACCTACTTGATCAGGTACATATGTGAACCATGCGGTTGTATCTGCTTGGTAAGAAACCATTGGTCCAACGGTCTCAGTCGTTCCGTCTGGCTTTGTAATTACTACGGTGTATCCTGTGTGCGCTCGGTTGACCTGCAATGCAGGTTGCAACCAAATGTTCACGAGTAACTGCTGTCCAACACCTATCGGGTTGGGTGAGAAACTCATGTACGCTATTGTAGTAACTGTTGAGCTGGGGGTGACGCCTGCTGGAACTGGCCCACCTGTAGTTGGAGTTTGCGCCGTTCCAATAGTTGCACCTTGTTGGGCTTTTACTGGTGTGCTTAAACAGATAATAGAAGCTATCATTAGAG
The DNA here is from genome assembly GCA_963750605.1 of Candidatus Bathyarchaeota archaeon. Taxonomy (GTDB): domain Archaea; phylum Thermoproteota; class Bathyarchaeia; order Bathyarchaeales; family Bathycorpusculaceae; genus Bathycorpusculum. The sequence continues at coordinate 107,734 of CAVVRN010000002.1, forward strand.
CTGCAACGAATATGGCTATAAATTTGTTCTTATTTCCTAAATGCATTTTCTTTTTCTCCTTAAAATTGTGAGCAACTATTTGTTTTGTGTTTGTATATAAGATTTTTCGAAGTACGATATTATTAATTAAAAAAATTAAGATTTATAGACGATAATCTAAATTAATTTAATTCCTCTATTTTCTAAAAGCCGAGGATTATAATGCAAAACGAATTTTGAGGCCCTTTATTACCAGAATTGACGCACAATGATTAATTTACTTCACAAAATTGGAAAATATACGAAGATTTCATACAAATGTACACGATAATTTTTGAAGATGATAGAATTAAAAAGGATTTTGAATTTGAATTTCAATATTTATGCTATTCGCCGATTATCCGCCTGAACGCTGGGAACATCTCTGCTGCGCGCTCACGCATAAGCAATTCATAATACTGGTAAATTATACCCACTGACAGCAATATACCTGTGCCTGTACCGAAAGCTCCAAAGAAATCTGCGGACGAAGCCACAAGCCCAACAATAATCCCACCAAGCACCGTAACCACTGGAATATAACGTTTAAGGACAGCTTCAATGGGTCTACCTGACCTACGATAACCTGGAATCTGCATGCCTGAGTCCATGAGTTGCTGAGCAACTTTCGAGGGACCTAAACCGCCAACTTCAAGCCAAATCAGCGAGAAAACAGCGCAGAAAGCCACAACAATGCCCATGTAAGCGGCGGCTCGTAATGGATCTAAGGCAACTTGCTGAATATTTGTTGGTGCAGTAACAAAGTAAGCTAGCCCACCAGAAGGTGAAACACTACCAGATGTTGCATTATAATTGAAGTTACCTAAGATGCTAAATAGTATATTATGCGCGCCATTCCTACCCCCAAGTTGGCTCCATAAGAGTTGCGCGAAGAAGTATACGTTTGCAAATAATGCAGAGGCGAAGATAACTGGCAAGTTGGAAACGTAGAGTAGTTTGATTGGATATTTGCTTCTGAAGCCTTTGTATCCTGCATAACTCATTGGAAGTTCAATTCTAATTCCGTTCAAATAGATGACAACTAAGAAAATTGTAATAGTAGCAAATAATCCAAGTAAGGATGGATAAACTCCTGAAGTTGAACCAAACGTCCAAGCCAAGAGGCTCTGGCCACCACGTAAGTAAGCTGAAAGAGAACCAACAAATAAGCCGTTGGTCGGCGAGAATGTATCCCATAAAACACTCTGGGCCACACCTGCCATGATGAACAAGCTAATTCCGCTGCCTAGACCCCAGCCCTTCTGAACTAGTTCATCCATTAACATAACTATAATTCCAGCAAAAATGAGCTGTATAAAAATAACTAGAATCACGGGTCCACCGAGTGCTGAAACGCTACCATACATACCGCTGACAATGTATGCTGCAGCCTGGATACCTGTGAGTAGAATGCTGAAGACTTTGCTTGCACTGGTGAATAAGCCTCTGTCTTCAGAATTTGACATGTCACATTCGATAATGTTTGAACCGGCAAGCAACTGCAAAATCAAGCCAGCCGTGACAATAGGTCCAATACCTAACTCCATTAACGTGCCACGGTTAGATGCAAAAATGACTCTAAGCGCACTAAACTGATCCTGCGCCGAGGCTGTAACGCCGTAAAGCGGAACTTGAGTCATTACAAGAAAAATAATTAATACAAGGCCAGTCCAGAAGAGTTTCTCGTTAAAACTTACTTTGCGTTCAGGTTTCTTAATTTCAGGTAAGACTCTTCCTAAAGGTTTGAAGAGACCGAGAAATCTTCCGGGCATTTAGCTGCTTTACTCTCCGCGAGCTTTGGGACTTATGATTTCTCCGCCAGCTTTTTTGATTTTTTCAGCCGCGGATTTTGAGTATGAGGCAACATGTATTGTTAATGATTTTGTGACTTTTCCCGACCCTAAAAGTTTCGTGTAGCCCAGTGCAGTCAAATTAATTTCCGGTTTTTCCTCTTGACTTGTTTGCATTATTTCTTCAAGTTTTTTGAAGTTAATTGGATTCTCATGGCTGTGAAGGCTTTGGGGTGATGTGAAACCGTTTTTTCCAAAGTAATCAGGTTCATGAGTTACAACCCAACTCCATAAGTGTTTGTGTCGCCCCACTTTGCGGTATCCTTTGGAACCACTGTCGCGGTGTTGACCTATCCTACCGTAACCTACTGTTCTTGAGCCTCTAAATTTCCGTATTTTTCTAAGTTTATGTGGCATTTTGATCAGCTTCTTTATTTATAGCTGTTTCAGCTTTTTTCAACTTTACTTCGAGCACACCATTCTTGAATTTGGTGTACATAACGTCTGGAATCACTACCTTCGGTAAATTTAAACTTTTATAGTATCTTCGGTCTTTCGATTTGGCTGACAAGATAAGTTTCTGGTCTTTTACATGAATTTTGAAGGATTCCTTATTGAACCCGGCTATGTCAGCAATAATAATGACATAATTATTTTCTTGGAATATATCAATCAACGGCTTTGGTTCTTGTAGGTTACGTGTGCTAAGGTTTTTACATGCAATAAACCTAGAAGCGGCTGATACGGATTTTACACGATGAGTGCATTCCGTTTGGCTTACTTTTTGTTTTTTATTTTTTGATGGTGAGTTGTTAAAATCTAGCCATTTACGGTTTCTGTTACTTCTTCGCCATTTTGCGCTCGTGTGTCTTTCCCCTCCAATTAACTAACGAATTTCTTCAGAGGTATTATAAAACGTATCGCACATAAAGGGTGAGAAAACACGCGTACGCGCAATAGCAATTTATCTACGAAAATGATGAATGAATGCGTAATTGGTGCCCAAAAACAAATGTGCCTAAATATGTATGAAGAAAATGTCAAAACTAAATAAAAATTATAGAAAACTACTCAAAGCTAAGGGCATATCTGAATCTCCAACACTTTCTAGAAGGCCGCAAAATAATCAAACTCTTTAGAACGAAAATTGTTTTTTGCAACAGATTTCTTAACAAATTAGACTAGGCTAAACTATCAAAAAAGTTGAAACAAATAAAAAATGATGGAAAAAGCTGGCTTTAGACCATGCGTTGCACTAGTTGGTTTATTGCCTCTCCGCGGTAACCTGCTTCGCCGCCTGCGTTAAAACCTCTCTTGGTTTTGCCCTTGTAGCCTTTGCTGGGAGGATGCAACTTGAATCGTGGCTCGATATCTGGGAGCTTCTGGAATTGGACTTTACAGCTCAAGATTGCTTCTGCGAGATCTTCGATTGATTTGTAACCTATTTTTTGAAGGTATTCGTCTGTTAATTTTTTGTCGCCTGCTAATCGCGCTCGTTTCTGCAGCATCATTTCTACGGTTTCTTTTGTGGGTTCGCCATAAGTGACGTAGCTGTTTACGCGTTGAAGCATTCCTTTGTATGCTGCTCGACTGTCTATGAGCACGGCGTGGTTTGTGCGACCTAAATGAAGGAAGTCAAGGGTTTCTCTTGTTTCTCGTTGTGCACTTACAGTTCCTCTGATTTTAACAACAACTAGGCATTTGCATTCTTCAGTTTTCTGCGCCATTATTTCACCCAGTCCACTTGAGTAATCAAATTATAGGTCTTTCTTAAACCGTCAAAAATTGCGCATGCATAAGATGGAACTGTCCTTGTTGAACCAAAGCTTCTCATCCACAGATCTTTTACACCTGCTAGACCTAAGATGACTTTGGCGACTTCACTTGACACTAAGCCTAACCCTCTGGGTCCAGGAACAATAACCACTCGGACACCGCCGCATTTACCTTCAACTTGGAATGGAACTGAATGAGGTTTACCGCAACCACATTCCCAACTTCCGCATCCCCGTTTTACTGGAACAATATTCAAACGAGCGTTTGCAGCTGCCTTCTCAATAGCATTTCGCACTTGACTGGCTTTCCCCGAGCCTAAGCCAATATAGCCGTCTCTGTTTCCAACGGCGACTATAGCCTTGAAGCGTGATTTTTCGCCAGCGTCAGTTTGTTTCTGCACTAGATTGACATTTATTACTTCTTCTTGAAGATCAGGAATTAATGAATCTACAATTTGGGACTCAGAAATTTTTATACCAGTGAGGAAAAGATCTTCAATAGTAGTAATTTTGCCTTCCTGAATCATTTTGCCCAAACGAGTTTTCGGAACCCATTGCTCTAAATTAGGTTTTCGATCATTTCCCATTCGACTCATGCTTTCTTTCCACCCTTCTTACTTGCCTTTTCCTTTGTCTCATCCGGTTCCTTTGGCGTTTTTGACCTTGGCTTTGCAGCCGCTTTCTTAGTCGGCGCCTTCTCAGCCTTTATTGGTGCCTCTTCCTTTGCCGCAGCCTTTGGTTTTGCTGATGCTTTTTTAGCAGATGGCTTCTTTTCTTCTTTAGGAGCCACTTTTTCTTCTGGCACCAGAGCTTTTTCTTTTTTAACTGGAGCTTCTTCTTTGGCAGGTGCCTTTTTCTCTTTCACTGGAACAATCTGTTTTCCAGTCTTAAATGAATCTGTAATTTCAGCCTTTACTTTAGTGAAGTGTTCAGGGATTTTTTCTGGAGCAATACCTTCTGCCGTGTACATTGAGAATTTCGCGTTGTACTCTTCTGAACCAGAGCCTAAGTTTTTAGCGTATTTCGCTATTTGTTCGCCCTTCATACGTTCCTTTACGATTTTTTCTTCACTATGAGGAACGTTAACACCAGCATCCAAAACTCCGCTTAATACAGCAAAAATTTTGGACCCTTTGGTAGGGGAAACTAAACCAATGTCTAATATGGCTTCTTCCACATCTTTAGTTTTGGCCTTTAAGCCGCAAAGTAAACCGGTTAGGTAAGCTGCGGGAATATTGCCTGTTGGAGCCTTCCAGCCGTAGGCCTTAATGAGTTCGCGACTGTTGGCTGAGGCTAATACCTCATCTCCATGAGGCTTAGCAATCGTTACTTGTACTGTTACGTTCTTCAGAGAGCTTCGGGTAACAAGCCGGGGCTTTCCAGAACTAACCAGAGCTTTCCGTGCTTGGTAATCAGTTTTTCCTTCACGTCTGCGCCGTAATTTGACGCGGTAATTTCCTTTTTTTGCCAATTTAACGTTTCCTCCATAAATCATTAGCTTTCAAATTACGCTCTAGTTCTGCTAGGGATTGGAATCTGCCGCTGCCGGCCATCCTATAGTATTGACTGTATGTTTTTTCAGTTATGATTCTGTTCGCCTTTAGCTCGCGAAGCTTACGTCTTAGAGACCTAATTCTAAGCATCCAAGCCTCTTTTTTAGTTACTTTTGCATAAGTGGCTCCAGTAATGCTGCCAGGTCCACTTCGTCTGCCTTTACGTTTTTTTTCGCGGATGGTTTTTGCTCTAGATCTGCTAACGCCTTTCTCAGGAAGAGAATTGATAACTTTCTCGTGAATTAGCTTTCTTACTTCTTCACGTGTAATAGCGCCATCAACATCATCCATACGTTCAGGATCAATCCAAACGCGGTTTTGCCCAACCTTTAATATTTGAGCTGCTAAACGTCTCTGACTGCTTAGATCTGTCATTGTTTTTCTTCTCCTTTCTTTGGTTTAGGTTTGGTTTTTTTCGGTGCCTTCTCTTTCTCAGGCTTTTCTTTGCTCTCGATCTTTTCTTCTGCCGCTTCCTCTGTTTGCGTTTGCTCTTCGACTTCTGTTTCTTCAGCCTCTTCCTCTTTTTTCTCTTCGGGTTCGGCTGATATTTTGATGTTTAAAATTTTAAGGTTAAGTTTTTTGGCTTCAGCAATGATTGAGGCACGTTTTCTTTTTCCGACCGTGTGCGCGATTCGTATAGCTTGAGTATTTGGGTCAACAGGTGATAGATCCTGTGCATTGTAAACTATAACTTCTCTGTATCCTGATGGATGCAGGCCTCTGGCAATTTTTGGACCTTTATACCCTGTACTTGGACCAGGTGGCCACCCTTTGATTTTCCGTCTAATTTTATTATCTAATCCTTTAGGTTTTCGCCAACTTAAGCTGAATCTATCATATTTCCAGCTTTCAGCTCTTACGAATTCTGGCTTCTTGTTTCTGCAGCGCGCTCTAACTCTAAGTGCTGCTCGTGATAAGGATGGTTTCTTTGCGATCTTTTCAGTGGTCATTACGCAACGCCCTCGTTTCGTTCATAAATATATATTCCGTCAAGGAAAACTCTTGGATCTTTATTTCTTACTTTTGTAGCTTGCTCAATATTAGCAGCAGTTTGACTTACATCTTCCAAGTTTGCCCCTTCAACAATTATGTCGTCGGGTTCAAGTTTTACTTTGACGTCGCCGATTATTTTAACACTACGCGCTCTACGTTCGCCAGTAAAGTTCTCAATTAGAACGGATCTACCTTGAAGCTTTATTGAGATTGGAAAGTGGGAGAACACGATTTTTAGTTTGTATGAGTAGCCTTTTGTTACTCCGGTTATCATATTTTGAATGTGTGAATGTATTGTTCCTACAAGAGCAGCTTCCTTTTTGCGTGGCCATTTTGCCCAGATACGAATAGTTTTGCCTTCAGCTTCAATATCAATTGGAGCAAAAGAGAAATCGCGTGTTAATGATCCTTTGGCACCTTTAACGCTGACTTTTTTGCCTTGTAATGTAGCATCTACGTTATCGGGAACTTGAATGGTTTTAGATATTTCTGGAAGCCGCATAAATTACACCTTTTAATATACGAAGGCTAACAGCCTTCCTCCAAGATTCTTTTCTTCTGCATCCTTGTGTGCTACTACGCCTTTTGAAGTGGAAACAACCATTATTCCGACATCTCTGGATGGTAAGAACTTCTTTTCCCAATCTTCAAACTTGTCGGCGGTGACTGAGAAGCGTGGTTTAATTGGTCCACATTTGTTTATTCTGCCTAACAGTTGAACTTTGAATTTTCCGGAGCGGCCATCGTCAATAAACTCGAATTCGCCTATGTAACCATTTAATTGCATAATACGTAGGACGCGCCCTAAAAGTTTAGAGGCAGGACTAATTATGCATTCACGCTTATTTCGTGTTTCATTGTTTTTTATGGTTATCAAACCATTTGTTAAAGTGTCCATGTCTTTTTTAGCTCCTACTCATATTTTTTGAACCCAAGTTTTGGGGCTGCCTCTCTGAAACAGTGCCTACATAAATATAAATTGTACCGTCGAATAACTGGCCCATAAGCACCGCATCTGACGCATGGCCGTGAACCTTTGCCGTATTTTCGTTCTTTCTTTAATTGTTGTTTTCCCATAAATTAAGCCTCAGTTTAAACGATTTCGACTCCTAATGTTTGTTTTATGAAGATTATTGATTCTTCAGGTGTTAGCATGTGTGTATGCCCAATAGATTGCTTCTCTTTTCTTCGAATTTTTACTCGTTGCCCTGGGCGATTGACAGATACACAGATATCCATTCCGAATATACCAATTTCAGGGTCATATTTTACGCCTGGAATTTCAATGTGTTCTTTCAGGCCGAATGCAAAGTTGCCACGGAGATCAAAGGATGACTTTGAAACCTTGTTGTCGACAACGGGTAACACTTTCTTTAGGAAATCAATTGCCTTTTGCTTTCGAAGTGTTACGACAACAGCGATTGATTCGCCTTCACGTATGCCAAAGTCACGAATAGTTTTTTTGGCTTTTTTCTTCACTGGGGTCTGATTTGTTATTTCTTTGAGTACCTTGTTAGCTTTTTCAAGTGGCTCACCTGATTTTCCAACGTTAAGGTTCACCACAACTTTTTCAATTCTAGGCTTGAGCATTGGATGCTCTTCCCAACTCTTAACTAAAGCCTCTTCCTCAGACAACTGCAGATGCCTCCGGTACAACTATGAATGATTCAGTTTCACCTATAGAGAAGATGAAGTCTAAGATTGTTTGATAACGAACTTTATTTGTGTCTTCGATGACAACCAATGCTTGTCGACGTTTTTTCGCCTCAGTCTTTTCAATTTCAACTATGCGACCTTGCTTGCCTATGTTTTTTCCGCCTGTGATTATCGCCAAGTTTCCAACTTTAGTTTCCAAGCAAGCAGCTACTTGTTTTTCGGGATATGTGATTTTTAGAACGTCAAAAGTGTCATAGGTGACTTCTTGCGGATTTTTAGGATCAACAACTTTGATTAACATATTCGAGCCATCATGGAAAGCGATTTGTACGCCGTTTTCGACTGTACTTTTGTCTTCAACACGGAGTAACGTGAAGTTTGCTTCTTCTTTGGTTATTGGATTTAAAACCAATCCTTTATTGGAGGGCATTACTCGATAGTACTTGTTTGCATCAGGCAGTGAGATAACATTCATCAAGCCAACTGGAAAATCATCTTTTTTCCTGACTACTCCGTCAACCTGTACTTTGCCCTGAGCAAGTATCAGTTTAGTTTCTTTCCTAGTTTGAGCTATTCCGAGTATGTCGCGAAGAATAAGTGTTAATGGTAAACAACTCTGGAGTGAGTGGGAACCAGATGAGGGTTTCACTACCCAGGGCAGTTCTTTTCTGTGAATTGGCCAGAACCTTGGCGCTGGCTTACGTTTCAGCCTTGCTGTTTTTCCTTTTTTACCCAAAATTATTGTCCTCCTTCATTTTTTTCGTCAGAAGCTTTACGTTTAGGAACCGCTTTCTTTGCAGCCGCTCCTTTTGCGGGTAGTTCCTTTAGTGCAGCTGTTTTCTTCTCAGCTAACTTTACTGCTTTTTTAACAGTTGCTTTGTCTTCGGCAGGTGCCTTTTTCTCTGGAACCGCTTCTTTTTTAGCAGCAGGTTTTTTGGTTACTGCCTTCTTTGCTGCTGGAACTTTTACCATTGTTTTCTCAGCAACTTGTTCTTTTGCAACTTCAGGCACGGCTTTTTCTTCAACTGTCACTACTTCTACAGGCTTTTCTTCAATTACTTCCTCAACCTGTGTCTTTGGCTTTTCAATAGCTTTTTCAGCTTTTTTAACTGGTTTTGCAATTACCTTCTCTTCTTTCACTGGCTTTGCTGTTTCTTTCTTTCGTTCCAGAATATTTTTTCGCCATTTATCGTCAAGGATGAGGTTTCTTATCTGAAGCTTAGACGGGTGAACTGAAATGAAAATATTTGTTCCATCAACCTTCTCACGCGTTAATCCTTCAATGTAGATTCGATATCCTTTGAGGTCAACTCGTGAAACTTTACCTTCAAATCCTTTGTTGTCCCCTCTCAGAATTCGAACTGTATCGCCTTTTCTCACTGGAAGAGTTTTTACGCCTCGTGAAGCAGACAGTTCACTTGATAGGGGTGCTCCCATAAGCTTATGGCGTATGTGAGCAGGAGCGTTAAATAACATTTTACGTTGTTTACGCGGATTCTTTATTCGTTTAGTTTCTTGCATTATCTTGCACCTATACTATTATGCTTGAGGCACTTGCAATTCTGGGCCATCTTTCAGCTGCCTCTCTAGCTACTGGACCTCTTATTTCGGAACCTTTCATTTCACCCTCGGGAGTGATAATTACTGCAGCGTTGTCTTCAAACTGAACCCAAACGCCGTCAACGCGTCTAAAAGTTTTCCTTTGGCGAACAATAACTGCTTGAAAAATCTTTTTCCTCATGTCTGGTGAGCCCTGTCTAACAGATACGGTAACTTTGTCGCCTACTGTGGCAGATGGGTAACGCCTTAGTCTACCTTTATAACCCATGGCTTGGATCAAACGCAGAACTCGTGCGCCTGTGTTATCAGTGCATTTCATTTCTGAACCTGATAAAAGTCCACGACTAATTTTTTGTCCGTGGGAAAGCATTCCTTTTGCTACAAGAGCTCTCTGCTTTGCCTTCGCCGCCATCTTACTTTTCCTCTCCTAATTTTTCAACTACAACAAAAGATACGGTTTTGCTAATTGGTCGACATTCGGCGATTCTTACTCTGTCGCCTTCTTTGACATCAATGCAGGGTGTGCTGTGGGATGCTATGTGACCATGCCTTCGTTCGTATCTTTGGAATTTTGTTGAGAACTGTAAATATTCCCTGTCGACTATGACACTTTTATCCATTTTTGCTGTGTTAACTACACCGTCAAGTACACGTCCTCTTATTGCAAGAGTTCCATGGAATGGACAGTTTCGATCGTCACATGTTTTTTTAGGTTGCTTGAAATTTAATGACATTACCATAACCTCTTAATGCTTTTTTTAAGCCGGTCTTCAGGTCTGCCGACTAAAAGTTTACCGTCAATTTCAACAACTGTGCCGTCACCAAACTTGAAGTTGAAAACGGCTTGTTCTTTAATCACATTCTTTGTTTGACCTTCGCTAATCAAACTGAAGGTGTTTTTTGTTTCGCCGACCACTATGCCGCCTAAACCAACATATCCTCCGTTGGGACTTCTTGTGATTTCAGCGCCAGATCCGATAAATTCATATCGTATAATATCAGGAGTTATTTTCATTTGGAAACAGTCTCCTCAGTTTCTTTTTTAACATTTAGCTTCTTTTCTACTGGCTCGGTTTTTTTCTTGGCCTTTTCCGCTGGTTCCTTAGCGGGTTTTCTAATGCCTAATTTGTCCTCGTTTTGTGTTGTCAAAATTTGAGCAACCGTCTTACGTAGTTCTCTTCCTCTTGCTGGGTTTTCAATGGCGCCGCCTGCATTAATCATCGTTTTGATATGAGAGAGCTCAGTGCGTAGTTCAGCAAGTTTTTTTGTTCTGTCCTCGGAGGACATTGCTTGAATTTCTTTTAGACGCAGTATTGCCATCTTAAGCTTTGACCTCCTCGTCTTTTGGTTCATCTTGCACTTCTGTTGCCTGCACTTCTGGTTGCGGTTCTGCCGCTGCTTCTGCTTTAGCAGGTGCTGGCGGGACTGGTGCTTGCTCTTGAACAATTATTTTTTCTTCTTCAGGAACTGCAGCGAGAATTTTAATTCTATCTGGGAAAACTGCGTCCGGAGGCATAATTTTTACGCGAACGCCGATAATTCCTGGTTTAAGTTGAACGTGAGCTTCAGCTTTTTTCATAGCGACTAATGCTGGTTCTCCGCATCTTGGGAAGTATCCAGCTCTGAACTTTTCAAAGCGAGCCCGCTCAGTTGTAAGTTTTCCACTTATAACTATTTCAGCTCCAAGGGCACCCGCATCCATAACTTGATTTAATGCCCAAAAGCCAGCGCGCCTAAAGTGAACACCACGCTGGAGTGCTGATGCAACACGTGAAGCGACAACATAAGCGTTGAATTCTGGAACTTCAATTTCTGAAACCGAAATTTGAGGATTGGAAACTTTGAAACTTTGTTCTAAAGCTGAGGCAAGTTCTTTTATGGTTTCTCCGCCTCTGCCTATAACTAAGCCTGGACGCATAGCGTAAATTACAACGTGAGTTCCAAGCGGCGTTTTGGAAATGTTTACTCCGCCATATCCAGCTCGGTCAAGTTTTTTTTGTAAAAATTCATCTATTTCAGTTCTTTTGATAGATTCTGTAATAAAACGTTTGACTATACTCATTTATTGCTCTCCTTGTGTTGGTTTCTCGTCTAGAACTATTTCGACATGCGTTGTGGTATCATATTTTGGTGAGGCTCTGCCATGTGCTCTTGGCGTGTAACGTTTCATTTTGATGCCTTGATAAGCTGCTGCATGGAATATTCGTAAACGGTCTACGTCTAAACCTTTGTTTTCAGCATTTGACTGTGCCGATTCTAAAATGTCAAGGATCTGTTGTGAGGCTTTTACCGGGTACCTTCCGCAAAAAGCGTTTACAATTCCATGGCGGTGAGGTAATTTTTTGTTGTACCTCATATATGGAACAGCCTTCTTTTTAACTGCTACATCACGTAAATATTGTTTCGCCTGATTTAGCATCATGCCTTTGATGGCTTTGCAAATTTCTCTAGCGGCTTTATGGGATACTTTAAGTTCTCTGCCGCTGGCTTTCGCTGTTTTTTCTGGATTAAGCATTTCTTCGATTACTGAGTATCCCCATTTTGGCATTATTACATCTCCGATGCGCAAACAAACACGTAAAAGCAATTTATATGGCTTTCCGTATCAAAACTAATGATTCGACTCAAGTGACTAGATTACTTACCCCTAGCAAGGGTGTAGTTCGTCTGTGAGGTGTATAAATTGGGATTACGCTTTTACCTATTATACTTTTTCCATACACACCCCTTAATTCTCAAAATAGGGGTATTGTCGCTGCCAATCATCTTTTTTTCGACCGATAAACAGTAAGAAAAAACCTAAATAAACGCTGAAAGTGGAATGTTTGTCAGAAATGAAGTTTGAAAACTCTCTTTTGGCGAATTATATTTTTTCTGTTGTTTCAAATAGCGATTGCTCTCATTAAATTGAATCTACAAAAAAAGGGAAAAGTTTGATTGATTGTAGAGTTTTAGGTTCGCTTTCTAAGTATAAGGAAACCGACTATCGCTATTGCGATGATTATGGCGATTGCTGAAGCAAGAACAATTACTGTTATGTCTGATGTGGTTGCTAAGTTAGAAGGTGCATTGGTAGATGTTGGCGTAGAAGTTCCTGTTGGCGCTTGAGCTGCGGTCGCGACTGCACTTGCTGATGAAAAGCCATATGAATTGTCACCGGCAAAAGTCGCAGTTATAGTATAAAGACCTGCAGTAGTGGGAGTCCATGAGGATCCAAATGTACCTTGTGAATTGCTCGTAACTGTTGCAATATGTATGCTGTTTCCGTTTGGATCAATTGCGTCAATTGAAACTGGAACGCCTGTAACATTAGCAGGGTATGGAGCTTGCTGGTATAGATATGCCATAAAGTCGCCCATTGAAGCATCAGATACAGCTGGTACCGGTACACCTGGTGCATATATTGCCGAGGTGGTAGTGGCTGGTGATTTGTCAGTTACGGTTCCAGATATTGTCACTGGTGTTCCGATTGTTACTCCGCTTTGTGGTGCTGAAACTGTAGTTGCGCTTTGGCCCATGCCGAAAACATATTGATATCCATCGTAAAAGTTACTAGCGGTCATATAGCCATCAGCGATAACTCCCATCAACATCATTCCAGGTGTTGTCCAAATTAAGTCGCCTGTTGTAGCATTTATAGCAAATACTCTGTAGCCTCTGGTAAGGGGTGCAGTTGGCGAGTGTTCAACCGAGTAGGTGTAATATATGCCATCAGAGATTATTCCGCCGCAGAAGAATGAATAGCCTTCGCCATTTAGATTGCCAGTGCCGTTAGTATATGGTGTTTCGAATGGTACTGAGGATGGGTCGAATTGCCAAGCAATTTGGCCATTACTCCAGTTATAGGCAACTACACCGTCATATTGCCCATAGTAAAGTAGACCGTAGGCTGATGCTGATAGATATGAGCCAAAGCTTCCCCATGGGTCACTTGAAAGCGGACTCGTCCATACCAGTTTTCCCGTATGCAAATCAAAAGCATAGAAGTGACCATCATCCATTCGCAGAGCGTATAACCCGTGATCTGTTATGCAAGCGACTCCGTTGAAGATTTGGTAAGGTACGTTTGTCGAGACATTAAATAACAATTGCCCTGTGGTTAAACTGGCGGCTGCAACAAATGGATCTGGAGCTGTTCCCGTGTAAGTGTTAGTATATGAATAAGTTGTCGCTGAAATCATTGACTCAAAATCAGCAGTACCTAAAGTGGCGAACGGCCAAGTAATATTGCTCATTATGTTCGCAGTGAAATTGCTGGTAAGACTATCAAGGGTCCAATTTATCAAGCGATATTGACTTGCAGTCGCGTTTATCGTCTGTACCGATAACACATATGGATCAGCGTATAGAAATCCGTTTGTGAGCGGAATTGTCAGGTTTTGCAACACAAGTCCAGTAATCGGGTCATATTTAATCACTAAGCCAAGGGTTGATACTGCGCTTGGACCAATGTAATCGAGTGTGGAAACGATCTGATCGGCCCGTGATGTTGCTCCTGGCACTGCTGCAGCGATTGCATTAAATGAAATTAATTTAGGCGGATAAGTGATATTCGGTTGATCCCAATAGACTTGCCCTGTACGTATATCCCAGCATTCCCAAACACTTTGCGCGACTCCGTTATACACTATTGTTCTACTTTGGTAACATCTCCCCTGGAAAACAATATCTGGGTTTCCAAATCTTCCCGGACCAGTCTCCCCGTGGTCAAAGGGATTGCCGACGAAATCCAAATCTGGTGCCTGATATTTTGTAGCGGCGCCATCAATCAGTCCTCCTTGAATGCCGTCAAGAGAGCCTATTCTTCTAAATTCAACGTGTGGACTTTTTGGACCGGTCGTGTAAGGAACGAAGCCGTATTGTATTGGCGAATTGCTAGTGTATACGTTAGTGTTGTCTGGCCAGCCTTGTGTTCCCGTGCCTCCTCCGACCTCATTGTTTGGATCGTTTCCGGCAATTACCCACCATTCTCGATTATTGGGTGAAATTGGTCTTGTCCAATAGTTTCCAGCGCCTGGAAGCGGTGACGGTTGCCAACTGTTTACTTGGTCTTGCTGTACTACAAGGGTGTATTTTTGCGACTGTGATGGCAAATAATAGACATCTTGAGTTGCATTGAAGGTTGTAGTTAATGTGGTTGTTAGGGCGCCTCCATGGGGTTGGTAATATGATCCAACTGGCACCGATTGAGCTGTTGCAACTCTGTAGCCTAGTAGGTAATATCCCGCTGGGTAGTAGTCTCCTGCAAAGAAGAACTGAATCGTATAATTGCCGGCAACATCCGGGGTATAGGTAAGATATCCTGTGGTGTCTGCTGCATAGGAAACCATTGGTCCAACTGTTATTGTTGAACCATCTGGCTTAGTAATTACAACTGTGTATCCCGTATGTGCTCTTTCAACGTTTAATGCTGGCTGACTCCAAAAGTTTACCAGTAATTGTTGATTGACTCCGATAGGGTTTGGTGAAAAGCTAAGGTAGGAAATTGTTGGGACTGTGTTGCTTGGGGTAACTCCTGCTGGAACCTGTCCACCAGTATAGGGTAATTGTGGTGGTCCAATAGTTACTCCGGCGGGAGGTGAGGTAACTTGTGCTTTGGCTGGTTGAATTGGTATAGCTATAAGCATTACTGAAATCATCAGTAGAGCAAAAATGATTGCAATCGAATTTTTAGTTCCATTTGACATTAGTTTATAGTTCATTTTTCTTTCTCCTAAAAGTTCGCTAAGATTTTGGACTGTTACGGATATTTAAAAAGTACCAGTAAGTCATCCGACTACCGATTGTGTTGCACGAAGTACTAAAAAAAAGCAAAAATAACAATTATTCATTTACAAGTGAGCTTCTAAGAAGCTTCACCTCGTGAAATCCTGAGAATTTTTTTTAGCGGAGTTTTATGGACAAAACTTAAAAAACAATCCTTACTTAACTAAATTGCCTATCGGAGTAGGTAAACTTGCTTTTACAAGATGAAGCGGTTGAAACGCTGGTTAGTTTAGGACTTACAGTTTTGCAAGCAAAAGTCTACCTTGCTCTAGCAACATCAGGCAAATCAACAGGGAAAGCAACTGCTAAGTCAGCAAAAGTCGCATCACAAGATATTTATCGAGTGCTCACCGAACTCCAAGAAATAGGACTCATCGAAAAAATAATCGCGAAACCCAACCAATACAGTCCTATTCCATTAGATGAAGGCCTATCTGCTTTACTTAAGTGCAGACAGGAAAAAACCGTAGAATTAAAGAAAGCTGCCGCTCAAATATCTAAGAGCTTGCAGACCACTGACACTTATAGAGATATCAATGAAATTGGAGATTTTGTTTTAATCCCAAAAAAACAATTATTAAGAGCAAAAAAAGCGGTAGAGAACGCCCAGACAAGCATCGATTTAATGTTTGACTTTGAGGCTGCCATGACTCATCACATAAAATTTTTTGAATTAGAAATAAAACTGCTTGACCGCGGCGTAAAAATCAGGAATCTTCTAAACAAAAAAGAACACGACACCTGTGCTTCAAAGGAATTCTTAGAGCTAAAAAATAAATCTGAATTTGAAGCAAAATTATGTTTTGACGAAATCACAAAATTGATTATAGTAGATAGAAAAGAGTTATTCCTTTCAACTATTTCAAAATCGGGCATATCAGACCAACCTTACTTATGGTCTAATAACCAAGTTCTTGTAGAAATAATTCAGCAATGGTATGAAATGTTATGGGAAAAAAGCAGTTTCTAACAAAACATACTCTAACGAAATATTCTTTATAATTGTTGTAAGTTGTGCGATTTGTTTATGTTTTACTTACTCATCTAATTGATTTGATAAACGGAAGCACTTTAAATGTCAAGCTCAAACGAAAAGATTACTATGTTGCATGGCGCTGGCGGCACAGTCATGCATAACTTAGTCAAAAACTACATTGTCAAATATTTCGGCGGGTTAGGCAACGCTGCTGAGGTGCCCTTAGAAGCGATGGATGATGCCGCAGTTATCGGCGATATTGTGTTTAAGAGTGATTCTCATGCGGTTAAACCCATATTTTTCCCCGGGGGAGACATAGGGCGGTTAGCCATTTCAGGGACAGTTAACGATATTTCAGCAATGGGCGCCCAACCCTACGCATTGGCTTGCGGATTTATTTTGGAAGAAGGCTTACTCATTGCTGATTTGGAGAAGATTTTGGCAAGTATGCGTCAGACCTGCATTGAAGCAGGCGTGGGGATTGTTACTGGCGATACGAAAGTGGTAGAAAAGGGCAGTTTGGGCGGTCTTGTCATGAACGTTTCAGGAATAGGTAAAAGAACCCCGGCTTTAGAAAGCAACTTCAAGGTTGCAAGGCAATACCGAAGCGTTGCAAGTCGTTGGACCCTTGATTCAAACCTTGTTGCAGGCGACAAAATTATTTTGACGGGAACCATCGGCGACCATGGACTTAGCCGTACTCTCAGCGCAACAGGGATTGACTTTTGGAAGCGAAATAAAATCCGATGTTAGACCGTTAAATCACATGCTTCAGCAATTATTTGAACATATAGGGGGGGTTATTGCTGTAAAAGATCCGACTCGTGGCGGCTTGGCTGATGCTCTTAACGAGTGGACTGAAAAATCCAAAGTCGGCATACTGATACAGGAAGATAAAGTGCCGATAAGACAAGACGTTCAGACTGCATGCGATATGCTAGGCTTGGACCCACTTGAAGTTGGAAACGAAGGCAAATACATTATCGGCGTTGTGGCGGAAAAGGCGCAAGAAATTTTAGAGTTCTTGAAGCAAACTGAAGAAGGCAAAAATGCGCAAATAATCGGCGAAGCCACAACACAATTCAGAGGTGTAGCCATGCAGACGCTGGTTGGCGGTAAAAGAATAATCGCAAGACCCATAGGCGACCCAGTGCCAAGGATTTGTTAGCTAACAACAATTCTGGTGGGAAGCATATTTAGTGGTTATCTGCAAATATTAATAAGATTAACCTGAAGTTTTTTAGAGCATTTGTGGTGACCATAGAACGCTCTCCCAAATTTATGCTAAACTGCGTGGAGTTTAGACTTGAGAGATGGCAGCTGCTTTTCTTGCTTCTTCTAATTGTGTGCGGCTCATTGTTCTTGATCAATTTAGCGTACATGAATATAGTTTGGGATGAAACACCCCACTTGGAGGGCGGATTACTTTTATCTCAAGGGCATCTGCAAAGTTACTTCGCTTTAACGCGTTACCCACCCTTATTGGACACGATTATAGCTGGTTACTTCAAGCTTTTCGGCGCAAGCGTATTTGCAGGAAGACTTGTCTCTGTTACTTTTTCACTGCTAACACTTGTTGTCGTGTTCAAACTTGCATCAAAAGCGTACGGGCGAAAGATTGCTTTTCTTTCAAGCTTAATTCTCGCTACCATGCCAGGTTTCATTTGGCTCTCCAGAGTATCACTTTTGGAAATGGCACTTGAATTCTTCTTTGTCATAGCCCTCCTCTTATTTTTGTATTGGCTGCATAGTGGCAAAAACACAACCATCATTCTAAGCGGCATAATGTTAGGTTGCGCATTTTTAACGAAGTATCAAGGGCTAGTTGCAGGCTTAGTTATGGTCATTAGCGTGCCGTTTGTGCTTTACCATAGCCAATTCAAAGCAAAAATCTCCAGGTTGATTTTTTTAATTATTGCCACAGGGGCAATCGTTGTTCCGGTTCTAATTTCAATTTATGCTTCAGGAACTTTAAGCCAATGGATTAGCCTGATCCAGCAAAGTGATATGCAAACTAACCAGTACAGTGTACGATTTCCAATGTCAATTTTCTATTTTCTTGAAATGACCGTACCGTTAGACTATGTTCATCCAATCTACCTTCTCGTCTTCATCCTTGGGTTGCATGGTCTTGGCTTGTTTATTTGGCGCAGAAAGCCAGAAGATAAATTATTTCTTATCTGGTTCGCAGTGGTATATGTCTTTTTCACGTTTATAGCTACGAAAAGTTGGCGTTACGTTATGCCAATATTTCCAGTTATGGCCATTGCCGCTGCAAATTTCATTGTTTTTCTCTACGACAAGCTTCAGAAAACTTGGGAAAACCCTAAAGTAGATGTTGACAAAAAATTGATTACTAAAATCTTAGCTGGCTTTCTCATACTTTTTACTATAGTTGCATTGGTTTATAGTACAGTAGATGCATATGGTTGGCTTCAGAAAGATGCTGTTTCGATACCTTTGCCCGACGCGGTCCATTATGTTGCTAATGGATTTACCACCAGTAACCAGTCGGTTATGATAATAGCCCCAGATAACTACATCAACCAGGATATGACGGATTTCTATTTAAGCGGGTATGAAGCAAAAAATAATTTAGCTTGGCAGTACCCACTCGAACCTGTTGATGCCTACACTCCAGACGTTAACATCACACAAATGATTAGTTTATGCCAACAAAAAGACGTAAAATACTTGCTCCTTTACGAAAACAAGAATTTACCATTCTTCAACTCTACAACGACTCCAACAATGGTTTTGGAGAACATACTTCAAAGCGGCAAATTCTATAATCAATCAACTTTTGGAACAGCGCCACGTAGAATCTTTGTTCTTCAAGTAAATGAAACCGCAATGCAAACCCTTAAAGTTGACCTCTAAGCTTGGACCGCTACGTTTTTTGCCCAAACTCTGCATGTGCCTTCACTACTGACCATACATGCACCAACAGGTTTCTCAGGTGTACAAGCTTTGAGAAACATTGGACATTCGTTTGGCTTGATTTTTCCGATAATTACAAGGTGACATTCGCAACCAAGCAAGATGTCTTTCCCCTGCTCTACATGTACACCAAACTTTAATCTAGCATCATAATCCGCAATAAATTCACGCAGTTGTAGCGCTGAGTCAGGAAGTCTACCGATGCCACGCCAGTTCCCGCCTGTAACCGTAAAAGCTTTATTCATTATTTCCAGCGCCCGCGGATTGCCTTCGGGCTTAACCACACGAGAATATTCATTCTCCAACAGAGCCATACCTTCACTTTGCTGTTTTACAATCATGAAAATCGACATTAACACATCTATGGGTTCAAAACCAGCAACAACAGTTGGCATCCGATAAACTCGCGGGAATAATTCGTAGGGCTTTAAACCAATAATTGCACTCACATGCCCAGGCGCAATGAAACCATCAATCTGCAAATCGCCGACGCCGAGCAACAATTCCATGGCGGGAGGAATCAAACGATGAGACACAAGAAAGCTTAGGTTTTCAGGCGGGTTTCCAAGCGCTTCAACCGCAGTTGACGGAGCCGTAGTTTCAAAACCAACCGCAAAAAAAACAAACTGCTTCTTTGGCTCACGTTTAGCCATTTCAACTGCGTCAGAGGTTGCATAAACAATTCTGACGTCAGCACCTGCTGCTTTAGCTTCCAAAAGCGAAATTTTGCTTCCCGGCACTCGCAACACATCACCGAAACAGGTGACCACAATGCCCATCTGAGCTAATTGTACAGCTTCATCAATTTCAGCAGCTGGAACAATGCATACAGGGCATCCAGGACCTGCAATAACTTCAACGTTCTCAGGCAAAAGACTACGTAAACCATAATGCGTTATTGTCCACTCATGAGTTCCGCAGACATGGCAGATTTTTACTTTCCCTGATTTAGGCGCTAAGCTTTTGATTTTTGCTGCTATATTCTGCGCCATTTCTGGGTTTCTGAACTTTAGGTTTTCAGCCATGATACCGCTCTACCTGCCGTTTTATTCTTGGGAAGCTTCGAGAACGCTATTCCATAAACTTAGGGTTTCTTTGGCCTCTTCTTCTGAGATTACTGTGATAGCGTAGCCCGCGTGGACCAAAACGTATTCACCAACTTTTGCTTCAACAAGCGACACATTAACTTCCCGTAAGACTCCTTGACCAAAATCTACGTTAGCTTTGGTGCCGTCAATATTCATTATTTTTGCGGGAATTGCTAAACACATACTTATCAATTAATAAGGAGGTTTTAAACGGCGATAAAAAGAAATTGGTTTAAAACCTTGAAAATCCACCCACAACAGCCTGACCAAACGAAACTCCTCCATCGCCAGCGGGAACTGCTTCATGAACCCAAAACCGCAATCCAGCATCTTCAACAGCCTTCCGCATAAGTTCGGCAAGTATCTGATTGCAGGCAGCACCACCCGAAAAACCAACATCTTTGACACCCATCTCTTGGGCGCTATCGGTTGCCAAAGCAGCTAAACCCCTTGCCAAATAAGAATGCGCAGAATAAGCCAAATCAGCTTTTGAGAATTTTTGTTTATTTTCAAAAATTGCCCTCAACATAATTGAGGTATGAAGCATATCGTCATGCAACAGGGGATTTAGTTTTAACACATCTTTTCCTTTTAATGCAGCGGATTCAAGTTTCATAGCAGGCTCCCCCTCATAACTTCGCTCAAAACAAACCCCTAAAACCGCTGAAACGGCATCTAAAACTCGGCCACAACTCGTAGTTTCAATTGTTCCAATCCCTTTTCGAAGTTGGTCTAGAATTAATCCAGCTTCAGTTTCGCCATAAGGCAAATGCCCTTGGTTCTCTTTGAGCCATTGCTCTATATTTACCTCTGAGTTAGCAAGCATTCCAGCAGCTACACGCAAAGGATAGCGACTAGCCACGTCCCCACCCAAAAGTGGCTGAGGTTCCAGATGCCCAAGACGCATAAAGTCGGTTGATTCGCGGTTACAAAATAGGACTTCGCCGCCCCATGCTCCGCCATCGGTTCCGTAACCATACCCGTCGCAAACAATAGTGACAGCTTCTTCCAAGTTGTGCTCAGCCATCAAAGCCGCAGCATGAGCGTGGTGATGTTGAACCTGAACAAGTGGGGAACCATCTGCTTCAGCCATTTCTTTAGCCAAAACGGTCGTAGTAAATTTCGGATGCAAATCACAAACTACCATTTCTGAGTGGCAGTTAGTTAAGCTGTGGAGATGGTTTGTGGCTTCTTGCAGGAAAGCTCGAGTTTCCACGTTTTCGACATCGCCGATATGTTGGCTAATGAAGGCTTTATCTTCCAGCAAAACGCAGGCTGTATTGTTCAGTTCGCCGCCAAGTCCCACCACGCATCGTTTCGATTTAGATTTTAGTCTGATCGGGGCTGGTGCGTAACCTCGGCTTCGCCTAAGAAACACCTGACTATTCCCATGGACTCGCATGACAGAATCGTCACATCTGTGGGCAATGTTACGGTTGTGAAACAAAAAATAATCCACTGTGCCGCCGAGAGTCTTGAGGGCTGCTTCGTTGTCTTTTACGATCGGTTGGTTTGGTGGATTGGCGCTGGTCATCACAAAGGCTGAGTCGTTGACTTGGTCAAAGAGCATGTAGTGCAAACCCGTATAGGGCAACATGACGCCGATGTTATGCAGGTTCGGCGCCACAAGAGGCGACAAATTGTAATTGGCGCTTTTGTTTAGCAGAACTATTGGGCGTGCAGGCGAGTTCAGCAGTTCCTGCTCCTTCGAAGTTACTTCGGCAAAACTTCTTGCAGTTTTTATGTTTTTTGCCATGATTGCGAAGGGTTTTTCGCGTCTGTGCTTCGTTGCTCGAAGCCGCTCCAGAGGTGCCTCAAGCAAAACTGAGGATGCAATATGGAAACCACCGTACCCTTTTATCGCAAGCACATTACCTTCAGAGAGCAGTTTTCCCGCTTCACGCACAGGGTCCTTCGCGCTTACTGGCTCGCCTGTTTTGGTTGTTAAGTAGGCTTTTGGACCGCATGGTGGGCAAGCGATGGTTTGTGCATGAAACCGCCTGTTGGCTGGGTCATTGTATTCTTTTTGGCAGAATCCGCAGAGGGGAAATTCGCGCATAGTTGTGTTTTCGCGGTCGTACGGCAAGCGCTCAATGATCGTGAAGCGTGGACCGCAATTGGTACAGGTGATAAAGAAATATTCATAACGCGGGTTTTTGGGGTCGCGCAGTTCGGCGAGGCATTCGTTGCAGATGGCGATGTCTGGTGGAATAATTGAGCCTGACTGCTCCGCTTCATTTGAGCTCTTGTAAATTGTGAAATTCGCATATTGATCGTTTCCTAAAAGCTCAACCGATTTAACGGAGTCAATTTGAGCCAAGGGTGGCTTTTTCTCAGTCAAATCATGCATAAAATTTTTTATTTTTTGGGCATTGCCTTCTAAGACAATTTCTACGCCCGCATCGCCCCTGTTACGAACGTACCCTGTCAAACCATTTTCTACTGCTAAACGATAGATGAATGGTCGGAAACCGACACCCTGAACAATACCAGTAACGTTGATTTTTACGCGCAAAGATAGAGCCTTAACTATTCAAGAACGAGGTTTTCTCTTATACATTTCGAAGAATTTCTGGCAACCTTTAAAACAAGCAGACATCCATCAAAATATGTTTGTTGAGTATGAAGGGCGTCACATTTGCAATCGCATTCATTTTAACCGCGTGCCTTGTTATCGGAGGCGCTGCTCTTTATCCGAATATTTTGGGGCAAGCAGCAGCCAGTAATAATGAGTTTGTTTTTGGGCTTTTCCTTGGACCATTCTTTGTTTTGCTGTTTTTTGCTTGGATAGGCGAAAAAGTCGTTTTAAAAATACGAAAGAAAAAGTGATGGATTAGATTAAGTCGCATACCAATAAAATTATATATTTACATAACTATTTTGTTATGTGGTGTAATAATTGAGTAAGTATTCAACAATCTCCGTTCCCGTCGAAATCAAAACGCGTTTGGAAAAAGCAAAGGGGGACAGGGAGTGGGGTGAATTTCTCCTAGAAATGTACACTGAAGGGCAACGTCTGAAAGGCAAGAAAGCTTTCGAAGAACTTAGGCAACTTCTTTCCAAGGAAGACTTAGAAGCTATACGTGAGTCCAGCAAAGAATTTAGGGAGAATTTCAAGCTAAGATGAACCTATTAGATACAGGCGTAGTTATCGATAACATGGAAAAAAACAATTATTTTCCAGCCATCATATCTACGATAACTCTCATTGAGGTCTTAAGAGGAATAGAAGACAAAAAGAGGTTATCAGCAAAGCAGTTGTTGGAAGAAAGTTTTTCTATTCTAAACCTGGACAACAGCATTATAGAGGCTTACTGTTGCATTTATCGCACTTTAAAAGAAGAAGGAAACTTGATACCCGATGCAGACCTCTTAATTGCCGCAACCGCTATAGCACACGAGTTAACTCTTGAAACCAAAGATACCCACTTTTATAGACTAAAAGCTCTTGGTTTAAAGCTCAAGTAAGCAAACGTTTTAGAACTTTACCTGCTGAGCTTAGAGGCAACTCTTTTCTAAATTCCACTTCGTGAATCGCTTTGTAAGGCGCCACCTTTTCGTTTACAAAAGCCATAATGCTTTTTTCCGTTGCATTTGCGCCTTCTTTGAGTACAATGTAAGCCTTTGGAATTTCTCCCGCCATTTTGTCTGGTTTGCCAACTACTGCGCATAATTTCACTGCTGGGTGCTCGTAGAGGATGTCTTCGAGTTCGCGTGGGTAGACGCTATAGTCTTTGGTTTTTATAAGGTCCTTTTTGCGATCCGTTATGTAGAAGTAGCCGTCTTTGTCCATGTGGGCTATGTCGCCAGTTAGAAACCATCCATGATTCAACACCAAAGCTGTTTCCTCGGGCCTGCGCCAGTATCCTTTCATGACCTGCGGTCCCTTCACCGCCAACTCACCCCTCTTGCCTTGAGATAGCCTTTTTTTGCCCGTTTCCAAATCTACTATTCGAGCGTCTGTGTCGGGCAGAGGTAAACCTATTGAACCCACCTTTACCGTTCGCATCGTTTTGTCAACGGGACTGCAATGGGTAACCGGAGATGCCTCAGTCAGCCCGTAACCTTCAACTAAAAGCCCGCCTGTGATTTGCATGAACTGCCGTTGGATTTGCGGCGGCAAAGCAGATGCGCCGGAAATGCAGACGCGAATCGAGGTTAAGTCGTATTTGCCGAGTTGTGGATTTGCTAA
Source organism: Candidatus Bathyarchaeota archaeon (assembly GCA_963750605.1). GTDB lineage: Archaea > Thermoproteota > Bathyarchaeia > Bathyarchaeales > Bathycorpusculaceae > Bathycorpusculum. The sequence goes on from CAVVRN010000002.1 coordinate 132,041, forward strand.
TAGTGTTGCGTACATCGTTGGGACACCACAAAAAACGGTTACTCTGTGTCGTTGTATAGTTTCTAAAGCTAATGCAGGGTTAAACTTCGGCAATAGAACCATTTTTGCACCTAAACTAATAGGCACCGTCATACTGGTTGTCAAGCCGTAAATGTGGAACAAGGGCAGTGCTATAAGGAATGTCTCTTGGGCTGATTTACCTTTTATCCAGGCGGCAAAGGCAAGGGCATTCGAGACCAGATTGGAATGAGTTAACATAGCGCCTTTGGCTATGCCTGTCGTCCCACCGGTGTATTGCAAGACCGCTAAATCCTCGGACTGATTTATTTCGGTTTTAGGGGAGCTGTTTGGCTCTCCTTTTATCAGTGGTTGAAAACACAAAACGTTTGGTTTCGTTTGAGCGAATACCTCCCCACCTGCTTCAATTAACTTTGCAAGTATCACGTTTCTGAGTTTGGTTTTAGCCCAAACATTATCGATTATTGGAAAAAGTGAATTCAAAGCGATTACAGTTTCTGCTTCTGAATCAACCAATTGATATTCAACTTCACGTTCTCGATGCAATGGACTTATCGCGGTTGCTACTGCGCCTGCTTTGAGGATTCCGAAATAAGCAATTATAAACGGAGAAATGTTGGGGAGAAAAATTGCAACTCTATCACCCTTTTTTATTCCTAACTTAACAAGGGCGTTGGCAAATTGATTTGAGAGCACATCCAGCTGCGAATAGGTGATTTCCTGCTCGCCGCAGACGATGGCTGATTTTTCGGGGTAAGCCTCGGCGCTTTTGTGCAGAATTTCTTGGAGAGTTATCTGTGGATAATCTATTTGCTTTGGCACTTCGGCTGAATACGAGTTAAACCAAGGCTTATCTTTTTTTGGCAAGGCATGCTCGCGTATCCTTACAAGTGAATATGGTAAAAACCTTATCCTAACTTGGTTTATCCAAATTTAATCTCTCTTATGTTTATTCTGTTTCTGTAAAGAATACCTTTGTAATGTCGATCATTTATGGACCCCGCATAAAAACCGCCCCACAAACTGCCATATCATAGAGAACCCATTTCCGCACTATTTATCGTTTAGAACCGCTCTTAGTATAATCTGTTAATCCTAATCTGTTTCCAAATGGATCTTCAAACTCAACCGCCATTCCTGTATGAACCTCAAAAGGCTCAGATAGAAACTTTAGCCCTTTAGCTATGAGAACTTTGTACTCTTCTTGCACGTTTTCGACAACAAACCATATGGTCGGTTTAGCCTCAGGAAACTTACTGGTGTCTTTTAAGATGATCGCAGGCTCATTATCGCCGACCTTAAAAGCCATCATTCCCATGTTTGAGAAATCAAACTTAACTGTTAGACCGAGAAGGTCTTGATAGAATTCTTTGCCCTTCTTTAGGTCAGTACTTGGAAGAAAGAAATTATCATAATCCTTCATGGGTTTAACCTAAAGAGAGGTTAGAGTAAGTTCCTAATAAGATTTCATAAAGCGTTTTCAGGAGCAAAAGTGCCGCCGGAAACAGGATCCGAGCAGCAATTTACCAATAAAAAGATGTTGAGAATGCTAATCTTGACGGGCGCTCAAGAAGTGAGTCTGGCGGAATCTGAACCCACACTTTCAACAAGAACAAAACCAGAAGCATAAGATATTTCACCTGATTTTAGAACAACCATGCCCGCTACAACAACGCTTAGCCCAAGTAACATTTCATTCTCAAATATGCGTCCTAATTATGCTTCTTAAGCCCAAGCAGCCATCAACAGGCACAAACTAAGCAAATCAAAAAGCATCAGATATTCTGCAAATTGATTTCGGAGCAAACACGGGTTAGAAGGCAAATTTTGACTATTGTTACCTTGGCGCTTTTTTCTATGGTTTGGGCGGAGAAGCAGCGATGGTAAATTGTGTTGTGGCGGAAGTTAAGCCGGAACAGGTCGCAGTCAATGTAGGGTTGCCTACTGCGGCATCTATGTAGAAGAAGCTTGTCGAACTGCTCGAGCCAGCAGCAATCTGTATTGAAGTTATTGGTATTGTACCTTTGCTGTCAGAGTAGAATTTGCCACTGGTCAAGGAGAGTAGTCAAACCGACTGTAATTGGCGATGTACCTGATTTAACTGGGTTATCGTATGCGTCTTGTTGCTGTACCACTATGGCTAATGGTGAGACTACGTTGGCAGTTAAAGATTGACCTAACCCAGCATTGAATGCCAATTTGGAAGCGGCAGCTGCATTCACTTTTATGTCACTTTGAGAACCAGTAATTGAACTAAACCCAGAATCAGCAACGTTGATCGATTGTGAGCCCGCTGTTTCCAAAGTAACACCGTTAGTAAATGTGTGCACCCCTGCATCACTGGCTTGGAACGCGTAATTAGAAGGCAAAACAGATTTGATGTCGGAAGATGTAAAATGCACTGTACCAGTATACCCCGACGCGGTCTTGCCATTTGCATCTTTCGCTGTGACCGTAATAGAGCCAGCGCTGCCAGCCGTAACCGTATCTTGAAACCCAGAAACGACAAAACTCGGAGCGTGAGCAGCAGCAGACGTAGAAGCGGTAGTGGAAAATACTGTTGAAGCTAACTCATCGAGTTTTTCGTTGAATTTTTTTGAGGCAAATCCAGCGAGGAATGATATTCCACAATAGAGAAGAATACCTTTTGAGTAGTCAGGCGATAATGTGTTTAGGCTTAGTAGTCCGCCTATTATGAGAAGGTAGGCTAGTACACCATAAACGAATCCAGTAATTGGGTGATAGAGATACCACCATTTCCATTTGGCTTTAAAATCGTTATTTTCAATGTGGTATAAGAATCCCCTAATGCCATAAGCAACCCCGCCAATTCCTCCAGCAACCCCAACATACAGGATTGTTTTTAGAAGTAATGTGCTCACGTGCGTAGCGTAGAACACTAATCCAGCAATTATTATTAGAACAAACAAGGAAACTAATAGAAAGACTCCCACTGTTTTTTTGTCTTTTTCAGACATTCTTTTCGCCTCATACCATTATGACGGTTTTGCTACTTAATTTTTTGGTAATAACTATTGTTAAAGGATAAAACGGCGTGGAAATTCGTGGCAGGACTCATTTAAACCTTACATCCTTAGACTTACTAAATAAGCAGATATCCTTTTTGTCTGTTACTACCGAAGTCATTGAGACAAGCGCGTTCATTTCTGAAGTTCGTAAATTATGCATTAGTGGAATTGAAGCAAGGCGAGGTTAAGTCTTTTCTTCATTATCGTTATTGAACCCAACTGGTTTAGAGGCGGGAGACTCTTAACCTTGGTCCAAATGTTTAAAATAGCATTATTGAATGAAAAGTTTTTTAACCTATATAGCTTTTTGATAATAAAATTGATTGGCGCGAGCGGAAATATTCTGAGAAAGAAATTTGCTTTACTCTTAGTTGCTGTTTTGATCGGTTCCATGTTTTTTTCGTTAGGTGTTACTTCAGCCTCAAGCAATCAAATATACTGGGGTGCTTGGGTGGGTGAAAACGACAGGATGCCATTGTCAACAATACAAGCATTCGAGAATCAAGTTGGAAAAGGTATGTCTATATGGAATTGGATGCAATGGTGGACAGGACCGACAAATCAAGTTCAGGACCCGAATTTTAATTCTACTTGGATGAATGAATGCCGAAATGCAGGGATGATTCCCATGATAAGCTGGGGTCCTTCTTCTGTATATATTGCAGGAGTGTATCAAGGGTATGACGATATTCTAAGCGGAAAATGGGATGCATATTTAGATGCATGGGGAAATGCTTCAGCAGCGTGGGGTCATCCCTATTTTGTTCGATTCTATTGGGAATTTAATGCTCAATGGGTAAATGAATCTGTAACTCCATGGAGCTATGGTATGACACCTGCTAAATTCGTTGCAATGTGGCAATATGTGGTTAATAGAGTTCGGGCGGCAGGAGGAACAAACATAAGTTGGATTTGGTGCCCAGCAGCGTTAAACGATTCTGTAAGCACATTACAATCGTTGTATCCAGGAGACCAATATGTTGATTGGGTTGGAACTGATGTTTATCCCCCAGATGTATCTTCAGGATTTGGACAGGGTGTTAATACTGAACTTAATAGTATTCGAGCAGTTGCTCCAAGCAAGCCCGTAATGTTGTGCGAAATTGGTAATTTATACGGTGACACGGAAAACGCATGGTGGGCAGATACATTAACTAACACACTACCCAACGAATATGCGTATATTAAGGCAGTTTGCCTATGGCAAGAACCAGATGCTGGCTTTGACGTTACTTCACCTTCAGATACTTTAGCGGCATTTAAAACTGGAATTGAATCAAATTACTATAGTTCAAACGTGTATAGCTCCTTGAATACATCACCTATCGAACCCCTTCCTAACACGACCAGTCTTATACCATCTTGGATTACATCAGTTACAAGTCTCATAGTTTTGGTGGTTGTCTTAGCCGTTACTGTTGTCACTTTATTAATTTATCGAAGGCAGCGCAATCATTAAATATGAATTTCTTAATTATGCCTTTTACCATTAGGTTCCTTCAGGTTTCACGTGTGTTTACAGCGAACTTTTATGTTTTCAAGCTGTCACGGAATACCTAATTATTTTTTTCCCCCCAAAATTTTTAGCCAAACCGCAAAACGGCGCTTAAACGGCTCATTCAGACTATTTTTATAGTCTATATATTTTGTTAAGATTCAATATAAAAGGGCAAACCTACACATTAGGAAGTTGAAGGAAAACGCGAGGGAAAAAATGTTATCGCGAAATTGTAAAAGCAGCTTTCTCGTAAAGTTGGTGTTGCCTTTCATTGTTTTGCTTTGGTTTGCAGGGTGGATTCTATGCTGTTTACCTAAAGAAAACACGTCTGCTCGCGCAAAATTAGCCACAATCGTCAACAATCAGCCTAAAACCGTAGCCTAAAAAGCCCAAATTTCTTTTCAGTGCCCAAAAAGTAGCCATGCTGACGGTAGCCAGTAACCGATAAAATGGGGAACTATCAATTTGTGACCGATTTTCGCCTAAACATGCCAGAGGAGTTTGTGGTGGTTTGATTCTATAGAAACAATCCTAATTTGAAGAATTAATTTAAATCAAACTTCGAAAGGAATCGTAGCTGAAAAGCGTAGTTTATCCATGCTTTACCATTGGCGATAGTAGCTAAAAGTGCGGCGAGCGATTTAACCACATTCACGGTAAATAGTCTCATGACTTAATATCTAGCGATTATTTACCTTGTTGCTTTGGTGCTTTTGTGGGGTAGCAAAGGCTCGAGTGGTGCCGGGAACGGGATTCGAGCCCGTGACTTCTGGTCATAAGGCGCTTGCCCCTTACAAACTCCAGATTATGAGTCTGGCGCCCTAGCCAGGCTAGGCTACCCCGGCAAACTGCCACTTTTTTGCCTGCTGATTCCATTTAGTTTGATTTCCATGATTTAAACTTTTAATGGAACATTAAGACTTGGCCGTGTCCCAACAATCAAAGCCACCCTCTGAAAAATGCCAGTTAACACTGTAAAAGAAGCATTTTTATACATAAAATATATTGGAGTGGAAAATGCTGTTTATTTGGTGAATGCATATGTCTTCAGATGATGAGGATTATCCTGATAAGTTCAAGAAGAGGCGAGACAAAGACCCATTTTTCGGCGAGATAGACGATGTTTTCCGTGAAATGGAGAAAATGATGGATGAAGAGTTAAAAAACTTCACGGAAAAGGTTCCCAAGGAATATATAAAAGAACGTAAACTTCCTGACGGTAGCACGGTTAAGGAGCTTGGACCCTTCGTTTATGGTCATAGCATGAAGATTGGTCCTGATGGAAAACCTGAAATTCAAGAATTTGGAAACATCAAAAAAGGACTCAAAGGTGCTCCGCAGGTCAAAGAAGAACGCGAGCCACTGGTTGATATTGTCGAGACCGAAAATGACGTTCATGTAGTTGTGGAGTTACCAGGTGTAGAAAAAAGCGACATAAAGCTTCACGGCACAGAGGATTCGATAACGATTTCGGTCGATACTCCACAATATAAGTACTTCAAGGAAGCTGAGTTGCCAGTAAATGTCAAGGTTAAAGAGGCAAACTCAACCTACAAAAACGGCGTATTAGAAGTCGTGCTTCCGAAAGCTGAGACAGAAAATAAGCCTAAAGGCGAGCCAATCGATATTGGCTGACCTATAATCGCCTTTTCCTGATCTTCAAGTTGCGAGTGTATCAATGAGCAATAATTCAGAAATAGATACGTTAAACGCTATTTGCAAAGAAGCAAAGACAGAGGGGAAACTATCAGGCAACCATTTAACGGATCTCTATGAGCTTTTTGGGTCAAGATTCACAAAAGCCTTAGATGCATTAAAAGAGAGCCGAGTAAAAAAGTACATTTTCAAGCCAAGCGGAAAAACCGTTTGGATCGTTGTCGGAAGAGAACGCGATTACCTAATTATGCCTGAAGCTGAATTTTGCACTTGCGACGATTTTTACTTTAGAGTTTTGGATAAAAAAGTCCACATGTGCTATCACCTGTTAACACAGAAAATCGCTCAGAATCTTTGCTGGTTTGAAACGATAGAAGACAACGATGAGAGCTATAATATGTTGATGAATGAGTGGAAAAAAGCTACTCCTTAAATATTAAGACGCTACTGAATAAGATAAAATAAAGGATGAATCTCGATGGATTTAGGCGCATATTTCCTAACCTTACAATATGTCCTTATGGGCTCAGTATTTCTTGCTCTAACCTTAATCTTCCTCTACGCATATTACGGCAAGGAAGAAGAGCAAGCAATCGAGTAAAAACATCTTTACTCTCAAAATTCTATATGTTGTTTATTTTTAACTAGGAAAAATGCCACACTCAAAACTGCGATAACTATTCCTATTAAAATAAGCCATATTGCATTAGGTCCTGAACCAAAGACGATGGGAAATGGACCAATAAAAATAACCACTCCAACACTTCCTGAACTGCCTGAAACTAAGGAAACAAAAACCAAAACCATAACCCCTACGAAAACTAAAGCAACACCTAAAATCATCAAGATAAAGAGCCTAGGAGAGACAATAACGCCTTCATCCTCAGTTTCTTGAACGCTTCTTAACATTCTTTTTACCTCAACAATAAATAATAAATTATGAGCGCCGCAGTCAACGCTAAAGCGAGTACCAAAACAACCTTAACTGATTTTATATCAGTGCCAAAAATTATTGGAACAGGACCAATAATAATTACGCCAGCACCCTTCACCTTTCCTTTTCCAGAGCCATGCTTCAAAACTAAAATAAACGATATAACAATAAAGATGATTCCAACTACAACTAACTCTATTCCTAGTGCATAAAAAACTTGCAGACCCATCCGTCTTACCACCAACGTTCCAAACTAAAAATGCAATATCGATTTAAATAAACTTACATTAAAAAAACGCAAAAAATTAAAAGCCCAGAATGTCTTAATCGTGTCAGCTAAAAATGACCAACCAAGAAATAATCCAGAAAATTCTCGCAAAAAATCCCAAAGTCAGCCAATTCCAAATACTTGAAAAATTACAAGTTGAAAGAGCCAGAACCGATGGTCTGCTTGGGGACGAAACCCTTCTCAGGTTAATCGCCGCCAAATACGGCGTTGAAGTGGAACAAAACTCAATTCAAAATAGTGGCACCGTATCTATAAGCCACTTGTTCGCCGGTTTAAATAACGTGACTGTGGCTGGTCATTTGATTGCTGTTTTCCCGACTAGAACTTTTGAGGGAGAAAAACCAGGTAAATTCGCAACTTTGATGGTTGCGGATAACGATGGAATTGTACGGGTGGTGCTTTGGAATGATAAAGCTGATTTGGTTGAGAAGGGCGAGTTGAAAACTGGACAGGCAGTAAGACTTATCCATGGATACACGCGACAAGACCGAGATGGCAAAGTTGAGCTGCATCTGGGCGGCAAAAGCCAAATTGCCATTGAACCTCAGGAAAAAGTGGCCGAATACCCTGCAATCGAGAAGTTTGCGACAAAAATAGGCTCTCTAAACAAGATGTCTGGAAACGTGCATCTTTCAGGCAATGTAAAAGCGGTTTTGGGCTTGACCAAATTCACTCGAAGTGACCAAAGTGATGGAACAGTGATGCGATTCACTTTAACTGATGATTCCGGAGAAGTCACAGTTGTCGCTTGGAACGAAAAAGCCTTAGAACTAGAAAAAAACATCAAAGCAAACGCATGTGTGCAATTAGGGAATGCTAAAGTAAAAGAAAATCAAAACGGCGAAATAGAAGTTCATGTTGACTTTACCAGCTTTGTAAAGGTTCAACATGCGCCAATCCAGTTTGCTAAAATCGCCTGTTTAACTGAGAACGAAAGCGTCAATGTTGAAGGGATAGTTTCAGTCGTTCCTGAAAGCAAAGAAGTAACCACAGCCAATGGCGAAAAAGTAAAACTAGTGGTTTTTGAATTAAAAGATGAATCTGGCGCTGTAAAAGTTTCAGCTTGGCGCCAACATGCAGATGGCCTTCATGAACTAAAAATCAACGATAAACTACATCTAGAAAATGCATATGTGAAAAAAGGTTTTGGGAACAAACTGGAGATTTCAACCCGAAATGGAACAGTAGCATTAATCATTCCGACCTAATTTTTTCTCTGTCGTCTCATTATTTTTTGGTCTGGTTCAATTTTTGCTTATTTGTATTGTTAACGTAACCAAAGAATTCATGTTCATCTTTTGGCTTATCGCAATAACTTTCGCAATATTTTGTAATGGTTGGGAAAATTGCTTTTACACGTTCAAACCGTTTTTTTCCTGTAAGTCTTTCGTCTAGCTTGATTACATCGTTTGGCTTGCTGAAGTGTTCGATTTTGCCGTCTTCCCGTTTTCGCTCAATTTTTATACAGTCATCAACCATGCAGTTGAGCACGCAAGCGCCGCAGTAAACGCATAAATCTTCAGTTATTCCGACTTCGCCAGTTCCCCAATAAAGGGCGTTGGTTGGGCAGGCTTTAACGCAAAGTTTGCATTGTCCCCCAACGCACGTGAATTTGTTAATGTTGATTTTGCCTTCTTTATAGAACTCTTTTATGCCTGTTGGTTCTAAAAGCTCTTGCCTACGCTTCTTTTTTGCCTCCTCAGGGCTTTCTTCTGACATTAAGCGGAATATGTCGAAGCTAGAAGAGTTTTTCTCTGGCATTTGGAACAACAACTGGGAAGTAGTTTGCACTAAAAATAGCTTTTATGAATTATAATTACTTATCTTAGGATTTGTACAATTTTTGTTAGAAAATAATCATTTTTGATAGAGTAAAAGAAAAACTGGATTAATTAACTGTAACTTTATAAAATTGCTCATTATATTAACACTTAACTTTTTGAATAAATGGAACTTAAGTGAGGTAGCCTAACCGATGAACGAATTGCAGCAAGCATCCAACCAATCAGTTGCAACTTCTGTAAAACACCGCAACATTGTGTTAGGCATTGTCATGCTTGGAACGCTTATGGGTGCGCTTGACAGCACTATTGTCCTTTTAGCGTTTCCAGTCATAAATGATAGCTTGCACTCGACCCTCGCTGTCTCAATATGGATAATTCTTGCTTACCTACTCGTTCTAGCTGTAGCTACGACTCAGATGGGAAGAATAGGAGATATCTACGGAAGAAGTAGAATATTCAACTCTGGCTTCGTTATTTTCACCATCGGCTCAGCTCTATGCGGTTTCTCACCCCACATCTATCCTCTAATAGCCTTCCGAGCAGTTCAAGCGGTTGGCGGAGCCATCATGCAAGCAACCAGCGGCGCAATAATCGCTGATTATTTCCCCCGAGAAAGCCGCGGCAGAGCATACGGCTACAACGCACTTGGATTCACAGCGGGAGCATTACTCGGTATAGTTTTAGGTGGAATAATTACCAGTTTTATCAGCTGGCAATTCATTTTCTTCATAAATATTCCAATTGGCGTGGTTGCAGTAATTGTGGGATTAAAATACCTCAAAGATATAGAAAAAAGAAACGCTGCAAAACTAGACCTTGCTGGGATGGGACTGCTTGCCTCAGCTTTGGTGCTGCTGTCTTTGGGACTAGTAGATTTCGCGGCAAATGGAATCAGCATCTTAAGCATCATTTTAGCTATTATCGGAGCAGCTTTGATACCTGTGTTCATTTTGTATGACCGAAGACTCGACAATTCCCTTATTGATTTTGAAGCATTAAAAATCAAGGTTTTGCGCAACGCAATCTTGGCAGCGTTCTTTACCAGCGTCGGCTACTTTTCGGTGATATTTCTTGTAATAATGTATTTGCAGGGAATAAGGGCCCTCACGCCGCTAAATGCTTCACTATTGCTTGTACCGGGCTATGTTGCAGGAAGCTTTCTTGGTCCAATAATGGGCAGACTCTCTGACAAGTACGGTTCGAGAGAAATTGCAACAATAGGAATATTTTTCCTTGCCGTGGCAGTCGTGATTTATTTAACGTTGGGTCCAGCCTCGCCTCTCTACATTGTGCTTCTCGCTTCTGCAGTATCAGGAATAGGAACCTCCATGTTTTTCCCCGCCAACAACAGCGCTGTTATGGCAAATGCAAGAGCAGGTTCGTATGGAAGTATCTCGGGCTTGTTACGAACAGTACAGAATATCGGATTAGTCGGATCCTATGTTTTGGCAATCTCAGTTGCTGCAGCTTCAGTTCCTAGGCAAGTGGCATTTGAAGTGTTTGTTGGAACAACAAACCTGTCAGGTGGTGTTAGCCAATCATTTATCTCGGGTATAGATCATGCGTTTTATGCCTCAATAGCTATCTTAGCGATTGCAGGCGTCTTATCCTATATTAGGGGACGAGATGTGAGAAAACAAGCGCCGACTAAATAAAACCAGCAGACTAAAACCTAATTACCTAAGCAAACAATTGAATCTTTAACACCGCAGACGTGGAGAAATGATGGGCAAAATCAAATTCGGGATATTCCTACCATTCAACATGCTCCAAGCTAAAGGGTTACAACCCACTCAACGTTTCAGTTTTATTCGAGATATCGTTTTAGAAAGTGAAAAACAAGGGTATAACTCCATTTGGCTTGATGACCATCTGATGTATAATTATTGGCCTATCCTTGAAAGTTGGACAACGCTTTCTGCACTCGCCTCATTAACCAGCAAGATAAGATTGGGAACAATGGTTTCCTGCAATGCAAACAGGAATCCCTCTTTACTTGCTAAAATGGCCGCTACGTTTGATGTAATCTCGGATGGTAGGTTAGAATTTGGTATTGGAGCAGGAGTTCAGGAAAATGAGCATTTGGCTTATGGTTTGGGTTTTCCTAAACATAGCGTTCGAGTGGAACGTTTAGGCGAGGGTTTAGAAGTAATAAAACGGATGTGGACGGAAGATAAGGCAACTTACCAGGGAAAATATTATGCGTTAAAAGACGCTGCTTGCGAACCCAAACCACTGCAAAAACCGTGGCCGCCCATAACTGTTGGCGGAAGCGGCGAATTACTTATGAAGAAAGTCACCGCGCCATATGCTGATAGGTTTGATTGGGGTCTATTGCCATCAATTGAAATGTATAAGCGTAAACTTGTGGTTTTGGAGAACCAGTGCAAAGTGATTGGCAGGAGCTTTAAAGAAATTGAAAAGTCCTGTTGGCCAAGCGGTCAAGTGTTAATCGCAAAAAATGAAAAAGAATTAAGCGAAAAAACTTCTCAGCTTAAACCGTCGAACGTTAGCTTAGAAGACTTCAAAAAGACTTCTTTGGTTGGGACTCCAGACGAGTGTGTTCAACAGTTACAGGTCTATGTGGATTTAGGCGTTACTTATTTTATGCTGTTTTTCGCTGACTTGCCAAAGTTAGATGGGCTAAAACAGTTTAGTGAAGGCGTTATCAACAAAATTGGTTAGAGGTCGCCACGAGCTATATGCGATAACTCATGAACAATAATTTCGTCTAAGCTATGATAAGAATTTTCTCTTACCAATATTACATATTCGGCATCGTCGGTTTCGTCACCGTTAAACACGCAAGCATCCGTGCCCTTAGTTGAAAGAACCCGCCCCCATTCTTCAACCTCATGCATTTTATCTTCGAAGCAGTGTCTTTGTTCAATGACATTGTCAAAGTCGTCGTCTCTCAATTTGAGCGCTTTAATTTTTGGCAATGGCTTGTTGGACAGAGTTTTCCATGCTTTAACAAGTTTCTTCCCGTGAATACGTTTTCCTTCCATTTTGATTCCTTCAACCAAAACCATAAAAAACATTCCACCACAGATATTTGGCTTATAAAAATCTTCAGTCATTAATCAAAAAAAGTAGCTAATAAAATTAAGCAGGTTTATTGTAAAAGTGTTTGCAGTAGTTACGCCACTACAACAACCAGCTAAATACTTTCCCTTATGGAGACGGATGTTAAAACTTGTTAACGTTATTTTGTCGTTGAAGCCAGCTTGAAAATCATCGTGAAACGTTTCAAAAGAACTGTTTCAATACTGTTTCAGCGAACTATCTTACCATTCCAAGCACATATATTATTTTGAGGTGAAAAAGAATGAACAAAACAAAAGCTATCGTGCTCTTGATAGCGGCATCAGTATTAATCGCGGCAATGGCTGGAATTGCCTTTGCCCAATACGCGAGTGCACGAACAAGTGGAAACAACTCTGCAAATCAAATTCCCTTAGGAACGGCAAACCCCAACAGTTCGTCTCCTCAGCAAGGATACTATTCGTACGGTGTACCAACACAAAACGGCTATCCATATGGATACGGAATGGGTATGGGCATGTGTGGTCGCCTCTGGTAAACCAGCGGCCACTATTCTTCTTGTTTCTTTTTTAGACCTAATTTTGTTTGGCTTATTCTGAGGAAGTCGGCGTGTACCTGCTTAGATACCCCTTGGATATTTTTGGCTTCCGAGGTTTCCATGCTGATAGACGTTCTTTAAGCTCCTTGTCTGACAGCTCAACTTTTAGAACTCTGTTGGGTATGTCAATGGTTATTTTGTCGCCGTTCTTTAGAGCTGCGATGGGTCCGCCGACGAATGCTTCAGGTGCAACGTGTCCTATGCATGGTCCACGGGTGGCTCCTGAGAATCTGCCGTCTGTTATGAGTGCTACGCTTTCGCTTAAACCCATCCCTGCGATGGTGGCTGTAGGGATTAGCATTTCGGGCATTCCTGGTCCACCTTTTGGTCCTTCATAACGGATAACTACCACATCGCCAGCAACTATTTCATTTCGTTTCATTGCTGCTTGTGCTTCGCGTTCTGAATCATAAACTTTGGCTGGACCTTGATGCTTCATCATATTCGGTGAGACCGCCGCCATTTTAACAACTGCGCCTTTTGGTGCCAGGTTGCCTTTAAGGATGGCGACACCGCCTTGTTTGTGAACTGGGTTGTCTAGTGGCCGGATTACTTCAGCGTTTATGACCTCTGCGCCTGAAACGTTTTCGCCGACTGTTTTGGCTGTAACCGTTAAGGCGTCATAGTGGATGAACGGTTTAAGCTCGGCTATAAGCGCTGGTAAGCCGCCTGCGTTACCAAGGTCTGCCATATCATAGACGCCGCTTGGAACCATACTGCACAGGTGTGGAACCTTTTTGCCTATTTCATCGTAGTTTGCTAGGCTAAGTTTAGATCCTGCCTCATTAGCTATTGCTGACAGATGCAGAACAGAGTTTGTAGATCCACCAAGCGCCATATCTACTGCAACAGCATTTTCAAAAGCTTTCTGATTCATAATCTTCGAAGGTTTAATGTCCTTCTTAATCAATTCAACGATTTTTACACCTGTTTCTTTGGCGATACGCTCTTTTAGCGCACCATTCGCAAGTGCGGTTGCACAATAAGGAAGGGACATACCTAAAGCTTCGGTTAAACAAGCCATCGTGTTAGCAGTAAACATACCATTGCAGCTTCCACAGCCCGGACATGCAACACTCTCAAGTTCGGCAAGTTCTTGCTCATTTATTTTTCCAGAGAAAGATTTGCCTACCGCTTCAAAAACATTGTTTACGCCTACTTTTTTGCCCCGCAAAATGCCAGATTCCATTGGTCCTCCAGTGACTGATATAGCTGGAACATCGATACGTGCAGCTGCCATTAACATGCCAGGAGTGACTTTGTCACAGTTTGAGATCATCACCATTCCATCGAGGCGGTGGGCTTGCATCATAACTTCAACGGAGTCTGCAATGAGCTCGCGGCTTGGCAAACTAAAGCGCATGCCTTCATGCCCCATTGCTATGCCATCGCATACGGCTATTGTATCAAACTCAAAGGGGATTCCACCTGCCGAAAGGATACCTTGTTTTACAGCAGCACCTATACGCTGAAGGTGTATGTGCCCTGGAACAATGTCAGTGTAACTGTTCGCTACTCCGATAAAGGGCTTTGTTAAATCTAAATCGGTTAAGCCGTCAGCCTTCAATAAAGCACGATGAGCGGCTCGTTCCACTCCCTGTTTTATTTCGTCGCTTCTCATTCTTGTAACCTCGTGTGCATTAAGTCACCAATAATTTTATATTTAAGGTTGACGCTCTGGAAAAAGAGAGATGTGACTTTAAATGGGGTATTGCTTTATTCAACCGCTTCCCTAAACCCGTAAAATTTTTAGACACCACTCTTCGTGATGGTGAACAAACACCTGGAGTATCACTTGTTCCTGAAAATAAACTTAGAATTGCTCAACGTTTAGACGAACTTGGTGTAGACGTTATCGAGGCTGGGTTCGCCGCTGTTTCTGAAGGCGAAATGGAATCTGTAAGCCTTAATTGCCAAACAAGGTTTGAAAGCAGAAATCTCAAGCGCCGCAAGAGGAACAAGAAACGACATTGATGCTGTGCTAAAGAGTGGAGCTTCAACTATAAGCATGATTATTCCAACATCTGATCTTCACATCGAATGCAAACTGCATAAGACACGGGATCAAATCCTCAAAACTACAGACGAATGCGTCAGGTACGCTAAAGATCATGGCTTAATCGTGGAGTTCTTAGCTGAAGACGCAACCCGATCTGACTTTGATTATCTGACCAAAGTTTTCCTAACAGCGATTGATGCTGGTGTAGACAGAGTTATTCCATGCGACACAGTTGGTATCTTGACGCCCGAGCGATCAGCTGAGTTCTTCTCGAAACTAAAAGAAAACATAAAGGTACCATTAGGCGTGCATTGCCACAACGACTTCGGAATGGCAGTTGCCAACACCGTAGCCGCTTTAGGCGCTGGCGCCGAAGAAGTGCATGCAACAATAAACGGCTTAGGTGAACGCGCAGGAAACGCTTCACTAGAAGAAGTAGTTGTAACTTTAAAATCACTCTACAAACTGGATTTAAACATAAAAACGGAGTTGCTCTACGGCACCTCTCAGTTAGTTTCCAGATTAACAGGGGTTTATGTTCAGCCTAACAAAGCAATTGTCGGCGAAAACGCATTTCACTCACGAATCAGGAATACACACTCAGGGAATGCTTGCTAACCCGTTATGTTATGAACCAATTGCTCCTGAATTGGTCGGAAGCAAACGGCGAATATCACCAGGCAAACATTCTGGATCACATGCAATCCGAGCAGATTTAGAAAGTATGGGTCTTAAACCTACTGCGGATCAATTTAAGGACATATTCCAACGTATCAAAGAGCTTGGCGATAAAGGCAAAACAGTCATGGATGCTGATGTGTTGGCAATAGCTGAAACTGTAATGGGTTTAAGCAAAGCCAAACCAATACGGCTTGAAGAAATGACTTTTGTTGGCGGTGACAAGGTAACTGCAACCGCATCAGTACGATTAGCATTAAACGGCAAAGATGTTTGGGGCGCAGCGGTTGGCGTTGGACCCGTGGACGCAGCGATAAATGCAGTCAAAAATGCCATCGAAGAGGTCGAACCGATTACGCTGGAACAGTACATGGTTAAAGCAATTACAGGCGGCACAGATGCAATGGTTGAGGTTGTGGTTCGGATGCGCAAAGGAAACCGAATTGTAACAGCTATGGGAGTCAGAGAAGACATAGTTAAAGCGAGCAT
This sequence comes from Candidatus Bathyarchaeota archaeon, assembly GCA_963750605.1. GTDB lineage: Archaea > Thermoproteota > Bathyarchaeia > Bathyarchaeales > Bathycorpusculaceae > Bathycorpusculum. Next base: position 148,058 of record CAVVRN010000002.1, read on the forward strand.
GGAAGCAGTGCTTAGCGCCATGAACGTATTAACAACAGACTACAACAACAAAAACAACCATTAAGGATTTTTCAGAATTCTTTATCCATATTTTTTAGGTTAATAAAAATCGAAAGGCATGTCAACTAAAAGTACGTCAACAAAATTTAAGTATTACTAAATCCATGAGTATTAACAGTGATTAATGTGGCCGAAGTTGTCAGTGTTACAAAAAAAGGACAAGCAACAATACCCACAAAATTTAGAAAAAAATACGGAATCAAGGACAAAATTTTGGTAGAAGACAATGGAAAAGAGATAGTAATTAAGCCTCTTCCCTCTCCAGATGATGCCTTTGGTTCATTAAAATCTATGTTCAAAGGAAAAACATCAAAGGAATTACTCGAAGATTCAAGAAAAGAGGAGTTTACTCAGGATAAGAAGTGGATTGAACGTGCTAGAGCGGCTGACCTTTGATTCTGAATCTATTTTAGCCTTCTATTTAGGTGAAGCAGGCGGAGAAATAGTCAACGAGTTTCTTGACAAAATTCAAAAAGGCGAAACTGAAGGTTACATAAACATAGTTAACTTAACTGAAATTTACTACATTTTATCAAGAGGAAGCCCGAGGGTGGCTGAAGAAACCCAAAGGGAACTTCGTTTATTCGGCCTCAAAGTTGTTCCAATTGAAGATAACGGTTTATGGCGTGAAGCAGGAAAAATCAAGTGTAACCATTCACTATCGCTTGCAGATGCCTTTGCAGTCGCCACTGCTCAAAGTCTAAAAAGCAAACTCGTAGTAGGTAACGATAAGGAATTTAATAATATAAATGTTCAACTTTTAAGAATACGTTGATTTTTTATGCGCTTATTTTTGGTGGTGGACGAACCCGCTTTCTTCCGAGTTTAATCCGTAAGGCAATTCGATATAATTTTCGCAGCGACTTTACCAGTTGCTCAACTGTTGGCACGGTTGAGAATATGAGCGGTATTTGCTCGTATTCGGCTATGCGTATGGCTTCGGGGGAAGGAGGTGTTTTATGAAAAACAATTATGCGTGGTTTGAGGCTGCTTACTCTTACGATCATCATTGGCAAAGCTCCTGTTTCAATATCAGTGAAAACTAACGCGCGATCCGTGGTCGAGCCAAAGAGCTGGGCATAATCGGTGCCCGAATATGCCTCAATTGCTTTTGTGCTGTCAATTACCGTGTATCCGTTAACTTCTTTAACGTATTTGTCTTTGCAGGCGACCACTTCGCCACTAATAGCCCTGCACAAGTATTCAACGCGGACGGGAATTGGGAACTCACGCAAATCGACAACCGCCATACTTGGAGAACTTGTAAGTTTAGCGAATTCCCGAATGAATCGGCTGCCTTTTCCCTCATCAATGTGTATTAGCGAGAGTACAAATCGCCGAATGAATTTGGCCCCTGGACTTTTTCGCCGCCCACTTTCGTAATCGCTAATTACTCCTGAAGATAATAGCCCCATGGTTTCAGAAAGGTTAGTTTGCGAAACAGCAAAAAGCTCTCTCCACTTACGCATTGTTGCGCCTGGCTTGCTCGAAAGAATTATTTCACCAGCAATTCTTCTCGCTAAAACTTCCCTGAGGCTAGGCGACACAGACACGAAATTTCTCTCCAGCTTAACTGACCCTTCAAAGTTGAGATATAAAGCTTTAAAGCTTTTCTAAATGGAGTACGGTGGAAATCGAAGGTTTTTTCAATTAAATAAAAATTCTTTTACGATAAATAAATGTGCAATATACATTTGTGATTGATTCTTTTGGCATCTTGTATGGCTAAATTGATTTATTAGGAAGTTTTGTGTAGTATGCAGTACCGTTCCCAGTCCAAAAGACAAAAGAACGGACTACCGCAATAAAACAATAAAAAGGAGTTGATATATATGGCAGAAAAACCAAATGATGTAATCTTCGTTGGAAACAAACCACCAATGAGCTATGTGCTCGCTATCATAACTGCATTCTCTTCAGGCGCAGGAAAAGAAATAACCCTAAAAGCACGAGGACAAGCAATAACAACCGCTGTTGACGTTGCAGAAATTACAAGAAGCAGATTCCTAAAAGACCTCAAAGTGACAAAAATCGCAATCGGAACAGCAGAGATGCCACCAAGAGAAGGCGAAAACAGGTCTCGAATGGTTTCAACGATAGAAATTACTCTTACAAAAGAGTAGTCAACGACGACCACAATTAACCTGGGAGTTTAAACCTCTCCAAACTTTTTACATTATAATCATTTTATCAATTTGACGTCAATAATCAGATGTGTGATTATTTTTTCAAGTGTTCCTCAACTTTTTGGACAATTTCCATGAAAACTTTTGCGGCAATAGAGTCTTTATGGACGATTAGAAATGAACGTCCTTTGTCAGAATCTACACTTATCGTCGGATCTATGGGGATACTGCCGAGAAAGGGAACTCCTGTTTCTTGAGCCATCTTTTTTCCGCCGCCAGATTGGAAAATTTCGGTTTTTTGTCCGCAATGAGGGCAAATAAATCCGCTCATGTTCTCTACAACACCAATTATAGGCATTTTTAATCGTTCAGCAAAAGTAATGGCTTTCTTAACAACGGAGCTTGACAAACCAGTGGGCATTGTAACTATTACTACCCCGTCCATTTCTGGTAAAAGCTGGGCAATGCTCAGAGGCTCGTCTCCTGTTCCAGGGGGTAAATCAATAAAGAGAAAATCAAGTTCTCCCCAAACAATGTCGGATAAGAATTGGCGAATGGCTCTCATCTTTAATGGTCCACGCCAAATCGTGGGCGCCTCTTCCGGCAAAAAGAAATCAATTGACATAACCTTCATTCCCAGTGGTCCATCAACGGGGAAAGCGCCTGGCGGACCAGTTTTAACGTGTTGTCCGTCTAATCCAAGAAGTTTTGGAACACTTGGACCATGAATATCTGCATCTAAAACGCCAACCTTGAATCCTTTCTGAGCAAACGCTACTGCAAGATTAACTGTTACAGTGCTCTTGCCAACGCCGCCTTTTCCACTTATTATGGCGATTTTATGTTTAATTTTTTCCATTCTATCTTTTAGTTTCTGACTTTCAGTTGATTGCTCCTTCTTATAAGCTTCAAGCTGAGCCATATTTCTCTCTAAAGCCATAAAAACACCAGTCTAAAGGTTGCTAAGATTTGATTCCTAAGTACGCTAAAATAGTTTACGGTTGCTTGATGGGGAGGATTAACTTAGTTTGTAACCTATTTTCCTAAGGAAACCACGACGTTCTTTAACGTCATCATCAGTTTCTATGCCTTTGCTTTTTAATCCATCAACAACGCCAACAATGCCTCGTCCCTGACTGGTTTCTGCAACAATTATTTCCAGCGGATTAGCTGTGGCTGCGTACACTGTGCATACTTCAGGCACTTTCTTAATTTTGTCAAGAACGTTAAGAGGATAAGCATTTTTAAGGAAAATTAGAAAACTGTGTCCGCATCCAATTTCAAAGGCTTTCTCTGCAGCTAAACCACGCAGTTCTTCATCGTTTCCTTCGTGGCGAACAAGGCAAGGTCCTGAGCTTTCGCAGAAACCTAGCCCGAACTTGATGTTTGGTACAGAATTAACCAGGCTTTCATAGAGATCTTCAGCGGTTTTTATAAAGTGTGCCATGCCGATGATGGTGTTGCAGTCTTTGGGCGGATCAATTTTAACTGTTATAAATTCCAAACTTTAAACCACCTTAGCTAATCACTTAACTGCTTTTAATAATATAACTTTTAAAAAATCCATAAGTCATTAAATAAATATCTGATTAAAAGGTCCTTGATTTAGCCGCAATGTAGCCTAACCTTTTGGCCTTTTTGAGTCAAATCTCGACGAATCACGACGAAACGGGACGAATTGGGACGAATCTAGACGCAACCTACAAACAATCTAAACCCTAAACCAAGAAAGCAACCTGGAACAAACTGAATAATTTTTTACAGCAGAGAGGCCCCTCCGTCTGTCTCTGTCTATCTATCCGTGTGCCGCCTTAATGTTCTGTTGGACCTATTTTGGGTTATCAATTGAATCGGATCGGCTCTACTTGGATTCACTATTTCGTTTTTAGTTGACTGTTCAGCCGATTGTTTTTCATCAAAGCCAAGAGTGTTCTGCAAAGAAGCCCCCCAGCAAGATCGCCAAGACGATAGTAAGCTAACAGCTCAACAATAAATCTCAATTATTCATTATTTTTTTTAAAATTTGATTAAAGATTTTTTCATAAGCATGATTTTTCTGCAAACAAAAGCTAAATATCATTGAGTAGTTTATCATTTGGGAAAAGCGGGCTGGTAGTTCAGCTGGCATGAACGCTTGACTTGCACTCAAGAGGTCGGGGGTTCAAATCCCCCCCAGTCCACTCGTCCATGCTTTGCCGCGATTCCCGGTCCTATTTTGATTGTGGTTTCGTATTCTAAAGATTTTGTTACTGTTGTAGTTGCAGACAAAATCATAACAGTTCCTATTAGTTGGCAAACTTCGTCTTCGTCGTGAGCTACTCTTGCTGAAAACTCGTCGTCTCTGGAGCCTATTAGTTGGGTGTACTTCATTGTGTTGTCGAGAGATTTGTGACCTAGGATTTGTTTCACGTGAAGGATGTTCCTTGTTTTGATGTATTCTATTGTTGCTTTCCAATGCCTGAAAGTGTGGAGGGTTATTTGCTGTATTCTTGGGTTTTTAAGTTTGGCTGCCAATAGTTTCCGATACCTGTAAAGTGCGTCCAAACTATTCTTTTCAAGATAACGAAGCCGTCACTTACCTTCAGCTTCTTCTCGCCCAACCGCGCTCTGTAAAAAATTGGTATTTCCTGAATGGTGAACCCGCGCTGCTCCACCAGATGGTTTAGCTCAACTTCAATGTCAAAGCCCTTGGATTTCGGAAGCCAACCTTTCAAGATTTCGGCGCGTATCACTCGTAGCCCAGTCAACGGATCTTGAAGCGGTATTCGGTTAAGCATGTTATACAACAAAGCAATCAACTTGTTGCCGATTTGAAAAACGCTTTTAAAAGCTTTTTTGTCAATGTTAACGGAGAGTCTATTGCCGCAAACCATACCAACCAGCGGGGTTTCTTCAAGTACTCTTATCATAGCCAGAACGTGTTCCGCTGGATAAGTATAGTCCGCATCTGTAAGAACGATATAATCCACGTTTAAGTCGGTATATTCAAGAGCCTTAGCTAAAGCATCGCCTTTGCCAAAACCGTCTTGGCAAACAACCTTTGCACCCAACCCCTTAGCTATCTCAACTGTGCGATCATTGCTATTACCATCGACCACCAGAATTTCAAGATCAACCAAAGCATCTTTCATTTCTGCAATAGTAAGCCCAATTCCTGGCTCTTCATTTAGCGCTGCAATTATCAACTGTGCAGAATACCCAATTTTCATCTCTTGAAAAAGAATCGCCAAACCTTCAAAAGATGAAGCTTTTTCCCAATCCCATATGTTCTCATTTTTCTCTCTCTTCCTGAATTTTTAAATCATCGTATAACCTAATCTGTTTTATAGTTTTTTGAAACACGAAATCACGTTAATTGTCAACTTGCGCGAAGCTTTGCAAAGCCAGCTTAACAAAGCTTGTTAAGTTTAATTTAGCAATTCCAAAAAATTTTGCAAATTATGTAGTGTTCGCGCTATAACAAGCTGGCGTATTAGTAGAAAAATAACTCGCGTGACCGACAAAGACTGACTGACAGAAATTAGGCACGCATATGCTTGCATGGTAAGAGGCAATCGTAGAATTGAGTTAGTGAGTTCGAGCGGGGAAGATTAAATTTAATCCACCATTCAAATTTTTCATCACATAGGACATTTAAACGGAAGTTCTTTTGAAGATATATTTGTTCAACCATGCATGTGACGCAAAAGTAGATGTTGCATTTTGAACAATTTGCTCCAGAGTGTTCTTCCGCAAGCATCGTAAGGCCTGGATAAATCGAGCATGGATAAGTTTGGGGCGCTAAAACGCGTTTAAAGGCAAGTGCTGAGCGAAATATCAGCGCAGGGAGAGCACTAAAAGAAAAAAGGGATTTTTGCGGGTGATGTCACCACTTTCTGAGGGGTTCAAATCCCAGTCCACCAAAAAATCTTTATTCTCCCAAAACTAATCTATTTCTGGTGTTTGCGTTGGAAGTGGAGGTTAAAGGCTGTCGACAAGCAAGGACGAATCATACTCCCTAAGGTCTTGGCGAGAAAAATACCTCAAAAACAAGAAAGCCATCGTCTCAGCCAAAGGCGACACTATCGAAATCAAACCTTTCTCATCAATTGATCTCACTGAATACTTCGACAAAATGGACGTAGACCTAAAGGCAGACCTCTCAGACTGGCACAAAGTTCGTAAAGAATTAAGAGGCAAATGAAGTGGCGCAAGCCTACGTTGACGCTAACGTGTTTGTTTACGCTTTTCTTAGAACTAAAAGGCAACTCCAGCCAAGCGAGTTAGAAATAAAGCAAGCAGCCAAAAATATTGTTGCCAGAATCAGCAAAGGAGAAAAAGTGGTAACATCGGTTGTTCACTTCAGCGAAGTTTGCAACGTTTTAGAAGATCATCTTCCGTACGAAGAAGCGATTCTTTTAGAAAAAGGGTTGCTGTACCGAGAAAACATTTCAATCTGTGAAGTAGCCCAAGACGATTACGTCAAAGCTGTATCAATAGCAGAAGATCATAATGTGGGGGTTAATGATGCATTGGCTTATGTAATAATGAAAGAACAAGCCATACAAGCAATCTACTCTTTTGACAAAGACCTTGATGCTTTCGCAGATATCAAAAGATTAATCAAATAAGTTATTAGGCTTCGATACGAACGCTTGACTTGCACTCAATGGGTCGGGGGTTCAAATCCCCAGTCCACTCAAAATTGAAGTCTTACGGAACCAACGGGTAAAACAGTTTTTCTTTCAGAATCATAAACAAACTATAAGGTGACTGCTATTAGGCATCCTTTACCACAAAAAGCTTATAACTGAATTGATTCTTACGGCTAACATATCAGTAAAAGGTGATTACTTGAGCGATAACTTTGGAGTAGGTTCAGGAAATCCATCAACATCATCAATTAATATGTTGACAATTGCGATAATTGTTACAGTTATCGTGGTCGTCATAATAGGTGCCATTTTGCTTTATAGAAGACAGCGAAAGCATGCTACGGTGAGTAAGTAGTACAAAACTATATTTGAAAACAAAAAGCTTGCGAATTTAATTTCACTTAAGCCTCAAACACTAAAAATGCAAACTGAAATCTAAACGAATACCTTGTCAAATCCTGGATAAAGGGAGCAGAATTTTTCCAAGTACAGGACTATTCGTTGGCACAGGCTTCTATAGCACAATTTTCTGAATTAGAGCCCAGGATTATTCTTAGACTTTTCTTAACTTATTTTGACTAATATTGACTTTTTACGACTTTTCTTGACTTATATTGACTTTTTTTGACGCCAAATTCAGCTGTTTTAAGCTTAGAAACAAAAAAGCAAACCAAAACAACAAAAAGAAGAACAACACGCAAAAAAAATCCTGTTGTTCTAATTGACAAGTGACTGAAATATCAAAACTGAATTAAGAAAAGCAAAAAATAAAGAGAAAAAAAGTTTGCATAAGTTCATAAATTTATGAACATTTTGTGTTCTACATCGTCATTGGCATTATTTCCAGAACTTCTATGCTTGCTTTAGGCATCATCAAATGAGGATGGTCAGCAACTATTGCTTTAACTGCTTCCATATCTTTTGCTTGAACAATAGAGTACCCTGTTACTTCCGACTTGCTCTTAGAATTACCTTTCTTATCAAAACATGATCCTTTTCCTAATGGTGCTCCAAAATCAACGATTGCTTTACCACATTTTTTGTACCAAGCATTCCACGGTTCCATTCCTTTCTTCATCTCTTCAGGACTCACATTCATTTGCACTTCAGCCGATACTGGTGCCATGTATAAAACCATAAATTTCTTCATTCAAAATCACCTCTACAAAATTTCAGCGATTGAATAATACGCACTTAATTTATTGAAAGCTTACCTTTTATTTGTATCGGAATTGGCGAATTTTGATAGGAAATAATCTATCACATCATTGTACCTGCGGGATTATGCTCACGGTAGCTTTAGCTTTAAGAGCCACAAAGCGAATTGTGGAACAGAAACAGACATAGTGAAATGATTTGGAGCAAAGAAAGAAACAAGAATACTCAAAGTTCAAATTATTTTTTGGTAACTTGGGAGTATTCATTTGGATATTGTTGGGAACGGCCGCTTGCTGGCTATACATTTCATTTGGGGCAATAGTTTTTCTGGCTTTAGCGTCATTTCTAGTTTTTTATGAACTGGGCAAAAAAGGATGTGTTTCATGCTTTTACTGCAAAACATGTACAGTTGGCATGGGAAGGTTGCCCGATCTCTTTTTCACCAAAACCATAAAAGAGAACTTAAACATAAACAGGAAAGCATCAAAGCTCTTCCCATTTGCTTACCTCTTGCTAACCGTGGTTCCACTTGCTCTTACTTCGGTTTCAATTATTCAGAAATTCGCAGTTTACAACCTTATTCTACTCATAGCTTTAACTGTGTTTTCTGTTTTTACAGGTGTAATCAGAAGAAAGCTCTTGATTAATCGTCGATTATTCAGCAAATGACACTGCAGGATCTATTCTAATAAAATTAAGATTTATAGAAAATGGGTAGGAGGCAACGAGGGGATTATTACATCATTGGGCAAAGATGTAATCGTCTTCTGCCTCCCACCCATTAATATAACACTGTTATTTTAACTATATGAGGTTTGCCCCTTACAAATCAGGGTAAATCAGATAGCAAATAACATCAATTTGCAATCATGTTTGCATATATAGATTTGAAAGCAGGAAGCCTTAAAGCTGAAATTGACGAAACATTCGTACAAGGATGGCTAGTATGCAAATATTAAGCGTTGTATTGGTTTTAATCACCGTTGGATGTATCATCGGACCAATGGGCGGCGTAGTTTTAATGTACAGAGACAATTTATCAGGTCTCGTAGTTACACCTCAAATAAAAAATATAATCAACGGCAATAACAACATCCAACAAGACAACAGCAACAACAATAATTACAACAACGGCGTGAACAGCAATAACGACAACAGCAACGGATTCATAACACCAACTTTTGTCAGCGCACAAATTAACAACGAAGCAAAAACCTTTACCGTTACCGTTAACGTCACAAACAATTTTAATTACGATTTAACCCTAAATTCGATGACTGCAACAGTGGAAAGTAGCCAAGATAATTATCAATTAGGCACAATAAGCCTTAACGCTCCAGTTACAATAATAGCGGCCCAAACTGCATTAGTAACAGTTACAGGAACATGGACGCAAGACGCAATAAACTACGTCCAGAATAACTATGAAGGTGCAACATCAATCAACGTTAACTTGGCAAATATATCAATTAACGTAAACGGCATTATTATCCAACAAACTGAGCCAGTAAATATCGGAGATATTCCATTAAGTTAAGAGGTAATTTTGATGCAAAACAAAATTAATTTAATTGCGTTAATTGCCGGAATTTCATCTCTGCTGCTAATTGCAATTTCAGTTTTTGTTCCCTGGTGGCGCGTCACAGTTGGAAATCCAGCAATAGCGAGTGTTAATTTCTCGCCAGTTTACTTCAACCTTGCACTCTTTGGTACACCAATTACAATACCCTTGATTCTTGCTATGAACATAGCGTGCATACTAACTCTCGCTGCAGGCGGCACAATTATGCTGATATATTCAATAAAGCCAGACAAATCATATTCAAAACGCCTGCTAGGATTCGGATACAAAAAACCATTATATGCAGTGATCCTGTTTGTAATTGAATTAATTGGTTTAACTGTTCTCGCAAAAGCATTTTCGGGATTTTCTGTGCCTCTTATAGGAGCAGGTGTTCTAAATATTCCATCAACAATGATTCCGGGAAGCGGTGTAAACGTTAGTGTTAACGTTTTAGCAGCTTTTGAATGGCCTTTCTATTTTGCGATCGTCGTTGCTGGATTATGCATCGCAACTAAATTCTATCACAGAAAAATACTTGTAACCGCTACAGAGCCATCAATAACAAACGCAATTATCACCAATTAACTCAACTTAGTGACTTAAAAAATACAACCAATTTTGGGATTGTTATTCTACCGCCTTTTCCAAATTTAGAGTATCCTATTACTGCCCTTGGAACTTGTCTTTGTAGAAGCTTCTAGCAACCCTTGAAACGTTACTTTTTGATTAGGGGCATGTTGAAAAATGTTCTGTGCAGACTTTTTTAAACATTTCCAGACTTTCCCAGACATTTCAAGACATTTTTAAACTCAACCTACAAATGAATAAAGCCCTGAAACAAGAAAGCAAACTAAAACAACAATTCACTCAAAAACAATTCAGCTTTTTTTGATTTGGAATATTTATGGTTCCATAGAGCAGAATCAAATAACTTTCACGTTAAATTCAGCTTCAAACTCTCGGATAACTAGTACTTAGCTCTCTCGGTTTTTAGTATAACTCAGTAACACTTAATGGACTGCTAAACGATTGCTTTTTCCTTCTTTTCAGAACGACCGCTGTGACCGCAACTGCAATTAAAATTGCAGCAACAATTATTTCGACTGCTTCGAGGTTTTTTGTAATCAAAGTTGATGCTGGTGATGTTGATTGTGTGGGAGAGTTTGTGGTTGATAATGAGGAGGGCGAAGTTGAGGGTGACTGTTTTGGAGTGTTTGTCGGCGAATTGGCTAACGTAGGGGTTACTGATGGGGGATAGGGGATTTCAGGTGTAGGAAATGACGGCAGATTGGTTGATGTAAGGAGGCCATCGTCAGGGTAGCCTTGGCTTTCATATGTTCCAGTATAATCGAAGTCTACGGCAACTATGCTTGTGATTTGATCTATCCATTTATATCCGTAATGTCCAGGCACCACGAGGCGTGGTATTTCGCCTTGACTTAGTGGTACGCCATTTAACATGTAAGCCACAATTATGCTATCATCTGTAGCCACATCGACTGTTAGGTCTGTAGAGAAGCCGTCGCTTGCATAGAAGGCAATTTTAAATGCTGACGAGGAGATTCCTGCTTGACTAAGAAGTGTCCAGAGTTTGACGCCTTGCCAAGTGCCCCCTTCAAGCGGCGTCGTGGGAGCAGAGACACAAAATAGTGTGGTTGTTACATTTGTTTGGGGCATAGCTAGCAGATTGGCTAGAGTAAAATTCAAAGGCGTGCTGACAAGGCCGCTTACACTAATTTGCCAGGAACTATTGGACTCCGCCTTAACAGGGAATGAGGAGAAGCCAGAAGAGATGCAAACAGTAGATATCATCAATAGGAGTAAGACCAAAACAAATGATATCTTCATGGCCTGCCGCTCGCCTCTACAAAATAATATGATTACTACATCATTTAAGCTTGCTTAATTAAAAACTGCGGCCTGCATTTTCTACTTGAAATTCGCTTATGAACTGTATACAATCCACAAATCTTCTCTGAAAAAACATCCTCTCTTGCAGCGCTAAATCATGTAAGCTTTAAATCACTTCACTATATACTTGCCTTCGATAAGAAATTCCGGCGTGACCTCTTGCATGTCCTCGTTGATTCCTCAAATTTCTAATCCTTATCTTGGAGCGTTTGCAGGGGGATTAATTTATGGTTCAGTTGTCTGTACGGCTTCATGTCTCCCTTTCATTGCAAGTTACATTGCAGGCATCGGCGCTGGCTTCCGCAAAGGCGTTGCTGTAACCATGGTTTTCAGTGGCGGTAGAATCGCAGGATACGCATTAATCGGCGCGTTAGTGGGCTTGTTTAGCGGTTTGTTTAGGCTGGTTGTGTCTCAAACAGAAATTTCCCCGTTCCAAGTTTACTCGTCGTTTGTTTTCGGAGCTATAACCATTGCGATTGGTGGCTTCGTGTTGTTCAGAGTTAGATCGCCAAAATGCGAGTGTAACACCCAAAATAGCAAAAACTTGATCATGCCTACGAAGCGGGGTAGATTTGGGTTCGATTTTGGGGCTTTTTCGCTCGGTTTAAGCCGAGGATTAATTCTTTGTCCGCCGCTCGTTTTACTTTTGCTTTATTCGGTGCCTTTTGCAAGTCCGGTGGGCAGTATGGTCCTGGCTGTCTTGTTTGGTTTAGGAACAACTTTGTCGCCTATACTTTTCTTGGGAGGAATGACCGGGTGGCTCCTCAATAAGGCACCTTTGTTTAGAAAATGGGTTTCAATAGCGGGCGGAGCAATACTAATACTACTTGGAATTGTAACAATCATAAACTCAATAATTCTGCTATAGCTCAAAAGAGGTATGTCACTCAGTATTTTGCTCAAGCCAGTTTCTAGATTTCATCAATGTTTTTCCGGCAAATTTCAACGACAAGGCACCCTCATAAGGACAGATCTCAACGCATCTTGCACAAAGAACACACCTTGATTCAGTAACGTCGCCGCCTTTCTTGTCGAAAACTTGTGTCGCCTGAGTTGGACAAACACGTTTACAAACACCGCATTTAGTGCATTTCTGCTCGTTTTTCTCAAGTTTTGTTAGGGCGACTTGTTTGAAAGGTGTGAAGGCGCTAAAAAGCGCTGTTAAGGCTCCAAGTGGGCAGATTCTGCACCAAAGCCGCCGATAGGCCAAGGCAAGTACGGTGACAACAGCCAGGATAATAAGATTTGTATATGTTACGTAGCCGCCTGCCCATGGGGATTCACCAGTTATTGTCCAAACATATGACCAATTCATTGATCCTACGGCGCATTCAATCAACGAGCAAAGCGGTCTCATTGGACAAACAAGACAAAAAGGCTCGTTAAGTTGGCCCACAAGACCCGCTTCAGCTCCTTGAGGTCCGCCCGGACGTGTTCCTGGAATTATTTCCGTGCCGAAAATCGCGTAGGAAGCAAAAATTACGCTGAGAATCAAAAAGATTGCAATAATGATATAGCGGGACTGCCCGAGAGCTTTGCTTGTTTTATCTGAGAAGGTTAAATGCCGTTTTCCCGTGCCTTTGCGTATTCGGGTAAGTAAGTCTTGGTAGAGTCCAAATGGACAGAGCCATCCGCAGAAGAATCTTCCTAAAATGATTGCTGCCACAGCGATTGAGCCCAAGACTATGGCTATTTTTTCTAAGCCGGAGGTAGAGTAGAAAACATTGTAGCCTATTGGGAAATTCCAGTAGGGAAAAATATAGGCTTGAAGCTGCCAGATTGGGCAAGTAAGAGTTCTTCCGTCAGGATAATAACAGGATAAAACAGGAAAAGAGATGCCGTCTGGAAACTGGTTGCCCAACAGGTTGGCACCGATAAGGTGATCGCGGGGTGCAGGTCCCAAGGGTGCAAAAAGGGGCTGGTTGAAGGGACCAAGAATGAGCCCCATAAATAAGCCAAAGACAGCTGCTACTTGGATAAAGAGGCGCAGTGAGCTGACTTTTCTGGTTTTATCCTTGGACAGCTTGTAAATTAGAATAATGCCGACAGCTATTGCTATGATATAGATAGAGAACACAATGGTTGCTGGAGTTTCCCACACGGTCGTCAGTTGTCTCCTCCATTTTGTTCTTGACGAGAACTGCGTTTATTTTTCAGTTTTATTACAACCACCACGCTGACGGTTATTACAAGAATTAAAGTCATCGCAATAATTACCGAGTGCTGCAGGTAAAAAGGCAAATTAGTATTGTTTCCTAAATAACCATTAAGGAAATCATGAGTAACACTTACATTTCCAGTTACATCATAAACTGTCAGAGTTCCGTCCTTTCCCAGTGAATAGTCGTGACCCAATGAGAGAAAGATGGTTGAGTTTCTGCCAGCTTTACTTACATACCAATCTGAGCCACCATATTGCCCCGGATTTGAAATCCCAAGATTAATTGTAACTTTGCCTTCACCTACAATGCTGTACCTAAGCGTTTCATTTGGTATCTGCACTGTCCCATTTCGTGTTCGATATGATAAGATTGTAAGGTTGGAATTTTCAGTTGAAATTTTGAGTGTTGCAATGCTTAGCGACCCGTTAAGATGGAAATCTGTAAAAGTCCAGACATTGCCTTGAAGTGATGCAGTCGAGTAGGAGCCGTTTACAGCAAAACTGATGGTTCCATTGTATGAGGGTATGCTAAACTTGTCTGTTGAGCTGAACGTTGCATTCGTTTGAGCTTGTAAATTGAGGCAGGTATATGAGAAAATAAATATAAAAATAACTATGGTAATTCCAGCTGAGACTTTTCTGCAATGATTTGTTAGCCTCACTGCCTTCACGATATTTAATGACGGAAGTTAAGCTATAAGCCTTTTCGGCGCTAACTGAACAGGAATCTAGCCCAACTAATCATTCGCTAATTGGACTGGCGCATTTATACTTGGACTTTACCCGTATTTTCGTGTTTTTTGCCAAACAAAAAGAAAGCACTACCTGCGTAAAGTGGATAAACCCATTCCATAATAATCCAGTAGGTTTTTGATGGAGCAAACGTCACATTCAAAATTTGAACAACGTCGTCAATATTAATCAACAATAACAAGGCAATAAAAGAAACAAACAGAAAAACGGTAATTGCATTAATTTTTAGACCGTTACCTTTCACCCATCCATAGAGCAAGAAAATCACTATTGTTGCAACAGGGTACAATGTGTCAAGTAAACGCCAGAATGTTAGGCCAAAAAGTGTGTCCAAGTTTCCAACAACCAAATTAATGTGTGAATCTCCAAAGGTGACCAAAATCAGTAATGCCCCGAACATTAATGCCAAAATTTCGCTTCTTAAATTCATGCCTTAAGCCTACTTATCTTCTTAAGGGTATACAGTGCGGTATTTAACTACTAACAATCATGCGTTATATTGTGTCCTGATCTAAGACAAGGCAAATCTTTGCTTCAGTTTGCGAAAAGATATGATACGCCTTATCCGCTTTGCCTATTAATAAGAAGTGTTCAATAAAAAGCAATGAAGAAAGCATTAATCCTTGCCGCCGTTATCATCGCCACTGCACTTATTTTGAGCGCGTCACTGCTGGTTTTCTTGAGCGAAAATAAGCCCCAAGCAAGCCCTGTAAAATATTACTCTTACAGCGTTGTTAATACCTATCCACATGATACAAATGCATTCACTGAAGGCCTTTTTTACTCGGACGGTTATTTGTATGAGAGTACCGGACTTAATGGTGCTTCATCATTGCGCTTAGTTGATTTGGCTACAGGCACAGTATTGAAGCAAATCCAGTTGCCATCCCAGTATTTTGGTGAAGGCATAACTCTTGTCAATAATACAATTATTCAACTAACTTGGCAATCGCATATAGGCTTTGTCTATGACAAAAACTCGTTTGCTCTGCTAGGCAATTTCACTTACCCCACCGAAGGATGGGGCTTAACTTACAATGGCACACAACTAATCATGAGTGATGGCACAGACAACCTGTACTTTTTAAATCCAATAACTTTTCAGCGGACGGGACAAGTTCAGGTCCATGACGGAAACACATCCGTGGTAAATATTAATGAACTAGAATACGTCAACGGTGATGTTTATGCTAACATCTGGTTAACAAACAGAATTGCAATAATTAACCCAGAAACTGGGCAAGTTAAAGCGTGGATAGACCTAACAGGACTCCCAGCGCCTGCACCAACCGGGGATAATGTTCTTAACGGTATAGCTTATGACCAAACCAATGACAGATTATTTGTAACGGGTAAAGATTGGCCAAATCTCTATCAGATAAGATTAATCCCAACAACCGTTATACCTGCCTAAACCAAGTTCCGACATGGCTGCCTCAATAGTTTTTCACCGTTGATACTGTACTGCATAGTAAGAGAGAACTGAAAGCGGAATTACAAGGAGATACGAAACAAGGGTTCCTATCCAAATTCCCAAACTCGGATACAGAAACCGCACCGCGACACAGAACGGAATAATCGTAAAAATTCCACATAAGACTAACGGCTTAGTCATAGCACGAGAAAACTCCGTTCCCCTACTCTTGTTCAGTATAACCAGTGTTGAAGTGAAAACCGCCGGAAACGCAGCCGCAATGCCGCCAAGTACAGGACCACCAAGTTGGCTCAAAAGTACCGCCAACAAAACAAGAGAGCCCGCACCAACACCTCGCAACATAATCTCATGAATTTTGTAAAATTTTTCGGCTCCTTTTAGCTTCTGCAGCTTCAACTTAGTGAAAAGATAATATATTAAGATAGAAATCACCACTCCGCCAACCAGAGAAAATGTAAAATCGCTAAGTCCAGATGTGACAATTAAGCCAGAAACCACAAACCAAATGAGAAGAGAAAGAACGATGCCGCGAGTAAACCCTTTTTGAGCAAAAAAGGCGAAGAAAAATAAGTAAGCGCTTGTGACTCCGAAGGCTAATGGAAAAACCGTAGTCGCTTGCACTGCTGCAGCTGAAGATTGATTAATCCCAATAAAGAAAAACGAGAAAGCTGAAGTCGAAGGTAAACCACCTAGGATTCCGCCTATAGTGCTTCCTTTCTTTTCCGCAATAACTGTAATTATAGTTACCCATAAACTTCCAACTGTGAATGCGAGAATAAGATGAATGAAAAAAGATTCTGCAATCATTTTTTGACCATTTGCATTAAATGTCAAATTAGAAACTAATTAATTCTTCCAATAAATGCGAAAGCAAGATCCGGAAAGCTGCTAAAAGCTGTTCTTTTTGCGGAACAGCCTGTTCTCTGGGGAGAGCTAAATAGCACGCATGCAGCAAATATTTTGGGTGCGTTGTATGTTAACCACGCTTAGAAGAAACAAAAGTTTGGCAATTGTCATCATCATCGCTTTGGCGACAATGATGTCTCTGTCCGAAAACGCATTTGCGTTTACTAACGTTCAACTCGCTAATTCAGGTCCAAAGATTTTGGTAGTTTCATCAAACCCTCAGCCCGCACCCTCAACAATTATTGTCCCAGACGATTATTCGTCCATATCATCCGCCATAGCTAATGCTTCGGCTGGCGATACAATACTTGTTCGAAGTGGAACTTATTTCGAAAATCCGATAATTGACAAATCATTGTCACTACAAGGGGAGGACGGGGGCAAAACCGTGGTTGTGGGAACTGGCGGATCTGTAGGAGCGAGCGTTTTTACTATTGAAGCAGATAACGTGAAGCTTTCAGGCTTCACCATAACCAGCGTCAATTATTCAGCCTCCGCGAACTACGCTTATGGCGTTACAATTGAAGGAAACAAATGCACGATAACAGGCAACGATATAGAAAATACGTATTCTGGAATCTTTGGTTCGGTCCAGTTCTCCTCTGCAATAATCTCCCAAAACAACATTACTGGGAATCATAAAAATGGCATCATCTTCTTACGGTGGCTTTAATAACACTATATCTGAAAACAACATAACGGGCAACGTAGGCTCCGCCTTGGTCATCGAAGGCTACTCTGACAATATAACAGGAAACAACCTATCTCAAAATAACATAGGCATAGGACTTGATGCATCTTACTCAATAATTTTCAGAAACAATATTACCGACAACCTCAATTCAGGCATTTATCTAACGGGGTCAAGCAACATTATATCGGCGAATTATTTCGCAAATAACAAATATGGAATCTATTCAGTCCCAAGTTTCGGCGTATCCGCTAACAACACAATCATCCACAACGACTTCATGAACAATAACCAAAATGCTTTCTCCACCTCGCCTTCAAACATTCAAATTTGGGACGAAGGCTACCCTCTGGGAGGGAATTACTGGAGCGATTACCAAACAGTTTACCCTAAGGGAACGGAGATTTCTAATTCTGGAATAATGAATTTGCCCTATGTAATTTGCGCCAACAACACCGATAAGAATCCGCTAATGTCTCTTTTTGTAGTTTCAAACGCTGTCGCTCCATTACATGAAAAAACGGCTCCGGTTGTAGGCTCCAATCACATTGCCGCTTCATGGAGTTTTGATAGCGTGGAACCTAACGGTGTCACAGCAGACTCAACTGGAGCCAATCCAGCAGCTTTAGGGGGCAATTCAACTAACGCTTCCTTCACGCCTCAGGTGGTAGAAGGCAAATTCGGCAAAGCCCTGAATTTTGATGGAGATTCGTACGCATACGCACCATCCTCACCGAGTTTAGATATTCCTGGAGACATAACCATTGACTTATGGGTTAACGCAAGAGATTTCAAAAATGTAACTTACAACAATCTGGTGATTGAAAGCGTGAGCACGACCGCCAAATACCAAACAAGAATCCTTGGAGTTGCTATAACTGGAGCTACACCAAGCAACGATACTTTTCCGGCGGTGGGAACTCTTCGCGCTTATGTAACAACCGATTCATCAGGCTTCAACGAAATAGTAACTACTCAACCAGTAATTTCTCTAAATCAATGGACTCATGTCGTTTTCACTCGCAGCGTCAAAACGGGCATGCACCTATACGTTGACGGCGTAGAACAGAATGTGACAGTCACTTCTGGAACTCAGAATCCAGGTGGAGCAATAGAACAGATAACGGGACTAATTTTTGGGCATGACGGGATAATCACTTTAGACAATGTACGAATACTCAACGTAGCAGCGGGACCAACAGGCACTCCTATTTGGCAAGAATTTTGGTTCTGGATTGCAATCGTCGTCGCTTTCGTAAGCTTAGTTGTAATTGCACTTTACGTAAACAAGAAGAGTAACAAACGAAATACTTCAAAAGCGCAGGTTCTTCAATCTTAGTTTTTTTTAAAAATTAAGTTAGTTTTGAACAGCGATAATAGTGACTAAAATCAATGGATTGAAGAAATTTTTAAAATTATATATAATAGTTGATATAGTTTCATGAAAGTACGTTTACCTGTATATTGGGGGAGAAAGATTTGGATGAAGTATTAGATCTGTTAGATAAAACCGCTAAACGAATTCAGAAAGTTGTAGATGAAACAAAAGAAGCAACCTCAAACCAATCAGCGCTCTATGAGCAAATCATGCACTCGCCGGAAGCGTCTGAGGAGCAAAAAATTCGGGCATTTATCAAGAAAACCCGCCATTTAGATCAACTTGAAATCTTAAATTCTCAATTAAGTTTACTCTACACGCTTCAGATTTTTGCTTTTAAAGTAAAAGTGCTTGAAGTTACCGTTGGGAATATGAATGACCAACTTGAAAAATCAGGTGTTCTAACTAAAACCGCAGAGCTAGAAAGTATTAAGACAAATATTGATTCGCTTAAAATCCTGATTGAAGCGCAGTATGAATCGATGAAGGAAATCCACGAGACACAAAACAAAACCTTAGACTACATCCAATAATTCCGAAAGGATTTTCTTCACTCCAGAATTTCTTTCCACAAAAATCTTTTGGAAAGTATTAACGTTTAGACTTTAAAGCACTTCTGTGCACTTTAATGGACGGTAAAGCACTTTAAAGCACTTCTATGGACGCGACGTGCAAGCGATTCAAACCCTAAATCAAAAAACCCGCCCAAAACAACTTGAACAGAAATGGCAACTCCCGTGTTCTTGTTATTCTTGACAGATCTTAAAAAACTCAAAAGCAAAATTGAGAAAAGCCAAGAAGGCAAAAAGCAAACGATAAAAATTCTATCGATTATCAGCGCAAACTTTTTAGGGCAAACTCCCTTTAACCGCAACTCTAATAATTATGTGATTCGGGTGCTGTAATGAGCCAATGGCATTCACAAGAAACACAAGAAGTCATCCGCCAACTAGGCGTGAATCCAGATAAAGGCTTAACAGAGCAAGAGGCAGCACAGCGACTAAACACATATGGAAAAAACACTCTTGTTTTGCAAAGAGAAATCCGTTTTTTGGACATTTTCAAAGAAGAATTAACTGAACCAATGATTCTACTCCTGATCACTGTAGGAGTAATCTACAGTATAATCGGCAGTTTAACAGACGCTTTAACAATAATCGTAATAATAATTATTCTTGTCTTTGCTGAAGTGTGGAATGAATACAGGGCCAAACGTTCAATCACTTCGCTTAAGCAACTTGCGCCACCCACTACATCAGTGTTGAGGGATGGGCAAAATAAAGAAATTGAAACAGCATTTGTTGTTCCCGGCGACATTTTCCTTTTAAAAACTGGTCAAAGAGTACCAGCTGACGCGAGGTTACTTGAAAGCTTCGGATTAGAAGTTGATGAGTCGTCGTTAACAGGAGAATCGTTTCCAGTATCCAAAGATGTCAATTCAAAAGGTTGCAAGTGAAACCAGAATCACTGACCAAGCAAACATGCTTTTCTCTGGAACGATAATTACGGGAGGAAGAGCGAAAGCAATAGTGACGGCAACAGGGGTCAAGAGCGGAGCTAGGAAGAGTTGTGGGCATAACTAAAGCGGCTAAAGAGCCGAAAACAAGCTTACAAATAGCGTATGAAGCAACTTTCAAAAACACTTGTTTGGATTGCTCTTTTCTTTAGCATCCTAATCCCAGTATTAAGTTATATTAGAGGGGTCCAGCCTAACCTGCGAAGCACGATTCTTTATGGGTTATCATTGGCTTTTGTCGTTATCCCTGAAGAGCTTCCCATCATTGTAACAATGGTTTTGGGCGTTGGCAGCTATCTCACTGTCTAAAAAAGGCGCCATAGTGAAGCGGTTACGGGCAGCTGAAACCCTTGGAAACGTAACAGTCATAGCCACAGACAAAACAGGCACGATAACAGAAAACAAAATGCGACTGGAGACAGCTATACTTTGATGGCGCAGTTCGCAGAAAGTCAAGGAATTTGAAGAAAATGAGAAAGCAGCTTTAAAAACTGCGCTTTTTGCAAGCGACGCCATCAACAGTCAAGCAACACAGTTACTTGGCAATCCTATGGCGCAGGCAATTCTTGAACGATTAAAACAAGAAGAAATTGACGTTCAGGAGATGACAAAAGATTGGATACTAAAAGACGAATTAAGCTTTGATGTTAAACGAAAAATGGCTTCTTACATTTACCAATTATGGCAATTCGGCAGTTGATTCTGTCAAGTGGTGCACCTGAGAGAATCTTAGCAAAATCTACCAAAATCTTGCTTAGAGGAGAAGAAACACCCCTTTCTGATTCGGTAAGAAATCGAAGTAGACAAAGTCATGGCGCAAATGGCGCAGTCGGGTGAACGCCTATTAGCTTTTGGCTACCACAGACTTACACGGCAATTCTGACGAACAAAATCTTGAAAGAGACATTGTTTTCGTCGGCATCTTAGGCTTCATTGATCCGCCACGAAAAGAAGTCAAAGGAGCCATCAAGACCTGCCAAGAAGCAGGCATAAAAGTAATAATGATTACTGGTGACCACCCAGAAACAGCGAAAGCCATCGCTGCCCAAGTTGGCATAAACAGCGCAAAGTGTTAACTGGCGGTCGAAATCGCAAAAATGACTGATCAAGACTTCAAAAAGGCGTTGAAGAACACATATGTTTTTGCGCGGGTAACCCCTGAAGATAAACTGCGGTTGGTTCGACTCTTAAAAGAGAACGGCGAAATCGTAGCTGTCACGGGCGATGGAATAAATGATGCTCCAGCCCTCAAAGAAGCGCATATTGGCATCGCAATGGGCATCCGTGGAACTGATGTAGCCAAAGAAACAGCGGACATGATTTTAACTGACGACAACTTTGCAACCATAGAAACTGCGGTTAAAGAAGGACGCAAACTATTCAGCAACCTTCGAAAAGGGGATCCGTTACTATTTAGCTTGCAAAGTAGCTTTGGTTTCAATTTTCCTTGTTCCAATCATACTTGGCATTCCGCTTGCCGTTTGCTCCCATACAAATCATAGTGCTTGAGTTATTCATGGATTTAGCGGCATCTGCCACATTCGTGGCTGAACCAGAAGAAGCAGGCATCATGGATAAGTCCACCTAACGAACCCGAAAGAGAAATTCCTGAACAAAACTATGCTTACAAGCTTAGCCTTAGGTGCTCTAAGCTTATTTGCAGCGGTGACTGCAACTTACCTGTTCACTTGGTACCAAAACCCACAGCATCAGCCATTCAACATGCGCAGACCGTAGCTTTTGCAACATGGATGTTTGGTCACATTTTCTTAGCCTTAAACTTCCGCTCAGAAAAAGAACCGCTCTCAAAACTGGGCATTCTTTCAAACAAGATTATGGTGCTTTGGGCTTTAGTCGTAATAGCTGACGTTGATTATTGGCAACAAACGTGCCGGGCATAGCGGCTTCGCTTAAAATAACAGGCTTAACTCTTACTGATTGGGCTTATAGTTGTTGCTGTAGCATTTGTTGCAACTTTCTGGATGGAGCTAGAGAAAATTGTGCGTAGAAGCACGTTAGCTTTTAAATCTAACAGATCATATACAATGGCATGAGGAGAGATGAGGGACTTTGCCGATTAAATATTTTGAAGCTCCAGAAATCAAAAAACAAGTAGATCAGTTGGCAGAGGAATGCGAGTTCTACCATGTTGTGCCACAATTCGTTTTCTGCGTACGAAGCAAAGGCTCCAAAGCCAGACGCACAATCGCCCGCATTCATGGTTTAGGCAAAATTTGGCAAGGAGTCCTAAACCTCCCGCCATCCTACACCATTGAAGTTATTTCAGAGATTTACGACAGAATGTCTCCTGAAGATAAAGAGAGAACTTTAATTCATGAACTGATGCATATTCCAGGCGGTTTTTCAGGTGGTTTCCGCCCACACAAAGGATATGTTGAAAGGAAAAATGTTGAGGCGGTTTATAAGAAGCTTCAAAGTGATCGGGCTGCAAAAAAGCAAAAAAAGCTGTTTTTCGAGTAAACTTTGCCGTTTTCTGCTATATCTTTTTAAGCTTCGAAGTAAGGTTATGGAAAGTTAGCAAGTTTAAGACCGAAAAGTAAAAAAACTATGTATAAACAAATATTGGCAAGACAAACGAAAAGTCTTTGCCGAATATTGAGGTTTAACTTAATGAAGCATGTTATGAAAAGTTTAAAGCATAACGGCATATTTGTTCCAATTTACGATTACAAAGGCTTCAGCATCAAAATCAACGGTCAAACAGTAAAGTTGACGCCTAAAAGCGAGCAGATGGCGGTTGCATGGGTAAGAAAATCACTTATCAACCGTTTCTCCGCCAGACAAAGTTTTCAAAAAGAATTTCATGAAAGAGTTTCTTGAACAAGCTCAAAAAGGAAAATCCATCAGCAAGCTTTCTTGATGCAGTTTTATTCCAAAATACTTACAAAACATCGAGCATCCCCTGCAACTTCAAACAACGGCAACCAGATTAACAGAAATTGACTTCACCCAAATCTGCAACTTCATTGAAATGAAAAAGCAAAGAAAGAAGCCTTAACTAAAGAAGTCAAAAAACAGCAAGCTGAAGAACGTAAAGTCAAACGGTTAGAATTTAAAGAAAAATATGGTTACGCAGAAGTTGATGGGCAAAAACTTGAGATTGCCAACTGGACTTCTGAGCCATCATGCCTTTTTGCTGGACGAGGTGACCATCCGCAGCGTGGAAAATGGAAGGATGGCCCAAGCGAAGCAAGACATAATTCTCAATCTTCCTACAACTGATGCAGCCTGTTCCAACCAGGAGAAATGGAAAGGCATAGTTTGGGAACCCAACAAAATGTATGTTGCAAAGTGGGAAGACAAGCTACAGGCAAAATCAAGTACGTCTGGTTCAGCGACACAGCATTTCTAAAGCAGAACCGCGAAAAAGAAAAGTTTCAAAAAGCCGAAACTTAGGCAAACAAATCAAAACAATTGAGCAGCACATTCTCAGAGAACTTGGATTCCAAGGATAAAGTTAGAGGCGCAAAGTTGCAACTGTTGCTTGGCTTATTTTGGTGCCTAACATGAGGGTTGGCGACGAAAAAGACCCCGACGAAGCTGACACCGTAGGCGCAATCACTCTTAGAGCAGAACACATCAAAATTGAAGGAAACATCAATCCACTTTGACTTTCTTGGCAAAGACAGCGTCAGATGGGATAAAAGACATTCCAGCACCGCCAGAAGTCATCCGAAACATCCAAAACTACATGCCAAAACAAGCAAAGAATACCTCTTTGAAGGCATCGACTCCAAAAACGTTAGCTCGTTTCCTCTCTGAAAAAATGCCCAAATTAACCGCCAAAGTCTTCCGAACATGGAGATGCACAAAAACCGTCAGAGAAGAACTTGAAAAAAGCGGAGTAACCAAAGAAGACCCCAGATTACTGAAAAATTTACGCTGCAAAAATGGCAAATTTCAAAGTTGCAGAAGTCGCAAATCACAAACGCAAAGTTCCACCAACTTTTGACCAGCGCGTGGAGAAAAAAGAAGCCAACCTCAAATCACTTGAGCAGCAGCTTGCTAGTGAAGAAGGCTGAAGGCAAAAAAACCGAGTCACTTGAAACCCGAATAGAGCGGGCTAAACTGGATTTGGAATTAACAAAGCTGACCAAAGAATACAACTTGGGCACATCACTCAAATCCTACATTGACCCGACAGCTTACGTGAAATGGGCAAAAAAAGTCAAGTTCGACATCGAAAAATTCTACCCTACAAACGCTGCGCAACAAGTTTAGCTGGGCACTGCAAAGCAGCAAAGCGCGCAAGCCAGCCGAGTGCATAACTGCATGAGCATAAACGAAACCAAAGACGGCGTAATCATCACAATTTTTGTTAAACCCAACTCCCCCAAATTCAAAATAGAGTTTGATGGAGATGAAATCGTTGTCCACTCCACCGAAGAACCAGTGAAAGGCAAAGTAAACAAGGAAATTTTGAAAGAATTCTCAAAGCTTTTGCATGCTAAAGTTGAGCTTGCCTCTGGCGCCACATCAAGACAGAAACAACTGTTTGTAAAGGGTATGGACAAAAGCCAAGCAGAGCAGCTTTTGCAGTTTAGACGATTTAATAATAAATAGCGTTGATATATCAGAAACCGAAATATCCCTTATATACAAAACAAGCGCTTCAGTAAGATAGAAAGAATTGTAGTTCAAAGGAGAAGGGGCAAACCCCCAACACCTTACCCCAAAATTCTCGAATCTTGATTAACAGTTATCTATTAATAATCTTTATTATTATTGTTTTCACAAGAAACTTAGCTCTATGCTTTGTTGTTTGAATCTGAGCATTGCTGCGATGCCGCCAAAGCGTTCTTGAGCATCTGTCCCTCTTCAGTTTCAGTAGAAATAACCTCTACATCCGTGTTTGAAAGCTCAGCTAGCTCAGCCAAGTCATCAACGACATCTTTCTTATCCACAACTGTCAACGATGGCGCATTGCATTTAGCACATGGTTTACCGACTAAGACCTTTCTCGAAATCAGCTACTTATCTTTGCTTTTAACGGTGTGCTGTTCTTCGTAGCCGCAAGCGCTGCATTTAACGGTGACACGGACCAAATCCAAGCTCTCAGACATGATAAGCAAGCGCACAGCTCCCGCCTGCAGGAGCCGCCGCACTTCAGCTTCACCATAAGTTATCATGCCAGTGTCATGGCCGACTTCATAGAGGAATTTCTGCATGATTGCTTTCTCTTCGATGTAGCGGACTTTCTTCATGATTTCAGGCGCTTTATCCATTACTTCTTTAACGCCTTGCTCCTCCACGTAAGCTGTGTCAACTACATCGAGAATTTTGTCTTTAAACTGATAGTTCAGATAGCCGCCTTTCTCAAAATCATATTTTGTCGGTCCAGGACCACCCAAGAATAATGCCTTTTAAATTGTCAATCGGCAGGAAAGTTTCGTTCGCATGTGCTCCAACACGGGTAAAATACTCGTTTAGCTGCATGTCCCGCAAGCGTTCATATCGCCGAGCTGATTGCCCACCTGCCTTAGTTTTGCCTGTAACACCCGAATGCATCTGCCGAACAATCTCCAGACGTTTGCCCTGCAAGGTTGCAATGGTAGCGTTATTGGCATCCACCAGCAAGATGCCATAGGTTTCTTTTTCCCGCAGCATCTCCTGCAGATGCTCAGTGTGGAAACGTGAGTCGCAGCGGTAAAGGAAAATTCTGATGGGTTCAGGCGGAACAATGACGTAGGCTTCCATGCGTTCGGTTCCTGGCGCAGCACCTTCTGCCAGAAGAGCACCTGTAAAAATCACTATGCCTTTTTCGCCTGGGTCTTTGAAGAGCTTGAGTTTCTGCTGAGCTTTAGTGATGGCGTCAAGCACGTTTTTGCGTGTAACGTTTGATTTGATGTTGCTGGCGGTTCCATATTCGTTGCGTAGAAGGTTAAGGGCATCGCTGATTTGTTTGCCTGGCGGAACATAAACAGTGATGAGTTCCGTGTGGCTGCCCTCTTTGCTGGCTAGGGAATTGAGCATTTTTCTTAGCCTGAATAGTTCAAGAGACGATTTTTTCGCTGTACTCAAATAACTTCACTAAATCTATCGTTTAATTGGATAACTAACGTTAAAAGGAATCAAATAAAAGTTCCGACATAAAAAAGGAAGTTGTTAGGCTTTTGGCTTAGCTGGCGGCGCTGCTGCTGGCTCTGGCATGGGTGCGCCTATGGCTTCTCTTAGATAAGCCTTGAACGGACCCAGCTTTCCACCATAGTTGCCAGATGAAATCTTTACAACGCCAGGCACGCCGATTGCTGCGGTTACGCCTTCTTTCATGCCTTTTTTGACAGCGTCCAATGTTAAGCCGTTCATGACAATTTCATAAACGCAAGTTACGCCTTCTGGAACAACAGTATCAGGCACAAGTGTGCGCAATGTTGGGCAATACGGATGGTTAGTTGAAGCTTTCAGTTTGTATTTGAGCGAGCCAGCTTTGCTTCCTGCACGGCAAACTCCGCCTGGAAACTGCATAATTACGTCAGGAGCATTTGCGCGGATTGCGTCTGCTGCTGCTTCAGCCGCTTTCAATCCCGATGGTTGGTCTTTTGCAAAAATCATAAAGTTGCCGCCTGCAACCGCTTCCATAGCGCCAAAACCGTTTTCAACGATGAAGTTGCCTTCCATAACTGGGATTTTCCAGCATTTTCTTCCGCCAACCATGGCTTTTTTCTGGAAGCCATCGCCGAAGTAGCGTAGGCTGTTGCCGACGTCTAATGTTCGTTTGCCTACTAAGCCGTTGAAGGCTGCGGTTGTTGGACAAGTCAGGGTGCATTGGCCGATACGTTGCATAAGTTGATGTTTGAGTTCAAAGCGGTCACGATTATAAATTTGAATAAGTACTCCAGGTCGTTTGTCAGGTGTCTGGTCTGCTGGAACAGTTCGTTCGATTGCTGCTTCCGCAGTCGCCTCAATTACGCTCGTGGCAAAACCCGTAGTTAAGCTTGCGGCGATTTGTGCCCATTTTTCGTTTTGAGCAGTGATTAAAACTCTTCCTACCCAAAGCGCGAACATTTCTGCAAAGGTATCTTGAACCTTCACAACGTTGCCGTTGGGTGATTTTACATAAAACATTTTTTCTTTATCGTCGTAGCTTTGGATTTCAAGCGTGTTAGTGTTTGATGACATTGAAGAGACCTTGCAGTTCAGTTGGGAATTGTATAATTTAAGAGTTTTCATGCACGTCGAAACTTTTTCCAATTTCAAAAGATGATTTAGAACATTAAAACACACAACAACTTCGGAAACTTGCCTTCTTTTTAAGAAGACTCATTTTATTCTGATTTGTCTACCTTTATTATTTCAGGGATTTTTCCCGCCAGTACCACTTTGCCCTTGTAAATTATTAGCATCACCATCAACCCCTTCAATTGACATTCCTACGTTAATTCCTGCTTTAATTCCAACAGCAAGTCCTCACCTTTAACCACATTGCCAACAGCTGTGGCTGCTGCATCAGCTAAGGTGGCGTTTTTGCAGAAAACCGTTGCTGCCTCCGCATCGCCAAAACTTAGTGCGTGGCTAAAACGTCCTGAACTTGTGGCAACGCCAATTGGGAATTCTGTGAGCCGAAAGCCAAACCGTTTTGAAGGGGTTCTTCTCCAGCGGCAACTGCCACATCAACGGGTATGTTTGATATTGCTGAGATTTCTCCGCCGTCTTCCACAACAGCCACTTCGCAGCCTGCATTGATCATGTCGTTTACTGCTAAGTCAGCTATGGCTCCAGCAACAGCCGCCATCGGTCCAACACCCGCTTTTTCAGCGGCTTAAGCCATCAATTTAGCAACAAGAGGCTTTTCTGGGGCAGGAATTGGTTTTAGCGTGTACAGAAATTTAGGGTTTGCTCTTACGTAAATTTCAAGTTCTTGCCTGTTGCGTTTAATTGATTCGATAGCGGCTTGGATGGCTTGTTGCTTATCAGAAATTATTGTGCATTGAGTTTCTTTTAGAGTAAAGTTTTCTTTGAAGAGGTTATGAGTCATTTGTTTTTCCTATTGTTTGACTGATTGGTCATTGTTGTTTTGTTTGACTGATTTTATGCTCTTGCTGGGCATGCGTCAACGCAGATGCTGCAGGTGCTGCCTACACATTTTTCCTTGTCGAACTGCACGGTGGAATCTTTATCTATGCTTATGGCTTCCACGGGGCAAAGTGCGACGCAGGAGCCGCAGCTGAAACATTTTTCAGCGTCTACTTCGATAAGTTTAGGCACTGTAACTGAGATGCCTCTTTCTCTGAATGCTTTCACTATTTTTTCTTGCTGCTCATCTGGGATTTCAGCGAGTATTTCGCCGCCTTTAGAGTTTATGTGCGCTGACAAAATTACCATGGGCACTTTGTACTCAATAATTATTTGGGAAGCTATTGGCTGTGAAACTTGTTCTTCTGAGAATCTTAAAAGAATTCTCACCATGTTTTTACCGTCCTAACAGTTTAGAAACGTCTTCAGAAGTGACTATTCCCAGCACTTTCTTTTCAATATCAATAACTGGTAATGCTGAAATGTTGTGTTGCGCCATCCGTTTTGAAGCGACTTCCAGCGGCTCATCGGGTTT
The DNA here is from genome assembly GCA_963750605.1 of Candidatus Bathyarchaeota archaeon. Taxonomy (GTDB): domain Archaea; phylum Thermoproteota; class Bathyarchaeia; order Bathyarchaeales; family Bathycorpusculaceae; genus Bathycorpusculum. The sequence continues at coordinate 176,920 of CAVVRN010000002.1, forward strand.
AGCGGTGAAAACATTGTGTGTTTCGATGTCGGCTAACGCTTTTTTGCCTTCAGCCATAGCCCGAGTGACATCCCAAGAAGTAACTATGCCCTTCAATTTGCCAGCATCATCAACCACAACTATGTGGTTAACTGATTTGGTAACGATTCGATGTGCGATGGCTTGTATTTCTTCGTCTTCGGTGCATGTGACTGCTGGATGCATAACGCTGACGACGAATGGTATTTCCTCGGTTTGCCTCATCGGCTTAAAAACGGTGTCAGTCGGCAACCGCTCAACAGGCGAAGTTAAGAAAAATGTGCCTTCTTCAATCCAAGATTTCAGTGTCTGGGAAACTTTCTTAGCCATCTTTATGCTGGACAAGGAGCTTACTCTGACTTTTTTATCGTTAATTGTTATAGAGCCAGACTTTAGCTCTTTATAACTCACTTGCCTAAGTTTGGGTCGGTCTCTTCGCGGCACGCTGTAATCAACAACATCGGTTAAGATTTCGCTGTCACGAATCGCCGTTTTCTTCGCTAAGCCTTCATTTAGAATTGGAATAGGAATTCCTAAGCCAACATACATTGAAGTGCCATACCTCGTGAAGGCGGCGCCCTGCAAGAACTCAGGCGACATCTTTTTCGCATCGCCTTTAACCATCAAGGTGCCGTTTAGGTTTTTGGGGCTATGCTGAGTTCCCTCGCCAATAACGTAGCCTTGTCCTCCGCCAAGGAAAATGCGGGTTCCCATGCCAATGGTTTCGTAATCTGGGTCATTCATAAGCGGGTTTAATTCGCCTGCACCAGAAAACGTGGCGTTTCGCAATCTGGGCAAAAGTTTGCTCATGTAAGTGTAGATGGTTTCGTCGCTGGTGTTCACGGCGCAGTTGTAGCGTTGGTAGCAGTTGCGGAAATTCAAGAAGATAAAACTGGTTTAAATCGTCTTTTGTTATGTTTGTTTTAAGTTGAGTTCTTGGGTAACAGTCTGTTCCATAGGCTGTGGCTCGGAGTTCAACTTCTTTTCCAGCCACCAAGTCTTGGATTACGTGTCCGCCGCCATACTCGAACGGCTGCTTCTCTGACATGTTTGTTGCTCCAATAAACAGGTCAACTGCTGCGCCTGGATGGCAAACTTCCACATCGTTCATCCATGCATGGTCAATTTTTATCGGCGGGTCAGAGTGCCCAAGATTAATAACTGCGCCAGAGCGAACACATGGCTCCAAAAGTGCCTGTTGTAACAACATCAACTTCTTTAAAGGCAACTTCAACGCCGCTGCTTTCAACTAGTTTTTTCATTTCTTCAGCAGTTAAAACTTGAACATCGCCATTGCTGATTTTCTGGTTAATCTCTTCTACTGTCCGAGTTTTGGCTTGTTTAGACAAGTAGCTTACCTTAATGCCAATCGAAAAGGCTTCGCAACGTTAATATTTTTTGTGCAATAACTCAATTCATTGACAGCTTGTTTCAGCAGAGACCTCACCTGTAAGATGGTGACATATTCTGGATCTGTTCTCCGCACCAAATTTCGCATTTCAATCTTGAACAGTATTAGGTCGATGGATTTCTTGACAAGCCGTTATACAATTTTGTGTTGCTTAAAATCGACTATGGAAGATGTAAGAAAGTTATTGATGCATTTATAATGCTTTGCCAATAATATGCATTTCTACGAAAATGTGCGAAATGGAGTTATCTCACCAGTGTTTCCAGGGTAAGTCGTCCATGTACTCGTTGAGTGAGCGGATTGAGGTGCCGTTTTTGCCTTTCTGTTTTAGCACTTCCACCAGTGCGGCGGCTAATTGTAGGTTCGTAATGACTGGTACGTTGAATTCTACTGCTTGGCGTCGGATGATGTAGCCGTCGGTTAAGATGTCTGAGAAACTATTCTGCCGGTTAGCTATGGGCACGTTGATGACTAAGTCGATTTTGCGCTCCTGCAGGTAATCCAAAATGTTTGGGTTAACTTGAGCTTCCTTAACTTTGTAGAGCACAGTGGCATTAACGCCTGCTTCGTTGAGAACATTAGCGGTGTGTGCAGTTGCGTAGATTTTGAAGCCCATTTCAGCAAAAGCCTTAGCTATCGGCACAACCCGTTTTTTGCGTTCTTCATCGCCGCCAACACTTATGAATACTGCGCCGTCTTTTGGCGGAATATTGAATTCTGCAGACTGCAACGCTTTAGAGAAAGCATCAGAGAAGTTTTCGCCTAAACATGCTACTTCGCCAGTGCTGAGCATTTCTACTCCGAGAACTGGGTCAGCGCCGCTTAAACGCATAAAGCTGAACTGGGGAACCTTAACACCAACATGAGGCGCAACAGTCATCGGGGAGAGTTTAACGCCGTCAATTTTTTTGCCCAGCATCGCCAAAGTAGCGAGTTCAATGAGGTTTATTCCGCGTGTTTTGCTGACAAACGGCATTGAACGGGATGCTCGCAGGTTGCATTCGATAACGTTTACTACGTCGTCTTTGACAAGGTATTGGATGTTGTAGGGTCCATGAATGTTGAGGGCTTTAACGATGCTTTGTGTGCAATCCTCAATTTTCTTTTGAACCTCAAGCTTTAACGCTTGAGGCGGAATAGTCATGGTTGCGTCGCCGCTGTGGACGCCAGCGTTTTCCACATGCTCCATTATGGCGCCGATAAAAACGGTTTCGCCGTCTGAAACGCCGTCGACCTCAACTTCTTTGGCGCGATTAATGAATTTGCTGATGACTACTGGGTGATCACGTGAAACTTTCGCAGCTAAGTTAAGGAAATTCTCAAGTGACGTTTCATTGTAGGCTACACGCATCGCTGAACCAGACAGCACATAGCTTGGGCGCACAATAACTGGGTAACCGATTTTTTCGGCAAACCGTTTCGCATCGGCAATGGATAGGAGTTTGCTCCAGCTTGGCTGAGAAATTCCCAGTTGATCAAGAAGTGCACTGAATTTTGAGCGGTCTTCAGCCAAATCAACGTTTTCAGCGGAGGTGCCAAGAAGTTTTACTCCTGCGTTGGAGAGTTTCATGGCTAGATTGTTTGGGATTTGACCGCCGACGCTGGTGATGACGCCTAAGGGGTTTTCTTTCTCGTAAATGTCTAAGATGCGTTCGATTGTTAATTCTTCAAAGTAGAGTTTGTCTGAAACATCATAGTCTGTGGAGACGGTTTCTGGGTTATAGTTGACCATGATGGCTTCTTTTATGCCGTTTTTCTTAAGTGCCCAAATGGTGTTGACGCCGCACCAGTCAAACTCTACGCTTGAACCTATTCGAAAGACGCCTGCGCCAAGAACGATAACTTTGCTCTGTGTAGTGGTTAATTCAATGTCGTCTTCGTCTCCGCCGTAGGTCAGGTAGAGATAGTTTGTTTTTGCTGGCCACTCAGCAGCTAAAGTGTCAATTTGTTTAACAGCGGGAAGAATGTTGGCGCTTTTTCTAAATGCTCTAATTGTGAATTCATCAGTGCATTGGCATTTGGCAATTTGTTCATCTGAGAAGCCTAAACGTTTAGCTTCACGAATAATTTCTGCAGCAGAGCTTCTGCAAGGTTTAGAGTGCGAAGTTGTGCTTCCATATTAATGATGTTTTGGATTTTATAGAGGAAGAATGGGTCAACGCCGCTTAAGCGGTAAATTTCCGTGATGGGTATGCCCATCTTTAATGCTTTAACAATCTTGTAGAGTCGTTCATCAGTGGGGTTTGCAATTTCGTCTCGTAAGTCTTTCTTCAGATTCAGGCTCAGAATCTTCTGGGTTGCAAACTAAACCTATTTTGCCAGTATCCAACATGCGCACGGCTTTCTGCAGTGCCTCTTCAAAGCAGCGTCCAATAGCCATGACTTCGCCGACAGAACGCATCTGGGGACCAACATGGCGGTCTGCATTCTTGAATTTCTGCAGGTCCCAACGTGGAATTTTGACGGTTATGTAGTCTAAGGCTGGTTCGAAGCAGGCGGTTGTGACTTCTGTTACTTTGTTAATCAATTCTGGAAGCGTGTAGCCCAAGCGTTAGTTTTGTGGCTATGTAGGCTAAGGGGTAACCAGTTACTTTGCTTGCTAAGGCGGAGCTTCTGGACATGCGTGAGTTAACTTCGATAACACGGTATTCTTCTGATTTGGGTTAAGTGCCCATTGGATGTTGCATTCGCCAACGATGCCTAAGCTGCGGATAGCGTTTATTGAAGTTGACCGGATAAGGTGGTATTCGCGGTTTGATCATGGTTTGTGAGGGCGCAACAACTATTGAGTCGCCTGTGTGGACGCCCATGGGGTCAAAGTTTTCCATGTTGCAAACTGTTAAGCAGTTGTCAGCGTAGTCACGCATAACTTCATATTCGACTTCTTTCCAGTGCCCAACATACTCTTCAATTAGAACTTGGCCGATTCGACTTTGAGCTATACCTCGAGTTGCTATTTCTTTAAGTTCTTCAGCGTTGTGGGCTACGCCTGCGCCTTTGCCGCCAAGAGTGTAAGCAACACGAACTATAACTGGGTAACCGATTTCCTCAGCCACTTCCAAAGCGTGCTTTACGCTTGTAGCTGATTTGCTTTTAAGCGGTGGAACACCTGCTTTGAGCATTGCTTGGCGGAAACGTTCTCGGTCACCAGTGTCCTCTATGGCTTGGACAGGTGTGCCTAAAACTTTAACATTATATTTTTGCAGGATGCCTTTTTTTTCAAGTTCTAAACCGCAGTTTAAGGCGGTTTGTCCGCCGAACCCCAAAAGTATGCCGTCTGGGCGTTCTTTCTCGATAACTTTTTCAACGTATTCAGGGGTGACTGGTAGAAGATAGACTTTTCCTGACAACCGTGGGTCAGTTTGAATAGTGGCTATGTTAGGGTTAATCAGTACGGTTTCTATGCCCTCTTCCCGCAGAGCTTTGAGGCATTGGCTTCCTGAATAGTCAAATTCGGCTGCTTCACCGATTTTTATGGCGCCGCTTCCAAGAACCAGCACTTTCTTTATCCAGTCAAACTTTGGCATCTATTTAACCTCCAACGTCTTAGCGAATTTGTCAAACAGCAGTTCGGTGTCGTATGGTCCTGGTGAAGCTTCAGGATGCCATTGTACTGCAAAAACTGGTTTGTTTTTGTGTTTGATGCCTTCCGTGGTTTTGTCGTTGGGGTTAATGAACCAAGGTTCCAAGCGGCGTTTTCTTTAAGGATTCTAAGTCTATGGCGTAACCGTGATTTTGAGTTGTAATGTAGCAGCGGTTGTTGTTTAGGTCAAGGGCGGGTTGGTTTTGGGCGCGGTGACCAAATTTTAGTTTGTAAGTGTCTCCGCCCAACGACAATGCTAATATTTGAGCGCCAAGGCAAATGCCCATAAGCGGAACTTTCTCAGTTAATTCTCGGATGCACTCGATTGTTTCCACGCATTTCTTGGGGTCGCCTGGACCGTTACTTAAGAAGACACCGTCAGGATTGTAAGCCATGACTTCGCTGGCTGAAGTGTCATAGGGCACCCGAACAACGTTTATGCCTCGTTTAAGCAGGTTGCGGATGATGCTGTATTTGACTCCGCAGTCAATTAAGACAACGGTTTTTTTGCCGTCAACACTGTATTTGACGGGTTTTTTAACTGAAACTTCCTTAACTAAATCAGTCAAGTTAGGGTCAGCAATGTTTTTGCCGTTCTTTAAGATCGCATCCAAATTGGGTTCTTCGCCTGCTTCAAAAACCTGCAAAATCCCAAGCATGACACCGTGAGTTCTAAGTTTCTTTGTTAAGCGTCTGGTGTCAACGCCGTAAATTCCTGGGACGCCTTCGTCTGAAAGCCATTTGTCAAGGGTTCTTGTTGATGCCCAATGGAAAGGTTCGTGGCATAACTCGTGAATTACTAAGCCTTGAACTTGAATATGGTCTGACTCAAAATAGAGCGGAAGACCAAGGTTTAATTCGTTTGATGGAACGCCGTAGTTGCCTACAAGCGGGTAAGTTAAAGTTAAAACTTGACCTTTATACGATGGGTCAGTAAGCGCTTCTGGATAACCAACCATCTGAGTTGAGAATACTACTTCGCCTGAGATTTTTCCTGTTGCTCCAAAACCGTTACCGATAAATGACGTTCCGTCTTCAAGAAGCAGAATCGCTTTTTTATTTTTGTTGAACGTGCTATGTTGTGGGACCAAAGCCCTATTCTACCTATAAGTTTGGATTTTTAAGTCTTACGTTTTCGGAGAGTTCTGAAAGAGAGTAAGATTCCAAGGTTGAGTTAAGTTTCTTTTCTGCATCTGCAAGGTTGTTTTTAAGTTTAGCTATGTTGTTTTTTGCTTCTGCCATGATTCTTCTTTAGCTGTTGTGATGGATTTTTCAACCTCAACGGGTGAAGGACCGCCTTGCACTTTATATGTTTCGATTAGTTTACGTGGATTCGTGCATTCAGATCATATCCTCTTTCTTAACCATTAATTTGATTCCAGCAGCTTGCTGAGCTACCTTCTGCAGCAGTTCAGGCGTCGCATCGAACAAAGTTTGCTTTGAATCAATCAATGACTTTGACAAGAGCGCCAACTATCTTGTGGGAAGTTCGGAAAGCAACATTGTATTTGCGTACAAGCATGTTAGCAAGTTCGGTTGCGCCAACAAAGCCTGCTGCGGCTTTGCTTTCAACGTTTGATGAAACTTTCAAGTTAGGAATAAGCTGTGCAAATATGCTAAGTGAGCTGGATAGGTTGTCTATTGAAGCCCAAAGCTTCGGCGTTACCTCTTGGAAATCAAGATTATAGGTTGAGGGCAAACTTTTCACTGCGGCGGCTGAAGCAACAAAATCGCCTAATGCATAGCTGGCTCTTGCACGGATAACTTCAAGCACTTCAGGGTTCTTTTTTTGCGGCATAATGCTGCTGGTTGAAGTGAATTCGTCAGGCAACTCGATTGTGCCGAATTCTTGTGAGCTCCAAATTATCAAATCCTCAGCTAAACGGCTCAAATTCACAGCAAGTAAAGTCAATGCCGCTTGGGTTTCAAGGATGAAGTCTCGGCTGCCAACCGCATCAATCGAATTCTCCAACACTGCATCGAAGCCTAAGAGCTCAGCGGTTCTTTTGCGGTTTATTGGAAAACTTGTCGTTGCCAATGCTCCAGCGCCAAGAGGGCACAGATTAACCCGTTCATAAGCGCCTTGCAAGTCTCTCCAAGTCACGCTCCAACCCTTGAACATGTGAAAGCAAGTAGTGGGCAAAGGTGACTGGCTGCGCTGCTTGCAGGTGAGTGTACTCCAAAATAACTGTGTCGACGTGTTTGCTGGCTGTGTCCAAGAGGCTTTCCTGCATCTCAAGCACCTTAAGCATCAATTCGACAAGTTCATTTCGGAGTTGCATTCGGATGGCGGTTGTAACTTGGTCGTTTCTGCTTTTTGCGATATGCAGGTTTCCGCCGACTTCAGGTCCAGTTTCGTTAAGGACTGCTTCTTCAACTGCCATGTGAACGTCTTCAGCAGCAGGGTCAAGTTTAACGTCTGGATTGTTTTTGAAGGGCTTTTAGGATTTTTGCTCCATCTTGCCACTGGATTATTTTCTGTTCCATGAGCATTACAACGTGGGCTTTGTTGATGTCAACGACAGCTATGGCTAAGCGTTCATCATCTTTTCGTGAAGAAGTAAACTTTGCAACATCTTCACGCACAGACGACAGCCGTCCACCATGCAGTATCTTTGACATCAATCTTACCTTCCTGTTTGCTCACCTTTAGTTAGGCTTGCTTTTTCTTTCCAGCAGCTTTTTTGCTTGTTTTCTTGAGGGCATTGTACATTCTTGTTTGCAGTCCCCACAGTTCAATGAAGCCTTTAGAGTAGGATTGGTTGAACGAGGTTTTGATGTTGTAGTTAGCCAAGTTCTTGTCGTAGAGTGACATTGGTGAGGAGCGTCCGATAACTTGCAAGCTGCCTTTGTAGAGTTTAAGTTTGACTTCTCCCGTGACGTTTTCTTGGGATTTGTTGATGAAGGCGTCAAGGTCATCTTTAAGCGGGTCAACCCATAAACCAGCATACGCTAAGAATACCCATTCGGCATCAATTTGCTGCTTGAAGAGAACTTGGTGCCGTGTCATAACCATTTTTTCAAGGTCTTTGTGAGCTTCCAAAATCACTGTTGCTGCTGGGCACTCGTAAACTTCCCTTGATTTTATGCCGACTAAGCGGTCTTCAATGTGATCTATGCGTGCCAACGCCGTTTCTGCCAGCAATTTTATTCATTTCTTCAATAAGTTCAAGTGGCAGCATGGCTTTGCCGTTTACTGCAACGGGTACGCCAGCCTCAAACTGTAATGGTAACAATTTCCGGGGTGTTTGGTGCTTTTTCAGGTGAAACTGTCCATTCGTAAGCGTCTTCAGGTGGCGCTTGGCTTGCATCTTCAAGCAGTCCGCATTCGATTGCTCGTCCCCAAACGCTTGCGTCTATGCTGTATTTTTTGGCTGCGTTGGAGACGGGGATGCCTTTGGTTTTGGCGTAAGCGATTTCTTCTTCGCGGGTCATGCCCCATTCGCGTACTGGAGCAATAATTTTTCTGTCAGGCGCTAAAGAGCCAAGGGTAACGTCAAAGCGTACTTGGTCGTTGCCTCTTCCAGTGCAGCCATGAGCTAAGGCTGTTGCGCCTTCTTTTTCGGCAATTTCAACCATCTTTGCAGCGATTAAGTGGTCGTGAGAGGCTTGTGCTTATCGGATATTTGCCTTCGTAGAGGGCGTTGGCTTTTATGGCTGGAAAAATGTAGTCTTTTGCAAACTCGTCTTTTGCGTCGATTGAAAAATGTTTGAGAACGCCGAGTTTTTTGGCTTTTTCCTCGGCTGCTTTAAGGTCTTCTTCTTGACCAACATCTACTGTTACTGTTATTACTTGTGCATTGTATTTTTCTTGGAGGTACTTGATTAATACGGATGTGTCTAATCCGCCGGAGTATGCTAACACGATTTTTTCGGTTATTTTTTGCTCCCCCATTTTTTAGCTCTGAATTATTCCCCTTACCTTAAATGCTGTATTTTTAAACATTGTGACTTTTTTGTTACTTAATAAAATTTAAATGTACCATTTGATACATTCAGTAGCTATTATGACAATAGCTCAAAACGTTCGAAATCATCTGCGAAACAAACCATACCTACTGGAAGCCCTAGAAAAAGGCATAGTGAACCTAAGCGAGCTATCAAGACAAATACAAAAAGAAATAAAAACCAATGACACAAGCGCCATAAAAGCCGCCTTACGCCGTTATTCAGAAGAACTGCAAAAGCACAAGCAGAAAAGAGAAGAAAAAGTTCTCCAGCTTCTAAAACGAAGCAGCATAGCAGTTTATGACCGAAAAGCCGTCATGATAACAGGCAAAGAAATTGCCTCCAAAACAGGCATGAAAGTTGATTTACTGGGCAAATTTGTTTATCTTGCTTGACAGAAGCGATTTGCCTGAACGCATAAACGCTTTAGTTAAACATGATAACTGCACGATGATTGTGGTTCATTCGCCTGAGGAACTGGAGGCAACGCCGGGAGTTGTCGCGTTCCTAGCAACTTTGCTGGCAGAGCAAAACGTGAACATTATTGAGTTCATTTCCTGCTGGACAGAAACAATTATGGTGGTTGAGAAAAAAGACAGCCTCAAAACCTACGAAGCTTTATCCAACATGGTGGGTTAAGAAGCATATGGCTAACAACAAAATTAATAATGTTAGAGTTGATACTTCAGCTACAACTTTCCAATTACAAAAAATAATTTAACGGAGATCAAACATGACACATCAAGAATGCATAAACTGCAAAACACAATACGATATAGATGAGATTATTTATTTCTGCAAGAAATGCGGAGACATCCTTGAAATAAAATTCGACTTCAAAGAGTTAGCTCAAACCCTAAAAGACAGCGACTGGAAAACAAAGCCCCTATCTGTTTGGCGATACCGAGACTTCATGCCCATCCACGAAGCCGCACACATAGTAACCCTAAACGAAGGCGGCACTGGATTGCATCGTTCCCAACGTTTAGGCGAAGAATTAGGATTAAAAGAAGTATACGTTAAAAATGAGGGCGAAAACCCAACAGGCAGCTTCAAAGATCGAGGCATGACCGTTGGCGTCACAAAAGCCGTTGAACTTGGCGCAAGACACGTTATTTGTGCTTCAACAGGCAACACCAGCGCAAGCTTAGCCGCTTACGCTGCAAGGGCAGGAATAAAATGCACTGTTCTTATTCCCTCAGGCAAAATTGCTTATGGAAAACTGGCGCAAGCCATGATTCACGGCGCCAAAGTTTTGCAGGTCCGAGGAAACTTTGACCAAGCCTTAGAATTCGTGCTTAAACTTGCTGAGAAACACAAGAGCATTTACCTTCTTAACTCAATTAACCCGTTCCGAATCGAAGGACAGAAATCGTTAGGCTACGAAATCTGCGAGCAACTAAACAATGAAGCACCAGACAGAATCATCATACCCGTGGGCAACGCAGGAAACATAAGCGCCGTCTGGAAAGGCTTAACCGAATTCCACCAACTTGGCTTCATAAAAACACTGCCCAAAATGACGGGAATACAAGCTGTCGGGCTCAGCACCCATAGCTCAAGCAATCAAAACTAACAGCGACAAAATAATTCCAGTTGAAAACCCAGAAACCATCGCCACAGCCATCCGAATCGGCGCTCCAGTAAGCTGGAAGAAAGCCGTCAACGCCATTCATGAATCGCATGGAACCGCTGAAACCGTAACTGACGAGGAAATCTTGGATGCTCAGAAAATGCTTGCTCGAATTGAGGGCATTTTTGTGGAGCCTGCAAGTGCCTCATCTATTGCAGGCTTAAAGAAGCTGGTTAAAAACGGCGTTATCGACAAGGATGAACGGGTAGTCTGCATCACAACAGGGCATGGATTAAAAGATCCTGACACTGCGATTAAACAAAGCGAAAAACCCATTGAAGTTGATGCTGAAATATCCGCTATCGAACAGGCTTTAGGATTAAAAACGCCAAGAGTTATTTTGGCAAGGTGAATATGAAAATGAGGATTATTTTAGTTGGCTATGGCGTAGTTGGGAAGGGCGTAACTACCATTCTTGCTCGCAGATATGCAGAAAAGGTTAAGGATTACGGGTTTAACCCAAAAATCGTTGCCATCGCCGATATAGACGGCGCAGTTATAAACCCAAAAGGTCTAAGCCCTGAAAAGCTCGAAGCGATTAAGCAACGAGGGTTATCCAATATCTGCAGACCCCGACTTTGGGCACCCAGGAATGCCTGCGTTAGATGTTATTGAGTCGGTTGAAGCAGAAGTAGTTGTTGAAGTCACACCTGTCAACATCAAAAACGCTGAACCAGCCCTGTCACACATCACTAAAGCGTTTAAAACAGGAAAACATGTTGTCACAACCAACAAAGGACCATTAGCCTTAGCCATGCCAGCCCTCACAGAACTAGCTGAATACAACAATGTTTACCTGCGATTCAGCGGAACAGTCGGCGGTGGAACACCCATGCTGGAGTTTGCCAAACGATGCCTCGCAGGAGACAAAATCCTAGCCATACGAGGCATCCTAAACGGCACAACCAACTACATACTAACTGAAATGTCTCAAAACCGCGTGACCTTCCAAGAAGCGCTAGCAAATGCGCAGAAACTTGGTTACGCCGAAAGAGAGCCATCCATGGATATTGACGGATTTGATACTGCCTGCAAAGTAGTTATTCTATCAAACTGGATAATGAACAAGAAAATAACCTTAAAAGATGTTGACAGAACAGGCATCCGCGAGGTATCTTTGCAGGCGCTTGATGAAGCTGTCAAAGAGAGGCAACACAATCAAACTTATCGGTTCAATAGACGGCGACAAATCAGCTGTTAAGCCAACGGAAATACCGAAAAACAACCCCTTATGCGTCAGCGGAGTCCTAAACGCAATAACCTTCTCAACTGAATACGCTGCAGAACAAACCCTCATCGGCAGAGGTGCAGGCGGAATGGAGACTGCCAGTGCAGTTTTAAGAGACCTCTTAGACATAAGACATAAGTTAGCAAACCGAATGCTAAATAATAACTCGGAGTCCTAAAAATGAAAATCGTAATGAAGTTCGGCGGCACAAGCGTTGCCACAGGCGAAAACATACGCCATGTAGCTGACCTAGTAACTAAAAACGCGAAAAAAGATAGAGTTGCCGTAGTTGTTTCGGCGTTGGCAGGCGTAACCAACAGCCTAATTGAAGTTGCTGAGCAGGCCAAAAAAAGCGATGAAAAACACATCCAAGCCTTCACCAAAGAACTTGCTAAACAAACATTTAGAGGCGATTTCAACCGCAATTAACAGCAAACAGATTCAAAAGGAAGTTACTCAAATCACTGAGAAAACCATTAGCTGAACTGGAGAAGGTTTTAACAGGCATCTGTTATGTTGGCGAAGTCACACCAAAATCCAAAGATTACGTGGTTTCTTTTGGTGAACGATTATCTGCGCCTATTGTTTGGGGTGCAATAAAAGACAAAGGGTTTGAAACTCAATGGTTCACTGGCAAAGAAGCAGGCATAGTCACCGACTCCAACTTTGGCGAAGCCGACCCACTAATGAATTATCACAACTCACCTCATCCGAGAACGACTTGTACCACTGCTAGAAAAAGGCGTAATTCCAGTTGTTACAGGATACATTGCAGCAAATCAAGATGGCATTGTCACCACTGTTGGGCAGAGGCGGCTCAGATTACACCGCAACCATTTTAGGCGTTGCATTAGGTGTTGACGAAGTCTGGATATGGACCGATGTTGACGGCATAATGACCACAGACCCAAAAATAGTTCCAGCAGCCAAAATGCTTCCACAACTAAGCTATCAGGAAGCTGCAGAAATGGCGATTTTCGGCGCCAAAGCCATGCATCCACGCGCTCTTGGAACCAGTAATAAAAGAAAACATTCCTGTTAGAATACGAAGCGTTTTTCACCCAGAAAACCCGGGCACACTGATAACTAAAGAACCCGACTCGAACGCAAAGGAAGCCGTAAAAGCTGTAGCCATGATAAAAGATGTTGCCATGCTTAACGTTAGCGGAGCAGGAATGGTTGGTGCACCTGGAAGCTACGCTAAAGTGTTTGATGTTCTTGGCAAAAACAACATTAACGTTATGATGATTTCCACCGCTGCTTCAGAAGCCAACATTTCAATGATTATTAAACGAGGGCTTTTGGGCAGGGCAATTAGCAACCTTGAAATTGCACTTGTTAGACAGAGGCGGCTTAGTCAGCGAAGTTTCAGCAGAAGATGACGTTGCAGTGATAGCAGTAATGGGCGCAAACATGAAAGGAACATTAGGTGTGGCATCAAAAATATTCACAACTGTTGCCAAAAAAGGCATAAACATCCGCATGATTGCACAAGGCAGCTCAGAACTAAACATTTCATTCGTTGTCAAAGAAAAAGACGGCGTAGCAGTAGTCCGAGCGATCCATGAAGAATTCAACTTAGACAAGATTTAGTTTCTTTCTGGAATCGTTTAGGATTTAATTTCTGCTTTCACCTCTAGTAGTGCAAGCATTGCTTTGAGGTTGTTAGTAGGTGGAAGACAAGTTTGGTTGCGGCAGACGTAGGCGGTTGCTTTGTTATCGATTTGCGGGTAGCTTAAGTCTGTTTTGTCTGGGCTCTTAAGTGCGATAATGGTGGTGGGTAGGTAATGCTCTCTCAATGCACCAATCATTTCTGTAGTATCTTTTTGTTTTGAATCTCCTACTAACGTTACACTGTATGATGGACCAATTAGAAAGTCTACTGCGGTGAGAAAGAATGTGTATGCTTCTGGGGCACCTTCTATTTCTTGGGCAAATGTTTGGGTCATTTGGGTCGCCATCTGGTCGTATTTGGGTTCGTTGACTAAGCGGCTCAGATATAACAAATCCAGTAGTGCTACCGAATTGCCTGAAGGAATGGCGCCATCATAGAGTTGCTTCATTTTGGGCATGGATGCTTCTGCGTTTTGTGTTTGGTAGAATCCGCCGTTTTTGTCATCCCAAAACTTCGCTACCATAGTCTTCATTAATGCAGCGGCAGCTTGAAGATATTTATCTTCAAATGTTGCCTCATAGAGCTCAATTAGCCCAAACACTACGAAAGCATAGTCGTCAAGAAAACCTTCTATGGCGGTTTCGTTTTTTGCATAGCGGTGATAAAGCACGTCATCTTTGAGCATTTGGTTTAAGATGAAGTCGGCAGTTTTCATGGCTGCCTCTAAGAATTTTGGTTCAGACATGATTTTGCCGGCCTTGGCTAAGGCAGCAATCATTAAACCGTTCCAGTCAGAGAGCACTTTATCATCTATTGCAGGAGCGATTCGTTTTTTTCTTGTCTCATAAAGTGCCTCACGTATACTATGAAGGCGATCTATGAGTTCTTGGAGTGTTAAACCTTTGTATGGTGCAAGTTCCTCGAGTGGTTCAGCTATATGAAGTACGTTTTTGTCTTGACTACCTGCAAAATTGCCTCCAGGTTTTAAACCGTAAATATGCACTGCCAATTCCCCGTCTGAAGCAGATAACGAGTCAAGCACTTCGTCAACTGTCCACATGTAGAATTTGCCTTCTTCGCCTTCAGTGTCAGCATCCTGTGCTGAATAAAAGCCTCCTTGCGGCGCGGCTAAATCGCGCAGAACATATTCAATAGTTTCTTTGGCTGCTAAAGAGTAACGCTTGGCACCTGTTACCTGGAAAACTTCCAAGTAAGCTATGGCAATTAAGGCTTGGTCGTAAAGCATTTTTTCGAAGTGAGGAACCAGCCATCGCTCGTCTGTACTGTATCGGTGGAAGCCAAAGCCTATCTGGTCGTAGATGCCACCCTGCCGCATTTTGTTTAAAGTATTCTCAACCATGGCAATTGACTTTTTTTGGCCTGTTTTGGCGTAATACTTTAGAAGATACAGCAGTTTAAGAGGTGTGGGGAATTTTGGCGCTGTTCCAAAGCCGCCGTTATCTGGGTCATAATCAAGTGTTAAACGGTCATAAACATCTTGCAATACTTCTTTAGCAAGCTGACTTTGGTTTGTGCGTTTTTCCATCGTTTGTATCCGCGATTTAATGTCAGCACCAATGAGCTCTGCCTGTTGACGTTGAATTTTCCACACTTTCATAATTTGTGGAACAAGATCCAACATGCCTACTAGGCCTGGTCGGCTGTATTTTGGTATGTAGCTTGCAGCGAAAAACGGGTTAAGTTTGGGAGTCATGAGTATGTTGAGTGGCCAACCACAGTTTCTACCCATTGCCTGGCAAACAGCCATGTATGTTGCATCTAAGTCGGGTCTTTCTTCACGGTCAACTTTGATGCAGATGAAAGCATCGTTTAGTAAGTCTGCTACTTGCTGATCTTTGAAACATTCTTCTTCCATGACGTGGCACCAGTGACAGCTTGCGTAACCTATACTTAGGAAAACAGGTTTGTCTTCAGTTTTCGCTTTATCTAATGCTTCTTGCCCCCAAGGGTACCAATCGACTGGATTGTAAGCATGTTGAAGAAGATAGCGACTTTTTTCATTAATTAGTTTGTTTGGCTTTGGTTCTTGTCTGGGCTGCATAAAAATAGAACTTCCTATTTGCATTATTAGTTTGGTGTCTTTTATTTATTTTTAGTGTGTTTAAAATTTAGAAGTTTGTTAAGTCTGTGCCTATTCTTTTTGATAACAGTGCCAAGTCGTTTAGGATATAGACAAAAGCGTAGCCTTTCCATTCGCCCCATCGTTCTTCAGCAGCTTTTTTTAGGGCAGGTATTGCGTCTCGGGGTTTTTGCGGTTCGTTACCAAAGAATAGAACGTTGAAGATTTTGGCGCTCCAAACATCCAATGGGAACCCCATTTTGGGCATTACGAGTTCTGCAGAATATTCGCCGATTCCGTACAGTGTCAAAAGTTTTTGTTTTGCCTCTTGTGGATCCATCGCATATAGTTCATCCATTGTCGGAAACCCCTCGGTCAGGGCTTTAGAAATCTCTATAAGGCTTTTGGCTCGGTAGCCGAGTTTGGCTTCTGTTTTTAATTCTTCGGGCGATGATGCAGCAATGTTTTTTGGGGAAGGCCAATAACGAATGCTTTTCCCGTCGAAGTTGGCTTGGTCACCATATTTTGCGAGTAACAAATCCATCATTTGGTTACTTCTTTTCATAGGCGCCATTTGCAGAGTGACCGCCAAAATCAAGGCTGGAAACAACTCTGGCCATCCCACAGTGTGCATTCCATAAAGGTCCTTGACCACGCCTTGCAGGATGGGGTCTTTCTTACTAAGCTTGTAGAAATCGTTCAGGTTTTCTTCGACCTTTAAGGCTCTTTTCAACATTCTTGTTATGAGTTGTTTTTCCGAGTCAATTATTTTCGCTCTAGAGTAGATCGTGCAGTGTATTTGCGGTTTTTGTGTTGTTCCAATTGATTGTAGTTTTAAACCTAAAAGTTGATTGTAAAATCTTGTTGCACTCCAGCAGGTTCCGGTCTTAAATTCTTCGTTTGGCGTGGACCAGTACCAACCTGCAGGTTTATGCAGGGTAAGGTCAAAACTGTAAGGTGGAAACGCGTCAATATTAATTGAGTAGGTTTCTTCCAAGTTCAAGATGAAGCACCCAACAATGTTCAAGGCGTTTGTTGCATAAAAATTTAAGCAGTTACAGCCTGAATCACATAGCCGTAACCGTATAGGTGTTAAGTTATTTTGTATTCGCAATCGTTAAATCTACATTTTGCACATTTCTTTGAGTTCCCATGATGCATTGGTCCAAGTTTTCCCATAACTATCATGGCGAATGATGAGATTTTCTGGTTTAGAAATTCTTCTGCTTCTTTGGTTTGGTAGCCTTGGAATATTTTTATGCTCTCCATAGTTGCCTTGTCTTTGATGTTTATTATCCATGCTCTTTTGTCGCAAGCAATGTCGAAGCAGTCTCTTTGGAATGAACTGTTTTCGTTGAATTTAGAGTTGAGGTATAGTAGCGCCTGTAGTTTTTGGTCGTCAAAGGGTTCAAATTTCTCCAGATATTTGTTTTTGTATTCTGGGAATTTTGAGTCCTCAATTATTAGTGTTCCTTTGCTTCTTAGAACCTTGTCTGCTCTACCGTACACTAGTAAATCAACTTTGTCTTGAGCAAGGGATAGTTCCCGCTCAAACCTTGTATAGACTCCTTCGCGAGCAAATTCCACATCTTTTGTAAAATCCAGAAGAGCTTCCTTGGTTACCGGTTCAAATTTGAAATGTTCCTTTTCATACACTTCTTCTTTTTCATGCAACATGGTTCCTTCAATTGTGATTTTTGTTTGGGGCGGCTGAATTCCTTTCAAATAATGATTGATTCTTAACTCACAATACCCCATTGAACCACAAAAATCAGACACTGAAGAGCGTATGAGCGGATTGCCATCAGGATTCTTAACTACATCAATCAAATTGTTAGCCCCAAATCAAACAAGTATCAAGAAAATGTAGCTGCACTGTGTTTAATAGTTTATGAAGTTTTTTGAGTGAGGTCTAAATGTTTTTTCAGAATTTCGTTTCGCCATTTTTCTTCCCAGCTAGCCCACCCTGTTTTCACCAGGCTCATTCTCAGATGTGGACTTTGGGCTACCCAGTCTAGAAAGCTCCAAAAACGCCTCTTCTCGTCAAGTAGCTCTTTTGGGACCCCTTTTTCTATGCACCAACGAACATAGGCGTCCTCGACTAGCTTTTTTAGCTCACCTGTTGATTCGACTTTTTGAACGTTGAACCCAGCTTTTTGCAGGTGCTCGATTACATTTGTTAGGACGTATTCTGAGCAGACTTTAAAACATGTGTCAGTATCTGGCTTCATAACTGCAACTATTTCTTCGGCAATTTTTACTGCGTCATCGAGGTATTTTTTGTTTTTAAAGTTTGGTGGCTGAAAAGATGATGTTGGAATTCTACGTTCCATTAACATGCGCTCAGGTGGTTTTACCGCTCCCACGACGACTCCTAGTAAGAGATCACCCCATCCTGAAGCATCAATTAGAATCATTTTTCCAGGTAAGAAACAATCCAGAGCCAACTGTTACCACCGCAGATGAGAACTGCGTAGTTGTTTTTCTATTTTGTGTTTGTGTTATTATTTTTGATTTGATATCATTATGCTTTGTTTTCGTGAAAATTTTCCAGCAAGTTTATATGAATATTTATTCATATGAACATTTATTCATGACTAATAGGGTGAGTACATGAAGAAGGGCTTAACAGAGATTTGTTATCGGTTCTTTACGAACTTGTCAAATCCTACTAGACTTGCGGCTCTTGAACAGTTAATGATAAAACCCCTAAGTGTTAACGAGTTGGCTGCTGCACTTGGGCAAGAACAAAGCATGATTTCACACAACCTCAAACCATTACTTGAATGCAATATCATTACTCTGGAAAAGCAAGGTAAGAAACACGTTTATGCTGTCAATGAAAAAACCATGCGTCCAATCTTTGAAGCGGTCCAAAATCATGCGGGGCATTTCTGTCCGACTGGCGGAAAATGTGTAAGAGGAGAAATCACTTTATGAAAAGAAAAATTGTAAAAATAGATGAAAATCTTTGCAATGGATGTGGAAGCTGCATCCCAAAATGTGCTGAAGGTGCCCTCCAAATAGTAAATGGTAAAGCGAAAATAATCAAGGAAACTTACTGTGACGGGTTAGGCGCTTGCTTGGGGCAATGTCCTCAAGGTGCAATAACCATCGCAGAGCGCGAAGCTGAACCATTTGATGAAAAGGAAGTTCATGAGTATCTTAAGAACAATCCAAGGAATATACCAACCAATTTTACGCCGCAAAAACCTCAGTGGCCTATAAAGCTAAATCTTGTTCCAATCAAGGCTCCGTTCTTTGAGAATGCCAATTTGCTATTTGCCGCTGATTGCGCTCCGGTTGCGCTCAAGAACTTTCATGATTTAATGAGTGGGAAACGGGTCATCATCGGTTGCCCAAAATTCAACGACGCCCGAGAATATGCAGAAAAACTGGGCGAAATCTTCAAACAAAACAACATTGCATCGGTGACGGTGGTCCACATGGAAGTACCTTGCTGCACAGGCTTAAAATGGGCAGTGAACAAAGCACTTGAAGCTTCAGGTAAACAAATTCCCACTAAAGAGTATGAGGTAAAAATTGGAGGTGAAATAGTTGAGCTCTAAAGACAAACCCATGGAAAAGAACCCTCAAACTTGCCCAGGTCTTCGAGACCTCCTTCAACCTAAACCTGCTTACATTAAATGTCATGTTTGTGGCGGAGACATAGAAATTTGGAGTGATGAAGACAAAACAACATGTCCTGGATGCGGAGCTGAGTGGAAACGACCCGACAAGACAGCTGCTTGTCTAGAATATTGCCAGTATGCGGACAAATGTCGCGGCATCATAGAATCACGCAAAACCTAAGCAACAGAAAAATTTGTATTCAAACGGTTTGATAATTGTGATTCGCTTGAGAAGAATGACAAAAAATTTTTTGGCTGTTCTTCTTTCAAGTTGTTTCGGGTTGCTTTTTTTAATCAGAGCGCAAATCGTTTGCAGGTTGCGTCAATAGAAGTTAACAGAAGTCAATACGCGTCAAAAGACGTCAAAAAGAAACAGGCAAGAAAGCTAAAAAAAAAATAGCGGTGAAGAAATTTGATGCTCGGTTTATGTTGATTTTGTGATTTTAGGAAAATCGTTCATTGAGACTATTCGTGTTTTTTATGTGCTTTGGAATTTTTCGATTTGTATTTTGTAGTCGCTTAGTTTCCAAATGAATTCATGTGAGTTATGTTGTGGGTCTAAAGCTTCGATTGTTCCTATAAAGTCGTCAGGTACTATTAGGATGAGGCAGAAATATTCGCCATATTGTTTTCGGAATGCTGAGAGCTTGTGCAGGAATTCCTTGAGGTTGCTTTTGACTCCATGTGGCTCAAGCAAAACTTTTCGGCCATGATTTGTTAATTGTGGCAGTAGAAAGTCTGGTTTATAGGTTAGAGAAATTTTTGAGTTTCCTTGGGATAAGCGGAATTCCATAAACTCGTAGTAGAAGATCATTTGTTTGTTTTTCAAAAAGTCGTAGACATCTCTTTCTAGAGCGCTAAAGGCTCCTGGCTCAATGCGTTCCCCGATTCGGTTGTAGTGGTAAACTACCGTTAGATATCGCATAAGGGGTTGAAGTAGTTCTTGATGTTTTTGAATGAGGAATCGTAGAGATCGCTTAAGTGAAATCGGTGTTAGGTCGGAGTATTCAAGCCATGTTCCCAAAATGTAAAAAGGGAAATCTATTTTGGCGGGGTCGTCAGGGAAAAGAGAGCATGCGAATTGTGTTATTTTTTCTGCGTCAGCATCGAATTGGGCGGTGTTTTCCCACCAGCTATCTGGCCTATTTTTGCTGTTTAATATGAAAGGTAAGTTTTCATTATCGCTTAAACCTAAAGCGACATAGACTCTAAGTTTGGGAGTTGTGAGAGATATCATTAGGTCTTTGGGGTCAAATGGGAAAAGTCGCTAGATCTGGTGGACCCCGAACCATCCAGCGCAAATATAGCCAAGACTTTGATTTATGCTGCTTATTCATTCGCTTTATGTTGTACGATAGCGTTTCAACGAAGTCTTTTGGTTTTCTGCCTTTTTGACTTAACTTGGTTGTATAATCGATTAGGTCGCCATGAGCTTTGTTTGCGACAAATTGGTTAACTGAACATAATACTTCTGAAATCTCTACTTTTTCTTTGCCTAGATGATCTAGATTTTCTATTTTTTGCTCAAATTTGTCGACTTCAGGTTTGAATTCCAAAGGATTCTTTATTGTGTAGAGTTTAGACCCGAATACTTCGGAGAGGTGGCTGAGCAGTAGTCGGATGTTTCTTGGGTTTCCTGTTAGCTGGTAGTCGCTAAGTGATGCTGCGAGCAAAAAATAGTGTGCCGCCTCTTTTTTGCGCTTATAATTGTTCAGTGGCATAAATGATGGCTCAGGATTTAGGTGCAAGTCAAGCTCTAAATCGGTAACGGTGCTGTAAGCTTGCACAAAAGTAACAATCAGATCCTTCAAATCATTTGGCACGTCTTGAGTCATGCCATTAAATTTAAACGGTCTTAGTTTAATTGTTTTTGCACCAAATGAGGGAAAATGAAAGTGTTAAAATTCCATGTTGCCATGAGCTTTAGTTATGCAGAAGATAAGGGCAATCCTATTTGATCTCGATAATACTTTGGTTGATTTCATTAAAATGAAGGAGGAATCTTGCAGAGCAGCAGTTCAAGCTATGGTGGCGTCGGGTCTGCGTATGAAAGAAGATGAAGCGTTTGATCGGTTGATAAAAAAGTATTTCTTGGTTGGAATAGAGTCGGATAATGCGATTTCAGAGTTTTTAAAGGATGCGGGGCAATTTGACTATAAGATTTTGGCAGCTGCGATTAACGCTTATTTGGATGCAAAAAGCAAATGCTTGAAACCGTACCCTAACGTTAAGGTTGTTTTAAGGCTGTTGCAGAGAAAAGGCATTTTTCTTTCGATAGTTACTGATGCGCCGAAAACTAAGGCTTATCAACGGTTGTTGGGCATGGAGATTGAGCCGTACTTCAAGTTTGTTGTTGGCTATGAGGATACAAATAACTTGAAGAGTACTTGTTTGCCGCTTTTGTTAGCTTTAGAGATGGTTAGAAAAGAGGTCCCGGGCATTGAAAACTCTGAGATTCTTATGGTTGGTGACTCAATAGAAAGAGATATTGTGCCAGCTAAAGCGCTCGGATTAAAAACTGCGTTATGTAAATATGGGCAACAAACAGCCGCTTCTGGAACGCCAGATTATGAACTTGAAGATATCAAATGCTTGCCAAATATTCTGTAAAATAAAAGAGACGTTGCAATAGGGTTTATAAGGCATCTATGATTATCTTCGCTCAGGTCTGTCAAATGGCAAAAACTGTTTTCGTATTTGAAGAAGAAGAAGATTGTGAAGAAGAAGACTGCGATTGCGATGACTGCGAAGAAGAAGAATAAACGCTGCATCGCTTAACTTTTCTTTTTTTAAGAAACATATTTTGGTGTTTTCTGTTTTAGATTACTTAGCAATATCTTTGTTCTTTACTTTAAGGACCATTAGCTAAAGTTAGGTTGAAGTTATTGATATGCAAAGCTATTGAAGTTTTCGCGATAGGAAAAAAGAGCAAATTGGATGTTATTGTTTGCCCGTTTTTGCTTCGTGTTTTGCTTTTTTTGCTGCATTCTTCTTTTTTAAAGATGGCATGATATTACCCAGTTTTATTTCCCGTACGAAGCTTAAAAGACTTTTTGCCAGAATAGCTAACTTGTTTGATTCGCTAGTTTATGTTTTTCTTCTTGCTCCGCAATTTGGACAAAATAGTACTGTCTGAGGCATCAGCGAGTTGCAATAACTACAAGGGATCAATACTATTTCTCGTTCCACTTCCTTCATAACAATGTTTGAGCCTTGATTAATTTGTGGCCGCCCCACCTGAACTTCATAGACCGTCGTTTGAATTTTTGGGCGAGATCTCAGCTCCAGAGCGCCGCACAAGAACCACTTAACATAATGGTCAACACTATAGATGGTTTCTTTGGCCGCGGAAGCTATAGCTAATGAGTATGGATAGGCAGCTCTAAAACCCATTGGAATATGGACAGCGCCAAATAAAACGCATGAAGTTGAGTAAGTAACGCCGCTATCCCAATATTCAGATTGTTGTATACCATACTGGTTTCCAATAGTTCGTGACTTTTTTATATCTTCTTTGCAGGTTAACCAGACAATGGCTTGAGTTACATCAAATTCCTCATCTGAAACAATTTTAAAGTCACCAGCAATTTTCTCCCCTAGCACATACTGTGTTTTTTGTGCAGTTAAATCAATTTTCACCTTTGGCGGAGCTGGCGAACTAAAGATACCCGATAGCCATTTAGGGCTCATGGTTACTAATCCCTAACTTGACTAAGTTCTTTGTTTTTCTTTTATGTTTTTCCAATGTGTTATGTTAGAAACAAGGACATGAGAAAGAAACGAAGAACATCAAAGTAGAAAAAGAATTAAAATTGGATTTGTACGTGGCTGATTCTATTTTTTCTTTGCAGTTATTTATAATATATAATATATTTAGAATCCGTAATGGTTTTATGTTTAGAGTTAGATGAATTTTGTCTGGGCAGGGATACGTTATTTCGGATGGTGGAGAAGAGAGCTTAGTTGAGGATTTTAAGGCACAAGAAGCTAAAGGCCGTCAGATAGTTGCAAGTGAAGCAGAGGTGTTTTCTGCCGCCACGAGGAATTCCCTATTCGGTGTTATTGTCAGAGACCTATACGGGTATATCATGAATGTGAACGATGAAGTACTCAAAATGTACGGTACATATGATAAGAGCGAGTTTGTTGGCAAGAATGTTCTCAATTTCATCATCAAAAGCGATAAAGAACGTGCGATAGCTGATTGTATGAAAATCTTGATATCAGATCATGGTATGATTGGCAAATACCAAGCTTTGACGAAAATCGGGGAAGAGATTTCAGTAGAAGTAACGATAGAGTTAATAAGAGATGAAAATGGCGAAAAAATTGGGTTCGTTGATACGATTAGAAATCTATCTATCGCCGAAAAAGAGGAAATGAAAAAGGAAAAATAAAAAAAGTCATGAGCCAAGAGCTAATCGTTTTTTAAAGATAGGGTTTGGCTTAAAATGTCGAGGGTTGATTGTTTTGCCATTGTTGTCTCCAATATCTTCGTCTTGATCTCCAGAATAAAATTCTAACAACAAACAAAACTAATGCTATTATTAAGAAGATTATTAGAAATTCTCCCGGATAGTAACCTCCATTAAATGGGAATACAAAAATCACTAACAAAGCTATGATGATGCCAAGAGGGAGCATAAGCAGAAGCCCTACTGTTCGATACCAAGTGGGCTGTTGCGATCGATTCCAATTTCCGTTTCCGCTTTGAGGTCCCATTTTCGCTCGTTGTTCTTGAATTTGCGTTAGTCTTTCTTCGTTTAGGTAGTATTTGCCGTTTATTTCTACAAATATGCCTGATCTGCCGAGTCTTCGATGCATCGCTTGTTCGAAACGAGAGGGCAAATCCAGTTCTTGAAGGGTCATGGCTTTATCTGGGCTTGTAGCTCCTTTCTGACGAAACTTCTCAACAATCTCTTGGAAACGCTGACGCATCTGATCTCTATCCCTAAACATGTTTTTTCCTCGCGGTTAAGTCTGTTTTTCGGTGAACATTTATTGTTTGACCAGTTTCTCGATTAATTCGTTATACCATTATGGGGTTTACTAACCTTAAAAGCCTTTTAAGAATTATGCTTGCTGCTTTTTTGTCTAAGGGTTTGTTTTCGTTTCCGCATTTAGGCGAGTAGATGCATGAGGGGCATCCGTCTTTGCATTCGCAGTTATCGATCAGCTCCAAGGTTTTTTCGAAAAGCGGTTTTATGTTTTGGTAGAGGGTTTCTGATATTCCTATTCCGCCTTCAAAGCCGTCATAAATGAAAATTGTTGCGTTCCCCAGTATCTGGATGCAGAGGAGTTGATAATCCGCCAATGTCCCATCTGTCGCACATCGCAAATATCGGCGACATCGCAATCATCGCATGTTCCACCGCATGTATTCCTCCGTCAAAATCGAGCCCTCTGATCTTCGATTTCTTTTTTGATTTCTTCTGGAATTATAAACCACATGCCAACAGTTGAAAAAGACAATGGAGGCAGATTAAGCGGTTTTCTCTCCACAACTTCATCATACGATTTGGTGACGTAGGTGTGGTAAAATTCTGTTGTAATTAATTCGCCTAAGCCAACTTGGATTCCGATTTGTTTTTCTTCAAGAGTTTTCTTTATGGCGACATCAACGGTTTTTAGTGCTTCTGTGTAGTAGTTGACGTTTTCTTGTGTGACTTTAGCGGTTAATTGGTTGAGGTCTAATTCTTCGGAGATGTATGTTTCGCCTTGATGAAGCAGGACTGCGCCTGCGTGGGCTTCTTCGTAGGCTTTGTTTAGGGTGAGGGTTTCAAGTATGGTTCCGTTGCAGGTTACGGTGACGGTTTTGTCGGAAATGCTTTCTAAACTTACAACCTCAACGGGTCTTGCCGTTCCCGAATAAACGTATCCTCTTGGCGTTTTGCGGATCAGGTTTTGTTGTTCAAGAGCTTGAATGCTTTCTTGGAATAGTTCTGGGAAATATTTTTTGTCGGCTTCTGTTAGGGGCAGTTCGCTTGCTGCACACATAATGTGTCCCAAAGAAATGTAGCGGTTATGCAGATCAATTATGGCTTGTTCATGTGGTCTGCCAAAGAAGTCATTGGGATGCTTCATGAAGTATTGGTCAAGGGGATTTTGAAAAGCAACTAAGGTTACAAGTGAATCTGCGTTGGTTCTGCCTGCTCGTCCTGCTTGCTGCCAAGTCGATATGACGGTTCCTGGGTAACCAGAAATAATCACTGAATCCAAAGAACCAATATCGATTCCCAATTCAAGCGCGTTTGTTGAGACAACTCCGATTAAGTTTTTGGTTTTTAGTCGATTCTCTATTTCACGGCGTTCTTGAGGCAGATAGCCAGCTCTATAAGCGGTAACTGAATTGGCTAGTTTTGGTGATCTTCTTTTGAGTTCTTCTTTTGTCCATCTTGTGATAAGCTCAGCCATTTGTCTTGAGGTTGTAAAACAGAGGGTTTGCAGGTTTTTTGTGATGTTGAGTGTTAGGAGGTCTTTGGTTTCTTGATGGGTAGATCGGCGAGTTGTGTTGGTGTCGTCGATAAATGGTGGGTTCCAGAATAGGAATGATTTTTTTCCTCTTGGAGCGCCGTCGTTTGAGACGATTTCGAAGTCTTTTCCCGTTAGTTTCTTTGCATGTTCTTCTGGGTTTGCGATTGTGGCTGATGAGAGGATGATTTGTGGGTCAGCATGGTAATAAGTTGCATATTCTCATGAGCCGTCTTAGGAGCATGGCTACGTTTGAGCCGAATACTCCTCGGTAAACGTGGGCTTCATCGATTATGATGAATTTGAGGTTTGCAAGAAAGCTTCGCCATTTATAGTGCCATGGAAGGTACTGGTGGAGCCCATAGGGGTTGCTTAAAATGATTTTACTGTTTTCTCGTATGCTTGCCCTTTGATTTGAGGAGTATCGCCATCGTAAACGTTTGGGTAAGCTTGGATGCCTGTTTCTTTTTCTAGTTCTCTTAGAACTTTGAGTTGATCATTTGTTAGCGCTTTAGTTGGGTAAAGGTATAGTGCGGTTGCTTTGGGGTCTTTTGTGAGGGCTTCGAGAACTGGAATGTTAAAAGCTAAGGTTTTTCCTGAAGCCGTCGGAGTAACAATCACCACGTTTTTGCCCTGCTCTTACTTTGTTTATGGCTTCAGCTTGATGTGAATAAAGATGGATGTCTCTGGTTAGTAAGCAATTTTGGATGTTTTCTGGCAGGGGTTTTTCGAGCTCGCCAAAGCATGCTTCTTGCGGAGGAATTTCTTGTATATGTACAATTTGTTTTTTGTAGGATTGCATGTGCTTTATGCTTTGGATGAAGTCGTCTATCAAAGGTTCCATTCCTCATATAGCTTGAGAATAGGGTTCCAAGTGTTAGCAGGTCTTGTTTGTTGTGCTCAACTATGGCGACGAGAGGTCCTGCATTTTTGGTTCTTAAGTAAGTGTCGTAGAAGTGGGGAACCAATGCGCCTGGAATGTTGATGTCTCGTTTTATTCCGATGTATTTTTCGACGGTTTCCAGTTTGCAATCTGATAGTTTGTGGCGTAATGCCCGTCTGGTGAAGTGGAGAACATCAAAATGTGGATTATCCAGTGGCGCATCTAATCCATAGTAAGCTAATCTTTGCTTAATGTATGGAATGTCAAAGCTTCTGCCGTTATAAGTTATGAGTGACAAGTTGGGTTCAAGTTGCGAAATAAGAGCCCAGATGGCGCTGGGTTCATCTTGGATGTCTCTTAGCAAAAACTGGCTTGTGCAAACATGAGTTTTGGTTGGTTTAGCTATGCCCAAGCAGAATTATGGGTCTTTCTGAGAGCCCCAGAGTTTCGATGTCTACTATGGCGAAGTCTTGATCTTGGCAGAATCCAGCTAAATAGTGAAGTAGCGGATGGGATTTTGGAAAGCGTTGCCACAGCCATTTTTGAATCGGAGCGATTTCTTTTTTATTTATTATTTTCATGAAGTCTTGGGCTTGTTTTTTCCAAAGGGGGTGATTTTCAAGTTCTTCTATGGTTTTGTAGCCTTGTTGTTTTAGTGTTTGTTCGCGTGCTGGTCCTATGCCGGGAAGGGCTTTTAGGTCTGAGATGATTTGTTGTCTGCTTTCTTGGTAAGTTGCTTTTTTGAAGGTAGAGGTGCAAGAAGCTGAGATTGCGTAGCATTCTCCTTGTTGGTTTGAAACGACTTCTCCAGCTATTGCTTCTTCAAGTTTTTTGCCTTCGTATTGTTTAATGAGCTTCTTTTCAAGTTTCAATGCCTCATCATATTCGCTGCTCCAAATCCAACTTTCAACCGCCGATTCGCTGGGTTGCTTCTTTTGCTTTTCTGTTTCAGAAATTACCTCATATTCTTTTGAACGAGCTATTCTTTCGCTAAGACTTTCAGCTGCCCGTGTTAGAGCGATTTTTTCTTTGAAAGAACCATTCAGACCGTTTGGCTGAAGGTAAGCTTGATTGCCAAAGCTTTTTTGAGCTAACATTTGAGCATAACGATCATCTCTAAAATTTCGCAGCAGAAAAGAACCACACACCTTGCAAAATCTGCTCTGCTCATACTCTTGGTTTGAATAGGTTTTGTTGCATTTTCTGCAGACGTATTCTATTGGCAATTTATGTTCTGCCTTAAGTCTATTCAATGATTATAAAAGCCATTCTTTTATTTGAATCAAAGTTAACGACAACTGTGTTTAGCAGTTGATGTTTGGGTTGAGAAAATTTTGGTGTTTGAGTTTTGGGTTAATTTTTTTGATTAGGTTTGATTTGTTAGCAGGTTGATTTAATAAAAGTCTAAAAAAGTCAATGGTGTTAAATAGCTTGTTTTATTTTTGCACTATTTCTATGTTCAAATCAAGATTAGAAAAGATGAAATTAATGATTAGTACCCTTTTTTCAAATTTATAAGCACGATATTCATTTGCGTAGTTAAGTGGTTGGATGGCCAAAACTTTCTACTTGGATGACGAAGATCGTAAACTCCTTTGTGAAACCAAAAAGAAGCTTGATGAAGCGACTAAACTTATGAGTGGACTTATGGAAACTTTGGAGATTTTAAGTGATCCAAAAATGATGCAGGCTATCGAGGAAGGTCAAGAGGACATTAAAGCTGGAAGAGTCAAAGAGTTACGCTCGCTTCTAAAGGAAGAAGCCCGTTGAAATCGAAGTATACGGTTGTTTTGTCTAGGCAAGCTGAACACTTCTAGAAGAAGTTGGATGGAAAAGTCAAAGTAAAAAAGAGACAATTGCTTCGCTTATAGTAAAAAAGTGTTTTATGGACTACGCTTGAATTTGCCTAAGTTTGGCATTTCGTTTGTTGGTACAGTTATTTTGTCGCCTTTTTGCCGATCCTCATCTGAGTTTAGATTCTGTTGAAGTATTCTAGTGGGGCATACCAGTAAACTGCGATTGATTTATTGCAGTTGGGATTTTGGCATTCAAGTTTCTTTTTGAGAATTTGTCCATGATAACTTTTCTGTATAGGTTTTTCCAGAGAAAATGCTGAGTGAAGTTTGTCAGGTGCTTGAATATCTAAAATTTCGTAACAAAAAGGGCATTCGATGGTTGTCATTTTACACCCTCAGGTATAATATAGGTGGTCTTGGCTAAAAAATTTGTTGTTGAAGCATTGGAATGATTGAGCAGAAAAAAGGGAGAGTTAGACACCACAAGGGAGATTGTGCTATTTTGCGTATACCTCAACGAGGTCTCTCGCTGTAATGATGCCTAAAAGTTTGTCTTCTGAGGCGATAGGTAATCGTCTAATGTGTTTTAACGCCATCATGGCGGCAGCCCTATGAATGCTTGTTCCTTGGCTAGCGGTAATTAATGGCGATGAGGCTTCCTTGCCCACTTCTGCGATTAGTGGTTTGCCCTTAAACAAGAAGGTACTGAGCAGATCTCGTTCGGTGAAAATTCCAAATGGTTCTCCTTTGCTTGTTATTATGACACTACCGATACGATTCTCGACCATGAGTCTAACTATTCTGTTTACGGGTGTTTTCTCATCTGCGGTAACTATTTCTTTAGTCATGAAGTCGTCGACTTTTGCTTCGGTTTCGGGAATATCGGGCAAACATCTGATAAGGTCGGATGCAGTTACGACTCCGACAATGGTTCCGCCGTCAAAAACGGCAAGCCTGCTTTTTTTAAGCATCATCATCTGGGCTGCTTCCTTTATTTTAGCAGTCTGGCTGATAGTGATTAGCGGATAAGACATTATTGCCTCAACTTTTTCCTCTTTTGGAATTTTTTCCAATGCTAAAACTTTGCTAAGAAAGTCCCTCTCAGTGACCATTCCCACTGGCGTGCTATACTTCGTGACAATTAGACTGCCAATGTGTTTTTCACCCATGATGTCCGCAGCTTGAGACATGGACGCTTCAGGTGAGATTGTGACAATTTCCGTGCTCATGATATCTTTGACTTCTTTGTAACGCGATAGGTCGCGGATGTATTGTTAATATGCAATATCGACGATGCTTGGAAAATCCTTTTTCAAGTCGTCAGTTTTCATCATAAAGAGTACCTTACAGTATTAAGAGCTGAAAGCCCGATTTAGACTTAGTTTCAAGAGCTAAGTCGATAATTATTCAGGGGTGGCTATCTCTTTTTCTCTCTCTTGAGCGCATTTGGAAATTGCGTATATACGTTTCTCTCATGCATTTGTATCTACGCTTCTTTTTTCTCTCTCTCTCCTCTGTGATAAGGTAGGTCAGAAAGTTCATACAATAAGTTGTACATTTTTACATATCCATGACTTTGTCATCAATGTTACTTTCGTGTTGGTGACAGGCGGTTCTATTTCTTAAAGTTCTTTAAGACTTTTCTTTTATCCAAATAGGTTATGAGAATCACGACTAGAAATACGAGTAAAATTAATGCCAGGATAGTTGAAAAAATGGCGAGGTAGATGTCGATGGATATTTTTAGAATTATGTACCTGTAAAAGTTACTCACTAAACCAAAGATAAAGAATGCTTCTAAAGCTAAGAGCCCTATTACTGTTAAGCGGTCTTTAGTTTTTTGGTTTAGCGGCTTTATTTTTTTTAACTCCTTGGGAGAGCTTGGTTTTTCTTGTTACACGGCTAGTCTATTTGCCTATTATAGATTTTTTTGGTGTTCAAATCCTTTGAGTTTTTTGAGGCATTTGGGTCCAAAGATGAGCATTAGGTCAAGGCTGAAGTATTGAATTTAAGCTGAAATTTGGGTCGTTTTCAAACAGTATTTGCGTAAGAATGTTTATTTGTCTGCTTCAATGAATATTTATCTGATAATTAATATGTCAGATAAAATAAAAGTCGGTGTGCGAGGTCAAGTAGTAATTCCCAAAAAATACCGCAAGAAACTCAACATCGAAACCGGAATCATACTTGAAATAAATGCAACTGACGAAGGCTTGCTTTTGAAACCTTTCAACCCTGTAGGCGAATTGAAGGGGCTTGGAAAAGGCATCTTCGGAGACCCAGTCAAGTACCAAAAAAAGCTACGTGAAGAATGGGATTGCCCACAATGAAAATAGCCCTGGATACAAATATCCTCATTTATTATTTAGAAGGAATCGAACCTCAAGCAAGCACCGTGGGAAAAATACTAAACGGCTTCATGAAGTCTGAAAATGAAGGATTGATTTCAACAATAACTGTGGCTGAAATCCTAACTGGCTTTTACTTGGCAGATGACATAAACAGAGCTACAAAAGTGAAAAAGTTACTAAATGACCTAACCCTTAACAACTTCAAGATAGTGCCAGTTACCTTTGAAATCGCTGATCTATCAGCCAAACTGCGAGCCAAAAAAAGCGGAAGATTACCAGACGCTTTAATCGCAGCCACAGCACTTAACCAAAAAGCCGATATGATTTATTCCCAAGACACAGACCTGCAACGCTTCCAGAAAGAAATCAGCATCTGCCAGCTTCCAGAATAAATATTTTAAATCTATTCTCAATTTCGCCAGTTAGTTTAAGATAAGACAGAAGTGTGGAGGTTACCTACTTGTCTAATGTTGATAAACTACGATTTTAGATGTTTTATTTGCGTTTGAAAGCATTACTTGAAATTCCTTTAGACTTCTGTTTTTAGGGGTAAACGCAGGGTGAAGGTGGTTCCTTTGGTTTCTTGGCTCTTAAAAGTTATAGTGCCACCCAGACCGTCAACTAAGCGTTTAACAACTGCTAAACCTAAACCTTGGCCCTTAGCTTTTGTGGTAAAGAGAGGTTTAAACAGGTTAGGTTTTGCTTGTTCTGGAATTCCAACCCCAGTATCTATCACGTTAATTACTGCGTCATCTTGTTGTTTTATCGCTTCTATCGTCAATTTGCCTCCGTTGGGCATCGCTTGTATCGCATTTGTTACTAGGTTGGTCATTATGCGTCGAAGATAAGTTGCATCAGTTCTTATCGTCAAATGCTCATCAACATTTACTTGAGTCAGAACCGTAGAGGGCGCATTCTTCAAAATGCTAACGGAAAGCTCCTTTAGCTTAACATCAGTCAGATTGAGTGCAATCTTTTTTGTGTAATCCTGCAGGTCACTAACGATTTTGTTAATATAAGCAATGTTTTCGTTTATGGAAGTTATACTTTCACAGATATCTTCGCTTTCGCAGCGTGGGGTTTCGATTAGTTTTTTCTGAATTAAATACAAGTCATTTGTTATAGCCTGCAGTGGATTGCGAATATCATGTCCAACCATACCCGCAGTGGCACCAATAGCAGCTAAACGCTCAGTGTTTCTAAGCTGTTTTGTTCCTTCTTCAACCAACTCTTCCAAATGCTTACTGTACCTTTCAAGTTTTTGCTCAGTTATTTTGCGTTCAGTTATATCTTGTTCAATGCCGATTATTTTAGAAGTCTGCCCCTCTTCATTAGCTTCCACAATCATGCGCTCAGTATGCAAAGTATGCTGCGTTGCATCCCTCAATATAACTCGATAATCGAAACTAACAATATCGCCGACTTTACCTTCCGTAAACAACTTAACCATAGTTTGATTAACGGTTTTATCATCATCTGGATGAATAAATTTCCTGTATTCCTCAGTGTTTGGACCATATATCTGCGGTTTTAAACCAAAAATATGAAATAACTCCTCAGACCACAAAGCTTTATCTTCCTTTACATAAAATTCCCAGCTGCCCAAATGTGCAATCCGCTGCGCCATCTTTAAGTGGTCTTGGCTTGCTTTTTGTGACGCTTCAGCTTTCTTGTGCTCTGTGATATCTTCAAACACGGCGGCAAAATAGTTTTTTTCTGGACTGTAAACAGAAATGGATAACCATATGTTTAGAGGTTTAAAAAATAACTCAAATTTTTCGGGAACTCCTGTTTCGGCGACTCTGCCGTAAATGATAAAGAGTTCGGGAGTGGATTCTTTAATTCCAGGTATTGCTTCTGTAACTTTTCTCCCAACAACAAGTTCTCTTTTTAGCCCTGTTATTTTTTCAAAGGCATCGTTAATTTGGAGATAGATAAAATCTATTGGTGTACGATGTTCATCAAAAATCATTTTGCAGTAAGCAAATCCACTAGTCATGTTGGAGAACAGTGAACTGTATTGTTCCTGGCTTTTTCTTAAGGCTTCTTCAACTTGCTTGCGCTTTAGTAATGTCGCGACCTATGGCGACGGCTATTTTCTTTTCTGGTAGTGAATGGGAATTCCAAGATATCCATAGATATGAACCATCTTTTCGGCGGTACCGATTTTCAAATTGATATGTTGCTTTGCCAGTTTCGTGAGATTTAAACTCTGTACTTGAGCTTTTGTGGTCGTCAGGATGAACAAAATCAAGATAGGGCTTTGAAATTACCTCCTCTTTTTTCCATCCAAGAATTCTTTCAAACGAAGGACTTACCTGTTTAAAATAGCCATCAAATCCTATGAGAACCAGCAAATCTAAAGAATAATCGAAAAACATTTTGAGTTCTGATGGCGTAATATTAATTTCAGTTTTCTTTTCATTGTTCCCTTTGCTTGAAGACAAATAAAACACGGTTAGCGCCTAAGAAACTAAACTAAACTAGAGGTAAAAGACTTCCTATTTTCAAAAAAAGTTGAGTTTACAGATTCAATGGTTACCAATGATCTCGTTTGGCGTCTGATTCCTTTTTGTTTGTTTCCTCAATTTCACGGTAAATGTCTTTGTCAGCCTCAGAAACCACAGCTAAATCTGCGCCTCCAAAGCTTTTCACAATTGGAATTTTAATAAGCCTAGACGCTCGTGGTCTTTGGAACATAGTTTACGGTTACCTCTTTTTGGGTAAAGGAAAGTTTTTCTCCATCAGACCACAACTCATACATTTCAACCCGAACAATGTAGGATCCAGCGGCTATTCCTTTCATATCTAACACAGGAGTTAACTCGAACTCGTCTTTTGCCAAAGGACCCTGAGGAATCCTTATTGGAACAGAGCTGATTTGATGGTTCTCAAACCATAGATCGGACTTCACCTTAGAAAACGCACTTTTTGACGGAACCAACTTGAAATCAACCTTGAAGGCTAATTCATCCTCTTTTGTGATTGAACTGATCTCAGTAATGATAATTTTTTTTTCTCGAATAGAACCATTTGACTTTTTTGAATCGTTTATTCGCGAATTTGGCACATTGTCGAACGTCATTTGCTTGGATACTTTGGTAATTTTCGGCTTCTCCTTTGTTTCACTCACTCGGTCAACCAATCTTTTTTAATTTGTTCCTTTGATTGATATTTCAAATATAGCTAATTTAGTTTTTTTATTTTGTGTTTATTTAGCTGCCTTATTTAGCTGAGCTTATTCTAGACGTTATATTATTCTTGTGTGGCAACTGCCACATTTTTTTGTCCTTTGTATTTTGAGTTGCTTTTTTGATTTTGGGTTTAAATCGTTTGCAGGTCGCGTCAACAGAAGTCAATAGAAGTCTTTTACCGTCAACCACCGTCAACAAAAGTCAACTAACGTCCCCTAAAGTCAATTAACTTTGCGTTGATTGGCAATTGGTTTAGTTGGTTTTTTGGAGAAATGTTAAGTTGTAGTTTTCTATAAGTTGGAGAGGTTAGAATATAACTGAAGTTGTAGTCACGAGGAAGGGCAAGTTACTATTCCGGTGGATTTAAGGAAAAAGTTTGGCTTAGGAGAAGCTCAAAAGTACAGATTATGGAGCAAGATGACATGATTGTGATAAAGAAAAGCCCAAGTATTTTTGATGTTACGGGAAGCGGCGCTGGAAAAGGTAACGTTGATGAACTAAAGAAGATGCTGGATCAAATGAGGGATAATAACCCATAGTACTGATTATTCAAGCACAATAATACTTGCGCATTTTGAAGATAAATAGTTAGAAAACGTATTATTTTCCTCATTGAATTTTAAGGTTTTAGCAAGTTATAAAAGCTCACTTGATTGATTCTAACTTGGGTGGGTATGAACAGAACTATTGCGCTCACGTTTATTGTATTAGCGAGTTTACTCGTAGGTTTAGTTACGATTCAGCCTGTTCATTCAGCTTCTGCTCAAACGATTGTGATTAACGCTGATGGAAGCATTAATCCGTCCTCTGCGCCAATTCATAGAGATGGAAAATTTTTTGCTTTAACTGGAAACATCAATAGTCCGGTAGTCATTGAAGAAAGCAACATTATTTTTGATGGCGCCGGCTACGCAATTCAGGGTAACGGAGGCTTAGTTGCGCTTAACTTGACCTGCAGCAACGTAACCGTGCAGAATTTAAGAATAATTAATTGGCAGGCGGGTGTCTTGGGAGTTTTTAACAATAACACTGTAAAAAATAATTGGATAACTCAATGTGGAAGCGCGATCAAGATTTATGCTCAATACTACGCCATTTTGGATAATGATATTGAAAATGACACCGAAGCCATACGTATTGGGCAAGGAGGCCTAAACTTAATTGCAGGCAACAACATCACCAACGATGGCGCTGGCCTCAGCCTATATGATTCTTGGAATGAAATAGTTGATAATAACTTTGTGAACTGCAGCTACGAAGCCATATATCTTGATGTTTCAGGTTGGAGCCAAACCGTTTACCATAACAATTTTGTAAATAATGTAAAAGATTTGGTTGATGACAGCAACGGTGTTGGAAAACCTGCGGTGGCATCTCTTCCTGCTTGGGATAATGGTTCAAGTGGAAACTATTGGAGTAACTATCCGGGCAGTGACGTAAACGGCGACGGAATCGGTGACTCACAATACATTATACCAACTTATTGGGCAGCCAACAACAATCAAACCAACGCCAACAGTTTTGTTGACCGATACCCCATAATTGAACCATTAAATGTCAATATAGCAAGTTCAATTCCCACAACTGCACCAACCACAATTCCTACGCAAAACGCGACTTTAGCTGACCAGGCGCTAGCAACTTCATTTCTCAGAAACGTTATCCAGCTTGACCTAAGCAAGTACATCGTGACATTAGGCTATGGAACTCTACGCACAACTACCACCGGGTTAACGACAGATTATCTAGGCTTCGGATTCATGCATTGGAATAACGGAGGACTAACAACTGCAAATGCAACCTTCACAATCAGCAATAACACCGTAACCTCTTTCTCTCTCCAACCAACAGGCGGCCCATTGTTTTCCACTTATACAATCTCTAACAATTTTGACACTGCAAAAAAAATTATGCAAAACTATCAAGCTTGGACAAACGATCCTAACGTTACCAAAATGG
Organism: Candidatus Bathyarchaeota archaeon; assembly: GCA_963750605.1. Taxonomy (GTDB): domain Archaea; phylum Thermoproteota; class Bathyarchaeia; order Bathyarchaeales; family Bathycorpusculaceae; genus Bathycorpusculum. The sequence continues at coordinate 212,722 of CAVVRN010000002.1, forward strand.
TTGAGCTGCTTAACGCCGCGGGTTCTGAAAGAAACATGTCTGAAATATCAGACAATATTGATTTCAAAATCTTGACAACATCTATGTCTACATCGTATAGTTGGAGCTACATCATCAATGGTGTCGATTATTCGAGCATAAACTTGGTTCTAAACAATTTTATCGGTTTTTCACTGGTAAGTTTCTCTGATAACCGGGGCATTTACAACATAGGCAACACCGACATAACCATCTCAAAAGAACAAGCAATCAACATTGCTGAGAACTTTGTGGACACTTTTAGTTACCCAGTAAATTTCGGCAATGGAACAATCGCCACAGTGAAGGTCGTAAACATCAACCAAACAAATATTTCAGCGAACCTATCCGCAACAAGCCGCGACCCAACAACATTATACCCATACTGGATCGTACAAGTCCCCCTAGTTCACACCTACCCTGGAGAAACATACGCAGTCACAGTTAACGTTTGGGCAGACAACGGAGAAGTCTTCAACCCTCAACGAGCAGTTATTCCGACGTCATTTGCAACTCCTAGTATATCTTTTAGCCCGCAAGCTTTAGTTTCGATTCTTGAAATATTCATAATTGCAGCAGTCATAGTTTTGGCGATAATTGTGGGTGTGCTTATCTATTTTCTTAAATCATATCAACCCAAGAAAACGCTAAATGACAAAGATTTGGTGAAATAAGTGATGCTGGTGAGAATGTTCGAGTGTAGTTGTTATCTAGCAGTCACACATACTTAAAACAACCGCTTACCATCTATAGAGTAGTTGATGTTTGAACAGGAACTCTTAAATCTTAAAGGGTTAATGAGCTATGTTGATTCTTAATGATTCGGTCCCTGAGTTCTCATATATCACCGAGGAAAGAAAGAAAAATGTTGAATGAACTTTATTATTTCCCGCTTACAGAAAATTTTTTTGAAAAACAGCAGAGCTATCCTCGTTCTACAGTAATAATTGCGGCGCTGAATGAAGAGGAAGGAATTGGACTAACAATAGCTGAGCTTAAAGAAACACTTTTCGCATCTAACATTTTAGTAGTTGATGGTCACAGTTCCGACAGAACTGTGGATGTAGCAAGAAATCTTGGGGCGGAAGTAGTTTTTCAAGATGGGCTTGGTAAAGGAGATGCTATCTCGAAGGCATTAGAGCAAACAAATCCCAATTTAGATTACATTGTACTCACGGATGCCGACTATACTTACCCAGCTAAATATGTTCAAGATATGTTGAAAATTCTGGAGATGGACCCAGATGTGGGTATGGTTTGCGGAAACCGATTTAACGGTGAAATAGACTCTGAAGCGCTTCGAAGTCGATTCTATTTGGGAAACAAACTCCTTAGATTTGCTCATAATGTAATGAATGGCAACACTCTTAGCGACCCGCTAACAGGTTTGCGCGTCATTCGAGCAGAAATACTAAACGATTGGAAGGTAAAGTCAAAAGGCTTTGACATTGAAGTAGAATTAAATAGCCTAGTACAGAAGAAAGGCTACAAGACAATTGAAATCCCAATTCAATACCGACAGAGACTAGGCGAGAAAAAACTGAAAATGAGACACGGTGCAGTTATACTTAAAAGAATAATGTCGGAAGCGCTATCCTAATTTTAAATAATCATATGTCACATAGGCAGCTGTAGTCGCAGTTTTTACATTCCCAGCTCTCTTTGGGCTCAAACATTCCTGTCCTGATTTTGCTCGCTATATCTGCGAGTTCTGATTTAAGAGCCTCGATGGCTTGATTTTCGGGTTTAAAGAAAACTTTCTCGTTTGTTCTCAAAAACCAGTCCCCTACCAACGGTTTGCTGCCATACACCTCAGTGACTGCAAGAGTGTAAACCAGAAGCTGCATGTCTTTTTTGAGTTCATTTAAAGAAGAGGCTTTCTTACTTGTTTTATAATCAATGACCGTATAATCTAAACCGTCTTTGTCTATACGGTCAATTCGCCCATTCACCCGAACAGTACCTATTGAAGTTTCAAACCATCGCTCAATGTCAACAATCTCTGACTTGCTTTTAGCTTGCTCATCTAAGAAGACTTTGAGGATCACTTTTGCGTCTGAATAGTCTCTTTTTTCATCGATTTTTGATTTGTAGCCTTTGGGATCCCAATATTTTTCCAACAGTTCATTTGCAATGTCTTGGTTTATGGGCTTGCCATCTTTTGATAATCTGGTCAATTGCTCCACAATGTTGTGTACTGATTTACCGAAATCGAAGTAATATCTGGGTTTTTCTGGAATTTTCATTAAGCATCGATATTGGTAGAGTCTGGGACATTTTTTGTAAGAAATAAATTGTGAAACGCTGAAGAGGTGTTCTTCGGCGATTTTAATTGCTTTCTCTTCACATTCCTGTTCTATTTTGGTATAATCAGGTTCTTTTATTTGGGATATTATTTCTTTTTGGATGTCGGCATTTTTGTTTGTAGTTTTTGCGATTAATAGAACGTTTTCTATGGCTTCATTGAATTTTTCTGCCTTCAGAGAGGATATTATTTGTTTCATGAGTGCTGTTTGGGTTTGGTTTTCTTTTGTTGCACATTCAACGGCTAGTTCTTGCGGGTCTGCTTGTTGGAAGTTGATGTTTTCGTTTTGTGAGTAAGCTATTTCGTTTAGGAATTTTGAGGGTTTGGAGTCTGTTTTGTTTTCGCCGTATCTTTTGGCATAGGTTATGATTAGTTTTTCTTGGGCCCTGGTTATGGCTACATAGAAGAGTCTTCTTTCCTCCTGCAGATGAAGCTCTTTTTCGTCAAATTTTGATTTAATTCCTTTGAGTAGTTCTTGAGGTATTGGGAACTTGTCTTTCTGGTAGTTTGTTGGAAGTTTGCGTTCAACGACATCTGGGATAATTACCACGGGATACTGCATTCCTTTGACGCCGTGAATAGTTGAGATGACTATAGCTTGCTCATCGAGGTTTTTTTCTTCAATCTCAAAGTTGGAAGCATACGACAGGTATTCTGTAAAATCGTCTATGTCACTGTTAGGATAGAATCTGTCGAATTCTTCGGCAAACTCGAAGAACTGGTTTAGTAGTTGTATGTTTCTGTTGTTTTGGAGGGCTATTTCGTATTTATAGAAATCTAACTCGAAAAGTAAGATTGTGGATGAGATCAAGTGTTCTGCGCCTCTTTTTGTTTTTCATTATCTCAGTTAGAACTTTTTTGGCTGCAAGAAATTTTTGCGTGTCAACTGTTATTTCCTCAAGGTGATCAAACGCTTCATACAAGCAAATATCTTTGTGATTGGCGTAGCTGTTGAATTTTGAAATGTCAATGGGTTTAACATCATAAGCGGTGGAGAATTCTTACGAGCTCCGCGTTGCTCTCAGATGGGGTACTTATGACTTTTAGATAAGCGGTTATGTCTTTTATTATCGGCTCTTGGAAAAAGCCAGTCTCGCCTACAAAATTGAATTTTATGGATTGTTTTCTTAAGGCTTTGATTATGGGTTCGGCGCCTGATCTTCGTCTGCAAAGTATTGCTATGTCCTTCATTGGGCGTGACTTTAGGAGTTCTTTGATTGTTTCAAGGATAAAATTTGCTTGCGAAGTATCAGTTGGGGTTTCGACAACAGCTACTTTTTCTCCATCTGGATTGTTTGTGAAAAGCTTTTTTACCGTTCTTTCCTGACTGGCCTCGATCAGTTTGTTTGCTACTGCAACGATTTTTTTGGTGCTCCTATAATTATGTTCTAACGCCTTCCCAACGTAGTTTGGAAACATTTGTTTGAATTCTGATATGTTGGTTAGGTAGGCTCCTCTGAATCGGTAGATGCTTTGGTCATCGTCACCCACGACCGTTATGTGGCCGTGCTTGTTAGCTATCAAATATACAATCTGCAGCTGAATATAGTTCGTATCCTGGAATTCGTCGACAATAACGTATTGGAACCTATCCTGATAACTCTTCAAGATTAACGGATTGCTTTTCAATAGGTTAAATACGATGCAAAGCATGTCTCCAAAATCGAGCATGTTATTTTTTGTTTTGTAATCCTCATATGATCGGTAAATCTTTATGATGTCTTTCAGATTGTTTAGGGTCATCTTGTCCTTCTTCCTCGAGCTTGTTTTTCTCGTGGTTAGTTATCCATTTTTCAATGTCATGTTGTTGTTATGGATTCGTCTTTGCATCTTGATATGAACTTCTTTATTTCTTCCGCTAACGTATATGGCTCATGATTAAACTCCAAGTATTCAATTCCAAACCTGTTGATGTTCTTGGTCAAATAGACCAGTTGAGCCGTTTCTGTGATAACCTTGAAATTAGCGTTAAGTTTTGTGTTCAGAATATTATCTTGTATAACCTGATTGCAAAAAGAGTGAAATGTGGATATGCTCAGCTCCTCTGAATTTCCCAGCATCCCGATAACTCTAGCCTTCAGTTCCTCTGCAGCTTTTTGGTTGAATGTTAAAGCCAATATGTTCTCTGGTTTGACGCCCTTCTCGATCAAATAGGCGATTTTGCTTGCTACGGTCAGGGTCTTGCCTGAACCAGCCCCAGCTATGATAAGGAGAGGTTTCTCAATTTCACTGACAGCTTCTTTCTGCTGAGGATTCAAACTATCAAAAATAGTTTCCATAGAGCAAGTCTCTTTTTTGGGTTGTACAACCGCAAGAAGTTAAGCGCTTCATGAAACATGATAATAGGTATCTCAATTTAAGATTTAGTGTTAAACATTCATCCAAGAATTATATTATACTCAAACCAAATGAGAGGTATCAATAGAAAAGAGATAGAACTATTTTTCCTTTCAATTACATTTGACCTTAGCTTTGATGTCCCTAAGCGAATAAATGTCAGGTTCTTTTTCCAGAAACCCCTTGAGTGATTTCTCCTCAAGAGCCATAATTACGGGGGTCTCTTTTTCTTCTAGCAACGCATCGAGTTTTTGGTTAACTTCTGACAGCAGTGACTTTATTTCCTTTAGATCAACTTCGATTGTCATTTTTCTCAATTCTTATTTGTTTTTTTAACTTATAATGGTTGTTCTAAAGCAAAAAGAAGACCTTGATTTCTTCGTCGTTCATTTTGGCGGTAAAATTGATTCAAATATATCTTGTATTTGCCATTTTATTTTTGTGTTTAAAATGTGCGCTCTCTGAAGTAATGTTCTGGCTTTCACCGATTGATTAATGATAGCACTTAAAAGTACCTGCGGTTCAATGAGATCCTTACAAAACATGTTTAGGGTATTCACTTTGTCAGGTTAGAAAACAGCTAAGTACAATGAGAGCCTACCTGAAGAAACAAGAGAAGTACAGAATGAAGAAAAGAGAGCCATCAGAAGCAGATTTCGACAGTGACATCGATGAATTCATACGTCTCGCAAGAAGATGGAGCAATCTCCACACAAGATTACTAAATACTTTAGCTAGATTGCCCGAAGAAGTTTATCAATTTACTTTACGGAAAATATCTTTTCATGCAGGTCAAAGCCAAACGATACAAGTGGAAGAAATCAACAAACCCTACATGATAATTCTGAAAAGAACAGATTCAGAATCACTGATAGCTCACGAAATAGCCCACGCCTACCTCAGCTACACCCAAGCGCAAGGCAGTTCAGAAGACCAAGAGGCACAAGCTGACGAGCTAAGAAAGAAATGGGGTTTCAAGAAAAAACAACTGTGCCAAACTTACCCCAAAGGATGCCTCAACTGCTTCAATCCTCACTGCTCCGAAAGTAACACAAAAAAACTTGCCTAACGCGAATGATTTCTTAATTTGTTATTTAGTTGTTGTTGATAGATGAAGTCATCTCAAGAATAACATCAACTTTGAAGTTGCCATTTTTGAACAAATTGTTTTAAGTTGCTTTTTGTTTTTGGGGCTTGCAGTGTCTGCAGGTTGCGTATCTGAAAGTATCCAAAAGTATCCCTGCGTATTTGTGGATATTGAGAAGTGCTTTTGCAAACTATTCTCTAAACTCTCCAAAGAAGTATCCATAATTCGTAAGTCTTAATAGAGTTGGTTGCCGATTGGGTTAGTCACGGATTGAGACAGATTGAAGAAATCAATTACCAGCATACTCATAATAGCACTAATGGTTAGTTCAATGGCTCTATTTGGCACAGTAAATTTTAGTAAAGCACAAACAGGAACAAATGTAAATGGCATAATCATATCGAATACAACTTGGTTACAATCAGGAAGTCCCTACACATTTACGGGGCCTGTTTCAATAGATAATGGCGTTACCTTAACAATCCAAGCTGGAGTTACTGTAAATATTGGTAGCCACTATTTGCAAGTCAATGGTACATTGTATGCCCAAGGTAGCCAAACAAACCCTATCTACATAAATACGAATAGTTCAGACTTCTCAATCATTTTTACGCCTTTAAGTAGCAGTTGGAACGAACAAACAGCAACTGGTTGTATAATCCAAAACGCAGTTTTGAATCAAACCTCTGGAAGTGAAACAGGTCTGATAGACATTGAAAATGCATCGCCTAAAATAGACAATAACGCCATTAATTATTTCAGTGATTATCATTCTGAACCAACCGTAATCGGAATTAGTGGGTCGCCAATAATTTCAAACAACAACATAACGATCTCAGGTGATGTAAAAGGAATTTCTATATCTTCAGGTTCCCCTATAATTTCAAATAATATTATTCATGGTACACAAAATGGCGGAAGTTGGGGAATATCCAGTTTTGGAAATTCATACATCTCAGGCAATGTAATAAGCGGTTGTAATTATGGAATTGCATCGGCAAACAGCGCCACAATAACCAGAAACTATGCTTTATAACAATACAAATGAAGATGGCACAGATGGTTACGCGATTAAAGTTTCTGGTTCAGGGAATAGTCTTATAGAAAATAATACAATTATTAACAGTCCTGATGGAATATACATTTACAACGCGCCTGACGATCCTTTATCAGTAAACATTACAAATAACAATATCTATAGTAATGGATACAATATTTATTGTAGCTCATCAAGCAACATTAATGCAACTTATAATTGGTGGGGAACGACCAATTCTCAAGCAATAGAACAAACAATTTATGATTTTAAGAATGATTTCAACTCTGGAAATGTAACTTTCGACCCTTTCTTGACAACGCCGAATCCTGACGCGCCAGCAATTCCAACATCATCGCCTATAACTTCGCCAGCCTCATCAAACCCAACAGCAACCCCAACCATAAATACTACTTCATCACCTTCACCAACACCTACTGTTCCGGAGTTTCCCGCGCTGATAATTCTGCCATTATTTGCTATAGTGATACTGTTCTCAATGGTATTTATCAGAAAAAGAATACCTAAAAAATAGCTTTACTTTTTGATTTTTTAACTTTTATAAGCATGATAAGTTTTAAAATCTGCAAACTCCAAGCATGGCTTAATGAAGCAAAAACTTAAATAATTATTACAAAAAAGAGAAAATTGTTTGTTTATGCCTATCTAAGCTAGTTTTTTGCTACCTTGTCCTGGCGAAGCAGAGAAGACTTCAGTGACTTTTATTATTCCAACACTTTTTATTTTCATTTTCGAGGTTTCCATACTCTTCTTTGCGAAGTTATCGAAAATTGGTCCGTTTGTTTGGAAACCATTGAATGTTCCCTTTAGTTGGTAGCCTGTCATTGGTCCTTTGAACACTGCAATAGCAACTTGCTTGTTTTTTTCAAGGTTTTCTTTTGTTTTTATGATGAAAACTTCTGCGAACGCAATAGTTTCGGGGTCTACTGCTACAAAGCTCCATAATGGAACTACGTTTGGAATGCCTTTAGCGTCTACTGTTGCTATCATTTTCGCTGAATCACTTGCACTTAAAACATCCATTACTTCTTTAGGTATACTTACCAAAATTCACACATCCTACTAATGGAAACATAACTGCAATATTCTTATATACTTTTAGGGAATTAGAATATACTCAGCAAATGCAAGGGAAGTACAGTATTTGGCTAACACAGGCAAGGATTCATCATCCGATTACCTAATTGGTGCAATCGCTGAATTGAAGATGGAGATTAAAGGCTTAAGAGCAGACATGAACAGGGTAGAAGAAACCGTTTTGCGGGAACGTCTTCGTGCGGTCGAAGATATTCTTACTCAGAATCACTTATTGGTCTATGCTGGTCAAAGGTCTCAATCTCTAAATCAAGATATTGCAACGTTGCTCAAAGAAGATTGCCAAAACAGAGACAAATGCCTTGAGCATTACAAAAACACAATAGAAGAAAACACACAAGTAATCAGACAGTCTGGACCAAAAGTCGCTCTCGCAGACTTAGATGATAGAATAGCTGAAACCGAGTTGATGGTTGAAAAGACCAAAGGTCAGCAATGCGGAAACTGTTTCTCCAACTTCGATAAGAAGCTAAAGCGTGAAAAGAGAGCGTACCAAGAAATTGTCTTGGTTGAAGACGTAAATAAGCGCAACAACGAAGAAACCTTAAACATTCCTCTTCTTATCGACACTTGGCTAGAGCCTCTGTCAAATGATACGCGGCTTAAAATCCTTGACAGCGTCTATCAAGGAAAAAAGAGTTTTTCAGAGCTTTCAAGGAATCTTGGCATTAAGGCAGGGCATTTGGCTTTTCATTTAAGGAAGCTTGTGGCGGCAAAACTAATTACTCAAGAAGCATCCAAAGGAGACTATCTCATAACTGAAAGAGGCTTGAGACTAATTAAAAAAATGATATCTATACAAAGTGAAGAATGAAAATAACTAGACATTCACGGTTGTGATTTGATGAAAATAAGAATTAGGATGTTTTCGGATTACATTTGCCCCTTTTGTTATCTTGGCAAAGCTATAATTGATAAATTAAAAACCGGATTTGATATAGAACTGGAGCACGTGGGAATTGAAATTCACCCAGAAACACCCTCCTGTGGAGTCGATTTAAGAAAATACATTTCTGAAACAAATGAAATGTATCAACATTTGAGAAGCAGAGGCAAAGAATATGGTCTGAACTTTTGCGATGTTAGGACACTGCCTAATTCAAGAAAATCTCTGATAGTCGGTGAGTATTCACGAAAAATGGGTAAGAATGAGGAATTTACAGATGCAGTTTTTAAAGCGTATTTTGAAGACTGTCTTGACATTGGAAAAAAAGAGGTCATAATCGAAATAGCAAACAAAATTGGTTTGACAAAACATGACGTTGAAAGCGCATTGGAAGACCCTTTGCTCCAAAAAATATATGCAAATAACTGTCTTGAAGCCAGAAAACACAATGTTACGGGTGTCCCCACGTTTATTATAAATGGAAAATACATAATTGTAGGTGCGCAACCCGAACAAACTTTTGTGGAACTATTTGAAAAGATAGAGAAAGAAAATAAAAACTAGACTATTTCTCAACAGATGATTTTTCTTTTTTCAATCGTCTGAGCAAGTTGTATTCTAAGTTTTCAGTCAGGTTAGCTGGATTAAATTTTCAAAGCAGCTTTATCGTAGATTTCTCTTTTGTCTTTTTAACGCAGATTCTTTTTCTCGTAAGGCTTCCTTAGCGTCGCCTAATGTGACAACTTCAACAACGTTTCCAGCGATAACGACTTTAAATGCTACCGTTTCTAATGCCATTTCAATTCACCTACCGTGTTTGTACGACAGTCGGCGAATGTGGGAACACGTTTGTACTTGACTAACCGAAGCTTCTTTGACAACCCATTCAACCATATCGTTCTCGGATGTCGATTTTTTCTTCATTCTGTATCAAATATACTGGTTTTAGTTAGTAACTTAAGAGCTATGAAACTCTAATCAATATTTGAAAACAACAACTAGTTATCTGCTTTCTAAGTGAAATTAGAAATTCCTCGGTAATTTCGTTTTCACTCAATTTTTCACTTCTGAACCTATTTCCACGCTTTTCAGATTTAAGACTTATCAAAAGTTAAGAAAATGAAGGTAATTACGGCATATTTTGAAGAACCCAAAGCAGAGTGTCTCTTTCAATTCTTCTCTTCTCGTTTGAGCGGTCGTTAGGAGTTTTCGCAATTTGAGTATTTAAGAGATTAAGCTTTTCAGCGATTTTGCTTCTCCATTCTTCAAGCTTGGCATCATTGTAAACCTCACTTTCTGAAATTTCGGAGTGACTAAAGGTGTTGTTTTCTAATTTCTTTTCTATGTTCTCAGCGGGTTTTTCTTGCTTTTTGTTTGGTCCTTCAGGTATTAAGCTACCAAGTTTATTTGTTAATGTGTCTAATTTGGAAGTTGTTGTTCCCCTCTCAGTTACATTGAATTTTTTCATGAACTTTCTAATTATTCCAGAAATTCTGTCTGCTGCTTCTTTTCCGTCAACTTTTATGAAGACTTTATTATTTGGGTAACCAAGTTGATAACCAGCGGTGTACCCTTTTTCCTCAAGAATTTTTACGATAATCTGAGCAAGGTGTTCATTGTCTGGTTCAAAAACTTCATAATCCAACAGCATATTCCATTCACAACTCGCTTGTCTATTTCTCCGCTACGCAGATTTAAGACTTATTGCACTTTCAAAAATGAAAGAAGCGGAAAAGAAAATAGGGTTGGATTAAGTTTTAATCCACTCACCTAACCAAATAGATAAAATTGTTGAGATTATTCTACTCAACAGTGAGCATAGACTTAAAGGCAATTAAGTTAAGCATTATTTCGTGGTAGATAATGTCTTCAGAAGCTGAGAAAACCGAGTTCATTCAAGCGATGCATGCTTTAGAAGAATTTGTAAAAATACTTGTTAACGAATACCCGCTAGTATTCAAGGATGGATCAGGCGACATAAAAATTAGCCCTTCAATTAAGAAGGAATTCTTTCCCTATGAAGCATCACTGAAGATAAAGAAAATAAAATAGAGAAAATTATCCAGAGTCTTTTGACTCTAAATAACATTTTATTTAAATTTAAAAGAAAAAAAGGGTCAGATTGCTTGCGAGGTTGAAATTATTTGTTATTTATTGACAAATACCATCTGCCCGTTCTTCACATCGACCACAATTACTGAGTTTTTGTCGACTTTTTCTTCTAAGATCATTTTTGACAATTCATTCAATACGTTTTTTTGGATGACTCGTTTTATTGGTCTTGCGCCGAATTGAGGGTCATAACCGATTGTGGCTATAAAATCCACTGCTTTTTTGGTGAATGTTAGTTTGATGCAGTTCTTTTCAAGCGTCTTCTGGATGTTTTTTAGTTGAAGCTCTACTATTTTGCGCACTTCCTCCTGTGTCAACGAATTAAACATGATAATCTCGTCGATGCGGTTCAGGAATTCTGGCTTAATGGTTTTTTTCAGTAAATCAAAGACTTGTTTTCGTGTTTGATTTATGATTTCTTCGCGGTTATGCTTCATTTATTTTTTCCAGGTTTTCTTGAATTATATGAGACCCGATGTTTGAGGTCATTATGATTATGGTATTTTTGAAATCAACAGTTCGACCTTTGTTATCCGTCAATCTGCCCATCGTCTAGTACTTGAAGCAGTATATTGAAAACGTCCGGATGTGCCTTTTCAATCTCGTCGAGAAGCACAACAGAATAAGGTTTTCTTCTAATCGCTTCGGTTAGCTGTCCGCTTTCTTCATAACCCACGTATCCAGGAGGTGCACCAATAAGTCTTGAAACAGTATGACGCTCTTGATACTCCGACATATCAATCCTGACCATGCTATTTTCGTTATTGAATAGCAATTCAGCCAAAGCCTTTGCTAACTCGGTTTTTCCAACCCCCGTAGTGCCCAAGAAGATAAAAGATCCGATTGGCCGTTTGGGATCCTGCAAACCCGCGCGGTTTCGTCCTAATAGCATCCGCCACTGCACTGATTGCTTCTTCCTGCCCAACAACCCGCATATGAAGCTCGGTTTCTATGTTAAGCAACTTTTGTTTTTCACTCTGAAGCATTCGGCTAACTGGGATACCTGTCCATCGGGAAACCACTTCGGCAATTTCTTCTGCATCAACTTCTTCATTAACCATGGGTGAATCTTTCTGCAATTTCTGAGAGTTTTTTCTCCAGAGTCTTTATTGTTTTTTCTGCTTCGGGAATTTTGCCGTAGCGAATTTCTGCGACCTTTCCAAGATCACCAACACGGTTTGCCTTTTCATCTTCAAATTTAAGTTTTTCAATTTCATTCTTTTTTATTTGAATCTGGTCAACTATTTCTTTTTCAGACTGCCACTTAGCTCGTAGCTGATTGCGTTTTTCGCTAAGGTTCGCGATCTCTTGATTTAGCGATTTAAGTTTCACTTCATCTTTCTCTCGTTTAATGGCTTCACGTTCAATCTCTAATTGGCGAATCTTGCGCTCTATTATCTCCAGTTCTTCAGGAGCAGAATCAATTTCAAGTCGAAGTTTCGATGCTGCTTCATCAATCAAGTCAATTGCTTTGTCTGGAAGGAAACGGTCGGAAATATATTTCTGAGAAAGTTCCACAGCTGCAATTATGGCTTCATCCTTGATTCTGACATGATGATATGTTTCATAACGCTCTTTCAGACCTCGAAGAATGGAAATAGCATCCAATGTGTCTGGTTCATTGACCATAACTTTTTGGAAGCGTCTTTCCAGAGCTTTGTCTTTTTCAAAATATTTTTGGTATTCATTTAGTGTAGTTGCGCCGATTGCACGTAATTCGCCTTTGGCTAATGCGGGTTTTAGAATGTTGGCTGCGTCCATTGCGCCTTCACCGCCGCCAGCTCCGACGAGTGTGTGAATCTCGTCTATGAATAGCACGATTTCGCCTTCAGCTGAAACAACTTCCTTGACAACGCTTTTCAATCGCTCTTCAAATTCGCCTTTGAATTTTGCACCGGCGATAAGTGCGCTCATATCTAAGTGAGTAGATTTGTTTTGATTTCAGATTCTCAGGTACATCTCCATCGATTATGCGGTGTGCTAAGCCCTTCTGCGATTGCGGTTTTGCCAACACCTGGCTCTCCGATTAGAATTGGATTGTTTTTTGTTCTTCGCGATAGAATCTGGAGGACTCTTCGGATTTCCTCGTCGCGCCCAATGACGGGGTCAAGTTTTCCTTTTCTGGCCATGTCATTTAGGTTTATTGCATATTTGTTCAATGCATTGTAGGTTTCTTCTGCAGTTTGAGAATTAACCGTTGATCCTTTCCGCAACTGCTTGATGGCTGCCCTCAAATCCTTGTCGGTAACTCCGTTACTTTGGAGCAATCTTGAAGCAGCATCATTTACCGATAAGATTCCCAGCAATAGATGCTCGATAGAAATGAATTCATCCTTGAATTCTGAAGCAATTTCCTCCGCCTTCTGAAGGGCCCGATTAGAATTAGATGAGAGGTATTGTTCGTCCTCCTCCACTAACTTGAGGTAAAGAATCAATTATGGCATCAAGTTCCTTTGAAAAAACATCAAAGTTTACATTTAATTTCCTCAGTAAATAAGGAACCACATTTTCATCAACCATCAATATGCCTTTCAATAAATGTGAGGGTTCAATTGATTGGTTCTGTTTTGCCGTGGCAATCTCTGTGGCTTTCTGAATAGCTTCTTGCGATTTAATTGTAAAATTGTTCAAGTTCATTTGTGGTTTCCTTCTTTACCAGTTACTTTTGAATTATACAGTTATTGTAAAATAAACAATATAATTTCTTACCATAAAGTATGTAGTTAGCAAGTAAAATATTTAGTGGGTAAAACTATTGGGTCACTTTTTGTTTTTTGGTTTTTTCCAGCGTTTGCGACCGATTCGTGACGCCTCTTCCGCAAAATCCTTGACTTCGAGAAATTTACCATCCTTCAGCGTTTCTTCTATTTCCTTTACAAATTCAGGTCTAAGTTGAGGTTCAAGCTCACATTCTTCATAACGCTTGATTATTACACTTAAGGCTTGGCTCTTATCCTTGAGTCCATATTTTGCCTTAACTATGTTGATTACTCGACTTTCCCGTTCGCCTAAATCGATTACATTTTTTACCAATCAGAGTCCCTCGAGGAATTATTCCAAATAACACAAAATAACATTATATTATTTAAGGTAGTGTAGCTTAACGAATTTGGTCTGGCTGGAAAGCCTGGGTAAGTCTTAGAAGAAGTTTTTGGGTTGTTATCTTTCTTGGAATTGTTTATTTATCAGATAAACTTTATTTATTACTTTGTAAACTAAAGTATTTTGTAAAGTATATGATTAGTTTGGGATTTGGAGCCAAAAGCGTGAATGATGACCTTTACTTCTTGTTGACAACTTCTGAGAAAATGAACAGCCGAACCATTTCCTTAACTAGATGCCAAATTCTTGCCCTGCTTTCATATTTTCTGGATGGAATCCAATACAGAGAGTTAAAAAGTGCGTTGAAATTGTCTGATGGAAAATTAATCGCGAATCTTAATCTGCTTAGGACAATGGAATACATTCGGAAATCGGAAGCTGACGTAGATCAGAGAAAGGTTGATGTTTATTCTTTAACAGCAAAGGGGAAAAACGAGTTAAATAGGATTGTTGAATGGATGAAATTTGTTCAAAGCGTTGCAAGTGAGGGAGATAAAAAATGTCAAGTGACCTTGACAAGGTAGTTGCGTGCCTCAAATTTTTAGATTTACATCCGAGTATGCATGATTATAAGTGGCGTTTTCTAACTCAGAAAATAGCTTTTTTAACAAAAGCTCTCGGAGTCAATATAGGCTATGAGTTCACAATTTATGTGGCCGGGCCATATTCAAGGGAATTAAATTGTGAGTATTATCCTAACGAAGTTAAGGATAGAATAGATGAGCTTGAAACCCATTGCGAGCTTTCGAAGGATGATACTGCGACTTTACTGCGGATCAAGAATTGTCACGGTTTACTTGAGAATCAAAACTTATTGGAAGCGACGACAACCGCTGTTTATCTTATAAAGAAAAACGCCTGTAAAAGTGAAGATAGTTTGTTTTTGAGTTTGAAATTGATTAAACCGCATATCAGTGACTCTGACCGAGTGATCGCTATAAGTAAAGCAAAGGAACTGTTGTTTAAGCCCGATTATTTGAATAATGAACTTAAGCAAGAAATGGATGAATGGGACAGACTTGAAAGTTGATGAAAATCAATGCAGCATGCAATTAAGCCTATGGATATTTGGATGGTCTCATTAACTGAAACAATTGGAACTGAACAAAGAGGACAGCGCCCAGCCATAATAATTTCAATTCATTATCCATCAAGTACCTGCATGGTTGTACCGTTGACTAAAAATCCTGCAGCTTCGAGATTCCCTTACTCTTACACAATTCCGTCGTCTATGGGCAATGGATTGTCAGTTGATTCGGTTGTGCTAGTTTTTCAGTTGCGGTCTCTTACAATGACAGCAGGCAGATTCCTTTCTAAAATGGGAACAATTGAAAAGGTTCAATTTGACCAGATTAAGAGCTTAATCAAAGATTACTTACAACTTCAGTAAGCCTTAAGGGCACTTGCAATGCATGAAGAAAAAAGGAGCATTTTTCTGGAAACGGTCTACTCGATTAAGAGTTATGCCGAGGATGGGCTTGAACCCACGAAGGCCTGCGATAGAGAATCTAAAGTCCCCTCAGTTTCGATTCATTTCTCAGGGCAATCAAATCTTGTTTGTGAAGTTAGGGCTCTAAGTTAAGCAGTGTTTTTCGAATTGATTGGGAATCAATCACTCGAAACTCTTAATCTATAACTATAACTAAAGATTAAACAGGCGTAACTATTATGCCAACAAAAGTTCAGGTAAACGAAAAAACTCTTCAAATGCTCAACAAAGCGAAAAAGGAAATGAGAGCGAAAAGCCACGACGAAGTAATAAAGAAGTTACTCGCCGACCGAAAAAAGATTCCATGCTCAATGTTCGGTTCAAACCCTAAGCTCACATCGTTCACTGAAAAGGATCGGGCTGAGTTTCATGAGCTGTAGTTACATTACAGATACGTACGCTTGGATCGAGTACTTCAAAGCTTCTGAAATGGGTGAGGTTGCCAAGGAATTCATAGAAAGTGAGCACTCGGTTACCGCCACAATTGTGGTTTCGGAAAATTAGCCGAAAATTAAGAAAAGATATTGACTTTGGAAATGAAACTCGGGAAGGACGATTACGCGTTTAGAATTCATAAGATCGCCAAGCAAGATAGTGGATTTGGATTTTGAAATCGCCCTGGAAGCAGCGGAAATCAGGGAGGATCTGAAGGCTGAAGCCAATGGGTGGAGCTTAGCAGATTCAATAGTTTTCTGCACTGCGAAGTCTGAAAGGAAAAGTTGTAACTGGAGACGAACATTTTCGTCGATTGGACAACGTGGTTTTCGTGAAAACTTGAATGATAAAATGGTTTTGTTGTATTTGAATCTTACCTTAAAAGTCTCTCAGCATCCACCGTATAGCCGCATTTGGTGAGTTCACGTATGAGGGTAAGCTTCCAACTGTCGCGGTCATCTATGGCTGTGAATTTAACGCCTTCAAACTCTATTGGAAAGGCGAAGTTTGGGCTTTCCCTATAGAAGGCAAGCACCTTATCCTTCCCAAGTTTACCTAATAGGAAACCAAACATCAAAGTCACGTCTTGCTTTGGGGTGCGTTCGCGTTTTGTAGCTTCTTCACCCTTCGAGTAAACGTAAACGTCAGGCGAAAGCAACACCAAAGCAAAGCCCACATCTTTGTAGTCTGCGAATCGGTCGACTATTTTTTTGCCCTGGCTGGGTTCTTCACTCATAACTATGGCGGCGAGGCCGAGTTTTCTCAAAGCGCCAGTAATGGTTTGCTTCATTATTTCATCTGTTCCAGAAACAACGATTATTCGCCGTGGTATAGCACTTGGAGTTAAAACTACTGGTTGAGCTTGGGGAGCTTGCGCCGATTTTTTTTGGGTCACAGCCACAAATTCCTCGGTGCATAGGTAAACGCCTATGACTTTGCCTTTAAGGACGTTGTCGATAACGTATTTTTTGTCTTTAGCTGCTATGAGGCTTTCATGATTGGGTAAATGCAGTTGGTCTGCTGTTTTGTGGGACCAAAAGATAACGATTTTGGCGACTTTGATTGGGTTGAGGAGATGTCCCATAAACCAGAAGGGTTCGCCATTGGCAAATGCTTCTTGGAAAGCCCCTTTTAGTTCTGAGTGGGAAACGTTGAAGCGAAAGCCAGACTTGTCAGGCTCACTATACTCGATGTAGATATGATATTTGGGCGTCTGCACGTTGATACTGCCTTTAATCCTGACAAATTCGGGTACAGGAGTACTTTAATTTTGCTTAAGGATAAAAGCTGAGCGTGCTGGAAGATATAGGCTGAGCATATTTTGACTTTTTCCTTCAGCGTTGTTAAAGATAGTGAAGTGTGATTGTTGAGAGTCCAAGCGACCGTAGCCGCCGTATTTTGGGGCATCACTGTCTAGAATCATCCGGTATTTTCCTGGAGGAGCTTCAAATCGGTAATCAGTAAAGGATTGATGGGGATTAAAATTGAAGGCAAAAATCATATCAGCCCTCTTGAAAACGATAATTTTTTTTGTGGAATCCTCATGTAGCAATTGCAGTTCGGGTGTTTCAAGCAGGTGATTTGTCTTGGCTAGTTCAATCATGTCGCGGTCGAATAGGGATAGTAAATGATATTTTAGGTGGATGTCGTCTGCAAGAGACCATTGTCGCCTTGCATGTTTGAATGACCAGTTGTTTCCTTCGCGGGGAAAATCTATCCAGTCGGGGTGGCCGAATTCGTTGCCCATAAAGTTCAGGTAACCGTTGCTGGCCGTGCCCAGAGTTATTAGGCGAATCATTTTGTGCAATGCTATTCCACGGGCGACTTTAGCGTTGTCGTCATCGATGCCCATGTGATTGTACATGTCTTGGCCGATTAGTCGGAAAATAAGTGTTTGGTCACCCACTAATGCTTGGTCGTGAGATTCGGCGTAACTAATGGTTTTCTCATCTGATCTGCGGTTGGTTAGTTCGAACCAAAGATGCCCGATGGGCCAATCTTCATCTTTGTAATCATTTATCAGACGGATCCAGTAGTCAGGCACTCCCATTGCGAAACGATAGTCAAAACCGAAGCCGCCCATGAACTGGGAAACGGCTAAACCTGGCATACCACTGACATCTTCAGCTATGGTGACGGCGTCTGGGCGTACATCATGAATCACCCTGTTGGCCAGAGCCAAATAGGTAAGGGCATCTTCATCCAAGCTGCCATCGAAATAATCGTTGTATGAAGTGAATACTCTCTTAAGACCATGTTCAAGGTAAATCATGCTGGTGACACCGTCAAACCGAAAGCCGTCAAAGTGGAATTCGTCTAGCCAATATCGGCAATTGGAAAGTAAAAAATGCAGAACCTGAGGTTTGCCGTAATCAAAGACGCGTGAATCCCATGCCGGGTGTATTCCGCGTGGGCCGCTATGAAAATACTGAAACAGCGTCCCGTCAAAGCGACTCAATCCCTCCACCTCGTTGGACACGGAGTGAGAATGGATTAAATCCATAAAGACGCGAAGCCCTTTGGCGTGAGCGGTGTCAATTAGGAGTTTCAAATCCTCGGGTGTTCCATATCGTGATGAAGTGGCGAAAAAGCTTGATACCTGGTACCCAAATGATCCATAGTAAGGATGTTCTTGAATGGCCATTAGTTGTAACGTGTTGTAACCTGCGTTGACAATTCGTGGAAGCACGTTGAGAGTGAATTCTTGGAAGGTTCCAATTTTTTCTTCTTCCTGTGCCATACCAATGTGTGCTTCGTAAATAATCAGGGGTTCTTTAGGGCGCTTGAAATTGGGATCTTTCCAAATATATGGCTGTGGTGGTTTCCATACTTGGGCGTTGAAAATTAATGTTTTTGGATCTTGCACAACCCGTCGAGCGTATGCTGGAATTCGGTCTCCTTCGCCTCCTGGCCAATGAATTCGGAGTCGATATAGGTCGCCATGCTTCAGTTTGTCTGCGGTCAAGCGAATTTCCCAAACGCCAGAGTCGTTGATTTTTTTTAACTCAAATTCTCTGCTCTCTTGCCAGTTACTCATATCGCCTATAAGGCAGATCGATGTTGCGTTTGGAGCCCATTCACGAAATACCCATTTGCCTCTTCGGAAATGCAGGCCGAAGTATTCGTGGCCGGAGGCAAAATCTGAAAGGCTTTTTTTACCTTCTGTTAGGCGATGCTCTGTTTCTTCGATATTTTCCAATCGGTGTCGAATTTGATCAGAAAAAGGTGCGAGGTCCGAATCGCTTCTTAGCAGGCGTTTTAATCGATTTTCAAGATCACTCATCAAAGACCCCATTCTGCTTAAATGACCTAATAAGGTCAGGGGATGTACTCTTCAACAAGCTTCTCTGTTTGGTCTGCAGATAGATAGTCGGATAGATACATTTTTATGAGTTCTCTGAGGGCATTTCTTCGCAGTTCTTTGTTGTTTTCGGTTATTTGATGCATCATTGATTCCGCTATTTTGGTTATTGATGGTTGCTGCATGGGTTGTTGATGTCGTAGTTTGGATTGTAGAAGTCGCTTTTTGGATTATTTAGGCAGCTGTTTGGGTTGGTGTCTTTGGTCTTTAAGTCTTTGACAATTTGTCTAAATACTGAACCGATTGTTACAGGCATACAATCATCTTGTGGACTGATCTACTTCTAAGGTAAAACATTCTTATTAGTCTATTAGAGCAACGCTGGATTATTTCTGGTGCAGTCGTTTATCTTTTTAGATTAGTGATTCGTAGATTTTTAATGTCTCTTCAGCAACTTTGCGCCATGTAAAGTATTCGATTACTCTTTTGCGTCCGTTTTCGCCCCAGTTTCTGGCTTTTTCGGGGTTGGACAGGGTCATGTTTATGCCCCAAGCTATGTCAAGGGGATCTTCGCCGTTAACATGCACCCCGTTCTGGTCGGAACCTGTGCTAAGGACTTGTTCTCTGAAACCTACTACTCCACGTGCGCCTACGACT
The DNA here is from genome assembly GCA_963750605.1 of Candidatus Bathyarchaeota archaeon. Lineage (GTDB taxonomy): Archaea > Thermoproteota > Bathyarchaeia > Bathyarchaeales > Bathycorpusculaceae > Bathycorpusculum. Next base: position 232,603 of record CAVVRN010000002.1, read on the forward strand.
ACGGGTTTTTCCATAGCCATGGCTTCTAGGCAAACTATGCCGAAGGGTTCATAGGACGAAGGAAATATGCATACGTCAGAAGCAGCATAATGCATGATTCTCTCGGGTTCTGGGACAAAATCAAAGCGGACGGCTACGTTTTCCTTAATGTTTAACCTCTCAGCTGATTCCAAAATAACGTTTTGTTCTTCTCCTGTCCCTAGAATTACGAGTTTAGTGTTTGGGTATTGCTTCAAAACAGATGGCATTGCTAACAAAATGTTTTTAGCGCCCTTCACCCAGGAAAGCCTGCCAACAAACAGAAGCATGTTCCAGTCTTTGGGAACCCCATATTTTTCGCGAGTCGCAGCTATGTCTTTGGGATTGCATTTTGCCATGTCGTAACGTTCTGGATCTACGCCGTTCCAAACCACGCTTACTTTTGACGGGGACCAACCGTGTTTTATTAGATCTTGCTGCATTGCGTAACTAACAGTGATTACTCTGTCTGAGTTTTGAGCCATGGCATATTCAAGATGCGACACTACTTCCGATCCTGGACCCTGACTTCTGCCCCATTCAGTACTGTGAACATGAAAGACCACTGGAATTTTAGTTTCATTCTTTATCACAAGTCCAGAAACACTGCTTAGCCAATCGTGCACGCATACTACGTCAAAATTGTACTTTTCCTTTTTTATCAAGCCGTTAATGAATTTGGTTGCGCTGAGAATATTGTAAATAAAAATGTCGTTGAAGAATTTTATGTTGGTTCCCCATTTCTTTAAGTCGTCAACTACGAAAAATGGAAAAATGTTGCTTGCGTCAGCAATCAGAGGCCGATGAACCTCTACGCCTTTTATGATTTCTCTGGTTTTTAGATTGCCTGCGATTTAGTGTGAAGACTGAAACGTCATGTCCCATGTCGATGTACTGCTGCGTTATATTTTCAGCATACGTACCTAAGCCGCCAACAATTGCTGGTGGATACTCATAAACAAAAAAGCCGATTCTCAAAGTGTTCACCCAAGTTAAAATTACGAACTTCTGAATTATATTATAGTTTCCATCATAAAATAAATTGAACTATAAATTTAGTAATAGTTTCCTTGTTAATGAAAGCCGTTAACTTTTCAACTTCAACAAAGAAGTCTCTTTTGGCAAGAACAACCGTAGGCTGGCCATTTTTGAGCAAACTGTTTTGGTTAATCTTTGTTTTGTTTTTGGCATGATCTTATGCATTCTACAAGTGATGTGAGGTCTTCTATGGCTTTATCTAAGGTGACGAAATTTCCGATTTCATTGACTACTTCCGAGGGAATAATTACAACAACCTTGCTCAAGAAGGGTCTCTTGAACCCAAGTTCTGTTGCGGCATCATCAGATAAACCCACCTCTAAACCCGTAACTTGCCAGTTGCTAAGCTCCACATCTAATCCTTCAATTTCACCAACAACATAGCCTTTAGCACTGACCACTTTCCTACCCTCTAATTTGGCGTAGTTGACACAGATTTCTTTTTCTGCGATGTCCTTGAGATTTCTTATTGGCTCAGTAAGAGTTACTACGTCGCCGACTGCCTTGATAAGCCGGGTTGGCAAACATATCACGATTTTGCGCAAGAATGGTTTTTTGAAGCCAAGTTCCGCTATAGCTTCTTCGCTTAAACTAACGTAGAAGGCAACAGCTTGCCAACTGCTTGAGTCAACGTCTAAGCCATCCACTTCACCCAGAACATAACCTTCTGTTCCAACAACCTTCTTACCTTTTAACAAATTAGGATTCATAGTTAATTCGCTCTCTTTGATAATTGTTTTATTGAAATAAATATCTTGCTTATTTGAATCAAAAGCTTCATCTTTTGTTTGGGTCAAAAAACTTAATTGTTCGGTGCGTTAAGGTCGGAATTCATTTGTGGGTTTAGGGCATTTTTCGAGAGACAACATCGATATCCAAAATGGATTGCAGCGTTCTTCGCAACCAACAATCATAAAAGAATGCTAACGTCTTTTAGGCACAAAAATAACACATTTAATGTGTATACAAGATGTTTTCTACTAACCCCTTATCCAAGAAATTCTATCTCATAGGCATAGCGGTTATCTTTCTAGCAGCCTACTCACAGTACTTCATACATTACGGATCAATAATTGGGTACCTGGTCGTCTACGGAATACCCATTCTTATAGTCAGCTTGTTCTTCGGTAGGCAACTACTTCTGAGGGCAGGCAAAAACAATAAGGATGCTACAAAATATGGCTTAGGACTATTCGGCCTTTTGACGGTGATCAGCATTTTCGTCTCCGTAATAGTTTTATCTATTATATTGAGGTTTGACCCGCAAGCCGTCAACTTGCTGAACAAACCGAATCCTGTGCTCAACATCCCCTCCAACGTTGCATGGCTTATGATTCCGTTCTCCATACTTGTTGTAGGTCCAGCTGAAGAGTACATATTCCGCGGCTTCATCTACGGCGGGCTTCTTAGCGTCTTCAAGGGGAAGCATTGGATTTTGCTGGCGGTTGTTTCAAGTGTAATGTTTGCTTCTGTCCACGCCTACTATGTAATTACCTACGGCGTTGCCAGCGCAGTGGCGATTATCGGCATAATAGCTTTAGGTTTAGCCATGGCCATAACTTACTACTGGTCAGGCGGAAACCTATTGGTGCCTGCCCTGATCCACGGCGTATACGACGCTACTGCCTTTTTAGCCGTCGCCACAACAACTGAAATTGGTTTAATCGCACGGTTCGCGATGATACTTGTCGGCATAGGGTTTGCGGTAGCTTACCTTCCCAAAAAAATCTTAATGCGCTAACTCCTAACCCGCTCAATTCCCCTGAAACGCATCCTCCGCCTAACCCGCCACAAATGTAGTTGCACTTTTTGGATTAGCGGGTTGGTTTGTCGCTAAATTCATGCGAGCTCTTGTTACATGCTTTTGGAAACTGCTCTCTATTTTTTTGTTCTTTGGTCAAGTTACAGAGAACGTGGTTTGCGCTACAGCACCTTGGTAACCGTTTAGAGATGCAGTGCTTGTTATTGTCCATATTCCGGTTGGGGGGCTACGTCCAAGTTGGTAAGTGAATTGAACTGTTCCGGCATAACTGGTAACTCCATTGGAAGTCATTGCTATTGAACCGCTTGGGTATTTCACATTAACGGCGACAGATGCTCCTCTTATTAATGCTCCACTAGATGCATCTTTGACAGTAACAGTTATCGTAATGAGCGAATTTCGTGTGTATGTTGATTTGCTTGTTTTTACTGATTCGCTAAGAGACTTTGGTGTTGGTGTGGGAGTAGGAGTTTGGGTTGGAAGTGGAGTCGGTGTTGGTGTGGCAGTTGGAGTAGCTGTTGGAGTTGGTGTTGCTGTCGGTTTGGGGTTGGAGTTGGCGTTGGAGTAGCTGTTGGAGTTGGGGTTGCTGTCGGCGTTGAGGTTGGAGTTGGCGTTGCTGTTGGAGTAGGGCTTGGTGTCGGGGACGGTGTTGGAGTTGGTGTGGAGACAGGCTGCCCATTCACACTAAGAATTGTATTCCAGTCACTTGAGAACTGAATGGTATAGTTTCCGTTAGATGGGAAATTGTAGGAAACTGGAGCGGTACCATAGAGGAATGTCAACGTCCCTGCATTGACGGGAATAGTAATTTGGTTGCTGGGGCCGTTGAATTGAAAATCAGCGACGGGAAAAGAAGTTCTGTCATCTTGATACTGCTCGTTATGAATTTGAATATTTAGACTTCCTGTCCCTGGAACTATTCCTTCAAGAAACATAGTTGCCGCTGCACAGACTGTTGCATCATTAGATGGTGCCGCGTCGCCAGATGCTCCTTTGAAGAAGCCGCCTACGTTCAAGTTGCTTGACATCAATCCTTTCCATGCAGAACCTGAAGTTAACAAATTATCGAAACTGCTTTGCATGGTGGAGTTAAAGTATGGATAAAGTTCCTGTAATGCTGTCATTACGCCCATGGTTTCCCACATTCTCTGTTCGGGGTTTACTCCATTTGCCGCATGAACAATCACACCTGCGGTGGACCAGCCCGGTGAACTCCAACCATTAACTAGCAACTTGTAATCTAGATCATTTAGTACTCTGTTCCAATAGGGAATGTTGTTTACTCCACCTTTTAGTTGCGCGTATTCAGCTATTACTTGCGCAAAGTTGCCCATCTCACACTCAATAGTTGATGAGCCATCAGTGTAAACGTAGTATTTGCCGTTCCAGTGAGTCTGTAAACCATTCCATGCGTTGTCTGCGTAAGCTAGAGCACCGGTTACTCCGATTTCAGCCAAATTGACAAAGACGCTCAGTGTCTCCGCATGCTCGTCATAATATCTGCTTGAATAGGAATAGGCCCAGTTTCCTGGCGGGTCACAGAATAACATTTCACCGGACTTGCTTCCGATCGGTGGCTTATTGTACATTGCTGCAAAATCGGAAAATGCTTGATTGGCGTTCCATTTGGTGGTTAAACCATATTGTTGAGCAAACTGATATGCCCAAATGAGGTATCGGTCATAAACTAGGTAACAACCGCTGTTTGGGTCCCCATAACTTTTTGCATTATAATTATTGGGAAGACTTCCCTCCATTGCCATATTTTGAAGAGCGGTCTGTGTACCAGAAGTTAATGCAGCGGAAGTGTAGCCGCTTATGCTTGCAAGCCGAGCCACAAACAAAGCATCATTGTAGTTTCCACTGTTTATGTCCTGAGTCATCGCAGCATCAAAAGCTGACACACTCTGAGCCGAAAGTATTGTTCCCCAGGTTGAAGTCCAAGAGTCAGCCGACCCCAAATTAATGTTACTAATTGTAGCGTTTAGGGCCGCTGAAAGAGTCGGGTATGTGGTTGCGGAATTAACCAACTGAATTGAAGTAAAACTTGAAACGCAAAGAATTACAACTATCGCAGCAAGCAAAACATGGGCTTGGAATTTTTTCATGCTCTTCTCCCGCTTCACCTTTTGGCGTTAAGTATATAAAAGCTTTGGGCGATTGCAAATAGCGTAATTGCCAAGGGAAATTCCAACATAATTCTTAATCAGCGAGAAAATTTAGGGATAATTATAGCCCATTTAATTTTCCTTCGGTACAAAAAGGTGCTGCGGTTAGAAACTTGAATCGGTTTTAAACTTGAGATTGATTTTACTTAGAAACAAAAAAAGAAAGGAAGATGTTGTTATGGTTTTTTTCTCAGCAGTAATACTGTTGCTATTGCTATGGCTACGATTATGGCAATCGCGGTTATGACAAAGTACAAAATCATGTCGGAGTTTGATACAGCAGAAGTCAAAGTTGTTGGGGAAACTGTTGCTGTTGGTGTTGGTGCTGCCACGACGGTTACGTAGGTTGCCGTTGATGAGCTTGCGTATGAATCGTCACCCGCATAGACCACGTTGACCTTGTAGGTGCCTGGAGTTGTGGGGTTCCATACCAAGCCGAAAGCGCCGGTTGTTCCATCAGTCGTCATTGTTCCAAGAGTAGTAGTAGTTCCGCTCGCGTCTGTCACGTAGACTGTGATTGGTACGCCAGTGATTGTCTCATTACCCCAGATGCCGCCGATTGGTAACTGTTCGTAAAGGTATCCCATCCATGTGCCCATCGATGCATCAGATACGCATGCTACTGGTTGGCCTGGTGCAATTTCCTCTGTTGCTGTAGTTGCTGGAGATTCATCCATCACGGTGCCAGATATCGTTACGGTTTGTCCTGCGGTGATCTGCCCAGTCATCGGTGAGACTGTGGTTGCGGTTTGGCCCATGCCGAAAACATCCATGTAGCCGAGGTAGAAGTCGGTGCCTGTCATGTAACCATCTGCAACTACGCCTGGAGAAATTGGGTCAGGGCATGACCATATTAGCGCGCCTGTAGTGGCGTTAATGGCGAAGGTTGTCCAGCCTCTGGTTAGAGGTGCAGTTGGCGAGTGCTCTTGAGAGTAGGTGTAACATATTCCGTTGGCAAGAATTACGTTGGTAAAGTAAGGTTGTACTTGGCTATTTAGTTGTCCTGTTCCGTTGGTGTAGGGGCCTTCCTCGGGTGCGGTTGGAGCTTGGTATAGCCATTGGACCTGTCCGGTGGTCCAGTTATATGCGCAGATGCCGTCATATTGTGGGTAGTAAAGAAGGCCGTAAGCCGATGCCGAATGGTAAGCGCCGAAGATTCCCCATGGATAGCTTGAGAGTTGACTTTGCCATGCTTGCTTTCCTGTCTGCAAATTCCAAGCATACCAGTATCCGTTGTCGAAGCGTACCGCCATTAATCCGTGGTCACTGATTTCGTTGTTGGTGAAGACGGAATATGGAACAGCCTGATGATTCGTTCCACAGTAGTTGTCCGGTTGTTAAGCTGGCTGCTGCAACCGATACGTTTGCGGCGACTGCGGTTTGAGATACTGTTCCACTGTATACGTAGCCTGATATTCCTGCTTCATAATCTGGATAGCCTATTGTTGGGAATGGCCATGTTATGTTGCTCACTATTTGTGCCTGGAAAAGTGCTGCAGTGGTTGCAGTGCCAATGCCATCAAGTGTCCAGTTGATCAAACGGTAGTTCGGATTAGAAGTAGTGCCGATGTTTTGTATGCTTAACACATAGGGGTCCGCATAAAGAATGCTTGATGATAATCCTGGGCTGACTGGAAGGGTAACATTGTTTACAACTGCTCCGCTAATTGGATCATATTCGATTATTCGGCTTGTGCTTAGATATACTGGATCTGGAGATGTAAGAGATGCTCTTGATGTCGCGCCTGGGACAGGTGGGGCAGCTTGGGAAATGGACACCAAAGTAGGCGGGTTAGTTATACCTGTATGTTGCCAGTAGATCTGTCCGGTTTGAAGATTAAAGCATTCCCAAACAGACTGAACTACACCGTCAAATGTTGTTTTTAGGGTAATGTAGCCTCTTCCGTCATAAGCGATGCTTGGGTTTCCGTTGACTCCTGGACCTGTGTTGCCGAAAGATTCCTCTACTCCTGCGAAGTCTTCCCAACTTGCTTGGTAGAGCGAAGGTGTACCATAGAAGTATCCGCCAACTATTCCGTCATCCGCTGAAGGTGTTTGCATTCTCCAGACTATGTGTGCACTGGTTGGTCCTGTAACGTATGGCACAAAATTGTATAGGTAGTTGTCAGTGTAAGTATTCGTGTTTGCTGGCCAATCTGGTCCTCCCAACTCGTTGTTGGGGTCCCATCCACCGATTATCCACCATTCTCTGTTGTTAGCACTAATTGGTTCGCTCCAATAGGTTCCTGCACCTGGCAAAGCTGATGGGGGCCATCTTGCTACAAAGTTTGGTTGCACTACAAGGGTGTATTTTGCTGATTCTGAGGGAGCGTAGTAAACGTCACCGGGTCCGATGAATGTAGCGTTAGTCAGGACTCCATTTAGTATGCCCTGTACGTTGGCACTAGCAACATGTTGACCCAAGAGGTAATAGCCTGCTGGATAATAATCTCCTCCAAAAGCGAACTGGAATGTGTAGTTGCCTGCTTGAGTGGTTGTGTAATCGAAATAACATGTAGTGTCTGCGACGTAAGAGTCTAATGGTCCAATGGTCTCTGTTGTTCCATCGGGTTTTGTGATATATACTGTGTATGTGGTATGTGCGCGGTAAACTGGCAGGGTAGGTTGTAGCCATATGTTTACCAGCAGATTTTGGTTGACTCCATTAGGGTTTGGCGAGAAGCTAATATATGGAATAGTAGGGATCGTTAGGCTTGGTGTGACTCCTGTTGGTACGGGACCACCTTGATAATAGTTTACTTGTGGGGGTCCAATAACTGTTACGTCTGGTGGGAGTGATGTGACTTGTGCTTTTACTGGCGCGATTGTTGCTGCACATAACGGTCAAGTAAAACGCTTAGACGAATGCCACTTACAGCGTTAAATCTCAATCTCATAATGGAGAATACACTGTTAGCAAAATTGGCGATGAATGGGTTTGCAGTTGCCCCGACAACACAGTATAGACATTTAATCTGCAAGCATATTTATGCAGTTGATTTCTCAAGCCAATTAAGAAAAGAAGTACTTCAAACAAACCGAGTTATTCAAGAAGTGAATGTTAGAAACTGCCAATTTTGTGGTTCAACCAACCTCAAAAAAGATGGTGTTAAGAAAAAACAAAAGCGGAACATATCCAGAAATTCTATTGCCGAGACTGCAACCACTATTTCACCATAAACATAGGTTTTGAACGTATGAAAGCATAACCCTCAAGCAATAACAACTGCAATGCAACTGTATTTCAGCGGTGAAATCATTAAGAAATACTCAGAAATCTCTTAAATTTTAGGTGTAGAGGTTTCTCATAAAACTGTTTTCATTGGATAAAAAAGTACATGTGCTTAATGAAAGAATATGTTGAGAAAATAAAACCAAATGTTAGCGACACTTGGAGAGCAGATGAAATATAATCAAAGTAGTGGAAACATGAAGTATCTTTTTGCGATGATGGATGATGAAACACGTTTCTGGATAGCTCAAGAAGTAGCAGAGACAAAATTCAAGCATGATGCAAGAATACCTATTAAGCCACGTCTAAGAAACTTATGGGAAAGAAACCTAAAATTTCATAACTGATGGATTACCAGCTTACAATGAAACTTGCAAGAAGAGTTTTTCCAATGAAAAACCAGAACATATTCGACAAATCAGATTTAAAAGGTGAATGTACACAATAATAAAATGGAACGAATGAACGGCGAAATTCGAGACAGAGAAAAAACCATGCGAGGATTAAAGACTAAATGATACAGCAATCCTTGACAAGGCTATCAACTATACCATAACTATATTAGACCACATGAAGCCTTAGACGGAAAAACACCATTGAAGCATGCGGAATAAAGATTGAAGGAAAAAACAAATGGATAACTATAATTCTGGTCTTAACACTTAAAGTTTAATTGCTTGCTTTTATCGTTGGCCATATGTGTAGCCAAGTTGAAAATACGAAGCTTAATTAAGAAATAACATATTTGACTCATTGTGTTTAAATTGCTTTTTGATCTTAGTGTTGGGCGAGTCTTCAAGTTGCAACCTCTTGGTCGACTTTGAGGTTGCAGTGCTCTTCATGTTGCGACCCTGCCGTTTCTTCAGACCGTCATTCGACCCCAGCAAACAACCCTATTGCTCCCCGAGACTCTTTTCGACTTTTTTCGACTCGGGCAAACGTCAAAATTAAACCACAGAGCAAACTTATTATCGAACATTCAAAGCTTTTCTCATTTTAATTAGAAATATTGCTGAAGTCTAAAGCAGATCAATATTTTGTACTCAGTTGACCAATGTTCCTTTGAATGTAATTAATCGGTTATGGTGCTAAAGTCTTTAAGGATCACATTCTATACTTCAGACTAAACTTGTTCGGATAGTTACCAATGTCTACCTCTGCAAAGTATTTCAACCTCAAACTTTGGCAACGCGAAACAGGAGCATTATGGCTACCATTTGAAGCCCAGAGAATCAAGGAATATTCCTCCATAAAAGCAAACCAGAAAACATCAACAAGCGGCTACGTAAAATGGATTAGAAACCACGTTTTCGCCTTAGTACCAACACCCTTCTCTAATCAGGCCTATGTTGTTTGCATAAACTACACCGACACGAACCCAGCGGAAAACGAATTCATCACCGTCTCAGGACTTGCGAAATTTGAAAACCTGAGAAAAATATCTGAAACTTCCAGGCGCTTCAATGGCGATTTAGTTGTAGAGGTACAGGACTGGATAAATTCAAAAGCTTCTTTGGAAATTCCAAAACTAAACTTAACCTACAGAGACTTCAAACTTGGCTTAACTTCTAGAGTAGAATCTTTGGAGCCACAAATAAGAGACTTCTTGGCATTCTCCGCTATTAGCTCACCTGCATTCCTTGAAAAAATAGGTGGAATCAACCTTACCTTGTATGATTCTACGAGATCAGGGTTGCCAGTTAAAGTGATTCGCGAGGTAAAAAAGGCAATTCCTCAAGACATGGCCTGCATAAGCAAAGTGCAAACTCGATTCGGACCATTTGCCATGAGATACAAGTATGGTTTCATCTCTGAAGACGCCGACCAACCATTAACAAGAGATAACAGAAAATTTGCTGGAGCACAGAAGTTTGGGGTCAAACCTGCAAGACTTGGAAATATCCATGTCAATGTTTAGCAAAAATAGCAAACCTTGTTCGATTCAGGATCCACCGTGCAGTCTAAGCGATGTGCCAACAGTAATTCCAGAGGACACCTCAATTAACCGTTCAAGATCAGTTATCGACCAGTTTGACGCATTCAAATTTATGATTGTTAGTCACATGAAAACACCCATTATTGAAGATCTACAGATATCTCAAGGAAAAATAGTTGAAGATTTAGAAAAGTTGGTTGACAGCTACGGATTGGACCCGACACAACTGGCTAATCACGGTTTCTTAAACGCTAGTTACAACTCAAGACCCTCATCAATTTTCCGAGAATGCTTGGCATATGCAAGAGCAAACGACATTAAAGTCGCCAATTCCGAAATCGTCACAAAAGTCTTTGATGATTTCTTCAAGTGGAACTTTGAATACCTTTACGAGATTTGGACAGATTTACTTGCAAGTCCAATATCAGGAAAGAAAAATTTGGCATCATTAAATGTGAAATACCGAGACATAATAAGAATAATCCGAAAATATCATTCAACTGGAGAATATGGTGCTAAGAAAGCAGATATTATTAAAGAAGCAAAAACTAAACCGTTTGAAACGGAACAGCTAATCGCTGATTGTTTAAATAAAGGCATAATCTACGAGCCCATATTCGAAGTTTATAGGCTTACTCGCGAATTAGCATGAGCTTTCATTATGTAGCTTTAACAAGAGCAAAAGAAGACCTATACATTTACACTCGCTTCAATACTAAATCGAAATTTTTAGAAGAAATAGCAAATCATGTTCAACCAATTACCCTTACTTACTAAGTTCAAACCATAATTTTTATTGGACAAAAAACTAAGGATGTATTGTCTATCGTGTGTGATTGTTATCTAAATCAGCGGTGTCCCCAATACTTATTGTAAGATGTTATGTCGGGAGATTCTGTTTTTTCTAGCAAATCAGTAATATATTTGGTTATGGAGTCTACAACCTTGCTTTCAAAGGAGACAATTCCAGCTTCAAGCACGCCTCCTCCTGCTGAACCACTGTACAAATTCATTGAAGATAATATCGCTATTTTGCGGTCTACTAAAATGATTTTAGAGTGAATTGTATTAATATAGTGAATAGTAACTCCTTTTTTCCTCAAAGTTGCGTGACATTCCAATTTCGTAACGTCACTCTTGTCCTTTGTCGGTCTTCTGGTAACAATTCGAACATTCACCCGCCTATCTCTTGCTTCCTGCAAAGCAGTTGTAAGATAGCAACTATCAACGTAAGGGTTAGCCACTAAGATTTCATCTTTGGCTCTACCAATAACATCTCTTGTAAATTCTTCAAGCCTCATTCCTTCCAAAAAGAAATGCTTCGATTTAACGTCTAAACTAATAGGTCTTGCATTTACCCATTGAACTATCCATTGAATTAGACTATCTTGGACCTTATCCGAACTTGAATTCTTTTGAACTTGTGTTTCCGATTCTTTATCATCAACATTCGAAATAGTTTTTGATTCGACTGTGTACTACGTTTGGTTTTTGCTCAGTCTCTGCTTTTGCCTTAATTTGTTTTTGTATTTCTTGATGCTTCCGGCAAAGAGCCATATTGAAAAGACTTGTAGAGTAACTATATTCTTTAGGGGTTATTGCCTCTTGGCAGACAACACAGCAATAATTTTGCTTTTCTAAAGTGCTTTCAGATTCTGAATGGAGCATTTGTTTTTTGTTCAGTCTCGGCTTTCGCTTTAATTTGTTTTTGAATTTCTTGATGTTTTCTGCAAAGAGCCATATTGTAGAATTTAAGTGAGTAACTTTCCTCTTTGTCTGTTATTTCTTCTTGGCAAACTACACAGCGATGAGACATAGCCAAATGTTATCTCAATAAATAATATAAATTATGCTAATTAGAAATCAACATCCGTCATATCCAATCATAAAAAATGTCAAAAAGATTACAAAGATTCGAAACGTTAAAAACCGATTTTAGAAAAACAAATAAGCGGTAATTATGCAGTTTATTGGCTATTGACTTAGTATTTAATCTTGGTTTGCAAAAGGAAACTTGATTATGAAGAAAATTGTTATATTACTCAATAGCAAAAAGAACAATTAAAACCAACAAAACAAGAACCACGCGGGAAATAAAATCCCAAAATTCTTAACAATATCACCCACCCATGTCGCAGGCAGAAAAGAGTTTGCTTGGAATGAGTTTCTTAAAGGCAACTATGTTGCCATTGGGTGGCTAAATGACGCCGACCTATCAGGAAAAAATATTGATGAAATAATCGCGCTTATTCGTGCCCAGAACTATTCAAATGAGGCAAGTGGAATTGAATCTTTTACGAAGTTTCTCGAATTGGACATTGGAGATTATGTTGCTGTAAATAATACTAGTTCAGGATTATTTGGGGTTGGCGTTATCACATCTGGGTACAAATATGAAAAATGCAAGCATAAAACGGGAGACGATGATGACGAAAGCTACTATCCACACTTTAGAGAAGTCGAGTGGAAATACACTAGCTATGTAAGGAGAGAGGATATAGTTGGTTCAGACGAGACTGCTTGGAAACCGTTTGGAACAGTCGGTAGATTAGATCAAGAAGTTCCTCCACACATTCGAAGACTTCTTGGAGAAAAATTTCCAAATACATTGCCAAAAAAAGAAGTTATCATTCCTAGTTATCTCACAGAGGTTGTAAAATCAATAAACAATCTTAAGGCTGATTTACATCATCACGAAAGAGGACACGAGTCTACTAGTGGAAGATTTCTTTGAAGCGCTTGGCTATCAAAAACACGCCCATATCCAATTTCAAAAAGGCGGAATAGACATTTCTTTGAGCGAAGGAGACAATCTGTTGGCTATTGTTGAGGTGAAGAAGGATTGGGGTTTGAGCATTGGAAACCAAAAAGGGTTAGAGAGTGTAAAGCAGGCCTATTGGTACGCCCTCGACAGAGGAGCTCGATGGGTTATTATTACAAACGGAGAATACTACGCAATATTTGACAGGATAAAAGGATTATCACTCGATTCAAATCTAATAGGCGAGTTTAAATTGACTAATTTGACCGATGAAGACGAAAAAATAATTAACAGATATGTTCACGACAATTTGGTGAAGCCCGATACAGAAGAATTATTCATTTATTTATCAGAGGCATTCAAGAAAAAGAAAGATTAGGATCTTAAAAAATTAGTCGCAGAGGCAGTCGTAGTCGCAGCGGTTGCAGCCCCAGCTCGTTTTAGGCGGTCAAATTCTAAGAAATGACCAATCTTCAGCAGCGTAGGAATGAACTTTTTTCTAAGAAGCGGATCCTGGGGAGCGCTTAGGTGAATATTGAATCTACGATACAATTACTTTCAATTCTTTCTCTAACCAGTCTTTGATCAGAAGCGTTGCTTCGCAATCATCCGTATTATAATCAATGACTTTTTGCATCTTGCCCTTATTCCCTTGTTTGTCCTTAACATATTGTAAATATATCGCGATTGACTCCATCGCATCTACCTCTTCATGCTTCCATTTGTAGCCAATGTATGGGGCGATTTGTTTTAAGCCATTCCCATAGGTTGGAAAGGCAAAAGTCGATGTAGCATCCTTGTACAAATCCCTCATATTGTTAAAAATAGAATCGAATTTCGCTTGCTGGAGATTATGCCGTTGAGCCATTTTTTGTAGATGTACTCTCTCGTAGTTATGCCAATGATAAATGATAAAGTCCTCTTGTTTTTCTACCCAATTCACAAACCTGTTAAACATTTGTCCTTCTTTGTCAAGGTCTTCAGCCAAAAACGGAATATATTCTGACGTTCCATTCTTCCTAATCAAAACGCCAATAAGATAATCCATTGCAATTAGTTCCTCTTCGCCAACTTGCTCTCCTGTTCCTTCCAAATCTAAGAAAATCTCAGTTGTCTTTTTTGGAAAATCGCTACATATTCCAATACATATATGCTTTCCTAAAACAAGGGCATTTGAATTTTGAAAGAATTTTGCAGCTGTCTTGTCACCAATTCCTTTGATCTTGGTTAGTTTTTCTTTGGGAGTTTTTGCTAGTTCCTCAACAGTTCCAATCCCGTTTTCTAAGAGGCGTTTTTTGAAGGATGGCCCACAACCGCTTACAAGCGAGACATCTCTCAGTCTTATGGCTTCTTCATCATTGTAGGTTTCCCAGGGCGCCTTGCAAGCGCCATACGTTGGGCTAACTTGCTTTCCATTCATGATATTGCGGATATTGGATATTATTTCAAGCAACGAGTTTTCATCATACGGCTTTTCAAATTCTTCATGATCTCTATTGATAAGGTAAAATGAAGGCGGCGTGTATCCTTGGATCTTTCCAATTATGTAATTGTAAAAAGCCCCCTGAAAAATATGATAAGTCTGGATGTTTTTAGCCAGCTTTATTTCTTTAACTACGTAATGGTATTTTCCAAACATGGAAGGCGCATTTTTTCTTTTTCCAGAACATCAACTATTCCGGTTAAACCTTGTGGTAAATAAAAAACAGGTGCACCTGAAATTGCACCGGACCCTTTTTTCATTGCCTCGAGAACTAGCTTGAAACCGTCTTCGAGAGTTTCAAACTTCGCTTTCTCAAGTCCTGGATATTTTTCTTCCAGTACTTGACCCTCATGATCCTTTCCTTGCGCCATTAATAATTGATCAAATTCAGAAAAAGGATCCTTTTTTTCTGGGGAGACAAATTTCTCGCAATAAATCATAAATGGGGAAATGCAATAATCGTATACAGTTCTTGCTGTTATCCGATCTTTCTCCTTTTCGGATAAACATGCGGTGAATATTTGGTTAATATCTACTGACCTGCCTTTACCTTTGAGCATTATTCTTTCCCGATCTCCCTTTTGTAAATCTAAATAACTGATTAGTTGGCCCTATAAGTATAAATCATCTTCGAATAATCATGCCATCGTCTTTTTCTTGAAGACTCCAAAAAGCAACAATTCCTAAAATCGATAAAATTTAAAGTTTTCAGGTACTCTGTGATTTCTTTTTATCAAAATATCCCTTTCCTTTAGCAAACAACTTCTATTATGCATAATAGAATTCTCGTAATCTCCATTAAGCCAGGCTGCTTTGCATTTAGCTATAATCAAAAAAGGGATGGTTATGATTCGGGATTCCCAAAGACTTGACAGCGCGCCATTTTGGTTCAAACTTTTCCTTATTTAACTCACCATCAAAAAGTATTTTTTCATTACATGAATGATAAAGTACACCTTGCTCAAAATGACAATTGAAAGCAAAAAAAGACTTTTCAAGGCTAGGTATTAATTCAGTTATCTTATTGGTCAATTCTTCTAAAGCTGGATTGCCCATAGCGCACAAAATATTCAATTCATTACAATTTAAATAACCAAAAATTGTGGGTACGATATCTTTATATTATCTGGAATCCCCTACAAAAATTCCCAAAGCTTTCAATATCAATAATTGTACCTTCAAAACAAGATTTCACTTTTTCTGAAAAGTACTTTATCATATAACTGTTTTAGCAAGTACTTAGTATTTAAGCAAAAAGAAGCAAGAATATTAATCAAAAATTAGCTTGCAACTAATTATTCTGTTTTTTTTTTGAAATGGCCGTTCCAACGCTAAAATTATTTATATGACCTGTCTCGAAAAGTGTTCAAGGCGATAAAATGGTAGAACAAATTTGGTTAACTGATGAAGTAAAAACAATAATCGATGGATTAACAACAAAGCAAAATATTTCTAAGGAAGGCTTTGTTGACGCAATTTTGAGGCTCAGTTTAATGGATCCTGTAAAGGTAGATCAAACAGTGATGTTGGTTAAGGCTTATGGTCTGAGTGGATCCACGAAGATCGAGAAAATGGGAAAACCATAAATCTTCCTTTTTTTACGCTCAAATTCTTAATAATAAGTTCCTGGAAAAAAATAGAAACAAAACAGTGATTAGCAACAACATCAATATGAGAAAATGGCTTGTTATCAGAACAACTTGATTTGGCGCAAGGAAGAGTAGGCAAAAATATTTTCCTACAACATTACTTTAAACAAGACACAAAGTTTCTCAATAACAAGATTCTCAGATTAATCACAAATATCGAGAAATCTCTGATTGCTAAGTTTACATACATCTAAATAAATCTAAGATATATAAAACAGCCCGCACTAGACATTCTGAATATTTATATTTGGGTAAGATGAACTCCTGTTCTTCTCGCCAAATGTTTGACTATTTCTGACAGAGTTTGATAAGATCCGAATAATTCAGCAATCGTACAAACGATGGTTATCGAAGCAGCAATTAAGAGTTTTGCGCCGTCCAAAGAACCCACTGCAACAGATGTTGCAACAATGGATATTAAAAGTAATCCAGCAACTAGAGCATAAGTGATGTAATGTTTCTTATTGCTTTTTACTGAATCTACAAAATGTTTTAATGTGTTTTCTATTTTTTTGCTTTCTTTTTCAAGAAACTCCATTAATTTACTTGGTTCAATCTTAACTTCAAGTTCTTTTTTACCATTATCATCTTTAACCCAAAATCGGATTGACCCTTGAGATGTTTTGATTGACTTAAGCTGTAGCAAAATGTCGTCTATTATTTGTCTTTCCTTAAGTTCTACTGAAAGAACTTTTAGAAAAATCTCATTGTCCCTATCAACTATGGGCTGAAATCTGTTTTCGCCAGAGAGAGTCGGTTGACCAAATGGATTTTTCGCTAAACGAGAAAGGAGTTCCAAAATTCCACCCAAAGACTACTTATTTGTCTATTGCAAAACTCAGTATCCTGCCATCGTCCATTTTCTTTTCCAATTTGTTGGTATATTTTGGCAAAAGATTCTTGGATTCTCATAATATGGTGATGCTCCACTCTAATTCCAAAAATATCAAATCCAGTAGGTTCTACCGACATTGCAATTCCTATTCGATTAATTTAAGCCCATTGATATTTCAATTTTGGCATTAAAAAGTATAAAAAAATATTATTAAATTAATTTCTAGTTGCAAGAATTCGATCAAATGAACTCCTGGCTACTACAGAAACATTGTTGAAAATATTTTCTTCAGTTTTTTCAACACGTTTAGCAAATGAAAGATATTGCAATAAACGTTCGGCATACCTCAAGTTTTCATCATAAACCACAACTATGCCTATTTTTGCTAAAATTGAACAATTAGTTATCGACCCTAACAAATGCTTGACGTCTTGGGCTGTAGAGTTTTCTACTTCAATAGCCATTAAACATCGTGGATTTCGATTAAGATTCAAATTGATATCATTTCCAGTTGTGAGCCTTCTTCGGTTAAGTTCTTCGGTAAATACTCGAATATCGTGAAGGTTAACTATTGTATTGTAACAGTCTCTAAGATTACCTGCTGCAAAAGAAAAAGGTCCAACTGCCACATCACATACCGGCGAGTAAGATGGAGTCATTCTCATTTTCTGCTCACACTTAATCAGCGGTATATTGCATTTTAGTGCTGTAATTTCGGGCGGTAGAATTTCAGTTATGATCCTAAGAAATCTGAACTCGAGATTGTTTGCCAATTGCATTAGATATGGGTGAGTTGAATTCCTTTCTGTCATTCAATTCCTCATAAAGCTGTTATGACCCTGCTTATATTTGATAGTATAGCTTCCAATAAAGGTCTCAGATTCAAATTACCTTATCGATGAATCCCATAGTCGAATAAATTTGGCTATTATTTTTGTATACTACTGGTTTGGTCATTCTTCTATTAATTATCCAAAAGCGAAAAATCATAGCCCTCTTGGATTCATCGATCCATTACTATAACTTGTTGTCGTACCATTCCAATTGTTTTCCAATTGTTAGATTCTGCAACGGCGCCTTAGTTACAATATTAGTATCGTTGAATTTTTCAGCCAAGAATTCTCTATAATTCTTTCCCGCATGAAAGAAAACTATCTTGTAATCTGATAAGTTAAGCTTCGTTTCCATTTGTTTAAAGATTTTTTCTGCCCAATCCTTTCTTTGACTTTTGCTCATTGAATTTAATGTAATATTGTAGGGAGCTATCATATCACTTGGAAGAAGGAAACCATATTTTGCACTTAAAATTCCTACATCGTCATACGTCTTATAGCAGTATCGGTAAGCTTTTTGGAAGAGGTTTGATACCAAGTACATCTCTGAAGCTTCGCATGGATAGTTTTGTTTGGCTTTTGTACAGGAGATTAGCCCTAAGGTTCTCTTTTCAGTCATTAGTTCACCTGAGGTAGCTCAAATAATATATATCAAAGCGTTTAACATTTTCCGAGGACCAATATGTTACATATTTTCTCAGGTAATGGAAGAAGCCGGTTTATTCCAATAATAGTTGAAGCTATCAAAACTCAAAAACAAGCTTTCGGTTCTGGAAAGCAAATCACAATAGAGTTCGATGAAGAGAAAGCAGGATATCCAGGTTCTTTTGAAGTCAACATTAATCCGAATAAAGAGGTTTTCACTGTTGAATTTAGCAATAATGATTCGACACGGTTCCCAGCCAGAGTAAAAGCTGCAGCTGGAGCTCTTTGTCAGGAAGGCTTCGAGGGCAGGTTTGAAATCTCTCATAAGGCAGGAACACTAAGGATCATGCGTTTAAGATGAGTTTTAACTGAAAAATCGTATGGTATTATACGCTGACCTGCAAGAGATTTACCATTTTTAGTACCAAAACTATTGTTTGCCTTCTACGTAGGAACATTTTTTGGGCAGACAGAGTTGACGGAGCATTGGTTGCATAGAGGACCAAAAGGCTTGCACCATTGCTTACCAATCCTCCACAACGGGGCATCAAGCGCTCCTGGATATTCAGGATTCAACCGTCTAGCGGCCCCAAGTGCTTCCTGTTCTTTTGGGTTACTTATCAGCCCCATTCTGTAAAAAACTCTTACGACGTGAACATCAGCTTTAACGTCCATTGTTCGATGGTACAAGTCGTTAAAATGAAGTTTAAAATGCCGCTCTAGCAACAAGACAATCATTGAAGCTATTCCAGGACCGACCCCATGAATCCTCTGAAAAACTGAGTTGACATATGCTGCAGAGCGGTTTAGCCATATTTTAGATGTGTCGCCTCCAAATTGATCAACGACGATTTTTGAGAGCCCCCTAATAGTTAGAGGGGCATCAGTGATATAACGGGGTTTGTAAGGAAGACTTCGGAGAAGGCCCTCTATTTCTTCATTTGTTTTTCCCAAAAAGTATTGTGGGTTGAGTTCACCGACTTTTTGCTTTATAGCAAAGGGGATAGTCCAGATTATTTCTGCTTTTTGTCCTCTGTCCAAAACTCCAGCCAGCGCAAAGGCAAAAGGATCACTTTCAAGTAACTCAGCTGCTCCTGGTTCTCTTGTCTCAAAGAGCTCTTGGGGCTTTATTTCTGAATTAAATTCTAGTAGTTTGATAATTCGTTGATCTTTACTCATTTTCCTTTTCTCACTTTACCCATTACTGTAGTTTTAAGTTTATTAGTTATTCGAAGATTTTTTATTATGGAAAAGCCTAAAACTAAAACAGACTTATCTCTTACTTGGTTGATTAAGTGTGGATACGCGTATCTTAGATTGGCTGGAAGCAAATAAAGGCAAAACATTCGCTTCACCGCGCAGTGAAGTATTTGGTCGACGAACAGAGGATTTTGAAATTGTTAGTATCAAGTCTGACAGAGTCAATATTCGGTTTGGTGGAGCAAACTACGTTGCATTACCACTTATTTTTTCAATGTTTGACAGAGTCTTGAATTGTTTACAGAAGAATAAGGGAAAGTCAGTTCGTTTAGGGGCGAAGGTTAGTCCGCCTTATGATAATGGCACTCTTGAAGCTGAAATCTGGAAAAAGCCCTATCCTGCGGGTCTTAAGAGTTCTTACAAGGCAGCTCCTCACATCTGTGATATATTAGTTCTTTCAGGATTAGCTGAATATATCAAAGTTGAAAATTCACTTACAACTCGGATGATCCAAGGCGCAAAACTGATTAGTGAATAATTGGATTGAGGGTTCATGCCACGGTCGATTGATTATAATATTTGGTTAACAGAAATCGGCAACACAAACAAACGGTTTAAAGAGTTATTTGTTGATGGAACTCCTTTTCCGCCAATATTCTTTTTTGGTGATCCAGAAAAAGCGGATGCAGCAACCTTGGGCGTTAACCCTTCTGCACAAGAATTTTTGCCCAATCGAAAATGGACTAAATACAATAATGCAAATGCGCTTATTGATAGGTGTAAAAATTATTTTGAATCTCCGTTGGGTATTTCACCTCATCCTTGGTTTGAGCCTTGGGAAGTCTTCCTCAGAAAAATTGGTCTCTCTTACTACAAAACGCCCAGAGCAATTCATTTTGACATCTCACCTCGTGCAACTCGTTCAATGGGAACACTGCAAACTAAGGATCAAATTGAGTTATTTCTATCACTTGGCCAAAATGACTTAAGATACTTAGTTGAGCAGCTTCGAGAATATCCATCGATTAAGTATTTGTATGCTGCAGGCTCGATAACAAAGAAACACTACGTCATAGAATTTCTTAAAAAATATGCCAACGAATATTCTTTAAAAAGTGTTGTACCCTTTGAGCGAGGAGGGTCTGGCAAAATCGGTCTTTATAATTTGTATTTAGGAGATGAAGTTAAAAGGTATTTGTTTTTTTGCTCGACCAGTCCATCTTCACGTTTCAGCGGAAACCCCCTTCCCAAAAAAGCGGCTTGGCTCAAAACGTATTATCCAGATTTCTTACCCTAACCGTCAATACAGTCAAAGAATAAATTGCATTCCTGACTAAAAACAACTTATCTCGTAAAACATGTCTTTGATTTGTGTTTACGTTTTTCTTGATTCTAAATACGTAAACCATATAATCTAAAAATGGTGAATCGGATTAGGCGAGTGACCTGATTGCTTGACGAGAATCTTTCCGTACAGTATTTGTCATTTTTGACCGGAATTGCTTTTTGTTTTGTGCCTTGTCGAAAGAGGTAATTCAATGAGTAAAACTGATCTTGTTGAAAAAATACTTACTACTCCAAGTCAACTGTCAGAAGATCAAAAACGGGCAGTCTTGTCTGAGTCAAAGTATAATAGGATAATTGCGGGTGCTGGCGCTGGAAAGACCGAAACTCTTACTCGACGTATAGCTTACCTTCTAGCTGCGAAAGAAGTAAAACCATTATCGATAGTTGCCTTCACTTTTACTGAGAAAGCGGCTCAAAGCATGAAGAGTCGCGTCTATCGTAGAATAGGCGAAATATGCGGGGATGAAGCTACAGCAAATCTCGGTGAAATGTATGTTGGAACTATTCACGCTTATGCAAAAAGAGTTTTAGAAGATCATTTTAGATTTGGTAATTATACGGTTTTAGACGATAATCAGGAAATTGCTTTCTTAATGCGACATGGATGGGGTCTTGGAGTTCGGGATTACAGCCATTTTTATGCGGAGGCTTGCCGGACTTTTCTGCGAACCGTTAACATGGCTTGGGATGAAATGCTTGAAGAAAAATTGTTAAATGAAAAAGCACCAAAATTCTTCGAGCGAATGATGCGTTACGATGAATTGTTAAAAGAAAATAAACTTCTGACTTTCGGTAGTTTAATTCATGAAGCAGTTTTGAAACTTCGAGAATTTCCCGACAAATTGAATTATGTTAACCATCTCATAGTTGACGAGTACCAAGATATAAACAGGGCTCAAGCCGAGCTAATTGCGCTTATTGGAAAAGGTGCAGATATTTTCGTTGTGGGTGATCCCCGTCAGAGTATTTATCAATGGCGTGGTTCTGATGAGATGTTTTTTGACAGATTCTCCGAGAGTTATCCTCATACCAACGAAATTGCAATTAATGAGAACCGTAGAAGCGGAAAAAGAATAGTGAAGAATGCAAATAAGTTTGCTGAGAACTTCTCTCGCGGCGATTATAATGAGATGGCGGCAACTAGGTCCGATGAAGGATTTGTTGCAGTTGCAAGTAGCGAGACCGCTCAAGATGAAGCATAGATGGCTTGTTGATCAAATTCAGCTATTGAAGTCGCGTAATCCTGAGTTAAAGTATTCCGATTTTGGAGTTCTGACGAGAAGTGTTAGCACATCCGCTAATCAATTGATTCAAGAACTTAAGGTTCGTGAAATTCCCTACATTGTAGGAGGAAAAGTGGGGCTTTTTCAACGATTTGAAGCTCAGGCACTTGGAAGGATCTTCTCGTGGTTTGCTGAGGAAGGCTTTTTTGTAGAAGGCGCTTGGCAGTGGAGTACAAGAACTGAAGGCGAAGATCTTTTGGCTTCTGGGATGGTAAATTGGGATTTAGCTCATGGTCATGGCCACCCGAAAAATGCTGAACAAAAATTAAGAAGTATTAAGGAAGAATTGACTTCTCTAAAACCGGCTTATCACAATTTTACAAAAATTTATTATGACGTATTGACTGCTCTTGGTTACGGTTTATTAGATTATACTAATCGCAATGATGCGGCGGTTATAGCAAATCTTGGACGTTTTAATAATCTTCTTACCGATTATGAATCGGCAAATAGGTTTGGAGGTCGCAGAGATAATTGGAGCAGAGATCTCAATGGGTTATGTTGGTTTATGAACAGTTATGGTCTTTCAGCCTATGAGGAACAACCTTCAGACGACATTCGAGGTGTTGATGCTGTTCAAGTGATGACTGTTCATCAGGCTAAGGGATTGGAGTGGCCAGTTGTTTTCTTGTTTGCAACTGTTAATCGAAGGTTTCCAGCAGGATTAGTTGGACGGGAACAGAATTGGTGTGATATTCCAAGAGATATGTTTGAAGCAGAAAGATATGAAGGCGATCTTGACGATGAGAGAAGACTATTTTATGTAGCTATTACTCGAGCAAAAGATGCTTTAATCGTCAGTCATTTTCGAAAACTAACTCGCGAAGTTAGCCCAAGCCAATTCATTGAAGACATGGATAGCAGTGTTTCAGAATCATTACTGGATGAAGAGCAGCTGCCTGAAATCTATCTTCGTTCCGGCGTTTCGTCTGACGAGATCCAGACTTATTCAGCTAGTGAAATTGTGACTTACAGCATTTGTCCACATATGTATCTTTTGAGGGAAATTTGGGGATATCAACCAGAGCTTGATCAAGCCTTAGGATACGGAAATGGAATGCATTACTGTCTAAAAAGAGCGGGAGAGCTTGTAAAGAAAGAAAGCTACAGCCCAGTCGATGCAGTATCTATCAGTGTGGATGAAGATTTTCACATGCCATTTGTTGGAGGAGTAGTTCTTGAAAACTTTAAGAATAGCGCAAAAAACAAGCTGGTGGCCTTTTCTCAAAAATACGGAGACGACATGAAACGTATCGAAGAAGTAGAATACCGTTTGGAATTTCCAGTTCAAAATGCAACGATCATGGGCAAAATTGACGTTATCTTAAAAGATGGAGGAGGGCTAGAAATTAGAGATTACAAAAGTTCAGAAGAAGCTAGAACATTTGAAGAGGTTTCAACACAAATCAGATTATACACAAATGGCTTACGGAAAATGGGAAAGCCAATCTCGAGTGGTTCAGTTGCATATCTCGATGAACCGATGGTCAAAGAAGTTAATGTTTCCGATCAATTACTAACTGAGGCTCAGCAAAATACTGAAAAAGCTGTAGATAAAATCGCCAAGGGAAACTTCGAGCCCAATCCGGGCAAAAGCTGCATAAGATGCGACCAAAGTCCTATATGTAAATGGAAAAAATAATAAAACGTCGTAAAATTCCAATTTAAAAAGTGGCATTAATTAATGAAATGGAATGCGAAAGTCGCTAATTCTGAAGTCGGCATAAAAGTCTTTGATGAATTCTTCAAGTGGAACTTTGAATACCTTTACGATATTTGGACACATTTGCTTGCAAATCCAATATCAGGAAAGCAAAACTCGGCATCATTAAATGTGAAATACCGAGACATAATAAGAATTATCCGAAAACATCATTCAACTGGAGAACAGGGAGCTAAGAAAGCGGACATTGTTAAAGAAGCAAAAATTAGACCGCTCGAAACGGAACAGCTTATCAATGATTGCTTAAATGAAGGCATAATCTATCAGCCATATTCGAAGTTTACAGACTGATCCGAGAGTTCGCATGATTTTCTTAAAATAGCCTTTTTTTAGGCTTATGCTATTCTTCATTAACTAAGTTATTGTGTGAAAACTGTTTATTATTTTTCAAAAAATTCAATTAGAGCGCCTCTAACTCAATCTGAGTTATCTACCAAGGTTGTTGGCATCAATTATTTCACCGCAATCCAGACATCTTCTTCTGGTTCTCCTCATTTCGCCTCCCACTTGATAGATTGGCTCATTAATGACTCTGTTATGTTTGCACTCCTCTAACAGATGCGATGATGCTGATGGATTGAGAACATTTGTAAACATCGTAGAAGAAATTGGCTTCGCTTGTAAACCGTGTTGAGGAATCATGCGCTTTGATGCTTTTACATCACTGGAAATGGACGATTTGTGTTTTGGTAGTTGTTCAACGGAAGTTTGCAAATTATTATCCAAATGTGGATTGGAGGTTACACTAATATTATGACTAACAATAAAGGAGAGTTTTTCCGGCTGGTTGGACGCTTGTACTTGTTTTGAACTGGTTAATAACGCAAATAAACCACCGATAATAGCCAAAATGGAGAATACACTTAGAACAGAGAAAACAACGATAAATACTCCTAGCTTGCGATGCTCCTGCACATTTACCCTAAATCTCGTTGCAAGAAATATTAATATTAACGAAGTTGTTAGAAGCCAAAATCCAATTGGATAGTAAATCATGATTAACCCATCGGTTAATGCTCCAAGAAACCAAAAGCTTGTTAGTATTAGCCCAACTATACCACCAAGCATTGTAAAGGCATATGCTCGTTTTGCTTTTCTTTCAAAAGGTAGATCAGCCATATGAACCACTAACGATTATCCAATTAACGCTAAATCGGTATTAGTAATTTGTGTACACATAAAAGTTCTAACTTTAGCTAAGTTTTTCGGATTTTTACATGAGGCCTTGGTCATCATCCCAAAGGTCATCTCCACCATAATCATATTCGAGCGTCGCTCCTGAGCTTGAATATGTTGTTCCACTCAAAGCACCACACAGCTCGCAAGTCCCAGAGCTTTCATCATTTTCATATCCGCAATTATCACATATCCAAGTCTTCTCTTCTTCAGAAGATTTTGATTCCGAAGATTTGCTTCTGAACTTGGATTTAGTTGCTAAAGGCTCAACGGCTTGATATGTAATATTGAAGTCTTGAAAAATCGTATCTTTTGATTTCCCCTTGCTTGAAAATATGAGAGGTTTTAATGCCACAGGTTTTATTTCTGGAAAAACTCTGTGCAAATCTCTAATAATAAATTTTAGGTATGCTTTACTTGCCCAATGGTTTAGTTTAAGCGTAATTGTAGTTAAGTTGTCTGACTTTTGTGTAAATTCGATGTTAATTTTGTGATGGTATTTTGTCAGTGTAAGTTTGTGTTCAGCCACTATTTTGTTTGAAGAATCTTGTTTGATTTGATACCCATTTTTCTTAAGTACTTGAAGAAGAGCCTAGATGCACATGAGAAGGATTGTCTGTTTCAAACGAGATTTCGTTTAATGGCATGAATAGACCTAAATAAGTTTAGACGTGTACAACTAATAAATTCATCCAACAAAATACAGTATAAAGTCCCGATTTTCTAAAAAAGAAATGTCAAGAATTTGTTTCTCCCTTTTTTGACTTACCGAACCACCTCGTCTTATTCCGTCGCTCATTTGATAAGTCTTTTCGCTAATTTTTTTCTGGGCAAAAAACATTAGCTGAGAACGCTAAACCATACTTTTTTCCGTAACTCATAAAAATAGAATTCCATTAACGTATGTTAAGGGAAGGATTCGGTTTGTGGCAATGCTCAATGTGTAGGCACAAAAACCAAAATGGCAACTCGCTAGTATGTGAAAACTGTGGATCCAGAAGATACTCAGACTCAGGAACCCCCCTCGCTGACTTTGGCGGAGACGAACTCTGGGACGACGACCAAGGACTGATGTAATATACTCATCAGAACAGTTCTCCGCTCGTTGAAAAACTTATCAGTGAACGCTCTTACTGTTGAAATGGGGCAACGATTGAAGCGGCTGTATAGTTGGTTAATAGCGACAATACTCAGCGTTATTTCTGTCGGCATAATAGTTTATCTTACATACGTAGGTTTTTTGACCCAATACGTTGGCATTGTTAGCAGTATCATCCTAGCTGTAATCTATCCATTGCTCTTAGCAATATTGCCAGCTATACTTGAGCATACTCTAAATGGGCAAGCGAAACTCGAAATTTCAGATATTACTATTTCACACTTCCAGGAGGAATCGAGTTATCATGGAGAAAGGGATGGATACGAAATAAAGGCTAAAGTAACAAGTACCGACAAAGTGAACTACTCGCCCCTTCCGGGGCGAGCATCCCCAATTAATCCCTGTTGATGTATTCCTCGATTTTCGCACTAGTCACAACGCCTGCAGTTCTAACAGCATAACCCTCAGACCACAAATGCCCACCCCAAAGCTTCTCTTTCAACATCAGGGAACTCTTCAAAAAGCACTTTCGCTGAATTACACTTCAAAACCCGCACCATCTCAGGTATGCATACTATTGGCTTAGCTGAAACAAACACATGCACATGATCGCCATCATGAACCTTAGCAGCCAGCAGCTGAAAACCACTCTGATTAGCAATCGTCTTAAGTACCTCCACCAACCTAACCTCAACTGAGCCTAAGAGTACCTTGCGCCGGTATTTAGTGACCCAGATAAGCTGGTAGTTAGCTTGGTAAGCACACGATCTTGCTTTCTCCAGGTCTATCACCTCCTTATCCAAAGGTGACAAACCTATCGACAGGTAGAGCTAATAGAACTACGTGGTGGACGCATTCATCCTGCCGCTAACGCGGCAGGTATTCTCCTAGGTTTTTTATAAAATATTAGCGTGGAAGGGTTAATTAGCTCTTGCCTCATGATTTTGATTCTGCACTTTTTCCCCAAATCTCAATGCCACGAATTGCAAAAGAACTACAAGCTATGAACCTAAACGCTTTCGAAGTAACGATTTGGACTACATACTCACATCCAATAGGTCGCTTGAGGCTTATTTGACCGATCTAAGTGCTCGACCCTTTTGTCTGCCGTGAAACCGATTTTTATGTTGAACTAACGCTATTCTCGCTTGACTTTCAACCTTACTAGCATTAACTATTATTCTTCGAATCGAGCCATGACAAATTGGACAGTAAATCTGAACCAATTGGTCACTTGAGAAGATACGCCTGCATCGAGTACACCTATACTTAACAAGCGGTGGCATACTGATCCGAACATTGATTTGATTGCTTCTAGCTTAATTGTTTTTGCTGTAGTTCATTTGGAAGTGCGCAGAGTGTCAAATTCCAACAACCTCCCAACTTAAAATTGGTTAAAAAAAAGGGCAATTCACGCTTCAGAGAAAAATTTCTATTTTGAACGAATGCCAGCTTTTGCCATTTAGGTCGTTATCTTTCTTAACCGTTTACTTATGGAATTATCTGAACTATAACCAATTGCTAAAGACAAAATTAATATCAAGTTCCGCTCATAGGTCAATTGCGGTAATTGAGTTTTAAGCTTTGTTAATCACTCGTATGATTGATTTCTAAGCCCACCGTTATTTTAGCACAAAAACTGTTGCAAATATTTTCTTATCTCTTCGTAAGCGTCTTCTTCGTCTAAGCCTTCTATTTCATTGCGTTTGGTCCAAATTAGCTTTTCACCGTCTACCTCTGAGACAGGCTCTTTTCCGTTAAATCTCAGTACGCATTTTGTAACGGTTGAAAACCGAGTTTGAAATGATAGAAGCGGGCTCTTTATTCCATAAATATGTAAATCATATCTTCCAGTATCTTTTGTTTGAATAGAGAATTCCTTGGTTTCCTCGAGTGCATGTAAACTTTTCACAAGTGAGCCTTTGTAAGGTGGCAATTGAATTTTATCTATGTTGGATGTCTGGTTGTTAATTTCATCAATCTTACAAGCTAATGTATCTCTATCCCATAGTTCAATGCCAAGCTTGCTAGCATCGGAGTAAGCATTTTGGGTGAAGAAGGATGTTGTGATCACAATGGCTTTCTTGCATCGGTAGACACCCATGCCTCCATGAGTTTTTAGAATTACCGAGTTTGAGACTTTAGTACTCCTCTGGTAGCGCTTTGCCTGAACCGCTATCTTTTGGTTATCTTTTTTCACAACTAAATCTACGCCTGAATCAGCCACTTGCTTGCATAGCTCCACTTCAAAATTAAGCGATTCAAAAAGCCACTTGAGGAAGTATTCAAACTCCCTGCCTGAAAGATAATCTACAGAGTAGATGTTAACTTTTGTTTTACTTTCAGGCTCTTGGCTACTAATATTTGCGTTAACCCTCTTCACACTTGAAAGGGCCTCAAAGTCAATTTTGGCCTGCAGTCTTTTTGCTAGATCCGCCGCCTTGCTTGGCGATAAGTTGAGTTTTTGCTGAAGGTCGGACATCAATTTGGACTTTGAATAGGATTCGCATGTTTCTTTTAACAGACCTTCAAACTTTATGAATTCCACTTTTACCGACCTCTTAATTTATCTAAGAATGAGATTGTTTTGTGGTAAGTTACGTTGTTGCCTTCAACAACGTAAAGCGTATTTGAAAAGAAACCCTTGCCTATTACTACTGAGTTCAAAGCATTCTTGCCAAGTAGCCACTTGCTCACCTTGCTTTGAGAGGGAAAAGTTGCTTTAACGACACTAATTGCCTCTTCGGACATAGCTCAGAGGCGAGCTATCAATTAAGCTGTTGCATGCAGGGCATTTTCCTGCAATTAAAGTGGTCTGAGAATATTCTTGCTCACAAGTTGGGCATTTGGTGAAACTAGTACAGGTGCATATTCTTTTTCCTGACCCTTTGCAGATTCTATATTCATCTAAGCCGATGTTAGATTGGCAAATATCGCATTTAGTTGAATGTTCAAAACACAATTTTTTCTTTGAGCGCTGAGTCGTTAGAAGGTTCCTTAAGGAGAAGATTCTTTTGCAGCTGTCGCATGTATCATAATGCTGAACGCAAACTGCAGAATTATCATAACTGCAATTGTACTGCAACAACTTACTTCCTTGTTGGCCGCAAACTGAACATCGAAATCCCTCATTTTTCTCTAAATATTCTCCAAGATAGGGATCTGGGATAAGCGATTGTGTATTAGCGAATAGTTTTCCGGTTTCTATCGATTGATGGACACAATCGAGACATAGATAGGCTTTGTCTTCGGTACAGTAGCCCTCAAAGATTGTGTTACCGCAATTAGGACATTGAATTTGTGGTTGTGTTATGCCGCGGATGAAGGTTGAAGGAATTTTGCAGCCATTGCTGAGTTGAATCTCGAGATCTATTTTTTCTGTTTGTGCAATCAAGAGGTTGAGAAATTTTATACTGACTTGAGTCTTCAGTGATTGTTCTTCATTCTGCAAGAGCTTATCATGGTTTTTCTTCCATTCCGATTCACTAAAATCTTCAGCTCTTTTAGAGAATATTATTTCTCTTCTTTCGTTCTTAAGGCGTTTGTCAAATGTACGTAGTTTCTTTCGCAGGTCATTTACGAGTGCCGCATCAAAGACTGAAAGTTTGTTTTTAATGACTGTATCTAATTTCTGATCTGAGACAGATTTCATTTTATCGAATATTTTTAGATCTATTGCAAGATTGCTTTCTTTAAGCTCTGTATGGGTGCTGTCGAGTATGTTCTTATCGTAGTACTGCCCATTTTCATCAAATAAGAGAACGATTAATTCTTCACTTTTCGGGCGAAGTCTGCTCTGGAAAGTAACTGAGAAATAGAATTGGAAAAGCTCGATATTATGTTGGCTTGCTACTTTTGTGGATTCAACGCTACCATTATTTACTCTATGGCAGCAAGGCGGTGACTTAATGCAGATGTAGCATGAACTTTTGCCTACTTTTGTCACGTCGCAATCAGGGCATCCATATGAGGAGTCTTTAAAGTAATTTTTTAGAAGTGACTCAATTGTATCGCATTGAATTATCTCGGCAGAGCACAAAATCCCTTTTTCAAGTGACTCCTTTAAGATTTGTTGGAAAGCAGGCGTGCCTGTGCCCATTAGGGAGATATTCCGTTCTCTTGCGATAAGGGGTTGATAAGTGAATTCTTTTTGAGCAACGGAGTGTGGGTATTTGACTTGAAAAATCTCCTCGCTAATCTCGACAAGCTCTCCGCTCTTAGATATGACATACTGTTTAACAAATTTATGAAGCTCGGTGTTTGAATACTTGAAGCTCAATCGAGTGCACCCTTGGTAAATTGCTCATAAAGTTGTTGGTGTTTTTTGGCATTGTCTATGTCGGTAGCTAATCTGTCAAGTTCTACTTTGATATCTCGTTTGGTTTTGGTTCGGAAGATTATTTCCATTATTACTTTTTCCAGATCTTGTGAACCTTCTTTCATCTCGGCCAAAACTGTTTCCATTTTGCCGACTGTCATGGTGAATAGCTCAATTTTTTGGTATAAGATGTGCAGGACATAGTCATCGATAGTATCTTTGATCGTAAGATTAAAAATGGTGACGTCCCTCTCTTGTTTGAGCCTGTGTATCCTTCCTATCCTCTGTTCAATTTTCATAGGGTTCCAATGCAAATCATAATTAAACATTAGAGCGCAATGTTGTAAATTCAAACCTTCGGCAGCAGCATCGGTTGCCACCATATATTGTGTACTTCCATTTCTGAAGTCGCTGATAACCTGGTCACGCTCATTTTGAGTCATGTCTCCAGAATAAGTTCCCGCTTTGCCGAACTCTCGCGAAAGCATTTCTTGCACTTTTGCCACTGTTATTTTTCTTGAACAAAAGATAAGCGCTTGTTCATTTTTGTGCTCATTCTGTATCTCGGATAGCACCTGCCTTAGGAGTGCCATCTTTGTCGGTTGTATTTTGTTTGCTAGATCGATGAGGCGTGACGTTACCTCAAATTCCTTTGGATATTTCTCTTGCCTTTTTCGAAGCGATTCAATGGCGGCGGCCGGTGAGCTGAAGAATGATTGTTGCATACTTATTGCTTGAAAAACCAAAATCGCCTTACTTTGTAATTCACTCATTGTCCGAGCAGTAGGGTTTTCCATTTTGAGCGCTTCGACGGTTTTGTAACGGTTGTTACCTATGTCACGCAAGTAGTCTGTTGCCTGTTCAATGAATTCCGATTCTGTCTTGGCTTGCAGGTAAACTGCGAGACTCTACAAATCTCTTGGTAAAGGGCATGCCAGTTTGGTCTCTTCTTGTTCTACACATTAAGGTGTGAAGCGTCGCTTTAAGGTCGTTTGCCATGTCACTCTTTAAGATTCGGCATTTGGGGTCTTCCGCGTATTTGGAGATAAAAGCCCGTTCACTTTCAAGTACACCGGGCTGAATAAGGTCGACTATACTGAATAGGTCGGTCAATTTGTTGCATAATGGGGTTGCAGTAAGAAGAAGCATGTGGTTGCGTTTTATATTGGATACGACAATTCGTCCTTTGCTTTTTGTATTTCTAAAAGTATGAGCTTCGTCAACAATTATGAGATCCCATGTTCGTTCAGAGATTTCGTGGAATTTTCTAACCAAGTAATTGTGTGAGCACAGAATTCGGTTATCAACTGCAAGGTCTACACATTCCCGCTTGTCATTTGCGATAGCAAAGGCTTCGCCAAATTTTTCAGCCATCTCCTGTTTCCATTGTGTTAGAACACTTTTGGGTGTAACAATCAAGACTGATTCAATTTCTTCCCGTAGTAGGAGCTCTTTCATGATTAGCCCTGCTTCCACTGTTTTGCCAAGACCAACCTCATCGCCTAAAATGGCATCTCCGCCCATGTCGTTAAGCACTTTCAGCGCTACTTCCATTTGAAAGTTGAAAGCTGTTAGTTTTGTCCTCAGGGCATCTAAAGAGATCAGTCGATCGATCTTTCCTGAACTTTTAATCTCCAGCGCTTTGAGGTTTAGCAGAAAGTCTTGGAGAGATGAATAATGCCTTGAATCAACCAGCTGGCGAATTTTATTGGGGTCATAAAAAGAAGCAATTAATCGAGGGGTGGATTGGGAATTGCCGGCTCCACGCTTCGCATACTGTTCAGTGTTACTTTCGGTTTTTGTTTTATTTGGTAAACTATTTCCTTGGGGAACTCTTTCGCTTGAAAGCAATAGAAAAGCGCCGCATGAAGGGCAGAATTTACTCTCAGAGTAGTCTGAATAGGTAAACTCTCTTCTGCATTTTTGACATTTGTACGCGTCAACCAAGCGAAGCCCAGGGCTTTATTTGTTTGTAACTTATATAAAAACTGCGTAAAGGCTCAAACTTTTGCCCTTAGGCCTTCAGCTAGTTGAAAGCTTGTCTAAATTATGAAAGACTTAGGAACAGGAACCTTAATTCTCAAAAGCTTTAAAGAAATACCAACAACCTAACCTCTACTAAGTGGAGGAAGAGTAACATTCCAAGATACCGAAAAGATGCTCTTGTTCAATCAACGGAAGGCAATTCAACAAACGCTGTCTGTTTCAAATTCTCAAGCAAAGAAGAATTAGCTTCCAAAGTTAGAAGCTTTCTTGTACATGATATTATGGGGCTTAAAGCCTCAGAAGTCAAAATCGTGATTTCCAATATTCAACTAAAGCCATCTTTCTTAGTTGACTATTCTGTAAACGCTGACTTCTCAACATCTGTTGGCAGAATTCACAGTGAACATTCTACAACACACATTCTTTTAGATGAAACAGGCGACTATATTGGAGATACAATTAACAATACGCTGTATTCAGCAGATAGCCAATTTATAAGAGCTGAAGAAATAGAAAACTTAGCTAAAGTAGCGTATAGAGGCTTATTCGAAAGAACAAACACCGAAATCAGAGAATTAGCCAAACAACTACTTATCAATCGACACACAAAAACTGTTGGCTACTACGGTAGAAATCACGTTCATTACTATAAAACATGTACTCCAAAAGCCAAAGACGTTCAGATCTCCAAGGTCCAAAAAGTATACATACCAATCTGGTTTGTGGTGTTCTCTCTCCATGGAGGCAAGTATTCATTCAACGCTATCGAAGGCAGTACTTCCGAATTAACTCTGCTATCGCAGTCTCAGCAATCAACCGATAAATCAGTTAAGAGTTACCCATACTCTTGTATGACCTGCGGCGGCACCTTTACTGATGAAGGCAAATTTGTTTGTCAAGAATGCGGCAGAATTTCCTGCAGTAAACATACCTTTGTTTGCAAGAAATGCGGCAAGCAGATTTGCCTCGAGCACACTCAATTCAAGCGAAGACTCCTCATCTTAAAAGATAAGTATTGCAAGATTTGCCATGACAGCCTCTTCTCTGACAACCGTTGATTGCCTTGTCAATCTTGAGGCAGAATAGAAAAGCGTTTAATGTATTGACGGAATAAATTACCCCTTGCAATGTGGTGACGATGGCGGGACAGCAAAAAATCAACGGACCAATCAATCTCTCCGAACTTGAACAGTACTTATGGGGCGCCGCTAACATTCTCCGAGGACCAGTTGATAAAGCGGATTTTAAATCGTACATTTTCCCATTATTATTCTTCAAACGAATTTCTGATGTCTACGACGAAGAATACGAACAAGCACTCAAAGAATCAGATGGCGATGAAGAATACGCATCGTTTCCAGAGCAACACAAATTTGTTATCCCTGAAGGCGCTCATTGGCGAGATGTAAGAGAGAAAACTGAGAACGTTGGTCAAGCAATCCAGTTTTCTTTCAGGGAAATTGAAAAAGCAAACCCTGACCAGCTATACGGCATCTTCGGAGACGTCATCTGGACAAACAAAGACCGCCTATCCGATGAGTTGCTGATTGATCTTATCGAGCATTTCTCTTCTAAGAGCTTGTCTACTTCAAATGCTCCACCAGACGTTTTAGGAGCAGCTTACGAATTTTTAATTAAAAAATTTGCTGACATAGCAAATAGAAAAGCCGGTGAATTCTATACGCCCCGTACAATAGTTCACCTTTTAGGTAGCATCCTTAAGCCTCAAGAAAACGAATCAATCTATGACCCTGCCTGCGGTTCGGGCGGCATGCTGCTTGAAGCTTACTACTATGTAAAACAACGCGGTGGCGATGTAAGAACGCTTAGGCTTCATGGGCAAGAGAAGAATTTGACAACTTCTTCAATTGCAAGAATTAATATGTTTTTACATGGTATTGAAGACTTCAAAATAATGAAAGAAGATACACTCAGAAACCCGGCATTTAGAGAAAACGATCAACTCGCCAGATTTGATGTAGTAATAGCTAATCCACCCTTCTCATTGGATAAATGGGGAGTTGAAAACTGGTCTAACGACCCGTATGGAAGAAACTTTGCAGGTGTCCCACCAAAAAGCAATGGTGACTACGCATGGGTTGAACATATGATAATTTCTATGGCAATGCAGACGGGGCGAATGGGCATTATTCTTCCCCATGGCGCATTATTTAGGGGTGGAGTAGAAGGTAAGATTAGGAAGCAATTAATTGATGCTGACTTACTTGATTGCGTCATAGGTCTTGGACCAAACTTATTCTATGGAACAGGAATAAGCGCATGCGCATTGATCTTCAAGGCTAAAAAACAATCTTCAAGAAGGAATAAAGTTCTCTTTATTGACGCTTCAGAACTTTATCAAAAAGGAAGGGCTCAAAACTTTCTACTGCTTGAGCACGCCGAGGCTATCCTCAGTTTATACGATAGTTTCTCTGATGTAGAAGGGAAATCTAAGATTGTTGCCAACAACGAAATTAGGGATAATGATTACAATCTTAACATTTCTCGTTATGTGCGAGCGCTGAGAAACCAAGAGGAAATCGACTTAAGAGCAACTATCAAGGAATTAGAAGTTGCTTATGCAGATTTCCTGAAATCAGAAGAGCAAATGAAAACATTGCTAAAGGAAGCCAACTTATTATGACAATGACCCAACAAGAGTTAGAAAGTTACCTTTGGGACGCCGCCAACCTACTTAGAGGTGTAATTGATCCCGGCGATTACAAAAGCATAATCTTTCCGCTAATGTTTTTCAAACGATTATCAGATGTTTACGATGAGGAATACGAGGAAGCTCTAAAAACTTATGGCGATGAAGAATCGGCAAAATTTCAAGAGAACCACATGTTCCAAATCCCAGATAGTTCACATTGGAAAGACGTAAGAAAAACATCAACCAATGTCGGACAAGCCCTAAGAACTGCAATGCTTAACATTGAAAAAGCAAACCCAGAAAAACTCTCAGGAATATTTGGGGACACCAACTGGTCAAACAAGGACCGCTTATCCGATAGAATACTCACCGATTTGATTGAGCATTTCTCCTCTGTTAACCTGTCAATAAAGAATGTGCCACAAGACGAATTCGGAAATGCCTACGAATACCTAATAAAGAAATTTGCTGATGACAGCGGGCACAGTGCGGCAGAGTTCTACACTAACCGAACAGTCGTCAGACTAATGACATTGATTGTTGACCCTCAACCAGGCGAATCCATCTACGACCCGACTTGTGGCTCAGGCGGAATGCTCCTTAACGCAAGACTACTTGTTAAGGAAAGAGGAAAAGAGTACAGAACACTCAAACTGTACGGTCAAGAAATCAATATAATAACTTCTGCCATTGCCCGAATGAACATGTTCATACACGGAGTTCAAGACTTTGAAATAGTCCAAGGGGATACGCTAAAGAGACCGGCGTTTATTCAAAATGGAGCCTTAAAGAAATTTGACATATGTATAGCAAATCCTCCTTATTCGATGAAAAAGTGGGATAGAGAAGCTTGGACGAATGATCCCTGGGGAAGAAATATTTATGGCACTCCGCCACAAGGAACAGCCGACTATGCTTTTTTCCAGCAAATTCTCTGCTCTCTTAAAAAAGACACTGGAAGATGTGCTATATTGTTCCCACATGGAGTTCTTGTTAGAGATGCAGAACGAGAAATGAGAATAGGCATAATTGAGGATGACTTAGTAGATTGCGTGATAGGCCTTGGCGAGAATCTGTTTTATAATTCTGCAATGGAAGCGTGTATTGTTGTCTGCAGGATGAAAAAACCGACAGAGAAAAATGGAAAAATTCTACTTATCGATGCAAGAAACGAAATTAGGCAAGAAAGGACCCAGAGTTTTCTCGACCCTGACCACATCTCCAGAATATATGACGCTTATAGAGACTTCAAAGATATTGAAGGCTTTGCCAGAGTAGTTGACTTGAACCAAGTCAGGAAAAATGACTACAGTTTGAACATTAAACAATACATTATCGACAAAAGATATGTTGATAATACGTTGGTAGAACACTCAACCGAATATTTCATTGAAGATTGGAAAAGAAGTTCTGATGAAGTGAAATTGTCAATCAAATCTCTAATAGAGACAATAAAACGGGAGGTCCTCGGATGAACGATTACCCCACACTTCGTCTAGGTGATATAGTAAAACCAGTTCAAGACAAAATAGCCGACCGCACCAAATGGACTTTTGACAAGTACGTTGGAGGAGAACACCTTGACAGCGGTGAAATTAGGGTTCGAAAATACGGACTAGGTAAAGGGTAACGAAGAAGTCATAGGTTCCGCTTTCCACATGCGATTCAAACCAGGCAACGTGTTATACTCTACCCGAAGGGCTTACCTAAGAAAAGCAGGGATAGTTGAATTTGAAGGCGTTTGCTCGAATGTAACATTAATCCTACAGGCAAATGAAGAAAAATTATTGCAGTCTCTTCTACCGTTTATTTTGCAGAGTGAAGCGTTTGTCCAGTTTGCAATTAGTCAATCAATTGGATCAACAAATCCATTTGTTAAGTGGAGCGACCTTGCAAAATATAAGATAAAATTGCCTCCACTTAAAATTCAGAGAAAAACATCCCAGATTTTGTGGGCCATTGAGAACCACATTGAAAAAATTCAGGATTTAATCCAGGTTTCCGAGAAGGTCAAGAAAGATTTGCTGCTAGAACTACTAACAAAAGGAATTGGACACAAGAAATTCAGGAAAACTGAGTTGGGAGAATTACCTGAAGAATGGGATTTAGAAAAAATCGAAGATATCCTTACTCTTGAATATGGACAAGGATTACCAGAAAAAGACCGTAATGGTGGGCGGATTTCCCGTAGTCGGTTCAAATGGAATTGTAGGTTATCATGATACGTTCATTGTAAAGGGACCATCAATTGTGGTTGGTAGGAAAGGGGCAAGTGGAGAAGTAATATGGATCGAAAAAAATTGTTGGCCTATTGACACTTCATATTTTGTACAGTTAAAAAATGGAATAAGACTGGATTATGCTTTTTACTTGCTAAATTCGTTGAGTCTAATCGATTTAAGTCAGAAAGGGGCTGTTCCAGGCTTAAATAGAAAGGACGTCTATCAACAGTTGGTTTCAATTCCACCTGTTGGCGAACAGAAGATGATTGTAATGACGATTGACAAGGAAAACCAATTTGGTTTGGCTCTCAGAGAGCATTTAAGCATAATGAAGGTACTAAGAAAAAAGCTTACCAACTCATTTTTGTCTGGAGAATTGGTTATACAGGGGGAGGCTATAAATTGACTTTTACTGAGCAAAATGCTGTCGAGAACTACATTAGAGATTTGCTTGTTCCTTTAGGTTGGATTTTTGTTCCCGCTTGTGAGTTAAATAGGCAAGAATCAGATGTAATGCTGGAAGACTCTGTTAAAGCTGCTCTTGAACGTCTGAACCCCCTGATGAAAGATGACCCCGCCAAGGCTGAAGAAATCTTGTATCGGCTTAGGGCAATTATTCTTTCTGCAAGAGGGTCAGGCCTTGTTAAGGCAAATGATGAGTTTTCCAAGTGGCTAAGAAACGAGAAGACTATGCCTTTTGGGACGCATGGTGAGCATGCTTCCGTTAACTTGATTGATTATGAGAATTTATCAAATAACGAGTTTTTGGTCACTACTCAGTTTCGGTTTATCGCTGGTCAGAGCAGAAGAGCGGACCTTGTTTTGTTAATTAACGGAATTCCTATTGTTGTTGGTGAAGCTAAGACACCTGTTAGACCGGCAATTTCTTGGTTTGATGGCGCTCTTCAATTAGAAGAGTATCAAAATTCGGTTTCTCAACTATTTGTTCCTAACGCCTTCATGTTTGCTACTGAGGGTAAGAGTTACCGAGCGGGAGCAGTTAAGCTTCCTTTGCAGAAGTGGCAACCTTGGAAAACTACAAACGAATCTTCAAATCTAAATGAAATTGAGAAAGCAATAAAACTGATGCTTAGCCCTCAAGCTGTATTAGATATTCTCAAGAACTTCACGGTTTTTAGTAATGAAAAAGGCGGACAAAAAATCAAGGTATTATGCCGATATCAACAGTACGAGGCAACTAAGCAAATTGTTCAGAGAGTTCTTGAAGGAAAAATCAAAAAAGGCTTAATATGGCATTTTCAAGGCTCCGGAAAATCTATCTTGATGGTTTATGCTGCTCAACAGCTTAGAAAAGAGCCTGCTCTAAAGAGTCCGACCGTTCTGGTTGTTGTCGATAGAGTCGATTTGAATTCACAGATAGTGCGCCACCTTTTATGCAGCAGACGTGCCCAACACAGTAATCGCTGAGAATAGAGAAGAGCTTCAAAGATTGTTGGCGCAGGATACCAGAAAAATCATTATTACAACAATTCAGAAGTTCGGAGAAGCAGAAGGTATTCTAAACGAGCGGGATAACATCATTGTTTTGGTGGATGAGGCTCATAGAAGTCAAGAAGGCGACCTGGGAATTAAAATGCGCGCAGCTCTTCCAAACGCCTTCCTCTTTGGATTTACGGGAACACCCATCAATCTAAGAGACCGAAATACGTTCTTAGCGTTTGGTGCCAAAGAAGACGAATCAGGCTATCTTAATAGGTATACTTTCAAGCAATCAATCGAAGATGAAGCAACAATTCCTATAGACTTTGAGCCAAGGCTAGTGGAGTTACATATCAACCAAGAAGAGCTGGAAAAAGAATATAGGCGTCTATTAGAAAACGAGGGAATAGGCTACCAAGATAAAGATGGCATAATTCTTACAAAAGAGGCAGCTAAATTTGGTCACCTGGTAAAATCTCAAGAACGCATTCAAAGAATATGCCAAGACATCGCCAATCATTTTAAGCAATACGTTGAGCCAACCGGATTCAAAGGGCAAGTGGTAGTTTACGACCGTGAATCATGCGATCTGTACAAACAAGAACTCGACAAATACTTCGCTCCAGAAGAAACAGCCGTCGACATGACAGTATCATCCACTGAAAAAGAATGGCTAAAAAAATATGCAATGAGTGACGATGAAGAGACAAAGCTTCTGGACAGGTTCAAAGACAAGAAAGACCCATTAAAACTGCTTATAGTCACAGCCAAACTCCTAACTGGATTTGACGCCCCAATTAACAAAGTCAT
This sequence comes from Candidatus Bathyarchaeota archaeon, assembly GCA_963750605.1. Taxonomy (GTDB): domain Archaea; phylum Thermoproteota; class Bathyarchaeia; order Bathyarchaeales; family Bathycorpusculaceae; genus Bathycorpusculum. The sequence continues at coordinate 272,220 of CAVVRN010000002.1, forward strand.
GTATCTCGATAAGCCTATGAAAGACCATAATCTTCTGCAGGCGATATGCCGAGTGAATAGGCCTTATCAAGGCAAATACAGAGGCCTTATTGTCGATTATATAGGTGTCTTTGATAACGTTGCGCAGGCTTTAGACTTTGACCTTAAAGAAATGCAGCAAATAGTTTCAAATATTGATAATATCAAAGCAGAGCTTCCTAATGCAATGAACGTTTGCATTGACCACTTCAAGATTGTTGATAGAACCGTCGAAGGGTATGAGGGACTCTTAGCAGCTCAAGACTGTCTCCCTAATAACGAAACAAGGGACAAATTTGCAGCAGACTACAATTATCTAAGTAAACATTGGGAAGCCATTTCACCAGACCCCATGCTTAAGCCATATGAAAAAGACTACAAATGGCTAACACAAGTTTATGAATCAATTAGACCGCCAAGCGGCAGAGGAAAACTACTATGGCACGCTCTAGGGAGAAAAAACGCTAAAGCTAATCCATGACAACGTTACTGTTCAGGCAATCCGAGATGACCTTGAAACGCTGGTAATGGATGAGCATATCTTAGAGCAGATCAGCGTCGGAGATCCAAAGAAAAAAGCCAAAGAAGTCGAGCTGAAAATCGTGTGGAGACTCTACAAACATCCCGATGACCCGCGGTTTATGGAATTAGGCAAAAAACTTGAAGAACTCAAAGAAAAACACTACAGAAATGCAATAACAAGCTTAGAATTCTTAAAAGAACTTTTGAAAGCTAGCCCAAGAAACCGTTGCCTTAGAAAGAGAGACCAAAGCTGAGCCAGTGGACAACTCAAAGGAAGCATTGACTAAACTGTTCGAAGAAGCCAAAGTGGAAAAGACTCCAGTAATAATTAGGCAAATTGTTGAGGATATTGACGATGTGGTCAAAGTTACTCGATTCGAGGGTTGGCAGTGGACAGTAAGCGGTGAAAGGGAAATCCAGAGGGCACTCAGAAAAACGCTTCTAAAGTATCAGCTGCATAAAGAGCAGGAACTATTTGACAAAGCTTACAAATACATAAGAGAACACTATTGAGAGGACTTCTTTGAGAATATATTTAACGCACTGTTGCGCGAAAAAAGACAATGCGTTCCGAATTAGCGGTGAAAAGATATCTCCTGATAAGCTCTATATTGCTTTACCGACCAAGCGCTTCATGGAAGAGTGTAAATGGAAAAAGGGTAACTGGGCAATTTTTTCAGACAAATACGGGGTATGATTCCCAGAAGAAAAACACGAATGGTATGAGAAGGATCCAGACACTGTTTCGGAACAAGAATTTATGCAGCTAATCAAGAATTTCAATGAAAGGCTAGCCAAGTTCGACGAGATCTGGTTTTACTATAATCCAGGCCGATTTCACCCCTTATATGCCAGGCTTTTGAAAGAAGTGAGTGTAAAAGCTAAAATCAACTTATTCTCCAATAAAAACCAAATAGAATAGGTCCGAATTATGTCTGAATTATGCAGATGGCTACACGAGCAACTTGAACAGTTACCCACATTTCAATACCCCTTTAATCTTGACGTATTACCAGAAAATGGAATATACTTCTTCTATGAAAAAGGCGAAAGTTGGGGGCACGGCGGAACCAAGCCAAGAGTGGTTCGCGTTGGCACTAGGAAAGATGGCAATCTCAGAAAACGTCTTGCTGAACATTTTCTTCTTGATGAACGCAAAATGAGTTTTGACGCGTCCAAACCAGCACCACGAGAAAGAAGCATTTTCAGAAAAAATATAGGCAGAGCCTTGCTGAACCAACGAAAAGATGAATACCTCAAAATATGGGAGTTAGACTTCACATCTCATAGATCTAGAGGAGAACTCTCATTTGAGAGATATCGCGAAAGAAAAAGAGATCGAAACAGAAATTACCTCTCTATTGAAATCGACCTTTTCATTTAAAGTCATGGAACTGACTGGTCAAACTCAACGAATGGGCAAAACAGGCATTGAAAGCGCTTTGATCGGTACTTTTGCACATTGCTCCTTATGCGAGGCTTCAAAAAATTGGCTGGGAAGATATTCGCCGAAAACAGAAATCAGCAACGGGAAACTTGGCTAGTACATCACCTCAAAGCTGATGCAATCAACGAGAAAGACAAAGAGGTAATACTTAAAGCAATAAAGCTCAGCAAGCCATCGGCTTGAATGTATAATGGGACATTGGAAACATGTTTGAAGAAGAACCAGATGATGAAGAAGACTGACCTATTCCTGATGAACCAGATAATCCAGAGAATGCTTCTTAGGATTGTTTTAGAAGGTCAATATTGTTCTATCTCAGGCTTTCAATTAGCTGCTTTAGAGGTATAAGCGTACTTTGGTTTCTTTGCTCAATTTCAGTCACAACTTTAGCAACGATTGGATGCAGATTCTTGTTATGAAGGTCACACACATGCTCTTCCTATATTGAGGATTTGTACGTGAAGAAACTTACTATCTATTTTCTTCATTAGACAAGTTTAGCTTGATGGTTGAGCCTCTTTTTTCTTTATCTTTATGATTTCGTCCATAAATTTCCTATTGTTGATTCACTCGCCGTTCGTTCTTTGTGAAGCATAAAGGATAACACTGCGGGATGCTCTCCTCCAAAGGCTATGTCCGGATTTTTGAAAGCGGTCCAAAAGATTGCTTCAACCATTGAGCTGACATCGAATTTTTTGAAATGTTTTTTCCAAAGCTGAAGTATGCTGTCTCTAATAGAAACTTTTAATGCCAAAGCTTTCTGGCAGAAAGCATTCCGAATGTGGAATTTGCGTCTGTTCTAACAACTGGACAGCCTGTTCTTAGACTTAGCATCATATAAAACCGTTCACTATAGACTAATCAGGCGAATAGAATATGGTTCAGAAAGAAGTTATGAAGAAAACAAAAACTTATGGTTTAATTGCATTACTTTTAGCTATTGTCCTTGTGGCGATGATTTACGCTTACGGCAACACAGGGATTTCTCCTGGTGCATCTCAGCAGCCAGGATCATCTCAGGGCAGACACTAGCTCAGGGAAACTTAGGAACACAAACACTGGGAACACAAAGCTCGATGAAAACCTTTACCTCATATGATGAACTCAAAAACTACCTAAACCAAAGCAGCAGCTCAAACCTGAACAGTTCCCCCAATATCTACTATGCAGGAACTTCTAACGGAATGCTGCACCTGCAGTGCCAGCACCTAACGGCACCTCAGCGGCATCTGCAACTTCACAAGGCGCCACAAATGATTATTCAACAACTAACATCCAAGTTGCAGGCGTCGATGAAGCAGACACCGTAAAAACCGATGGTCAATACATCTACGTCATAGGCAACAATAGCCAAGCTGTCTACATTTTAGACGCCAGCTCTCAGAACCCACAAAACGCCAAAGTTCTCAGCAAAATATCCTTTGACAACGGTAGCCCGCAGGGAATTTATCTTAGCGCAGACGGCAACGAACTTGCTGTTCTCGGAAGCAACTATGTACCATATGCGGTTTACGGGAGAGTTCCCGGGTTATATCCGGCCAACATCATGTTTCCCAGTTGGACCACCAGCACAAACTTCGTCTACGTATATGATGTCTCCAACAAAGCTAACCCAGTGCTAACACGAAACCTCACAATGAGCGGCAACTACGTTGACAGCCGAATGATAGGCAATTATGTTTACGATATAATCTCTGAAAACGCTTATCTGTTAAATGGAACCGTTTTGCTTCCAACAGTTTTCTCTGGACAAGCAAGCATCTACCGTAGCACCCACAAACATTTACTACGTTAACAATTCGGACACAGCCTACATGTACACAACCATAATGGCCTTAAACATCGAAAACTCTCAAGAACAAGCAGTAAGCACAACTATTCTCATGGGCAACGCAGGATCAATCTATGTTTCCCAAAGCAACATCTATCTAACTGACGAAGTAAGCACCTACCAAACCACTCCAACTCACAGCGACTTCAAACAGGCACAACTATTATGCCAATGCCGATCATCCCCAGTGCAGCTTTATTCGCAGGGAACCGACATTTACCGCATCGCAATCTCAGGCCCATCTTTTACGCTTGCTGCAGCAGGAAACGTTACAGGCACCGTTATGAGCCAATACTCGATGGATGAATACAACGGGTACTTCCGCATAGCCACAACCTCCATACGATTACTCCTCAACCACTATACATCAACGCAGGAGAATAACCTGTATATTTTAGATTCGAACTTGCAGGTCGTGGGAAAACTCGAAAATTTAGCCAGCGGAGAAGAACTGCATTCAGCCCGATTCATAGATGACCGATGCTACTTAGTTACCTTCAACCAAATTGACCCCTTGTTTGTTGTCGACTTAAGTCAACCCACCAACCCCATGGTCCTTGGCAACCTAACAATCCCAGGATACTCAGATTTCCTGCAGCCCTACGACGCAACACATCTGATCGGAATCGGTCAAGATGTAAACGCCAGCATCGACGCAAACAAAGTGGAAACTCCAGGCGACGTATATTACACCGCTGTTTTAGGCTTGAAAGTATCGCTTATTCGACGTGAGTGATGTCGCAAACCCGAAGGAAACTTCAAGCATTGTCATAGGTGACAGCGGAACAACTTCAGAAGCCCTCACCGACCCCAAAGCCATCCTCTTCGATGCATCCCGAAACCTCCTAGTGCTGCCAGTTGAACTGTACCTATCAACAAACAGCACAGCTACCGCATCGCCAGGCGCCACAGGCACCGCAAGCAGTGGAGTAGCCGTTCCAGCCCCCGCGCCAATGCCCCCAACAAACATTAATTATCCGCAATTCGCATGGCAAGGAGTATACGTATTCAACGTTGACCTAACAAACGGCATCACAATTCAAGGCAACATAACACAGTTAGACAATGCATCAACATATCTCGCAAACCCATCCCTTGCAATCACAGGGTCATACCCATGGGGTGAAAGCCAATACTTCATCACCCGCTCACTATACATCGACAATGTCCTATACACAGTCAGCCAAAACAGAGTCCAACTAAACAGTCTCAACGACTTCAGCCTACTATCTAAAGTAGACCTAACCTAATCACATTCAACTTTCTTCTTTTTTCGGTGAACAAGTAAAAGACCATATTAATTAGAACGTCACCGCAAAGTGTTATTTGAGGAAAAGATAAAATGCCAATTGTTCAAGTTTCGGTTTGGGAAGGAATGACCCTTGAAAATAAGAAGAAAACTGTTGAAGGAATAACCAAAGTCTTTGTAGAGTTGGGCGTTCCTAAGGAGGCAGTCGAGATCGTCATTTATGAAGCGCCAAAGAGCAATTGGGCGACAGGTGGACAATTACATTCAGAAAGACACGCTCGAACGCCCTCGCTTTAACAACTTCACTTCTTAAGTCAAGTCTTGGAAACGTTGCAAAGTCACTTCCAGAAATGATTCAAACTAAAATCACATTTGCTTCTCTAATGGACCCGCCGACAATTTGAAATAATATAAACAGAACAACAGGCAGACAGATTTGATACCGATAAATAGAAAGAGCTGTGGACGAAGGTGCCCCAAAATATTGCTCACAATAGAGTACTTCAGCTATACCGTTTTGCTTTCTGCACTTTCGAATTTTAAGAAAATACCTTTAGGAATAACAAAGCTAAAAAACTCTACTTTGTTAAATCGCAGAGATTGCCAATTTTCTCCTAAGAAATCCTAAAGCGCCTAATTTCATTCAATTTTCGTTTGGAATCTCAAAAAACAAAATTGCAAAAACCAAAAGTTAAAGAATTTCCCCAAAATAATCCAACCGCAAAGTTGCTTCACAATAAGCATTAAATAAAACGACTTAATACACCAGTGTAGTGATTGTTTTTGTCAAAAAACAAATCAACACCTAAAGCTTCCTCAAGAAAACCAACAACTCTTTCTTCTGCAAAAAAATTGACTCCAGCACAAAAGAAACGTTTAGAGAAAACCTTGGCACAAATGCCACCTATTGAAAAACTGGATCCTGCAGTTTATGCAAAGCTGCAGTTATCGATACGTGATGCCATAGCAAAGACGTTGCCGGAATATCAGAAGTGGGTAAATTCTTCTTTGATAGCAGCCGATGATTGCCCCCCGCCGACACCTGTGTGTAGTTCTTGTGGCAACGATTGCCCGACGCAACTTTGTAGCTCATGTAGTAACGACTGCCCGACGCCAAAGAGAAAACTGGATGATATGGTTGTTAGTGCTGTTAATGAGGTTATGATGGGAGCAATTCGTCAAGCTTTGAAAGATCAATTCAAATAAAAACGGGATTTCGGTTCATAAACAAACGGTTCAACTCAAAAATAGTCGCCAATTTACTCTATAAACCTACAGCTACCGATGAGCTAAAATGACACGTGCTCTTAGCGAGAACGGTTTGGCTACGCAGAATACGAAGCAGCCAGATCAGAGTTCAAATAAGAATTGGTTATTTTGCATGCCGCCGTAGCTTGGTAGGCTATATCCATTTTGTTTTGGTTTCTTTAATCTGTTTAATGTGTTTATCATCTGTCAAAACATATTCACAGGACATAACAATCGCGGTTGCAGCTATTACAGCATCAGCGGTTGGTAACTCAGCGTATTTGCACCGTAATTTTGCAGCTTCTATTGCAATTTCTGGATCAAGATTTGCGATGTTGAGGTCTAACTTAAGAATGCTCTGTGTTCTCAGATCAGCAATATCTTTACCTTCGAATTCCAACTGTAGCTTATAAAATTCATGTATAACTATTGATGGAACAATGCCGGTGTTCGCTTGCGTTTGAAGTGCGCGTAGGGTTGCTTTAGCCCATTTTTTGAATTGCTCATCTCTATTTTCTAAGCTATTCATAAAAAATCTGGTGTCAAGCACGGCCTTCATCAATATCTGTCTTCTGAACGCATTTTATCTAATTTTTCAATAGTTGTTTTGATATCTTTTTTTTCCGCATCAATGCCAATAAGGTCTTCAAATCGGGGAATAATATTAAGAACTATTTTTGACCCTGAATCTTCTACCGTTATTTTCATACCTTCCTTAATTCCATACTTGCGTCTCAACGCAACAGGAACGGTAATTTGTCCTTTGCGAGTTACTAAAACCTCCATGTTCAACTCAACTCAAAGTACAACAAATACAAAAAGTACAACTTAACTATTGCGGTCGGAAAAACTCCACTGAGTTAAAAACCAACCTAATAGAAAAACTTCCACTGCTGAGTTCTGCCTTTTGCTTTCCAAGAAACTCCTTAACGCTAGCTCAATTTTACATTGAGCTTTTCAATGAAGTTAGCTGCATCTAAAATTTCCTTTGATTGCTTAGCATTTAACCTAAACTTCTTTTTGCCTAGTTCCTCGACAGCACCTTCAAACTCATCTAATGTTAAATAATTCTGAGCTAAGCTTTCCAGAAGCAGCGTCCAGGTATTCCAAACCTTAAGCTTATACATTTTAGCAAGATCCGAAAGCAACCTTTCATCAACCAGACAACGCAGCTTTTTTCTCAACAGCCAACAAAAGCGTTTCAGCATCTGCCCTCGAAATATTCTCACCTTCAGCCAACTTGTGGGCAAATTAACTAATCGTTCTGAAACAGACTCAACTATGAGCCAACCTTCCGCCAAAGACTTACCGACCAACTGTGCATCAACGCATCCAAGCCTAAACCCTCATCAAAAACCTCAACCCTAATTTTCTCAGTAACAAACACAACCCCAAAAAGCCTCTTTAACAAAAAAAGTTTGCCAATTAGCATTAAATGAAACAGCCAGCCCCGCATCGATGTAATATATGAATCCGAAGAAAAAGCAGCATTTTACCGAAAATTACCAACTGACATCTGATACAGAAAAGAAGAAAAACAAATATTGGGATAACACTTTAGTACAGTAATTAGGAACGTTAAGAATGGATACTCTTAAAGAACTTAAATCTAAGTTGGAAGCCATTAAACCAACACTTAAGACAAGTTACAAAGTCGAAACCATAGGCATATTCGGTTCCTATTCTCGAGGCGAACAAACAGAAAAAAGCGACCTCGATATTTTAGTAACATTTTCAGAGCCAATTGGGGTTTACCGATTCATAGAGGTTGAGGAGTTCATAAAGAAAAAGTTAGGCGTAAAAGTAGATCTGGTTCAGAAAGGCGCCCTCTTACCTATGATAAAAGACCAAATACTAAATGAGACCATCCAAGTATGAAAAAGGACTTCCGAATCTACGTAAACCAAATTCTGGAGGCCATCAACGAAATTGAGGAATTTACAAAAGACTTAACTTACGAAGACTTTTTGAAAAACAAAATGGCGATAAAAGCAGTATCCATGAATCTGATTCTCATAGGGGAAAACGTAAAACTGGTACCTGCAGAAATCAAAAAGAAATATCGACAAATCCCATGGACAAGAATGAAGGCGACACGCAATTTCGTTGCACACGAATATCCCAAAATAGAATTCAAAGAAATGTGGGATACCGCAAAGTCAGAATTACCACCTATCAAAACAATGATACAAAAGATAATGGAAGAAGAATAAAATCAACATTAAAATGCAAGGTTAAAGTTTCGAGACCGCAGCCAAGGACCTATGCTCTTACTTAGACTTCAAATACTTCTCTATATCTTCAGAATCCCAGTTAACCGCAACGCATTCATGCTCAAGCAACTCCAAAAACTCTCGAAGCGAAATAACTAAAATCTCCGCACCACGACCTGCACTCAGTTTGCCCTTCGAATACAAACGCACAACTCGCTCACGCAAACCATCCTCGATGAACTCTTTAAATAAGGTGGATCGGTCAACATTTTCAAGGACCCTAACAGCCTCAATCCTACGCAGATTTTTCTTTGACAAACGAACGGTAACAACGCTGCTTTTTTCAGCCTTAGCCATATTCTCACTCCAACCCATAGTGACTATAATGTAACACATAAGATTTTTTGCTGAAAAATAACCGAGTACACCAAAGCAGGTATGGGTACCCATACTACTACCCGGAGGTATACCTAAAAACATTCTCTCAGTCTAAAATTAAAAAACAAATCTACGCATTAGTAATGCACAATTCTCTCAGACGATCCGCACTTCGATGCAATAGAAGGAACAAAACGAATATGGCTCTAGAAGCTAAAGCGGAACAAGGAACAAAAATGGGATGGATCAAAGTTTACTGTTAAGCCTTTCTCAGTTTTTTGCTTCAAAAACGCGGTTCAAATTTTTGCCCTTGATATTTCTGGGACAAACTGTGGGAGAAGCAGGTAATGTTTTCAATTTTCTATTTTCTAAATCTAATAAATAGCAAAACACTAATTAGTTAATTTCATAAAATAATAAATTAGCAGCTATAACTAATTTCTTGAGAAAGCAATTTCTTTTAACATTAAGGAAGAACAGGGTGACTAAGTACTTCACTGATCAATTTGGCGACGTCACTTGGCTTCTCTGCAATCTTTACTCCGGCGCTTGAAAACGCCGCAATTTTACTTTGTGCAGTACCCTGCTTGCCCATTATTATTGCTCCCGCATGACCCATACGTTTGCCGGGTGGGGCAAAGCGACCGGCAACATAAGCGACCACAGGCTTAGGATACCGTTCTTGCGCTATATACTGTGCTGTTAATTCTTCCATGTTACCGCCAATTTCACCAATTAAAACCACAGCTTTAGTTTTTACGTCATCTTTGAAAAGCTTTAGAGCTTCAATAAAATTCAAGCCGACAACTGGGTCGCCGCCGACACCAACACAGGTAGATTCACCTAAACCTTTGGCTCCTAGACCAGCTGCTACTTCGTAAGCTAAAGTGCCACTTCTTGAAACCAAACCAACATTGCCTGAAGTAAAAACGCTGGCGGGCATTATTCCAAGTTTGCACTCTCCGGGAGTAATAATTCCAGGAGTATTTGGACCAATGACCAAAAGTTGCGCTTGAGCTGCGTTAGACATGACATTTATCGAGTCTCTTATTGGTATATGCTCGGTTATCACAACAATTGTTTTGATTTTGTTTACGATAGCTTCCAAAACTGCATCTCGGGCAAAATTTGCAGGAACAAAAATTATTGAAGCATTAGGTGAATATGAATCAAGAGTTTCTTTCACTGTGTCAAAAACAGGTAAGCCCTCAATGGTCATTCCGCCTTTCCAGGAGAAACTCCCGCCAAGATTTTCGTGCCATAGTCAAGCATTAATTTAGTGTGGTAGCTGCCTTGTTTCCCTGTTATGCCTTGAACAATCGCTCTCGTGTTAGAATCAACTAAAATTCCCATTAGGGTTTCTCTCCTACTGCAAATTCGACCGCCTGTTTAGCCGCTTCTTCCATGCTGTCTAAAACGCTTATTCCTGCATCAATAAGAAGTCTCTTACCTTCCTCTTCGTTTGTTCCAACAAGCCTCACTGCCAATGGTTTCTTTTCCTTGGCTTCTTTGATAGCTTCTATTATGCCCCTCGCCACCTCATCGCAACGGGTTATTCCCCCAAGCACATTGACAAGTACAGATTTGACATTAGGGTTGTCCAAGACAATTTTTAAGGCCGCTTTAATGACTTCTGCGCTTGCGCCGCCGCCTATATCTAAAAAGTCTGCTGGTTTGCCTCCGAAAAAAATTAGCAAATCAACCGTTGCCATTACCAATCCTGCGCCATTGCCAACTACGCCTATGTCCCCGTCAAGCTTCACATATGCCAAATTATTCTTCAAAGCCAAAGCCTCTTGAACTGAAAGCATTGGAGTTTCTTTTCGTTTATATTCAGGATGCCTGAAAAGGGCATTGTCATCAATTACTATTTTTGCGTCGGCAGCCACAAAACTTCCAGAATCTGTTTCTATTAAGGGGTTAATCTCTATCATCTCGGCGTCATTTTCGGCAAATGCTTGATACAATTTCTCAATGATTCTTGATAATTCGACAAGCTGGCCGCCACTGTAACCTAATTGTTTTGCGATTGATAATGCATGAAAAGAACGTATACCTAATTGAGGATCAACCTTTGTTCGGACGATGGCTTGGGGGGTTTTTTCTGCAACGTCTTCAATTTCTATGCCCCCATTTTTGGAGGTTAAAACGACATAGCTTCGGTTGAATCTGTCAACCGTAAAGCCTAGGTACAATTCTTTTTTGACCACAAGTTTTTCTTCTATTAGGACCTGTTTAACGGGAAAATTCATTATTTGCGTTCCCATAAGTTGGATTACGGCATCTTGCGCCTCATGTGGCGACAATGCAGATATTATCCCACCAGCTTTTCCCCTTCCACCGACTGGAATCTGAGCTTTAACAATATAGGGTGGCTTCAAGTTACTCAAGCCAGGAAGTGTCTCCTCAGAGTTAGAGATTAAAATTCCCTTTGGAATTGGAATCCCATACCTTAGAAACACTTGCTTGGCTTCATTTTCAATCAAATACAAACTTATCAATAATTATTTGTAACCGCGAGATAAGAATTTTTTTCGTTTCTAAAGCCAAGAAACATTTCAATAATGCAAATGCAAGCTTATCAGATTGAAATACTATTATTATCTGACATTAATGAGTGATCAAGCAAAAATGCAATTTCCCAAATAGCGAATATCTCTGAAATCGACTTCGTTTTCCCAGTTGGCTTCTCGTTCTTTGAACCTTACCTTAAATATCACATCAAAGAAATTCTGGAAATAGGCGGTGAAGCCTACGTATCCAGAACTCCCCGAGGGAGACGTTTCAGGCATTTTCATATACGACGACTTTGAGAAAGGGCGGAACAATTTACACAAGATCAAGGGAAGTATTTGACTACTTTTATGGATTAAAACCGTTTAATTTTCTCTTCTCAGAGATGAAAACTGAACATCGAAAATGAAATCTATGATATTTACACTATAGATCTTGAAAATCTTGCCCTTGATCATAGGTTCAGCTATGAAATTTCCATTGCAGACAAGGGCCAACATAGATGAGATTGAACAATTCATGGCTTCAACCCATCCGGGGATAAACAAGAAGTGGGTAAAAGTTGCGCTTAAAAACGGAGAAAGATGCTTTATCGTCAGGCTAAGCAACGAAATTGCTGGGTTGGGTTGGGTTTCACTTGTGAATGGTATTGGAAGACTGCACTCTCTTTACGTGAAACCTCAATATAGGAGAATAGGCATAGGTGAAGATATCTTCAATGCGCGACTTCTCTGGCTTAAGTCAAAGCGTGCCCGATTCAGCATTCACGGAAATTTCACGCTATAACGTCGCTTCTTCAGGAAATGTCATGAAAGCGCACATGAAGGTTATCTGGACAGGTTTTTCAGTATTTTAAGAAGAACTTGGACAAAAAGAAGGAAATAAAAAATTAGTGATTGTCGTCTATGTTCTGGGGCTCCGCATATAGGACAGGTCTCAGCTGTGGAGTCTATTAGTGCTCCGCAGTAGCGGCATTTTACCTTCACAACTTCTTTAATCACGATCTGCTGTACTGGCGGTTGCTTTGGAGTCAAATTGATATTTTCTGGAGGCGGACCTGGCGGGGGATGGCTGGAGGCATGGTTGTTGGTAATGGATGTTTGGGAAGAGTTTTTCTGCTTCTTCTTGAAAGTGCATAAATGATAATTGCAATTACTACAATGACTAAGAATTATTGCCAGCAATGATAGCCAAAGTATTGTGTTGAGTTTGAATTTCCTCCGCCTGAACTGCTAGTCGATTGACTGGTCGCAGTTGAGTAGCTGCCGCTGCGGTTAGCGGATAGCTAGTTGAAGTTCACATACAGGTTTTCGGTGTAGGTGAACCCGTTCCTGAAGGATTGGTATCGTGTTCAACATAGCTATATCCTACGATGTATCCTGTGGACGGGTCAAAGTAGGCTTTCCAAGTATAGGTGGCACTGAATTGTCCGTATACATCGTTTCGTTGATAGCTTGAAGTTCCTTGAGCAAAAATCACGTTTACATTTCTGCTTCTGGGAAGGAAGATAGTAGCTGTAATTTTTGGATATGACTGTCATCTCGGTGTTTAGAAGAGAAAAGGTACCGCCTACCGGAATTGAGTTATCCATAACGAACCAGACAGTTGGGTTAACATATCCCGTCTGGTCGTCAGTTCCGTTAACATAAAGAAAAGTGACTGGTGAGAACGTGAAGTCTCCAGACGGGTTCCCAGTTTCTGTTGTGCCTGTGCTGTTGCTCCAAGTATAGGAGTAACTATAGTGAGCGGATACAGTTCCGTCAGCATTGATGCCGTTCATCGTTTCTATTCCGTTGTATGTTGCCTGTTCGGTGTATCCAGCGTAATCACCGGTGCCGCTTCCAAGATTCTGTAACCTCATGATAGCTGAAATGGTCTCCAGAATGGGGAACGTAAGCTGCGGCGGCGGGAGCCATGAAGAGAGCTAGGAAAAGTGAAAGTATGATAACAAAGCGATTTTGAGTTCAACCCATGAAACCTCCTACGCCATGCACATGGGCAGGATGATAGCCTCCGATGCCGCTGAATGTTGAATAGTAAGATGAATGTGCGATGATCAGAGGCGCATAGTAGAAGAAGAAAATGTTTGATGGAACATAGGTGAACTGCACTGGAGTCTTCACAATATTTGCGGTTGGATCAAGTTGCTTTACAAGTTCATTTTTGATTCCATGAATCATCCTAACTGCAAGACTTATCAGTTCAGAACGTTCAAGATCTGCGGCGTAAGACCCAAGCAAAGAATAAGCTTTTTCCATCAGGTCAAGAGTCTCATTAGCTTCAAGGGTTGATATTGAAGCAAGTATTGCAGCAGCCACAAGCGGATACTCCAGATAATTTCTAAGTCCATTCTACAATTATTGTCAACTTCGTATTCACGTCATCTGGTCCCAAATCGGAAATTGATAAATAGGCAGAAGCAAGTTCGGTATCCTCTGATATCTCGATACCCCCAGGAATTGAACAGTGATCTGAATGATTGGAATTTACCTGCCAGTTGGTCTGAAGGCACATTAAATATAGAAAGTATTGCAGCTGACTCAAACGAAGAAGTCATTTTGGAAAATTCCACAAATTTGTCAGTGGGAAAAGTGCCGTCAAATCTCCGTCCAAACATAATAGTGGCGGCAACACCTACTGAAAGTGGTTTAGGAACGTGGGCGTCATGCCTAAGTTGGTGATCAAGATTTACCAAAGATTCTGACAGATTCTGAAGATCAGAATTTGTTGCTGATTGAGAGGGATCTGCCTTAGAGGAGGTCATAATTTCTGCTGCCATCATCTTATTTTCAAGTGGTGCAATCGAAATGCTGGAGAAGGTCAAGTGCAAAAAGAAATCTTTGACCAATTTGATTCGGGTCGCCTTGAAGCTTCGCTAATCCTATTGATACGCTCCAGAGTTGAGAGAGATCCATTTCTGGAAATTTCATTTTCAGGTTAGATACGTGAAAGTTGCCTCTTTATGCTATGGATCGCAATTCGCTAGATGTCTCTTGGATTTCTTCAATGAAGTCGGAAAATTCGTTGTCAGAGACCCTGTAATTTCTGACATTAAGATCGTTTAGCGTAATTACTCCAAGACCGGTAAGTGACAGATATTTCCCGTCATATGGCACCATTCTGTCAATTATGGATTTCTTCTGAATTAGCTCGTTTATCTTGGCGTCTCTTTCAGCTATGTCAGCATCTATTTTTGAGACAACATTCTTTTCGCTTTCTACTTTTTCACGTTCAGCTTCCTTATTCTCTTTTCCTTCAAAAAGAAACGTGATTGAATGAGTTTTCTTTTCCTCTTCTTCCAGAGCGGCTTTTGCGCTTCTGTCTGCATTCTCTGCATTCACCAAATCTATGTTCATCTGTGTCAAGTTTGAAACTTCAGCTAAAGCCTGATCGTAATCTTCTTTTTGCATCACTGAAAGGTAGCCTGTTATTGCTAAGAAAATCCATATCGGCTTGTTGAATTTGCATTGAAATTGATTTTTCAGCTATTTGGGAGAAAAATGTTCTTACGTCATTGCATTTCATTTCAATCACCGATCCATGATTGGGAATTTCTTAGTTAAACGTTGCTCTCCCAAGAATGTTACCGATGACCAGTTTAAGACTTTGTCCCTCACTTGCAAGGTCAACAACTTCATCATCCTTGAGAGCCTCTTTGAGGAGATATTCAAACTGCACTTTCCTGTCTGTCATCTCTCCGAACCTTGCGGATCGTTCTCGTTCTATCTGTTCATACGCATACATGAATTCGTACAGGGATCTGTATATCTGGTCGTCTATCTTTTCAGGGATATTCTTTTCCTCAACAGTTATCCATTCCAAGCCTTCAAGGTCAACGAAGTAAATGGTGCCGTCAGGAGCGAGGACTGCATCCTTGTCTAGCCAGACATCATAGAAATCCAATCCACTAGAAAGTTCCATCTTCGTTGCTTTTTAATGTCCTAGTGAACAGAGTTAGGAAGGCGATTCCGCTTTTAACGAAATTTTTCAGAAAATCTAATGCTTTATCATTGCTGTCTATTCCAAAGAGGTCAAAGATTGAGCGTATGTTCCCGCCGATTGTGCTTCCAGAATGAAAATAAATCCGCACATTGGAAGGAACCAACCTTATTTCCTGAACCATTCTGCCCCTGAATCTGCGGTACCAATATATTTTTTTGATTTCATTCTCAAGGTCTTCAGGAAGGAAAACAATTTTCACAACTGGCGCAACTCGAAATCCATGAATGGAGGTAAGGTCAGCCATTTCTGACACTTTTAATGAAGTGGTTGCGTGCTCGAGCCCTTGTCCCCCATATGGGGAGCCTCTTAACCATAATTCTCCTGTAAGGTATCGTGGAGCGATTCCCTCGGAATTCACGATTCTGTTCTTTTAGTGTGGAATCTTTCAACAGGTTGCATATTTCGGCTTTTCCGAGAAGCTGAGTTGAAAACGGGTTGGTTGTTGAACCTATGCCTTTAATTGAAAGGTAAAAGTCTGTGCCGTCTATTTTCAAAGAGGGTAAAGTGGAAACTGCTCCTCTGTTATCATCCGCAATAAACTCTTTCGTAGCCACAGGGGTTGAGATCCGTGAAAGGCCTCATGCTCTCGGGAAGATAAAATTTTTCAAATTCAGGCATTTTGAATTGTTGAAAATGCTTGTTTGTCAGAATTTCAGAGGCTTCATAAATGTTCAGATTGAGGGGCGAGCCTTTCAACTTCATGAGTGTTCGGTACTTTTTATGAATGGTTTAACACTTAAGCTTTCTTGCCTGATTTCTAATCAGCGCAAGCAGGTCACGAACCTCAAATAGACAACGTACCTTTGTCAAGAAAACAACATTGGGTCTCGATCCTATGCCTTTTCTTTAAAAATGCAAATTGGCTTTCCTAAATTTAGAAAAGTAGTTTTTCCCGCATATATTGCAGGCTTCTTAGAAAGGTATTTTCCAGAGGCGGCCCGTTAGAGAATGCGAGTTAACAGACTACAAAGCAATAAATCCAAATCAATACGAAGAAAAACTTGAAACAAAAAATTTGGTGTTTAGATAGTTTCTTTTTCGATTTCTTGAATTAATTTTGCCAGAAACTTTGGTTCAATCCTGAATCCTTTACCCACTAAATTTAGCACTGCTTCTTTTGCCTCAACCTTATTTAATAAGTCATTTCGCATAGCTATGATTAAAACGTAAAGTACTCCTTTGACTTTTAAGCCCCATGTTTCAGCAAAGGCTCGACCACTAGAGTCATCCATCAATAAAAGCGTGTCCTTACCAATTTCGCGAGCTAACACTATTGCTTTTACTTCACCTTCATGGAGTTCAAAGCTGTGCTGCATTATTTTCTGGCAAATTTCAACCTGTTTTTCGTCAAGCCGCTCAACTTTGATCCATCCTTGATCGCATGCTTCCTTGATTACTAATGCGTCGCTGTAGCCTTCTTGCAGACCTACTTCAACTGCTTCTTTGTAACTTTCCTCTGAAATTAAGACTACATTAAACAAATCTTTGAGTAAGTTGAGTTTGCCAATTTTTGCAAGCCAAATAAGGGGGCTGGTGTTTGAAACTGTTGCTGGCATGGTGTCTTAGGCTCCTTAAGCTTTCAAGTCTTGCTCTAAATCGTGCTCAGAATACTGAATCAGGACGCCTTTCTGTTCTAATATTTTGTAGAAAGCCCACAACGAAACTCCCGCTAACTGAGCAGCTTTCCAAGCTGTAACCTGCCCTGTTCGGTAAAGTTCAACGGCTTGCTCAACGCTTTTTTCTTTAATGCCGCTTTCCAGAAGTTCACGTATGAGGGTTGAGCGGTCTTTGCCTTCTTTTTTGGCAATTTCTTGAAGTTTCTTCGCCATTTTGGGCGGTAATCTTAGAGTGATTGTTTCAGACATGAAACTCACTGCAACACATTAGATATCAAACGTAACCTATTAAACTTCCCTGAAACTAAGCAATTTTGCCCGGTTGAAGGATTCGAATCCTCAATTGAATAAAACAGTTGAGTCCACCAGCCACTCACGAGCAAAATGAGAAAAACGCCAACACATGATGGTAGAAGACTATTTAAATCAGCACTCGTAATCCCAAATAGGAACTTTTGAACAATCAAATATAAGCGAAGTTGACCCTAAATGACCGTGCCTTCTGGTAAAAACGAAAAATTAAGTCAAGATAAATCAATAAGGTATGTCCGTCCAGTAAACGAATTATGGGAAATGTGGAAACCCAGAGTAAAAATGAGAATATACCCCTTTGCCTATGCCCGCTACGAGGACGTGGAACGGGTGATGACTAGTCTGACTTCATATGACAGAGAAAAGTGGGCTTCCGCGTGGAGTTCCGAAGCTAAACCTTATGAAGAAAAAGCAGCCCAAGCAGAAAAATCAGGAGACACCCAAAGTGCCAAAGAAAACTATCTTATCGCCTACCAGTACTACAGGCTTGCCCGGTTCCCCACAATTAATTCAGAAGGAAAAAAGCAAGGCGTACAGAAAATCACAGGAAATGCTCCTGAAAGCTGCCCGATACTTTGATATTCCAATAGAACGGGTAGAAATACCCTTCAACCCCCAAGGCGACGAAGGAAACCGAATAATTGCCTATTTGCGAGTGCCCAAAACTGGCAATGAGCCTTTTCCATTACTTTTCAGTTGGGGTGGAATTGACGGGTTTAAAGAGGAACAATCAAATGACGAGGTTTTAGAGCATGGCTTAGCAACGCTGGCAATTGATGGTCCGGGAGTTGGTGATTCGCCGCTCAAGGGTTCTGAGAATGCAGAGAGACTGTTTGAAGCAGTGCTTGACTGGATTAATACACGCAAAGAATTGGATGCAAAGAAAGTGGCAATCTGGGGCTATAGTACAGGCGGTTACTGGGCAGTTAAAGTGGCTCACCTCTACAAAGACAGAATAGCTTGCGCCGTAAGTCAAGGCGGACCCGTGCACTATGCTTTTGAACCAGAATGGATAGACCAGCAAGATCGGGGGGAATACGCATTTGAAGTGTATGACACTCTTGCTTTTGCATTTGGCAAGTCAGGCTACGAAGAATGGGTTGAATATGCGCCTAAACTGTCTCTTCTAAAACAAGGAATCTTGGATAAGCCATGCGCACCCATGTTACTTATTAACGGAGTGCATGATTCGCTTTTCCCAATCAAAGACTATTACTTGTTGCTTGAACATGGCAGTCCAAAATCTGCCTAGATTCTTTGAAGCTGGACACATGGGATTCACCAGAGACACAAACAAAATAATCACCGACTGGATCTACGAAAAAGTGACAAAATAGAGATTTCAACGCATAACTACTTTTTTAATTTTCTTCAAAACTTTTTAACTTCAAGTAATGGATTCTTTTAGACTAAGAGAAGCACAATAAAAAGAAGTCACAACTAATAATTTGGGCTTTCAGTTTTCCATCATGCCTCTTTCTTTCAACCACTCTTTTGTTTTAGCGTTAATTTTGTCGCGAATTTCACGAAACTTTGCAGTTTTTCTTCTTCCGTTCCTTGAAATGCCGCTGGGTCTTCGAAGGGCCAAAATAATCTTGTGGAAACGCCTGGCAGTGTGGGGCACTACTCTTCAGCTTTTACACACACCGTTATAACTATCCCAAAATGAACCGTCCAAGATACTGTTTTAAGTCTTTGGAATACTGACCACTTAAATCATATCCAAGTTCTTTCATCACTTGAACCGTATATGGATGTATTGGTCGAGGTTTGAAGCCTGCACTGTAAACTTCGAAATGATCACCGGCATATTTTCTTAGAAATGCCTCAGCCATTTGGCTCCGCGCTGAATTTCCCGTGCATAGAAAAATGACTTTGGTCTTTTGTAGCGCACGCTCGCTGAAATAACTAAACTGCTCTATTATCCAATTTTTCATTTCATCTCTTGTACAACGGAAGGCCGCAAGTTTTTCTTCTTCGGTTCCCTGTACTTCGGAAGGGTCCTCGAAGGGGTGATCCAGATAATCTTTTGCTTTGGGTAATCTTTGAGCAATCAACTCAGGTTTGCCCATAACTATCGGTGAGGAGCAAATGGGGCAATTTATTTTTGAGCCGCTGCGGCAAACTGACACAACCAAGTCGATATCGACTTCTTTGAAAACATCGAGGCTTTTAGAATATTGCTCGGAAATATCTATTCCAATTTCATCCATGACTTTAATGGCTAAAGGATTGACATGCGTGGGATTTGTTCCAGCACTAAAAACCTCATACTCATCGCCATATAGAAATCTAAGCAGCCCTTCAGCAATCTGAGACCGGGCTGAATTATGAGTACACAAGAATAAAACTTTAGTTTTGGCCATAAAACTCATCTCAAACTATTCTTTTGAAGCATAAAAACCTCATCAATATATTCTTTATAGACATGCCTGGTTCACCTTTCAAGTGGTCCAAAAAAGAAAACACTTCCACATTCTCTTTTTCAAATTGCTTTTTCAATATATTTTTTACTTCATCCTCGTCTAGGTTCCATAAGCCATTTTTGTCTTTGTGTAAAGGGAGTTTTGTTTCTTTAAGGAAATGGTCTTTTGGAAAGTCGAGAAAAATGTAGTAACGCTTGTCATGCATCAAGATTATTCTTAAAGTTGTAAGTTCTTTGTTAGGTGAAAGCGCATTTTGTTCAAGTACAAACACAATCGATTTTGGTTTCTTTTCGTTAATTAAACGCTTGAATTCGTCCCAATCTCTAATTCTAAGGTTCCATCACTCATTTTCTTCAATTAGCCTCTGGACCCTTTTCTCAATGTCATCTCTGATTTCCCTGACTTTTTCGATTGGTTTTCCCTTTGGGTCTTCGAGTTTCCAGTCAACTGTTGGTTTGAAGAATGGTCCAGGGCATATTCCTTGATCATTGCAGCCCATGGTAACAATCAAATCTGCATCTTGTGCCATCTGAAAAGTCAACATTTTTGGCTTATTCATAGAGATATCGATACCCTTTTCCTTCAAAACGTCAACGACCACTGAATTAACTTTGTCAGCAGGTTTGTTTCCAGCGCTCGAGAACTCAAAGGTATCTTTCCCGTATTTGTTGGCGAAGGCCTCTGCCATTTGGCTTCTGCCTGCATTCTCTACACATACAAACAATATTTTTTTCAACCTTCTTCCTCCTTATCTTTGTAGTATTTCCTTCTTATCCAAAGCGCCACGTTCACTAAACTTATCATAACTGGCACTTCTATTAAGGGTCCTATAACCGCTGCGAATGCTTCTTGGGAGGCTAAACCGAAAACCGCGACGGCTACGGCTATTGCTAATTCAAAGTTGTTGCTGGCAGCAGTGAACGAGAGCGAAGTTGTTCTTTTGTAACCTAGTTTGGAATAGTGCCCAATTGCGAAAGCTACTGAGAACATTATTATGAAGTAGACTAAGAGGGGAATTGCGACTCGCACAACATCTAGCGGCAGACTTACAATGTACTGGCCTTTGAGTGAGAACATGACTACTATTGTGAATAGCAACGCGATTAGTGAAAGGTGGCTTAGTCTGTGCATAAGTTTGTGTTCATACCATTCTTTGCCTTTGGTTTTTAAGAAGTAATATCGAGTGATGAGTCCTGCAAAGAACGGGATACCTAAGTAAATCGCCACAGATAGCGCGACTTGAATTAGTGAAATGTTCACTATTTGTCCGGAACCTGAAATCCATGAACTTGCAATAGTTATGTAGAAGTACGCTAGAACCGAGTACATCACTATTTGGAAAATCGAGTTAATAGCAACAAGTATGGCGGTCCATTCATTATCGCCTTCTGCAAGGTTATTCCAAACAATTACCATAGCGATACAACGCGCGATACCGATGAGAATTATACCATCTCTGAGGTCAGGATAAGCACCCAGAAATACCCATGCTAAAACAAACATCAACAAAGGTCCAATTACCCAGTTAAGAGCCAGCGACTCGGTAAGCATCGTCTTTGAACCCTTAGCCGTTACCACTTTTTTTAGGTCTTCGTAGCGCACTCTTGCAAGCGGAGGATACATCATCAAAATCAAACCTACCGCAATAGGGATCGAAGTAGTTCCAATGCTCAAAGAACCAATACCACTCGATACCTGCGGATAAATGTAGCCTATTGCTACTCCAATCGCCATTCCTAAAAATATCCAAACTGTCAAAAACTTGCTCAATAAAGAAAGATGAGGCTTAGGCTTGTTAGGTTTAGTTGGAACGCACATATTATTTACCCGAGGATGTTTCTTGTAGGTTTCTGATTAATTTTCGAGTCGCGATTTTTGAGGGATGTTTGATTGCTTTGGCGGGACATATTGCATCGCATCCATTGCAGAGGACAACACAATTGTTCGGATTTTTTACAATGGGCGTCTTTTTGTCTTTGATTTCTTCAAATTCGTAGGTTCCGAGTTTGCAGTATTCTACGCATTTTCCGCAGCTGATGCATTTTTCGTAGTCTATTGTGGGATTCCAGGGTATTTTGCTTCGGGGAATTCCATGCCAAGTTTCTTCAGTCATATTATCGCCTTATTTCATTTTGAATGATTCATAGCAACTTTTAAATATTGTTATCAACACTTAAATAAAACATGTCTGCAAAACCAGAAGACCAGACTCGCTTCAAATCAACAGTTTTCTACGCTCTCTCCGATCCAATCAGACTCGAAATAATAGCATATTTAAGAAACGGAGAAAAATGCGTCTGCGAAATCGTCCCACACCTAAAACTCATTCAACCACTCGTTTCACGCCACTTAAGAATCCTCAAAGAAACTGGAATAGTCAGATGCCGAAAAGAAGGAACAAAACGAATGTATTCAATAGTCGATCCCAGAATACACATAATTGTAGATGATTTAACACCAGAGCTTGTCAATACATTAACAAAAGAGATTCTGGATCAAATGACTTGCAGATAGAAGGATGAACAAATTGGAAAAGAAAGAAGAAAAAATCAAGAAACTTGTAAGAAATCGATATGCAAAGGTCGCTAAAACCAACGGTTCTTGCTGTGCATCAAAGATAAGCTGTTGCTCGGCCACAACAAACCAGCAAGTAAGCAAAATGATAGGTTACAGCGAAGAAGAGATAAATGCGGTTCCAGAAGGCGCTAACCTTGGACTTGGCTGCGGCAATCCAACAGCTTTAGCGTCTTTAAAAGAGGGCGAAAGAGTACTGGATCTGGGTTCAGGAGCAGGTTTTGACTGTTTCTTAGCTGCGAAAAAAGTTGGTAAGCAGGGCAAAGTGATTGGCGTAGACATGACCCCTGAAATGCTCGATAAAGCTAGGGCTAACGCCAAAAAGGGCAAATACACAAATGTCGAGTTCAGGCTTGGAGAAATCGAGAACCTGCCGGTTGCAGACAACTCAGTCGATGTCATAATCTCAAACTGTGTAATCAATCTCGCCCCAAACAAGAAGCGCGTTTTTGAAGAAGCCTTTAGAGTTCTTGCTCCGAAAGGTCGATTGATGGTTTCAGACATCGTTCTCTTAAGAGAGTTGCCCAAATCCATTCAAGAGAATGTAGAAGCATACGCCGGATGCATATCTGGAGCGGAATTAAAAGACAAGTATCTTGAGCTAATTCGAAAATCTGGATTCAAAGAAATAAAAGTCCTTGAAGAAAAGACTTACCCACTTGAATATATCATAAGTGAATCTACACTAAAAGAGGCAATCAAAATGTCAAATATGACAGAGGAAGAGGTAAAGGAAGCTGCCAACACAGTGGTAAGCGTAAAAGTGTCTGCAGTGAAAATATAATAGGCCAAAAGTCAAAATGTTTTAGAAGGATTGAACATGAAAAATTCTTTAGGTGCAAAAACAATTGCCCCAACGACGCCCGTTTGGGTTGTGGGTACCTATGATCATGAGGGAAAACCAAATGTTATGACTGCTGCTTGGGGAGGAATATGTTGTTCCCAACCGCCATGCATCTACGTATCTCTAAGAAAAGCCACATATACTTACAATAATATTGTGGAACGAAAAGCATTTACAGTAAGTATTCCCTCAGAAAACTATACCAAGGAAGCGGATTATTTTGGCCTCACTTCGGGGAAAACAGTGGATAAATTCGCGGCAACAGGGCTTACTCCTGTGAAAAGCGACCTTGTCGATGCACCCTACGTGAAGGAATTTCCTCTCATTATCGAATGCAAAGTTCTAAAAATAATTGAAATTGGGCTACACACAGAATTCATTGGAGAAATCATGGACGTCAAAGCTGATTCATCTGCACTTAATGAAAAAGGTCTCCCAGATATTGAAAAAGTCAATCCTATAATTTGGAATCCTTCAGGGATGACTTATCATAAAGTTGGGAAATCTGTGGGGCAGGCGTTCTCAATTGGAAAAGAGATATGAACAAATAAAAATGAACATGAGATTTCAACAGCCGAGCCATATCAAGCAGTCTAATCTGAGAATACTTATCTGATTTTGGATAACCCCCTTTTCGGTTAGAAGTCTACGTAGTGTCTTCGTTCTCCAGGTTACCGACCGCAGTTGGCAACCTAACCTAAAAAATTAGATATGCCACCAACGCATAACTAATAACTAAAGGTTATTCACATGGAAGTTGCAGTAAACTACACGCTCTACGATGACGAGTCAAACATAAAAAACAAAGGAGAAGCAAAAGCCACTTTTGACGAACAATACTTAACGTTAACTGTCATGTTCGGGGAGCCTATGTTATTCGCCTATACGGACATTGTCGGAATTTCAGACTACGACTACAAAGTCGATCTTTTCTTAACTTCAAAAGAAAAACTAAACCTTTGGGGTTTAGGATATCAATACGAAGATTTCCTTTTTCAACTATACAAACTTCGAAATGAACTTATGCTCAAATACCTACTGATAGAAGAATCACTTCTCCAAGCGGGCTTTGAAGCACAATACACGAAACTTGACTCAAATGGCCAAATAAATCAAACTGGGAAAAGCGAAATCCGCCTATACGACAACGCCATTGTAGTTCTACCACAAAAAAACGAACCCATCCGCCTCCCATACTGCTACATAACCAACGTAAACAAACAAGACTACAAACTAACAATAACAAACGAATCCCAAGAAAAAATTGAACTCATATGGCTCGGGCAAAACTTTGATCCACTCGCAAAGGCACTCTCCGACGCCATAAACAAAATGAATCTCAGAACACAACAAACCATAAAAGAATTAATCCCAGAAGCAACCCCCATCACAATAAACAAAATAGCCGCCCTGATGAAAGATGGAAGGGCAGCAAAGAGAAAAGAAATCGAACAATACTCACCAGACTTCTGGCGACGTCTAACCAAAAAAATAGACGAAGCCGACCTAACCAGTAGAATACGAATTCCTAAACTCACTCTCCGCAAAAGACCAAGTCTGTGTAGGAATAAAACGTGGACTAATGGGCGACCTAACAGGCTCCTACATATGGATGCTATTTCCACTTCTCAACCCAGGAACAAATAGATTAAGCAACACAATTGCCCTAGAAGCATTCAACACCACAAACAACACAGAAGAAAACAAAAAACCAACCCAAGAAAACATAGACCCCGAAACAGAAGAAGAAACCAATCAAACCTCGGACGAAGAAGAAAAAACCGCAGCAACAGGAGCAACTTACTTCTTCAGAGAAACAGGAAGAAAAGAATACCCACAAACCAAAGACGAGGATCTAACCAAAGAAATAGACAGTTTCATCAAAAACATCAACCGATCTATGATCGAAATTAACTTCAGAAGAGAACCAATCTACCTGACAGAAAACCAGCTTGATGGCACAGAATATACTCAATACAGATTCGCAATATCAAAAATCGCCTCCCTAAAAAACCTAAGAGATCAATTTATAGGCAGAGTAATTCATGCTTCTCAAAAACAATGGAAAAACGATGTTACTAGCTTATTAGCCTTCAACACCAAAAGCATAGATGACAAAGAAAAATGGAGTAAAGGAGACCAATAAATGCCAGGTTACAAACACCCCTGCAAATTCTGTGGAAAACTCGTATCCTTTGACGATAACGTATGTCCTTTCTGTGGAAAAGTCAACCCAGTAGGACCTCAAAGATGCCCTAAATGCCGAAACCCCATCGAAACTGGACAGGTTAATTGTAGCAGTTGCGGCTTAAAACTTCAAGTAAACTGCCCATACTGTGGAAAACCAACATTCTTTGGAGATTACTGCCAAAACTGCGAGAAAAGACTCACAGTAATCTGCCCCAAATGCAAAACCGAACAGCCACCACTTGGAGAGAAATGTATTAAATGCGGTAAACCCCTAAATATAGCAGGAAGATGAAAAAATGCCCCTTCAACCTTTTACTCGAAACTATCAAGACGAAAGCACGGATGCTGGGTTCCAATTTACCTTCAACTGCGACATATGCAACGACGGCTATAAAACAAACTTCATCGCAAGCAAAACCTACAAGAAAAGAGGATTCTGGAAAGGAATAGGCCAAGTAGCTTCTATCGGATCACAAATAGCCGGACGCAGCGAAGGCTACTCGCTTCAGCAAGGCGCAGATGCAATGAGCGATCGATTCCAAGGCATGACACCAGAATGGCACAAAGAACATGAACAAGCATTTGAACTTGCACAAAATGAAGCCAAAGGCCACTTCAACAGATGCCCAAGATGCCACAAATACGTTTGCGAAAACGACTGGAACGAACAAGAAGGACTATGCATCAACGATGCTCCAAGAGAAAGCACCGAAGTAGCAGCCGCGAGAGCCGAAAAAATGGTCACTGACATCAAACAAAAAGCCGAAACCACACAAGTCTACACTGGCGAAATAACACAGAGACAAACACTTTGCCCAGTATGCGGAAAACCAGCGGGTTCAGGCAAATTCTGCAATAACTGCGGAGCGCCATTAGGATTGAAAGTATGCCCCAAATGCGGAGCTAAAAATCCAGCAGGCACAAGCTTTTGCGGCGAATGCGGCACCAAACTGACATAAGCAACAAACAACAGACAACAAACTCTTGTTTTCTTTTTTTACAAATCAAAAAACAATTGTGTGAATCGTGTACACGTTTAGTAGGTGTGCTTTTTTGGCGCTTTTTATTATAATAAGAAAGCAATTGAGGTTGCCCAAAAAACCTTGCTGAGCAAGGACACATTTAGCATAGGAAATAAAGGATACATGATATTTCTGGCTATTCTTTATTGTTTATAGCTGGGGTAGTCTGATTATGCGCTCTATTTGGTTGAAGTGTTCGTCGAAGGAATATATTTCGGTAATGTTGTTTTGCCGCATCATGTCAATGGCAAGCGCGTCGTTGGGTTCAAGTTTGAGATCTTCGCCGAGTTCAACTGCAGCGAAGTAGGCGTCTTTGGTTACGTCCATTATTTTTACGTTATCAAGCATGAATAGCCCGCGAATGATCGTGGTTAGCTGGTCTTGGGGAAGTCCATGTTTTAGGACATTAGCTACTTCTGAGATATGAACAACTGTTATCATTATGTCTTCTTTGCCTTTTGATACGTTGCTAATTATTGTTTTGGCTTGTTCCTTCATCTGACTTTCTTTTTCTGAAAGCTGTTTTTTAGGCTTATAATATGCGTATACAAAGACGTTGGCGTCTAAGAACTTCACGGGGCTTCCTCATAGATTCTCTTCTCGAATGCACTCCAGCTTCCTATGGAATCTACACCTAAATCAACTTTATCAAAACATTCAGTTAAATCAACCCGACGCTTAGGAACCAATTTTAAATAACCTTTCCTCTTAATAATATAAAGTTCTCTGCTTTCTCCGATTTCAGCTTCACGCCAGTCAACAGGCAAGATGAGACGACCCTGAGAATCCACTTTCTTAACTTCAACACCAGTTTCCAACTATTTCCACCATAAATAACATAAATACACCATTCTATAAACTTTTCACCAAACTTAAACATTTAACCTTCTTTGTTAATGTTTTTTCCTTTGACTATATCTTGATATGGATTTTGGTAAAAACCTCGCTGATTCGAAAAGATTATGAGTTTCAATGGCTGATTAATCGTAGGGATTAACGTTTTGATAACAAAAATTCTTGTGGGAGTAGATGGTTCCGAAAACTCGGAAAAAGCTTTAGATAAGGCTCTTGAAATCGCCGACAAGTTTTCTGCATCCGTTGTATTGCTTAATGTTTTTCAGCCGCCTCCAGAGTTTGAATATAACCTTATGATGTTTCAGCAGCCCCAAGCGTCAGGGCAAACGCAAGTGTCAATGACTTACCAACCAATTATCAAGGAATTTAAAAAAGTGCATGAAGAAATTTTGTCCAAAGCAATCGAAAGAGCAACCAAACTAAAGCCAGCCCTTAAAATCACAGCCGAACTCAAAGAAGGAAACGCGTCATCACAGATAGTTGAGACAGCAGCAAATGGCGAATTTGACTTAATAGTTATAGGTCACAGGGGGAACAGCCAAATCGAAGAACTCTTTCTTGGAAGCACAAGCGAACGAGTCGCCCACAGTGCAAAATGCGCCGTACTAATTACTAAGTAAAGATACCGATTTTAAGGCGTGCACGTTTTTTTCTCTTGATTAAATAATAAAAGGTTAGGAGAAAATAGCGTGGAATATTTACTTCTCTTAGTTTCGATTCTTCTATTCTGCATTATAGTAAACTTGTTATTCAAACTTCAAATCTTCGAATCATCAAAACAAGCTTTGGTTGTTCTTGCTTCTCTTTTTGTAATAGGATCAGTTTTGGACAGCTTTGCAGTGCTACGCGGTTACTGGAGTTACAATGAAAATGGAAACTTTTTTGTTGGGATAAAAATCGGTGTTTTGCCTTTGGAGGAATATCTTTTCATGATTGTTATTCCATTTTTGACATTAACGATCTACGGGCTAATAAGAAAAAAATGTAAAGCAAAAGCTTGAAGTTTTATCCGAAGATGCTGAAGATTAGTTGACCCAGGAAATGGCTTATAACTATCACGGGAACGGCAATCCCCAAGTGTATAGCGATTTCTCGTGGGATGCTTGTTTTGCGTTGAATTCCTATGAGGTAGCTTAAGAAAACCAATATGCCCAAGCCTATTACTGCACAAAAGACGACAGCATAGTTGATTGGCAAGGTCACAAAAAAAGCTACAAATGTTAGAGTGATCCCAAAACGGGTTATGAAGTTGCTGATGGTAAACATTCGGGTGTTCTCTTTTTTGGTGGCTGTTGATTCGCGGTAAATGTGAATTCCAAGAGAATCTGCAATGTTGTCCGCGACAGCAATCACAAGTAATGAGCCTATTACACTTGCTTTAGGATTACCTGAAGTTAACAGTCCAAAAATTATTCCCAAACTTGTAACTGTTGAAGATGTGGCTCCAAAACTAAATTTGCTTGGGTCTTTGGGCAATTTCATAAAATTATCTCTTTACATTCCGTTTAGTACTTAACAATAATTTGCTGATCAAAAACAATTATTTTACTTTCTTAAAACACGATCTGCTTAAAATGCATAACGGTTTCCCCATTTTGCAAGACGCAAGCCAGCCGATGCAGGTCCTCGCCAGAATTGTTAATATCATACGACAAATCTATTCTGTAACAGTTAATCATCTTTTAAAATAAAATCAAAAAGGAAGGTAGATCTTATGTCGAAAAAAATGCAAACTCAAGATGCTCATCATGAGGAGCTTGTTATGGGACTTTATGAACAGATGAAAACCGTTATTGAGGGTTCAGAACAACCGATTTTTATTTACTTGGACGACAGCCATAAAGCCTGCAACAACAAATTTGCTGCTTTGCTGGGTTTCAAGTCGCCTCAAGAGTGGGCTACCATAGAAGGTTTCTTGGAGCCATTTGTGGCAGAGAAAAGTCGGGACACCTTGATGAATGCATATTGGGATGCGATGAAGAAAATGGTAGCCTCAACTAGCCAAATAACTTTTGTTAAAAAAGGCGGAAGCTCGGTCGAATCAACAGTAGTTCTTGTTCCTATGCCTTTCAAAGGGCACCTTTTCTCTGTGCACTTCGTAACAAACATAGTTTCATAAAAAAAATTACAGTCTATCTATTATGCCCCACTACACTAAGACAGATCGCGCTTTCTTCAGTTCCATCTATATTTACTATTGAGTTGATTTCGTCGTCAAAGAAAGCGCCTACATGACAGGATCCACAATTGATGCTTGCAGCAGCCAACGCCAAATTCTCCGCTACGTGGCCAGCATCCAAATAGATGTATCTGTAGGCTCTCTGAGAATATTTCCACTTTGACCGCCTAAAAATAGCCGTCCAAATAAAAACTGCAGATGCGTCTGCACACATTTCTTGATCCAAAGCTGCATGAGCTAAGGCTCCGCCAAAAGCTCCAGTCTTTATTTCTTCCAACAAATGATCTTTTATGTTATAGTGATAAATACCGTTCTCAAGATCTTCCACGTTGTTTGCAGCGATGTATGTCTCAATGGGGTATAATGCTCCAGCCGAGGGAGCTGTGCGGAACTCATAGCCATGTTCAATTCTTTGGATACCCGTCGAAGCCCACAGAAGAAAACCCAAATCAACTTTATTCAAAGGCCGATTAGAGAATGTTCGGATGCTTTTGCGACGCCGAAGAACCTCAGCAAAATCCATTGTTGCCTCTTGCGGCACGTTAGGCAAATGAATAACCCGGTTAGTGGGATAGCTTTTGTAAGTTTCCGGCTTATTCGCCCAGTCCAGGTTGCCACTTAACCTTTTGTCACGGGAATACTTTGTCTCTGTTTGAAAATCGTCACCAACAGTTTTTGTCACAATATTCACCAATTAGAAGTAGCGCTCTACAATATCATTAGCGCACGATTATTTCAGCTTTCATAGAAATTAGGTATCTTGTGGTACATATACGGCGTACCCTCTTGGCGGTGCATAAAATTCGCCCCAACCATCAGGTTGTGTCCATTTTTCAATTGGAGCTTCAACATCGTTTTGATTGCTCCCCCAGGCGACAGCTATGAACTTCACGTTTTTCCATTTTGTTTCAACCCATTTTCCTCCCCAAGCATCTCCAAGGTTATTGAGAACAAAAATTAAGCCAGGTTGAGCGGGGACACCATTTCTTTGCATGATGTAGAGGTTGTCGTCAACGTAGAGGGTTGTGGTTGTGCCTCCTGCGTTTTGTTCATGAATTTTTACTAGCGCTGCTATTCCGTTTGGAGTGTTTTCTTTGGCTAGTTGAAGGTTGAAGTAGTCTTGCCAGAAAACACAAGGGTAGCCTTCGTGGGTTAAGATGAAAGCGTATGCAAGCATTTTGTCGTTGATAATTGGATTGCTAACTGCTATGTCGTGATTTTCTACAAATGTGACTGCTTCAGAAGGTCTGTCTTTCATGAGTGTTCCTGGCTGAACGAGGTTTGTTAAGCTATACCCGTAAGAGTCGCAAAGAGCTTTTAGTCTGATCTCGCAGAGGAAAATCGAAGGCGTCTATAGGGTTATCTGACCATTCGTTAGTTGCATTAAGCCAATGATCGATGACGCGGTCGCTATCCCAACATTCCCCAACGCCGTAGGGCTTGAAATATTGTTCGTTCCGTTTTATTCTTAGTTCTTGAATAGAGGTGGCTGTCCAACTTCCATAACCTTTAACGAAGTCAAAGCGGAAACCGTCATACCCTATTGTTTCCACGAGCCATCTAACGTATGTTAGAATGTTTCCGTAAACGTAGGGATTTCTGTGGCAAAGGTCAGGCATGTCACCGAAGGTTTCCCCATCATAAGTCTCATAGGAGCAAGGGTGAAAACATTCCCAGTTGCGGCTCGAACTCTTGGCTTTGAGGGCTGAATTTTGTCCATCGGACTTGATTATCTATTGGATTAGTTTCTTGTTTGTCGCCTCCGCTGTTGTGGTTTATGACAAGATCAGCATACACTTGCAAACCATTCTGGTGAGCTACCCCAATTAATTCAACTAGCTCATCTTTTGAACCAAACCAGGTTCGCACTGACCCTTTCTGATCAAACTCGCCTAAATCATAATAATCATAAACGTCATAGCCCATCGAAGGATTATTTGCAGCTTTACTTGCAGGAGGCAACCAAAGCGCTGTAAACCCAACTTCCTTTAGAAGCGGAATTTTGCTCTTAACATATTCCCACCAATTATACTCTCTATTTTCAACTCTGGGACAATCCCAATAAAAAGCTTGAAACATAACACCCATAATCTAACACGACCATCAATCAAATTCTTAATTTTACAGCATGAGCAAAAGTTTGTCTTCGCCCACAAAAATCGCCAATCATAGACTAGACGGCTCGTTGATATAAAGATTTAATGATAGTTCAGACACCCGATAAATTGATAAACGAAAGCAACACATAAGATTACATAGTGAGGACACCGCTTGGAATTAACAACTCACGCCGTTTTTGCTTTTGCAATCGGGTTAATCTTTTTTGGGAGCCCCACAATTGCACTTCTGGTTACCTTAGGAGCGCTGGTTAATGATTTAGATAGAGAATACTGGTTTGTTCGCGTAAGTAAATATCGAGATGAACAGCCTCATAGGGCAAGATTTCATAATGTATTTGTTATGGCTGCAGGCTATTTTTTGAGTCCCTTCTTCGCTTTGGGCATCTTTTTGCATTCACTTCAAGACTCGTTCACAACGGTGAAGGATAGAGGCTGCGAATGGTTCTATCCCCTGACTAGAATAGTCAAATCTGGAACCTTAGATGCTGATGGAAATCCTCAGCCTAATATTGAACCGGGAAAAGTCTACTTCTACCAAGAAGACGTTAAAGGAATAGTCGAGAAAGCGGACCCAGACCTACGCATACCAGGTGAAGAACCGACCCCGTGGAGAAGAGTGTATGGGTTTGCACTCAACAGCTGCCTTTTAGATCGAGGCTTTTTATTCGGATCAATTGTTCTTGCGATAATATGGTTTGTAGCGCCTGGCTTCAAAAATTATGCAGCCTTCTCACAACCATTGACATTTTACTACCCGTTCATAGCTGCCTTCGCATTTTTTGGTCTTCTGTACTTATCCGGTGAATTAGATCGAAGAGACCGAAAGCAACCACTTAAAGTGATACCTAAAACGATGATTCGACACAAAAACGTCATAAAAAAACCCTTGTTTGCCGCTGGCTTTGTGAGCCTGGGAATCTGGATTTTCTTATACCGACTCGAAATATTTGATAACCTCAAAACGCTCTTTAAAAACTGGCAACTGCTAATCCTTGGAGCAGCAGCGATCACAATCTTGAGCATTATTCTGGTGAAGATGGAGCAGGCCGCCAAGAAGAAAGCAAACGCACCAGTTATGATCTAAGGAGTCATTAATGGACCCCTTGATAATTGAATAGACTTAAAACTGCACCCGCGTATTTTTCTCTCTAACAGGTGCATTCAACTTGGCATTTCTCGTCACCAAAGCAGATGGATCCAAACAATCATTTAACAGAGGAAAAATTGTGCAGACTTGCCTAAGCATGGGCGCAGACAGCTACATTGCTAATGAAGTTGCAGAGCGAATTGAAAAAAGACTTTACCAAGGCATAACGACTCAGATGATTCTTCAATTAATTTTCACTTATATGAGGAAATATAGACCTGGTGTAAGTCATCTTTTCGACCTAAAACGAGGCATTAGTCTGATGGATCCCAAACCAGAATTTGAATTGTTCATACAAATTTTGTTGGCAAATAGCGGTTTTGAGGTTACCCCGAATCAGATTCTCAGAGGAAAATGCGGAGAACATGAAGTAGATGGCATCGCAAAAAAGGATGGAGTCACCTATTTTATTGAAGTTAAGCATCATTTCAGCTACCACGCCTTAACGGGGCTGGATGAAAGCCGAATTGCTTGGGCAGTGCTGGAAGACGTTACAGAAGCCTTCACGCTTGGCTTAACTGACCTAAAAATTGACCGCGCCGTTATAGTCACTAACACCAGATACTCAGACCACGCAATACAATATGGCAAATGCAAAAATCTCATTCAAATAGGATGGACTTCACCTGAACACTTCGGATTAAGAGATGCTATTGAAAAAAATAAGTTATATCCGTTAAGTTGCCTCAGAGGAGTAAGCATTGAAGCAAGGCTAAGGCTAGTTGACTCTGGAATAGTTCTCATAAAACAGTTACTTGACCAAGACATATCAATTATTGAAAGAAAAACTGGACTACCTCAAACAGCCGTGCGGTCAATCATGGAGAAAGCTCAACACAGCGCAAACACGCTCTGGAACTTTTAACAAGACACCATGCAACAAGGACTCACTTTTAAAGTAGTTGTGGAATTTTCTTGGTCAACTCGACCCAATTATTGGGAATAGCCTTTTTTATTAATAATTTGACACCTTCAAAAGCCTGGGACGGCATTGCAGTCAACCATACACTTGTCATCACGGTTTGATCTTGAAGATTAAGCAAGGGGAACAGCCATTGTATCAAAACGGGAAATTTGTCAGGAGGAATATTTTTTGACATTTGACCAGCAATGGATGCTTGTTCGCTCAATGTTGCTCGTTCTCTGAGAATCGGATACAGATGAGCGTCTTCCTTATCTAGATGAATTCGAAGATGCGAAGCTAAGATTGCGGTCGCCCTAGCTGTTGTCAAAGGATCAGGTGCATTCCTCATCGCTTCTAAACCATTGACCATGATGTCAAGTTCTCGATGATCCATAAAGTAAGCTTTAGCAACAAGGGGCGTCAAGTTGTCAACAGCAGGAAAAACAGCTGCTTCCTCACCTTTGGCGTGATAATCCAAAATTTCGCCAATAATATGTAACCGATCAAAAACGACAGTGAAGTCACCGCTGGTTCTCGCGGTTCTTAACGCTAAATCATCAATTTGAAAAATATCAAGACGAAACGCATTATGCAAAGAACGCACCGCATCAAGAGGACTCGACAAAAAAACACCTTTCACCCTTTAAAAAACTCACGGAGCTATTAACAATTTGTTATTGTGCGTCTGATATAACAACAGATTGGGATTCGCCAAAAAATTTCATAAAGTCACGGTTTCGACTTTGTTGAAGTAAGCGGTTTGTTGGCACATTCATACAACAACACAGCCTTAACTACCTTATCGAGAGTATGTGAAACAAAGAGGAACCATATATGATATCTGCAGTATTATTATTAAACACAGGGTCAGAGTCGTCTCAAGACGAAATCTTAGAAAGTCTAAAACTTGTTGAGGGAGTAGAAGAGGCACATGCATTATACGGGGTATATGACTTAATGATCAAAATTAAAGCCTTAACCCTTGACCAACTAAAACAAATAATTAAATTGAACATAAGGCAGGTAGCCGGCGTAACCAGCTCACTAACACTTATGATAGCTGACAACTAAAACAAAAAAGTTTTTCTTTTTTTCAAAACTTCTGATTAAACATTATTGGTGTCCTTTTGTTTCATGATGTGTTGTGTCTCTGTGTCTCTCCATCTCCGAGTGACTCTTGAAGGTTTTTCCACAATCAGGACATTGAATCTGATCAGGTTCTAAACCTTTCACTGGTGTTTCTTGAGATGACATGCCTGACATTGTTATCATTGGCTTTTTCAACTGCGGTCATAGTCTCAGTGGGCTGCATTGGCTCTGATACTTTCTCAGTGACATGACCCATTTTAGTATGGGTATTCAAAGCTTCCATTGTCATGAAGCCCATCCCGCATACAGGGCAAGTTAGCTCCATATTTGGCATAAGCACTTTATCTAAAACATGAATCACGCCGTTGTCTGTTATGAGGTTGGGATTTGTAATGTTTGCGTCATTGATTTTGGGGTTCACATGAAGATGCCATTTGTGGGCGTCAATTTTGAGTTCTTGGCCTTGAATTGTTTTGACTGTATCCATTTTACTGATTTCTTTAATTGTGTGTTTTCCAGCAACTATGTGATACATTAGAACTGCCGTTAATTTGGGTACGTTATTTAGAAGATTGTCAAATGTGCCTTTGGGAAGTTTGGCAAAAGCTTCATCATTTGGAGCAAAAACAGTGAAGGACCCCTCACCTCTGAGCATATCAACTAGTTCTGTTGCTTGAAGTGCTGAGACAAACATCTTGAAAGTTCCAGCCTCAAGAAAAATATTCATAATATCTTTCATCATTTTTTTCCTCCTAACTTAACCATTTCTTAAGTTGACGACTTTTGGTACTTTCTGGCTTGTGTTATTTTCTCGTCCTGAAATTAATCGGACAAGCACAAGTATCGCAGCGACCATGAAAGTAGAACGATTAATTCTATTTTCAAAAGCCTCACTTACCCTTAACTTGGCAGAGCCTATTTTAAGATGTGTGACTGCGAATAAACAACCACAAACTCCACTCCATCAATCTTATAAATTTAAATTTGCTTGTATTTTCGGTTAGTCTTCTGAGGACTGCTAATCCACTTCAATGGTTAACTCGCCTCCAGAAAAGCATTGATTTACCCGTCGAAGGCACAATTGCTGTCTCAACCATTTTAGACCCTGAGCTCATTCCAGCTAAATCCATCTTGTTTGGTTTCTTTAATCCGTTCAATGTCCTTCTTGTTTACGCTAGGGGAAACTATTTCTGCTACATATAGTATGGCAACTGACATTAATGGAATCCAATCATAGGGGTACATTTGTGAAATAATGTTGCCGCTTACTTCTGTATGCAGGAAAGAAAAGCCTATTCCGTAATAGAAGAAAAAGGGTAAATTTGTTGCGAGAAGAAACACAGCCGTGCCAGCTATAAACTGCGTTAATTTTTGCCGGTTGTAAAATAGAAGCAATGGGAACGCAAAAAGTGCAGCGCGCGGGTCTAAAATACCTAAACCGAAAAGCAGCGCTGAAAGCCAGGGTTTCTTAGCCAAACCAAAGTATAAAGCGCCCACAATAAAGATGGTTTGAAGAACGTGAGCATTTACTACGCCATAACCTACCGCGTAACTTGGCGCAAAAGAAGCGAGATTTAAGCTAAAGAATTGATTATGCATACCCGCTAATTGCCCTATAGGCGGAGAAGGTAAGGGTTCAATTAAAACAATAATGGCTGCAGCCACTGCAATGTGCTCGGTTTTATCTTTAACAATTTTGTAAACAAAGAATGCTAAAGCTGGAATTAAGGCAAGCTGCAAAAAATTAAAAGCTAAAAGAGCATCCTGATAACTTAAAGATAGAAACGGCGCAAAAAAAATCAGAAACGAAGGAGCATATTTGAAAGTTTGGGGATTCGGAAGAATCTGGTAATCCCCAGGTTGAGCTCCACCAGCATAAACTTGTGTTGGATTATGAAACAACCGCCATTCCCCAATGTAATATGCTGAAAAATCTCTCGCAAGATTATGCGGTTCTGGCGTAAAGGTTTGCGGATAAACAATACAAAAAGAAATTACATTCAACGCCGCTGCTATGAGGATAGCAAGAATAATTTTCTTCTTTTTTGATAACATTTGTCTAATTAGTCTACAACATTAACCCACAAAAACATTACCAAAAAACCCAAACAAAAAAGAAAAATCAACTAAGTAAAAAATATCTTTTTCTTTCTTCAAAAAAAAGTCAAAGCAGAAAACAGCAGTTTCTCTATGTTAAGTTTGCTCCACAATTAACGCATTTGGATGCGTCTGGTTTATTTTTGGTTCCACAGTACGAACAAATTATCATTTTTGGAGTTGTTTCTTCAGTTAAAGCCTGTGTTTGAGCTTTATCGATATTGTCTCTAATTATTCTATAAGCTTTTTCTGCATCAGCTCTGGGCAAGTCATTTAGCAAAAGGGGTGGCACCGCGATTTTGAATGTGCATTTGATTGTCGAACGCACAATTCCTTTGTCAATTATGACATCTTCAAAGTCTAGGTAGTTATAATCGGTGTAGTCTTTTTTTAGGCCGAGCGCGTGGGGATGACGCAAAATGACTCTTTCGTTAGTTATGACAATCGAGTCGATGTCAATTGCGAGATGGTAGAACTTCTGTTTGATGTAGAGTTCAACAGTTTCGTTTGGATCAAGAATGTTCTTCAAATCATCTGGAGCCGACATAAAAATCAACCAATGTTAAAAAGACTTAACAATTATTTATCTCTTAAACAAAACAACTGAACACAAAAATACTAGAAAGAGGCTACATCATAAAAAAGGAGAAGGCAGCAGCATTGACGTTTTTTTCATTGTTATCTTTGCAAAATTTTAGCTGTTAGGCCTTTCTTTTTGGCGACAATAGAAGCAAATGCCGCACAGGTCATAATTGCAATCAATGAAAGCTCGAGCACTTGACTTGGAAACTCTGGCACCGTTGGTGGCGATGGTTGGGGAACCGTAATTGAGCCAAAAGCGTATATTTCATTGTCGTTT
Source organism: Candidatus Bathyarchaeota archaeon (assembly GCA_963750605.1). Lineage (GTDB taxonomy): Archaea > Thermoproteota > Bathyarchaeia > Bathyarchaeales > Bathycorpusculaceae > Bathycorpusculum. The sequence continues at coordinate 309,876 of CAVVRN010000002.1, forward strand.
GAGCCAATGTAGACTACGCCATTGGCAATTGCCGGTGAGGAATCTATGAGATTGCCAGTTCCGTAGGTCCAAATTGTAGTGCCTGTTGAAGCGTTTAGAGCATATACGTTGTTGTCTTCAGAACCGATGTAGATGACGCCATTGGCAACGGCAGGACAAGAACTCACTTCGTTGGTTGTGGGATAACTCCATATCTTGCTGCCCGAAGTTGCGTTTAAAGCATACACGTTATTGTCGTCTGAGCCAATGTAAACCACACCATTCACAACTGCTGCATTAGAATTCACATAATAGCCTGTGCCAAAACTCCATATTTTGCTTCCAGATGCTGCATCTAAAGCGTACACGTTGTAGTCGTCTGAGCCAATGTAAACAATGCCGTTAATGACGGCAGGTGATGAATCCACTTGGTCGCCGGTTCCATAACTCCATATTTTGCTACCGGACGTAGCGCTCAAAGCATACACATTATTATCTTCCGACCCAACGTAAACCACACCGTTTACAACGGCAGGAGACGAAATTACAGAACTACCTGTGCCGTAACTCCAAATTTTACTCCCGGTTCCAGCGTTTAAAGCATAAACCTTGTTATCGTCTGAGCCAACATAGACCACGCCGTTGACCACCGCGGGAGAAGACTCCACCATGTCACCAGTTCCATAACTCCAAATTTTACCTCCATTAGTCGCATTCAAAGCGTAAACTTTGTGATCCTCTGAGCCAACATAAACTACACCGCTGTCAACAGCAGGAGACGAATCCACAGAACCACCAGTCTTGTAACTCCAAATGAACGCACCGGTTGCAGCATTCAAAGCGTACACATTATGGTCATCTGAACCAACATAAACTACGCCGTTTATTACAACAGGTGAAGAATAATCTATCGAATTGCCAGTTGTGTAACTCCATAGGAGCTGGTTTGAGACTGGACCCGTTGAAGTTGAATAACCACTACGTGTTAAGTCATGATGAAAAGTAGGCCACCAATCTACTGCTAGATTGTTGCGCATTGACTTTTGACACTGAAAAAGTAAACACTGATAAACACAAAACCCCCAGAATAATCAAGCTTAGGATTTTTTTCATTTCTTTCCATCCTCAAGAAATTTATGGTAATCTCCTAATTCACAATAAGCTTTTAAAATTTTCTTTTAAAAAAACCCAAGTGCTATAATTGCCAAATCGTTTTAGAGGCCCAATTTTTCATTCACAAACATTAAAGAGAGCTAATATCATACCGGAAAAGAGGGAGAAGAGTAACGACCAACTGCCTCAAGTATTTCTTCAGAGGCTGACTTTTTTCCAAGATTCCGTACAAAATCCGAAGCAACAACAATTCCAACTAACTTATTCTGCTTCAAAACTGGAAGTCTTCGAATTTTATTAATCGACATTAATCTAGCTGCATCCTTAATCGAAGCATCCGGATCAATGGTTATGAGAGATTTAGACATAATCTCCGAAACCTTGGTTTCTCCAGGCAATTTTTTTGCGCAGACCCTTCGGACAATATCTCTTTCAGTAACTATTCCAACCGGCACTTCGCCATCAATGATAACTAAGCAACCCAATTGGTTAGAACTCATAACTTCTGCAACATCAAAAACGCTACTATCAAGACATCTATTGAAACGACATCTTTAGTCATGATATCTTTTACTGGTCGTCATATACTTTTAAAGAAGAAAAATGCTCCTAAAAAGGATTTTTAGGGTAATATTTTAAGCTTCAATAATAGTGTGCCTAAGCTTTTTCCGAAGGTTTTGGGACCTCGTGAACATATTTTCCGCCTCTGAATACAGAGCAAAGAGCAGCTACTAATGCATAGTACCGCACCGATGATGAAAGCTTCTCTAAGGGCAGTCATGAAAGGTGATGAAATTGCATTTGGGAAAAACGTTGAACCAGTGATATAACTCATCGTTGATGCAGGTATGGAATTTACTAGTGATGCAGGAAGGGTATGGAGTATTGTTGCGACTGGGTTGTAGCCTAGAAACGCACCGAAAAGAGCCCCTGATGGCTTAATCAAAGTGAAGGTCTGGGCAAGCTGTGGAGATCCACCTGCACTGGTAACAGCGGCAGAAAGCGCCCCTGGAAGGGTGGCACTTAAACGACACTATGATAATGGTGAAGAAGACGGCTTGACTTATCATCATTGCGCTGTTCTGTATGGTCGCGCGCATTCCAGAGGCTGCGCCTCGGCATTCTGCAGGAACAGAGTTCATTATTGATGCCATGTTAGGAGAGGCAAACACTCCGCCGCCAATTCCCATTACAAAAAGGACAGCCCCAAAGGCCAAGTAAATGAAATCGACTGGAAGCAAAACGAACCCTATGAAAGCAACTGCAGAAATCACCATGCCCACTGTCGCAAGCAACCTCGCACCATGCTTGTCAGAGAGCCAGCCGCTGATCGGACCCAGTTAAGACAAAACCGATAGACATTGGAATCATGAAAATTCCAGCCCAAAATGGAGTTGAATCGTAACTGTAGCCGTGAAGTGGAAGCCAAATTCCCTGAAGCAGTATAATGAGCATGATCATAACTCCGCCTCGTGACATTGAACTGAAAAATGAAGCAAGATTACCAGCAGTAAACGCTCTTATCTTAAATAGATCAAGTCTAAACATTGGCTCTGCAACATGATTCTCTATGAATGGAAAAGCAACAAGAAGAGCTACACCTGAGACAAGGGAAGCAACGACCCATGGATTACTCCAGCCCATGGCAGAGTTTCCATAAGGTATCAAACCATAGATAAACCCTGTCAACACCAATGTTAAGCCACCGCCAAATGCAATGTTGCCCCAAAGATCCAATTTCTGGTGTTTCTTGATGTTGCATTGCTCTTTAAGCTTCAAATATGACCAAATTGTTCCGATTACTGCCAACTGGGACACTTACCAGAAACACAAGTCTCCAGTTAATAACCGCTAAAACTCCGCCCAGAACTAAACCAATTAAAGAGCCGGCGAGGAAAGCTATTTGATTTATTCCAAGAGCTTTTCCACGTTCATTACTTGGAAATGCATCAGTTATTATCGCGGCACCGTTTGCAAAGAGAAATGCCCCACCAATTCCCTGGACTATTCTAAAAACTACTAATTCGATGGCGCCGGCGTCACCTTGATTAGGTGTTATTGAAAGAAGGATCGAGCCGACTGTGAAAATTGCGAAGCCTAAATTGTAGAGTTTCACACGCCCAAACATATCGGACAGTCTGCCGAATGTAACAAGCAATGTGGCAGTAACTATGCTGTATCCAAAAAGTATCCAAAGCATGTATTGAAAAGATGAGAAGGGATCAATGTTAATTCCGCGAAAGATAGAAGGCAGTGCTATCATAACTATGGTGCTGTCTATTGAAGCCATCAACATGCCAAGAGTAGTGTTCGAAAGCGCAACCCACTTGTACTCAACCAAGATTTTTCCCTAAAATTTTATTGGGTGTGTATAACGTGCGATAAAAAGTTTCTCAATCAAACGCAAGATTTTCACATCATAAAAAATAGCAAACTACCGTTTTCTAACAAAGAAAAAAGAACTGGGGAAAAGTAGGGTTATAAAAAATAGGGGTTGGCTTTTAGAATCGGCTAACTGTTACTGTTACTGTTGCACTGTGAGTTAAAGTACCGCTTGTTCCTGTTACGGTGAAAGTATATGTTCCCGATCTTATGCTGCCTAGAGACTGTAATTCTTAGTGTGGATGTGCCTGAAGTTGTTATTGATGTTGGGCTAAGAGTTGCGGTTAATCCGGTTGGCGCTTTTGACAGCGAGAGTGCAACTGTGCCGCTGAATCCGTTGAGTGATTTCACGGTTACTGTTGAGGTTCCAGAGGATCCGCTTCTTATGGAAAGAGATGTTGGCGATGTTGAAATTGAGAAGTCTGGGTTGACAACTTGCACCGTTAATGTTGTGCTGTGAATATTTGTTCCGTCATTGCCTGTTACTGTAACAGTGTATGTTTGGGTTGGAGTGTTTGATGGCACCGTGACGGTTAATGTGGATGTGCCAGAGGTAGTTATTGACGTTGGGCTTGGGGTTACGGTTAGTCCGCCTGTCGCCACTGCAGAGAGTTGAACTGTGCCCGTATATCCGTTCAAGGGGGTAACGGTTATTGTTGAGGTTTTAAAAGATCCACTGTTAATGCTTAGAGTTGTTGGTGAAGCAGAAATCGAGAAGTCTGGGTTGATTACTTGCACTGTTAACGATACGCTGTGACTGGTCGTCCCGTAAGAACCTGTTATACCGACAGTGTATGATCCAGAAGCTGTGCCAGCTGGGACCGTGACGGTTAATGTGGATGATGAGCCTGAGGTCAATAATGGATTTGTGTCAAAGCCTGTTGTCCAACCGCTGGGCATAATGGGTGTTGAGAGTGTTACTGGATTGTTGAATCCATTTAGAAACGTCGCCGTAACAGTGGAGGGTCCGGAAGTTCCAGCATTAATAGTAATTGGGGATGATGCTGAGATTGTGAAGTCTGGCGTGGTTTGAGGCGCGAAGTTGGTGGTAATTGGGCTGCCTAGACCAGTAACAAGGTCATATCCTACGCCCGCGGGGTTTCCATCTGATCCGCTCGTGATGTCTCTGAAATATGTAGAGGGCGGATTGTGTAGCATCTTTGTAGAAGTTGGTGTTGCCAGTTGTTTGTCCAAGAGCTTGGATTGCTGCCCATTGTGGTGAACCTACGCTGGTTCCGCCTACATTCCACCAGCCTGCTGATCCTTGATAGGGAGTGCTGTCATATACGTAAACGCCAGTGTTTGGGTCTGCATCGTAAGAAACATCAGGGGTTGAACGCTTTGAGTTAGTTAATCCATAGTTTGTCTGGTAAACTGGTCGGGGTTCATATGCGCTTACTCCGCCGCCGCTTCCACTCCAAGCTGTCTCTGAAACGACTGCTCCTGAAGTGGCATCTAGGGTAAGAGTTGTTCCGCCAACACTAACGACGTTTGGTGAGGCAGAAGGCCAAATAACGCCCGCTCCGTTGTCACCACTAGATGCGAAGAACACTATTCCAGTTGTGCTGGTGAAGACTCCGTCATAGGCGCTTGAGGTTTCGGTGGAAGATTCGCTGCCACCCCAACTCATTGAGACCGCCACTACGCCTGGTTGACCTTTAGCGTAAGTTACGGCACTTAGGAGATCAGTTATGCTGCTTGATCTGGCTTCAACAAGTAATATTGTTGCTTTGGGGGCTATGGCGTGTGCCCATTCTACGTCAAGGGAGATTTCAATTGCCCATCCACTGTTTACGCTGGTTAATGAAGACATTTTATGTTCAACAAAATTTGCAGCTGGCAAACCAAAATTATTGCTAAAAGTAATTAGGTCACTTGCTATAGTTGGGTCATCGTAGGCATCAACGATTGCTATGGTTGTTCCCATGCCGTTAGTTGTTGACGTTAGACTGTATGCATTAATGATTTGTGTTGGGTTAAGTGGATCGGGTCCCTGAGCTGCTAATGGACGAGCATGGAAAAGTGGCTGGGCTGTCCAATCGTTAGCTGTTATTGTTGTTGCTTTCGCTGTTGCTGCTATTCCTGGGAAACTTATAACAACGATAAGTATTGTTAAGATGATAAATTTACTTACGTTAAATTGTTTTGATTTAAACAAAATCATTAACACTCCTAACAATTTTTAGCATAATCTAATTATTTAACTTTATCATGCGTGGAACCCGTTGCTTAATTGAGCCCCATACTTGCGAAATTGAAATCAAAAATAAAATTTTAAATTTATAGTTTTAAAAGAAAAATCTAAGAATTAAAAAATTATACGTGTCCAGCAAGGATGCCTGCTACTATTGACACTATAAAAAGCACAATAATAGCCATAACTAAGATTTTTTTAGCTGAAGACTTCATTCGGTACAGTTTCTCCTCAAGTCACTTGCGAAGATATACTCCACTCTTGAATTTGGACTTTATGATTCAGAACATTGCAAAATAATAAAGTTTTGAGGTAATATTGATTCAAGATTCCTTAAAAAACTTAAACCCACTTAGAAAACAAAAAAACTACACGGCAAAGGAATGCAATCCCACAATTATGAACGAACTTAGCAAAGTTATGATTGAGAGTATGCATGCAAATAGTCCCAGCCACTTTGCAACTTTAGGTCTCTTTTCTATGAACGCTACTTCAGTAAAAGACAATTCCAGAAATAACGCAAGTGTCAAAGTTTCCTTTGGATCCCAGGACCAATAACTTCCCCAAGCTAGCTGAGCCCAAATCATCCCCGTCGCCAAACCGAGGAACGTAAGTGTCCAAGCAGCTACCCCTAAACGTTGAACGAATTTTTTCTCATCGTTTCCAGATCGAAACAAAAAGAAAGCAAAGAGAAAAATGAAAATGTACCCGGCGATTGCAAGAGGTGGGTGAATGTATAGCATGTTGGAGTTTAGTAGCTCATGACCACTCATTGAACCACATTAATTCGATTTGTTTGATTACTTCTTGATCTTGAATTATGTGAAAATGCGACTTTGGCTACGATGAGAGCTATTATTGCGATGGCTATGATTACGATTGTTGTGATGAGCATGGTTGGCTCTGTGGGGTGGGCTGATTGTGTTATTGTGGGTGAAGGTGCTGCAGTAGGTGATGTGGTTTGGATTTTCTGTAGCGATGAAGTTGCGGTAGGGGCAGGTGTAGAAGTTGAGGTTTCAATCGGTGTAATAGGTGAAGACGTGGGAGCAGGGGTTATTGCCTGGGTTGGAGTTGGGGTTCCAATAGGAGTCGGAGTCGGGATAGGGGAAGGAGTTGGAACAGATGTGGGGCTTGGAGTTATTGGTGGAGGGAGACCTGTAGCTAAAACATTAATTGATGGAGCAGGCGAGTAATTATCTGAGAATTCAAGATTTATGTGGGGATTTACAGCAGTTGCCTGAATTATTAACGAATCAGATCCTACGGAGTACCCCGTAATTTGCCAAGAGGCAGTAGCGGTGCCAGGCTGCAACGCACCGATATTAAAAGTCGGTGAAGCCACTATAAAATGACCGTTTTCTGAAGTTAGCGTTAACAAAACACTGAGTAATTCGGAGTAACGTCCAGAACCATCATCAGTTAGAAGGTTTTCTACGACAACAGTTACTGTTGCAGTTTGACCAACACCAACTGATACAGGTATTTGATTTGCACTGTTTCCTTCAAGAATGTCAAGATATTGGCTATATTGACTACCATGACACGAACTACACGGGTTATCAGATATGGAAAAAACCGGCGCCAAAAGAACTGAAGCAAGAATTACAGCAACCATTGCAATCATAAAGAAAGATAATTTATGCCTCCCAAAAAACGTGTTTTTTCCACGTAGAACCACAAATTTTCTTTTCGATAGACTTGCTTCTGCGCTTTTCTCGCTGTTTTGTGAAGTGCCCTGAGGCTGTTTTATAATTCTGCTTCGCAAATGACACGCGTCAGCCATTGATTCAACATAAAAACACTATTAAAGATTCCCATCAAGCACACTCTCAGATGACAAAATGTTAACGTAGAAGAATTTCACAAAAATCCATCTGTTCTAATTGCTTACCTTTGTGCTTTTTCAATAAATTTGGCTGCGACTAAAACTTTCTTTTTCTGCTTTAACCAGCTTTTTCCACTGAACATTGAAGATTATAATGTAACACATAATACTTTTTCTGAAAAGCCTCAAGGGCAGGTCAAAGCACAAAGTGTGATAGGAATCTTTATAATTATTATTATTTTTAAAAGATGCCAAAGTGAAGTAATATGACTGAATCAATCGAACAAAGAGTACAAAAAGCTCTTAACGTGATAAGACCCCAAATTCAAGCTGATGGCGGAGATGTTGAACTTGTTGCAGTTGAAAAAAACACGGTTAAGGTCCGCTTAATGGGTGCTTGTGCGGGTTGCCCCATGTCGGCGATGACGCTTAAGCAGGGTGTTGAGGTTTTTGTCAAACAGAGAGTCCCAGAAATAGAAAAAGTTGAAGCAGTACAATAGTCAACTCTTTTCCTAAGAATACCTCAAAAGCATTCTGTTTTTTATTACTTATCATTACGTTTTTCAATAATTTATCTAAATAGCAAAATATTAATTCATTAATACCATGATTAGAGACCAAGTTCTGCAAAAGGCAGTACCAATATAAAAAGAGATTTCTCACCAAGTTTAATAGGTATGTTAAAACTACTTTTACCACCATTCGTGGGGTAACATGACTGACCTTAAAGCCATCAAAGTTAGCAAAGAAACCTACGCTGAATTGAGTTCAATAGCGGGTGAACTGCAAGTCAAACTGAAAAGGCCAGTATCAATAGAGGAAGCGATGAAACACCTAATTAGAAGAAGAAAGAAAGGTACCAAAATTTCAGATTTAGCAGGCACGTGGGAAATAACTGACGAAGATCTTGAAGAAATCAACGCATCAATTAGCCAGGCGTGGGAAAAATGGAAAACACAAGAATCATAATCGACACAGACATACTGATTGATCTGCTCAGAAACAAGGCAGAGCAGTAGCCTTCGTTACAGCCCTCGAAGAGAAAAAACTTGTCCTAACAACAACCGTAATCAATGCTTTTGAGCTTCATTACGGCGCCCACAAATCCCGACTCCCCAAGAAAAACTTGCAAGCAACAAAGAAACTTCTAAGTAGACTTGCCATTTTGCCGCTGACATCAAGATCCGCTCAAAAAGCCGGCCACATATACGCGTGGCTAGAAACAAAAGGCCAGTCCATAGATCTCAGAGACACCCTTATTGGAGCAATCGCCTTAACAAGAGAATTCAGCGTAGCTACAAATAACAAAGATCATTTCAAAAAAATAGATGATTTGAAAATCATCTCAACCTAAGAACTAAACTCTGAACCACTTAACTATTTTATGGCCACATGCAGAATACCAAAGAGTTGAAAAAAGACCGAAAGGCAAATACCTGCCCACAGGCATGAAATCTGGTTTATTGTTCATAGGTGACTCGAGATGAGTGGAGAGTTGGTAATTGAAACAAAAGGGCTTCGAAAAATCTTTATTTCTAAAGAGAGAGGGTGGAAAAAAAGAGGTCGAAGCGGTTAAAAGTATAGATCTAACGGTTAGGAAAGGAGAAATCTTCGGTTTTCTTGGTCCAAATGGCGCTGGCAAGTCTACCACACAGAAAATGCTTTCAACGTTACTTCGTCCGACTGGTGGAGAAGCTAAGGTTCTTGGATATGACTTAGCAAAACAACAAGAACAGATTAGACAAAACGTTGGATGCGTAAGTCAAGCGGGTGGAGCAGACTTGAGTTCTACAGGTGTTGAAAACTTAGTTCTTCAAGCTCAACTATATGGCGTGGACACTTTGACTGCCAAGAAATCCGCAGCCGAATTCGCAGAGCGCTTCCAGATGACTTCATTTATAGAGAGAGCCGCCTCATCCTATTCGGGTGGTCAAAAACGCCGTTTAGATATTGCGCTTGGAATGATTCACCGTCCTCAACTACTGCTTCTCGATGAGCCGACAACAGGTCTTGATCCACAAAGTAGAGCCTACTTGTGGGGAGAAATAAAAAAACTGAAAACTGAGGGCGTTACCATCTTTTTAACCACTCAATATATGGATGAAGCTGACAAACTCTGTGACACGATTGCAATTATCGATAACGGAAAAATTATTGTGACAGGAACACCGGAAGAATTAAAAAGCTCCGTTGGAGGCGACACCATAGTTTTTAGTTTTGCGTCAGAAGAAACCGCTCATAAAGCTGAAACTTTGTTAACTGAGAAGATTCAGGCAGAGAGAATTCAAACTAAAGACAATTCAGTGCATCTAACCATTAAAGATGGAGAAAGATTGATGCCAGAACTGCTGCGTTCACTTGACGCAAAAAACTTGGAAGCGCAAACCGTTACGTTATCCAGACCAAGTCTAGACGACGTCTTCCTAAAGTACACGGGCCGTTCACTTAGGGAGGACATAATAAAATGAAAATACTAAACGACACAAAACTGATGTTTATTCGAAACATGCAACACACTCTAAGAAGCCCCGTTTTTGTTTTCGTAAGCATGTTCCAACCTCTCATGTACTTGCTCTTGTTTATGCCGCTCTTAAACGGCCTTGGCAGTGTTCCTGGGCTTCCATCCGGAAAAGCAGTAGATGTTTTCATTCCGGGACTTTTAGTTCTGCAAGCTCTCTTTGGCACCGCATTCGTTGGATTCGCACTTATCGATGATATTAGAACTGGAGTGATAGAACGATTTTTAGTATCCCCGGTGAATCGTTCAGCAATTCTTTTAGGCAGGGTTCTAAGAGATGCGTTAGTCCTTGTTATCCAATGCGTTTTGATTACATTAGTCGCTATTCCATTTGGGTTAAGTGTAAATGCAGGCGGATTTTTGCTATCTCTATTGCTGTATGCTTTGATCGGAATTACCATGGCATCAATTTCATACGGGTTCGCGCTTATTTACAAAATTGAGGATGCCCTCGCCCCTACGTTGAATACTATAACATTACCAGTTTCTCTACTGTCAGGCATTATTCTTCCGTTGGCACTCGCACCTATCTGGCTTCAAGATCTAGCAAAGATAAACCCATTCTCATACGCGGTCAATGCAACTCGAGCATTATTCGCCGGAAATTTCCAAAATATAGGAATAATAGAAGGATTCGTCGTAATCGGCGTACTTGCAGTCCTCGTTTTCCTTTGGGGCTTAAGGTCACTTAAGAAAATGGCTTCTTAAACCCGATTTTTTTTTATAAACTATGTTTTCTATGAGTTTTGAGTACCACTGAGGTTATGGTGCTTTTTACGCCAGTGATCTTCATAATTTTCTTTTGCAAGAGAGTACGAAACTCTTCCAAACATGAAGTTGAAACTATTGAAACGATATCAAATTCTCCCTTCACTTCGTAAATCTCCTCGATGTTTTCAAGCTTTGAAAGGGCATCTATAACATGTGCCTTCTCGGCTTGATCGACAAAAAGATTAACTGAGGCTTCGAATCGACCCTGATTATTTGAAGATTTGTTGGTCTTCATGTTGCTTCATTAAAAAAGTATGCAGTCCAGGTTGCTTTTGAGCTTTTTAGAGAAATAGAATTTGCTAATTTGAGAAGTGGGAAGGGCTTATAGTAAGCTATTGGCAAAATGGTGGAGAAAAGGGTTATAGCCTGAAATATTTGACCCATGATCTTCCGAGACATAATTGTATATTATGTTGCACATTCCGGACCTTTGTGTGTGCCAAGCACAATTGAAGTTACCGTACTTTTCACTCCGTTAATTTTCATTATCCTATTTTTCAGGATATCTCTAAACGACTCGATGTCTGAGGCTGAGATGAGCGTTACGATGTCAAATTCTCCTGTTACTTCGTAGAGTTCTTCTACTGCATCTATCTTGGAAAGGGCTTCAACCACTTCATCAATGAGGGATGCATCAACGAAAATGTTTACAAAAGCATGTAATTCATGCATTAACTTCATCAGCAACCTTGAAGGTTTCCTCATCTGTCATTGGTTAATGTTTGTATTGTATTTTTCTATGCATTTTCCTTCACGTTTTCTGTTATGGAAAACAAGCTAAACATAATTCGGAACTACGATCTTGAACTGCGATGTTACAAAACTCTTATACGGTTGTTTATGATTTTTTTAAGTGATGCCAACTGTAAAAGATTTTATGACAACAAATGTTATCACGATTGGTATTAGTAGGAATGTGCTTGAGGCTGCGAAGCTGATGCATCAGCAAGATGTAGGTGATCTTGTAGTGATGGATGGCGTTGAAGCTAAGGGCATTGTTACTGAAAGAGACTTAGTTAGAAGGGTGATGGCGATGAAAAAACCTCTTGATACTAAAGTTTCTGAGGTAATGTCAAATCCATTAATAACAATCGATGAGAATGCTCCACTCAGAGATGCCGCGAGGTTAATGGTGAAGTACAAAATAAGGCGTCTACCCGTAACGAAAAAAACAGTTTTGGTGGGTATAATCGCTACTAACGATTTTGCTAAGCACCTGAGCAAAAAAACTTTCAGCGAAGTCATGCTTGCTGCAATGACCCGATATCCATTAGCGGACAATAGCCAGTGAACTAATCAAAAATAGGACGATATTCGCAAGGTTAACTCTGAGAAGTCTAAATGCATAAATTGCAAAAGGGGCTAAAATGAATTCGTTGAGTCGATACGTCCTATATGCTATCCTATCTGTAAATCTCCTGAAAGAGCTTCTAAATCCACCTCGTAAACAATAACTCTGCATTGCAATTATCATAAGCGTCTAATGTCCCAATTAGACCACAAATGCAGCTATTTGTAACATAAAAGTCACAATATTTAAGAGAAAGAGTCCACAATCCAATATTTGCAGGCTGAGGAGCACGCTTTAAGAAGTGCGTTGAGGCACGGAGCGTATCAATTAAAACAGCTGAAAATTGATATGCGACTAAGACCTTACCTCCACGGGCTGGCCATAACAAGCGTTGCAGAGAGGCATTGAGCTGCATGTTCAAAACGGTGAAAGACCATGTGGCGACAAAGACATTGCCTCAATGGACCGTGGACGCATTTAAGGCTTAGACTCAGCCTGCTTCAATTTTTATAATTTTTCAGCAAACCTATTAGTATCATTTAGGATGGTCAACTACACTGAGACAAACCGCACTCTCTTTTCTGTCCACTATACTTATGGGGATTATAAGACCAATTTCCAAAAAAACAAAAAAGAAAAGGAAAAATAATTATCCGTTATTCTCGAAATTTATCTGCGTTACTTTTGAACCTGTTTTCTTGTTTTCACTGTCAATGCAACTGCAACTAAAGTCACAACAACTATTGCTGCGGACATGACAATGAAGGCTGTACTGCTGAACTCTGGTACGGATGGACTTGTTGAAACTGACGATGTTGGACTTGCGGTAACCGGCGTGCCAGATGCATCAGATAGCACCGAGACGGTGCTTTCGCCAGCATTGGTCACAAATATCTCATTTTTACCTGAATCATAAGCTACGCCAAAAGGACCGTTCCCCACGGTAATGGTTCCTGTCACTGTATTAGTGCTGTCTGATATAATCGAAACCGTGCCGTCAACAACGTTGGACACGAAGATCTCGCTCGTGCTAGAATCATAAGCTAATTCTTCAGGAGTGTTTCCCACGGTTATGTTTGCAACAACAGCATTTGAGCTGTCAGAAATAACCGAAACCGCATTGACGCCAGCGTTAGTCACTAATATTTCGCCTTTACTCGGATCATAAGCGACGCCATAAGCCACGCCTCGACCTACGCCATTTCCCAAGTCCACGGTGGTAACCACAGCATTGGTGCTGTCTGATATAATCGAAACCGTGTCCTGACCTTGAACGGCTACGAATAACTCGCCTTTGCTAGAATCATAAGCTATTCCTGCGATCGGGTTGTACCCGGTTAAGCCCAAGTCTATGGTTGCAATTACAGTGTTAGAGCTGTCAGATATTACTGAAATGTCTGGGGGCTGGTCGCCGCTGTTTGTTACGAATATTTCTCCTTTATTCGGATCATAAGCTACGCCTACGGGAGTTGTTCCGACAGTGACGTTTGCAACCACTGTATTACTGCTATCTGATATAACCGAGACTGTGCCGAGTTGCGTGCTGGGGCCACCGTTGGCCACGAATAACTCGCCTTTGCTAGAATCATAAGCTATAGCAGAGGGAGAGAATCTCACTGGCACGGTTGAAACCACAGTGTTAGTTTTGTCCGATACAACCGAAACTGTAGCAACGCCCTCATTAGTTACGAAAACTTCGTTTTTGCTAGAATCATAAGCTGCATAGTAATCATAAGGTGGAGAGGTGCCGGGGTTACCTACTGGTATCGTGGCGGTTACTCCTATGGCATAAACCGAATGGGCAGTTGATAAGACAAAAAGGGCAATAAGAATTAAACCCAAAAACTTCCAAATTTTTATTTTCAGAAACATTCTTAATCATTTCCTTTTATCTGTTAACTGCGACTATCTTTTGATGAAAATATAAAACTTTTGTTTGTTCACTTGCATCAAATTCAAATGATTTAGAATTTCGACCGACAATAAAAAATCCCAAGAACACAATGTTTGAGCGGGGGTAAGAAATTACAGTTCCTTATATCCAGCCTCTTCGTTTGAAAAACAACGCAAGGGTAGAAGCTATTGTAACCATTATTGCAATCATTATGTAGAAGCCGTAAGGATTGGTTACTTCTGGAATCTGTGCTGCTTTGAAGTTTGTTCCGTAAATTCCAGCAATCAAGGTCAGAGGAAGAAAAATGGCTGAGATTATAGTAAGGACTCGGATTATATTATTTGTGCTTATTGTTTGAACGTTGACTAAGATGTCTCGGATGTTGCTCATTTCTTCCCGGTGAGCATCAACAACCTCTACTAACTGGATTGTTCTATCGTAGAGGTCTCCGAAACGAGGAAGGTTCACTCCTTGCACTAAAGCAAATTCGCCCCGGGTTATTCTTCCCATAATTTCGCGAAGCGGACTTAAACTCTGTCTAAGAGTCACCAGTCTCTCTCTTATCTTAAGGATCTTCACAGCAAAACTACTGTCCACACGTCTTGAACCTTGTCTAAAAAACCCTAAGGCTTCTTGACTTAATCTTTCAATCTGTTCAAACACCAAATCCGAAACCGGATAATACTCACTAGTAACCAAATCCAAGAAAATATACAACATAATATCAGTTGATGGCACAAGGGACAAAGAAAAGTAACCGTGAGTGCCTATTTTTTTGTAAACAGAACACGTCAACTCCGAGTAACCCTTATGAACCGTTATTATCCATCTTGAACAAACAAGCATCGCCAACTGTTCTATCTTGCCATCAGAAACAAAACCGTCCCTATGAGGAAAGTTAAGGAGACAAAACACGCGATCTTCATGTTCATCAATTCTTGAACGGTCCCCCTCTTGGGTAAGTTCTTGAAGGTTGTGTTCATCTAAAGTAAAATAATCTTTTAGCTCGTTCATTTCTGCATCGGTTGGGTCTTGGGCATCCACCCACAGTACCTGATCTTTACTGACTTCTTCAGGCAAAGCTTCCAAATTTTCTGATTGCCATCTGCCTTCTTCATGTTGCTTGAGCAAAGTAACGGTTAGCAGTAATATCTCCAAGTAACTAAATGATATGTCTTCTTTGTAAACCTAACCGTTTATTTTTGATAGACAAATGTTTTGGCGATTTATTGCATTTATCTATGTCTGTATCTCAAGAGAGCGGTAAAGCCACCCAAAGCCGTAAGCTTTGCTTTTTCTTCCGACTCTGAAGATAATACCTCAACTCTTGCGTCTGTCTGTGAAGCCGCATCCTCTAAGACATCTATTATGTCCTTTTCCTCCAATTCATAATCAAGTGCTTTGCACCTTTCACATGGAATCGATATCATTTCTTGCACGGTTTGAACCTTCATCGCCTTGCTCACTATCTTCACTTTGGATAATGCGCATCTTTTGCACAACGCAACAATTTCAATTATATCGGTATTATCGGTAACTATTGCGACTTCCACTTCACCGATCTTAAGCGCGTTTAACACTGAATCTAATCCATAAGTTGCCAAACCGTCTTGCTTGCCTATATTTGATAGAAGACGCTGAACAATGCTCTTCTGCTCAGGCAAGCACATATTCGTTAATGACTCAATTGATTTATCAAGAACCTCTCGAACCCCTTCTTTGTCAACGGATTGCGTATCAACTTTGCCCAAAAACACATTCTTTAACTCATAATGAAGAAAGTCACCGTTCAAGAAATCCTCTTTTGTTGTACCCGGTCCCCCAACAAGCAACACTGTAACTCTTTGGTTTTCAAGAAATGCTTTTGCTGCATGATCTGCAATCCTATGGAAGTAGCGTGTTAGTTCCGTGTCTCTTTCTCGTTCGTATCTTCTTTGGCTTGACCCACCTTTTCCGGACTTTCCATGGATCCCGGACGTAATATTTTCAATGAATTCAAAGCGTTCACCATTAAGGATTCCAAAACTAGCCTCTTTTGAATCCATCGCGATAATTCCAACAACCTTTGGGTCTCTTAGCATTTCCCTCAGCGGGTCCAGCTGGAAGTGGTTTTCAACCTCGTAAATATACGCGTTAATCGGCTCGGGTGGAATTACTTCTTCGACGTTTAAAACTGCGCTTTCCTGATCGTTGTTGGCGAAAGTCCCGGCAAATATCGCGAGCCCGTTCTCTGGAATTTCCTTCCGCGCCCTCAGCCTCTGAATTATTTTTTTGAGAGCGTCTTGAAGCCGATTTCTTGTGGCCCTATCGTCGTCTGATTGCTGGGTAACAGAATCAGATTTCTTTCTGAGGATTGCGGATATCTCATCTATGCTGTTTTCTCGAGGTATGTAGATTGAGATAAACTCCATTCCCCTTCCCTCTTTGCTTGAAAGCCATGCTATGAGCTTTCTCAGTTTATGTTGTTTCACAGAAAGAGAAGTTGCCACTTGACATCCATGGAAATGAATTACTTTTTCAGTCACCAAATTTGACACCACACATTGCTTACTGGAAAGAACTAATTCTCAGAAACTCACTTAAGCCTTCAATATTATCTGGACTCTGGTGTTTCTGTCCTCAATACCTCTGCACTGATTGTTGTGACTTCATCCAGGTCAACTTCGCTGGTTTCCTTAACGCAGCCGCTAGGCCTATAAACTAGAACTAATTCTTCGCATTCTCTGCCTTCGGGCTTATTCAGTTCGGTACAAACTCTACCTTCCGCTTCATCTTCCGACAAACTGCAAGTTCTAACTGTTGCCTTATCCAATCGTAGTAGCGTGTTATCATTTTTCAAAATGTAAGTTTTAACTTTAACTTCGCCAACTCTTTTTCCTTTTTCATGCGCCATAAACAAGTCTCCATATCTTGAGTTCCTATACATTCTATTATTTGCTAATTATAAAAAGCTGATAAGTATGCCGCCGCAAATTCCAATTCAATTAGAAACCCAATTTTTCATTAACAAAGATTAATGTAATTTTCCTAAAGGGCAGGGTTTCCTTTTCAAATATCAGTATTTTAGAGATAGAGCTGCCTTTGAACCCAGCCTGTTTCATTCTTTGATCTTCAAGGGGAAAAACATACTCATGTAGTCGTTTTAGGCCTTCTTCTAAGTTGAGAACGATTTTCTGTGTACCTACAACCCAAATAACGTTATCTGAAGCATAGACGTAGGAAGATAACTGACTCCCCGTAGCGCTGGCAACAACTACTTCTCCTGACTGCGTAACGGCATGAACACTTCCCAAAAAATAATCAGCCGTAATGCTCTTTTTACGCAGGTCAACTTGTTTTTTAGGATCCTTCTCTGAAACTATCTTTTCCTTAAGGTTATTCCAGGAATGCTTGCTAGAACTCAAATAATCGACAAACCCAATTTCCTTAAGAGTAGTAGAACTGCCCGTCATTACATTGGCTCCTGAAGGAATAAAATTTTTCAGCCTTTCCAACGCTTCCTCTCTATTATTCAAAAACTCAACACGGAAACCTCTTCCTTCAAGGGCTTCTCCAGTTTTTTTCAAAACATCTTGATTAGCTAATTCAACCCACAAAATACCAATCTCATTAGTTCACATACAAATCAAAGCAAATATAAGTTTTTTTAAGCAAAAGAGAACTCGATAACGTTTTCCGCTCACTTAAACAAAAATTGCTGATTCCTAAAGGTTCAACCGATCGGAACATTAAGTTTGACGCCCAAGAATTCTCATCTAATTGTCAAAAATTAATTCTATCAATATGCCAGATTGTAAAAGGCCTGCTGCACTACTAAATCCCGCTTTTCAAAAACTAGAAGACACATTCTTGTTATTATGCAACTCAGATAATCTCAAAATAGATTCCTTGTAGACCTGGATTGCATTCAAGTACTCGCTTACTTCAATGTGTTCGTCTAAAGTGTGGTCTAAGTGTGAGTCTCCTGGTCCATAAGTGACTATAGGCAAGTTCATTGCTTTTCCAAGGATATTCATGTCGCCGGTTCCTGTTTTATGCAGAAGCGTTGCAGGTTTGTTTAGTACTTTTCTAACAGAAGATGATAATACATGAACAAGCGGTGAAGCTTTGTTAACTTCAAACGGCTCAACAGTGTCTTGAACGGTTGCTTTCACAGAAACTTTTGGGTTGGCAGCTTGGTACTTTGTAATTATTTTCTCTATCTGCTCAAAAACCTGAGCAGTGCAAAACTGTATTGGCACTCGAACGTCAAGGTTCATTTCAACCTCAAAAGGAACAACAGAGGTTGCTCTACCACCGACAACTTTAACCAAACATGCTGTAACAGCATTGTATGGGCTTGCCGAGGGATCCAGCGACGGATATGAAGAAGCGTTTTTGATTTGTTCCCAAAGCTCATATGCTTTCTCCAATGCATTATCATACATCCATGGCGTAGAAGAATGCCCCGTTTCAGTTTTGCAGACGATTTTTAGTTGGATTTGACCTTTGTAGCCGATGGTTATGTTTTCAACGCCGCTGGGTTCACCGAAAATGGCGTAGTCAGCTTTGATTCCTTGAGTAATAAGGTGCTTCACGCCTCGGCTGGTCGCTTCTTCTTCCACAACGCTGGCAACCAAAATTTCACCCTTAAACCCTGGCTCCTTAGCAGCGGCAACTGCAGCCATAATCATTGCGGCAAGCGGACCTTTCGCATCCACAGCGCCTCGAGCATAGATTTTGCCTTCTTCAATCCGAAGCGGCAAATGCCCAGCTACCGTATCCATGTGACCGCACAGCAGGATGACTGGTTCGCCTTCGCCGACGACGCCGATTACGTTTCCGATGGCGTCTTTGCCAACTTCAAAACCCATCTTCTTCATTTCATAGCTCTAAGAAGTTGGCTGCATCTTCTTCTTTTCCTGAAGGACTATAAATGCCCAGAAGGTTAGTTAGGAACCGTACTGCTTGCTCGCTCATTTTCTTCTTCCCCCAAAACCTCATCCAAAACCGTGATTGCTCGATCGATTTGTTCTTTATCAATCACAAGAGGCGGCAACAGTCGAACTACGGTTCTTCCAGCATCCAAAACCAAAACACCCTTTGCCGCACGCTTTAAGAATTATGTTGTGAACATCAAAACGCAGTTCCATGCCAAGCATTAAGCCTAAACCGCGAACTTCCTTGATGATTTTATGCTTAGCCATCAAACCTTCCAGCTCGAGCTTTGAAGTACTTGCCCATCTCCGCTGCACGTTCAGTCAAGTTTTTCTTCCACAAGCGCATCTATGGCAGCGCATCCTGCAGCGCAAACCAGTGGGCTTCCACTGAAAGTGGTTGAGTGCTCACCAATTTTGAGCGAGGACATAATGTTTTCTTTGGCTACGGTTATTCCGATGGGTAAGCCGCCTGCAAACGGCTTTGCTAAACACATAACATCAGGCGTAACATCCCAGTTTTGGCACCCGAACAGTTTGCCCGTGCGCCCAAAACTGGTTTGCACCTCATCAAAAATTAACAAAACATTCTTCTCATCGCAGATTTGCCGAACTGCCTGCAAGTAGCCGTCAGGTGGAACTCGAACGCCGCCTTCACCGCGGATAGGCTCCATCAAGACTGCGGCTGTTTTCTCAGTTATGGCTTCACGGATTTTGTCAGCGTTATCAGGGGCGACATGTTTGAATTCGGGAACCAGAGGCATGAAGGGTTCGCGGTATTTCTTGTCCCATGTTGCTGACAATGCACCCATGGTTTTGCCGTGGAAAGCACCCATTAACGCGATGATTTCTGGTTTGCCCGTGAATTTGCGGGCGAGTTTTATGGCGCATTCAACTGATTCGGCGCCGCTGTTTGAAAGAAACGCTTTGTCTAAGCCTTTTGGCGTTATCTTTACAAGTTTTGCTATGAATTCGGCTCGTTTATCATTATAGTAGCAGCTGTGACACGTAATAAGCTGTTCAGCTTGAGCTTGGACTGCTGCAACAACTTTTGGGTGACAATGCCCCAACAACGCCACGCCGTAGCTGGTTGAGCAATCCACGTATTCTTTGCCGTTAATATCCCAAACAAGGGCGCCTTTCCCTCTTGTTAAGACGACTGGTTTTTTGCTGAAAACATTCGCCAAGTAAACCGAGTTTCAATATCCATTATTTCTTTGTCATTCACCAGTTATCACTGTACCAACCTTATGATTCAACGCAGAACTAATTGGCTGATTTCCTGTGCCTGCGGTAACTAAAACTTCTTTGACGCCTTGATTTAACGCTTCCAGTGCAGCATGAACTTTGGTGCTCATGCCTGACCCAATGCTAGACAGGACCTCTTTGACTTCAGTTGCGCTAATTTTTGGAACACACTCGCCTTTAAGCATTAAACCTGCCACGTCGGTTAGCAGAATTAGTCGGTCTGCTTTAATGCGCCTGCAATTATGGCGGCTGTTCGGTCGCCATCTACGTTGAGGGGTTCAAAATCTTGGCTAAGCGCTATAGGCGTCACAATTGGCACATAGCCTTTCTCAAGCAGAAGATTAAGCAGTTCAGAGTTAACTTGAGTTATTTTTCCTGTATAGCCGCCATCCATAACTTTTTTTCTGCCCCGTTCGTCAACATGGATGAGTTTGGTTTTTCGTTCAGCCTTCAAGGTTGCCGCATCTAAACCAGTTATGCCGACAGCTGAGATGCCTTGGCTTTGCAAGTGCTAGAACGATTTGCTTGTTGATTTTGCCAGCCATAACCATAGTGTAAATTTCAATGGTTTCTTTGTCGGTGTAGCGGCTTCTGAAGCCTTCGGGTGAAATAATGAATTTTTGTTCTTTGCCCAGTTTGGAGGCGATTTCGGTAACTTCAACTCCTCCGCCGTGGACAAGGATGATTTTGTTGGTTTTGGCAACTTCTTTTAGGTCGGCGACTAAATCTTGAGATGCGCCTTCTTTGAGTATGCTTCCGCCCATCTTAATTACAAGCAGCATAGCTGATCACATCGGATGGAAACCAGTGCTCTTTAAGCCCAGTTGTCTCATCAATACCCATCAGAATGTTCATGCATTGCACGCCTTGACCTGATGCGCCTTTAGCACATGTTATCGAGAGCTGAGAAAAGCAAAAGCCGATTTGCATGCTCATCAATTTCAAAGCCGACGTCGCAGAAGTTTGTGCCCATAGTCACTTTCGGATCAGGCAACTGATATGGTCCTTTCTGATATTTCACTAAGCGTACAAATGGTTCATTGCCATACATTCCGCGGAGAGCTCTCCAAAGATCCTTGTTCTCTAATTTTTGTTTTGGAAAAGTGTGAATGGTTGCAAGGATCCCGCGTACCATGTTTACTGCGTGTGGAGTAAAGGAGATTTTCACTGGCTCACTGGTTAATGCGTTAAGTTCTTGTTCGACCTCGGCGATGTGGCGGTGCCCAACAACCTTGTATGGTCGCACTCCGCTGAAGCGTTCAGGATGATGCGAAGCAGCGGTAGGTTTGCTGCCGCCGCCTGAAGAACCAACTTTTAGGTCAACCACGATTTTGTCTTTGTCAACAAGCCCAGCCTTCACAATAGGTGCTAAACCTAAAATGGCGGATGTTGCCATGCAGCCTGGGCAAGCAACGAGTTTGGCTTTTTTTATTTCTTCCCGATGAAGCTCTGGCAAGCCGTATGCGGCTTCTTTAAGCATTTCTGGATGAGCATGTTTCCAGCCATAGTAAGTTTCGTAGTCGGCTGGGTTTTTGAGGCGGAAATCAGCGCTCATATCGATGACTTTTAATCCTGCCTCCAAAAGTTTAGGAACTAAGTTAACTGAGCCACCATGCGGTGTGGCAGTGAAGATTAAGTCGCAGTTTTTCTGCAGTTCAGCCATGTCTTGGGGCACAAATTTTAGCTGTGTTAAACCTCTCAGGTTTGGGTGTACATTGAAAACGAATTCTCCTGCGCTTTGCCGTGAAGTAACCATAGTTACCTCTACCTGCGGATGCAAAAGCAGCAGACGCAGTAATTCGCTGCCAACGTATCCTGAACCGCCAATTATTCCAATTCTCAACATTCTATTTACCTCTCTCTTTGATTAATGGTCAATTAGGCTCTGCGCACCTTTCAAGAGTGGAACTGCCACATTATAGCCTGTTGCAAGCCGAGTGTTCTCCCAGAACTCTGGGCAAGAATTCGACTCATGAAACACCAAGGCACTCTTATTTTTTTCTACGCTTTCTTCAATTATCTTTTTAATATTTTCGTAATGTTCACTGTTCGCATAGCCTTGGAACGCTTTTTCTAGTTTACTGTTCCATCCTTGAAAGTCAGTTAGGCGAGTTTCATCCTGCTTTAACCTTTTGAACAGGCACAAACGCTTGCGCTGCTTTATCAAGTTCACCTTTAAGGTAAACATCATCAACCTGCTTGTTTTCTTTAACATTTACCATGGCATCCAAAGCAAAAATCCACGCTTCACTACCTTTGCCAAGGGTTTTGCCGCATTTCACAGCTAAGTCCTGAATACTTTTGGGCAGTTTGGCACCGAAAACCAAGTTGCCCAAAAAAGTGTTGGTTCTAAAATCTTTAAAGCCGGCTCTTGCCATTGAAATGTGGATAGCAAAAGGGTTGTTTGCCTTTTTCTTTATGAACAATTATTCTTAAATCGTAAAACCATTTTTCAACGAGTTCCTGAGCAACTACGCCGACTGGGTTAATAATTGAGGGTTTTGTTTCCTTGAATGTTAGCAATGAGTTCTTCACTGTTTTTTGCAAGCATAATCATTTTGCCATGAGTTCCAGCGTCAGCTTTAATCACTATGCCTTCTGAGATAGGAATTTCTTGTTGGAAAAGTTCTGCAATATCTTTTTCATTGTGGATTACTTGCCCATTCTTCAAAGTGTCAGTTGAATCGCATGGAACAAAAACTGTTTTGGGAATCGGTATGCCTTCTTTCCAAAGGTTAAGCAATGTGCGTAGTTTGCTGTAGCAGACAAATTCGATTTGAGAACTGTTTAATGGTTTTTTTGCCAAGCATGCTCCATGATGTATGAGGCTTGGAGGCGACGGTTTTTGCTTTGCGCACGATTAAGCACAACAGCTGTATCTTTGATTATGCCTGTGTAGTCTTTGCCTTTGGTTTTAGCGTTAAAGCCATCTTTAGAAATTGATAAAGCAATTTTTCTGAAAGGCAGAAAAGTCAAGTCAATGCCTAATTGCTGCGCGGTGAGTTTTATGCCGTTTTCGTCGTTTTCGGACCGCTCATAAAGAAGTGCAATGCTCATCGCTTTTCAGCTCCACTAAAAAAATTAGTTCAAAAAACTTGATTAAAATTATGAAGGCTGGTTAGGGATACTGTTTATTCGCCCCAGTCTTCGCCTTCAATGGTTAATTCTTGAAGGTCTACGCATCCGCCTTTAACTTGTTTAACTTCAAGTTCAAGTCCGCATCCTGGGCAGCTTAGGATTTCTCCTTTTTCTGTGTCTGCTGGAACATCAAGCTCTGCGTCACAATCAGGGCATTTTGCCTTCACTTTTTGAGGATTCGAAATTGCTGGTTTAATCATTTTTTATTCGTCACTTTTTTATTTTAGGAAATGTCTTTTCGATTAATTCCCAGACTTAATTTAAACATTGTGACTTATTTGTTACAACTTGGACTCTTAATGTTCCATTTGATGCAAGCAAGTTAAGCGCTTTCAGAGTGCAAAACGTAAAACAAACAAGCAATCACAACGAAAACCGCAATAACAGTTACAATCCTTATAAGGGAAACGTTAAATGTTAATGATACACAAATTAACTCGGCGATAAAAAATGGATGATACAGATAAGCAAATAATCAAACTTCTAAAAGAGGATGCAAGAGCAGGCTACGGCGAAATAGGCGCAAAGGTAGGCTTATCTGAAGGCGCAGTACGGAAAAGAATCAAAACATTAAGCGACCAAGGAATCATACGCAAATTCACAGTTAAAATCGGCGTTGCAGAAGGCGCCCAAGCCATAACCTACTTGCAACCAACCCTGCCCACCCAACACAGGAAGTTTCAAAGAAAATCCAAGCAATCCCAAACGTTGAAACAACCTATGAAGTCAGCGGCGAATACGACATCGTGGCGGTCATCAGCGGAATGAACATGACAGAAGTAAACGAATGCATAGAAAAAATCCGCATGGTTGAAGGTATAGTGAAAACCAACACAATGATCGTCCTGCGAAGCTCATAAATCAGTTTTTTGGGTTAAGGAGAAGGTATTTCGTATTTTTCTCAGACACACTTTTTTAATTTGTATGCGCGTCGAACACAACAACAGCCCAGAACAAAACAAATAACATTTATTAATACTCACGATACACGTGTCAATCGGGGCAAAGAAAATGAATGACAAACTACAAGAAAGTGCACAGTACCTAAACTGCTGCGCCAATCTGGAAACCGAAACTTTTAAGCTTTATGAAACTTTTTCAAACAAAATAAACCAGCCTGAAAACTGTTTCACTTTGGGAATAGGTTACGACAGCTTAAAGTGTGCAAAAATCATCCAAGAAATACTCGACCACATAGACATGCCAGAAACAGAAAAAATGTACCCAAGAAAGAACTTTAAAGAATTGACCGACAGCGTCTCAGCTTACCAAAAAAAATATCTAAAATCAACAATGTTGATTATGAAACGTCTTGCGAAATATTAAAGCAACTGAGCAATTTAGAAGACCAACTCTGCGAGGCATACACCAAATACATCCAATCTAACTCAATTAAAACAGTTGCCGATGAATACTCAAAACTAGAAATAAACTTAACTAACTTCAAAAAACTCTTTGAAACATTTATCGAGCAAAAACAAACACATAAAGGAATCATCCTCGAAATAACATGTCGCTTTGAAACAAAAGAAACAGAACGACTAAGACATGCAACGCCGATGGTAAAATACCAAAACCCAAATTCATGGATTATGGAGTCAACTCTCCACGGCTTCTCAACAGCACCCTCCAATCAGAACACAACTTGATCAAAAAACTCCATCAAAAAGTTCCTGAACCAGATAGGTACAAAACTGCATCGAAAATAAAAAAGGGCAACTTAAGCAAGCGGAAAATTCTGGAAGAGAGAGAAATCTTTCGCCTGCGTTAAGTTTCCTTAAATTCGCAAAGTAATACGAGTTAATATTCGTTTTGCTTTGTTAAAGTAGAATTGATTCTTGAACGAGCGTCTCAAAGGCACATTAGCCTTTAAGGGCTTGTTTAAGAAGTGGGCATTGCAAGATTTGTTAAGTCTGCTTCGCAACCTTGTAAAGCCACCTGTACAAAAGGGGTGAAGCATGTTTCTCAAAAAGTGTTATTTTTGGACGCTAAGCCCTAACTTGACATGGATGTTTTCAGATGGAAGAGAGAAAAGTATGTTTAGGATGTCGATTGGCTCAGTTAAAAATCGAAACATCAATGCCACAAAAATGGAGATTAAAATTTAATGGCATTGTCTGGCGATCTTGATGGATAGGAAGGAGGCAGTCAATCTTTTTAGGACAATTAGGGACAGAATCGCAGATTTATGCCCCAAGGTCGTAGCCTTAACAGAATCTGAACCAAATTCAGGTTATGCTTTACAGCTCACAGGACTGTGCGATGAATGTAAAAAACAAACAATAAAAATTTCGCATGAGCAAGGCTTAGATACCATAGAAGATCAAGAAAAATTAACCATTTTTACTCCATTACCAAAATAATTGTAATCTTGCAGAAAAAGGATCCGATGATTTTTTTATCATAATAACAATGTGGAAAGCGTATTCTAAATTCTGCTGAATTGATTATAGTCCCAAATGACTCAAAAAATTTCCTTCTTTGATTTCAACGTAAACTTTTCCGTTTTCTATCATACATCGGTAACTTTCCAAAGTTATAGCATCATTTTCTATATATTTTCCATTTCGTACGTCAAACTTCCACCCGTGACATGGACACATTACTATGAATTCACTCAGGATGCCTCCTTCCAGTGAACATCCCATATGAGGACAACTATTCGAAACCCCAAAAATTTGGCCACCCTGCCTAATTAACAAAATAGACTTTCCAGAAACTCTTACACCCTTCATTTGACCCTCTTTCAACTCGCTCTCCTTTAAACAAGCCTTAAAATTATCTGAAACCATGTGTCTACCTTCTCGTAACAATCAACTAATCATCTTTCTAAAGTTTATCTCTTCCTAAAATCAACTTTTTTATTTCGAACTTGGAAAAAATGTTCTTTAGTAGATAGAATTTTTGGGTAAACACAAATCTTTCTGTCGGTTAAAGCTCAACTATGCGTTCTCATTAATACCTGCTTTTTTTCTAAACCGACGAACCAAGACCGATTAATGCAGTAGTAATCGACTGTTTCGATTAAGGAAATTATTTTTCCGCCAAAATCAACTCGTTTACCCTTTCTCAATTTCATCTCTGATTTCCCGAACTTTGTCCAACGATTTGCCCTTCGGGTCCTCAAGCACCCAATCTACATTTTCCTTAAAGAAAGGACCAGGACAAAAATCAGAGCCTCCACATCCCATGGTAACAATTAAGTCGGCTTGGTTTGCCATTTCTTGAGTGAACATTTTGGGCTTGTTGCTGGATATATCGATGCCTTTCTCTTTCATGGCTTCCACAACTATTGGATTAACTTGCGGAGCCAATTTTATTCCGGCACTTTGTGCTATTATTTTTCCTTGACCATATTTGTTAGCGAAGCCTTCAGCCATTTGGCTTCTGCCAGCATTTTCAACACAAACAAACAAAACTTTCTTCATCTTCAATCACTTTAAATATTTTTTTCTCAGCCAGAAAGCAACATTAACTATCGGACAAAGCCTTAAAAGCCGCAGCGTTTGTTGTGCAGTCTCAAGATTCATCGCTTTGCCAGTAACTTCCTTTAATTCACTCGAATGATAAAAAGCATCTTGAAGGGAGCATATTTTATCTTTCAACAACATCTCGTTCCTGATTAACATTCGATTTCTACTAAATCAAGTTTTTATATAATTGCATTTAAGTCTGTTGATATGTCTTAATCAGTCAAATAAAACTTGATTACTTTCTTATCTTCTCGATTTTCTCCACTACTCCGCTTCTTCCGACAAAGGCAATGTCGGTTAAGCCAATAAAAAAACCAGTTTCAACAACGCCGGGAATCATCTTTACCTCAATCGCAAGCTCAGCGGGCTGGGCTATTTCACCAAAATACGAATCCAAAATGGCGTTACCATTATCAGTTATCACTGGACCAAGTTTACCTTTGCCTTCCCGTAAAACAGGTTTTCCACCTAGCTTCAATGATTTTTCGTTTCGCAAGCGAAATAGCAAAAGGTAAAACTTCAATGGGCACAGACTGATTATTTTCGTCCTAACAGCTTTACTTTTTTCTTTTCGTCAGCAATGATAATATTAAGTTTAGAGGCTGCTGCAACAATCTTTTCTCTTGCCATTGCGGCACCCATACCCTTGATTAAATTTAGTTCAGGTGTTATTTGGTCTGCCCCGTCAATTGTCACGTTTATTTCAGGATGTTCATCTAAAGTTGTAATCGGAATTCCACATTCAACCGCTAACAAGAAAGCTTGATAAGAAGTTGGAATACCCATAACGCGCAGTTTTTCACGTTTTATTCTTTCGCCTAATGCTTCTATGGCAAATGCGGCTGTACTTCCGCTTCCTAAACCAACAACAAAACCATCTTTAACATGCTTAACCGCTTCTAAAGCGGCTTTCTGTTTTGCTTCTTGAATTGGATCAAGGTTAACTTTCAATTTCCATCTGCCCCAGTTTATCTAAAACTTTCTCAACTTCACTTCTGATAGAATCAATTCTTTTTTCAGCTTCAGTTTTAGCGGTAGGTTTCTCTTCCGGCGGTTTTCGTTTCTTTTTCTGTTTTTTCTTCAGCCGTGGTTTCTTCAACTTCCTCTTCGTCCTCATCATCCAGCTTTTCTAACTGAGAAGCGGGCGTTTGGGTAGGTAATTTTACAGGTATTTCTCTTATCGGTTTAACATCAATTTTTGTTCTAAGCTCTTCAACTTTTGAGGTTAATTCGCCGAAGCGTTCACTAAAAAGCTTCATTAAATCTTCCTGCATTCCTTCTAAGATCATGCAGGGCCACTATTGTTTCATCTTTTGAAATGGATTCTTTAATAGACATCATTCTTGCCTTGTAGCTGGCGGCAAGCTTTTCTCGTTCTTGCTCTGAAATCTTTCCTTCGGCTTGGGCTTCATACAAACGACGCAATGCATCGCCTAAAATCTCCCGTCTCTAAATCAAGCATCCGAAGCTCATCTTTTGCGTTAGAAGCCGTTGTTGTTTGGACACTTTTAGAAATTTTAAAAGGTAAACCAGAATATTCAAGACTTGGATCATTAACCGTTTTTTGAGGTTTTTCTTTGGCTGCTGAGGTTTTTTTCCCAGCTGTCTCATGGCAAAAATAACTATACCGCAAGCGAGCGATTATCACTACCGCTACTGCAATGACTGTTAATGGGTCATCGTACCAAGCCATGCCAAGTTGTCCTCGGTATCTTGATTATGTACCATTAATATATAAATTATACAAATTCCCAAAATGCTTTTTCCAACTTTTAATCATAAATAAGAGCCTTTTAATCCGTTTGGACTCTCTTAACCTGAGCTTTTTCCAAAACGCCCACAATCGGCAAAGCAATAACAACACCAATTATTCCACCCAGCACATTCCAACCGCCCCAAACAGTTAATGTAAAGATCAAACGCAAGATTAAGAATCACAAGCCCATTTACAACAGCAGCTACATAAGCACAAACAATGGCAGCCAAAATAAGTAATGCAACGTTCATCGACTTTAAGTTAACTTTATGATGATTTAGAAGCAGAACTAAATCAAAAAGGAACGCCGCAGGTACAAAACCTAATACTGGAAGCACTTGAGGATTTGCGAACACAACAATTACCGATCCAATAATACTCACAACCGACGCGGCGCCATATTGCCCAGTGGCCCAAGCTACAAGAACAAGCATGAAAAAAATTATTAGACTATGAACAACGGGCAAATGAAAAACAGCAAAGCTGATTGGAGCAATTGTTAAGTTTAAAACCACCCAAAGTGCACTGAAAATGCTAATTAATGCAATGTTTACCGAAAAACGATTTTTGACAGTCTGTGATTCATTCAAATCAAAAACACTTCTTAAGGTTCAGCAATACTTCACATAATAACATTGCCATGACAATCAACTTAGTTTCAATCAATAAATAGTTAACTCGCATGGAAATTAACGCTAAAATATTTACTAAAACAGCATTATTTATCTTTAGCAAGTTACCATTTTCAATTTAGCCAAAAGCCGTATTTTGTGAGCTGCTATACAAATGGGCACTATAGAGAAACCAAAGGTTGTAGTTTTCGATGTCGAAGGTGTCCTTATTCCTAAAAACCGCTTCATTTTCGAAGTAGGAAAAAGCTTAGGCTTCGTTAAACTGTTTAGACTACTTTTTTTTGGTTTTCTCTATGAAGCAGGTATTTTAAGACTTCAGACAGCACTAAAACACATATTCAAAGAACTAAAAGGGTCTGAACTTGAAACCCTCATGCTAATTTTCGCAAAAATACCTTCAACTCCCTTTCTACAAAGTATATTCTCACAAATCAAAGCCCGAAACTGTAAAATCGCCTTAATAAGCTCGGGCGTTACCAACTGTTATTGTTAAAAAATTAGCCGATACTTTATGTGCAGACTACGCTTTTGGCATTGAAGTTGAAACCAAAGAAGGCAAACTAACTGGCGAAATCTCGGGCGACGCAATTGAACCCAACGGGAAACTAAAAATTCTATGCCAAATTTTAACATCTGAAGGCTTAAAGCTTAGCGATTGTGTAATTGTCGCTGACGACAGAAACAACCGTTGTATCTTTCTTCCCGGAGTGTTGAAAATCGGTTTTAACCCTGATTTTATCATACGAGTTAAAGCAGACAGAGTTGTAAACGGTAAACTCTCAGGAATCTTACCCATAATAGACGGAAAACAACACAACCGCTCTTTTCCCTCAACTAATGATTTTGTAAGAGAAGACATTCATGCCTCTGGTTTTTTTATGCCAGTAATTGCCAGCTTAATAGGAGTCCCCGCAGTTGGCGCAATAATTTTCACAATCGCAATTGTATATTCAATATCTGAACTTTGGCGTCTAGAAGGAAAAGAATTAAGGATCATTTCCGCAATTACGCGCCATGCCGCAAACCAATCAGAATTACACGGTTTCGCGGCTGCACCATTATACTTTGCCTTTGGTATACTGTTCACTTTACTAATATTTCCTCATCCTGCAAGTTACGCAGCAATAGCCATGTTCTGTTTAGGTGATGCCACTGCTTCACTTTTCGGAGGATTAATTTCTACTTCATTACCATTCAATAAGGGGAAAACTTGGGAAGGCTCCATAGCAGGATTCTTGTTAGCGTTTTTAGCCGGCACCTTTTTTGTTTCCCCGCCAATCGCCTTAGTTGGAGCAGCCATTGCTATGACAGTCGAAGTTCTTCCATTACCAATCAATGATAATGTACTCGTACCAGTTATTACAGGAGCAGCATTAACATTATTGATCTAACGAAACGATTGCCTTAAGATAATCCTTAACAAACCATTTCTTGCCCTTTTGAATTACCACATGACCTTCTTGCTCTAAAAAGAGTTTCTGCGCTTCCAATCCTCCAGGATACTTCTCATTTAACAAGCCACCAGTCTTAAGTGTACGCTAATAAGGAGTGATGCCAGTTTCCCCCTGCTGTTTTTTGCTCTTCAGCGGCGTTGGCTGAGATCCAAGCGAATATGCCGGTGGTCAATGGACAACTAATTGTAGCATGGTGTTTGTTTGCGAGGGCTAAGCGAATTTCGTTAATTGTTACAAGTTTACCTTTTGGCACCTTCTTCATCAACTGGTCTACTTCTAAAGGCGCCGGAATTACTAAGGTGCCTGCACCCCATTTTTTTGTCATTCGTCCAGTGATTTCCTCAACTTTCGGGAGGTTTTTGCTACTGTTTAATTTTTCCTGCCATGAAGGTTTCTTTTTGGGCATAGCACACCAAAATGTATAGGACACAAGTTTTTAATGAAACTTTCCAAAAATTATTTCTTATTCTGCAAAATTATTAATTCAAGTTTTTGCTGACGGCTTAGCTTCTTTATTTGCCTCTCACGTTTCATGGCTTTACTTCTTGAATCAAAAAGTTCCACATAGGCCAGCTTTTCTGGCTTGTGTGATTTAGTGTATCTTGCCCCCTTACCATTTTCATGCTGTTTCATTCTTTCATACAAATCCTTGGTGTAACCAGTGTAATAGCTTCCGTCACAGCATAGCAACATGTAAACGTAAAATGACACCTAAAATTATTGCTCCTTAAGTTCTTGTGGCAAATAATCGTAAACGATGCCTCTTTTCAGCGCTCTTTTTTGGTAACTTTCGGGATCAATTTCTTGGACGGTTGCATGGTCTACATCGATAATATAGATGTCATGTATACGCGCATTTCGTATTTCCTCAAGCGTGACCGGAGGCTTCTGATAATAGGCATCGCACAACTTTTTTATCTGCATTATTTCCCAATCAGCACGATTTCTAGGAGGTTTAGCTAACGCCTGAGGAAAAGGCAAAATATAATGCGGCGGCACACCTAACGCAAATTTTCCGGCGAAACTGCTATACCTAATAATTTTCCTAGCCAACCTCGCAGAAGTGTAAGTTAAGGGGGCCAAAGCATTTTCAGGAGGAATAAAACCCGTTTCTATTTCAACAATGAGGTTACCCAACCCTTTTATGGCAAATAAATCACAAGTTAACAGTTCACTTAACCGGTATTCAAGTAGAACATTGTAACTTTTTTGAATAAGATATTTAGCGCATACAAGTTCCATTACAGAATGATTTATTTTTACAACATTTTCTTTTTGCAACGTCAACAACCAATCTTTTAGCACAATAAGTTGGTTTTCAACGTGGATTTCCGAATCCTTCGTTAACCTCGACATAAGAACCGTCAAATCATGCTCGAACTTTTGCCTATTACTCATGCTGCTTCCTGCCAACTAGCGGCAACGAGTAAGTATTGATTTTAAAATATATAAATCCAAAAACCCAACAGAATAATCAATTCTCAGCGCTTTCCCTAATTACAATAGTACCATGAATACTCAACCGCTTCTTGTTTTTTTCGATGATTTTGACAAATTTTGTAAAATTTCGAATTTCTGGGTTGTTAATTTATTTCGGATTTTTTAAAAAATTCTAAATAGAAAAGCTTGCTTCTAGTAACCTACCAAGTGCTTGAATCAACTTGTTATTTTTTAAAGGTGAATTTGTGTTAAAATTAGAAGAAAAAATTTTCAGCATGATGATCGATTGCAACACTAGAAGAACATATTTCTCCTAATCAGCAGTGCTTGAAGAAGAAGCAAACGAAATTCGTCGAAACTACAACCAAAACTTACTTACAATCTTTATCGCAAAACTAAACCAGGAAAAAGTCTACATACAGTAAAGAAAATGAAATAAATTCTATTTGCAATCGTGCCTGTCGAGCTTAACAAATAATGATTAAATAGAGTTTATCCAATTTTCCTTAGAGCCACAATTCTGCCATCCATAAGACCCTCAACTGAAAAGAGCGGGAGTGGCAACACTGGTCCCCTCTCGAATTTTGAAGCTGAAAAATATCTATCAATAGCTTCTTCAGTCACAGGATTAAATTGACCATGAGGAGACTCTCCGCTGGAGCCTCTTATTAGAGCTCGTCCCTTCTTTTTCAAAACACGAAAAAGCTCTGACGCATAAGTTGGTCGATCACCCTCTTCAACAAGATGGAATAACCCTCGGTCGAACACAAAATCTGTAATATCGTCCTTTATGGGCAACTGCAGAACGTTCCCTCTGCACCAACCAACTTCAACACGTGCTTTTTTCGCTCTTTTCCCAGCAATTCTTAGAGCAGTAGCGCTAATATCGACGCCAATTACTCTAAATCCACAGCGAGCCAAGAATATATCGTCAATTCCTCCGCCACATCCAACATCAACAATTTTTGCATTTCTCTTAAGCAATCCGGCAGCTACAAGAGCTACAAGTTCGGGAGACGGATAACTAAACTCCCAATGCTTGTACTCGTCGCTATCATATGCGTTTTCCCAATAAGCGATATCCGACACGCAAATACCTCATGTATTAGGTTTTTCTCCAAGATTTACTAGCGTTAAAATTTCGCTAGTAGAATAAACCACCCATTTGATAAAAAATAGAATAAAAAAGAACTTGATTTACTTTATGAATAATTGAGTTTCAAAATTACAAAGCTGACAGAAGAAGCCTTGAAGAATTAACATCAACCTCAACAATCTTGCAGTTTTTAAATTCTTTAGCTTCACCCAAAATATTCTTAACAGCACGTTTTCGCCTTCAACTTTAGCATAAATAACATCTTTGAATTCGACTTTTCCATTTAAAGATTATATTGAATTCACACATAATTTTTCACAAATTTGAAAAAAGTAATTTCTGGGTTATAAGGATTTTATCAAGCAACTAATAATCTGACAACAAAAACGTCTTATTTTGTAAAAAACTGAGATAAATGTTTATTTGGCTCATTGGTAATTATTGACAAAAAGTTATAAACAACATGAGACTGACACCGTAAACTTTTTATTTGTACAGTTATGTACTTTTAAGAACTAGATTTCAAGAGGAATTAAGATGAGGGATCGTCACCTCAATAGCTGGAATCGTCGGGTACTTATTCTTTGATTTATCCAGAGAACCCTCTGAAACATCCATGAAAAATTTTCAAATCGTTCTTTTCAAGACGAGAGTCTAGTTAAGTGTCATAAAAGGAGACAAATGAAATGACCAAAATGTCTGGTGCAAAAGCACTCTTAGAATCCCTTGAACAACAAAACGTGGATGTGATATTCGGCATCTTAGGTGGAGCAATACTGCCAGTCTACGATGCATTATGCGGTAACAAAAAATTAGGCATATCCTAGCAAGACACGAGCAAGGAGCAGCGCACGCAGCTGAAGGCTATGCCAGAGCCAGCGGACGAGTAGGGGTCTGTATGGCAACCTCAGGACCTGGAGCCACAAACTTGGTCACGGGAATAGCAAATGCATACATGGATTCATCACCAATGGTTGCAATAACAGGGCAAGTTCCATCGACAGGTGTTAACTCTTCATATATGATCGGTAGAGACGCATTCCAAGAAGCAGACATAATCGGCATCACAACCCCAATTACAAAACACAATTATCAGCCACGCCACATTTCTGAAATCCAACCAATGGTTAACGCCGCATTCTACATAGCCTCTTCAGGCAGGCCAGGACCAGTTCTAATTGACATGCCGAAAAACGTGCAGTCTGACATCGCCGAAGTGAATAGTAAACATAGATAAAATTGAAGCCCGAGGTTACAAACCCGCGTTTGAACCAGATTTAACTAAAATAAGTGAAGCCGCGAAGCTTACTTCAAATGCCGAATATCCAATGATTCTGGCAGGCGGCGGAGTCATAAGCTCAAACGCTTCAGACGAACTAATGCAAATGTCAGACTTATTGATGGCGCCAGTTGCGACAACATTCATGGGCAAAGGCGCTTTTCCTGAAGGCCACCCCTTATCACTTGGAAGCATAGGAATGCATGGAAACCCAGCCGCAAATAGAGTTGCTAGGTGAAGCTGACGTATTATTAGCTGTTGGAACAAGATTCTCTGACCGAGCAACAGCCAACTTGGACACTTTTGCGCCTAACGCCAAAAAGATTCACATAGACATTGACGCGGCAGAAATCGGCAAGAATATTGAAGTTGACGTTCCAATCGTTGGAGACGCAAAAGTATCATTAAAGTTATTGCATGATGCCGTAACAAAGAAACTGCCTAAGATGAAAGTCACTGCATGGTCCAAACGTGTTAAAGAAGCAAAAGAGCAGTTAAGTCCTCTGCTGAAAGATAGACCCAAAGACTTAGTGCCCAAAGCACTATTGTTGAGTTAAGAAAACTGCTGCCAGCAGACACTATTGTCACCACAGAAGTCGGTCAAAACCAAATGTGGTCTGCCTTATACTTCCAAGCGTTGAAGCCGAGAACATTCATTAGTTCAGGCGGACTTGGAACCATGGGCTTTGGTTTTCCAGCGGCGATAGGAGCAAAAGTTGCGTGTCCGGATAGAGCTGTCGTGGACATAGCTGGTGACGGCAGTTTTATAATGACTGAGCAAGAACTTGCGTGTTCCGTAGCCGAGAAGATCCCTGTCACAGTCATAGTGCTCAATAATTCGGTCCTAGGCATGGTCGCCCAGTGGCAAAGAACCCTCTACAATCGCCGATATATGGCGGTTAACTTGGGCAAAACACCAGACTTCGTAAAGCTAGCTGAAGCTTATGGAGCACAGGGTTTGCGCGCTACGTCAATAGAGGAATTCCAAAAAGCAGTTAAAACAGCGCTAAACAGTGATGTTACGACGGTAATCGATGTACCGATTGGCTCAGAACAGGATGTTGTCCCATTTGTTCCTCCAGGCTGCGGTTTACCACAACAGAGAGGTGACTACTAATGGAAAATGGAAAAATTAAAGTAATATCTGTACTCGTCGAAAACAAGCCAGGTGTCCTCCATGGAGTATCAAACTTATTCCGCCGCAGAAACTTTAACATTGAAAGCATCACAGTTGGCCCAAGCGAACAAAGCGATATAGCGCGTATGACAATCACAGTCAA
Source organism: Candidatus Bathyarchaeota archaeon (assembly GCA_963750605.1). Classification (GTDB taxonomy): domain Archaea; phylum Thermoproteota; class Bathyarchaeia; order Bathyarchaeales; family Bathycorpusculaceae; genus Bathycorpusculum. The sequence goes on from CAVVRN010000002.1 coordinate 345,555, forward strand.
TGGGGACGAAAAAACACTTGAACAAGTCGTCAAGCAACTGGCAAAACTGATCGATGTCCTAAAGGTAGAGGAGCTAGAACCGGGCCACTTTGTAATGCGTGAGTTAGCTTTGATAAAAGTTAACGTACCAACTCCAAAAGAACGATCAGACATAATAAACTGCGTAGATGTCTTCAGAGGAAGAATCATAGATGTATCAATTGATAGTTTGACAGTTGAAATCACAGGAACCCCAGATAAATTAGACGCCTTCTTAACCCTAATGAAGACAAACGGAGTCATTGAACTCGCAAGAACAGGCATAACTGCATTGGCAAGAGGGGCAAAAACAATAAGAATAGACGAATAAATCGTTTCCTTGAATGGAAACGCTTAACTCTTGGTTTCTCAGAAATGAGAAACGGCTACAAAAGATTACTAAAATAATTGATTATTGTAAAAGAAGAGAACAACAATGAACATTACAGAAAAAATATTAGCTAAAGCTTCAGGAAAAGAAGTTGTGCACCCAGGCGAAATCGTCGATGCAAATGTCGACATGATAATGGTGCACGATTTAACTGGACCGTTAGCTGTTGAAGCCTTCAAAAAAATAGGCTTACAAAATGTTTGGGATAACAAAAAAGCAGTGGTGATATCTGGACCACCAAGTGCCAGCTGAATCAGTTAAAGCGGCAGAACTGCACAAAACCATGCGTCAATTCGCCAAAGACCAAAAAATACGAATTTATGACATCGGCAGAGGCGGAATATGCCATCAAGTCATGCCTGAAAAAGGACATGTAGTTCCGGGAACAGTAATCGTAGGCGCTGACTCACACACATGCACCTATGGAGCCTTTGGAGCTTTTGCCACTGGAATAGGCTCAACCGAAGCAGCAGCCGTTTTTGCAACTGGAAAAATTTGGCTGAAAGTCCCTGAAGCGATTAAAATAAACGTTACTGGCAAATTTCAAAGATTCGTTACGCCAAAAGACTTAATCTTATCAATAATTGGGCAAATGGGCGTTGAGGGCGCCATATACAAAAGCGCAGAATTCACTGGTCCAACAATAAAGAGTATGAGCATAGCTGGAAGAATGACACTATGTAACATGGCAGTCGAAATGGGTGCCAAAAACGGCATCATCGAACCAGATGAAACAACACGCAAGTTCCTAGAAGACAGAGTAAAAACATTACCTAATTTTGACTCATTGAAAAGTGATAAAGATGCACATTTACGCAGCGAACAGTAGAATTTGACGTTTCAAAGATGGAGCCACAGATTGCTTGCCCATCATCAGTTGACAATGTTAAGCCAGTTTCAGAAGTAGGCAACATTCCAATCGAGCAGGCGTTCATCGGTTCATGCACTAACGGCAGAATTGAAGATTTACGTTTAGCGGCTCAAATCCTAAAGGGCAAACAAGTAAAAGACGGCGTTAGGGCACTGGTGATTCCCGCTTCCCAAGAAGTTTACAAGCAAGCATTAAGCGAAGGCTTAATTGAAATCTTCAACTGATGCAGGCACAATAGTTTGCGGTTCAGCATGCGGTCCATGCTTAGGCGGCCACATAGGATTATTAGCAGCAGGCGAAGTTTGCGTAAGCACTTCAAACAGGAACTTTATCGGAAGAATGGGCAGCACTCAAGCCAGCGTATACTTGGCTTCTCCAGCAACAGTAGCTGCTTCAGCAGTCACAGGAAAAATCACAGACCCAAGAAAACTGGAGACAAAAGCATGAACATGAAAATCAAAGGGTCCAGCCATAAAATTCGGAAACAACATTGACACAGACGTTATTCTGCCTGGAAAATACCTAATACTGGTTGACCCGTACCGAGTTAGCAAAACATGCATTAGAAAGCTTAGACCCCGCATTTCCGGAAAAAGCCAAAAAAGGAGTTATTTTAGTGGGCGGCAAAAACTTCGGATGCGGCTCAAGCCGAGAACAAGCCCCACTAGCACTGAAGTACGCAGGCGTAAAATGCGTATTAGCCGAATCTTTCGCACGAATTTTTTTCCGAAACGCCATAAACATCGGATTACCAGTAATCGAGTGCAAAGGCATATCAACTGCAGTTGAAACAGGCGATGAACTAGCTGTGGACGTTGAAGCCGGCAAGATAGAAAACATTTCAAAAGGCAAAAAATTTCAAGTGGAAAAGCTACCGCCATTCATAATTGAAATATTAGTTGATGGCGGATTAATCGAAAACTTGCGAAGGAGAATAAACAAAAAATGACCGAATACAAAATATCCTTAATCCCAGGCGACGGCATCGGACCAGAATTAACTGAAGCCACTCTAAAAGTTTTAGACTCAGCACAGAAAAAATTCGGATTAAAACTCAAAATGATCGAGGCTGAAGCAGGCGACGAAACTTTAGCCAAAAGAGGCGCCGCATTACCCGAAGACACGGTACAAAAAATCAAAGAATCCCACGCTTGCCTAAAGGGACCCGTTGGCGAAACCGCAGCGGACGTCATAGTTAAACTTAGAGTAATGTTTGATTTGTACGCTAATTTGCGTCCACTGAAGGCTTACCCTAACGTTCCTGTTGCTCGACCCAGACATCGATATGATGTTTGTTAGAGAGAACACTGAGGACGTTTACAAAGGCTTAGAATTCACGATAGGCGAACGACACAACAGTATGCATGAGAGTTATCACACGCAAAAATTGTGAACGCATAGCTAAGAAAGCCTTTGAAATCGCTCGTTTACGTAATGGCAAAAAGAAAGTAACTGCCATACACAAAGCCAACGTTATGCGCGTAACCGACGGTTTATTCGCCAGCGTATGCCGTGAAACTGCAAAACAGTATCCAGACATCGCTTTTAACGAGTTATACGTTGACGCAGCATCTATGCGTCTCATAAAAGAACCGCAAGTATTCGATGTGTTCTGCACCTGCAACATGTTCGGCGACATCCTATCCGACGAAGCAGCCCAGCAAATCGGTGGGTTAGGCATGGCTCCAGGCGCAAACATAGGTGAAAACTTCGCACTCTTCGAACCCATCCACGGTTCAGCACCAAATCAGAGCAGGAAAACATACTGCAAACCCAATCTCCATGATACTCTCTGCAAAGATGATGCTGGAGTGGCTAGGCGAAAAATACAATGACAAAAAATGTTTACAAGCAGGCGCAGCAATAGAGAATGGGGTAGTATACGCGTTACGTAATCATCAATCTGTTCCAGACTGCGGCGGCAACACCACGACCGTAGGAATGGCAGAAGCCATTGCTGCAGCCTTAACAGTGAAAACTGGTTGAAAAAATGACAAATAAAACCTCAAAACGCATCCGTATTTTTGACACAACACTAAGAGATGGGGAACAAACCCCCGGCGTTTCTTTAACCTGCAGACGATAAGATTGAGATTGCACGTCAACTAAGCAAGCTAGGCGTTGACATTATCGAAGCTGGATTTCCAAGTTCTTCTGAAGGCGAAAAAAAAGTCGTCAAAGACATCGCAAAAGCAGGGTTAGACATCTGAAATCTGCGCTTTATCCCGAGCAACAAAAGGCGATATTGATGCTGCAATTGACTGCGACGTTGACTTAATCCACGTTTTCATTCCAACTTCGCCTGTGCAAATGAAGTATGCAGTAAACTTAACACCTGAACAAGTGTTATCTGCAACTGTAGAATCGATTGAGCATGTTAAGAAACATGGGTTCAAATGCGAGTTTTCACCGATGGATGCCACACGCTCAGAAATGCCCTTTCTAAAACAAGTTTGCCAAGCAGCAGAGAAAGCAGGCATGGACAGCCTAAACGTTCCTGACACCGTAGGCATAATGATTCCGAAAACAACCATCAAACTCATTGAAGAACTGAAAACAGTAGTTAACGTTCCCATAAGCACACATTGCCATGACGATTTCGGCTTGGCAGTTGCAAACTCTTTAGCCGCTGTTGAAGCGGGCGCCGCTCAGGTGCACGTTGCCGTCAACGGGTTAGGTGAACGAGCTGGAAACGCTTCTTTGAAGAAGTGGTTATGGCGTTGCATTTGATTTACAAGTACAAAACAGGCGTAAATACGCGGTTATTATACAGCACTTCCAGATTGGTTTCATCGTTAACTGGTATAGCTGTGCAAGCTAACAAGGCAATTGTAGGCGAAAACGCTTTTGCCCATGAATCAGGAATTCACACTCGCGGAGTAACAGAGAAACCATTAACTTTCGAGCCCATAAATCCCGAGTTAGTCGGGCGAACAAGAAAATTAGTCGCTGGAAAACTGGCGGGTACACGCGGCGTAAAAGCTGAACTGGAAGAAATAGGCATCCACCCAACTGAAGCAGCAACTTAAGGAAATTGTTCAACGCGTCAAAGAATTAGGTGACAAGGGCAAGATGGTGACGGATGCCGATTTGTTTGCGTTAACTTCAGCAGTTATGGGTCAAGTGATAGGGGAAGAAAAAATCGTTGACTTAAGCGACTTAGCCGTTATAACAGGCATCAAAGTAATTCCGACCGCTTCAGTCAGGTTAATTTTGGATGGAAAAGAGTACATTGCTGCAGAAACAGGCGTAGGCCCAGTTGACGCTGTTCTGAAAGCCATCCAAAAACTAACAAATAATTTGGAAAATATACGGCTCAGCGAATATCGTCTTGAAGCAATCACAGGCGGCTCAAACGCAGTTGCAGAAGTCGTCATAAAAGTAGAGGATGAAAAAGGCAACATTGTTTCAGCACGAGCAGCAAGAGAAGACATCGTCATGGCTAGTGTTGAAGCAATGATAAATGGTATAAATAAGCTCTTGATTAAGAATCGTAAGCAGGGAAACAAAAAGTGAAAGTAGCCTTCCAAGGCGAACGGGGCGCTTACAGCGAAAGCGCAGTCTTCCAATTCTTCGGAGCCAACACACAGGTTAAACCCTGCAAGGACTTCAAGGACGTTTTTGACAGCGTATGCACACAAGAGACCAAGTTCGGCGTCGTCCCCGTTGAGAACAGCTTAGAGGGCAGCGTAACCCAAAACTATGACCTGTTTCTCAAATACGATTTGAAGGTATGCGGCGAAGTCATCGTGAAAATCGAGCATTGCCTCATAGCAAACCCAGGCACCACTGTGGAAGACATCAAAGTTGTTTACTCGCATCCGCAGGCGCTGGCGCAATGCCGAAGTTTCCTTGGAGGAGTTTGGACGCGAACTCATACCCACATATGACACGGCGGGCAGCGTCAAGATGCTCAAAGAAAAAGGCTTAAAGAACGCTGCGGCAATTGCCAGCGAAAGAGCAGCCAACATATACGGCATGCACATCCTCGCAAAAGACATCGCTGACAACCCCGAAAACTACACCCGATTCTTCGTCTTATCCACAGAAGATTCAGCAGTCAACGGGCAAAGACAAAACCAGCATAATTTTCTCGGCAAAACATGAACCAGGTTCACTCTACCATGCACTCGGAGAATTTGCCAAACGAAACATCAACTTAACAAAAATCGAATCAAGACCAACAAAAAGAACCGCATGGGAATACAATTTTTACCTAGACTTTGAAGGACACCGAACAGAACCTCAATGTGCCGAAGCCTTAAAAGCATTGGAAAAATACGCTATATTCATTAAGATATTGGGTTCTTACCCTAAAGCCGCTTAAAACGTATTTAACTTAATTTTAAGTTAATTTCTTGTGCTTGGGTGGTAACGAAGAAATGTATTGTATTGATTTGCCCAAATATTCGGCGAAAACTTTGTCGTTAGAATAAATGGTTTTGGGAAGAACCACATATCCTTTCATTGGTCCGCCCAGGCATCGGTTCAAAAGCAACAACATCTCTACAATCTTTTGTTATTTCAACCATGTCAGCATCTGACAATCTTAAGAATAATTTGTCGCCGTGAACACCTACAAACATATTACCATTAATAAAATACGCGGGGTACCCAAACATTTTCCGATAATCACAATTCATAACTTTCATTTTTTCTGTTATGAAATTCTACCAGCTCTTCGGGAGCTTTCTTCCATTGCACAAAAATCAGCCTAATCAATTTTAACGATTGATATTACTTTAAAGGTTTCCGTCAGATCATTTCGCTGAAGAAAAAAACTGGATTATTTTTCTGTGGATTCAAGCATTTTGTACATAGCTTCATATGATTTAGCGAAGTCTGTGTCTGTCTCCAGTTAATTTCTTCTTTAACTGCTCCATTCTTTTAACGATTGCATCTGTATCTTTGTTTTTGATTAGATTAAGCCATTCTTTTGCTTTAGCCATAAACAGGTCTTCGATTTCTTCCAGCTCAGGCAGGTTAGTTTGTAGGCTTGCGTAGAGGTCTGGTGTTTCCAGCGCAGTTGCTTCAGCCAAAGTAAACAGCATCCGATAGGTGGTGCCCGCGACTTTTTTTGTTTCGGAAAATCCTTTTGCTCCAGAAGCGTTTCGCAAGCAACTAAGCCTAGAAAATGCGGCAAACCAAGAACAACCGACATCAATTCATCATGTTTCTTTGGGGACATGATAAAGACGTGTGCTTCCTCTTGCTTCCAGCCACTTTTTGAATTCTTCAGCGAACTTTTCTTCTTCAGGGTTGGTTGGGGTTAGAATGTATGCTTTGTGTTTGACGCCATTGCTTCCCGGACCAAAAACTGGGTGAGTACCCAAAACTAAAGCGTCTTTGATGTACTCATGCATGATTTTGACGGGTGCTTCTTTAATTGAACAAATATCCATAACGACCTGTCCTTCACGAAGTGCAGGACTAATGTTTTTGACAACTTCTTCCAAGGCGTTGATGGAAACGCAAATCAAAATTTGGTCGGCATCATCTGACTGCTTCCTTGAAATCAGTTGTCAGTCTCAACGTCTAATTCCTCTGTTAAATTTGCTATTTTTTCTTCTTTGCGGTCTGCCAATGTTACAGAGTAGCCTTTTGAATTGAAAAATTTTGCGAACCAAACGCCCATTTTTCCCGCGCCGATTATGGCGATTTTCATCCAAGCGCCTCGCTGATTTTTTCCAATGCGACTTTAATTTCCTCTCTTGGCGCAGTTAAGGAGATTCGGAAGTGTTCTCTGTAATCGCCGAATGCTGTGCCTGGAGCTACTGCTACGCCTTTATCGAGCAGGTCTAAAGTGAATTTTTCGGAGTCTAAACCTGGGCGCTTGGGGAAAACGTAGAATGGCGCTTCAGGTTTTGTGAATAGGAATCCTGCTTTGGCTAGGGTTTTGCTTGCCATTATTGCTCGTTCTTTGTATTCTTCCTTTATTTTTGTGGCAAGTTGCTTTTGCATTTCAAGCCCTTTTAATGCGGCTTCTTGAATGAATACTGGCACATTGTTGATTGTGATTTGGTTAAGTTTAGTTATGTTATCGACAAGCCGTTTGTTGGCAATGATGTAGCCGATTCGCCAGCCCGTCATGCTGAATGTTTTGGAGAAGCCAGTTGTGAGAATATGAGTGTGGTCGCCGTCATATTCTAAGATGCTTTTTGTTTTAACGAAGCTGATTGTTCCATAAACTTCATCTGAGAGGATGGTGACGCCTTTCTTGTTGGCTATTTCCACTATGCCGTCAAGTGTTTTAGCATCCATAACTTTGCTTGTTGGATTGTTTGGATTGTTGAGTATTATCATGCGTGTGTCCTTGTCAATCATGGCTTCAAGTTTGTCCAAATCCACTTTCCAGCCATCTTCCATCTCGGTCCGCAACAGTTTAGTTTGGGCGCCGAGGCTTTTAGCGATTAAATCGTAAGCTGTCCAGTAAGGCGTAGGGATGATAACGTTTCCTCCGCCTTTCATCATAAGATACATAGTGGCGAAAACGCCCCATTTTGAACCAGGCGTAATAACAACGTTTTCAGCTTTAACCCCGTGGAGTTCAGCAAGTTTTTCTCGAAGTTTGGTCTCGCCGTAAGCGGAAGAATACTTTGTTTTGCCCGCCTTCATTGCCGCGTAGGCAGCTTCAATTATCTCGTTAGGCGTAGCTAAGTCTGGGTCACCTAGGTTTAAGCGTATTATCTTTTTTCCTTCATTTTCGAGCCTTATGGCTTTCTCATTTATCTCGTAGAGCATTAGGATTAACTCTCCGTTGAGAGGTATTTTCTACTCTTGAACAGCACTGCACATATTAACTATTTCGCGGTAAACTGCTTCAACTTTGCATGGGATCAAGATGAAATTCAACAGCTTTTTCCTTGACCCGCATGTAAACCTCATTTTCTCTGCGAAGTATCCCTTATTTGCATGCCGTTCTTTTTCTTAACTAAGCCAATAGCCCTGCATATTTTGGCTCTTTCGCTAAGGGCATTTAGGATTTGCTCGTCAATTTCGTCTACTTTTTTTCGTAGCTGTTCGAATTTCATCCATTATTTTTGTCTCTCCAAAACTTTCGGTATAAAGCCAGCGCGAATCATGTGGTCAGCTAAGGTTATGGCAACCGCAGATTCCACGGCTGGCACGGCTTTTGGAACAACACATGGGTCATGCCTACCCTTAATGCTAAGACTATGCGTCTTCCATTGTCGAGAGGTTAACGGTTTTTTGTTCTTTGCCGACAGAAGGTGTTGGTTTTATTGCTACTTGCATCATGATCGGCATGCCAGTTAGATATTCCGCCCAAGATTCCGCCCGCATTATCTGTTGCTGTCGCAACTTTTCCGCTTTGCATGATGTAGGGGTCGTTGCTTTCTGAACCCTTCAACTCTGCAACTCGTAAATCCTAAGCCGAACTCTACGCCTTTTACAGCAGGAACATTAAACAATGCTTTTGCTAAATCAGCATCAAGTGAATCAAACAGTGGCTCGCCAACGCCTACTGGAACGTTTAGGGCAAAGCATTCAACTATTCCGCCGAACTGTCGCCTTCTTTTCTCGCAGTAACTATGGCTTCCTCCATTCGTTCTGCACAGGCGAAGTCTGGACAACGAGTAGCTGCTTTGTATCTGTTCTTGCGGATTTCCTCAGCACTAAACTTTTTATCACTTTTAACTTTGCCAACTGCTCGGGTGTAAGCTAAAACGTCAACGTCGAATCTGCTTAGCAATTTTTTGGCTATTGCTCCAGCCATGATGAGTGCGACTGTGACTCTGCCTGAGAAGCGTCCGCCGCCTCGGTAATCGTTAAAGCCACCAAACTTTACACGTGGCGGGGTAATCGGCGTGCCCTGGTCTTGGCAGATCCTTGATTGCCTCGTAATCGCTTGAGTCAACCTCCTTATTCTCAACCATCAAAGCGATTGGAGCACCAGTGGTAAAACCGTTAAAAACTCCTGACAGAATTTTTGCGATGTCTTTTTCGATTCTTCCAGAAACAATTTTTGGCTCTACTGGAATACGCCTATCCAAGTTCCACTTGAATGTCAGCTTCAGAAAGAGGCAACCCCGCTGGGCAACCGTCCAACAACTACGCCGACGATTTTGCCGTGGCTTTCGCCGAAAGTGGTTACTGTGAATTCTTTACCTATCGAATTTCCCGCCAACAATTTCAGCTCCTATTTGTTTTAGATGAGTGAAGAACTGTGGATAAGACTTTCTAACGCACTCAGCATTTTGAATTGTAGTTTGACCTTTTGCGCCTAAAGCTGCAACCGCGCAAGCCATCGCGATACGGTGGTCATTATGTGGATCAATCACTGCGCCATGCAAGGTGCAAGGGCCATTTATGGTTAAGCTGCTGTCAGTCTACATTCTATTTTTGCACCCATCTTTCTTAATTCAAGATAAAGCGACTTTAATCTATCTGATTCTTTAAGCTTGAGCCTTTGTGCGCCAGCTTATTTTGGAAGTGCCTTCAGCATAACATGCTAAGCGCAGCACAGACTGGAACTAGGTCAGGGATATTTTTTGCATCAACATTCAAAGGTTCAAGCGGACTTCCGGTTCCGTTTATTTCAACGCTGTTCTCGCATACTTTTCCAGCGATGCCCATTTGCTTGAGGATGCCCAAAATCGCTTTGTCACCTTGAACACTCTTGTAATCAAGATTGTTTATTTGTACTTTAGAGTTGGTTATGGCTGCGGCAGCAAGAAGAAAAGCAGCTGAAGAGAAATCACCGGGCACTTTGCAGTCAACGGGCTTATACGTTTGATTTGCTGGAATCTCTATGCGCTTAAAGTTATCGTGAATTTCAACTCTGAACTCCATGTTTTGCAAGGACATCTCAACTGTCATTTTAACGTAATCCGCTGACTCCAAGGGCGTTGTAAGAGTGATTTCCGTATCCACTTTTGCCATTGGGCAAGCAAACATTAATCCAGAAATAAACTGAGAACTAATATTGCCAGGCAATAGATGTTTCGCCTCCGAGGATGCCGCCGCCTTCAACAAATACGGCATCTTTGTTTCTCCTATTGTTTTCTTGAGCGGATTTTTTTGGTGCAGCTTTAGCACCGAGTTCATCAAGACTTTTAAGCAAAGGTTCGATGGGTCTGCGTTCAAGAGAACCCTTAAAAAATAAGATTGATGGGTCAGGCGCTAGAGCTGCTACGGGTATCATGAAACGCAATGTAGCTCCGGATTCGCCGCAATCAATAGGCTCTTTAGCATTTGTAAGCGGGTTTGCTCCTGTAATGGTCCAGCAGCCTTCAGATCTTGCAACGTTTGCACCTAAAGCGGTGATAGCTCGCAAGGTTGCTTCGGTATCTTCGGATAAAAGCGGGTTTGATATTTTGGAAATCCCATCTGATAGAGCAGCGGCTATGAGCATTCTCTGTGTGTAAGATTTTGACGGTGGAGCACAAACTTCTCCGTTTAAGTCTTTCAGTTTTCTTAATAATTACATCTGTCATTGGTTAAAGCACCTTGGCTTTCTCACTGATTCAAGTTGAGCCTGCAAGATTTCGCCGCCATACTTTTGCAAGGCAGCTTTCACTGAATCAATCTTATCCTTGGGTGTAACTGCTGTTACCGCTGGTCCTTTGCCGCAAAGCCCAGCCGCTATTGCTCCAGCAGCCAACGCATCAATCGCGACTGAAGGGTTGTATCCTGATAGCTGAAGAGTAAATCAAGCCGTTAAGCGTCAAGGCCTCCCAAACCTTGCCTGCCAAAGCTTCCTTGTAGGCAACTTCAACAAGCGGTTTTACCGTTTGCAGCCTGTTCACATTTGAGTCGGCAGTGTACGCTTTTTCAGGCGGCACATGGAAAAGCACAATTAAATCTTCAGTTCAACGGCAACTGCTTAACAATTTCTCGATTCAAATTGTCAGTAATCACTACGCCGCCAAAGTATGAAGCACAAGCATCATCAAAAGCGCCTGTTACAGTCACTTTTGCGTCAAAAGCTGCATCTACGCCCAACTTTACGATTTCCAAATCGTCAAGCGTTTTACCTAACGCTGCTAGTCGCTGCTAAAGCTACTGCGTTTGCAGCTGCACTGCTGCTTTTTAATCCTTTAGCAATGGGAATATTGGACCATGTTTTTACTTTTGCTCCAAAACTATTATCCAAACTGAACCGCTGAAGAACCCGCATGACTGTTTTTTCCATTAAAGCAGTGTTTTCTTTTGGATCAGAGGTTATTTCTGCTTTGATAAACATGAGGTTCATCGGTTAATTTTACTTCTGCTTTAGTCCACAAGTTGACCCCGAAAGCGGCACCTTTGCCGAGAGCAATCGCGTTAACGATTGTTGCTGCGCCATGAGCTATAGCCGTAGCTTTTCCAGTCAACTTTTACACCTTCCGCAAGTGATTAAGCGCTGCCTTCCTCATAACTTCAACTGGCGCCTTGCAGGCAGTCCAGATTTCAAATGATGCAGCACCTTGATAAATTAACATTTCAACTCCGCTCACTACTTTGGCTCCTGCGGCTTTAGCGTCCTTAGCGAGTTTTGTTTCAATTGGATTGTAGACTATGTCCATTACTGCCAAGTCAGGTTTGAGCCATTCGGGTGCACTGGGGTTTGGTTGGCGTTTGGTTTCATTCCGACTGAAGTGGCGTTAATGAGCACATCGGAGTCAGCAAGGTTATCTTTGATTGCGTTTGGCGAAAGCTCGCCTGCGATTGATTTTTTTGTTGAACTTTTGTTTTAAGAGGTCAGCTAGCTCAGATGCTGGTTTTAGGTGTGCGATTCAAAATTACTAGTTCATCAGCTTCTTGCGAGAGAGTGTACGCTATGGCTTTTGCGGCGCCGCCTGCTCCAAGCAACAGCACCTTTTTGCCTCTCAGTTCAACGCCGTTTTGTTCTAGCGCATTTAATGCGCCGACGCCGTCAGTGTTAAAGCCCAGCAGTCTTCCATCTTTGTTTAAGATAGTGTTAACTGAAGCAATGGTTTTGCCAGTCGGGTCTATTTCATCTAAATATTTGATAACCGCGTTTTTGTGCGGCATAGTGACATTTAACCCATGAATATTCAGGGCTCGCATGCCGCTCATGGCGTTTTCAACTTCAGCCAGACTTACTTTAAACGCTAAAAAAACGTAATCAATTTTCAAAGCTTCAAACGCTGCATTATGAATAATTGGGCTTAACGTGTGCTCTATTGGGTCGCCGATTACTCCGCATACTCTGTGTTTTTCCCGAAATAGCCATCCTATTTTGCTCCTAAGAGACTGTAAGCTGCCTTCATTTCCTGAATATTCATTTGTCCTGATGCAGTTTCGTTGTCTTGCTCAAGTGAAGCGAAAGTGAAGAAGGCACCAAACAACGGTGAGAGAAGCCTCGAAACCTTGCCTTGTTCACCCATGCAGAAACAGACGAGTTTAACTTTACTCGGCATAGCAGAAACAAAATTTAGCACTGTCAGGTTGTCTTCAATTTTTTTTGCGGTTGTTACTATTTTGCAGACGCTGGCTCCGCTGGCAATTTCATGTTCCAGAACTTTATCCATTTCGGAAATGCTTAAGGCGCCGTCGAATTTGTGGAAAGAAACGATTGGTTTAGCGCCCAACTGTTTGAGTTTGTCGATTGTTTCTTTATGTTTTGGGCTTGACAGATCAATATCAACGTATTCAAAACCATTCTTGGCAGCGTCTAATAGTGTTTGTTGCCGCTCTGTTTCTGTTCCCGAGAAAAAACCTTTTTCGCTTCTGAGTTTGTTTGTGGCGATTAAGGGGATTTTTGTGCTTTTAGAAATCTCTGATAGTTTCTGGGAGATTTCAAGGCAATCAAGTCTAACTTCAATAAAGTCTGCTTTGGCTTTCTCTGCCCGTTCAATTAGACTGAACGCTTCAAGATTGTTTTTTGGGAGAATCGAGACACAGATTCTCGTGGTCACTTTTCTATCACCGTTTCTTCAGGCACAGATACGCCGAAGTGTCGGCCTCCCTTCGCAGCCAAATGCACTATAACTTCATCGGTTGGTTTTAGTTCAGTGACTGGTTTTGAACCTTTAGGCGTAACTAAGCGGATGGTTTCGGCGTTTTGGAGGATAGTTTTTATCAGTTTGCCGTCTACTTCCGCTTCTACTAAAATGAGTGGGCGGATTTCAATTTTTATTCTTCCCACATTTGCTTTCCTTGTTTTTCCTTCGCGGTTGACAATTATTACTTCGTCGCCTGCTTTGAATTCTTGGAGGTAACGAGTAGTTTGCAGGGAACCTAAAGTGTACATGGACAAAGACCCAGCGTTCACTCTGAAAGGTCTGGATGCTACATATGGATTCTCATGCACTTCTGCTTCAACCAAGAATAAACCTGCACTTTGGCTACCAACAAGCATGCCTTCACCCTGCTTCATCATGTCACAGGTATCAACGCAAACTCGAGCGCCAGTCCTAATTGGCTTTGTAGAGATAATTTTAGCGCTGGCCATTTCAAGATTTAATGCCTCAGGCTTTACGATGGCGACGGTTTTAAGCAACTTCATCAGGGTCAGAAGTTTTTAACAAAACACCGTCGGTTCCCAATTCCAAGGTTTCAAGTGCTACTTTTGCCTCTTCAGCAGTTGTTACTTCGGCGATTAGTTTACTTTTTCCCTTTATACGGGCGATTAGGTTTTCTAACGGAATAACCCGCCAATTAGCACAACTTATGATTAAGTAGCTTGCTCCAAGTTCTGCCGCTTCAACGATTTGGTTCTCAGTTTCTTTATCACTAATACAAATCCGTAAAATCTTCTTTTGAACATTATTTTTTTCGAGCTTGGCCCCTTTTTTGGGAGAGATAATAGTTACAAGTATTTTGTTTGCCACAAAACTGGCTTTCTCTCCTTCAACGATTACGTCGCAGTATTGATTAACAAGCGAGCTTAAGGATTCTTTTTTGTTCTCTAAAGGTTCTATCCAAAGTTCCTTCAACTATGTTCACCGAGAATTTTAAGCGCTTGCTCTACGTTAACGCCATTGTGAACTATTGCGCAAAGAGCTTTGACTATCAATGTAGGGTGCTCATGTTGGAACACATTTCGTCCAAAGGAGAGCCCCGAAGCGCCAGCTTTTAATGCATCATGCGTTGTTTGGAGGATTTCTTGGGATGTTTTGCATTTTGGTCCGCCTGCTATTACAACTGGAACGGGACAGCTTTCAACGACTGACTTTGAATGTGTCGATGTTACCTGTAAAGTTTGCTTTAATTATGTCTGCGCCTAGTTCAGCACCAATTCTTGCTGCATGGGCAACTACATCTGCGGCATGTTCATTTTGTATTTTTGGTCCACGAGGATACATCATTGCGAGTAGCGGCATGCCGTATAAGTCGCATTCTTCGGCGACTTTGCCCAGGTTGCTTAGCATTTTGTCCTCGTCTTGTGCACCAACGTTCACATGTACTGATACTCGCGTCAGCACCTAACCGTATTGCTTCCTGAACGGAGCAAACTTGAACTTTAGCGTTTAAGTTCGGGCTAAGATTCGACATGCCTGACAACATTACTATTAAACCGGTGTTTCCAGCGTCAACGTGTTTTGCTATCCCTTTGTGTACAAGTATGGCGTCGGCTCCGCCTTTGAGAAGTTGGTTAATTATTTGTTGCATGTTAACTAATCCAGGGATTGGACCGACTGTTACTCCATGATCCATTGGCACAATTACTGTATGGTTATCTTGCTGCATTATTCTTTTTAATCGTCGAGTTTTTCCTTGATTCATTTGCAGTCACCTTTTTGTTTATTTAGCGCTCCTTAATGAGTTTTTAATTAACTTCAAAGCCTTTTCACGTTCATTCCAATCAACAAACAGCAAAATGCTGGACGTTATAGTCAGTATACCGGAAATATTAATACCGTCTAACCTGAGGTCTTCACTGATTTTTCCAATTATACCATGAGTTTCCTCTAAGCCGACACCGCTTGTTTTTATGAAGACCAGATCTTTTTTGACTGCCATTGCAATTGTTTCTTTGTTATTCTTCGTGATTTCATGAATGTCATTGAAAAGCGTATCTAAGTTTTTTTCTTGAGACACATATAGAATAATTGAATTTGTATTCATTGACATACCTAGAAGCAAGGAGTGCTGCTTGGTTTTTTCCACCATTTCCTGGACGATTTGTGGGTTTGCAGAGATACCGTTTCCGATCACGGTTATTTCAGCCACAGGAAACGGATGCGCGATTTCCGCATCTAATTCCGCCGCTAATGCTCCTGTGATAACTGTGCCTTCTTTGGATAGATTTCCATGTGCATGGTTGATTACGCGGACATTGATATTTTTGGGTTTGTACTTCAAGGCTTTGCTGTGGATAAATTTGGCTCCTGAATCAGCGAGTCCTACCAGGGTATTAACGTCAATTTCTTTGAGGCGTTCTGGATTGGAGACGATTTTGGGGTCACCCGACATTATTCCATCTGCATCCGTTACTAAAACTATTTCGTCAGCGTTTAATGCTTCTGCTAAGATGAACGCGGTTGTGTCGCTTCCACCTCTGCCCAAGAGTAGTGATTTTGCCATCTTTTGTTTTGCCAAGAAAACCTGCAACAACTGGAATGACACCTTTCTCCAAAATAGGCAATACACATTCTCGAATGTTCTTTTCGCAATCTTTCAGGATTGGGTTAGCATTTTGGAACGCTGAATCAGTTATTATTGGCCAGTTGCTGTCAATCGGATCAAAGTAGCAGGATTCAGCACCATTGGTTTTTAGCGCCGCAGAAAAAATGCGAATGCTGGTTCGTTCACCCATCGAAAGAATATCATCTAAATCTTTTTTCTCCAATTTCCCATTGGAAGCGTTTTTAGCAGTCGTCATAAGAACATCAGTTGTTTTACCCATAGCGGAAACTACAACGGCGACTCGTGTGCCTTTTTTGGCTTCATTCACCACGGCAACCACCGCCTTTCAAGAGCCTCTCGTGATCCGCTAGGCTAGAACCACCGAATTTAACAACAATTGTTCTGCTAGAGCCATTTTTTGCCATTTTGATACACCCATATTTTGCCCAGAACTTTTCCCAAAAAATCTTTTCAGTTCTGGGCTTAAGGAAAATAACGATAAAAATAGTAGTCGAAGCTAAGTAACTGTGAAGTGCTGTTTTCTTTCTTGCTTTTGCAATTAGACATTGGAGCTTCGAATCCTGCTCAATGAGACATTATCCAGAAAATATAAGCGTTTCGGCAATCAGACTTATGTTTAACCATCTAAATGACTGCAATTACACTCGAATATAGTATTTATCAACTTGACCGTAATAAGAAACTAACGAAGATTAAGCAATGAAAACCCAAATCGATTGGCAACAAATCCTCATCCAAAGCAAAACCAACGTTTAAACAAGCATCAAGCCATGTCTTAAAACCATCAGTGAACCTCAACCTAACTTGGGCACAGGCGCAGGTGGAGACGAAATGAAGCCCATGGATTTGGCTGGCTGAAACAGCAATCATTGAAACCCTAAAGCAACATAACGTTTCATTTACTTTGATAAGCGAGGAGTCAGGAGTAAAGAAATTCGGCGCTAAGCCTGAAGAGTGTTTTGTGACTGTTGATCCGATTGATGGAAGCACGAATTTCATGCATGGTTTACCCTTTTACGCTTGTTCAATTGCTGTTTCTGAAAAGCCGAACTTGAACGATGTTTACGCTGGCATGGTTGCTGACCTTGTCCATGACGTAACTTACACTGCCTTTAAAGGCGAAGGCGCATATCGAGACGGCAAAAAAATAGAAACATCAAAGAACGTTTCTTTAGAAGAGGCAGTAATAGGCTTAGATCTTAAACACTTACAAAGTCAAAGAACTGGTACCAAAACTAACAGCACTTATTGCAAAAACAAAACATATCCGCCATTTCGGCGCCAACGCACTTGAACTATGCTATGTTGCGAATGGTTTAACAGACGCTTTTGTCGATATCCGAGGAAAACTCCGCACCACTGATGTGGCCGCTGGTTTTCTAATTCTCAAAGAGGCAGGCGGAATAGTAACTACTCCAGAAAATCAACCGATAAACGTTGAGTTGGATCCTAAGCAAACAATGAGCTTCATCGCTTCAGGCAACAAAGCAAATTCACAAAAAAATCTTAAGCCTGGTTAAAGCTGAATGTTAAATTTGCTTTGGCCACACCCTGCAGCACTCATAAAAGCGGAAAAAACCAAAACGCTTCTTATCGCTGACCCTCATCTTGGCTGGGAAATGTCGCTTCAAGAAAAAGGCATCCATGTTCCAAGCCAAACGCCAAAAATCCTCAACAAATTAACAGCGATAATCACCAAGTACAAGCCGCAGCAATTAGTTATTCTCGGCGACGTAAAGTACACCGTTATTTCCAGCGAACTTGGCGAGTGGCATGATATTCCCGATTTTTTCACAAAACTACAAAACTACGTTGCCGACATCGCTATTGTGCGCGGTAACCATGACGCAAACCTTGAACCGTTGCTTCCTGAAAACGTAGAGCTTTTGCCTGCCACAGGAGCAGTAATCGGTGACATAGGGGTTTTTCATGGGCACAAATGGCCTTCGCCAGCCTTGTTGAAATGTAAAACGTTGGTTATGGGGCATTTGCACCCCGTGGTGGTTTTCCGTGACCCAGCCGGCTTCAAAATTACAAGACAAGTTTGGATGAGGGCAAACTGTGACTCCGAAGCTTTAGCGAAGAATTCTGCTGCAAAAACACAACATAAAAATCGAGGGCACCGTTGCAGAAACGCTAAAGAAGCACTACAATATCAGGCTTAAAACAACGGAGATTTTCATAATGCCCAGCTTCAACGATTTTCTCGGCGGCAGACCAGTAAACGAAACAAGACCCAGAAAAGAAATTGGTGCGAAGCATTGATTGGACCAGTTTTGCGTTCGGAAGCAGTGGATGTGGATAATTCTGAGCTGTACCTTTTGGATGGCACGTATTTAGGAACTTTAAATCAGCTAAGAAAATTATGAGTTAGTTAGGGTTTACTGGTTAACTCTTATATTTGGGGCATGTTATATGCATGATATAGTTTGAGGGAGGAAAAACAAAGTGAAATTAGTTACAGTTTTGTTACCAGAAGCTTATCTAGAAGGTTTAGATGAATTAGTCCGAGCTAACATGTATCCAAGCAGAAGCAGCGTAATACGCTCTTCAGTACGCGATTTACTTAAAAAAGAGCTTTGGGAAAACAAACGCAGATAAAACCGTTTAAATCCCTTTTATTGAATCACAAAGCTGTCTCGCCGACTTTAGCTGGGTTGCCTGCCATGGTGATTTCTCTGCCCAACAATTAGATAGTTGGCGCCTGCTTTAATCGCCGTTTCCGCCGCTCCACCCTGCGCACCAACACCAGGCGAATAAATAGGAACTTTTTCCCCAACAATCTGCTTTACTTCAATTATTTTTTGAGGAACAGTTGCACCAACTACCACTCCGTCAGCTCCCCACTTCAAAGCTTTTTTGGCAAAAGAAACATACTGCGGGATTTTTTCGCCAGATTCTGGGTCGATTATTGTTTGCCCGTAACCTTCACTTGCCCCTTTGTGGCTCATGTAACAGAGAAGTATTACGCCTCGATCAAGTCGCTCAGAGACTTCAAAGAGCGGTTTTAAGCCCTCATCCCAACCTACAAACGGGTTAGCGATTAACGCATCAAAACCCGCCGCATAATAGTATTCTGCGATGACTTGGTTGGTGTTGCCGATGTCGTTTATTTTAGCATCCATAATTGCCAGCAACCCTTGCCCATGTATTTGTTCCACAAGCTGCTGAACACCATCAAAAGTCCCAAGAGGAAGAACGAGATGATGATTTATTTTTACTGCGCAAATGTATGGTGAGACTGCTTTGAGGATTTTTTGGGCGTTAGCCAAAATTTTTTTTCGGTTCTCGGGAGCTTCATACGGAAAATCTAACGCTAAAACAATTCGGTGAATCATTGCTCTTGGCTGCTTCTTCCATTCTTGTTTTAAACGACAAAGTTATGCCTCTTGCTTTATCTTGTTGAGCGCTGGACTATTTCATTTTTTCGACCGTTATTGACAAAACATGTGACAATGCAATTTTCCACAAAGTTTATAGTGAAACAAATAGTCATACCGTTATCGGTGGCAAGGCATCAACCTCTTAAAAAAAGTCCATATATTATCAGGGGGCACATGGTGATTCCCAAAAAAATCCACGTTATAGCTATTTTGAGTTTGCTTCTTGTTTCATCGATTTTCGCATCAATCTCAAGCTTCCACTCGACGGCCAGTGCACAAACAAACACTAACACACCCTCTATCAATAACAGTTTAAGTCAGTTTGAGTGGCCACAGTTCCAAGGAGATTCCTCTTTTACAAGATTCTCAGCGGGACCAGCACCGGATACATCCGCAATACTCTGGAAAGCGAATGTAACTGGAGTACAAAGCTATATTTCAGCATTTGACGGATTCATTTTCGTCTGCACTAACACGTCAGTAGTTGCACTTGACCAAAACGGGAACATCGCGTGGAAAACAACCATTCCAATGCCCAGAAATTGGCCAATAGCCTACAAAATTGATGATTCGCACATGATAGTGGAAGGCACTTGTCTTGACCCAAAAACTGGCAATATACTTTGGACTAGCACACAGTTCTCTGAGGATACGGGCATCTTCAATACTAATGTTTACAGTCCAGAAGAGAAGATGTTCTACGTCAAAGTTAATTCTTACACTCAAGCGTGGGACTTTTCTGACCCATCTAAACCGCCAACCATGGCATGGCAAACCTATGTGCCTGGAGGCGGAACAACGGGTATCGGAACAACATATGGAGGCGGCTTGGTATTTCCTGGCTCTTTTGAAAACCAACAAATAGCGCTTGATGCCCAAACAGGAGCAATAGTTTGGACGACCCTCACTAAGGGACCAATGATCTTTGATGGCTCCTATTCTAACGGCAAATTCTACAGAGGAGGAACAGACGACAATACAATGTACTGCTTTAACGCAAACAACGGACAAATTCTCTGGACATACTCACCACAAACCAATGGATATTTCGTGACAAGCCCCGCAATAGCCTACGGAAATGTTTACGAAATGAACAAAGACGGATACCTCTACGCTATAAACGCAGACAACGGCAACCTCGTTTGGAGATACAAGGGACCAGACAACACGCTTCTGTGGCCGGGAATGCCTTCAATCGCAGACGGTAAAGTCTATGTCACAACAGGCGAAGTTGCGATGTACGGAGGGCAAGAGGGCATCTCAGAGTTTGCATGTATAAACGCATACAGTGGGCAAGCTATATGGAAGCTTCCAATAGAAGCCTTAGCTCCAAGAGAATCGGTCGCTATAGCGTATGGCAACTTATACCTTATTCCAGGAAACGTAACAACTTCAGTTGACTCGGTTTCAGGAAACGAGTACAGCAGAGTTAATGAGGTATGGGCAATAGGAACCAACTCTATTCCAGTCAGCAACTGGCCTATGTGGCGGGCCGATCCGACTCACTCTTCTACCGCTCAGCAAGGTCCCTCAAACCTCAATTTAGCTTGGAAGTTTGCAACTAATGGCTCTGTTATTTCTTCTCCAAGCGTCGTAGACGGAATAGTTTACTTTGGTTCACAGGACAAAAACATTTATGCTGTTGGAGCATGGAGCGGCAATCTGATCTGGAAATTTTCTACCCAATCCCCAGTTGAGTCTTCACCTGCCGTGGCAAATGGAAAAGTTTACACCGGAGGAGATGATGGATACGTCTATTGTCTAGATGCTTACACAGGTGCGTTAAACTGGAAGACATTCGTTAACGGTAGTCAAGAGTTCACTTTTGGTTCGGTGGTGCTTAAATCGTCACCTGTAGTATCTGAAGGTAAAGTCTACGTTGGCTCTCTTGATGGTTATTTGTACGCGCTTGACGCTAACAACGGCAACATCATCTGGAAGACTTTAACCAATGGTCCAATCGAGTCTTCTCCAGCTGTTTCTGACGGTGCTGTTTTCTTTACTTCACAAGAACCAACAACCGGTGTGCTCTACAAATTAGATGCCAACACCGGGAGTGCTGTGTGGAAACAGCAACTGCCTTACGAAAATCAATTCACAGGCGGCGATGAAATGCTGGGTTCGCCCTCAGTAGCAGCAGGCATGGTATTTGCCACTGCTAACATAAGGACATATTACGGCATAAATGAAACAACTGGTGACATTGTATGGACTGTTACAGATCCAGCTGCCACCGAGTTCGTTGTTCTTTCACCAATCTACGTTAATGGACAACTTTTCATAATTGACAAGTTTGACATTAAATGCGTTAATGCATTCAATGGCCACAATATTTGGAGCTTCTTCACAGGTGACGAATTATATATTTCACCCTCTTACGCCGACGGGAAAATCTACGTTGTAACCAGCCAACGTGACATTTTTATTCTTAATGCATTGAATAATGGTACAAAACTCGCAACCTACACAACACCTTCAAGCAGCTGGTCTTCGCCAACCATCGCTAACGGAAACCTCTACATTGGATGTAACGACTGGAACCTTTACTGCTTCTCGAGCTCCAACGCCGTTACGACTCAACCCTCACCTGCTTCATCAACGGTAATTGACTTCGCTTCGGGAAACAGCATGATAATCCCGCTTGCCATTATTGCAGCAGCAATTGTCATCATCATTGTATTTGCAGGTTATCTAGTAAGAAAACGTAGCAAATCAGCCATGAAGACTCCAGCAAATTAGGTAGATTTAAGAGAAACGAGCTTTAATACAAGGTTTCGGTGGAAAAACAGTGTACTGTCATAATTGTGGAGCGCAACTTCCTGATGATGCAGCGTTCTGCACTAAATGTGGAACAAGCACTAATCTAAACCAAACCAAACCAACTTCAACTTCTTCTGGACCTATTCTTGCTCCTTCTGGTGCAGCATCCTTGAAATGCCCAAGCTGCGGCGCGCCTATCTCACCCAAGTTTGGAGAGATGGTTATAACCTGCGAGTACTGCGGCTCAGCTGTCACGCTGGGAGCTCAGGGGTGGGCCAGTATTCAGAAATCGACGATGCTTACTTTGAAAGTTGCCACCGTTGACCAATTAAACTCAATAATCGTGCCTATGATGGATAGAGGTCTTTTGCACAGACACCTACATGAAGACTCCAAACAGGAAGAAATGAGCCTCACATATGTACCCTACTGGATTGTAAGCGTTTCAGCTAGGACAAGCATCACAGCAACAGATGAGACCGCCCAAATCGCACAAACCGCCACAACAGCTGCTTTGATGGGTGTCATTTTCGGAGGAATGGGTGGGGGCTTCGGAGGAGGCGGGCGCGGCATGGGAGGAGGACGCAGACGTGCCCTTGAATGCCAATTTAGAACAGGCAACCCATTTGCAGGTATTTTAGGTTTGAAGCGGATTAGAATAATGGCTTGGGGCATGGGAATGGGCATGGGCTCTGGCGGCGGAATGAGAAAATCCGAGCAGTTGGACATGAACTATAATTTCCCTGTAATTGCATTGAAGGCTCTCTCGGATTATCAGCCTAGGGAATACCAATTCAATCTTGACGGCAGAGAAATCTTTGATATTTCTAAGTTACCAAAAGACGTAAAGATCCTAAATGGCGACATCAGTGAAGAAGTTGCTAAATCACAAGCTAAGACACTGGTTGATCAATTGCAAAATCAAAAGGCACATGAGAAATACCACATGATTCAGTCAATTCACACAGATTCAGATGTTGGCGATGTAGAGTTGCTTCATGCTCCCGTATGGTTCGCTAAATATGACCACAAAGGGAACAAAATTGTGTTAGTTATTGATGCTAACTCTAGCAGAGTGATTAACAGCTTCGGTCTCTAAACCTCGTTTCTGATTTTTATTCTTGGCAAAATTGCCTTAAAAGTTGTTCCAGGGCAATCCACAGTTAATTATAGAAATGCGCTCTGTCAAAGTTCCTTCACCAAAAGTTATCGCTAGACAAACTTGGGCGCAAACTAATGCAACGATAAGTTCAGTAGCAAATTTCGCCGTTGCAATTGGTTGGCGGAATAGCTTTCCGCATCTTTTCGCGTTTTTTGTAAAATTAACCATAAGTAAAGACAGAATCAAAAGAGAAACAGTCGAATGATTACGTTTTTTTGTTAAAGAAGAAAACGCCATAGTTCTTTAATGGCAGCATCTGCTGAAGCTGGAAATTGCCGGCTTCAATTTCCGTTTTTAACGTTTCTGGATTTTGAATGGGCGCACCAGGAAAAATACCCTTTTTTATGACCTCCACCATTATCAGCTTGCCGTTGAGCTTCAGAATCCTGTTGAACTCTTTTAGAACGGTTTCATTGTCGCCTACTTCATGGTAAACTGTTACTAAAAGAATCTTGTCAACTGAGATATCTTCAAGTTGAAGATTCTTGCCGTCACTCTGCAAAAACTGAATATTCTTAACTCCCGCTTTAGCGGCTTTGTTTTGGGCTTTTTTTAGCATCTCGAGTGAAATGTCAACCGCTATTACCCTTCTTGCCTTTTTTGCAAGATCTACAGTAAATTAGCCTGGTCCGCATCCAAAATCCATAGCAACATCATCTGGAGCAATGCCGAGTTTTTCTATAAGTTCAGAAGGCGGCTGAATCCAGCGTCTTATGGGGTTATCTAAAAAAATAGCGCCTGAGGCTGAATAGGCTTCCCCTTTTGCGACATGGTATCAATTCTCCTATTTTTTTAACAGAATAACTTGTTTATTTGAGAATATATGTTTTAGATTCTGTTAGTGTTTTGATCTCTCTCAAGAATAACAACATCACTGGTGTTGCCATTTTCGAACAAACTGGTTTGAGGTGCTTTATTGATTCAGGGTTTGAAATATTTGCAGGTTGAGTCAGTAATAGTATGCAATAGTCTGTAGTAGGATATATTAGTCTGCAATAGTTAAATATAGTCAAACAATTGAAGGAAAAATAATGCCTTTAACCCAAAATGTTGCATTTCAAGTCGCACTTCAAAAAGGAAATAGATTACAGATCCCAAAATTAATTCAATTGCAATTCAAGATAGAACAAACCCAGGTCTTAAAAGTACACATAAGCGCCAAACAGCTCTATGTGACCACTGCGCCTTTTTATGCGAAAATGGATAAACAAGGACGCATACTCATTCCAAAATTGCTTCTAGATTCCTTGACCAACTCAGATACACGCAGTCTTGCAGGCTATGTTTTTGATGTCAGCATTCAACCGGCATAGTCTAATTTTTCGAGAAATCCGGGCACCAATTGAACCCTATAACTCAGCCAACATCATAACTTACGCCTATACGCTTCATGGAAGCTTCTTCTCTAACTTATTCATAAAAAGGAGTTAAGTTGGCTGGTCTGAAACATCTTTTTCTTTGGGTTTAGGTTGATTTTTATTATTAAGTTTAATTACGAGCTGGTGATTTTTCCTAACAAGCTCCACATTTTCTTCTGCGATATTTTCCGCAATCACTTCTCCGTTGTATTTCATGCGACTGTTATAGCCAAGTGCCTTCAATTCGTTCATGAGTTGTTCGCGCAGTTTTCTTAGTTGTTCGCTGGAGGTTTCCTCGCCCCTCTTGAAGCAGAAAGTAATTGTTTTTTTGTCAGGTTCATAGTTTGCTCGTGTGCCTTTGCCAATTTTTTCTACGTGACCCCAAATTACTTTTTCGATGGGTTCTCTCATGCGTTCACCTTACTGTTTATCTCGCTTAAAAGAACCATGCCCGCCGGCTTTAGTGATGTTTGTAACTACACTTTCGCTAACTGAATCAAGAAGTTCTTCGGCGCTTTTCCAGTTATCAGCCGAGACTTCAACACTGTATCGGGGCGCAGCGATAACAGAAAAATCGATTTTGGCATCTTTGGCTTTTTGAGCCTTTTTGGCGTTAACAATTGAATCTTGAATGCATTTAACACCGTTTGGTTGCATGCAACGCAGTTCCAATGTGCCTTTAACTTTCACCATTTTTATGCGGATGCGTTCTTCTGCCACTTGGGCGAATGCTTTGGCAATGTCTTCAGGTATGTCAAGTTTAGTTAGAGCTTCTACGCCTTCTTTGAGTACTTTTTCGAAGCCCTCGTATAAACCAACGCTTTCTTCAAGTATAACGCCTGCCTCCTGGTAGACTTCATGTATGGGTAAGCCTACTTTTTCTGCAACCGCACGTAGCAGTACTTCGCCTTTGCGATCCTTTTTCCAAGCTTTGATTTTTTCGATTCTTTCGCGTTTTGTAACTCGTCTAAGGGATAAGTCAATGTGGCCTTTTTCAAGGTTCACGTGTAGAACTTTAAGGACCATTTTTTGTTTTTCGCGAACGAAGTCGCGGATGTTTCTTATTCTGGCGCTTGAGATTTCGGAGATATGAAGGAAACCTCGTTTGTTGTATTCGTCTAGGTTGGCATAGGCTCCGTAATCCATCACACTCTCTATAGTGGCGATTACAAGGTCACCAGATTCAGGCCATTCAGGTTTATGTTCAGACATATTTTACATCTGCTCTAGCTTGGGGAAAAGAATGCAGATGGAAGCTTTATTCTTTTTTGTCCAATTTCACAATATAGATTTCTTTATTACGTACTCTGAGCGCTGCATTGAATTTTCTATCTGGTTTCTTGTTATATTGCTTTACTCTGAACGAGAAAGGCGCATACATGGACTTTACTGTTTTTCCTTCAACCTCAACTTTAAACATTTTTTCGGGACTATCAATGATTTGTTTGAAAACTACATCGTATTCTGGAATCTTGACGATTTTTCTTCCTTCAGGTATTTCCTTGACTGGAGTGGCTTTTGCTACCACGTGTTTATTTTTAGTTTTTTCTTGTTTTGACATCTATTTCACACTATATCTAAGCTGTATGCACACTTATAATCTAGTCAGTTATTTATTTTCAAATATCAATGGTTATGTCATAATAATAGTAAATAATAAAGGTATAGAACAAAATACAAGCCTTCAGATTTCTATGAGAAAGGGTAAAGCTTTAGAACACGTATCGCCTCTTGTTTGCTTGTTAGGGGTGAATACATGAGCGTAATGAAAAGAAAAAATAAGAATACACAGATCGCACAAAAAAAGAAGGCGGATCGAGAAAAAGAACAAAAAAAGAAACAGTTGCGACAACAGCTTCCTCCAAAAGGAAAGAAGTAGCTGTCTTCATCACAAAGTGTAAAACTTTCTGTAAACTTTAGTTAAAGTAACCCTGAGATTGGCTTATGCCTTTGTAATTAGTCATAAGTCAATAACTATTTTTAGAAATCTAAGCTTAAAAGATTTTTTGTTCCAATATCAAGAATACAAAAATCGATTTAGAAGAACCTTAAATGGCTAAAACGTGATTGAAGTGAATTTGATACTTTCAAAACCCAATGGTTATGAGTCAAACTTAAATTATACATAATCCTACCGCTATAACAAACGGTAGTATTAATGAGGCGCATCCCAACACAGTTCTTTGCTCCAATATGCAGAAACCCTGAGCTCGTAACAAGTTTCGCTAGAGGGACATATAGACAGTTTGTCAAATCAAAAATAGATTATGGAAATGAAGATGGAAGCAGTTCTGCCCTTTGGTTGCTGAGTCTTAGAATAACTCATCGGTGTAATCATAGATGCGCAATCTGTGCACAATGGGGACAAACCGGGTATAATGCAAGAGAAGATACACCGAAAGTTACAGGAGAAGTTCCTGTTGAAGTTTATAAAAAAGTAGTAGATGAAGTAGCGCCAAAAAAAGTTCATGTTTACATTACAGGTGGAGAACCTTTCCTTTACGCGGATTTGGTTCCTCTTGTTAATTATATGAAACAAAAAGGATTAACGGTTCAGATAGTGACCAATGGAGTCGGATTAGAAAAAAACGCTGAAACTATAGTTGCCAACGGATGGGATATGATTTGCGTTTCCTTTGACGGACCCAAAGAAATTCACGACAAATGCAGAGGCGTCCCAGGAGCCTTGGAAACTGCAACAAAGGGAATACAAGCTATTCAAAAAATAAAGAAAGAAAAGAAAACATCGAAACCAGCAATTTTCGTTCTAACAACTATCTCCATTAACAATCAGAACGCATTGCTTGATACCGTAAAGGAAGCGGAAAAACTAAAACCTGACGGCATGGTAATTTATTATTCTTGGTTCACTCGAGAATCGATTGGGCAGAAGCACACCAAAATCGCAGAGGAAAAATTAGGCATAACACCATTTGCGTGGAAAGGCTATGTCCGCGACACCACAAAACTAGACATAGACAACATTACTGAACAGGTTAGACAAATAAAATCTAAGAAATCCAAATTACCGATTCTTTTTGCGCCAAACCTCAAAACAGAGGAGATTAGGACTTATTATACTGAACCAGAAAATTTCTTTGGATACAAAAAATGTGTTGCCCCGTGGTTCCAGTTAGATGTGATGCCAAATGGAGACACCGTTACATGTAGAGATTTTCCAGATTTCGTTACAGGAAACATTATGGAATCCAATATCCTTGAGATATACAATAGTGAAAAACACCGCAAATTTAGACAGGCCCTGAGAAGTTGCGAGAATGGAGTTTTTCCCATTTGTTCTCGATGCTGCGGCTTGATGGGGTACTAAAAATGCTTTTTCTCGTTGAGTGATCATATGGAACGCGTAGACGTTGCTATTCTTACAATGAACAGCGGCAGAATGTTGAGGGAATGTATAAATTCTGTTTACAAAAACATACCAGTTAAAAACCTGATCATTGTTGACGGCTACTCCACTGACGCAACAGCAGATATAGTGAAGGAGTTCCAAGAAAAATATGGCAATGTTATTTTTGTTCAAGAAAAAGGAACTAGAGGCAGCGCTAGGCAGACTGCAATTCAAATGGTGAAAAGCGACTGGTTCGTGTTTGTTGATAGCGATGTTCTTCTGTCAAAAAACTGGTTTGCTGAGGCTCAAAAATTAATAAAAAATGATGTTGGCGCTGTCTGGGGTATCGAAATTTGGTCAGTGCTAAGAAACTCAAAATTACTAAGGCTGTTTGAGAGGGTTACGATAAAAATATTTGAAAAAAGAGGCGGAACCCACGATCTTTTAGTTCGACGAAAAACAGTTGAAGACATCAAAATTCCTTTTCAGTTGCATACTTACGAGGATGGATTCATTAAAGATTGGATTGAAGAAAAAGGCTACAAGGTGTTAGGCGTCTATGATCCATACTGCATTCATTTTCGGCCCGAAGAAGTGTGGACGACCCGAAAACACATTGAATTCATGGTCAGCGATTTAAAATACGCTGTTCATCGCCCTAAACTTATACTTTCATACGCCTTCTACGCAGCCATAGTTATCTTCCAAATTGTCTCAAGCCACTTGAAGATTCCTAAATAAAAAAGTAAACAACATCGCCCAGCAAGAAGGTCAATAACCGATTTACTTATTGCCCCATAGCCACTTGAAAGTCTTTATATGTTCTAAAGTTTGGGGCTCAGATTATAAGAATAAACTTAGGGCGTTTTATACAAACCGAATAATAGGCTAACCGATGTTGAAAAGAATAACAGGACAAACCTAATATTCGAAATGTGCAACTCTTTCAAGCCATGGTTAAGCGCATTCTCGTGATTAGTGACCTCCATTTTGAGAGTGAACCCCACAGAGGTATTGATGAATCGAAAGCATTTCATTGGTTAAAGAAAATAATCGCTATAGAAAAACCAGATATTTTGATTGGTCTTGGAGATTGGGGTCATGCTTGGAATACGGAAGATTGGCAAGTGTTACTTCATCTTGTTAAGGTTTATTCGATTTATGGGAATCATGAAAACCTTGAGTTGCTAAAGTCTCTGACCAATTCTGATGGAAAACGCTTGCTTCAACAAGATGGTCAAGTCCAAAGGCTGACAGGTTTGAAGTTTGGCTTTATCAACGGGTTAATCTCTGATCCGCCTAAAGTCAAAGAAGGCGTTCCACGTAAGTCCTCCGCCGCTTTCTTGGAAGTAGCACAAAGTTTGGTGGGAGTAAATGTGCTTTGTACTCATGAGAGCCCTATGCTACCTGAGTATGAAGGGAAAGTTACTTTGACTGTCGGTTTGCAAACGGCCAGATCAGCTGTCGAAATTGTGCACCCTTGCTTGGCGTTTAGCGGTCATACTCTCTGGTGCTTACACAATTTCAAAAATTGGATCTACATCTGTAATACGTTTAGATAGTAGCCAGGCAGGAGCGGCATTATGTATTGATAGAACCTGAAAAAAGCCTATTTCGAATATGCAATGATCATGGAACCGCCTTAAAATGCCCATTTCATTTATTTTGAAAAAATAATTAATGCGAGTCAGTTTCAAAGAGCCGCGTTCGAAAAATCCAAATTGAAATATTTTTTTATCAGCTGATAGTCCACTTCTTCCAAAGACCGTTTCAATTTCAAAAATGTATTTTCACCCCACAATACACCTTTGTCTTTATATTTACAATATTCTGACCAAAAATAATAAAACATTTTTTCTTGGTTTTCAAAATAAATCTTATCATTATTAAAATCAGAGGTAGATTCAAATGACACAGGATTTTTGGTGAATATTTTACTTGTTATGAAATCTTGTAGAGTCATGATCCGATTGTGATCAGAAATAAATTTTGTCAAAGAATTACCAAAGTCGGGTTTATATTTGAATATTTTATAATCCAAATACTTTATGAAAGCTAGAGAATCTGGAGATTTTGAAGAGATTTTTTTTGTTTTACTATATAATCTATATTCATTAGTCCAAAAAACTAACGGAGCATCTAATGAATCTCCTTTTTTTAATATTTCTTTAAAGCTAAGAGCAAATTTATGAGAATAATAACCACCATATTTTAATTTATAAACGTCATCCAAAAAAACATCATTAGAAATAAAATATAAATTGCATACCCTCAGCTTTTCCTCAATAGTTATCTTAAGCTGTGAGTAATACCCTTCCTTAAAATCGGGACTAAGACATATACCATCAATATCTCTTCCTTGAGAAGCATTTAATCCCGCTGAGCCATAAAGATAAAATGAGAAATTCTCAGTTTCGATGTTTTTAAGGAGTTCCTGAATAAATTTTTCATTCATTTTTTCGCCTCAAGATTTTTATCGCAGTAAGAAATAAAGCAATAAGCCAATAATAGCAATTGTAAATGAGAGTAACTCCATCCAAAGCTTAACCGAAAATCTTCTTAGAATTTTGAACAAATCGGATAATGTAATTTTATCAAGTGAATTAGTATAAATTGGTGATTTTGAGACTTTATGTTTTTTAAACCCATTAATAATAATCATTATCAATTCGTGTATTTTTGTGGAATATTCTGGGTCATTTATATTCAAATAGGGAATTTGTTTTAAAACTTGAATGATTTTTATTGCTTAAATAAGTTATTTCTGTGTTTTTCCTGAAAAAATCTCTCCAAAGGAAATCAACAGAACCGCCACTTCCCGGCAATAATAAAATAGGTTTTCCTATAAATTCACACAGCATATACATACGTGGCAAACCATATTCTCCGCCAACACCTATCACAATATCGGCTTTGTTTAGCAGTTCTTTATAAAATTCAAGTCGGTAGGATGTAATTGCAGTATATGAAGTATGAGGAATGTTCACTTTGAAGTTAGTTGATTCTCCAGGTTCGTTAAATATTGTTAGAGATTCTGCGTTCCACTTTTTTGAAATTTTATGGTATTCATCTAATGCTTCATAAACTAAATGATCAATTGGAATATGAGTAGGATCATTTGAGTCAACCATTCGTATAACAAAATCAAACTGTTGTTTTTTTAATGTTTTAACAAGAGATTTGACATTATTAATTACTAAATCTAATTCAGGTATTTCATTGACATTCAGACTTCCAACGAATAGAATTCTCATCGTTGTATCACCCTTATAGCGCCTGCTCTCTATCCTGAAGTTAGAGCATTAATAGAGAGAGCGCACAAATTAAGATTTCCGCAAAATCTTATCGAAAAGTATTGTTATAAAGATTGAAGAAGACGCGACTGGGTAAAATAACTGGCAAAAGAAAAATATCGCTATAAAAGATAGTGAAGCATTTAGAATCTCACCATGGAAATATATAAGGAAAACCTTAACTTTTCCATTAGTAGATAATTCTTAAAGAAGTGCCATAATGAGTTTTCCACAGACATCAAAAACCGGTGTTTCGAAACTACCTCTTTTTGTTTTAATGCTTGCGGTCTATTCAGAATCTTCGGTTCTACCAATGATATTCCTGTCTGTATATGGTTTAATTCATGGTGTAGCTCATGTTCCAAGAAACAGGATAAGGGCAGTGAAAAGTTTACTCGATTATAGCGTTAAGGTTGTCCAACATGGATTAGGAACATCAATTCAAGTTACTAATTCTTAAGATCCAACACCTGATTTTGGACATCATTGTAGTTCTTAATGCTTGAGACGCCACTTTTTTGAAACTAATGCGTGTCAGGATTAATTGATTATTTCGCCAATTGCCGCTTTTTCGCCGACTTGTGTCACCTTTATTTTCACACAGTCCCTGGGTTTAGCTTTTGGCACCATAATGACGTAGCCCCGAATTTTTGACATTCCGTCTCCACTTGGACAAATGTCGGTGATGTTCACTAATAATTCTTCGCCCAACTCGACGGGGCATTTCTTCTCAACATGCTTAATTGTGAACTGTCCGCCCCGTACTCTTCTATGAACCATGCAAAACCTTGCCTTGTCCTGTATAAATAATAGATGAATGCTTAAATCTTCTGCAATTTATTCCATATTTCTCAAGTTATTTCATTTGACCTTTGTTTTTATCAAGTGCATTCGATTTTCAAGCGAAAGTTATATTGAAGTTTAGGAACTGAATTAAAGAAGACGAGCCACATGGATAAGCCCCGCCTCAGCGTAAATAAACTAGCGATTATAGATTTAACGGCACTTGCAATTTTACTATGGGTTGCGTTGTTCGTGCCTGCTTGGACACTTAATTACTGGCAGGGATGGATTTTTTGGTTTGTCTTTGTGGTTTTGCGTTTTCGGCAATCAGTGCGTATTTCCTTCAAAAAGATCTTACGCTAATTGCAGTCGCTTAAAGATTGGGGCTACAGCGGAACAAGATGAGATCCAAAAATTGACACAAGCCGTTATTAGTGTTTTTTTCATTTTGCTGATTTTAGTTCCTGCACTTGACCATCATTTTCAATTGTCCACAGTACCTCCTGCCTTAAGTTTAATTGGGGATATTTTCGTTGGGCTCGGGCTCCTAACCATTTTTTGGTCTTTAAGGAGAATACCTATACGTCAGTTCTTGTCGAGGTCAAAGAAGGGCAAAAAGTCATATCAACAGGTCCATACGGGGTAGTTCGCCATCTTATGTATTCTGGAGCCCTACTTATGTTGGTCTTTGTACCTTTTGCCTTGGGTTCCTATTGGGGATTGCTCATGTTTCCACCTATCGTGGTAGAAATTGCTGTGAGGATTGTGGGTGAAGAAAAGTTTCTGGCGAAAGATTTAGAGGGTTACTCTGAGTACTGCCAGAAAGTTCGTTACCGCTTGGTTCCCTATGCCTGGTAAGGCCAATATTCGGATTCGTCAAACAGAAATAACCATTGTGACCTCTTTGCATACTTTTCCATATTGGTGCAGGGGGTGGGATTTGAACCCACGAACGCCTACGCGATAGGGTCCTAAGCCCTACTCCGTTGACCAGGCTTGGAGACCCCTGCCCATTGTAAGATTTAGTATAAAATGATTTTACCTTAATATCTGTTAAGGAGTTCTTGCAATAAGTTCTTAAATTAAAAGCTTTCATTGAATAATCTATGCCAACCCGAACTTACAAAGAACGAATAGAGGAAAAAGCCATTGAGATTCTTAAAGGCAACCCTGAAGGGGTTCGTTACTCTAATTTAATAAGACAAATTAAAGACAGTTTACCCGATGCAAATGTCAACCATATTCGTGGGACAATTTGGAACCTTGATTCAACCAAACCGTCAGAAGTCTATAAAGCAGGCAGAGGACTTTTTAGACACATTTCCTTTAAGGAAAAGCGAAATGCCGCGACATCGGAAAGCCAGCTACATATCGTTCCAGTTAGAGAAATTGATTTCTACGCCTCTTTTGCGGATTTTCTAGAAAATGATCTCGGCGAATGCACTACAGCAATACCCTTAGGCGGTAAATCTTTCGGCGATAAATGGGGAACACCAGATGTAATAGGAATAGAAAGAGCTATATTAGGTGAAATAATTCAACGCCAAATCATAATTGTGTCTGCTGAAATAAAAACCGATACGCAGGGTCTAATCACTGCATTTGGTCAAGCTTGTGCATATGGATCCTTTAGTCATAAAACTTACATTGTGATACCCAACGCTTCAGATATAGAAGACAAAGAAAGGCTTGAATCACTTTGTTTAGTTTTTGGCATAGGCCTAATTCTATTTGACAGTACTAATCCTCAAGACCCAAAATTTGACATTAGAGTCAGGGCGGCCAAACATGAACCAGATATGTTCTACGTCAACAAATATATGAGAATGGTTCCAGAAAAATTGTTAAAGTAACAACCTGGCTAACTATTGCCATTCATTATGGCATACTCTTAGTTAGACATTATTATGTTGCAACCGTAAGCGTTTTATTGCCAAGAAGCAGTTCTTTCACGGTAACAGCATTATGTGCCTTCGTAGCCTAGCCCGGTGGGGCGTTACCTTGGTAAGGTAATGGTCGCGGGTCCAAATCCCGCCGAAGGCTCCAATTCAGCCCCTGATTCATTGAATGGTCTTGATTCAGGCTTCGGTGTTCGCTGCAGAATTCCGCGACGATGTTGCAGTTTTCTGTCACGCCAAGCAAAAAAAGTCCTCGCGCATTTTTTCGGCCTTTGACTTTCAAGCGACAACGCAATGAACCTTAATAGTTCGAGTTAAAGCTAGCTGGATCCCGAAGAAATTCTTATTCAGTTTTGCTGAGCATAAAAAAATATGCCTTGACCGATATTTGATCGCATCTGCAGGTTTTCTTGAGGCAACTAAAGGCCTGCAATTTTCTGGGGTATAGAAGAAGGATAGTTTAACAGAAAATAACTATTCTTTACAACAAATAAAAAAAATATTATGTGCTGTCCGTCTTCTTATCCTCCACTTTTGGCGAAGGCCTTTGGTCAGAAAGGTCCTTAAAATTCTCGATGATTAACTCGGGCTCTATGAGCTTGTGGAGGGGCACTGTATTCGATCTGCCGTCTCCAAAGGGCCCTGAATTCTGATTGAAACCAATTGAACTTCGATTCAAGTTTCATGAAGTAGCCGGACTGTCCGCTTAGAGATTTCACGAAAAAGGAGGATGGGTTGATTTGCTGAACGTCTTCTGGGGCAATTTGGTCGCCCTGTTTGTTTCTTGACAATATTTGAGTTGCCCTATTTTCACATGGCGATACTACAACAGTAACGTAAATAAATTATTAGACGCTACTGTAACAGAAGCAAAACAACTTTTGTTCCAAGCGAGCGGTCACCCCTGCGCTTCCACTCGAGACTGCAGTCAAGCTACTGTAACAGTATCATAGCTCCAGTAACATTATTATTCTATGGTGCATACATTGATTCAGGCATTAGAATGCGAAAGTACATCCTTACAGACAGCGAAAGGCACATAATCAAAAGGTACCTTAAAAAAGGCGAGAAGCTGGACGGCTTCAGGACACTGCTAACTCGTTGCCGTCACATGGAAACCGTCCAAGAAGACATATACTTAATCAATCAACTACTTGAAAAAGCGAATGCACCGTAACCGTCAGAAAGCCCTGAAAGTTCCAAAAAACGACCGAAAATCCGTTCAGCCAGAAATGTTAAATCAAGACCTGGACTAGGCTTGATTGGGTGGGCGCATCGAAAAATTTCCCGAAAAAATTGGATGCAACTTGAGTAATCGCGGACTTTGACCTAGCTGTGCGTACAATCGCCAAACACCATCTTATTATGATTTTGCAGCTATTTTTCTGAGGACTTATTTCGTGGGTTAAGGTAAGCTATGACCGCGATAATTACTCCGATTATGGTAGCAATGACTATAATCCAATTTTGAATTATTAGCATAGATCCGCTGTTATTGCTTGAAGTGGCTGTCGGGGATGGGCTCGAGGATGATTGGTTGTTAGTTGCTGTTGCTGAAGGAGTAGTGCTGGGAGAAGGAGTTGGCATGGTCTTGGGAGGTGTTGTTGATCGTGTTTGTCCATTGATTGCAACTGTTGGCAAGAAACCATTAGGCGGCACAGTTCTTAGCCGTGCCCACTGATAGAATGCTGGGTTGTTATTAAGCAATAGATGAGCGGCTGCCGGAGGCTGATACCCTTCATTGTAGGCAGTAAATGCTGCATAGTCAATTGAGGCATAATCGCCTGAGGATGAGGATGTTGTCCAAATCAACGAAAGAACATGCATTGTCGTTCCAGTCGGAGTCTCAGGGGAATACATATCGTAAGAAGGACCTTGCGACGGGAACGCAAATGTTACGGCATAATCTCCTCCAGTGGCCCCGAAACCTGTTCCTCCATCGATGGTGTTATCCCAGCCGTTGTGCCAATTATTTCCTGATGCCGCGCTTTGGCAGTTACAGTAAAAGTCCACCACATAATTCTGGGGAGTGTACGTTGCTGTTGTTTCTGCCCATTGGTCGGTTGCCCACGAGGTAGTTGCTCCGTTATTGAAGGTTGCGCCGTTATTTGTCCATCCATTCGGTGCACTCGAACCTGCGAAATTCCAATATGCCGAGAACACATTGGTTCCATCATCATTTTGGCCGTAAATAGGAGTTAGTTGGGGGGCCTCGCCAGTAGTCTGAGAATTGAAGAGATTTGTCGATGTTGCCGCGAATCCCATGTAAATGGTCAAAATCGCATTGGCCGCTATGCCTTCCTCAAGTCTGAGCCAATAAACAGTTCCAGTTGCAGAGTTGCTGTTCCCAGATTCTAGCCAGCTTGGAATTATATTACCAAGCGAATCAAAGAATTCTACATTCTGAAGGTTGGCCGCTTCGTGTGAACTGTAAGCGGCGCTGTCAACTGTTATCATCTGTTGGAAAGGAGCAGGCGTCGCTGCTGGCTGAGAATTCGTCAATGTAACCGGAACAGAATATAGTATGTTGGCAGGAGTATTCTCTGTCTTAACAAAACGGGCGCTTCCCGCCAAAAACAGGCACATGGATAGCATGGCAATTAAGATGGTTTTTCTCATAGCACACGTTTTCAAGGAAGCACCGGCAAAAAATATGTGACAATAGCTTTAAAAGCTTATAGCGCCTGCCTGATCGGCCAGAAATCGCCGAGAATTAGTTTGGCGAGGGTTTTCAAGGCCTGTCGACTATCCGAGGCTATAGTATAAGTCAACCCGTATTTTATTTATTGTATTTTATATGTTCTGTGATATGCCAAAACCTTGGTAACCAGATTAGCCAGCATCATAGTACAATTCTATGTAACCGCACTCTTGACACGTGTAGGTCCTAGCTGGAATGAACCTGTTCGTTTTGACACTATACCCTTTGATTCCTTTGGAAGCTGTAACTATTGCGGATAGATCTTTAGACTTTTTCATTGAACCGTTGCATTTAGGGCAAGTTTTCAAAGTCGACATATACAATTATTTTGGATTAGATTGTATTAAACGCTTTAAAAAAAATGGAGAAAGGTCTATCGATAACCCATGCCCTCCTCTATACCAATTTATTGAAGGCCTTTGAGAATCATTTTCAAAGACAATTCACATTTGCATGCTAACGTTGATTTCTTTTAGGGCACTCAATGTTCGGTCTTTGAGTTCTTTGAGTATTGGAGAAAAATAATAGTCTTACCCTACTCGTCAAGGCTCTTTTGCTGCACTTCATGGAATTCCGCAGTGCAAACCTCAGAGCAACATTGTACTTTATGCCTTTTAGTTGTATGTTTGTCCGGAGCAATCAATGAATCTGAAACGTTAGTTATCAGACCTCTTAGCGATTTCTTGCATGTTGGACAAACCAAATTTCCATCTTTATCGAACTGCTCTCTTTCTACAATGTTTTTAACTGGAATTTCCTTTATCGTAAATGCCTTTACTAGCCATTTTTTTACTAATATTTTTTTCTTGTTTGGACATAAAAATAACGCTGCGCCTAATTTATTTGCACTGTTAGTGTATAATAACCTTCTTTAAGAGTAATCACGTGCGCTATGGCAGTTCACTCATTTCTACCAAAGCCACCAATGTTCGATCTCGCAGTTCCTTTATTGCGAGAGAAAAATAGTGCCTTCAAATATACTTGGCGGAATTCTTCCACAGAGCAAATCAGTTTCTAGGCAATTCAAGTTTTAGAGTGATTGATCCTTGAACAGATTCATTGCGCGCACACAATATGAAGCCAGTTAGTGACGATTTAGTTCTTTTAGAAAATCTTTAGCTTCAGGCGGCAATTGCGGCTTGTTGTTTTTGCTTAGCAGTAAGAAAGAAAAACCAATAACGATAAGCACTATTCCGAAAAACGCTACACTAATTATTGGAACAAGTCTTAGCTCAAGTGAAAAGGTAAAAATTACTATGGCAATTCCCATGACAATCATTATCGAGTTACTAATCGAAGCTGTTGAGTATAAAGCAAATTCCTTCTTGCCTTCAGCGGTCACAAGATAATAGCCGTGTTTTTCCTCAATCATACCTGCACTTATCAGGTAATTCCAGTCATAATGAAAATGCCCGTCAACTTATAGCCCAAAGCAGAAGAAAGATTTGATTTTACGCCAGGTTCAGCCTTGATTTTACTATTAGGGGCAGAATAGATGAAATACAGCAGTTTTGTTCTTGGCGACTGAAAATCAGCGCTTATTCCACGTGGCTTTGACACTCGTTTCCACTGCTCCTTGCTATGCAGCAAAGCTAAAGATAAACCAAGCTCCGCAACTAAATTTTATTTCCATATTTTCATTCTAATTGCCCTGTTTGCTTATGACTCTAACTCTTAGAGCGGATAATCTAAATGTTAGGGCTATAGGCGGCACGCTACTTGTATGCTGACAGGTAAAAAATCAGGAGAGAAAAAAAAATGGGTACAAATTTTCAATATAGCAAAACTTTGGCAATGGAAGGTTCAATATTGCTCATACTCAGTTTAGTTCCTTACGTCGGCTGGGTACTGGGAATCATCGGAATTATTCTACTGCTTAGAGGTTTGAAGGAATTTGCGAATTACTATCAAGAAAATGAAATTTACCAGAACTCTCTAACAGGCGTCAAATATTACATAATTGCACTAATAGCCGCAGCGGTAGCGATCGCATCAATAGTTATCGGTGTTGGATCCACAACAAGCTTTACATTTAAAACAAACTTCGTATTTACAGCAGGCTTTGCAGTTGGTTTGATAGCTTTCTTTGCTGGACTTGTCGTTGCGTTCATATTCTTCGTTCTGGCATCCACGCATTTAAGAAAAACCTTCAACACGCTCGCGGAGAAATCAGGAGAACATTCGTTTGCTACCGCCGGCACTCTGCTTTGGTGGGGCTCGATACTGACAATAGTTTTTGGAATAGGCTTGTTACTGATCTTTATCGCTTGGATACTTGCAGTGGTCGGCTTCTTCGCTATAAGAGCACCGCAACAGCCACAATATACTTCGCAGCCATCCGGAAACATTCGCCTTCCACATCATCGCCAATGGGACCATCGCTAGCAGCAAATTACTGCTCCAATTGCGATACATCCGTAAAGACCAGAGAACCTAAAGGTACGCGATTGTTAAACAAAGAAGCAGATATCTAAAATCCCTGTTCTATTTTTTTTTATTAATCCTTAATCTTAAAAGTTTTTTAAAAAATTATCCGCTAACATGGCTAAGCCAGCGCAGAATTAAAAGGTGTCCAAATTATATGCCAATCGCTAAATTGACTCTTTAACTAGTTTGTGGATAATTTAAGGGCATTTTATTGACGATTGACAGTTAATAGCCAATTAGCTTTCGTTATCTTTTCACAAAATAAAAACGAGTTTTTGGAAAAACCTTCTTATGCCATTACGGCAACTGATTGCGTGATGGGAGGGGACAAGCGGTTAACTTCTCGTTTGCAAAACGCGAAATTGTTATTTTAGCCATCGTGCTTGCAGTTTCCTTTATAGTCAGGGTTCTCTTGTTTCCTCAAAAAGGATACCCAATTGACACGGGAGATTTTTCTTATTGGTTCAACACTGCTGCCACACATGGGATAAGACCTTTTTACAACCTTGCTGGATTTGCGGATTATCCACCTTTCAATGTTTACATTTTCTGGGCATTTGGCTCATTAGCAAAAGCAGCATCCATCAACATTTTGACAATGATAAAGGTGGTTCCTAACCTTTTCGATTTAGCCACCGCAGCACTAATTTATTTTTTTGTTAGAAAACAATCAACTTTCAAGCTTGCACTCTTGGCAACAGCACTTTACACTTTTAATCCAGCAGTAATATTTAACGCGGCAGTATGGGGGCAATATGATGCTGTCTACACTTTCTTTCTTGTTTTGTCGCTTATGCTTGCGCTTAAAGCTAAACCTGAACTTTCCGCAGTAGCCTTCGCCTTAGGAATTTTAACTAAGCCTCAAGGAATCGCATTGTTACCACTGATTGCTTTCTTGATTTATAAGAAAGGTGGCTTGAAAAAGCTGCTATATTCCGTAGCTGCGTTTGCCGCAACGGTTTTCTTAGTAATTCTTCCCTTTGAATGGAGCAATCCAGTGACTTTTTTAACAAAATATACTTTGGAGCTTACAGAGGATACGCATTACACATCAATTAACGCTTTCAACCTGTGGGGATTGTATGGGTTATGGGTTCCTGATGGAGTGCTCAAGTTGTTGGTTGGGTATTATTTGGTGCTTTCGCCGTTTTTGTTTTTATTTTTTGAACAAGCGTTTTAAGGATTCAGGCGATTTGCTTGCTGTTTTTTCTGCGTTCATGCTTCTCTTTGCCTTTTTCATGCTTCCAACAAGGATTCATGAACGCTACTTATTTCCAGCCATAAGCATCTTGGCATTGATGTTTCCACTTATCAAAAAAGTTCGACCTATTGTATGTGGTTTTAACTGCGACTTTGTTTGTCAACGAAGCATACGTTCTCTACTGGCTTAATGCATCTTACCTAATTTTGCTAATTTATACAGTGCACCTTATGGACGACTGATTGTTGTGGCGGTAAGCGTTATTAATTTATTAATGCTTGTATATGCTTCAATACTAATGTGGGATGAACTAAAGAGCAAATAAATGGCTCAAAACTCAACAGTCGAGTTAAGCCAAACCCAACAGAGAGGTGAACTCAAATAAACTTTGGAATAAAAATAACAAAAAAAGACATCATAACTATTGTTTTGATTTCGATAGTTTTCTTCGCCATAGCCGCTTGGAATGTGGGTTCAATCGAAGTATCCAGTAACAAATTGGCAAAGCACTCAACAAGAGAGTTTCTACGTTAACTTGGGGTCAACACAGCAGGTTAGAAAATGTTTATTTCTGGGTTCAAAGCGGCAACGCAAGCGTTACAATATATTCTGGCGTCGCCTGGAAACTGGAGTAATATTGGGTCAATTAGCTCTGCAACCCACAGGAACCGATTATTCAGTCTATCAAAGCAAAACCGTAAATGTCGAATACACAGTATTTAGAGTTCAACGTTACCGCTACTAACTATAATTCTCAACCAATGTTCTCCAACTGGGGCATTCCTAACCCTTCAGACCAACAACCGTCACCTTTCATCCAAGTGTCAGAAATCGGAGTGGAAAGCCAAAGCCACCAACAAATTCCCATCATTGCAATTACAGGCGAAAACACCACCGATCCAACTTTAACCAACTGGTTGATGAACAAAATTAACTTGCAAATCCCCCCGACCTACATGTCAAAAATGTATTTTGACGAAGTCTATTTTGCCAGATCAGCAGAAAACTACGTCAACCATCAGATACCCGATGAGAGAACCCATCCGCCGCTTGGAAAACTGATTCAAGCCTCAGGCGTAGCGGTTTTCGGTGCTACTCCGTTTGGCTGGCGAATAATGGGCGTAATTTTTGCAACTTTGATGATTCCCTTAATGTATCTGTTGGGAAAGAAATTGTTTGGAACATGGATTGGCAGGTTTCTCAGCAGCCTTCCTGTTGGCATTTGACTTTATGCATTTCACAATGGCACGAATAGGCACAGCGGACACTTACGTTGTGTTCTTCGCATTGCTTTCGCAGCTGTTCTTTTTGATATACTTCATGAACGTAGTTAAGGATGGATGGAAAGCGTCTGTTCTGCCGCTGTTTTTAGCAGTGATTTTCTTTGCACTTGGATTTTCAACAAAGTGGTTTACCCTCTTTGGTGCTGTTGGGCATGCTTGCTTTACTTGTAGCAGTCAGAATAAGAGATGTTATAAAGCTTAAAAGGAGTTTAAGTGACAAATACGTTGCTTTCTTTGATTATCCCGTCTTTTTGTTTCTGGGCTTCATCGGTATTGCCGTTGTAATCTATTTTGTAACCTACATTCCCGATATGCTTGCAGGTGATTCTTTCTTAACGATTCTCAATTTGCAAAGTGCAATGCTTAGTTTTCACATCAGGCTCTGTAGCTGATCCCTCTTCGGCTCCATGGTGGTGCTTGGCCCTTCATGTTCAGAATAGATGGAGTAAACGTTCCAAGATGGTTTGACATAACTTACTTACCCAACAATGTCGATTCCACTATCACAGTTTTTGGCAACCCAATTGTTTGGTGGATTGGCTTTGCAGCAGTGATTGCATTAACAGGCATACTGATGAACAAAAGTGGTTTTCTGCAGGGTTTACGATCTTCAAAGAAGCTAGCAGTAAACGATTTAGCATAAAAGTTAAACAAGCTGATTTACCGATCATATTCATAATTGTTATTTTCTTTTTCTCATGGCTACCTTACATTTTAATTTCCAGAGCAACCTACATCTACCATTTCTACCTAAGCGTACCCACTACTTATGCTTAGCCATAACATACTTCATCAACAAATACTGGAATAAACCTATAGGAAAAATTGCTGCCATAGCCATATTTGCGTGCAGTTGTGTATTGTTCGCGCTCTTTTATCCTGTAATTTCAGGCATGCCTGTTTCCACTCAATATATTACATAATTTGAAGTGGTTCCCAAGCTGGTTCTTTGCGCCATGACCTGCAAAATAGCTCCAACGAAAAAGTAGAAGTTTCAGTGGTTTTTCCTGCCTACAACGAAGTTGACTATCTTGCTTCCAGCAGTGGAGAAAACTATCCAAACTCTAAATGAATTCACACATTCATACGAAATAATAATTGCTGAAGACGGAAGCACCGATGGCACCGCTCAACGAGCAGAAGAACTAGCACAAAAATACCCATACGTTAGGCATATTCACCGTGAAAAGCGAATGGGAAGAGGAACCGCACTCAACAACGCATTTAAACAGAGCAACGGCGAAGTTTTGGTTTACATGGATTTGGATTTAGCAACAGACCTTAAATATCTTAAACCTCTCGTTGAAGCCATCACAGTTGAAGGCTACGATTTCTCAACTGGCTCAAGAATGCTTCCTGAAAGCAAAGTTGAACGGACATGAGCAGAAGCATAAGCTCCAAAACCTACAATTTTCTTGTCCGACAACATGCTTGGCTCAAAACTTAGGGATCACCAATGTGGCTTCAAAGCTTTCAAGCGAGAACCATTGTTGCAGTTACTTGATGAGGTTGAGGCGACTCATTGGTTTTGGGATACAGAAATAATGGTAAGAGCACACGCCATGACTATAAGATAAAAGAGATTCCGGTCGAATGGAAAAGCGGCAAAGGCACAAAAGTTAACCTCTTTAAAGATTCATGGAATATGTTTTGGCAAATAATGAAGCTTTGGTGGAAACTAAAAATAAAACAAAAGATTAAGATTTAGCGTTTAGCTAAAGAGAACAAAAGCTCTAGCAACCAATGAAAACCCGCCGATCAAAATTATTCCTGCCCAAAAAACAAACCATTCAGTCATTATTGTCATTTTAACGAGGTAGGATATTGCTAAGTAGCTTGCTCCAAGCCAGAAAACAAGATTTCCAACAGTTTCGGCTTTTTTCGAAAGCGGCGAATGCAACACAACAATCCTTAGAGTTAACATTGCGATTTCTAAAATTCCTAAGCCTAAGCAAAACTGGAAAACCACACCATAAAGAAACGCATGAACAGCTGGCACTGCAGGCGCAGGCAAAGATATCGTAGTACCTGGAACTTGAGCCAAA
This sequence comes from Candidatus Bathyarchaeota archaeon, assembly GCA_963750605.1. Lineage (GTDB taxonomy): Archaea > Thermoproteota > Bathyarchaeia > Bathyarchaeales > Bathycorpusculaceae > Bathycorpusculum. Next base: position 389,034 of record CAVVRN010000002.1, read on the forward strand.
ACTAAAGAATTAAAAAACTTGGCAATGCTGCCGTAAAGGCTGCTGGGTTGATTGACAAAGTAAATCGAGGCTAAGAGAATAAAAACAGCTCCAGCATATAGTCCGGTAACCAAGTTTTCTTTTCTTTTTTCGGTTAACGATGGAAAATCAAAATGGTTTATCAAGCTGTTTTTCCCAATTCGAGTATGAAACATTGACAAATATATCTTTCGCAATTATGAGACTACATGTTTTAAATATCCAAGAATGATAAAAGATAACGAAAAGGAGAAATCGAATGTCTTATTGTCCGAAATGTGGCAATAAAGTTGATGAAACAATGGTTTTCTGCCCACAGTGTGGGACTTCATTAAAAGCCGCAGTACCGAGCCAAGCATCACCGAATCCTGGTTATGTGATAAATGGCAAAGCCGAAAAAAACAAGAAACAAGAGAAAAGCGAGCATGGCTTTATCGGCTATTTGATAGGAGGCTTAATTTTAATTACTATAGGCATTTTCTCTTTACTAGATTTAACTAACTCTTCATTAACATCAGGTCAAGACTTAGCGATTATGCTGTTTATAATTGGAATAATTATCATAGTCGGCGCTGTGTACATAGCTCTAACATCAAGAAAACGGCATCCAGCAAAGCATTAATTAGTCGCCCAAAAAGATACCAACTTCATATGGCAGCATGTGGCTCCATGAATAGATTTGTTATGAATTTGCTTATATGCTTCTCCATAAATAAATTATTACTCAGAAACTCGACAATTTAGGTTGAATAATAATGCTGAAGCAGTTCGCGTTACAGCTGAACGAATAAAAAAATTGGAAGTTCAAGGGGCAAGAAACGTCGCAATAGCCGCCATAAAAGCCCTCCAAACCTTGGCAGAGCAGACAAAAACCAAAAACAAAGCCGCGTTCCTATAGCGAACTAAAAGAAGCACAAACTATCCTTTTTGCATCAAGAGAAACTGAACCTCTAATGAGAAATGCTGTTCACTGGATAATTACTCAAGCTCAAGACAGCAGCACTGAAAAAGTTGACGTATCTAAGCTCAATGGTTTCTTGCGAACGTAAGCTTGTTTTTGCAGAATCTTGAGGCATCAAGGGAGCGTACGGCAGAAATAGGTGCAAAACGAATCCGAGACGGCATGCTAGTTTTTACACATTGCCATTCATCAACAGTGACCCGCATGATAGCCAAAGCCAAAGCTGACGGCAAAAACTTTAGCGTCATCTGCACTGAAACCCGACCTGCCTTTCAAGGAAGAATAACTGCGAGAGAAATGGTTGAACTTGACATCCAGACCATGTTTATAGTTGATTCAGCCGCACGATCATATATGGGAGATGTTGACCTTGTTGTGGTTGGAGCAGACGCTATCACTTCAGAGGGTAATGTGGTTAACAAGATTGGCACTAGCAGCATAGCGGTGTTGGCGAACGAAGCTAGAAAGCCATTCTATGTGGTTTCGGAACTGCTAAAGTTTGACCCGGAAACACTCGACGGAGAATACGAAGGGATTGAGCAACGAAACCCCAGCGAGGTTTGGAATGAAGCACCCCAAAAACTGTCTGTGCGAAACCCAGCTTTTGACGTTACTCCAAGCCGCTACATTCATGGGATTAATCTGTGAAGAAGGAGTAATTGCACCTCAATCAATAGTTGAAACGGTATACCGAAGCTACCCATGGGTCCTCAAGCCAATTTAGGTTTTCCATAATTTCAATGCAGCTTTGAGTTCTTTGTGTGTTTTAGCATAAACTTCTAAGGACTCGTTCTTTTAGAGTTGCATCAACTGCTTGCCGCATTGCTTTTGCACCTGCTACTGTTCCGTCTGGGTGTCCATGAATTCCGCCGCCAGCTTGAAGGACAACATCATTGCCAAATGTTTCAAGCAACGCAGGCACCAATCTTGGATGCAATCCTCCTGAAGCAACAGGCAAAACAGGTTTCAAATCCCCCATTTCAGCTTTGCAAGCATCGATATTTTCTAAGACTTCAGCTTTGGTTTCCGACATTTTACCGACAACTGTGCCTACGTGCAGTTGGTCAACACCAATTATTCGTGCAACGGTTGCAATGGGGCGCATGGCGATGCCGTGTTTTGGTTTTTGGTGAAAGCTGCGTGTCCTGCCCTGTGTGCGTGAATAACGAGCTTGAAATTTTGGTCTCTCAGGGTTTGTAGAGCTGACCAGCCGCAGGTTAAAATATCAACCATAACGTATTCGCCGCCTTGATTGATGACTTCTTCTGCCCGTTTGAGCATCAGGTTGGTTTCTGCGGTTATGTTTATCATGTATACTTTGCGTTCACCCGTTTCTTCTTGCGCTTTGTCACGGCTCTCCAAAGTCTGTGTTAAGCGGTCTTCGAATGGGTTGAATTTTTGGCTGCTTAGGTTCTCGTCGTCTTTCACGATGTCACAACCGCCGCTCCAAGCATCATAAGCTACTTTCGCATGGTCTTTGGTGTTTAATCCGAGTTTTGGCTTGATTATTGTGCCAACCAATGGGCGCTTGGGAACTTTTAGGAGTTTGCGGATTCCCGCTATGCCAAAAGCTGGACCTTTGAAGCTGCTTGATTAATGACTTTGGGCAGTTGGATGTCGAGAAGACGCAGGTTTTTGAGCGCTTTAAGCCCGAAAACATTTCCTGCAACACTACTCAGGATATTTGGCATGTTAGCTGGCTCAAAAAGTTCAATGGGATAAGCAATTTTCGCTACGTTGCCTTCAATACTGAAAACGTGCGCTGCCAAGCTTTGCAACGTATGGCTTCTCAGTTGTGAGCTCTGTCCATGTGCCAACAGTGCTTTCTGCTGCAACCCCGCCTGCAGCTTCTTTAAGGCTGATGCCCTCGGGCTCCAAGTAAAAAGTACAGATTAAATCGGTTTCTTTTGGCTTATAAGTTGGATCAACAAAATCAAGATACTTCAAAGTTTTTCATCTCAAGATAGTGTGACTGGTTTTTGCTTAAAATCTTTAACTATTTCTGGCAACATCAAATAGTTAGCGTGGTCTCGAAATTGGAGTTACACGTTGAAGTCTTAATGATTACAACTGGCGGAAGCAGAATCGCCATCTTAAGCGAAGAAACCGCCAGTCTTCTGGGCGTACATAGCTCAGACAGAATACGACATAAACTATGGCAAGCAAGCAAATGATTGCAATTGCAAATATCGCCCCTTATTTTCCCAAAAATCGCATTGGACTCTACCAAGAAACCGTCGAGGCGTTGGGAGTAAAAGAGGATGAGACAGTTGATGTCAGTTAGCTCCGCTTCCAGAATCACTATTTAATGTCCGAGCTAAACTGCATGGTGAACGGCTTCGTGAAAAAGACATTATTGGTATTGTTAACGATGTTGTTGAACGGCATTTGAGCACTGTTGAAATAGCGGCTTTCTTAACGGCACTTAGCATTCATGGTTTAAGCACCGCTGAAAACGAAGCCTTGTCAAGAGCGATGGTTGCAACTGGAAAAACACTTAATTTTGGCGAAGGACCAATTCTTGATAAGCACAGTGTCGGCGGCATTCCTGGTGATAAAACTCAATGCTTGTTGTACCTATTGTGGCGGCAGCTGGATTTACAATTCCCAAAACTTCTTCGCGAGCCATCACTTCGCCTGCTGGAACCGCAGACAGAGTGGAAACTCTTTGCCCTGTAAACTTATCAATTAACGAGATTAAGGATGTTGTTGCGAAAACAAACGGGTGCCTGGTTTGGGGCGGCGCTTTGGAGCTTGCGCCAGCGGATGACCTTTTCATTCAAGTTGAGTACCCACTTGGGAATTGACCCCATGCTTTTACCCTCGATTCTTAGCAAGAAAAAAGCCATGGGAGCCACACATGTTGCAATTGACATTCCAACAGGCATGGGAGCTAAAATCAAAACCCGAACCGAAGCATACACTTTAGCTTCAGATTTTGTTGATTTGGGAAAACGTTTAGGCTTAAACATCCAGTGTGCTTTGACTTTTGGTGATCAACCGTTAGGCTGCAGTATCGGACCTGCCCTTGAAGCCTGTGAAGCATTAACAACTCTTATGGGCGGTGGCCCACCTGATCTGCGAGATAAAGCGGTTAGTCTTGCAGGCATGCTTTTTGAAATGGTTGGAGTTGAAAATGGTCGAGCTAAAGCAGAAGAAATGCTTGATTCAGGCAAAGCCGAAGCAAAAATGCGCGAAATTATTGCGGCTCAAGGCGGAAACCCAACGGTTAAACCTGACGATTTACCTGTCGGCTCTGAAATGGTTGAAGTGCGATCTGAACATGCGGGCAAAGTCATATGGCTAAGCACTGAAGATATTGTGCGGATTGCGCGTGAAGCTGGAGCGCCAAAAGAGAAGGGCGCAGGTTTAGTCTTGCATGCGAAGCTTGGGGAAACTGTGCATAAAGACAGTGTACTGTTTGAGATATATGCGGAGCGAAGCAGCAAGTTGGCTTCGGCATTGGAGCTTGCCAAGCAATTGTCGCCTATTGTGTTGACTAAGAAACCTGCGGAAAAGATGATTTTGGATCAAGTGCCTGAGAAGCTTGCACATGAAAAAACATTCAGTTTAGACAGATAAAATTCAAAATTGTCCTCTCGAATCATAATTAACTGCTTATTTTTCTCGCTTATAACAATTTATTTAAAAAATGAAAAAGGGGATGTTACTTTCAATTAGGTGAGTAAAAGAAATCGTCTTAGTCGTCGGCTGATTGCTCCAGCCAGATAAATCCAACTCGCACTGGCCAGATTATTCCTGCAAATATTAGCTCAGATGATATATCGCAGCTACGCCTATTAGCTAAACCTGCTACTGCCTGCCAAATAATGCCACGCTGTAAATTCCTCCCGCTAAGTCCACTCCTGCAATTGCAAGTCCGATCAAGAATCGCTAGAATTGCTATTATTATACCGCCAAATATGCCTGCAAGAAAACCAGCGATTAATCCTTTGAAAATGCCTCTAGCCACGAGTCCAGCGACTAAGCCGCCGATGAAGAGACCGATAAGGGAACCGATTCCTGGAAACAGAAAAGCAAGAACCACCATTACCAAGAATCCTACGAAAGCGCCTAACCATATACTTCCCAAATTTTTTCACCACCTTTACAAGTAAATGCTCGGTTGAGTGCCTATAAATTTTTAGCTAAAGAAGAAAATCAATTGGCTGTTTAGATAATGCTTTGTTGGTGTAACCAAAAAATAACATAAACTCAATCGATCTTTACAAGAAAGTTCTGAGTAGCGAAATAGGCAACATATGTTGATTTACACCATAAATTTTATCCCTGAACATGCGTTAATTTTAAATGAGTGATTTTGCAGTACTTTAAAAAGGAAAGATAGACATTTCTAGGGGTTTAGGCTATGGTTAGCAGCATTTGGGTTTGGCTAAAAAAAACATATCAGTTTAACATTGGTGCTTAATTCATTGATAACTGTAGCTTCTATAGCTGGAATCTTATATGGCTTTTACTTCCACGCTTGGAGGGCATATTCGCCATATCTCATTAATGGAAATCTCTTTCTATTAGTAGCTGCAGCAGCAGTCATCAACATTTTTCCAAGCGCAAGCATAGGAAGATGTTTACATACTGGACGATTATGGTTTCACCATTACGTCTACGGCACCTTCGTATTATTTACCTCGTCAATCTACGTGATGGCATTCACATCTGTGGGCTTAGTTAACCTCTTCATATTAAATTCTGCAAACATAGCAGTCAACACTGGAAGATTTTTTGTTTTAACAGGACAACATTGCTTTTAGATGACCTGCCAGATGTTTCAAAACGAATTGAATCTGCCCTCAACAAAATAAAGTCAAAGGCTTATCAAGCAAGAAAAGTAATCCATGGTGCTCAATTAGTTACAGGTTTAATTACATTTTACGTTTTTCTCGCCATCGCTGCCTCAGCAATTTTTCAGCACCATGCATTCACAGTTTCCAATTTCCTCACAATGGGCACACTTTTAATAACTAGCATCACTGCAATTGCTTTCGTCAAAAGAAAAGCATGGCTAAAAATAACGCCGAACACAAAAAGATCATTAACGTTTTTGTTTTAAAATTTCGTTTCCAACGGCTTCCAATTGTTGGCGAGTAAACTCATAAGGGCTCACATTTGCGGTTATAATGGTTCGGAAGTTGCGGAAGCTTAACAATTGCGACTGTAGGATTGTTCATGTGAAGAGTTGCATGTTTGTTTGTGAAGACTACTATTCCTTCAACGTAAATGCCAAGCGGTCTAAAAGCTTGGGAAGAATCAATTATGTTTTTTATCGTTGCGGCGTTTCTTTTAACCTGCCTACTTGGACTCCCCTTGAAGTTTTGTTTACCCGTTCTTTGCCATAAATCACCGTTGCAACTTATGTTTCCGTTCCAATTTTTAGTTTCTAAAACAAATATGCCGTTGGGGCCAAGAACCACATGGTCGATGTCACCGCCGCCACCACGAAGGTACAAGTCATTTAACAAGATATAGTCGTCGCTGAGTTTGCTGCTTAAAAGTTTGATTACTCGTTTTTCTCCCTCCCAGCCGCCACCGTAAATTCGATATTTACGCAAAAAATAGTAAAAAGCTCCTAAGGGCGCTAATAGAAAGGACAAAGCCAGTTGCTTCAAAAATATTTAAGCTCAAGGTCAAGAGCGCTTGTACACTTGAAACGATAAAGATTACGCCAAACAACAGTAAGCAGACGACCGCTTTTGCCAGGTTTTTTCTAACCTGGTTTTTTAGGTAGCTGCCTGACCCTTTCATTTTTCTCATTAATTAACCGCTCTAAGCAGATTTCAATTGCCTTGAAGCTATAATACTCTATGGCATGGCCCGACAATTTAAAAGAATAAAATAATCAAAATAAAAGTAAAAATTAGTCTAAAAAAGAGTAATAGTAAAGCAGTTTATTTCTTGTTGGTTAGGTATTCATGCATTGCTTTTGCTGCGCGTTTGCCTGCGCCCATTGCGCTGATGACTGTTGCTGCTCCCGTTGCAACATCTCCGCCTGCGTAAACTCCGTCAAGACTGGTTTTTCCTACTTCATTAACACATATTGTTCCGTGTCTTGGGTCGCTTTGTAAGCCATCTGTGGTTCGCTGTATGATTGGGTTTGGGGTTTGTCCGATTGCAATGATTACTGTGTCAACATCCATTGTGAATTCTGAGCCTGGAACTTCTTTTACGCCTCGTCTTCCTTTTGCGTCAGGTTCTGTTAGTTCCATCGCGATGCATTTCATGCTTTTAACCCAGCCGCTTTCGTCTCCATAAAATTCGATTGGTGCGCCAAGAAACTTGCAGACCAAGCCTTCTTCTTCAGCATTTTCAACTTCTTCATGTCTCGCTGGTAACTCTGCGCGTGAACGTCTATAGAGTAAGCACACTTCTGATCCAAGTCGCATGCTGCTTCTTGCACAGTCCATGGCGACGTTTCCGCCGCCGATGACAACTACGTGTTTGCCTATGCGTATTGGAGTATCATAGTCTGGAAATTGGAATGCTTTCATGAGGTTAACGCGTATTAGAAATTCGTTAGCTGAGTAGATTCCGCCAAGGTTTTCTCCTGGACAACCTGTGAACTGTGGCAAACCTGCGCCGCTACCGATGAAAACAGCGTCATAACCGTTTTTCATAAGTTCTGGAATAGTGTGAATTCGTCCAACTAAGTTGCCAAGCCGCAAGTCAACACCTAGTTTCTGGATATATGAGACTTCATTTTGCACAATTGCTTTAGGTAAACGGAACTCTGGAATACCATAAGACAGCACTCCTCCGCCAACATGCAAGGCTTCAAACATTGTGATTTCGTGACCAAGTTTAACAAGGTCTGCTGCAACTGTTAATCCTGCAGGTCCAGCACCGACGATTGCTACTTTTTTGCCTGTTGGAGGAGCTTTCGGTGGAATTGCATACCCATTATCACGTTCCCAATCTGCTAGAAACCGTTCTAAGCGTCCGATGCTGAGTGGGTCACCCATTTTGCCAATGACACATTTAGCTTTGGCATTGTACTTCTTGAGGGCAAACACGTCCACAAACAGCTGGCAACGCATTTTTCGATTTTGATTGTAGCAATGCCTTCAGCATATTCTTTTCTTGAATGCATTTTATGAATTGTGGAATAGGAACCTCCACTGGACACCCAGTTCTGCATTGAGGATTTGGACATTGCAGACATCGACTTGCTTCTTCTAAGTGCTTCTGCTTCATTGTAGCCTAAAGCAACTTCACTAAAGTTTTTAGCACGTACTTTAGGCTCTTGCTTTGCCATTTCAACGGCTTTCTTATTTAATTTCGGTTTAGGCTTTGCTTCTGCCACACTTACAACCTCCACGCATTTCCCACAATACTGAACTTAATCTTTCTTCAGGCAACATTGTGCGTTGACGCAAAATTAACCCGTCAAAATCAACTTTGTGACCGTCAAATTCTGGTCCATCCACGCAGCCAAACATGCATTTTGCCGTCAACTGTAACTCGGCATACGCCACACATACCCATGCCGTCAATCATTATAGGCGTTGTAGTTACAATTGTTGGAATGCAATATGGCTTAGTGATTTCGCTAACATCTTTCATTAAAATTACTGGACCCATAACTATACAGCGGTCAAACTTTTCCGTTTTCAGTAAGTCTTTAAGGAAATCTAAACCTTTGTAAGCCTTTTGAACCATCATCTGTTGCAACGTAAACTTTGTCGCTCAGAGCATTTGCTTCTTTTTCCATCATGATGAATTCTTTTGTTCTTGCTCCAAGAATTGTGGTGACTTTGTTGCCTGCTTCTTTCATAGCTTTAGCCTGCAATAACAATGGTGCAATCATCACGCTTCCGCCGACACATAGAACTTTGCCGAAGTTTTTGACTTCAGACGGATTGCCAAGTGGACCGGTAACGTTATCGATACATTCGCCTTCGTTTAGTAAGCCAAGCGTTTTAGTGGTTTTGCCGACTTCATGGAAAGCAAACGAAACTGTTCCTTTAGCTGTGTCGTATCCGCAGATTGTTAATGGAATTCGTTCGCCAGTCTTTGCCGTTTATGACTATTAGGAATTGCCCAGCTTGCGATTTAGCTGCAATGTCTGGAGCCTCAACTTCGAACAATTTTATTTTTGGAGCAAGTTCTTTTTTAGTTACTATTTTGTACGTTTTGCAGTCGCCTCCACAGTTACTTCTCTTTTAGGTAATGCTGAAATCTTTTTGTAGAACGCATCAAGTTTCTCGTTGAAGTCGCCTGCACATCTCGGTGACTCCTCGTAGAGTTCGAATCTGTCAAGCAGACCCTTCTTTTTGAGCACATTCAACATGACACCCAAGTTGCGTTCTGCAGTTGCTCTGCCTTCTTGAAGCTTGCAGTCTTTTGATGAGCAAACAACAGCCATGACACCGTCAAAACCGCAGTTTAATGCGTTGACAACATGAACTGGGTCTAAGGATTTGAAGCAAGGAACTTCAAGAGTCAACACATTTTTGCCTGCAAACACTTTGTTAGGATTATCTAATGCTGAAAATTTTGACCATTGACAAACAAATGCAAGAACTGCTGGACCGTTGCTTTTAGCTTTCAATTTTGCAACTGAATTGCCATAACGGTTTACTACATTTTCAAATTCGAAGCCTTTCACTTGGATAGCATGATGTGGACAAACCAGCTGACATGCGCCGCAGCCAACACATTTCTCCTCGTTTACTTTTGGAGTTGCAAACGATTCAAACTCAATTGCTTTGTATGGGCAGATGAAGATGCATTTGTCGCAGCCAACACATGCCTGCACATCATAGACTGCTTTGCGAGAAAACTTTACAACTCTAACAGCATTTTCGTCATACCCTAGTTGTTTGAGAACATTTCTGGCTAATACGAGCCTTCGCGTGTTGATTTTTGTGCCTTCTTTATATCGACAGAATGGATCTTCACATTGAACTGAAACAATATTTTTTACGCCTGAATTGAGCGCTTCAAAAACAAAATCAGTTGGAACTCTGCCTGCACATGGCAACCGCAAAGCAATGTAGTTGTCAACTTTTAATCCTTGTTCTTTAAGGATATCTTGAACTTCGCCTGTGGAAGGTGAGTTTCCTCGGCACATCAAAACAAGCGTTTCAACATTCTTGGTTTTTCAAGTGCCTCTTTAACATAGTTTGAAAGATTATCGTAAGTGTAATATTCCATTTTTATGGCTGAACTTGGGCAAGCGCTGTAGCATATACCGCAAACTTGGCAGTCTTGACTATTAATTTCAACTTTTCCAGTTGAATCAGCTTTAATGGCTTCATAAGGGCAAATTGATTTGCATACATAACATCGACAACATAAGTCTTGGTCGATTTCTACTACAGCGAGACATTTTTCACTCATTCTGAAACCTCTTTTCATACACCGCTGCTACTTTAAACTGACAGCATAAGATGCTAGCTTAAAGCCTATTGAAAACATGAAAAGCGGTTTAGAATGATATAATCGTTTCTCTCTATTTCCTGTAATAGGGTCGTTTAATGTAACTGTACGCTTCGAGGCTGCAGTGATGCCTTGGCCAACCGCTGTTCCAACCTGCTTTATCGGCTGATTAGTGACATCGCCTGCAGCAAACACTCCCGCAAGATTTGTTTGTTGGTTCATGTCAACTTTGATGTAGCCATGATCATCGGTCTCTACTCCGGCGGCTTTAGCGAGTTGGCTGTTTGGTGCTTCCCCAACTTGCACGAAAACTGCGTCAACCGGCAATTCAGTTGTTTTATTTGTCATAGTTATCAATTAAAGTGACTGATTTGACTTGTTTGTCTCCTTTGATTTCTTGAATTTCAGTGTTCCACATGATTTTAACATTGTTTTTTGCTGAAATATCTGATATTAAAGATTCTTCAGCTCTGAAAGCTTGTTTTCTATGGATTACGATAACTTCTGAAGCTAGACCTGAAAGATAAAGCGTAGTCGTGCAAGCTGTATTTCCACCGCCAACAACAAGCACACGTTTGCCTTTAAAAAAAGGTCCATCACAAACCCCACAGTAACTGACTCCTCTGCCGCGGAATTCTTTTTCGCCTTTGGCTCCAACTTCCTTGTAATGTGAACCCGTTGAAAATATCACTGCTTTTGCCTCATAGGTTGCGCTTGAAGTTTTAACAATTTTCTTTTCGCCAGATAAGCTCTAATTCAGTTACAGGTTCAAAATCATGAATAACTGCGCCTACTTTTTTGCAATGATAAGTCATTTTTTCCGCAAGTTCTCCACCGCTAATCTCAGCAAACCCAGGATAATTAACAACTAAAGAGGCATCAGCAATTGTTCCGCCAGCAAGCTTTTCATCTAAAATCAAAGTTTTCAATCCGCTTCGAACGGCGTAAATTCCCGCTGATAAACCAGCGGAACCTGCACCGATTATTATGACATCCCAAGTCTCCATGTTCAGTCAACTCTTGCTAACTAAATATTGGAATTAGTGTAATTTATGAATTGTTCGAAATACCGATCTATTTTTGAAAAGATTTTAGAGTTCTTAAATCTTTAGGGAACTTTCTATGACTTTTGCATATTTTTGAACCTCTCAAAACCTTTTTGCACCTTTTTAATATCAAGTTGTTGCCTGCGTCTTTTTTTGAAGTGACAAAATTCGATTCCAATAAACAGATAAGGCGGAAATCGTTTAATTAATATTAGCAATTTTTGAAGGTGTAATTTTGGCAAGATACAGATGTACAGTTTGCAATTACGTTTATGATGAAGTAAAAGAAGGCAAGAAATTTAGTGATTTGCCTAAAGAATGGGTTTGCCCAGTTTGTGGAGCACCCAAATCAGTTTTTGTCTTGTTAACTGAGCAAGCTGAAGAGAAAAAAGCTGAGCGCACAGTTTCAGAAGTTTTAATAGATCAAATTGCCGAATGGGGCGTCCAATACGTTTTTGGTATTCCAGGCACTTCAACGTTAGGCGTTGTGGATGCCATACGAAAAAGCAACGGCAAAGTCAAGTATTTCCAGGTTCGGCATGAAGAGACCGCAGCATTTATGGCTTCAGCATATGGAAAACTCACAGGGCACGTTGCCGCTTGCCTAGGAATTTCTGGTCCAGGGACCACAAACTTAGCCAACTGGCTTGTACGATGCAAAGTTGGATCATTCACCTGTTTTAGCGTTAACTGGAATGGTGCCCAGACGACTGATGGGTGCAGGTTCACTACAAGAGGTTGATCAATACGCTTTTTTTGAGCCCTTATCTGTTTTTAACAGTGTTTTAATGTCTGAAGATCAAACAACATCGCTTGCTACTTTGGCTATTAAACATGCACTTTTAAATCAAGGCGTTGCCCACATTGGAATTCCTAATGACGTGCAGAAACTTCCCTATGAAGCAGATATTTTGCCATTTGAAGGCAGAATGCCTAATCTTGCTTATGGACAAGAAGAATGGTAATTGAAAAAGCTGCAAAAGTTATTGATCAAGCAATTAGACCGGTGATTCTTGCTGGTTTCGGAGCAAGAGGGCAAGGCAATAAACTGTTAAAGTTGGCAACAAAACTTTCTGCTCCGATAATCACAACTTTTAGAGCAAAAGGAGTAATTGATGAGCATGAATCTTTGGATGTGGGTTGCCATGGGGGAGTCGGTTCAACAGCCGCAGGAGAGCTTATGCAAAAAGCAGATTTGCTGATTGCTATTGGAAGCTCATTTTCAGATTTATCGCTGATTCCAAAGAAAAAAACCGTTCAGATTGACATTAACCCACTAATGATTGCTCGAAGATACCCTGTTGAAGTAGGATTGCTGGGTAACAGCGCAGTGTTGATTCCAAAGTTAACAGAGAAAGTTCAAGAGAAACAGAACGCTGATTATTTAGCTGAGATTGCAAAGTTGAAACAGGCATGGCTAAATCAACTTGAAAAAGAAGCTGACGCAAACATGAAGCCGATAAGACCGCAATACATCATAAAAGTTTTGAACGAGAAAATTGCAGATGACGCCGTGATTTCTCTAGATGTTGGGGAAAATTGCTGGTGGTTTGGCAGGGATTTCATGATGAAAAAGACTCAGAAAATGGTGATGAGCGGCACTTTGGCAACTATGGGGTTTGGTTTACCTGGCGCAATGGCTGCCGCTTTGGCTTACCCGAATAGACAGATTATTTGTTTGACAGGCGATGGCGGCTTAACGATGGTTCTTGGCGACTTTTTAACTGCTTTGAAATATCAGTTGCCAGTTAAAGTTTTTGTAATGAACAATAAGCGGTTGGGAATGATTATGCAGGAGCAAAAAGTTGAAGGTTACGAAGGCTGGCAAACTGACCTCTACGACTATAATTTTGCTGACTTTGCGGAGCATTCAGGCGGATTGGGCATAAAAGTTACTGAGCCAAGCGAGCTTCGAGCAGCCGTTGACAAAGCACTATTAGCAACTAAACCAACAATTGTAGATATAGATACTGACCCAAGGAGATTTATTGATAGGTGAATTTTATGGCTACAAATCAAGGATTAACATTCGCGTTTATCGTGTCGCTGGTTGGAGGCTTAATCGTATTTATAGCCAGCTTAGTGAATTTTGTTTGGTTTCTTTCAGGGGCGCAAACTTTGGAGGATTCGGAAATTTTATGCGTGGAGCGATGAATGGATACCATGGCTTCATGGGCAGCTATGGCAGCTTCCAACAGTTTTCTTGCAGGAATTTCGGTAGTCGGTTTGGTTTGCGGAGTAATCGTTTTGATTGGAGCCATCATGCTAAAAGTTGATTCGCACACAAAAGCACTATTTGGGCAATAGTCATCATTGTATTTTCTGTCATTAGCTTTGTAGGCATGGGCGGCTACTTCATAGGCGCAATACTGGGCATCGTTGGCGGAGCATTCGTTTTAAGCACCAGACAAACAAATCCGTAGACACTTCGTCTTTTCTTCTAACGATTTACCTTTGGTCCACTAAATCAACAAAAATAGGATCGAATATCTCACCCAAATAAACGCTAAAACAAGAGATTTGTTGGTAGCGGGGAGTAGATTTGAACTACTGATCTCTGGGTTATGAGCCCAGCGGGTTAATCCTGGCTACCCCACCCCGCTATATTTACTTCACAAAATTTGTTTTAGCATCCTATTAGTTTATTCGTCAAATATTAATAGTTTCTTTTTCGTTGTCAGCAAAAGGATTTTAGTGGCGACATAATATTCTTTGGCGAAGGATGTTAGCTGATGGATAAGCCGTATTTGCGTAAGCTTTCAGAGCCAACTCTTGAAAACCCAATTTTTGTTCAAGGGTTGCCTGGTTTTGGAAATGTTGGCAGAATTGCGGCGCATCTGCTCATAAAGTTCTTTGACGCTAAACCTTTCGCAGAGTTGTATTCTCCTTCTTTTCCAGATTACGTTGCAATAACCAGCAAGGGCATTGCTGACTTGCCACGATACGAGTTTTATTATGCACCTATGGAAAAAAACAATTTAGTTATAATGACTGGTGAAATTCAACCTTCTTTTGATGATGTAGTTGCTCATTATGTGGTTTGTGAAGAGGTAATTGATTTTGCAGAAACATTAGGTTGCCGATTTATCGTAACTATGGGCGGCGTACCGATAACTGAAGAAAAAGCTCAGGTTTACATTGCAGCTACTTCACCGAGGTTAGCAACTGAGTTTATGGAAAAAGGCGCGGTCATTTACAGCAAAGGCAGAATCGTTGGTGGAACAGGGCTTACTTTGGCGTTGGCGAAAGAAAGAAAACTCGAAGGCGTTAGCTTACTTGGCACAACCACGGGTTTTAAGGCTGATCGGGAAGCTGGATTTCTTGTTTTCAAGTTTTTAATGAAGTCTTTAGGAAAAGAGATAAAAGAAGGTTTAGTAGAAAACAATGCACCAGAAGAGTAGTTAAGGCGGGGTTGAAATGACATGAAAACGAACAAAAAATGAATGTACGCCAGTTACTCAAAATTCACAAGAATCATATGATAATTGTTTCAATGCTTCTTATTTTTGTTGGTCCAACTTACATTCCATACGTAATGGGTAAACTTAATATAGACGGCTTTGTTTCAGCCGGCGTCGGGGCCGTACTGTTCATTGTAGGATTAGTATTCATGATGTTTCTGGTTAAAAAGAAAGTAATAACAGCGTAATTTTGCCTCAGATACCCTAGGGTGCATCATCAAATCAGCAGTTTAGATTCTTCATCGGCAGCGCTTCTATAAACAATCTGTTTTATTAACCATTCTTGAAGGCTTTAAAGAGAAACTGACTTTAAATCTATTCTTGAATACATAAAGCATATTAAATATTAACAAAGCAATAGTGTATATGCAAGATACAATCGAAGAAACTCTGATTTGCCAACAGAAAAATGAAGAAGCAAAAAGAACAACGATAATTCTTGAAAAAAGCGAACGAGAATTCATAGAATCACTGATTAAAGAAGGCAAAGAACCTGGAATCAAACCGCTCATCTCCAAAATGCTTGAAATCTACAAAAGCATGATGGTTTATGACTGGCGTTTTCCCAGGCGAATACTACTGTGGAATAAGCCGCATAGCCCTTGTTAACGTTGAATTATTCAACATATTAACTCAGCAGATTCCAAAAGAAAAATGGCATGAGATGGGTAAAAAAATGGGTGATGCCCTAAAAGTTTCCATCCAATCAACACTTGGAATCGAAGCACAAGAAACGGAAAATTGGGAAAAAGTTTTCGAACGCTTAAAAGTGCAGGGATTCGGAGACTTCTATTTAAAAGACAAGTTTTTGCTTCTTAAAACTCCTTTCATTAATGACTGCTGAAATTTGGAAAGGCATAATGGAAGGATTGCTAAGTGTAGAGTTGGAAACAAAAAATTCGGTGCCTCCACTGGTTTTTGAAATTAAAAAAACCGAACAACCTCCAATTTAGCGTCTTTTAGCATTCGACAGTTAAATATTAGTGAACAGATTTATTAGGAAGACAGGCGTTCAGGTGTCTTCCAGTGGTATATGATGAGGGATTGCGTTCATACAAGGCGATTGCATTCATTAATAGCAATCCAAAATGCTCAAACATAAAGTCGAATAGATATTTGAAATTAGGCGCATTCCTCCGAAATACCGTTTTAGTAAAACAAAAAACCCTTAGAGGTTTCTCTAAAAATTTAGGTGAAAAATTATGGATAAAATAAAATTTGCAATCCCAAAAGGTTCCCTAGAAAAAGCAACAGCGGAATTCTTCTCTAAATCAGGCTTCAAAATCGGCGGAACAGAACGAACATACCGCCCAAGCATAAATGACCCCCAAATAGAAATGAAGGTTCTCAGACCCCAAGAAATCCCAGTGTTTGTCAACGAAGGTTTACAAGACCTTGGCATCACAGGGGAAGATTGGGTTAAAGAAAACCGTGCAGACGTAGAAATCCTGCAGAACCTGGAATATGGAAAAATCAAACTTGTCATAGCTGTGCCAAAAACCTGCGAAAACATGACAATGGGCGAGTTTATGGAGTCCATTTGGGCTCAGGGCAAAAACTTCCGAATCAGCACAGAATACCTCAACATAGCTTCCGAATACCTCAAAAACACGCCCCAATACAAGAAACGCTTCGGCGACGCTGACCCCATGCTTGTAACGCCATGGTGGAAAAAAGGCGATAACCCAAGAGCAAAAATCTTCCTATCTTTTGGTGCAACTGAGGCAAAACCTCCAGAAGACTCCGATGCAATAATGGATGTAACAGAAACAGGAACAACAATTGAAGCAAACAACCTAAAAATCATAGACACCGTCCTGAGGTCAGCCGCCGTACTTATCGCCAACAAAAAAGCTCTTGAAGACCCAGAGAAAAGAGAAAAAATCTATGACATAGTTGCGTTGCTCAAAGGCGTTGTGGATGGTTCCAAGAGAATTCACATATTCGTTAACGTAAAGAAAGCAAACCTGCAAAAGCTTCTGACTGAATTGCCAGCCCTGAAAAACCCCACAATTTCACCGTTGGCGGATGACACCTGGGTTAGCGTGAACACCGTTATTGAGAAAGACTGCCTAATTGAGTTGTTACCAAAAATCCGCAAAATAGCCCAAGGCCTTAGTTGTTTATGAGCCCCGTCAAGTGCTGGCTTTGGACGAGCTTGCTACAAGAGTGGAGAAATCGTGCAAAAGAAAGCAAGTAAGAGTCTGGAAATCAGAAGCGCTGCCACCTGACTGGTTTAAAAGGCAGAAAACGGACGAAAAGGCGGTTCAAGAAGTTGAAAACAGCGTTAAAGCTATCATAAAACAGGTTAAAGAAAATGGCGATGGGGCGCTAGTTGAGTTTGCGCTGAAATTTGACAAAGCCGAACTAAATACTCGCGCCCTCAGAGTCAGAGCAGAGGAATTTAAGGAAGCCTACACTAAAACCAGCCCCGACCAAATCTCTGCTCTAAAATTCATGAAAGAAAGAGTTAGCAATTTCCAAAAGCAACAGCTCACCCAAACTGAAATCAATACTTCAGGCGACGGCATATATATTCAGACTGTTCTTGCGCCCAATCGAAAGTGTCGGCTGCTACGTTCCAGGAGGACAAGCAGCTTATCCAAGCACACTTATCATGACGGCGATTCCAGCCAAAGTAGCAGGCGTCCCAAGAATTGTCGTTTGTTCGCCATCAGATGCTAAAGGCAAAGTTAACCCTCTTGTTCTAGTCGCCGCTGACATCTGCGGAGTTGACGAGGTTTACAAGGTTGGTGGAGCCCAGGCCATAGCCGCCTTAGCTTACGGGACAAAAAGCATAAAGTCGGTGCGAAAAATCGTTGGTCCAGGCAGCAAATATGTGACTGTAGCAAAGGTTTTGGTTTCAACTGATGTGGCGATTGATATGCCGGCAGGACCAAGTGAAGTACTCGTTTTAGCAGATGAGTCGGCTGATGCACGGTTCATTGCTTTTGATATGGTTTCGCAGGCTGAGCATGGTGGAGACAGCGTTGCTGGACTCATAACAACATCGGAAAAGGTAGCTTTACAAGTTCAAGAGAACCTCGCAGTTGTTGCCGCTTTAGCAGAGAGAAGCGAAAAAGTCTCAGAGGCACTAGCGAAATATGGCTTTATAATAGTCTGCAAAAGCATGGAAGAGGCAATCAGTTTGGTTAATCAGTTTGCTCCTGAACACTTGGAAGTCATAACTGCTAAGCCAAAGGAGATTGCAGAGAAACTAATCGCTGGACTCATACTATTGGGTCCATACAGTCCTGTTGCTCTTAGCGATTATGGTAGTGGAACCAATCACGTTCTCCCAACAGGTGGTTTCGCCCAGTCATTTTCAGGTTTATCGACTTTGGACTTCATGCGGCGAGTAAGCATTGTTGAAAGCTCAAGAACAGGTCTGGAAAGAGTAAAGGACAGCATCAAAATAATAGCGGAAGCAGAAAATCTTCCAAATCACTATAAAGCAATACTGGCAAGGCTTGAAAAATGAGCACATCATACCGGAAATGGCTAAAAAACAAACTTGTAAAGCTTCAAGCGATAGACTGTTACACAGCAGGAGCCACGCCTGAAACAGTGGCAAAACAAATAGGCGTCTCCCCCTCCGAAATTGTGAAGCTGAACTTTAACGAAAGCCTATTCGTTGACAGGGCCAAGCAAGCTAAATTAATAATGGAACTGGCTAACGAATTTGACTTGCGACTTTACCCCGAGGATGAAGTACCCAAGTTCCTAGCCAAACTTACAGGCTACATAGGTGTCCCTGAGAACTTCCTCATAGTTGGCAACGGAAGTGACGAGCTTATCGATCGCATCGTGAGACTCTTCCTAGAAAAAGGAGAGAGTATGCTTTCGTTTGCACCAACTTTTAGCATTCCAAGACTCTGTGTTAAACGCCAAGAAGGCGAATACCTCACCGTGCCACTTTTGAGCAACCTCCAGCTTGATGTTAAAGGGCTACTCTCGAAGTTCAGCGACAAAACAAGGCTACTTTACATTTGTTCACCTAACAATCCGACATCAACTCAATTCAAAATGAAAGATGTTGAAACCTTAGCTAAAGCCTTCCCAGGCATGGTTATTTTAGATGAAGCGTACGGCGAGTTTGCCGATTACTCGTTTGTGCCACGGATAAGTGAGTTCCAAAACATGATAATTTTGCGAACGTTCTCCAAAGCTTTCGGATTAGCGGCACTGCGGCTCGGGTACGCTGTTGCAAATCCCGAGTTAGCTAAGATTCTTATTGAAAAGGCGCCTTTGCCCTACCCAGTTAGCGGTTTTACACTTCAAATGGGCGGCAAAATGATAGACAACGTCGACTTGATGGAGCAAGCAGCAAAAGAACTCGTAGTTGAACGGGGAAAACTGATAAAGGCACTGAATCAAATAAAAGGAGTACAAGCTTTCGATTCGCAAGCGGACTTCCTGCTGATGAACACTCAAAAGTCAGCTGACGAAGTTAACGAGAAACTGCTCAAAAGGGGCATTATGCTCAAGAAATGGGGCAAAATCCTGCAGTATGATAACTGTTTCCGAGTGACAGTGGGCTTGCCAGAAATGAACGCTAAACTAATTGGAGCATTAAAACAAATTCAAGAGGAATAAAAAATGAGGATAGAAGAAGTTTATCGCAAAACCAAGGAAACCGAAGTTAAAGTGAAAGTGAACCTTGACGGAGAAGGAAAAGCAGCAGTATCAACGAGCGTGCCATTCCTTGACCACATGCTTACCTCCTTAGCGACCCACAGCCTAATTGACATAACTGCTTCAGTCAAAGGCGATTTAGTGCACCACATGGTAGAAGACTTAGCTATAGGTTTAGGCGAAGCATTAAACAAAGCATTGGGGACCCGAGAAGGCATAACACGCTTTGGCAACGCCGCAGCCCCAATGGATTGCTCTTTAGCATTTGCAGCCATCGACCTAGTTAAACGTCCATACTTCAAAATCGACCTAAAGCTCAGAGGCAAAAAAGTAGAGGAAATGCCGACCGAAGACATCAACCACTTCTTCGAATCCTTAGCCACCTCGCTCCAGGCAAACGTCCACATATTCGTCGAGTACGGCAGCAACGACCACCACAAAGCAGAAGCTGCCACAAAGTCCCTGGCGCTATCGCTCAGACAAGCAACAGCTTTAGATCCCAGAAGAAAAGGCGTGCCCAGCTCTAAAGGAGTAATCTAAGCTTGGCGAAAGCAGTAATCTTTGATTATGGTGTAGGCAACTTGCTGAGCCTAAAAACCTCGTTGGAAAAAGCAGGGCTAGAGGTAACAATAGGAACTTCAGCAAATGAACTTGTTGACGCCGATGCTGTTGCTCTACCTGGAGTGGGAGCGTTCACTCCGGCTGCATCAAAATTAGACTCAATTAAAGATACTCTCGCTAACAAAATTGAGAGCGGAACTCCATTATTGGGAATTTGTTTGGGTTTGCAACTTTTTTTTGAGACTAGCGAAGAGGGACCAGGGACAGGCTTATCTCTCTTTCAAGGCAAAAACGTTCGTTTGCCAAGCACTGTTAAGGTGCCGCATATGGGTTGGAACACAATAAACATCGTTAAACCAAACGAGCTTTTTGATGGTATAAAAGAAGCCTCTTACGTTTACTTCGTACATTCGCTCTATCCAGTTCCCGTTGACAAAAAAATCGTTTGCACTCAAACTGAGTACGGAACAACTTTCACGTCAGCCATAGCCACTAAAAACATTTACGGCACACAGTTTCATCCAGAAAAGTCAGGCGACATAGGCTTGAAGATACTCAAAAACTTCGTTAAAACTGTGGTTAGGTAATTATTATGCAATTGATTCCAGCAATTGATTTGATGGGCGGCAAAATTGTTCGGTTAACACGTGGGGAAGCCAAAACTGCCAAATTCTATGAAGGACAATTCGGCACTCCCGCTGAAGCCGCAAAACGTTGGCAAGATGAAGGGGCCAGTAAGTTGCACATCATCGATTTGGATGCAGCTTTTAGCATTGGCGAAAACCAATCAGTGATAGCCCAGATTGCGAAAAATGTTAGATTACCCATCCAAGTTGGAGGCGGAATACGCAGTTACGAAACAGCAGAAAAACTCTTCGAAACAGGCATTACTCAGGTGATCCTTGGCTTCTTAGCCTTCAGCGATCCCTCGTCGATCGGCAAAATCCAGAAAAAATTCGGCTTAGATTCCGTCATTGTAGCCTTGGACAATAAGGAAGGGCTCATCATGGTTGAGGGATGGAAAACCACAACTGCCCTGACTGTTGATGAAGCGCTCGAAAGATACACAGCGATGAGCGTTCGCCACTTTCTTATAACTTCTATTGCCCAAGATGGCATGCTAAACGGTCCAGACTTGCAAACGCTCAGCCAAGCCGCCCAAACCCCCAACGCCAAAATCATTGCAGCTGGCGGAATTGGAAGTATAGGCGATTTGGTAGCTCTCAAAGAAATTGGGGTGGAAGGAGCCGTCATCGGAAAAGCCCTTTATGAAGGACGCTTCACGTTAAAGGAAGCCATTCAAAAAATAGGAGCCTAAAAAGATGCCACTAGCAAAACGTATCATTCCATGTCTCGATGTGGATCATGGAAAAGTTGTTAAATGCATAAACTTTCTCAATCCGAAATGTGCAGGCGACCCCGTGGAGATGGCTAAGCGATACTCTGATGAAGGTGCAGATGAGCTGGTTTTTCTTGATATCACGGCTTCTTCTGAGAAAAGGGATATCTTGCGTGGAGTTGTTGAGGGTGTGGCTAAAGCGATTAGCATTCCATTCACTGTCGGCGGGGGAGTCAGAAACGTCTCTGATGCGCGACTTGTTCTATGCAGTGGCGCTGACAAAGTTTCAGTTAACACGGCAGCAGTAGAAAACCCTAAGGTCATCACAGAATTGGCTGATGTTTTTGGCAGGCAATGCGTCGTGTGCGCCATTGATGCAAAACGAAACCGAGCGCCAAATGGAGATAAGATAATGATTGACACAGCAGAAGGCAAATTGTGGTTTGAAGTAGTTACTTACGGTGGCAGAAAACCCACTGGAATCGATGCTATCTCATGGGCATTGCAAGCGGAGAAGCTTGGAGCAGGCGAATTCCTTGTCACTTCAATGGATAAGGATGGTACAAAAGACGGTTACGACATTGAATTAACACGATCCATCTCCGAGCGAGTAAACGTTCCAATCATCGCAAGCGGCGGTGCAGGAACACCCCAACACCTTCTAGAAGTATTCACTGAAGGAAAAGCAGATGCAGCATTGGCAGCGTCAATTTTCCACTACAACCAATACCCAGTTCCAATTGTAAAAGATTACCTGCGTAAAGCGGGGGTGACAATTAGACAATGACAACGACAAGTTCAATTGAGAAACTTGATTTCAAAAAAGGCAATGGACTCATACCAGTTGTTGTTCAAGACGCCAAAACTAAAGAAATACTTATGCAAGCATACGCGAACCGTGAAGCCGTCGAAAATACTCTAAAGACAGGCAAAGCTACGTATTGGAGCCGAAGCAGAAACGAACTCTGGGTCAAAGGCGAAACATCAGGACACACACAAAAAATCGTCTCCGTCGCAACCGACTGTGACTATGACGCATTACTTTACTTAGTTGAACAAACCGGTCCCGCATGCCACACAGGCGAATATTCGTGTTTCTTCAACAAAATGCGCTAATCCTTTTTATTAAATAGAGTTAGCCCTTGTAGTTAATGCTTTTAAGGAAAACTCCATCTATTCTTTTTGTGGAATTGTTATGTCACTTCATGAAGCCATGCTTTACGAGAAGAAAGAGGAAAATAAAGTAAAATGTTGTTTATGTGCTAGGCGCTGTTTGATAAGTGATAATGGGCAAGGATTTTGCTTAGTTCGTAAGAATCAAGGTGGCACACTCTACACGCTTAATTATGGCAAAGCCGTGTCGGCTGGCGTTGACCCAATTAGCAAAAAGCCACTTTCACACTTCAACCCAGGCGCCTTGGTCCTGTCTATCGCGGCTGCTGGCTGCAACTTCAGATGCCAATTCTGCGACAACTGGATGATAAGCCAAGACAAAGAAATTGCTGGCAAACCCTTCCCACCTGAAGAAGTAATAAAATCAGCACTGGACAGCCAATGCCAAGGAATAAGCTACACATACACTGAACCCACCATCTTTATGGAATACGCTTACGACACTGCAAAGCTTGCACATGAAAAAGGATTGTTTAACAATTTTGTGACCAATGGTTACATGACTCCTGAAGCGGTAAAAACAATAGCGCCTTATTTGGATGCGGCAACAGTTGATTTTAAAGGCGGCGCAGATCCTGACTTTTACAAATCTGTTATGGCTGTTCCTGATGTTCGCCCAATCTTTGAAACATTAAAAGAACTGAAACTCAACGACGTCCACATTGAAATTACTAATTTGGTTGTTCCAAAGGCTGGAGATTCTATGGATAGAATCAGGGAATTGGTAGCTTGGATTAGAGATTATTTGGGTAAGGATACGCCGTTTCATTTGCTTCGTTTTCACCCTGAATATAAGTTGACGACTGTTCCAGCCACCAGTGTTGAAGATATGGAAAGAGCATTGTTAACTGCTAAGAACCAAGGATTAAACTATGTTTACCTAGGAAATGTGCCAGGTCACCCAGCTGAAAACACCTATTGCCCCAACTGCGACACCGCCGTCATAAAACGCAACAGCTTCGACATCACACAGTGGAACCTAACAAGCGACATGCGATGCCCTGTCTGCGGAAACAAAATCCCAATAAAAGGCAAAGTCTACCAAAACAACCTACGCTTTCCATACTCAATATTTTAGCAGAAATAATTCAAAACAAATCGTGTTAGACAATGGCACGCAATTAAGCCTTTATTAGGATAAAACTGGAACTGTGCAGTTGTAAGTGCCTAACTGATGACTAAGTATCATGCGCTGGCGTTGACAACCAGTTACTGGAAACCAGGCGATCGCTACATTGACAAAATAATCAACGCTTTAGAAGGCAAAGTTGAGGACGGCGATTTTGTTGTTGTTTCTGAGAAGGCAATTTCAACAGCTCTTGGCTGCATGGTTGATGAAAGCAAAGTTAAAACAAGCGTTAATTCAAGAGGTATTGCCCGTTTTTGGATGCGGCTAATCTGGGGTTATCCTCTTGGATTTTTATGCCATTTTGGACCGCGATTGCTGCGCAGGTTAAGAAACTACCCTCTTGAATCCGGAAGTCGTCACAAACAGGTAACTTTAGAGCAATCGGGTTTGATGCAGACACTAATGTTTGGTTCTGAAGGAGGAATCGATGGATCCAACCTGCCTTACTCTTACGTAAGCTTGCCATTGGACAACGCATCGGACTTAGCTCAGGAAATTCAGCATAAAATTCAATTGAAATTGCAGAAAAATGTTTGCGTTATAATTGCTGATACAGATAAAACCTACAAGTTTAGAAATTTCTTTTTTACCCCAAGACCAAAACCACTCAAAGGAATTCATTCTTTCGGGGGAACCGCAACGTACGTTATAGCTAGAATGTTAAAATTCAAGAAAAGTTCAACGCCGTTGGCAGTGGCGGGATGCTATATTCAAGCTGGCAAAGCTTTAACCATCACCAATATCGCCGATAAAGCTAGAGGACCTGGGTCAGGCGCTACAGTTTGGGATATGGCGGCTAGGTTTAAAGTAGAAGTTAATGGTGTCAGCTGGGAAATGCTATCTAAAATTAGGCATAAACCTTTAGTTATTGTTAGAAAAAATATAGTTGATGCAGAAAGCGAAAGAAACAGATAATAGTTTAGTTGGAAAGAACCATTTCTGATAGTAACACATAAAACCGTGCTTGAATGCTCATAGCGGAACGGTGGAACCAAGTTATGGAAGAAGCATTACAAAAAATGGACGCATTCTTCAACCCACATTCAGTTGCAGTAATCGGCGCTACCAAAAAAGTTGATAAAGCAGGTTACGTTATTTTCAAAAATTTTACAAATAACAAGGAACACGGAGTTTTCAAAGGAGAACTTTACCCAGTTAATCCAGGTGAAGATTCAATTTTAGGGTTCAAATGCTATCAGTCATTAAGCAATGTACCAAGCGAAGTTGAATTAATTGTTGTAATTGTTCCCGCCAAAGCTGTACCGGCAATTATGGAAGAAGCAGTGGCTAAAAAAGTCAAAGCTGCGATCATAGTTAGTTCAGGCTTCAAAGAAGTTGGAAACACAGAGCTTGAAGAACAAGTTGTGGCTACAGCTAAAAAAGGCGGAATACGCGTTTTAGGACCCAACTGCCTAGGAGTCTACTACTCAAAAACAGGTATCGACACACTATTTCTTCCAGAAACAAAAGTTCTCACAACTGGAGAGGACGTTGTAGCAACGCCCAGACCAATGCCAGGCAACATAGCCATGATCACTCAAAGCGGAGCCTTCGGTGTCGCAGCTTTAGACTACCTAACAGGTCGCCAAATGGGCGTTAGCAAATTCGTCAGTTTCGGCAACAAATGCGACGTAAACGAAACAGACATACTCCATTACTTACTCCACGACAAAGAAACCAAAGTAACGCTTGTCTATTTAGAAGACATCAAAGACGGAAGAGAATTCTTAAAAATAGCAAAAAAAGTTACAGTCAAAAAACCCGTCGTAGTTATAAAATCTGGTAGAAGTGCGGCGGGCGCAAGAGCAGCTGCGTCACACACAGGTGCCATTGCTGGGTCTGACAAAATTTATGATGCTGCTTTCGAGCAGGGTGGAGTCATAAGGGCAAGGGACATGGAAGAATTTTTTGACATTGGAAAAGGCTTAGCTATGCAGCCACCCGCTTTGGACAAAAATATTGGAATTCTAACAGATGCAGGTGGACCCGGCGTTATGACCGTTGATGAATGCGAGCTATTGGGGTTAACAGTTGAAAAGTTTTCTGAGGAGACCTTGACGAAATTTCAGGAACTTAAAGACAAAAACGTAATCTTGAAGATTGCTGCCACATCAAACCCGGTTGACCTTACTGGTTCAGTGACGGATGATATGTTTGAGATTGCAGCGGATTTAATCTTTCAAGACCCAAAAATTTACGGAATAATTTTACTCGGTCTACACCACATGCCAGCGTTAAAGGAAAAATACATTGACAGCATAGTGAAAGTTGCAGCCAAGTACAGCAAGCCTATAGTAATGTGTGATATTGGCGAAACAGAAATGGCGCTCTACACACGATCAAGATTTGATCGGCTTTGTGTGCCATCATATACTTCGCCTGAGGATGCTGCACGAGCCATGAAAGCCCTTGTAACCTACGGTGCATACCTGAAAAGAAATGGGTGCATAGACGAATACATTACGTCATTAAAGAAAGCCTGCACTACGGCACGCACACGGTAACAATTACCTCATCGTTATCCATTAAGGTAAGACGCTCACGCAAACACCAAGGAGCAATTATCTCTAAAACGTTGACGGGATAATTAGCGACTTCGGGAATAATAATTGCGCACTCTAAATCAGCAATACATGATTTGATTAACATCCCTTTGCAGAATCCTTTTTCCGGATAAATCTCTAGTTTCTGAGCATTTTCAAGCAATTTTTTTTGCTTTACACTCTCACAAAATAGGCGTATATTTAATGTTCCAATATAAGGGGTAAAGCCAAGATTTTCTTTTATCTGCCCTTTAACCCAAGGTAAATTAATAAATTTGCGTCCCTCGCCCTTACCAGAAAAAACTGTGCCTTTGAAAACTATTTTTTGCAAAAAGTAGCCTTCAAAAGGCTTACCGTTTTTGTTCTTTCAACCATTGAGCAACTTTGCCAAGAACAGGATCATTTGATATATCAACCACTGGCACAATCATTTTTTCTTTAGTTTCAATTGTCTGCGCATACTTTGGCATAAACGAGAAACCAATAAAGGTCCAGTAAACCTTGCCGTTTTCTAAGAGGTCTTTAGCTACAATTGCTGTGGAAGCAGGTAGTGGAAAATACAAGAAAACTACGCCCTCAACCCAGTATAGCCCCGCTAGTTTGCCGCCTGCTATAACTGAGGTGAATCTTGCGATATCTTCAGGCGTGTTGAAAAAGGTTTTTTCCATTATAACTATTTTTTTAAAAGGCTCATATGTGATGGAGACTTCAGGGTTACTCATAACGTTACACCAATTAGTTAACTAATGTGTCGGCGGCTCCCTTTTAATTTTTGCTCATAACAAACCATGCCAAGTCATACTTTTGCGATTGAGTTATTGGACAATTTTGTCCAATTTTGGGGGGCAGCCCCTTATATATAAGGGCAAACCGTTAGTTTACTGAAAATCCGAAATTACCCCTCAATGTTACCGCAGAAAACAGACCCATTTAGATCTTGGTCAAAAAATTGAGAAAGCCTATGCTTTTGTTTTAAAAGGATTATAAACGTAAAAATAACATAAAATTAAAAGGAATTTGGGGTATAATTACGGCGGTGGAGCCCTTGGGCGGGATTTGGACCCGCGACCATTACCTTACCAAGGTAACGCCCCACCGGGCTATGCTACCATTCAACTGTAGTTATCGTTCGAATCAGCCTAAAATGTGCATCTCGCGTCATAACCGCGTCGGTATGCGCTTTTGCAATTCCTGATATAAGAACATCGTTTTCACCGATTAAGCAACCTTTCGCCCGCAGATCACGATAAATCTTCGAGGCTTCTTCACAGGCTTGCAGTGTCAAATCCAAAATCTCTATGTTCGACAACAACTCATGGACTTCAGCGAGGTTTCTGTCTGGTTCAGAAGAAATATATGCTCCCCTTAGAAGTTCATATGCCGAAATAATCGTGGTCACAACTATGATCACCTTTTTCTTCCAGTCGACGAATTGTTTCGTCTGCGGCAGGTTCACCATTCAAGAGGGCAATTAGTACATCAGTGTCAAGAATCACGGAAACAAATCGACCTTTTCGTAAGCTGATTGTTCTCTATCTTTCATTATTTGAGCAAGCACTTTGTCGGCATCGTCGCCTACCCATTTTCCTGAAAACTCCAACAGCGATTTTTTTTTCTTCTTTTTTGCGATTCTCAAAACGACGTCGGAAAAAGACTCTCCGGGTTTTTTTGATTCTTTAAGAGTCTTGTATGCTTCGTTGGAGAGGGAAATAACTTTGGTCATGGGAAAGTCTATGTGCATATGCATATATATGCATTTTTTTTCCCAAAATAATAAGCAAACGAGTTGTGGAGCCTTCGGCGTGATTTGTACCCGCGACCATTACCTTACCAAGGTGATAGTTAACCTATTATAAAAATAACGTTTGAAGAGAAAACAATGAAAACTATTTTTTTAGTATTATGGTTGGGAAAAAGTTATAGCGTAGGTGGTCATTAAGCCTATTCTAAATTAACTCTGTTGGGATGGTTTAGGTTTCATGCCCGAAATTCGTGTTGCAGTTGTCGGCGTTGGCAACAGCGCTTGCGCCCTGATTCAGGGAACCCAATATTATAAGGATGCGAAAGAAAACGAGTCTGTTCCTGGCTTGATGCATGTTAATTATGGTGGATATCACATTCGGGATATTCGTTTTGTTGCAGCTTTTGAAGTTAACAAAAACAAAATTGGCAAAGACCTCTCCGAAGCCATCTGGATGAAACCTAACTGCTGCGAAAAATTCTCAGACGTCCCCAATTTAGGCGTTAAGGTTTCTCCAGGCATAATCCTTGACGGTGCAGCACCCCACATGCGTGAAGTCTTCAGCGTTTACGACGATAGCAAAACCACTAAGGAAAGCATCGTCAAAATCCTCAAAGACGCCAAAACCCAAGTCCTAGTAAATTATCTTCCAGTCGGCAGCCACGACGCAGTCCGATTTTATGCCCAATGCGCCATCGACGCGGGATGCGCTTTTGTGAATTGCATGCCTGAATTCATCGGCTCAGACAAATCAATGGAGTGGCCCAAAAAATTTGAGACAGCAGGTTTACCCGTTTTGGGCGACGACATTAAAAGCCAAGTTGGCGCAACAATCTTGCATCGCACTCTTGTGCGGTTGTGTTTAGATCGAGGGACGATTGTTGATGAGACTTATCAGCTTAACCTTGGCGGAGACACAGACTTCCAAAACATGACCGTAGAGAACCGCCTTACCTCTAAACGCATCAGCAAAACCGAAGCCGTCACAAGCCTCGTTCCCTACAACTTGCCAACACGAATCGGACCCAGCGATTATGTGCCTTTCCTAAAAAACAAGAAAATATGCTACATCTCAATGAAAACCCGCGCTTTTGGTGACCGACCAATCACAATCAGCGCCAAACTCGAAGTTGAGGACTCTCCGAACAGTGCAGGCGTAGTCATTGACCTTATTCGAGCCGCCAAAATTGCGTTGGACCGCAAAATCGCGGGGCAACTAATCAGCATGCCCTCGTATGCCTTTAAGCATCCGCCTGTTCAAGTGCCAGATTCGCAAGCGCGCCAGTGGACTGAAGATTGGATAGCAGGCAAACGAGAACGCTAAACCGTTCATTTTTCTTTGTGAAACCTTTTAATGTTTGAATCTAAACTGGATACTTATCAATATTTAGAAGGTTCAAATGCATGGTAAAAGTTGAAGCATACGAAGTGCCAGAAGGCCTTTACTTCTCTAAAGATTTTGAGTGGATAAAAATTGAAGGCGACAAAGTTCGCATGGGCATCACGGATTACGCTCAGAAAGTCTCTGCGAGAAATCGTTTACGCTGAATTGCCAAGCGTTGGAACAGAAGTGAAGCAGGGTGAACCATACGGAACATTGGAGTCCGTTAAAGCCGTTTCAGACTTGGTTGCAGCTATAAGCGGAACAATTCAGGAAGTTAACGATGAAGTCCAGTCAAAACCTGAAACCCTCAACGAAGACCCATATCGAGAAAGGCTGGTTAATTGTTGTTAAACCTTCAAACCTGCAGGCTGAACTTGCAAACCTGATGGATTTTAACGCAGCGGTTGAGTGGCATAAAGCTCAAGCCCAATCCAAATAGAGAAGGCAATTTGGATGGCTAGACGCATAATTGTCATCGGCGCTAACGCTTCAGGCGTTGAAGCAGCCTCTGCTGCACGCAAAAAAGACCGCACAGCCGAAATCACATTGGTTACTCAAGAAAAAAACGCAGGTTACTCACGCTGCGGCTTACCCTTCGTTATCGGTGGACAAATTGCGAAATTTCACGACTTAATTGTTTATCCACCAGCATATTTCCAAATGCTAAAGCTCAATTTACGCAGTGAAACAAAAGCCACTGCAATTAACACAAAAGAGAAAAACGTAACAATCATGACAAAAGAAGGAGCCACCGAAGTTTTACCTTACGACAGCTTAGTAATTGCGACGGGCGCTGACTCTTTTATGCCTCCGATTAAAGGCAGAGAAAAACCTGGCATTCTAAGTCTTCGAGGCATAGAAGACGGTGAAAAAATTGATGCAGCCGTTAAAGCAGGCGCAAAATCAGCTGTCATTATGGGTGCAGGCTTAATTGGTCTTGAAGTCGGCGTTGGCTTGATTGAAGAGGCCTCAAAGTTACCATCGTTGAAATGCTGCCTCAGATTTTGCCTCAGTTGCTTGATGCTGACATGGCAAAGCAAGTTCAAGAGCATTTAGAACAGAAAGGCATGCGCATTCTAACAAGCAAAGGCGTCGAAGAATTCCTTGGCGAAGACAAAGTGACAGCGGTTATGGCTGGCGGCGAAAAGATTGAAGCAGACCTTTTCATCAGCGCTTTCGGCGTTAGAGCGAACACAAAGCTTGCAGTTGATGCGGGAATACCCTTAGGTGAAACCCGAGCAATCAAAACCAACGGCGAATGGAAACCGACGTAAAAGACGTCTACGCAGTTGGCGACTGTGCTGAAGCGCCAAACATCATCACTCATCGCCCCATGTGCGCTCAACTTGGCACCATTGCTGTTCGTCAAGGCAAAGTTGCGGGCACAAACGCCGGAGGCGACTACTCGCAGTTCTCAGGAATCTTAGCTTCCGCAGTCACAATGCTTTTTGAGATTGAAGCGGGAAACACAGGCTTAACCGAAACCGCGGCTGCACGCAACCGAATCGAAGTTGTTACAGGAACAATAAGCAGCAAAACCAAAGCAGATTATTTCCCAGGAGCTAAACCCATTAAAGTCAAACTTGTCGTCGAAAAAGAATCCCAACGCATCATAGGCGGCCAAGTAATCGGCGGAGAAGAAGTCACCCAACGCATAAACTGCCTCAGCTTCGCAATCCAAAAAGGCATGACTGTTCGGGAACTCGCCAAAGCAGACACAGCTTATGCGCCACCACTCTGCGAAACATGGGAACCCATGGTTTTAGCCGCAGAAATGGTCCTAATGAAACTGCGCTAAGTAGCCATATTTCTTTTTTGTTTTTTTCCTTCAAATGGGCAGTTTACGGATTAGTGTTTTGCTTTAAATGAGGTAAGCTTCTGTGATGTATCTTCGAACAACCCATTGTGTCTGGAAGTATGTGGCGATTTTTGCGATGGAGTTCTTCATCAGGGTTATCCAAGTGTCGTTTTGCCGGTAGAATGTTGGACCAATCAGGTATTCGAGTTTACTATACAGGTCTCGGATTTCTGCTTCTCTTCTTTCATTTTCAATCAATAGTTCTCTTGGGTGAGGACCTATTGCCCAGCCGGTCACACCTTCGATACACCCTTCCATCCACCAACCGTCTAGGACACTGAAGTTTATGACGCCATTGTGGGCCGCTTTCATACCGCTGGTTCCGGAGGCCTCAAGGGGCGGCAAGGGAGTATTGAGCCAAACGTCAACACCTGATGTAAGTTTGGCCGCGATGTCCATGTTATAGTTTTCTAGGTAAACTATGTTGATTTGGTCTTTGAGTGAACGTGCGTAGTCGTGGATTTGTCTTATGAGTTTCTTGCCATCAGTGTCTTTTGGATGTGCTTTTCCGGCAAATATCATTTGGATTTTTTCTTTCCTGTTGATGTCTGTTAGCCTGTGGAGGTCTGAGAAAATCAGGGTTGCGCGTTTGTATCCTGTGGCTCTTCTTGCGAAGCCTATTGTCAGCACTTGTGGATCCAGTTTTACCCCGTTGGTTTTTTCAACGAAAGTAAGTAACTCGGTTTTAGCTTTTATGTGGGCATCCCAAACTTCCCGGTTGGGGATTTCGCTGGCTTTGGCAAGCAGAATGGGCTCGTTGGTCCAACCTGGGATATATTTATCGAAGAGCTGTCTGAAGTGTAGACTCGTCCATGTGGAGGAGTGAACTCCATTAGTGACCGCTCGGATGTAGCGACCTGGAAAAAGCTTTCTGGAATAATCCACATGCGCCATGGAGACGCCGTTGATATATTTACTTAAGTTTAGTGCTAGGAAAGCCATGTTTAAGTTTTCTGTTCCCGCGAATTGCTTCATTTCAGCCAGTGAGTATTCTTTGTCTAAGCATTAGTTGGACAAGATCATATGGGAATTGGTCGAAAGCGGCTTCGACTGGGCTGTGGGTAGTGAAAACGCAGAGATTTTGGACTTTTTCGACATCCATGCTGTTCTCTTTTAGTAATTCAAGTGTCAGGAGACTGGAGTGGCCTTCGTTCATGTGGTACTTTCTGATTTTGAAGGGCAATTTTTTTAGGAGTTTCGTACCACCTATACCGAGAACGATCTCTTGTTTTAATCTGTAGATTTTGTCGCCCCCGTACAATGAATCTGTGATTCTTCTGTCTTCGGGAGCATTTTCTTCTATATCGGTATCTAGAAATAGAATGGGCACCATGCCACCCGTCATGCTCTGGTATTCAAAGAGCCAAGCTTGTATTTTTACTGGGCGTCCTTCGATGGTTACGGTGACGATGTTAGGCATTCGGGTTAAGGTTTTTGCTGGATCCCATTCGTCAGTAAACTCAAGCTGTTCTCCTTGCTCGGTTATCTTTTGTCTGAAGTAGCCTTTTCTACTTGCAAGTGTGATGGCTACCATCTGGAGTCGCAGGTCGGCACTGGATTTCACTATGTCACCTGCTAAAACACCTAAGCCGCCGCTATAAGTTGGCATGTTACTGGATACGCCTATTTCCATTGAGAAGTAGGCAATTCGAGGGTCTTCTTGGAAGTGATGCCTACAGTTTTCGCTGCAAAAGCAATATTTTTGGCCACCGAAACTCTCGGATGTTACTTCGATGCATGTTGCCGAGTTGCCTTGGTCAATCTGGATTCCGCATACTGGGCATCTTATTGAGACAGGCAGACTTAGCACCACTTAAAGAAGAGCCTTCTCCGCCATCTGATATATGTTTATTGCTGCACATCGCGAACACTCAAAAATAAGCCCAGACTAGAAATTTGGAAAAATGAAAAGCTCTAATTTCACTTATTCACTAAGAAAAAAAGTACTGTCAGTCGAAGGCTACAATATCGAAAGACTTCCTTTTGAAATGAGGTGTAATTTTTTTATTCTATTTTGGATATTCCCGGTTGGGTAAATGGTTCAGTCATACCAACGAGAAGTTTGCCAAAAGTGTTGATGTGAGTTTCTTCTTCAGCCAAAATTTCCTCCAAAATGCGTCTGGTTGTGTAGTCGCCTTCATTTGCCGCAACTTGAATTGCTTGCTTGTATAAGCTGATTGCTTTTTCTTCATCCTGCTCATCCTGCTTGAGCATTTCTATGAGGCTACCCATAACGAAAATCGGATCAGGTTTTATGGATGGCACGCCATCAAGGTAGTCTAGGCGTTCTGCGAGGCGTTCAGCATGTTTCATTTCGGCGATGGCGGTTTTGCGGAAAATATCTTCAACTGTTACACCGTCCATTCCTGTGACTTGGATGTGTTGCCACATGTATTGTATGCTTACTTGGAGTTCACGAGCGATACCTTTGTTTAAAAAGTCTAAAAGCTTTTGAGAAGCCAAAATTATTCACCAATAAAAATTAGGTCAACTTAATATATAAATAAGTCTTAAGTCAAGAGAATCACAATTCAACTAGGTTTCAGAAACAAAATTCTAATATTAACCAAATGCAATTCATAAATCCAAACAGCTTAAAATCGAGCTACAGATGGCAAACTGTGCGGGCCGATCGTCTAGCCTGGTTAGGACGTTGGCTTTACACGCCAAAGGTCGCCGGTTCAACTCCGGCTCGGCCCACCTCCCAACCCCAATTTTCAACCAGCTATTTTTCAAATATTGCGGAGTTAAAAGCTAATATTAGCCTGTTATCTATGTCAAGTGTATAGCGCATGAGGTTTAGATGAGAATGTCTGAAGAGAAAATGATTCCTCAAAAACCTGTTCTTGAAGTTTTATGTGCCATTCAAGGCGCCTTGGGCGAAGAAAATCAGAAAATATTCGCAAAAGCCAGTATGGCACTTGGAAAAACATGGGGCAAATCCATACCTACAGCTGAAAATCCTGATTCTTTGATGAGGCAGATCGCAAAGTATCTTAGCAACGACCTTAAGCTCGCTGAAAGCATAACTGTCGAAAAACAAGGACAGGAATTCATCATGAAAAACCGTGGTTGCTATATCTGCCATGGAAAAATGGTAAAAGATAGATTTGACATCAAACCTGCCTGCGCCATGTCCATGTTCCCTGTTGGAGCGCTTTCTGAAAACCTTAAAATCAGAAACGTCCGCCTTAAGGAAATCCGCAAACCAGGTCCAATCGGGGACTGCGACTGGGTCTTTGAGATAACAAAGTAAATATTCAATCTCCTTTTTAAAAATGTGCTTAGCCCAAATAGATCATCTTCTCAGCAAACTCCAAAAAACGCCGATACCCCCTTCTAAGTAACCTGCTTTTGATTTTATTATTAGTGTAATTTGAGCCTGCTCTCTCAAGTTTTCTTTGAAGATTTTTAGCGTTTAATTCGCCTCGTCAAGAATTCTTGACTAACTTTAGTCAAACTTTTTTGACCAATAATGTTTTAAGAGCTTTTTTCTTCACAGCTAAAATGGTGAGCTGATGCAAAAATTATCTTCATGTTTATTCTTAACCAGTTTAATTCTTGTTGGTTTGATTGTGACCACTGTAAGTTTTAGTGAAGCGCAAACTTCAGGCACAAGTGTTAGCGGTATAATTGTTACAGACACAACTTGGACTCAGACAAACGGTCCATACACGTTAATAGGGAATGTTCTCGTAAATTATGGCGCAACTTTAACCATTCAAGCTGGAACCACTGTTAATCTTGGCAACTATTACCTAATGGTCAACGGCACCTTACAATCAATCGGAGATAGCGCGAATCAAGTCATTTTTAACTCCAATCAAAACTCTTATTCATCCTCGAACGCAGGACAAATCATCTTTACACCTTTCTGTAATGGTTGGACAAGTAATACAGCATCCGGCTGCATAATTCAGAACTCAAACATAAATGCCCCGCTAATAGTCAGCAATACAGTGTTAATAACGCAAAACAAGATCAATAATGGATTCACCGTGCAATCATCAATAAATGCGCTCCAGACAGGAACCCCCATAATTTCTGACAACCTTATCAATGGAGGGATAACAATTGGCTCTGCTTTAGGAAGTGCAATAATTACAAATAACACAATTATAGGCGGCGGGATTTCTTTCGGTTCAATGAATCCACCCAACGTCACTGTTACCAGCAACACAATAGCTGATTGCAATGGTGCAGGAATAAATATCGGATGTTGGGGTAACTGGAACAATCCAGTGCAGACCATACAAAACAATTTGATAGAAAATAATTCAATTGGTATTCTGCTAAGTGTTTATGAAGGGGGTTTAGGCCCAACTATTGAAAGCAATAGTATTGTAAATAATACTGTTGGAGTTCAAGTTGCATATTCTTTTGGAAACAATTCGCCAATCCTTAATTTCTCTATTAGCAATAACAACATTTATGGAAATGCAAACTATAATTTCAAGAATCAACTGCCCACTAACATAATTGCAACTTATAATTGGTGGGGAACAGCTGATACACAAGCAATAAGTCAGGCAATTTATGACTACTACGACGATTTTACCTTGGGCACAGTTACCTATTATCCATTCTTAACTGCTCCAACCCTTCAGGGTCCAACTTATGTTCCGCCGTCACCTACGCCCACTTCTACTTTTATGTCCACTCCTGCACCAAACTCAACGGCAACAACTACACCCACCTCAACCCCCATTCAAACATCTAACTCAACGGCTACGCTAACACCGACACCAAATCCTGCACAGCCCCCAATTCAAACTTCGACTTTGCATGCGACAACTGACAAGGGTGCAATAGTTGATATTCCAATCACTGGAAACATTACCATACCTCAGATGTCAAATGTCATCATCGCGACAAATCAATCAGCCACCACAACAATTTTGCAATTTAATTTAACGGGGCAAACCGGAACTATAGGCTTTAGCAACATGACTATTCCTAAAAATGAGGTGCCTTACGGGAAAACGCCTACGGTTTACATTGACAACCAGCAAGCGCCTAATCAAGGCAACACGCAAGACTCAGATAACTATTATGTGTGGTATACAACCCACTTCAGTACACATCAAGTATCAATTGAATTTACAGCAGACACCCACACAGCATCCAAGCAAACTCAGGCTCAAACAAGTTTTCTTGAAGTAATCTATGGAGTAGGCGCTGGAGTAACAATCGCGGTAATAATTGTCATTGGACTCATGCTAATAACGAAGGACAGAAAAACAAAAGCAAGCTAAAGAACCACTTCACAAGCCAACATGGCGGTTCAACTCCGTCTTGCTACCTGAATTTTTAAAAAAATTTTCTTAACCAAGAGAAGATAAAAAAAGAGAAGGTTTTGCAAATGATTCTACTATTTGCGCCTTCTAAGGACAAAAACAGCAATAGCGATTATCACAACCAAGACTGCGATGAGTATCACATAGTAGACGATGCTGGGTATGCCTGAGGTGCTTGCTGTTTGACCAACTGCGTATACGTTATGGTCATCAGAGCCAAAGTATACCACTCCATTAGCTACGGTAGGAGACGAGTATATGTTGCCGTTTGTTAGGTAGCTCCAAATGAACGCGCCTGTTTGTGCATTTAAAGCATAAGTTTTGTTATCTAAAGCGCCTGAATATTCAACGTTGCCTGCAACTGCGTTGCCATATACACCTGAAATCGTGTAGGAACCTGAAAATTCCCCTCCAGAAAAGATGGTCGTGTAGCTTCCAGTAGTGTAGTTCCATTTAGTGGCACCGGTTTTAGCGTCTAATGCAAACACGTTGCCGTTGTAGGAGTCGCCTGTGTAGACTACCCCATTTACGAAGGCTGGAGAAGCTTGTATGCAGTCAGCATAGCCAGTTGGAACTTTCCATACTAACGCGCCGGTGTCAGCGTTCACTGCGTACGTGTTGTTGTCATGACTGCCGACAAAAATTGTGCCGTCAGCGAAGACAGGGGACGATTCGATGCCGCTTCCGGTGGGGAAACTCCATTTTTCGGCGCCCGTTTGGGCATCAAGAGCGTAGAGTTTGTTGTCGTAGGAGCCAACGTAGATAACTCCGTTAGCTAAACATGGCGAAGAGATTACAGAGTTACCAGTTGTGAAATTCCAAAGCATTGCACCATTGGTTGCATTAAGCGCATAAAAATTGTGATCACTTGAGCCTACGTAGACAATGCCATTTGAAATAAGGGCTGAACTTTGGACTTGATTTCCAGTTGTATATTTCCAAAGAAGTGAGCCATTTTGAGCGTTCAGTGCATAAAAGTTGTGATCATCCGAGCCAATATAGATTACATTATTGGAGTAAGCAGGTGACGGATAGACTTGATCGTTAGCAGTGAAATCCCAAATTTTACTGCCAGTTTTAGCGTCGACCGCATAAACATGGTGGTCTAAAGATCCAAAGTAGACAACGCCGTTGGCAACAACTGGGGAAGACCAGACTTCGCCGCTTGTAGGAAAGATCCAAAGAGTTTGATTGGAAGTAGGACCTGTATTGGTTGAATACCCAGTGTGGGCTAAATCATAATGAAACATCGGCCAAGATTCTGCTTGTTGAGCATTAACGGTAAAAGCAAATAATGAAACAACTAATAGACAAAAGACTGCTAAAGTGACTAATCCACAAAATTTCTTCATATTTCTCTATCCTGAATAAACAAAACGGGCTAATTTACATTTAGGTTTTGTCCCTAAAATACAAGGGGCTTTTTACAGAAAAAAAACTTCATGACTTGCAGGCGATCAGAGGAATGTTTAAGAAAACCTTAGGTTGTCTATTTTGATTTAGTTGCAATATGAAAAAAATAGTATTCATATCGGGCCCTATTCTAGGGATGGAAAATAATCAACGATATCGAGAAAAAATAACTGAGATACTTGTCAAATTGGGATTTGATGTGATTAATCCGTGGCTTCGTGAAAAAATCCTCTACAATAGCGATGAGAAGTGCTGGTGGGATAAAGTTCCGGCATTTGATTTTATTCAAAGAGACTTAAATGATGCTGACAGATGTGACATTATGATCGTTTATTTGCCAATACTGTCGGCGGGAGCATGTATGGAGATGTTTTATGCCAAACGTAAAGGCAAAAAAATCATAGTTGTGACGGAAATTGAGTGTGTAAGCCCATGGATTATAGCTCATTCCGACATTATTTTAAAAAATTTTGATCAGCTTGAAAATGCTTTGATTTCATAACAGTAAAGCAAAGTTCAATAAAAAACTGATATCTCTAAAATTGACACAAGTAAATAATTCGCTCCTAAACTCGCTGATTGTGAATTTTTGAGGATATGAATCCAACAGAATTGATTAAATAAGCGATTTTATCTGATTGCTTCATCTATTTTTGAGTCGCGTCGAGTTCTTGTGACTTCTTTGAAGAGCTCTAAACATTCTTCTTTTGTTGGTGCTTCGATGCCAATGCTTCCATAAGCGCCTATATCAATTCTGTATTTTCTTTTTTCCCTATCTTCACCTTGGCTCGTAAACTTTTCCCTCTCTCATTCCTACTCGGATAGGATTATTTAACGTAATAGGGGTCCCATCAATTATAAGGTTAATGGCTATTCAGCGATAAAGTCAGTTACTTTCTTGGAGTTAAAAACAATAAATATCGCATGTCTCATGTATCTGCCGATTTTTGGAATCAGTCCTGTCGCGTCCGTCCCAAGTTTACATGTTAAAGCGTGCTCAAATAGCCCAAGTTTCTCTGTGTCAATAACATCTCTGTTTAGCCTAGTCCTTTCAAGTACCTCTTCTACCTCGCCGATTGATGCTCTTAAGATAATTAATCTATCCAAAAGAGAATGCTGCCACAAATCGAGTTTTTCAATTTGAGCTGCCGACAATTCCGCTTGCAACTGCTCGCTTTCTGCAACGTTTGGGTCATTTACTTTAATGCTTAATGGCAAATTTTCTTGCAGACCATAGATATCGGAGATTTTTTTCAGATCAATCTTTTTGCCCCCTGCGAGTTGTGCTTGTAAATACGCCAAAGGAATAACTGCTTGAATTATCTTAGGCTCAAAAATTCCGACATCCACTTTTAATTCTTGCTTAACAGTATCAACTTTAGAAATGTATCCTTTCAGAACTGAAAGGTTCTCGATTCTTTTTATGCTGATAGGGCAGGTGCCTATTTCCTTATTTATGTAGTTTGTAGCTATGGCTTCATCGTCACCTGAAAGAGAAACTTGAACCCACTTGTTTACAGGACTACCTAAAACTTTAACTTCTAAATCTAAGTTTTCAAATTCATCTTTCAACAGGTCTTCTATGTGTTTCAGTAAACCCGCATTGGAAGCTTTTACAAGCAATGTTAAGGTCGTCGTCATATTAATCGCCCAGTAGACTGGTTATTTCTTTATGTAACTTTCTAACGCTTTCCGCAGCATCTTTATGCTCAATCTTTAGCCGCTCAATCTCAAGGTTAATAGAAACTCGCTTTGACTTATCAATTCGCTTGTCTGCGTATGAAACAATTTTCTCTTCTAAAGTGAGAGGCACATAAACGTCTTTTGGCCAACCAAACAGATCTGCTTCTTGATCGGGGATTCCGCCGCCAACATGCCTTTTAATTATCCTAACTACCGAATCAGGCAGACCTTCTGATTCAGCTATCTTAGCGCCAATAAGCCCATGATCAACCCCATGACTTTTTGAACGACCAATGTCATGCAAAAGAGCCCCAACTTCAACCAAGTTTAGATCTATTTGTTGACCCCTTTTTTCAAGCTTACGCGCTATATCCATAGCGAGACGAGCAACCGCTTCACAATGCCTGATCACGCTTGGTGGACAGTTATTTTTACGGAGAATACCGATTGCTTGCTCCCTTGAAGGAAGCTTGTCACTCACCAAGTTCCTTCCTTAGCGTATCGACTTTCTCAGATAGTTTAGTTATCATTTTTTCGTTTGCAAAATGTACAAGAGCTTTACTGCAGACAGAACAATGGAAAACTAATTCCACAGCTTCTTCAAATGGCACGCGTTTACAGTCTTGACTGCCACAATAATAGAAGTCATGGTTCTTTTCATATTCCAACCTGACATTGAGCTTCTCTAGAACCCGTCGTTTTTGACTTAAAATAAATCCCTCCAGTTGATCTGGTTGGAGTTTCCAGTGAAAAATAAACCAGCCTGTTTTTGGATCTCGCGTCCTTCTGAGGCTTACAAGAGAGTGATCGTACAGTTTGTAAAGGATCTTACGGACTGTGTTAAGGCGAATCCCCGTTTTGTTTGCGATTTCATCGTCAGTTATTTCATCCACGCCTTTCAAGTGCTCAATAAGGATAACCGCTTCTTCATTACCTAATGCCAAAGCCACTTTTGTTAAGGTTGCATCATCAATGGTCGATAACATAGTCTATGTTCCTTTTAATATTGTATTATTGGAGCATGGTGTAATAAAACCCTTCTCACAAGTTTACGACGGATTCATCATCACTTTTAATTTCTTTGCCTCGTGTTCGGGGAACAATTCTTATTTTGGCTTTCTCAAATTCTTGAGCTAACTCCATCCCTTCAAAAAATCTGTCAAGAAATATTGCAAGAGCAGAACACTCCGAGTGCGGCTGATTTCCAACAGATACATTAAAATCTGAAACATCACTTGAGTAAAATTCGCCAGGAACCTTTTGGCTTCCAACAACAATTAAAACATTCTTCTTTAAGCCTTTAATTCTATTTAAAACGTCGCTTGTTTGAATGTTCTCCCCGTAAGCTGTTAAATGAACCACTGCACCGCCGTCTGCTTTCCATTCACGCACAGCTTTTTTCCAAGGCGTGCCCATTTCAAATTGGAACGACCCACCCCAACGCGTAGTTATTTTCCTCACAGTTTGCTCTATACTGGCATCTTCTACATCGGAGAGAATAAAACCTGATGCACAAAGTGCCCTGGCAGTCAAAGCTACATGAGTAGTCAACCGAACATCCCGTTGTGGTCTATGGCCCCACCTTAAGACAACAACCTTGGACAAGTCATTTGGTTTTTGAGTTTGTTTCGAATTTACCATGTAGCTCTTCCACTTTTCTTCTCACTTGCTCACTTAAGTCTAAAGGCGCCCCAAAAACAACTTCAATGGAATCATTAGTGTAATTTTCCTTCGTGATATCCGTTTTTTCATGAACCCACGAAATAAAAGGCATACTCTTGCCAGTCAATGGAACAGAAAAATGCGCTTCAACATAATTCTCAAGAATTTTTAGTATTTCTTTTTTCAGTAAGTCAAGGTTTATTTGACGTTTAGCTGAAATTAGAATAGGATTTTTCGTTTTTTCTTTAAGAGCTTCCAATTTCTGCGCTCTTTCCTCTTCATTTATTAGGTCAATCTTGTTCAGTGCAGTTATAGTTGGTATGCCCGATGCGCCAAGACGATCGATTGTTTCTAAACAAACATTATGTTTCTGCAAGATTTTGTCGATCGGCTCGCTTATATCTAGCATTAGTATAATCAGGTCTGAAAAAATCGTTTCTTCAAGGGTCGAATGGAACGCTTCAATCAAAGATAAAGGTAATCGGTCAATGAAGCCAACGGTATCTGTCAGTAGAAACTTGCGGTTTGAAAACTCAAGCATCCGGGTAGTGGTTGATAGAGTAGTGAATAATGCTTTATCAACTTCGACACTTTCTTCTGTTAAAGCGTTAAACAAGGAGCTTTTGCCAGCCTTGGTATATCCAGCAAGCGAAATGGTCAAAAAGCCAAGTTCCGTTCGTCTCTCGCGATGAAGAACTCTTTTCTCCCTAATTTTTGTTAGTTTTTTAAGTATCGTTTGAACCTGCCGTTTTATTGCATCGCGATAAACGTCCGCTTCATAGGCTCCAAGCCCCATAAAACCAGGTTGCTCGCTGCCTTTAGCTAATTTCACTTTCTCCCTTGCATGTTTCAGTTCATTTCGCACGGTTGCTAACTGAATTTGAAGTTGAGCTTCAGTTGTAGTGGCTCTATTTGTAAAGATTTCAAGTATGAGTTGGAAGCGGTCGATTACTTCTACATGTGTCGCTTTTGCTAAATTGTATGTTTGACGCGTTTTGAGTTGGTTGTCAAAAATTACTTTTTTAGCACCTGTTTCTTCAACCAGCTGGGTTAATTCTTCAACTTTTCCTGCACCTATTTGATAGCGCGCATCAGGAGGACGGGTCTGTTCTAATGTGCCAACAACTGTGTAACCCGCAGCTTCGGCTAATCTTTTAAGCTCATCTA
This sequence comes from Candidatus Bathyarchaeota archaeon, assembly GCA_963750605.1. Taxonomy (GTDB): domain Archaea; phylum Thermoproteota; class Bathyarchaeia; order Bathyarchaeales; family Bathycorpusculaceae; genus Bathycorpusculum. Next base: position 431,501 of record CAVVRN010000002.1, read on the forward strand.
AACTTGATTCTTCACGGTTCAGCCTACGTTGAACTATGACGGCGTTCGTTTTGTATCCACACCTCTAGAGGCGACTATTGAGCCTAAAACAGAATTTAAGCATTCCCCAGCACAAAAATCTGACTTAGTATTTCCAACTAATTCTATCCAAGCTTCTTGCATTTCTTTTCATTGTTCATAAGTTCCGATAATTGATAGGTAACATATGCTGAGAAACTGTGAATTCCTTTTTTAATTGTGTATTCTTCTTTGACTTTGAGCCATTCCTTAAAGAAGTAGTCGTATATCTCTGCTTTGACAGTGATGCTTTTGTAGCCTTTTTTGGGCGTCTTGTTTCCCACTCAAGTTAGTTAGCAGTACGTACATTCTTATAAGTTTTCCCAATATACCCGTTTTTTCACCATTGTACTTCACCGTTAATTTTATATTTAGTTGTTCGGTAAAGTACATTGAAGATGTTAGTTTTGCCACGAAAAGGATACAAAAGCATTACCGTCACCGAAAAACTTCACGAAGAAATCAAAAAAAGAGCCCAAGAAACCAACATCACATTGAAAGAATACATCGAATACTTGTTTGATAAGGATACTGTGGCTAAAGAAGGGGCTTAAATTTAATTTCTATTTTGCCGAATGAGTTCTTTCACAGGTTTTCATTTTTTAGGAAATATCCAATTAAGAAAATCAGTTTTTAGTTTTTGCTTAAAGCTTATCTGACAATCCTTTAGAGGCTATATAGCATACACTTATTAATGTTGTACGTACACAAGTGTTTAGGGGAATAATCCTTTGGATAGGAAAGAAGCGGTTGTCTTACTCAAGGAAATGGTCAATTTAGGTCTTATTCAACCGTCTTTTGTGTCGGTGGAAAAAAACGATCATGACACTTTTAATCTTGTTATGAAGGCTGACGGTAACCTTTTTGAGATAAGATCATTTTTATCTGATAAAAATTTAATTATCTCTGAGGATGAAAAAAGAGGCACATGCACAATCTACACACCCTAATTAGGTTTTTTTTATCTTTATTCCCACCATTCGAGTAATGCCACAACCGAAACTTTAGACCACAATTGAATGAACTCTTGATTAAACTAAAAGCATACTGGAAAGCTAAAGGTGATACAACAAGCGCTAATTAGAAGTGGATGCATGAACATGAACAAGAAAATTCAAGCCACTTATGGTTGCTTTTATTGATTCGGCTTTCGTTTTGCAGCAGGTTCTTCGTCTTTCTTGTCGAATTCGATGAGGTCGCCCAAAGTTAATTCTTGGCTTACAGAGCGAGGAAGAGGAGTGCCTTTTTCTTGAGAGATCGGAACCAGCAACTTGATTTTTAACATGTGCTCAAGTTTTGAGGCAAGCTGATTATTTGGCGCCATTTTTCCAGCTTCAAGATTTCTTAAAACAGAAGCTTTTTCATTTATTTTCTTGCCCAGTTCTTCGTGGGTTAAGAACAAGTTTTTCCCTTGCTACTCTTATCTTATTTGCATAGTCTTCAGTAATTTCTTGAGTAATTTGAACCTCTAGCAACCATTGGTTTCTTTTGAACCAATGCGATGGTGACTGAGGTTTTTTGAGAGCTTGCCTAGGAGCAGCTGGTTCATCAAACACAATTTTTCCATGTTTTGAGCATTCAACACAAACTGTCAGCCTAGCCCCTTCAATTACTGCTGTTATTGGATCTTCGTGAATTTTGCGTCCGCAGACTTCACATCTCAATGTAAACTTTCACCTTTCAGTGTCTTTATAATCTTGTGATGTTTATACTTGTCGAAATAACGAAACCCTATCAATGGTGAAAACATGGAGAATGCACTTCGAAAAGTGAGGACTATTGCTGACTATCAGTTTGGAAAAGGCGTAGGTGCAAAACTGTTTCCAGATAATGTCGAAATGCAGCTTTCTCCAAGAACCGGTCGAATACGCTTCATTAACTTAAACGGCGAAAGACTAGCTACATTGCGACCAACAGATGGTTTGCTTTCATTGAGCATTAAAACGGCAAAGTTTATGGCTGAAAATCTACCTTTCGCTCAATGCTTTGTTACAGTACAAAACGATGTTTCAAAATTCATAGCTGCAGGTGGAGACGCTTTTGCTGTTCACGTCGTTAAGGTTGACGATGGAATTCGCGTCAAAGATGAAGTTATCATTAAAGACGAGGTAGGAAATGTTTTGGCGGTCGGAAGGGCTTTACTTTCAAGTGTAGAGATGACTGCTTTTAAAACAGGTGTAGCCGTTAAGGTTAGACATGGCTCAAATAAAAGTTAAGTATATCAAGTTCTAATGCAGAATATTGGTGAAGGGAAAAATCAATGCATAAACGTATGAATCCTAGAGAACAAAAACGCATGATGCAACGCATGGGCATGAACATGGACTCCGTACCCGACGTTCAACAAGTCATTATCAAAACGGCCGGCAAAGACATTGTAATCGATGAGCCCGAAGTAGCAATCTTAGAAGTACAAGGTCAAAAAATGTATCAAGTAATCGGCGGTCAAGTTTCAGAGCAAGCTCCATCCCAACGCCAAACAGCAGCAGGTTACGCAGCCAACGTTCTCTGAAGAAGACGTAAGGCTTGTGGCAGATCAAACTGGCAAAAGCTTGGAGAAAGCAAAAGAAGCCCTGGAGGAATGCCAAGGAGACTTGGCGAAAGCTATACTCCTGCTTCAATCTTAATTTTGATGGTTATTTATATCTCTGATATCAGTATATCAAATTAGGGGTTTGGGCTGTGCTTCAAAATGCAGATGTAGCGGTGATCGGTCACTTCTCAATCGACACAATTCGCCTGCCAAGCAGAACAGCCCCATTTGTAATTTTAGGTGGCGCAACAGCCTACACTTCATTTGCGGCCAAACGCCTAGAAGCAACAACAGCCATAATCTCCAAAGTTGGCGGAAATTTTCCTGAAGCGTACCTGTGGTGGCTAAAGCAAGAAGGCATCGATATTTCAAGCGTAACTAAACGGGCTGATGAGCCAACTACATGTTTTGAGCTAAGTTACAGTTCAGATTTATCCGACAGAGAATTGAAATTGAAGAGCAAAGGAACACCAATTGTCTTGGCTGATGTGCCTGCTAATTTGCACGCTAAAGCTATTCACATTGCGCCGATAGCCAACGAATTATCATTCGAAGTAATTGAGCACCTTAAGCATTGTACCAAAATTCTTTCGCTTGATCCTCAGGGTTTACTTCGAACCTTCGACGAAGAAGGAAACGTAAAAGAAAACGTTTTGATAGACAAAGGAATATTTGAATTAATCAACATTTACAAGTCATCCTTAAACGAAATTTATGCGGTTACGGGTAGATCAGAGCTTAAACATGCAATAAAAGCCATTCATGATTTCGGCGTGGAAACAGTCATCGTCACCATGGGAGCCAAAGGCGCGGTGCTCTCAGTTGAGGAAGCACAATACAATATTGCAGCTTGCCCTTCACAAGTTCTAGTTGACCCAACAGGTGCAGGAGACGTTTTCATCGGTGCCTTCTTAACTGAGTACCTACAACAAAAAGATTCAACCTGGTGCGCCTGCGTTGGTTCGGCTGCAGCTTCCACGGTTGTCGAAGGAATCGGCTCCACTTACTTTGGCAAGAAAGAAGAAATTTATCAGAGAGCCAAAGTTTTGTATGAAAAGGGACTTAAGCAATAAATGCATATTTACGTATTAAACTAACGCATGAGGCTTTGACTATGGGTCGCATTGAAAAAGGGGTAAAATGCAATGTATCTGGCTGCGGCAGAGAAGCTGTTCGTTCAATTTCAGTTGACAAAGTCAAGGCTGCTGGCATAAATGTTAGCAGCAAGGAAAAACGCGCATACATTTGCAAAGAACACTATAAAGATTACAAGAAAAAAACAAAAAAAGATAAAACGCTTGATAAGTGGCGTTATGGTCACTAAAAGTGATGTGCCATGCGGATATTACAGTTACACTCTAACTTTATAGTTTTTAGACCAGTTCAAAAAGAAATTGCTATTGCTGAGGAAGCGGAACAAAAAGAAAACCGCGTTGAAGAAGTCGTAGTATTGTTCACCGCTATCGAAGAAGGTGATAACACTCAGACAGCGCAAAAGGCCATCAATGATTTGCGCGCCTTTTTAGGAAAACAGAAAATTAATCGCATTCTAATTTATCCGTTTGCTCATTTGAGTAGCAATCTAAGCGACCCAAACGAAGCCCTCAAAATTATAAAAACGATGGAAGCGTACGCCAAAGAAAAAGGAATCGAAACCTACCGAGCCCCATTCGGTTGGAACAAAGAATTCACCATTTCAATCAAAGGACATCCGCTTGCTGAGCAAGCACGTTCCTACGCCCCAACGCAAATATCAGCTGAACCACAAGCAGAAGGCGTATGCAAAAAAGAAGAAGAGCCTGTTTCTGCAGCGCTAAAAGCTGAAGATAAGATGCAATCGTTCTGGCATGTTATTTTACCCGACGGCTCTCTGGTGCCAGTTGACGAATTCAAATTTACAGGACATGTGAACCTACAAAAGTTTTCGCAATATGAAATTAAGAAGGCTAGGGCAGTAACCCAGATGCCGCCTCATGTAACTTTGATGAAGAGACTAGAAATAGCTGATTATGAGCCGGGAAGTGACCCTGGAAACATCCGTTGGTACCCAAAAGGTCGCATGATCAAGTCTCTTCTCGAGCAATACGTTAGTACACGAGTAGCTGCTTACGGCGGAATGGAAGTAGAAACCCCAATTATGTATGACTTTAACCATCCAAGCCTCAAAAGTTACTTAAACCGTTTCCCAGCCCGCCAATACGTGCTAAAATCTGAAGATAAAGAACTTTTTCTACGCTTCGCTGCATGTTTTGGTCAGTTCCTTATGGCACACGACGCCCAATTCAGCTACAAGCAACTTCCAATCAAACTTTACGAACTAACCCGCTACAGCTTCAGGCGAGAAAAAAGCGGCGAAGTCGTCGGCCTAAAGCGTCTAAGAGCTTTCACTATGCCCGATTGTCATGCATTCTGCACTGATCTTGACCAAGCCAAAAAAGAATTCATGATTCGCTTCAACCTATGCATAGAGGTTCTAAGCAATATAGGCTTCACAAAAGACGATTACGAAATTGCTATGCGGTTTACCAAAGCTTTCTACGATGAGCATAAAGATTTCATCACTGAATTGGCGACTACTTTGGGCAAACCAATGCTCGCTGAAGTCTGGAATGAACGATTTTTTTATTTCGTCCTGAAGTGGGACCTAAACTTCGTTGACAACCAAGACAAAGCTGCAGCGCTAAGCACAGACCAAATCGATGTAGAAAACGCCAAAAGATATGAAATAACCTATGTTGACGAAAAAGGCGAAAAACAGTACCCTCTAATTCTACACTGTTCACCCAGCGGCGCAATCGAACGGGACATTTACGCTTTCCTAGAAAAAGCTTATCGTGAACAGTTGGCGGGTAAAGCGCCCATGCTACCGCTTTGGCTTTCGCCAACCCAGGTTAGGCTGATTCCAATATCTGACAAGTTCCTTGATAAGTTGGAAGAGCTTGCAAAGCAAATCGGTTCACATTGCATCCGAGTAGACATCGATGATAGTTCGTCAACGTTGCAGAAGAAGATTCGTGAAGCAGAGCAGGAATGGGTACCGTATATCATTGTTGTGGGTGAAAAGGAAGTGGAGTCAGGTTTGCTTTCTGTTAGAGAGAGGGAACTTAAGGGTCAACAACAAAACATGACAACTGAGGAGTTAATCGCTAAAGTAACTGAGAAAATCTCTGGTAAACCGTTCAAGCCATTGCCGTTGCCAATGTATCTTTCCAAGAGACCACAGTTTCACGGTTGATAAACGAATTATACGTATCATTGACGTAAACTATATCAAATAACCGAACAATATGAATCATCCAATTAAGAAGTGGAAAGAAAATGAACAACGAACTGCAAGTCTACATTGATGGGCAGTACTACCCCAAGTCAGAAGCTAAAATTTCAGTCTATGACCACGGGTTTCTTTATGGCGACGGCGTTTTTGAGGGAATTCGGGAATACAACGGCGTCGTCTTCAAGCTAAAAGAACACGTTGACCGCCTCTATCGTTCAGCACACGCCATAACATTGAGAATACCGTTAACTAAAGAAGAAATGACTCAAGCCGTAGTTGAAACTCTAAGAAAAAACAAATTGAAAGACTCATACGTACGCTTGGTCGTAAGCAGAGGTGTTGGAGACCTCGGTTTAGATCCACGCAAATGCCCAAAACCCACAGTCATAGTCATAACCGACACAATTAACATACGAGCAGGCAACGCCAAAGAAAAAGGCATAACAACAATGTTCTCTTGGGTTCGCAGAAACCCCGTTGACGCATCAACTCACGAGATAAAATCACTCAACTATCTAAACAGCGTCTTAGCAAAAATCGAAGCAAACGCATGTGGCGTTGACGAAGCCATCTGTCTTGAGAGCAGCGGTTGTATTGCTGAAGGCGTCGGCGAAAATGTCTTCTTAATCAAAAACAATGAAATCTTAACACCGCCAACTTCCACAGGAGCCTTAGCAGGTATCACAGCTGAAGTTGTTACTAAACTAACAGAAAAACTAGGCATCAAACTTACCGTAACTAACCTAACACCTTTTATGATGTTCACTGCGGACGAAGCCTTCTTCACAGGCACCGCCATGGAAATGGTGCCCATACGAGAAGTCAACAAACGCATAATCGGCACCGGCGAGCCTGGGCCAATCACAAAGAAATTGATGAAAGAATTCCAAAAAATAATCGAAGACCCAACACAGGGAACAAAAATCTAAATTTCTTTAATTTTTGGTGGTTACAATAAACTATAGACATGGTTACTTTTGCGCTTTCTTCATGAACCGTTCTATAGGCGTTGTAGGCGTCTTCCAGCTCAGCAATTGGCGGTAAGAACAATGTTCTTGCGTGTCCTTTGCCGTAGACAGGGTCAAAGCCTGAGCCGATAACAATTCAAAATATTTGTTATAGAAAATGTAAGGCGTTGCAGAACTAATTTAGTGCACGTTCTAATTCTAAAGCCTTAATAAGCTTACATGTTTACAGGTAAAAAACGGGAAATCTCATTAAGGATGTATAATGATGAGCTCCAGTGACGCTGAAAAACCAATTATCCTATCTCCCCACGCGAAAGAGAAACTGAAAAGATTAGTTCTAATTGGAGTCACCGCGGACAAAGCCATCAACACAATCAAGCAACCCGAAAGCCTTATCTCAGGTTATTTCGGCAGAAAAATTGGTCAATCTTCTCTTTCAGGCGAGCTTTTGCTTAGAGTCATCTATGAAGAAACGGATAATAGCATCCTGGTGATAACGTTATATCCAGCTAAGAGGAAGCGGTATGAATAAGGTAACTTATGACGGAGTGGGCGACACGTTAAGTATAATCCTAAGCAAGAAACAGATAGCTTACGCAGAGGAACATGGAGCAGTCATAGTTAACTTTGACAGTAACGGTAAACCAGCAGAGATCGAAATTTTGAATGCAAGCAAATTCATGGGAGACCTATTTTCTACAATAATCAAAGCGAAAACCGGCCAAAAACAAATAGAGATTAACGCTTAATTACTTAATGATCAGGACCCTTTGATCTCACCAAGACAATCAAAGTTATTCTTGTGTAATCTGGTTTGGATTTTATTCTTTACTTTTCTTCATGAATGTTTCCATGGCGTTGTAGGCTTCTTCCAACTCGGCAATTGGCGGTAAGAAAACTATTCTGGCGTGTCCTTTGCCGTAGACGGGATCAAATCCTGAGCCGTTGACAATGAGTACACCCGTTTCTTTTAGAAGTTGCACAACAAAGTCCATGTCGGTTTTCCACCTTGTGCCAATGTCACGGATTTTTGGGAAGATGTAAAATGCGCCTTCAGGTTTGGTTGTGCTTACGCCTTCCATCTCGTTTAACCGTTTGCATGAGTAGTCTCTTCGTTGCCGTAGTTTTTCGACGACACCTTTGATGTGGTCTTGTGGTCCGTTAAGGGCAGCGGCGCCGGCTTTTTCACAGGTGTATTTGCGCATAAACGAATACGGCATTCTTTTTCGATCCCCTGCCTGAGCTCTTCAAGTTCACCTTTTTCTCCTTTAAAGTATAGGTAACCTAAACGCAACCCTGTCATCTGATAGGCTTTGGAGAAACCGTTGAACCCAAGGACTGGTACATCTTTGGCCATGCTAGCGGTGCTGACGAAATTGTCGGAGTACGTGATTTGGTCGTAGATCTCATCCGACAAAACAAGTAACTTATGTTCCGCTGCGACATCGAGCATTTCCTTAATCATTTTTCGCCCATAAACGGCGCCGGTCGGATTGTTTGGGTTTATAATTACAAGGGCTCTAGTTTTTTTGGAAATTTTCTTCCGTAGGTCATCGACATTGGGTTGCCAGCCTTCCGATTCAACGGTTTCGTAGGCGACTGGCGTGCCATCAAAGAATTTCGTGTAAGAAATGTAAGGTGGGTAAGTTGGTCCGGGAAGAGGATTTCGTCGCCTCTTTCAACGATGGCGGCAAGTGACATTTGTATGCCTTCAGAAATACCTTCTGTGACGAGAACATCATCGGCAGTTATGTCAACGTTATTTACTCGTTTTTCTTTCTTGGCAACCGCTTCTCGGAGTTCAAGCAGTCCTTCTGAAGGCGAGTAGAAATTGTAGTCTTCGTCTAGTGCTTTGCAGAGGGCTGCTTTAACGTGTGGGGGAACCGTGAAGTCGAATGCTGCAGGGTCGCCGATATTTAGATAATAGATTTTTTTGCCATCTTTTACAAGCTGAGTCGTGTGTGGTATGACGTCGCGTATGGCATACTCGATGTTTGAAGCTCGCTTAGTTACTTTGATACCCAAGCTTTGTTACCTGTTACCCAAACACTTGCTAATGAAAAAAATAAATGTTCCCTAAGATAAAACTGCATGAACAGGTAAATTGTCTTTATCCCCATAGTAGAAATGCTGTCGATTGCTGTTAAACACATTTTTATTTTCGACTACTTTGAATATTCAGTAGTATTTTGGTGGATAAGATGTTGGGTTGGACGGGCACTTTTTTAAATATAGACTTAACCAAAGCCACGGCTGTTCCTGAAAAATATCATGAAGAATTAGCGTTGAGTTTTTTGGGTGGCAGAGGTTTCGCCGCCAAGATACTCTGGGACAGGCTTAAGAAAGGAACTGATCCTTTGTCACCTGAAAACATACTCGTTTTTGCAACGGGACCACTAACTGCTATTGGTTTACCAAATAGTGGCAAACTTGTTGTGGCCTCAAAAAGCCCTTTAACAGGCGGCTACGGCGACGGAAATATAGGAACATTGGCGGCAGTTCACATACGCAAAGCCGGCTATGATGCACTCATCTTTAAGGGCAAAGCTGAGAAGCCGGTCATCATCCACATTAAAGATAACCTCTGCGAGTTTGTTGACGCACATAATTTTTGGGGCTTAAACTCTTTTGAAACAGAGGAGCAGCTTAGAAAGAAATATTCGCGAGCGGCGGGCATACTTTCAATTGGTCAAGCAGGCGAGAACCAAGTCAAATTTGCAACTGTTGTTTCTCAAGAGGGGCGAGCAGGCGGCAGACCGGGAATGGGTGCGGTCATGGGCTCCAAAAATTTAAAGGCATTAGTGATTGAAGGTTCTTCTCAAATTTCGCTTGCAGATCCAGAAGGAATGCGAACGCTGGCAGCTAATGGTTACCGAGAATTGCTTGCTAAACCCCTGTTCCCTTTTTGGAAGCGACAGGGAACCATGTCAACGGTCGAGTGGTCGAAGGAAAATAGTGCATTGCCCACTTTCAATTATAAGCAAGCTGTTTTTGATAAAGCGGAGAAAATTGGTGGGTTTGTAATGGAAAAAATTAAGGTCTCTAACCGTGGCTGCCCTCAATGTAACATGACATGCGGCAACGTGATTAAAGACAGCGAGGGAAAAGATTCAGAGTTGGATTACGAGAATGTTGTTATGCTTGGTTCGAATATTGGTTTTGGAGATCTTGCTCAAGTGGGCACCTTGAATCGAATGGCTGATGAGCTTGGGTTTGATTCTATCTCGCTTGGGAACGTGCTTGGTTTTGCCATGGAAGCCTCCGAGAAAGGGCTAATAGCTCATAAAATTGGATGGGGCCAATTTGAAGAAACTAAAGCATTAATTAATGATATTGCCTACAAACGCGGTGTTGGCGTTCTTTTAGCTGAAGGAGTCCGAGCCGCATCCAACGTCGTTGGGCATGAATCAAGCAATTGGGCCATGCATGTCAAAGGTTTAGAAGTTTCAGCTTATGATTGCCATGCTGCACCCGCTATGGCTTTAGCTTATGGCACAAGCTCAATCGGCGCACATCATAAAGACGCTTGGGTTATTACTTGGGAAATGCAAGTCGGCAGAATGAAATATGATCAAGCAAAAGTTGATCACCTCGTCGAAACTCAGCTTATCCGAGGCGGACTCTTTGAAGCGCTAACTGTCTGCCGTTTTCCCTACAATTCGCTTGGCTTTGAGCTTGATTGGTACCAAAAATACCTCAAGGCAGCTACAGGAGAAGATTTCTCTATGCACCAGCTGAATGAAATAAGTGATAGAATCCTCACGTTGATTCGTGCTTTCTGGGTAAGAGAATATGGGGATAAATGGAGCAGAGAATTGGATGTTCCGCCAATGCGATGGTTTAAAGAACCCTTAACCCAAGGCCCATTAAAAGGATCCAATCTTGATCTCGAAAAATACAATGTTATGCTGAGCAGTTACTATGAGAAAAGAGGCTGGGATAAAAGGGGAATACCAAAACAGTCTACTTTGGAAAAACTAAGTTTAGCTGAGGAAGCTAAGCAGCTCAAGTCTTACGTTAAATTAGAAATTTGAGCTATGTCAGTACGACCTTGCAAAATATACCGTTTCCTTAGCTTCCTTTCCGCAGTAAACACAGTTGGCTATCGGTTCTTCTTTCTGGAAGGGTCGAACTCTAATGGTTGCACCTGTCTCTTCTTTGATTTTTGCTTCATCGTCAGCGCTGGAATTCTCTTTATTTTCACGAGTTCAAAATACACATGTATCCCCTGGATTTTTTCAACCCCTGTTTCAGGAAATAGCTAAAATGTCGGGGATGAACATTAAGATATCGTCCAGATACACGGCTCTTACACGTATAACGGTGATGAAATAGTTTGAATGTTGCCTCCGTAGTTATTCAGGTAGCTAATCAACCAATTATCCAAAATTAGCGACTATTTTAAAATATGGCTATAATTTCGTTCTTTGTTTAATAACTGTAGGGACTGGTCAAGCCAAAAGTAATTTTGCTGGTGACTTTCAATTTATATGAATCCATGATGGAGCACTTTGAGAGGTTCGGACTTCTGATAAATAACCAGGTGGTGCGGACTCCTGTCGCCATCGCTTCTATGGCAGGGCATGTTGATGCTGAGTATGTGCGGGCCAGGGAGAAGCATATCGGTTTGGCATTTATCGGAGGGTATTCCATCGATGAACCGGCTATGAAGGCGAGTAAGCTGATGGCTGCCGGGGGGAGAGAAGAATTCATTCACGATGATATGATTCAGAACTCCATCGGCAGGTCGCATCTATGGCTGGAAGTGATGTTGTCTTTGGGATAAACATGAGGGGGTGTTCTCCCGCGGCATTTTCCATGGTTGCTGAAGAAATTGGGGATGGCGTGGTCTATGAAATTGATGCCCATTGTCGCCAGGTACCGATGGTGGAGGCGGGATCCGGTGAATATTATCTTAAAAATCCTGTTCAGCTGGCGGACGTCGTAAAAAATCTTAAAAAGTCTGACGTTACAATCTCTGTCAAGATCGGGCAGGCGTGGCCGGCGACGACCGCGCATTGGCGAAGGCCTTATGGAAAGCAGGGGCTGATATTCTCCATGTCGACCTGATGGATTTCGGGTACCAGAAACTACGGCAGATCCGGAACAGTTGCCCCATCCTCTTGATTGCAAATAACTCACTGAACACGTTTGATCGCGTAAAGGACATGTTTGCTCATGGTGCCGACCTTGTCTCACTCGCAAGGAAATCTGACGAAAGGACATTATCCGGTCTCGATGCGGCAATTACAAGATATTCCGATGAGCAGGGTTGGTACAATGCACCAAACAGCTCTGCCGGGGAGGGGATATCAGGGCGCTCACCTTCTGCTGCATGCCCGTAAAAAACTGCCCGTTAATCCCGACACTTGACAGCCTGGGGATAAAACGGGATGAATATATCCGGCTGAAAGAGGAGTCCGTCCGGGTAACCCCACTTGAAGGAGGAAAAAATACCTGTTTCGGAAGCCTTGTGTGGTGCTGCAAGAACTCATCGCCCTGCATGTTCAGGGATATCACAATCCAGCAGGCAGGAATTTCCAGCAAGGAATATATGCGGTTGAAACGTCAACTTTCTGAAAAGATAATTCACCATATTTATCATGACCGCGTGGAGGATGACGCCTGCTGAGCAGGCACAAATGGCAATGATGCTGGAGGTCACCGCATATCCCAAACCTGGGAATGTTGACCGCTGCCATGATTACCCAGGTACCCGCCTCGAACATTTCCTTGCCTCTGTTATTCTTTCACGACCTTCATTTGAAAGGGCATCGGAACCAGGTGCCAGGGTGGGTGCCCTGATTTATGATGCCGTTGCACGCACCAATGTGCATTCCGGTGGTAATACACATTTTGGAGCATTTCTTCTTCTCATACCCTTTATCATCGGGGGGGACATCCCGGGAGCAATTCAGGTTGCGCGCGATACCAGTGTAGATGATGCAGTTGAATTTTACAAGGCGTTTGGGATGACCCAGGTCCGGTTACTGGCCTCTGATAGTCTTGACGTGAATGATCCGCGGTCCTTGACACTATCCGGCAGCAGCACTTGACCCTGTACGATGTTATGGTGCATTCAGTCTGAAAATGACATGATCGCAAGGGAATGGATAAATGGGTTTAAAAAGGTTAGAATGGGGGCGGACCTTCTCAGGAAGAATGGCACCGGGAGAAATTCAATTGTCCTGACATTTTTGGATCTCCTTTCTGATGAACCCGACTCCTTTATTGCCAAGAAACACGGGCATGAAATAGCGGAAAGGACAATGAAAAATGCACGTGAGGTGCGGGATGGTTCGCGTGAACTCGCCGTATTTGACAGGGACTGTATAGATGCCGGCATAAATCCCGGTTCAACCGCGGATATAACAATCGGCTCACTCTACATTGCATTGGGGGAAGGGTGGCAATGGGACTCCTGAATGAAGGGATTAACGAAGTTATTGCAACAACGCACCTGAATGCTGCACCGATAGGGATTATCAGGAGGGACGGAAAGATCCGGATGGTCCTGTACCATGGTTCCCATACGGCAGAACGGATTGTTTCAGGTGGGTGGGTTGTGGCAAATTTTATTTTTGACCCGGTTATGTATGTAACGACCGCTTTTGATGATCTTCCCGAAGAGGCATTTGTCGAAGAAAAGGTGGGAGAATTCACCGTTGAACGACTTTGTTCCTGCGAAGCGTGGGGAGCTTACAAGGCTAAGGTTGAACGTAATACAAGGCAGAACCTGCTTATATCTCTATTACCCCTCCGGGAAGAGATCGGGAGCCTTGCATTACATCCAGTTAACCGGGGCTTTAACAGTGTCATAGATGCGACAGTCCATGGGACACGGTACAAAGTAACCCGGGACAAGGGGTTGCTGGATTTAATCGATTACCATGCAGGAATCATAAAAAAGTGTGGAGGCCCCCGGGAATCAGAGGCCCTTTCACTTCTTTTTGATTATATCGACTATCTCTGATTGTTTAGGTATCGTCGATTCTCTTGAAAGACTATTGCAGCCTTACCGTGGTCCCATGTGAAAAAAGGTAGGGATCCATTAGCAGACACGGGGTACAGGGTCGCCTATGGGAGGTTCAATAAACCGTTCCCCTCCAATTGGTGTCTCCATAATTACCCCTGATCCCTTCATGACAATTCCCACGATTGCTGCATCCCTGCCATACTTATGGGATTTTATTGCGGCCAGAATGGTCTCCGCATCTGATTCCGGTACACCCATTACTACTTTTCCCTCATTTGCCACTTCAAGAGGGTCGATCCCAAGCATACCGGCGGCGCTGCGAACACTTTTCCGCAACGGGAGTGCTTCTTCATATATTCTGACGCCCATACCTGACTTTCTTGCCATTTCATTAATCGCACTGGCAAACCCCCCCCTTGTAGGATCTTTCATAGCATGGATATCGCCCGATCCAAGGGCCTCCCTGACAAGTCCCCATACGGGGGCGACATCGGAACGGATCTGCTCTCCAAGGTCAAATCCCTCTCTGTGTGCAAGGATTGCAATTCCATGGTCTCCAAGTGTCCCGGTTACGATGATCCGGTCGCCAGGTTGTAGACCGTTATCGCGTACAATCTTTTCTGCTATGCCGATCCCCGAGGTGTTTATCATAATTCCATCGAGCGCACCACGTTCCATCACCTTGGTATCGCCGGTCACAAGATTTGCACCTGCCTCACCAAGTGTCTCGTCCATTGAATTGACGATGCGTTCAAGGTCACTTATCTCGAACCCTTCTTCAATGACCATTCCACACGAAAGGGCAATAGGACGTCCTCCCATCATGGCGAGGTCATTTACCGTCCCTGCAATCGCTATCCTGCCTATATCTCCACCCGGGAAAAAGATGGGGCGAACAATATGCGAATCCGTAGTGAACACGATATTTTGTCCACCAATGGGAAATACTGCCCCGTCATCCAGGGCTTCAAGCCCGATTCCCCCGGCATTATTATGATTTATCTTTGTGAGGACCTGGAGCAATTCGCTCATCACTTCGCCTCCGGCCCCATGCATCATGTTGACTTTCATGGATCACTCAACCTCTACTTCGATATTTGAGACAAGAACCTCTTTTCCCCTGACAAGTTCAGGTAATGCACCACATACCGGGCAGACATAAAGGGTTGTCCCTTCATATCCGCAGGAACATTTTACTTCGGGGGTAATTGTATGGGTCTCAAGCGTAACCCCCTTAAAAAGTGGGTCTTCTTCTGCTATTACACCGAACAGGAACTCAACCTGCTCAGGATTAACCATCGCCATCTCGCCGATATCGATAAATATCCGCTTCACCTGGATTGCCTGGTGTTCGAGTGCCGCTTTCCGTGCGGTTGCATAGATATCATATGCAATACTATATTCATGCATCCGGAAATACTCCTGCTGTATCCTTAGTTATATAACCATTCTGTAGTGATAAAGTGGGGGCACCCTGGCTTACAACCTTCATGTTGCAAGCCCCCGATAGTAACTCCATGTCCGTTTATTCAAATACCATCGAAGGTAAACATGACTGTACTTCTATGTTTCCGGGGCTCCCTGATTTTTTCATACATATTGACAAGACCCTTCCCCTGATGACAGAAGCGTATGGTCTCTGGGTATATTGCATATTTTTTATCATGATCCTTTTTGAGACCGGCGTGATAATTACCCCGTTCCTGCCCGGCGACTCACTTTTATTTGTTGCAGGGATGGTAGCATACCAGGGAAGCCTTGATATCGTGTGGCTGGTGATCACGTTTCTTGTTGCCGGCATTGCCGGAGATTCCCTGAATTACTGGATAGGTAACAATATCGGCCTCCGTGTTGTGCAACAACGTTTCCCGGCAATAGTCCGGAAAAAATACATTAGCAGGACATATGGTTTTTTCGAACGGTATGGCGGGAAAACCATTTTTTTTGCACGGTTTATCCCGTTACTACGGACATTTGCGCCATTCCTCGCGGGTGTTGTTTCCATGGACTACCGGCGGTTCGTATTCTTCAATGTGGCAAGTGCCATTGTCTGGGCTGTCCTGTTGACAATGGCAGGTTATTATTTAGGTTCAATTCCATTTATCAGGGACAACCTCCCGCTGCTTATCACGTTGTTTATACTCCTGACGGTGATATCCATAGTAGTATTCGCGGCAGGGTTGATCAAAGCCGTAAAGGATGGGATCCCGGAATGACAGGATAATTAACGGAAGTGGTGAGGAAAATTATAACGGATCCCTCCCTGCATTACAATCGGAAAAAAGAAAATTGATAAAATTTCTTATATCTAATCTCTTATTTAGGTAAATGGACTACGTTAAGTCCTTTGTTATCGATTTTCGTCCTGATTGCTATAGTCAGTCCGATCGGATGAAGTTTTGACTCAACGATGTCCTCACTTTTATTGGTGATGATCGCAATTGCAGGACCTACCGAACTCATTCCAACGAACTCAAACCCTGCATCCCGGAGTTGGCTCATGTAATGGTAGATGGCGAAACTATGGTGTTCCACTTCTGCTCGTTTTGAACCCCTGAACTCTATTTCCCAGATCACATCCCCAACTTTTTTAAGGTCCCCCGATTCGATCGCCGGTATCATATCCATCATGATCATATAGGCCTTCAGTTCACGGTCCCGGTAATCGAGCATTCTTGCCTTGTTCATCAGGAGGTTAAATTCCTGGTCTCCTGCTGATGAGATGTCTGTTGGTGGAATAACGATATAGACATGGCTACCTTCCGCAAACGGGTGATGGTAGATCAAAGAAAGTTCGTCGCCCATAATGGCCATTCCCCCATGGATGCTCACTGCGGGACCGACCCCTGTCTCAAATCCGGATACAATACGCCCCTCTGCAGTTTCTTCAACATAGTTATAGCCAACTAGTTTCCGTGAGCTGGTCATCTGTCAGGGGTGACCCTACAGAGATGTTGAGTGCTTTGGCAAGTGCGATCATGATCGTGCTTGTTGAACCGAGTCCCACATGTTTATGCTCATGGTCGCGGGCGCGGATACGGAATCCGCCATTGTATCCCACGGTCTTCCGGAACACACTGACATAATGCCTGATCAATGCCGCACGTGAGTAATCTATTTCAAGGCCATCCGGTATGCACTCAACTGAAACAGAACAATATACCTGGATAGCAAAACCGATCCCTCCTCCCCCCGGGCGGTCAGGTGAGAACCTGTTCATATCAAGCACGGTGAGGTGAATCCTGGCAGGTGCATTAACTGTTATCACTTCTTTCACCGGTACGAGTGCATATGTCCCTTCATACCCGAGAGTTCTGATATTTTCGCCAGGAAAAAATGATGTAAATTCATATTCGACGAGGTCGAGGTCTCCCCCGCGTATCTTCATGGTTGCCATCTGAAAAATCACCTTTGTTTGCGGTTATCTGTCAAAGAATATGTTCTTTCCTGATCCCTTCATGGGAATGCCATACACAGATGTGGAATCGCTGAGCCACCCGAGTGACCGTGCGGCAACACCCGCAGAATACATGATCCTGTTATCCACGTTATGCACCTGAGCGGTCTTTACGGCTGATCCAAGGGCGATACCAAGATCTGCTATCCGGATAATGCAGTTAGGCCCGGTGAACGGGGTACTGGTCGATTTTTTTTGGGCAAATGCCTCCATGAAGTCATTACAGGTGACAAAGCCACATCCCTGGCAATTGATCCCAACCGCAACCTCTCCCCGGACCCCGATTAGGACACAGGCATCGCTAATCGCCATGCATTTTCCATCCCTTATAAAAAATGGTATGGAATTTCGTTCACCGAAAGCGACCATCTCATCGGCAAGCAATTTTAATTCTATATCCATGACAATTTTGGTTCTGATTTCATCGACACCCCGTGCTTTCGGGGCTGTTCTTGCCGAGAGGACCATCAGACCTGCTACTGTCCTGATCGCCTCAGTCTCCTCAGTCATGGGATATCATCGGATGCATGATAATTTATAGGTAATCTCCCCTCAGATGGAAGTGAAATTAAAAAATATTTAATTTATTGCACTTTTTTATTAAGGCTGTCAATTGTCGGGATTTGAACAACTCATCGTTATGATACTAAAATTTGCGCAAGGATATTTGCGAGGTTTGATGACTCGTTGCCAGTAGCATTCCCTTGTGCGAACCGGTAATCCACTATCCCGATTAGTTGTCCGGAACGGAACCCGCTCTCCCCCATATTACCTCTGTGCCAGACAAATCCCGAATCAGCTATATTTTCATCATTGACTGAATATTGTTTCAATTCCTTTTTTATTGAATTGAAAGAATTTTGTGCATCTGAAATTGTGGGGTATTGGGTAAGAGTGACCGTTATTGCATCACCATCAGCAGCGATAAGTTGTTGCCTGCATGTCCCTGCACCACAGAAGGAGCCGTTAATATACCAGTCCTGTGGAGACCTTTCGAGGTACCCGTCATACATTGACAGGGCCTCATTGGCATCGGCGGATTTAGTAAGTGCTCCCGAATTTTTTCCTGATGTGCCCGAACATCCTGCTGTTAATAATCCAAGTATTGCCAGTGCAGCTAACCAATGAAAACTATTCATCGAATCCCCCGTTTTAATTCTTTTCATTCTTGCTTTTATGATATATAATGATGGAATATCTACTGAGTTAACCTGGTTTCCCTGGTGATTATTGAATAAACCTGTAAAAGACAGGATCCTGTTGCAGATAATCCGGTGAATATCTGCCCGATCTTTAATAACGGGTTTCCATCTTGAGTTGGCTTTACAGATCATAATATATTCCAATAATCCGGGTGAAATAAAAAAGTAAATATCTGGAATTCAAACTTTTTTATTCCGTTATTGTTGGAAAGGTCCCTACCACAGAAACCATTTTATCCTGAGCATAACCTATGGTTGGAATGTCGTTGAAGACCAGTTAGGCGTTTTGGAGACGATTATGATGGAAACGTATGTTTGTCAGGTATGTGGGCATATTTACGATCCTTCGGAAGGAGATCCGGATGGAGGAATCAACCCTGGTACAGAATTTATTTCACTTCCTGTGGTATGGCGTAGCCCGGTCTGTGGATCATCAAAAGAAAAATTTACCATGATATAACGGGAAGTGCAATAATGGTTGTCAGAACTATAACTCCGGACTGTTACTCGATCTCATCGCTTGATTTCGATCGACGTCTTTTTGATGCGCTTATTTCGCTGCCTGATGGAACAAGTTATAATTCATACATAGTCAGGGGGAGCGAGAAGACCGCTCTTATTGATACTGTTGATCCTTCAAAAGAGTTTGAACTGGTCTGTGACCTTGTCCGTCTTGGCGTTGATTCGATAGATTATGTAATCGTTAATCACGCTGAACAGGACCATTCAGGATCCCTGCCAATGGTCCTCGAGTTGTTCCCGTCGTCAAAGGTTGTGACGAATGAGAAGTGTAAGGACCTCCTTATCCACCATCTTGGTCTTGATGAAGGCCGCTTTATCATCATAACCGACCGCGAAACGCTATCTCTTGGAAATAAAACCCTCGAATTTATTATTGCGCCATGGGTCCACTGGCCTGAAACTATGCTAACATTTCTAAGGGAAGACCGTGTTCTTTTTTCCTGTGACCTTTTTGGATCGCACTTTGCGACAAGTGAACTGTTCGCGAAAGACGAAAAAATCGTTTATCCCGCTGCAAAAAGGTATTATGCGGAAATTATGATGCCATTCCGGGCGAGCATCAAAGGGCATATGGAGAAGATAGGAACACTTGGTATCGATATCATTGCGCCGAGTCATGGTCCTGTTTACAATAACCCGGCATTCATTCTTGATGCGTATCATGAGTGGATATCGGATTCAGTAAAGAATGAAGTAGTAATCCCCTTTGTATCAATGCATGGCAGTACGCGAAAGATGGTTGAACACCTGACAAATTCGTTAATTGAACGCGGAATCGCTGTAAAACCTTTTGATATGACTGTTACCGATACGGGCAACCTTGCAATGGCATTGGTGGATGCAGCGACAGTGGTCCTCGCCACCCCTACAGTCCTGTTTGGCCCGCACCCGCAGATTGTCAATGCAACATATCTTGCGAATATGCTCCATCCCAAGGTGAAATTTGCATCGGTAATAGGCTCGTATGGCTGGGGTGGTAAGACAATCGATGTGTTGAAAACCATGATGACCCACATCAAACCAGAACTACTCGAACCGGTGCTGGTCCAGGGATTACCGGGAGAAGCATGTATCCGGGACCTAAACCGCCTTGCAGACGATATAGCCCGTAAACACAAAGAAATTGGTATATTAACCTAATGACAGACGGAATTAATCATCACAGCTATATTTTTTAAAGAAGTTTGGCAGAAATGCAGATCTAAATTAAAATCGATTATATAAAGACTCAATTTTTCACTACTGCAGCAACAGCAGATACTACCCGGTGGTGGAATACATAATCAATTCTTTTTACTTTAACATCAGAAAATTGAATAACCTCGCAGTCCAACCTGTTATCCCAATGAAGCAGATCGCCCTATATGGAAAGGGTGGAATTGGTAAGTCCACCACATCGGCCAACCTGTCTGCAGCACTGGCAGAAAAGGGACTTGATATTCTCCAGATTGGGTGTGATCCCAAGCGTGATAGCACACGAATGCTGATGCAGGGCAGGTTTATTCCTACGGTAATGGACCATGTAAGGGCGGAAGGCGAGACGGACGTCCAGCCTTGAAGATATTATGTTCACAGGCTACCGCGGAGTAAGGTGTGTGGAGGCGGGTGGACCTGAGCCTGGTGTAGGGTGTGCCGGACGTGGAATTATTGCCACATTTCAGATCCTTGAGCGCCTGGGTGCATTGAAAGGCGATATTATTGTTTATGATGTCCTTGGGGACGTGGTATGCGGTGGTTTTGCCATGCCGATGCGTGAAGGATATGCGCAGGAAGTTTATCTCGTTACTTCCGGGGAACTGATGTCACTATACGCGGCAAATAATATCTGCAAGGCTATTAAAAGGTTGTCGTTACGGGCAAAGAACCGGTGCCGTCTTGCGGGCGTGATTTGCAATTCAAAGGATATGGAAAAAAAGAGGAACTCGTAATTGAATTTTCGAGACGGATAAACAGCCGGCTTATCCATTTTATACCCCGCGACAGGACAGTTCAGTTGGCCGAACTCCATAAAAAGACCGTGATCGAGTATGCACCCGACTCTCCACAGGCAGAAGTATACCGGTCGCTTGCAGGGATTGTAGCGACGAATGATCAGTTTACAATTCCCAAACCGCTGGATACCGATGAACTTGAATCCCTCGCCTTCAGTATATCTTAGGACCGGTGGTTGTCCCCTTCACCGGGGCGCTTGCCGTCACTACCGGGATAAAGGATTCAGTTACGATAATTCACGGCCCCCCGGGCTGTGCACATCATAATTTTTCGCTGCTCCATGCGACCCTCCTTTGACAACGACTGCATGGTAATCCCACGAGTAATGTCTTCCGGAATGTCTGAATATGATGTTATATTCGGTGGTGAAGAGACACTGGCAAAGGTAATCAGGCAGGTAGCATCAGACGACCCTGGGATAATATTCGTCCCATGTCAACGTGTATCACCGAGACGATTGGTGACGATGTTCTGGCGATTACTCAGGAATGAGGAAGTACCGATATGTATGGTGCCTACCGGGGGTTTTCTGGGCGGAGATTTTGAAATGGGGTTTTCCCAGGCCCTGGTAGCAGTTTCAAATCTTGCACTTCCGGTAATAATGAATAACGAAAAGTGTAAGAAAATTCCCGGATCTGTTAACCTAATCGGGGAAAAAAACCTCGAATATGAAGTTAAACAAAACTATTATGAGGTACAGCGTCTTGTTGCATTGC
>CAVVRN010000003.1:0-12944 GCA_963750605.1 Candidatus Bathyarchaeota archaeon
GTTAAGACACTGATTAAGGCGTCGCTTTGTTCAAGGAAAGGCGATAGCTCAATCATTTTTGCGCCAATAGTTGAACGAATAACTGGACAAACTTCCACTGGCACAACTCTATCACCCAATTTAGAAGTATCATACCAACCTGAATTTACTCTAACAGGGATAGCGTCCGCAGCTAAAATTAACTCGGTCGGAGCAAACAAACACATGTAACCAATAACTTTCTTACCTTTTTCTTTTTCAGCCGAAATCTCTCTTTGGCGTTGACCAAACAAATCGGCGATTTCATCGAAATACTTCATGGTTTCGGGTCTTTTAGGGTCAGCTTTCTTCATGCGCTCAATGTTCTCAGCCATTACTTTCTGAGATGCAGTTTTGATAGTGTTTCTGAGTTCTTCCATTTCTTTCGCGGGAATTTCAGGCATGTATTTTTTTTCGATTTTTTCGGTTTTCATTATTTCTTCACTCGCTTGTTGATGGTTCCAGCCAGTTTCTTGATTTGAACACTGTTTTATTTCCAAGCTTAACTTTCAAAGTATCTTCGTATGGGCACATTTCAGCGCACCGCAAGCATAGCATGCACATTGAAGTGTTGATTTTTCCGCCTTTCTGCTCATACACTTCGGTAACTTGCGATTGACAAACCCTCTTGCAAACGCCGCATTTTGTGCATTTTTCCTCATCTTTTTCAAGATGAAGCAAAGGTGCCCACTTGAAAGCCTTTAAACCTATTCACAACAGCCAATGAGGCGCCTGTTGGGCAGAAACGGCACCAGAACCGCCTAACAAAGAATGAGCCTACCAACGTTAAACCGACAAAAGCAATAGCGAATACTTGCCAATATTTTGACCCGACATAAGTGAGAAATCTTGAACGTAGGGAACGTTAAGTTAACTTGGAAAACAGTTACATGCGCCGTTGGTCCATGGAACAATAAATGGAATCAATGGATCAATCAGAACACTGTAGGGTCGGAACGGTCCTGCTAAAAGCTGGGCTCATAACAATGGCGACAGCTTGACTTGGAGGCGGCTGAATGAACCATAAAGCAATTGGTAACAATAAGAAAAACAGCAAGATCACGTATCTTGATTGATGCAGGGTTTTGTTAAGTTTGTCAGGAAGGATGTCGGTAGCGGATTTTAAAGGCTTTTCTTAGCTGAAACTTCAAGTCCATGACTAAGCCAAAGGGGCAAAGCCAGCCGCAGTAAAATCGACCTAAAAACAATAGTTATCGCAAAAATAGCAATCAACACGTAAAGCAGGGAAAAGTATAGGAGAAAACATAAAATAAACGCTGCGAAAGCCACTGCCTGAATGACAAACCGGATGAAAGTTACTTTTGTCGCCAAGTTTTTCTTCCAAATCAAAATGGCGAGAATCCCCGCTACTCCGAGTCCCCCAAGCACTGCAAGCCTTAATGCGTCGCCGATAATGTCCCAATTCATCTTTTTCTCGCCATTTTGGTTAATGTAGTTGCATTAATGAACTAATTAATGTAACAAGCCCAAGCACTATTAGTATCCCTGCACCTGCTATTGAAACCCATTTCCTAAATAAAGGTGCCTTGTTAAGAAGCCACCCGGTGACTCCGCCTAGCAAAAGCATTGGAGACAAAGCCGTTCCTAAACCAAACAAGACTGCAATAGCGACACTGCCGATTGGGTTTGAAAAAGGCAGCGAATAAATTAAGAGCGCAATCAACGGTGGACATATGATTAAGCCTCTGCTTAACCCAAGCGAAAAAGCTCGATAGTCAAATCCAAACCTTCCTGTTTTTCCTGGCGCAACCAAGTTTTTGTTATCTGCTGAATTAAAGTCGCAAGAAGGCGACTTATACTTTAGAAGGATACTAGCCCCAATTACAATCGTAACAATACCAAAGGCAAAAGAGGAGTAAATTTGAAAAGGCGAAAAAGCAGTTTGAGAAACAAATAATCGAAACAATCCGCTGAAAACTCCAACTAACCCGCCAATCAAGGCATAGCCAGCTACTCGTCCAGAATTAAAAACAAGAGTAATCCCAACGCCTTTACGAAAGCCCGCGCCGACGCCTGCGATATAACCTGCAATGTATGGTAGACATGATGCAGTGCAAACAACCATTCCATATAGTACTCCTCCAGCAAATGCTCCAAGATACGGATTGGAGATTTCAGGTATCAGCGACATGTGAACTCTCGTGAAATTTTATTAATGCAATTAATATGGAGACTCAATTTAAACATTGCATATTTTTCGATTCTGCGTTCTTACATTGGTTAGAAGCAGATAAAAAAGAAAAGTTGAGTTATGAGGCGGGTATTACTCGGGTGTTATATTGTGCAAGGTATGCTAAATGGGCTGCGTCGTATGGATAGCTTTGGTCAGCACTATACGGGTACCCGCTCATTCCAATGAAAGGCATTGGATCTACTGTGAAGTTGAATCCGTAACCCCATCCTCCTGGCGGATCTTTAAACCAGCAAGCTACGAAAAAGAAGTAATCTCTCACCATGCCAGGTTGAGGTGCAGTGAGGTTGTCGATTGGGAATTCGAGGTTAACTTGGTCACCTTGGCGTCCAATAACGTACATGTTATCGGCATTTTGAAGTAGCGCTGTCACGTCGCCGTATCTTGTAAAGTTTCCTGATGAAGAGGAATTGGTATCCCAGACTTGGCTTAGAGTTGCAATGGGACTAATTTTTTGAACCGTTATGTTCTCTTGCGTTGTTAAATCAACGCCGATGTAGTCGTAAGTTACTTTCCAGAAATTGATTATTTTGACTTGGTAATCGTTTATGCCTGCTGGGAATAATCCTGTTAAGTCCACCACAAAAGTTCTTGGGTTAGAATCTGAAGGTATTGGCATTTGTTTATCCTGTGGAACTGGAATCCAAGTGCCATTTGCAGCTTGAACTTCTATGTATGCAGGTGGCATAATTTGTGTGCCGTTTGGTAAGAGTCCCTGGGCAGCAGCTTGTGTGAAGCTGTTTATCCAATTGTAATAATCGATCAGGTGATCCCCAATCAACCATGCCGTTGATTTCAAGCTTAATTTGTTTTGCAGAGGATAAGTTGCCTAAGTCTAATGTTAACTGGTTTGTCGTGATATTGTTCCATGCTGGACTAAGGGTTCCTTCGCTGGCATTGGTAAAAATCCCGTCAAGTTTTGAAATCTCAGGAAGAACATTTTCTCCTTTTTCATTAGTTGCACTGATTGGCGATATTATGCTAGTTTGGTTGACTGTAAATATCTGGTCATTTAGGCCTGGGTTGAGATAATTGGTTACACTGGAGTAAACATCAGTTCCTGCGGGGTGGTCAACAACTAGCATATATGCGGAGTCTACATAGAAAAGCTCATCTGCTTGCTGGAAAAGAGTCATGTCGTAATAATTGTTTCCATTAATAATTTTTGGAGCAAGCAAGTTTTTGTCAAGTTTAACGTTGTCCCATGGGTTGCCTCCTCCAAAAACTATGTTTCCATTTGCATCTATGTGACTAATGTATCCTAACCAACCCGCGTTTGAAACGTCAGTAATATAAGAGTAACCTGTTCCATTCCACGTGAACAGTGAGGGGCAAGATGCGTATCCGCTGATTAAGTTGTAGGTTGCAACCAGAATTAGCGGTTTGTCTGATAAAGTTACAGTTCTTGTTGGATTAGTGTTGCCATCTTGCCAATTTGAAAAAGCTAGTACTCCAGTTCCAACGCTAAACGGGGTAGGTACTGAAACAGAGTAGTCTCCGACTGGCACAACATGACTATAAGGTGTATTATAGCTGACCCCGTTCAAGGTGAACGTTAGAGGCAATGAGCCGCCGCCAGATCTATTAATAATTAGCGTATGGTAACCAGTTTTTACAACTAAGAATGATGAGCTTAAAGTGTTAAATTTGACAGTATGCGTTCCTTCTGCAGTTGCATTGACTGTAAACTCTATTGTTTGAGTCGTACTTGCATTCAATTGAATAACTCTATTTTCAACAAAAGTGTCATCGACTTTTACCCTGACATTTAATTTATCCGCCTGATCAGTTGGATTATTAGCGGTGGCTGTCACGTTAACAGGTTGATCTGGCCATGCTTCGTAGGGGTCAAAGACTATGTTGGACAGAATTATTTTGCTTGACCCAGGTGGAGCCGGATTAATTGTAAACATTCCTGTTAAATCGCCAACGCTTACAGAATAATTCCCTGCCACATTTTCGATATCGCTATATTGAACAATTACGGAGTCTCCTCCAGCAAGCGTTATGTTTTGGGTGTATCTTGTTTCATTGTTAATTTCAAAATTTAGAGTTTTGTTACCTTCTAAATTCCCAATGTTAGTTACATTAACTGAAATTTGTACCGCATCACTCTCATTTGCTATTGGAGGGTCAATAATGAGATTTTTCAGCGTAAAATTAGCTGGTTTAGATGCGGTTGCCAGCATACCTTGATTGTTAAGATAAAAGTATGCTCCTGCAACAGCGCCAATAATAATAAAATCAATAACAAATATAGCTTTCAGTTTTACTATTGCTGAATGGGATAACATTCTAACAGCACTATGTAGATTAAAATGAGAACATTATGCATTAAAGGGTTTTGATTTTAGAAAAATATTTGACTTAATTTAAGCTGTTGCTGTATTATTACAGTCACATAATTAAATATACCGAATCTATCTTCTAGCAAGCAAGCATCGGCTAACAACCGAATTTTAGGAGACAAATAGTTGTTAAAAATATCTAAAACATCAAAAATTTTTGTTG
Organism: Candidatus Bathyarchaeota archaeon; assembly: GCA_963750605.1. Lineage (GTDB taxonomy): Archaea > Thermoproteota > Bathyarchaeia > Bathyarchaeales > Bathycorpusculaceae > Bathycorpusculum. The sequence goes on from CAVVRN010000003.1 coordinate 4,742, forward strand.
TCTTTTTGTTAACTGCAGCACTATTGATGCCAATCGTAAGTTTGAACCTAGCGAAGGCGCAATCACAGGCAACCATTGACGTAATATCATCTGTAGGGGGAACAACAACTCCATCGGGAGATAATAATACGTATGCTGACGGCACAGTTGTCACGTTAACAGCTACTGAAGGAAACGGTTTTCTTTTCCAGTATTGGGCAATTGTAAGCAGCGCAGGCGGCACTCAAGACTCTAATAATCCCACAACATTAACGGTCAAAGGCGGAGAAACCTATGCTGTCCAAGCGGTATTCCAACCAATTAATTATCTTCCACCTGCAACTCAAACCACAAGTGCCACTAATGCAATCGTTGTGGTCTTATCTTCCGTAGGCGGAACCACAACACCCGCAGCAGGAACATATGCTTTAGCAAATGCTGGGAACACTTAATTTACTGCAACTCCAACCAGCGGCTTTACATTTGACCATTGGGTTATCGGCGGCTCTCCACTTAATCACGGCGCATACTCATTCACAGATACTCCAACAGACAACCCATATAATGTAATCATGGTTACGGAAACACCTACACATATCAACCAGTTTTACCCAGTTCCGACCAACCGCAGTACCGGAATTCTCAAGTATAGCAGCAATCGCATAGCTTTAGTATTAGTAGCTATTGCATTTGGAACATACGCATATAAACGAAAAACAAAATAAAATTCCCTTTTTATTTTTTTATCTTTGTAATAAATTTCGATTTATTGAGATTAATTCTAAATATTAGACTTAATTTTTAAAATTCTGGTATTATTCTATTTCTTATTTATGCACATTCGGGTTCAATATGAACAGTTACAACTGCATTTGCAAATCGCTCTTTGGTTTCTTTTTCAATTTGTGAAGCAATTTTGTGTGCTTCTTTTATTTGAATTTGTTTAGTGAAGCAGCAGTCAATGTTAATATAACGTTTACCTTCAGCGGCGTAAGTTACTATACGTTTAATGCGAAGATGCCCAGCAATGCTTTTAGCAACTTCATTACAACCACTTTTTTAAGCTGTGCTTCATCGACATCTATGGCTGGAACAGCCATGCCTGAAGGCTCAACATGTACAGTAACGTTTTCAAGCGGTTTAATTTCAGCTTGCATCCTTTGCTCGATAATTTCAGCTATTTTATGTGCTTCTTCAACTGACAATTCAGGGTTAACATAGGCGTGCAAAGTAATGTAGAATTTGCCGTCCAGTGTAAATAGTTGAGATTTCATGAACCTCTTTCACGCCATCCACCGTTGCAAGCTTCTCAATTAATTGATCCATTTTCGCATCTTTTTCGGATGGTTCAATATGGATGGTAGCGTCCACATTGCCAAGAGTTTGCTTTAAGCTATCTTCAATTTTGGATGCCAAAGAATGGGCTTCTTCCAAGCTCATGTGACTTGAAACTTGCACGGACGCGTCAATGAAAATTTTGGAGCTTACTTTGCGAACTTTAAGGTTTTCAGTTTTAACTACGCTCTCGTGTGAAAGAATAGTTTTCCTTGTTTTTTGCACAAGCTCTTTTGAGGCAGTGTCGCTGAGTTCCATCACGCTGAATCTCACGAGTTTAACACTAAGATAGCTAAGCATGATGCCTAGAAAAATTGATGCTATGGAATCGCCGTAGAAGAAGCCCAAGGTAGCCAAACCGAAGCCTACCAAGGCCAGCAGTGTTGAGCTTAAATCTGAAATGGCATCGTAGAAGCCCAACTCTCATAGATGGGCTTTCAATATGTTGGCATTTTTTGAAAACAGTAACTCTCAAAGATGCAATGAAGATGGCGTATCCTATAGCGATGAAACCTGCATACTCTATTCCTTGAACAATTTTACTGCCTTCCATTAATCTGGTTGCTGCTTCATAGAAAATTAAGAATGCTACGGCGATTAAGACTATTCCGCCGATGAGTCCGCCTATATCTTCGAATTTTTCATGCCCATAAGTGTGTTCTTCATCTGGAGGCTTTATTGAAGCACGAACAGCAAAAAACAACATAATAGTGGAAATCGCATCAAGCAAACAATGCAAGCCATCGCTAAGGATTGCTAAACTGTTAACAAATAGGCCTATAGAAACTTCAACTATTACAACGCTGAAAATTGCAATTGCTGTAATTTTCAAAGCCTTAAGTTTGTAGTTTCCTTCTTGTGCGCCTTGCATTTTTGCTTAGTCAGAACTATGCTCATAGCAAGGGCGATTTAAGAATTACGGGCAAATCAACAATCGTAAATGTTAAGGAAGACACTTTATTGATTGTCAATTTCTAAATGATGCTTAAAATTTAGTCGTCAAAAGAAGCCGTCAGCTCTTTTTCGAGTGCGTGACCACAGTGTCAAAGAGACCAAAGCCAAACTTGAAATTTAAAATCGATAGGCATTTAGGATTGAAAATAAGTATTAATGGAAACGGTCGATGCTAATGGCTTTACAGAAAATAAATAAAATATTAGAAGGATGCTGCCCAGATCAAAAAGTAACTGTACGCGGCTGGATTTACCGAAAACGTGAGGGAAAAGAACTCATTTTCCTTGTTATCCGCGACTCTACCGGATTCATCCAGTGCACTGTGAAGAAAACGAGCCTCTGCTGGGCGGAAGCACAACGCTTAACGATCGAATCTTCCTTAACGCTTGAAGGTACCGCCCGGGAAGACAAGCGTGCTCCAGGAGGATACGAAATCAGCGCAGATAACATCAATATTATCGGTTTAGCAGAAACTTTCCCTATAGCCAAAGACAAAAGTGAAGAATTCATTCGTGACATGCGCCATCTTTGGCTTCGAAGCAGAAAAATGAATTTGATGATGAAAGTCCGCGGCGACGTTTTAGAAGCAACCCGCCAATACTTTAAGAGCCAAGGTTACACCGAAGTTTCACCGCCAATGTTTATTTCGGCAGCAGTAGAAGGCGGCTCAACACTTTTCGGCTTAAAATATTTTGATCAAGATCTATACCTGACACAGAGCAGCCAGCTTTACCTTGAAATCCTGATCTACTCTTTAGAAAATGTTTATTGTATTGCTCCGTCTTTTCGCGCTGAAAAAAGCCGAACAATCAGGCATTTAACCGAGTACTGGCACATGGAAGCGGAATGGCCTTTTGCTGATATGAATGATTTGATGAAGTTTGAAGAAGGATTAATGGCGCATGTTTGCCAAACCATAGGCGATACTTGCCAAAAAGAGTTCACTGAAATCGGCGCAGACATGGCCAAGCTAAAAGCGGTCAAAACGCCATTTCCACGCATAACCTACGCTGAGGCAATTGAGCGCCTCAAGCCAAAGAATCCGTCTCTTAATTGGGGAGCCGACTTAGGCTACGAGGATGAGAAGGTGCTTGCAGAAGACTTTGGGAAACCCTTCTTTGTTTATGATTACCCGACAGCAATTAAGGCGTTTTATTGCAAAACCTACAAAGAACATCCCGAAATTGCGATGTCAGTTGACATGATGGTTCCACGAATAGGCGAAATCAGCACGGGCGGCGCAAGGGAAGAAGACAAGGACATGCTTATTACACGTATGAAAACGCAAGGGTTGAAACCAGAAGACTATGAATGGTACCTTGACCTGCGACGCTACGGCACAGTACCACACGTTGGTTTTGGAATGGGACTTGAGCGCCTTTTGACATGGATGCTTGACTTAGACAATATCTTAGATGCTATCCCATTTCCAAGAACAACACGCAGGTTCTACCCCTAAACTTTTTTCTTTTAAGGGTAACCAGTAAAATATTCTTGTCTCATCTGCGTTTTCGGCAAGCCCAAACTTTCAATAATTGTTTCCATCGCTTTTACCATCGGGGGTGGCCCACAAGTAAAAAATACGTTTTCATTGTAGTCGGGCAACGTTTTCTTAATCATGTCCGCCGTGATTATGCCAGTTTCCCCAGTCCATTGACTTGAAGGCTGATTAACTATACAAATCATTTTCAAATTTTTATTTTCATTTTGCATACTTCCAAGTTCATCTTTGAATGCGATATCTGCTTCAGTGCGGCATCCGTAGAAAAGAGTGATTTTTGAACTTAGATGCTTGTCGGTCGCATTTTTGATTATGCTGATAAACGGCGTTATTCCTATGCCTCCTGCCACCAAAGCGACTTTAGGATATTCGCCTTCAAAAGTAAATTGCCCATAGGGAGCATCTATTCTTGCCCAATCACCAACTTTGGCTGATTTTAGTGCAACCGAGTATTCGTGGTCGGTAAATTTTTTGGTGAATTCAAAATGTTTTTGTTCTGTTGGGCTGCTGCTAAAACTGAAGTGATGAGTTAACTCTCTATCGGCTTTTTTAATATTTATCATAAAATATTGGCCGGGTTTGTAAGTTAATTCAGCAGGTCTGAGAAACCTAAAGCTTGTTACATCAGCGGTTCGCGGTAAAATTTCAGAGATTTTAGTTTCGAACTTCATAAAAATCAAATCGTTAGGAAACAGTAATTCTAACTATGTTTTCTTCATTTCAATAAACTTTGCGGCTAAAATTATCTATTAAACTAATGCATTAATTTTAACAATCTTAGCTATTTGAAGAAAATGTTAAGAAGCGGAGCAGGCGCTCAGTGGCATTCATTTAACGTACGCGAAGCCATAAAGAGCCTTGACGCTACAACTTATGGATTAACTATGCAAGAAGCCCAACCACGCTTTGCCTTTATGGATCCAAACCTGTGTCAAAAACTCTCTTTGATTTAGCTGCCTTTGACTATTCGACTGAACAATCACTGGGCTGTTTTCAAGTGTAATATTTAGCCTCTTAGAAATTGGCAAATGCGTCGCTTCAACGCGGAAACATGCAATTGACCGTAAAGCTTTAAAATGAATCATGATGATTGAAGTGGTAAAATATCATTCGGAGAAACATTAAAAATGAGTAATAATCTGTTAACTAAATTGGCAAATCCTGCACCTCTTGGGCTTCTTGGCTTTGGCATAACAACAGTTCTTCTAAACTTAGTCAACGCAGGCGTCTTTCCACTCGACACAGTCATATTAGCCATGGGCATAGCATACGGCGGCATAGCACAAATAATAGTCGGCATAATGGAGTTCAAAAAAGGCAACACATTTGGCACCGTAGCCTTCCTCTCATACGGCCTATTCTGGTGGAGCCTAGTCCTACTACTAATCCTACCAAAATTCACCGGATTCCCAGGCCCCTCAACATCATCACTAGCAGCCTACTTCATAATGTGGGGCATCTTCACCTTCGGCATGTTCTTTGGCACACTAAAAGCAAACCGCGCACTACAATTCGTGTTTGGCAGCTTAACAGTTCTGTTCTTTATGCTGGCAATACGAGAGTTAACAAACAACCCCACCCTAACAGGCTCGATAACGTTCAATACTTTCGTTGGCATCGAAGGCGTCATATGCGGCGCAAGCGCAGTCTACCTAGGAATAGCAGAAGTCCTAAACGAAGCACATGCAAAAACAGTCTTACCAATTGGTCCAGTAGAATAATAACAAAACTCTCTTTCCCTCATCCTTTTTTCTTTTTGCTCATATTTCTAAGAAGAATTTACCTTGAAACTTCCTTAACTCGAGAAAGAATGGTTGGCGCCGAGGATGGGATTCGAACCCATGCGGACTCGAGAGTCCACGGGCTCTCAAGGCCCGCGCGTTAACCACTCTGCCACCTCGGCACAGACAAATCAACACTTCTATTTCGCTCGCTCTTAAAATGTTTACCGACTGTTCCCTTAAATCAAGCATTTTGTAATTAACGTAATCCCTAATATCCGGATAAAAGAAATGTTAAGCAAAAGTAATTAACCAACACAGCCACCTTTTTTGCATGGCAGCAACAACACTTGTTCAGATTCCAAAAGATATACTGGACGCCATTTACGCAGGCGCCAAACAACTTTACCCACGAGAAAGCTTTCTGCTCTTGCGAGGCAAAAAAAGCAAAGGCGTAATCAAAATAACAGATCTGGTTTTAGCTCCATTCGCCGTTCACGGAGAAGGAGTTGTCCATTTTAACCCATACATGTTTTCAGGCGATTTCTCGTTAGTGGGAACCGTGCATTCTCATCCTTCAGGCAACATTTCGCCAAGCCACGTAGACATGAACTATTTTTTTGGAAGAATCCTAATGATTGTTGGGTACCCATTTGAAGGAAAAAACTGCATCGCAGCGTACGATTCCAACGCCGACAAATTACCAATAGAGATAACTGCTGCAATAGGTAAATGATGATTCTAAATAAGTACCTTGAGCTTTTTTGCACAGCTGATTCATATTCTCGTAGGAAGTCTAAGGCAAATTTGTCAGCGTTACCTTCCGTGCCCCGATGCATTCTATCAACCCCTTTACTGCGCAAATGATGATAAAACTCGTGAATAATAACAAAGGGGTTTACCAATATATCGCTGTTTAGAACTGAAATGGTTTGGTTTTTTGCTGTGTAGCAGCCGAACGCTTTTATCTTGTGCCCTTTTGGTAAACCAACTTTAATTCAGGAACATTAACTTTGTAGTTTTTTGCCAGCAATTCAAGTGCTTCTTCTGTTTTTCCGTTAAGTATAAGCCAAACTACAAGTGGTTTAAAGTTGTCTTGCGCCATTGTTACATCAGCAATACTGGGTTTTGCTGCTTAATTAACTGCTCATCGAAAACTCAATATTATTCGCCGTAGGTGCCTCTTCTAATTTTCTCAGCCAACAAATGAATAAACTCAATCGGCCAAACATCATCGCAAACATCATCAGTCAATATTTTTCGTTGATGATACATAGGAATTAAATCATTTTTAAACAAAAGTATCAGAAAAATTCGTGACCATAAGTTCGTTTGAACAAGCGCATATTTTCGAGCTTGCTTTTTAGTCATTTCAAAATGTGGTTCAAGAATAATTTTTCGTCCATTGAGTTTTTTTTCCAAAATAAAATCAGGAGTATAAACTTCATTATTAGGCAAAGGAAAACTAATTGTTTCATAACCATAAGCAATGTGCATTTTCAAAAGAGTAAGAGCAGTTTTTTTCTCCCATCCGCTTTTGTAACGACTCATTTTTTGGTAATAAGCTTGGGATTGACCAGTTATTTTTTGCATGCGATCAAGAAAATCAAGCGCTGTTTTCAAGGTGTAGCGGTTTAGGGTTTTTTGTTTAAGCCATCTGCCTAAGAGGAAAAATGGATAATCAACTTTTGCAGGGTCTGGGGAAAGAGCCGTTTTGCAAAGTCAGTTATTTTTTGCCGTGCCATCTGCTGCTGTTGTTTCATCTCGCCAAAGTGATGGCGAAGCAGAGTTTATTAAGCCTAAACTTGCGGCGACATTGGCGTTTTCTTTGGTTAATGGAACATAGAGGTCTTCGGGCAAAAGATGGTCATAGATTTGCAGGTCAGGTTGAGGTCGCACCATCCACCGCATGTAAATCCACGCTTTATCAATGTGCGGTCCGCTAAATGCATTGATGTTTTGTGCAATGTCATCAATGAAATCTTTGGGTTTAGTAAATTTTTGAGCGTATTTTAGCAAGTTTCTTTCAGCATTTAGTTTTAACAAATAAGTTGACTGATGCCAAAATTTCTGAAGCAGCTTTTTTGTTTGGTCCCAAATCGTGGTAAAAATCGGATTTTACGATTTCTTCTTCGAAAATATGTCCTTTTTTTATTTCGAAAAGGCTGCTGCCGAAAGCTTCATGCAGATAACCAAGTAGCATTCGGGCGTTTTCAGGGTAACCCACGACTGTATCATCAAGTATAGATGCAGCAAGCAAAAAATAGTGGGCGATGATTTTTCGTTCTTCATATTTTTCTGAGTATGGGTTAAAAAGCAACCGTGGGCTCATGCGTCGGTCCCATTGGATGTCAGCAACGTTAGAGTTTTTGTTTATGAAATCAACTAGTAAAGTGAGCACTTCGTCGGTTGCCATAGCTCTTTGTCCTGAATTTACATTATATACATGTAAGTGCCTTAAAACTGCTATTATAGTAAAAATGATTCAACAAGTAATATTGCAGTTTTTTAAACATGGAAATAGATTAATAGAAGCGGGAATTTTGATATTGCAACAGCCTAAAAGACGAAGCGCCTATATAGGAAAATACTGTAAAAAGATAAGCATTTGTGGGCCGGTCGTCTAGCCTGGTTAGGACATCTGCTTGACGTGCAGAAGGTCGCCGGTCCGAATCCGGTCCGGCCCACCACAAAAATATTTTTTCCTCCGATT
>CAVVRN010000004.1:0-31934 GCA_963750605.1 Candidatus Bathyarchaeota archaeon
AATAGTGAACTACTCGCCACTTTCGTGGCGAGCATCTCTAAAAAACTAACGTTCACTAGGATGTTTATTTTCTGTTGATGTATTCTTCAATCTTTGCACCAGTAACATCGCCTGCAGTCCTTACAGCATAGCCCTCTGACCACAAATGCCCACCCCAAAGCTGCTTTTTAATCTCAGCAAATTCGACGAAAAGCACCCTAGCAGAAACGCATTTGAAAACACGAACCAAATCGGGAATTGACACTATCGGCGGAGCGGAAACAAACACATGCACATGATCTCCATCATGAACCCTTGCAGCCAACAGACAACAACCATTCTGATCAGCAATCGTTTTAAGTACAGCTTCAAGCCTAACGTTAATTGAGCCCAAAAGTACCTTGCGGCGGTATTTAGTGGCCCAGATAAGGTGGTAGTTGACTTGGTAAGCACACGTCCGAGCTTTATCCAGTCTCTCACCTCCTTATCTAATGGTGACAGACCTATCGTTTGGTAGAACTAATAGAACTACGTCTACGTATGTGGATGATTCATCCTGCCGCTAACGCGGCAGGTATTCTGCTAGGTTTTTATAAAGATTGGAACAATTAGGGATGTGGGGAATTCGAGAATTGACCAAACGGACGATGATGTTATCTTCATCATTTGAGTGCTGTTGGATTGCAGATTGCCGTTCGTCTGAATGGTTTGTTGGCGCCACTGCACCATCATGCCGGTTGCTTGGTCATAATAGAAATCAGAGTTCACGTTCGCCCCGTTTTGAACTGTATTAGAAACAAAGTGATCGGTCAAACGCTGACCACTCATGTAACTCATCATTAACGTTTCGTTTATGGTTGGGCTAGAAGTACTGGACGGAAACATTCTGCCCATCATGCCCACGTTAGGTGACATGAAATAGAAATTGCACATTTCACTTGGACCAATATACCCAGACATTGATGCGACACCAGTTCCAACGTTTATGCTGTCCACCCCATTGCTTAACGTACCATTCAAACCACGCATCATTGTGTTAAAATTAACCGTTGGACCAGAAACCCCTGTGACGTTAATACTAAAATAATCAGTTTGATTTATCCAAGAAAACGCAGCAGGTGGAACAACGTTGGAATCATTTGAGTTAAAATAACAAGTATAACTATAACGAAAAACATCACCACTTGACACCCCAGCATTTGACATCATTTCACAAAAGGCCCCGCTGAGGGATCCGAAAAACAAAATACCTAAAATAACTAGAACAAAAAACAAGATCTTTTGCATAGAAACACACTAAATAAAATACCTGAAAGAAACTCTTAAACCTTCCAGAATTTGAATGCTAAGCCGAATTGTTTTCTAGAATAACCTTATCAAGCAATTAGCAATTGAGAACAGAAGTTTATGGCGCATAAAAAATAACTACAAAACCGATGCCGATCTTGACGGTGAAATTATACAGCTGTGGGATCGCATCGCATAAGATAAAGAAGAAATTGTGAAACTTCTTACAGAAAAATTAAGACAACGCCTATAACATCCGCTTTTTTCCATTCTCAAACAAATAGACCTCTCCAATAGATGAGCAGACACCATTGTCATAAACAAGCGCTGAGCCCATTGGGATGGCGTAAATTTTTTCGTTTCTTGACAGCCTTTTCAAGACGCTGGTTTTTTCAGGTTTATAATGGACTTTTAGAGTGAGGTCTGCCAGGTTTAGACCGAAGACAATTTTGGGTTTGGAATTGCTGCGGCAGGTAACTATACATTTTCGGCAAAGCGCTAACGCTCCTGCACTTCTCCCAATGATAACTCCATCATAATCTTGGAGCAAACGGTCAACAGCCATATTTTGTAAGCGTTCAATTAAGACACTTGTAAGTCCACCGGTTAAATAAACCAAGTTAGAGCCAGCCATTTTTTTAGCAATCGTTTCATTTGAATCAGCGTAATCAACAAAGTTAACTACACTAGCGCCAAGACTTATGAAATAATCAATCAATGTTTTTCTTTTTTTGTATCCTTTGTCGAATGAGGGTCTTGCCCAAGAAAACACGAGAGTATTTAGAGGTTCACCTGCGTCTTGAAAGGCTCTCTCGTTTACTTCCCGTGCACTTCTTTTGAAGACGTTTTCTCCGCCTAAAAGATACAGCTTCGGCATACAAGCAACACATTGAAAACATACCTAAAAAGCGCTTGCTAATGCTCATGAATTTGAAAAATCGTGAAGAACGTCAAGGTACCGATATATACTAACTCTTTAAGATCAATAACTAAAAACAAGTCTTATTAACTTTAAAAAGAGAGTAGGGACGGATGGAAATGATACCTGAAGGTTATATTGAGTATAAGCGAAGAGAATTCTGTAAAGACGTTCAGTGTCCAGTTCAGATGAAGCTAAACAAACTAACAGAATCTTCCCCCGCATTTGAGCAAACACGTCAAAAATGCAGCAGCACCTGCGTATACACTACATGGCAGTTCCACAACTGGCTTATAGAAAAAGGCTATCTCATTGTGAAGCCAAAGACTTGAAAAAAAAACGAAGTCAAACCTAAGGATAGCTCATTCTAAATTCGCTGTGGCATTGTACTGTAAGGAGCTCGATGTTTTTGCACTTAGGGCATTGATAAAAAATGATACTTCTGTCTTCGGGCATTTCCCCCTTTGGCTCCATTACCGTTTTACATTCAGGGCACGCGTGCATTTTTTCAACTCTTTTGTCTTTTTCTATTTATATGCCTAATAAAATATAAATATAGTTGTGATTTATGCTTAATTCTTCATAAAAAATGGTCAATTGTTAAATGACCCGTCAACAGCATTGCTTGCCTGTACATTCTCATAGACCAACATTTAATTAAGTTATAAAAGCATAAAGTTATTTATTTCTTAAACCAAAAGCTTCCTCGGAGAAATGAATATGGATTGGGGAATGAAAAACCGCTTAAGTAGACTTATTCAGAAAGATGGTAAAGCCCTCTTTTTACCTATTGACCATGGATACTTCCAAGGACCCACTCACGGTCTTGAGAAGCCCGAAGAAACAATTAAGCCAATTTACCAGTACGCGGACGGAATCATGCTTACGCGTGGTGTGCTACGCAACTGCATCGACCCGGCAATTGAGAAACCAATCATACTGCGAGTTTCAGGAGCAGTAACCGTCGTTGGAGAAGACTTAGCCAATGAAAGCGTGGTCACTTCAATTGAGGAGATTTTGCGGTTAAACGTCAGTGCTGTTTCCATGTCCGTTTTTGCTGGAACAAAATATGAGAATAAAAGCCTAAGCAACCTAGCCAAGCTTGTTGATGAATGCGAAGACTATGGCATGCCAGTGATGGCTGTTACAGCAGTCGGAAAGGAACTTGAAAAACGTGAAGCTCGCTACTTGGCGTTGGTTGCAAGAGTTTCAGCTGAATTAGGCGCGAGAGTAGTAAAAACGTACTATTGTAAAGAAAATTTTGAGAAAGTCGTCGATGGTTGCCCAGTACCAGTTGTGATGGCTGGTGGACCAAAAAGTGAAACCCAAAAAGAAGTCTTCGACTTTGTTTACGACGGCATTCAGAAAGGCGCTATAGGTGTTAACTTGGGGAGAAACGTTTGGCAAACCGAGAATCCAGTAGCCGCCATTAGGGGAATCAGAGCCATCGTCCATGACAACTATACGCCCAATGAAGCGTTAGACCTGTACAACCGGTAAAAGCAGGCAAAGCATAGCCACAATTTTCGGTGAAATCGTTGCAGACCGCCGTCTACTACAACAACCATGATGTACGAATCCAAGACGTACCCATCCCCGAAATCGGCGATGACGAAGCGTTATTGAAAGTTATGGCGAGCGGCATTTGCGGCAGCGACGTAATTGAATGGTACCGGGTTCCAAAAGCCCCAATAGTGTTGGGCCATGAGGCAACGGGTATCATTGACAAAGTTGGTACTAAAGTTAGAAGCCTCAAAGTTGGTGACAGAGTTTTTGTTTCACATCATGTTCCCTGTAACCAGTGCCGTTACTGCAAACGAGGATTCCACACTGCTTGCCATACATTGCACACAACCAATTATTATCCAGGCGGCTTTTCGCAATACATCAGAGTACCAAAAATCAACATTGACTTTGGCATTTACAAACTGCCAGATGAAATGTCTTACGAAGAAGGAACATTCATTGAGCCATTAGCATGCGTATCCCGAGGCCAACGCTTATCTGGTTTACAAAAAGACGATACAATTTTGATTATTGGCGGCGGAATTGCGGGAATCTTGCATGTGCAACTTGCCAAGTTCAAAGGTTTAAAAAACATTATCGTAGCCGACATTAACCCATACAGGCTTGAGCTTGCCAAAAAGTTCGGTGCAACTGAAACATTAAACGCTAAAGAAAACCTGCTTCTCGGGCTTAAGGAAGTTAACGGGGGAAGATTAGCTGATCAGGTTATTGTCTGCACAGGCGCTACCTCAGCTTCCCTATCGGCACTCGACTGCGTTGAAAACGGCGGAACAATACTATTTTTCGCAGTGCCAGATCCATCAGTTAAGCTTCCAGTCCCCATAAACCAGTTCTGGCGAAACGAAATTACCATGCAAACTAGCTACGGAGCTGCACCTAACGATTTGGAAGAGTCATTGCGTGTGTTAGCCACAAAACAGCTGAATGCGAAAGATATGATAACTCATCAACTAAGTTTGAGTATGGCGCAGGAAGGATTCAGATTAATGGCTGAAGCAGGAAACTCGCTCAAAGTTATTCTCTTGCCAAACAAAAACTAATCAAATAATTAACAAAACCACTGCTTTCATGACCCAAAAATTTTAGAAATTTGGGTTTGTGGGATTATTTCGTAAGATCGAAAGCTGGTTTATCTTATTGCTTCGTCAATTTTCGATTCTCGCCTGGTTCTTGTGACTTCTTGGAAAAGTTCCAGACATTCTTCTTTGCTTGGTGCTTCAACAGAAATTGCACCATATGCGCCTATATCAATTCTATAATTTTTTTCACGAATGCTCGTAACTTATCCCCCTCTTTCCTCAACCAAAAGGTTCCCGCAATTATATTCTTAATGGCATGTAAGCGATTGAGAAACAGCCACACGATAGATTCTAATTTAAAGTTTTCAATGTGGGTTAGAGAGGGTATCAATCGGTTAAGAGATAAAAGTTAAAACACATACTCTTATTTCATGCCAGATCTATTTGACGCCGTGAGAGATCGGCGAAGCACCAGAAAATATCAACTTAAGCCTGTTTCCCAGCATATTGTTGAAGAGATTTTGGAAGTTGCAGGTTTGGCGCCTTCAGCACATAATGCCCAACCGTGGCGATTCATCATTTTACATAGTGATTTAGTTAAAAGGGAGTTGGCGGAAGCTATGGCTGAAGCTTGGGCCACTGACATGGCTAAAGAGGACTTAATCATAGACTCAGAAATGCGAAATGTTAGAGTTGAAAGATTTGCCTCCGCACCCGTGTTAATTCTAGCATGTTCAACAATGGATGGAATGAACAAATTTCCGGACAAAAAAAGAGAAAGCATCGAGCGTGATTTGGCAATACAAAGCTTTGGCGCAGCCATTCAAAACTTGCTGTTAGCGGCGCATGGGAAGGGTTTGGGGGCATGCTGGTTCTGCGCACCCGCCTTTTGTAAAAAAACCGTTAGAAAGGCATTGAATATTCCTGAAAGTGTTGACCCTCACGCACTGATCGCAATGGGTTACCCAGCTGAGAAACCTCCTATGCCCCTGAGAAAACCTTTGGGCGATTACTGCTTTAATGATAATTGGAGCGGTGGGCTTTAGGATTTTATCATTGTTAGAAGCATTTTGAACCTTGTTTTCGCCACTAAGGCATGAGGTTCATTGGCTGGCATAATAGTTATTTCTCCCTGCTTTAGCCTCAGCGCTTTACCCGATATGGTTATTTCATCTTCACCTTCAAGCACGTAAACTAATGCGTCATAAGGGGCAATGTGCTCGCTTAAGCCTTGACTTTCTTCGAACGCAAAAAGTGTTACCGTTCCAGTTTTCTTGTCAATTACTGTACGGCTTACAACTGAACCTTCTTGGTACTCGATTAGGTCTTCAAGTTTGGAGGGTTTTGCAGTGAATTGTTTTGACATTTCCTAACACCAATCTTAAGTTAACATTGATAATTCTTAGACCTTGGAAAAAGACCAAGAATCACTACTTGTCTGGAATAAAATCCATCGAAATTGAGTTCACACAATGTCGAGTATTCTTCTCAGTGAAATGTTCGCCGACAAAAACGTGACCTAAATGAGCACCACAGTTCGCACATTCTATTTCTGTTCTCACCCCATCAGAGTCAGGTAATCGCTTAACTGCACCGGGGATTTCCTCGTCAAAGCTTGGCCAGCCACAGTTTGCTTCAAACTTGTTTTCTGAACGATATAGTTTGGCTCCACAACGTTTACAGACATAGGTACCTTTTTGCCAAAAAGCGAAGTATTTACCGGTAAACGGGGCTTCCGTTGCTTTTTCTTCTATAACACGTTTCTCTTCTGCAGTAAGCCGTTGGGCGGTTTCTTTTTTAGAAGTAGACATAATTACCATTTTAACTATGCTTGTCCATTGTAAAAAGCGTTTTGACATCTTAGTTGCCGATAAACAAATATTAAGGTGCACGAAATAATTTACTATTGAAGGTTTTCTAATGGTTGAAATAAGCAGGCTATTTTGGAAAAAAGCTTTTACTTCGGACGCGTTTTTGTTGGGCGAAGTCGAGAGTGCAGAGTTAGACATGAATACTTGGCAAATAACAAATTTCTACATTGGCTTAAGCGATGAAGCGGCGAAGGAATTTGGGTTTAAGAGACCTTATCTTGGCAAAGTGATAATTTGTTTACCCGTTGATTCTATCAAAACAATTGAGGACAGAGCAATTCTAAACAAAACAAGAGCAGAACTTAGCAACCTCAAACAATGTAAAGAATAAGTAACTACATATTTAATGTAGTTAGAAAATTATTTATTTTTTAGTTTTATTTTCTTTTTATTTAGCGATAAGATTGTGTTAGATATCACACCAAACGCTACGATAGATTACGCAGTGAAACAAGAAGTTTCGATAAATTTAAGCCAGCTTATAGGTTGATCCAACTTCAATTTTAAAAAATTAACAATTTTCGATCTTCAAGTTAACTATCACACTTTGGACAAACAACCAAAAGCTTGTACTCCAGATGTGTATAAGATAAAACTTTGTTCAGCTTTGGACCGCTAACGCGAACAACAATAATTTACCTCCTTAATATTCAATCTAAACTACAACTTCACTTCAAAAAACATTCACTTTCACTTACCCCTCCACTGCTCCATTAAGTCTCTTATTGGGTTATCTTAAATAACCCAAACATTACATCATGTCTTCAAAGTGTGAATATATGACTGATGCTGAAGACGCGGAAAACAGAAAATGAAAACAGAAGAGGAAACGAACAAACAAGCCAAAATACGAGTTCATAGAGGACCTCCAGGAGTTGGCCCAGCAACAGCCCAAAAACTCAAAGAACTCGGCTACCACACCGTAGAATCTTTAGCCATGGCAACAGCCGAGAACTTGATCCAGTTGGAGTAAGCGAGAAAAAAGCTTTCCAAATTATTGAAGCTGCACGTTCATCCATCGGCATCTCATTTATCCGTGCAGATGAACTCTACAAAATGCGCAAAACCGTGTTGCGAGTAAGCACTGGCAGCAAAGCCTTAGATAAAATTGTTGACGGTGGTTTAGAAACTCAAACTATAACAGAGTTTTACGGTGAATATGGCAGTGGAAAAAGCCAAATGTGCCATCAACTATGCGTCAACGTTCAGTTGCCACCAGAAAGAGGCGGACTCAACGGCGGCGCACTATACGTTGATACCGAGAACACTTTCAGGCTGGAACGCATCGTGCAAATGGCGAAATTTGCAGGTTTAGACCCAGAAGCAGTATAAAAAAATCATTTATGCTGAAGCATACACTTCCGACCACCAAATGTTTCTTTTGGAAAACGCAGATGAAATAATCAAAGCAAACAACATTAAACTAATCATAGTTGACTCCTTAACTGCCCATTTCAGAAGCGAATACATTGGAAGAGAAATGTTAGCTTCAAGACAACAAAAACTAAACAAGCACATGCATAAACTAATCGCTTTAGCTAGAGCATTCAATGCTGTCGCGGTCGTAACCAACCAAGTAATGGCTAAACCAGATCAATTCTTCGGTGACGCTATTCACCCAATCGGCGGAAACATCGTTGGCCACACAAGCCACACACGAATCTATCTGCGAAGAGCATCGCATGGACCAATGCGAATTGCAAGGTTGGTTTCAAGCCCATATTTGCCGGAAGGAGAGGAAATCCTTAAAGTAACCGAGAACGGAATAGAGGATATCTCTGAAGAAGAGAAAGCAGAGAAAACTAGTAAAAGCCGTGGACGCTAAATATGCCGATATCCCCAAGCCTTAGTTGCACGATATTTCCAGCTCATAGTCAGCAGGCAATTCACTGAAGCTGAACGAGAGTTGGAACGAGTTAAACAGAAAATGCAGAAAACCGAATGGAACAGAGGATACTTCCGCGCACTATATGGCATGTATCTTTCACGCAAAAACAGCGCAACTGACGACTACGCATTTTTTCCAAAGTAGATTTAACCGACAAACCAATGCTTCACGCTTACAGAAAAGAGTTCCTTGACCACATGCGCAACGGATTACATGGGGATTTTGATCGGGGATACTTTTCAGCTTGGGCAGACTGCATGCGAATAATTGCCCGAATGGATGTTCCAAGCCCACACTGGAAACGGCAAAGCAGCAGGAGAAGAAAAAATAGAAACATTCAGAACCGATAAAAGTCAAGCGACAATAGCGAATTTTCTGCAAAAAAGCCTGAAAAAGAAGACGAAGAATAAAAAATAATTTTTTATGTGAATATTAAGGGCACTTTGAATATTGTGTAGAATAGGACAAAGAAGGATAGCCAGGTGAAAGAAGTACATGCCTATGGCTGTGCTTAAGATTTTTGATTGTTTTTCTATTTTATTTTTGTATGTCCTTTCAGAATGTAGTAGGATACAAAGTAGATGAGTAATGCATTGTGATGCTGTTAATGAGGGTGTTATGTCAGATGCAGCTTTATCAAAAAAGCCACTATGCACTTAAATGCGCCTGCAACTATGCCTAATGCAACTCTTATCCAGTAAAGCTGAACTACAGGTGTCATGTGAATCTAATCCTTGGAAGTATATTTTGTTCTTACTTAAAAAAGATGCCTAAATATTAATCATTTCTGCCTTTCAAACTCATTAAACACTGATTTTACTGTTTTTTGTTTCAAAAGGTTATTTTATAGCCAACTGCATTATAGATTTCAATTTGATAGGTGCCAGTGTTGCGCAAAAAAGAGTTTTCAAGCTTTGACATTGCCGCTGCAATCAAAGAACTAAAAGCAGCAATAGCTGATTCCAGAGTGAACAACATCTACCAACTTGACGAAAAAACCGTTATTTTCAAACTTCACAAAACGGACATGCCGCCAATTCGACTGGTGATGGAAGCCGGCAGAAGATTACACGCCACCAGTTACGCAGAAGAAAACCCAGCTGAACCACCAGCATTCTGCATGGTACTAAGAAAATACTTGCGTGACGCCTGGGTGGCAGGGCATTGACCAGTACGAGTTTGAAAGAATCGTAACAGTTAGCTTCCGAACCAAAACTGGATTGTTAAAGCTTGGTTATGGAGCTTTTCGGCGAAGGCAACATCATACTAACAAACGAACAAAACGTCATCATTCACGCGTTAGCCTTCAAAAAAATGCGTGACCGCGACATCCTGCACAACGTAGTTCTGGAGCTTCCGCCTTCAAGCGGCAAAAACCCATTCAAAGTCACCCAAGACCGAACTGGAAGAAGCCCTCAAAAACGCAGGCGAAACAGAGGTCGTTAGGTCAATTGCACGTTTTTTAGGCGTCGGCGGAGTTTACGCTGAAGAAATTTTTCTCCGAGCTGGCGTGGATAAAACCAAACATTGCAACACAATAACAAAGGCTGAAGTTGAAGGCAATTTTTGGGCGCTTCAAATTTTGTTGTCGGCGGTTTCAGTCGGCATTTGGAAGCCATGCATAATTTTGGGCGAGGAAGGCGATTTTTTGGATGTTGTTCCCATCAAACTTAAACGTTATGAAGGCTTCAAACCGCAAACTTACAGCAGCTTTCAATCAGGCTTTAGATGAGTTTTACTTGAGGGTTACGGTAGCTGAAAGAGCTGTTAACCACCTTGAAGTTGACAAGATAAAAAAAGAAGCCGAACGGCTAAGGCGAATTGTCGCAGAACAGGAAAAATCCATCCATGAAGATGAAACCAAAGCCGAACGCGACAAACTCATCGGCGACACCATCTACGCTCACTTCAACGAACTCCAAACATTCCAAGACAACTCATAAAAGCCAACAAGCAAGGACACGACTGGAACACAATCATCACAACAGTTATGGCTGCAAAAAAAACAGGCAAACTGCCGCCGCTTACGTTGAATGGTTCGACGGCAAAAACCTTGCATTAAACTTTCCGTGGACAATTTCCATTTCAGCTTTAACCTGCGAGATTCAATCTTCGACAACGCTAACAGGTACTATGAACATGGCAAACGGGCTAAAGAGAAATCTCAAGGTGCCCTCTCAGCGCTTCAGGATTCTAAGAGGAAACTCGCTAAAATCGAACGCGAACTGGCTGAAGCAGAAGAATTGAAGAGCCTTAAGCCAGCAGAAATCATGGAAGCCCTCTCCAAACGCAAAGTGGCAATGGAGAACAAGGAGTGGTATGAGAAATTCCGCTGGTTCACTTCCTCAGATGGATTTTTGGTGGTTGCAGGCAAAGACACCGTTAGCAACGAAGTGCTAGTCAAAAAGTACACTGACGCAGGAGGATGTGGTTTTTCACGCTGAAATCACAGGGTCACCATTCGTCGTCATTAAAGCTGAGGGCAAAGAAATAAGTGAGCAGGCGTTACGTGAAGCTGGCGAATTTGCGGCTTCTTTTTCACGGGCTTGGCGAGAAAACCTGGGACAGCAGACGTTTATTGGGTTAAAGTTGACCAACTCAGCAAGAGTGGCCCATCTGGTGAGTCGGTTCCGCATGGCGCTTTTTTTGTGGTGGGCAAACGCAACTGGTACGGAACACGCCCCTTAGAGTGGCAATCGGCATAATCGTTGGCGAAGAAACGAGTTTTGTTGGGGACCAGTGGAAGCTGTGAAGGCGAAAACAAAAGCTTACGTGGTTCTGCTTCCCGGGGACACTGCAGGGAAAAGATTTGCTCAAGCAGATTCTCAAATCCCTAATGCTAAAGCTAACAAAGGAACAGCGAGAAAAAGCTGGAAAAACCTCGATTGAACAGGTCCGAGAGTTTGTACCTTACACCAAAGGTACTATAAGTAAAAAAGCAACCTAAACAAAAACAAGACAAGTAGCTAAGCACTATTATCGTGGCGATTTCAAAATTTGAGAAATCCCTGTCTCTACTTATCAGCATTTCATTATTTGCGGCTGGTATACCTCCTATGATAATATCAAGCTCATTCACCATCTTGCCCTTTGTTTTCAGCATCTTATACGCTTTTACTATTTTTGCTACTCCGTAAGCCTCAAAATTGTAAATTACAAACTGATCAAGAAACTCTGAAACCAATCCACATTTTTCTCAGTAGTTCTCCGCAAGATTTCATATTTACTGACAACTGTAAATGCAATCTGGTCCTTTTTAGAAAAGATTCGATCAAGTCCAAAGTAGTTTTGTTATTTAGATGTATTGTTGGTCCTGAAATAGACTGGCTATTTATTCAAATGCAGTAAAAGTCACATCGGCGTGTCATTTAAATTTTTGAGTTCAAATTATGTTTACTTCAGAAGCATCTTTTTTAACTAATCGTTCTTTTGTTTTTAGAATTATTAATGCTGCAATGATTAACATCAGAGGCAGGATTATTAATAATGAGACTTCTGGAATTGAGGGTGTTGCAGTGATATTTGGGATAATAAAGGGTGAAGGCATTGGCCCTTGGTAGCCTAACGGCAAATACTGTTCATTTACAGCGTAAACTGTACCTACATTATTCTCTATGCCAGCGGCAGATGCGCCCCCTATGGCAAAAAATGTGTCATTTAAAACTGCGACACCTAAGCCCAATCGGGAAGTCGGCATTGAAAAACCTTCAGCCCATATGTCTGATTGGGGATAATAAATTTGAATTGTGTTAACGGCATTGTAACCATCAGCGGTTCCACCAATAACATAAATTTTTGCAGATGCTAACATACCAGTGTTTGCCGCCGCAGCAGCCGAAACGACTGATAAAGGAAGCGGTGAACCTTGTGTCCACACATTAGTTTGTGTGTCATAAATCTGATTTAGATTACTATAACTTTTCCCACTATCTAGGTATTCCGCCTTCCACGTATATTTTGGAACCAATTGCGGCTGAAGCAAAATAATAAACAGGGGTTGGAATTGAGGCGGCAAGTGTCCATGAATCCCTCGACGGATCATAAACCCACGTTGCATTGGATAACTCTGATTGAAAAACGTTTGTTCTTCCACTTATGAGGTAGATTTTGTCATCCACAACATTGGCTTGAAGATTCATCGTTGGAGTGGGAAGTGTAGCTTTAGCTTCCCAGAGATCTGTTGTAGGATCGTACATTTCATTTGCACCAGTAAGTATCGATAAACCTGTTTTTGCATCAATACCCGTCGAGCCGCCTATAACGTAGATTTTGTTTTGGCACATACTTATCGCAAAGCCTTGTTGATGGGTGGGGATTGGCGTTTTTGAAACCCAAACTTCAGTTGAAGGATCATAAACATAATTGAAGTTGTAGCCAATAGCATATATTTTTCCATTTATCCGAAACAGCCCCAAAAAATACTCTCCATTAGGCATAGGCGCTCTTGAAATCCATAAATTACCCGAGGCTTTAACAGGTTGAACTCCAATAATACAAAAACTTAACAGTGTAACAAGAACAATTAGGAAAGCAATACTTTTGCCTTGTTCAGGAATCATTCACTTTCCCTGCAAAAGTTCTGTATTCTTACATATTTAATAATTTTTCGTTTAACGTGTTGCAAAAGATTAAGGAGTAACAGCTAACGAACCATTAGCAAGCAATTGTCTCTTTTTTGACTCAAAGAGAGATAAAAGAATAGGATTAGGGAATATTAAAGACATTTACTCGCAGGCATTTTAAAACCCTTAAGGATTTATCATTGAGTAACTATAAAAAACAAATGAAAGTGTTCAAGAAGCGTTTAATTGAGAAATCCACTTGAAGCGCAATTAAAATATAAAATAAAGAAGAGAGGCTTCAAAACGTGATAGCATGTTTATTTTGATTTGGCTTCGGCTTCTGTTTGGAACAGGTTCTTGACGGCTTTTTGTCTGTATTTCTGTGCTAGTGTTTCAGCGGTTACGTATGTTAATGCTTCTTCTGGGCACCATTTGACGCATTGTGGTTCTTTTGTGTCGTTGTCTGTGCAGCTGTTGCATGTGAATACGATTTTCTTTTCTGGATGCATGTTCATGGCGCCGAATTGGCATGCGCTGATGCACCATCCGCAGCCGTTGCATGCGTTTTCGTCAACACGGATAATACCTGAGTTTTCTTCTTGTGTTAGTGCATCTCTTGGGCAAGCAGCTACGCATGCAGGTTCCTCACAGTGCCTGCAGGTAATTGCCAAGTTCACTAGTGGACCCATTCGCATTGCACGTATTCGGGATTTGGTTGGATTGAATGTTTTTTCGTTAACCATGCTGCAAGCGTACTCGCAGACACAGCAACCTATACACTTCTCTGGATCGGCGGTTACGAATTTTCTGTCTTGAGGTCGCACCATACTAGTTTCCTCCATCAGTTGCTACAACCACTTCAGGTTTAGCTTCTTTAGCCTTTTTCATTGCGTCTTCGGCAATGTAGGCTAAGTCGCCTAACCCTACTTGTTGCAGGCGCTCAACGGTTGGAATACCGTCAACTGTCCATCCTCGCGATGCATAATAATCATCTAAGCCAATAGCCATTTCTTCGTCATTGACACAGACTCCTTTAGCTGGGCCTTCGTCAGGTACTGGGAAATTCTTTATTTTGTACGGTACATCATCAAATTTGCGTGTGCCTTTGCCTTCTCTTATATTGAAGAGTCGTGCCAAGTTTTCAATTCTGTCCCCGTCTTTCGCCATTTCTTCAACTGTGATTGGAATACCTGTGGCTAACGTGTAATAGTTTACTAAGTCTTTCCAGCCGTCGTAGTATGTTCCTCTGCTAAATTTGCAAACGATGAGTGAGTCAATAATATTGTACATGAGGCTTTCGTCAGTGATCATTTTGCCTCTGCCTTTCTCAATCTTGAAGCGGTTTACTTTGCCTTTCACGTCAGGTGAATATGCTCCGTTTCTTAGGTGGCAAGCTCCACGGAACCAGACACTAAAGCCAAGTGCAGCAGTCTTTAATGTTCGTAAGATCATAGCCTGGAAGTTCTAAGCCTTTAATGTGGCAAGCGTACTTGTAAGCGTCTCCACCGATTAGTTCTGCAGCTCTCTCAACACCCTCCGCGAGAATATTGCCAAGCCAGCCTTCCCGTTTGCCGATTTTATGAATTATTGCGATGAGTGCTTCTGCATTGCCGAATTTGAGATCAATTCCGTCAGTTTGTTCTTTGGTAATTATTCCATGCTCATAGAGGTCCATTGCAAATGCGACAACAACGCCGATGGATATGCCGTCCATACCGTACTCGTTGACTATTCGCATTGCTTCAATAATTGCATCTAAACGGTCAACCCCGCAGAGGGGTCCCATGCTCCAAAGGCACTCGAATTCAAGTCTTGAGGTTGAACCCTTGTATGGCCCTTCAGGAACAACCGCAATGTGGTCACATCGCATTCCGCAAGTTGCGCAACCAACAATTTTCTTAACAAAATGCTCGTTTAAGTATTCGCCGCTGACTTTGTCTGCTCCTTCAAAAGTGGCGTTAGTCCAGTTCCTTGTTGCTAAAGCCGAAAGCGAATTGAGAACAAGAACGTTTTCGGGTGTTCCCAAAGTTTTGTATTTCTTTGTTGCTGGACCCTTCATGCGTTCATGAATCATTTTGATAAATTCTTTGAATCCTTCAAGGTTTGCTACGTTAACATCTTTTGTTCCTCGGACAGCGACCGCTTTGAGGTTTTTTGAGCCCATGACTGCGCCCATGCCTGTGCGACCGATTGCGCGGAACTCATCATTAATTATTGCTGCGAAACGGCAAAGTTTTTCGCCTGCTTCGCCGATTGCTGAAACGCGGATGTAAAAGTCACCTAGTTCATCTCGAATCTTGTTATCTGTATCATTAACTGTTGCGTTCTTTAGATATCCAGCGTCACGGATTTCAATTTTGTCATCGTCAATCCAAAGGTAAGATAATTTTGGTGCTTTGCCTGTGATTACAACAGCGTCGTATCCTGCACGCTTTAGGTCTGGACCAAAGAAACCGTGTGCTTTAGCTTCACCTACACCGCCAGTGGCTGGTGATTTGGAAACTACAGCGTACCCGTTTCCAGCTGTTGGACCCATAGTGCCGCTAAGTGGGCCAGTGCAGTAAATCAATGGGTTATCTGCGTCAAAGGCATCTGTACCAGCTTTTGAATTATCCATAAGCAAGCGAATTCCTAAACCAATTCCGCCAATGTAACTTTTAGCCATATCTTCTGATAGTGGCTCAGTTTTTGTTTCGCCTGTTGTGAGGTTAACATGTAAAATTTTTCCGGCATAAGAGAACATGCTTTTTCCCCCAAGTATGTTTATGGATTAAACTAAAATCTATATTAAGTTAATGGCTATTTCGCGTAAAAATTCAGGAGCAAAATCGACCTGTTTTTATTTACATAACGCAATGAGTTAAAGCGAAAATTTAAACCAATCAAAACATTCCCTCTTTCTAACAGGCGAAAAACGTTGAACAGAATAGATGCATTGAAGCAAGCGGCATTTCAGAAAGACGAAATCGAATATTTCCTGATTTTTAACAACATCAACTTAACATATTTCACAAATTTTCCGGGAGCAACCGCACTCGCTAGTGCCCAAACAAGGTGAAAGCGTTCTATATGTTTCGTCAGTCAATTTTGAACAAGCAAAGGCAGAAACCAGCGGGTTATCAGTGGAACTTGTAAAACGAGGCGAAAACCTAATGCAAAAAATCGCCAACTTCGCAGCCCGTACAAATTCGATCAAGTTTGCCGTGGACAGTTTGTCAATTGAGGGTTGGCGTGCTTTTTCTAAGGTTTTGGGCGGTGAAGAAAAACTTGAAACAGCCGGCAACATTGTTCGCGAACTCAGAAAAGTCAAAGACCTACAAGAAATCAAGTTGATACGTGAGGCTTGCAAGTTGACAAGTGGTGGAATGCAGGTAGCTTGCGAAACCATAAGGCCAGGAATAAAAGAAAAGGAGGTAGCAACGGAAATTGAATATGTGATGCGTAAACAAGGTTCAGATGGAACCGGCTTTGATACCATAATTGCTTCTGGAGCATCCTCAGCTTTTCCGCACGGTTCATGCTCAGAAAGAACGATTTGTGAAGGCGATTTGGTAATTGTTGATTTGGGTGCAACTTACAAGTTTTACCGCTCAGACATGACCCGAACATTCATCGCTGGAAGGGCTTCTGGAAAACAAAATAAAATTTATGAAGCCGTCAAAGATGCTCATCAGAAAGCATTCCAAACCATAAAACCCTTTGTCCCGGCTAAAAATGTTGATGCTGCCGCAAGACAGGTAATTGAATCAGCAGGTTTTGGTGAATTTTTCGTTCACAACCTTGGGCATGGTGTAGGATTGGAAGTTCATGAAGCACCGATATTGAGCCCAGACAGCACAGAAGCATTAGTCGCTGGCAACGTGATTACCGATGAACCTGGAATTTACCTACCGAGATATGGCGGAGTCAGAATCGAAGACACAGTTCTCGTCACTACCGATGGCGCTGAGAAACTTACCATTGGATCATACTCGCTAAAGTCAGCATCTTAAGTAAAACTAAATAATTTGTTTTTTATTCTATTTTTGTAGAAGTGGATTTTTTTGGATAGACCTGCTATCATACTTTTGGATGTTCAAAATGATTTTGTTTCTGGACCTTTAATGGTTAAAACAGCAAAAAAAATTATCGAACCGCTGCAAAGGCTTGTTGTAGCAGCTAGAAAAAACGATGTGCCAATCATCTTCAGTATTGATGCTCATTATCGGCAAGATGTTGAAGTTGTACGTAAATGGGGTAACCACGCCATAAAAGGAACGCCAGGAGCGAATGTTATTGCTGAACTGGGACCTGATCAAATCAAAGATTACGTCGTGGAAAAACGCACTTACAGCGGCTTTTTTGAGACAGGGTTAGACCCGCTGCTTAGAAGCTTGTATAAGGGTAATGGGGTTAAAACTGTGGTTCTCGGCGGCTTACATACGCAACTGTGCGTTCGCCATACTGCAGCTGACGCTTTCTTCAGGGGCTACCAAATAATAATCGCTGAAGATGGGGTAGAAGCATTCACCGAAAACGACCAAGAACAAGCCCTAAAATATCTAGAAAACGTCTACAACGCCAAAATAATGATGGTTAATGACATAATCAGAGAAATTGTACTCTAAACGCTATTTTTTATTTTTTGATCAAAGATTTAGTTTCATCTTCTCTGCTGCAACAACATACAACTCGTAAACTACAAATTTTGAGAGCTGCCAATAGTACTAAGCCTTTTCGCTTGCATAATATTATCAAGTTAGGAAAAATTCTTTCAGGTTTTGGTACGTGCTTGGTATATTTTGCTGTGAATGTATAGCGAAGCGGCTCCGGCTATAAGCGCGATGAGACTTCCAATGAAAAGCGGCAAAACAAGCAGGTTCCCGTATATAGCGATCTCTTGTTGCCATGGCCATGGATATGGTTGATTCCATAATGGCCATGCTCCAATTACCTGATAGGTGAACCCAAGAGCTGCAACCAATATTGCCGCATATTGTTTATTGTCAACGCTTCCTGGCTGAATGCCCCTTATGCAATATTCACTCAAAATTAAAGTTCCAACTAGAGTCATTATTAGAAGAATAGGAATGGTAAAAACCCATTCAGGCATATAAAAGTAGAAAAAGCTCCAATTAACAACCCAACCACTCACCAAACTAGCATACATGTTGGGCATAACAAACCATAAATCAACGACACCAAAAAAAATCAATGACAAACCAATCGAAAATTGATAACGTTTAACAAATCCAACCATTCCGTAAGTATAATTTTGTTTCGAGTAAACGTCTCCCATGCGCGTTAGCTCTTAAATTTGTGGAGGTGGGCCCGACCGGATTTGAACTGGTGACCAACAGATTATGAGTCTGGCGCTCTACCGAGCTGAGCTACGGGCCCACAACGCTATTTGCTTAATATTGCTGTTTCATACCAGATTTAAACATTTACGTCATACCTTTGTCAAGTTTTCACTGCCATGGTTCAAAACCAAGCGCAAAAGACCTTTAATAGTTCTTTAACGCTAAAGCACAAAACGGCGTCTTATACAAATGAAAAGTTTACATTGGGTAACAGCGGTAGTTTGCTTTGTTTTTCTATTAAGCTCAGTTTTAATTCCATTCGCCAGTGCTAATTGGACAATGTTTCGATCAGATCCAACTCACACTGGCATCGCAGTAGGGAATCCTGTGCGTAATGACACGTTAATCTGGAATTACACTACGGGCGGTGGTTTTTCGTCTCCCACCTTTGAAAATGGCATAGTTTATGTTGGCTCAAGAGACAACAAAATTTACGCTTTAAATGCAACTAACGGAGCCCAAGTCTGGAATTACACTACAGGTAACTGGGTTTTTTCATCACCAGACGTCGCTAATGGTATAGTCTATGTCGGCTCTTGGGACGACAACATTTATGCTTTAAACGCTACCAAAGGTAATCAACTTTGGAATTATACCACTGGTAACCAGATTGTTTCATCCCCAACCATTGTCAACAAAGTAGTATACGTGGGTTCAAGGGACGATAATGTTTATGCTTTGAATGCCATCAACGGCGCTAAAATCTGGAGTTACACCACTGGTGGCGGGGTTGATTCTTCTCCAGCAATTAATGACGGAGTAGTTTACATCGGCTCAAGAGATGGAAAAGTTTACGCTTTAAACGCGACTAACGGCGCCAAACTCTGGGCGTTCATTACTGGTGACCAAGCTGATTCGTCGCCTGCCATTGTTAAAGGGGTAGTCTATCTAGGGTCTGATGATTACCACGTTTACGCCCTCAACGCTTCAAACGGTACCGAACTGTGGAATTACCCCACAGGCAGTTTTGTTGTTTCCTCTCCCGCAGTCGTCAACGGAATTGTCTATGTAGGTTCTGATGACGGCAATTTTTATGCGTTAAATTCAACTAACGGTTCTAAGCTGTGGAGCTATGCCAGCGGGGACGTTGAATCATCTCCTGCCGTCGTAAACGGGGTTGTTTACGTGGGTTCTTTGGACAATAATGTTTATGCCATAAATGCGATTAACGGTGTCAAAATCTGGAATTACACAACTGGCAGTTTTATTTTTTCATCCCCCGCCGTTGTCAACGGCGTACTCTACATAGATTCCTTAGACAACAATGTTTACGCGTTAGGTGCTTTACCCAAACCAGTTTCTACCCAAAAACTAACCTCAACAACAATCTACGAAACAATAGCTGTAATAGCAATTCTTTCAAGCGCTGCAATTATTTTTTACTTTAAAAAACGAAGAAGCAAAAAACTAAAACTTAACTCCACCTAAAAAATAGTTGGTCCTTGTATGGAGCAGAGTTAGTCAAGAAAATTTGACTGAAAATAGTCAATATATTTTGACGAAAATTCTTTTATTCAAAAAATTTCTTGGGGTACTAGTGGTGAAAACGGATGAAGTATGAAAAAAGCTTTAATTGTTTTTGCTCTGGAAACATCAAGAAACTTCGAATTCCTTTAGTTGCATTTCTGTTGTTAATGTTGGCTTCCGCTTTTGCTCCCGCACTAGGGCAAGTAAGTACCAATGGCTCTGATGATTGGGTCATGTATCGTCATGATTCTCAGCGCACCGGCGAGACAACATCAGCAGCAACTAGTGGCAGCTTCCTCTGGCAGTTCCAAACCGGCGACAAAATACGTTCATCCCCAACTGTTGCAAATGGCGTCGTCTACATTGGATCAAATAACGGCTATGTTTATGCTTTGAACGCGGTCAACGGTACCGTAATTTGGCAATTCAATAGCGATAGTAACGTTGAGTCTTCTGCTACTGTTGTTAACGGTATCGTTTACATTGGCATCCTGTGGGATGGTCATAACGGATACATAGACGCATTGAATGCTACAAATGGATCATTAATCTGGCGGTTTGCTACCAACAGCGGAATAGAATCCTCGCCTACAGTAGTGAATGGAATTGTGTATATCGGTTCATTTTATGGCTATGTTTATGCCCTAAACGCAATTAACGGTTTGTTAATCTGGTCGTTCCTTACAGGCGCCTCTACATTTTCTTCTCCTGCCATAGCAAACGGTGTCGTTTACATCGGTTCAATTGATGGCAAAGTTTACGCATTAAACGCTAGTAATGGAGCGCTAATATGGTCATTCCAAACGGGAGATCAAGTTTACGCCTCTCCGGCAGTTGTTAATAACGTTGTATACGTAAACTCGGATAACGGTACTGTTTACGCTTTGAGTGCAGATGGTGGTTCAGAAATTTGGCAAGCTACTATTGGCATGGGAGATCACGCTGACGATTCACCAGCTGTGGCCGGCGGCATTGTTTATGTCGGTGATCGTAATGGATATTATGCGTTCAATGCTACTGATGGCTCACAAATTTGGTTCTTTACCTCTCCCTACTCACCGCGTCAGTTCACTGGATACATATACTCGTCACCTGCAGTTGCTGGCAATGTGGTTTACTTTGGGTCATGTGACAGCTACGTGTTCGCTTTAAATGCTTTTGATGGATCCATGGTTTGGGCTTACCGCACAGGAGGCTTCCTATTTTCGTCACCTGCAATTGACAACGGCGTAGTTTACATAGGCTCGTATGACGGAAACGTCTATGCTTTAGGCACTCCATACGGTGTAACAGCTCCAACGCCAACCCCGAATCTGACGCCGACACCAACTCCTGGCCAATCAACGCCGACCCAGACAACCGCACCAACACCAACAGCTACCCATGACCCAACATCGACATCCCATCCCGTTACAATTACAAATCCGCCTTCAATCCGTACACCCAACCCTATACCAGTCCTAGCTTCAACTCCAATACCTACAAATCAGCCGGCAAAAGCTGTAGTTGCCCAACAAAACGCAAACGATTCTGATAACGGAATTCTGTTGGGTGTAATTACTGCTATATCAATGATAGCATTGATCTCACTGATTCTTATCTTCAAAAATAACTATGCGAAACTGGAAGGAAATCGCTGACTGCCATGACTAAAACAAAAATCTAATTTCCAAAAGAGGTGAACCAAACCAATCACAAAAAGAATGAAAATACAAAAGTTGATTATCAAAACGGAAAGAATTTAATTCCCTATTTTTTTAACATTGGAGCTTTGCCTTAGTTTTCCCAATGCAGGTGACTAACTTCGAGACAGTGAGCAAATTCCAATTTCGCTTCCGCCAACATGCCTCAACGTCGTCGAGCATGTCATTGTCCCTGCAGAATCAGCCATCCTGCTTTGCCTAAGAAAAGCTCTTTTTTGCTAAATTAACTGTTCATGTTTGCCTTCATCAATAATGCGTTATGCACATTGATTGGTTATGAAATGCTTAATAATTGCTTGTTAACAGGATTTTAACGTTGCGTTCGCTCGTAATGATACAGGTACTCCTGCGCATAGCCCGCATATCGCCCAAAGTAGCTTCTGCCAAATGCGCTGAGCTTTTCGTATTCGCCATTTGTAAGGGAATCGTGGCTGGATAGTTTCTTTACAAATGCTTCTGGCAACTGGTTAGCATAGTGGTTTAAGATTACGCGTTTAACCCATCTGTCCACTGGGAAAGCCTCCATTTTTTCAAGTGAGAAGAGAAGTACGCAATCAGCCACTTTCAAGCCAACGCCGGGAAACTCTACAAGCGCTTTCCGCGCCTCAAGATAAGGTAAGGTTTTTAGGTTTTCTATGTCAATTTTTTGTTCACAGATTTTTTTGGCGGTTGCCTTAATGTATCCCGCTCTATAACCTAAACCGCACTCCCGCAGCCCATTCTCACTTGCAAAATTTAAATTCTCAACAGTTGGGAAAATGTGAAAGTCGTATCCATCAAAGCATTTTTTTTCGCCAAACTTTACTGAAAGTTTGCTTAACATCTGTTCGATGGCGGCTATGTTCTTGTAAGTTGCGCAGATAAAGCTGATAAGACATTCCCATGGCACTTGGCGAACAATCCGTAGCCCCTCAAATTGGCGCAAAGCCTCCTTGACATAATTGTCCTTGCCAACACAATGGCTGATTTGATCCAAATCATCTTTTAAACCAAAATAATGTTCAAGAAAATCTTCATTGACACCCGAAAATTCTAGTTTGTCACCTTGTTGACGGATTTTAATGATGTTTTCTCCGACAACCCCATACCACCAACCATCATGTTTTTTCCAGCGGAAAACTTGCCCGCAGCAAAGGGAAAAATTCAAATCAAACGGGACATTAAGCCGCATTGTCGCGTCTACTCCAAGAACTTTTCTGGTTTAGGCACATCTGGCGAAAGACCTTTTCGCTGGCGCATATCAGTTATAACCTGCAAGGACAGTTTTTCAGGCATTTTTTCCCAATGATCAAAAAACGATTGCCAAAAAGCTCTTCCAGAAGTAGCAGACCGCAGTTCTTTTGAAAAACCAAACGTTTCAGCAACGGGAATAAAGCCGCTGATAACCGTTAGAAGCCCTTTCTGTTCAAACAAACTAACTTTTCCCCGTCTACTACAAAGTATTCTTGAAGACTCCCCAGAAAGTTGCGATGCAACAGTAATTATTATTTTGTAAACCGGTTCTAACAAGATCGGTTGCGCTGTTAAGAAAGAGCCAAAAACTGCTTTTCCTACTCCTCGCATAACTTCCGTTGAATTGAATTCGTCGCTCAGCTTAAAATCAACTAGGTTAACTTTCAAGTGGTGTATTGGCTCACCGCATATTGGGCCATCTTTACAAGCGTACTCAAAGCCGCCGATGATAGCTTCTAAAACGTCTTCAGAAACAGGTTCTATTTTGCCGCTGCAGTCTAAAAGCAGGTTTCGATGCTCATCAACAGAGAGAATATTTCCTGACTCTTCAACTAAGGATGAGTTTCCCTTTTCTTTTCCATCGGGCTCAACCTCCACCCAAAAACTGTTCAATTTGTTGGGGCTCTTGGCTAAGGCTATTGTTCCTTTTTTCTCAACACTTTCCATGTAGACAACACGAGGCGAAGAAACCTCGACCGACAAACCATTAGAACTTTTTAGTTGGTTGAGAGCGACTTCTAAATGTAGCTCACCCATACCGCTTAGCAGATACTCGCCTGTTTGTTTATCCGTCATGACCTTAAGATTTGGATCTTCGCTTGCAAGTTTTTCTAATCCCTCGAGCAAAACTGGAATATCTTGAGGGTTTTTTGGTTCAATTGCTAACGTCACAACGGGCTCGGAAACGTAACATATACTTTCGAAAGGAACCATATCTGCCTTATGTTCAACATCAACTAGGGTTTCGCCTGCCTTAACCTCACCAGTCAAAGATAAAGAAGCCAAGTTGCCAGCTGAAAGAAAACGGATTTCTTCCCGAAGTGAACCCATGTCAATGGCAATGTGAGTAACCTCTGTTTCAGAAAGAGCGTCAACTAGATGCAGTCCGTTGCCTTTGGCCACTTTGCCAGAAAACAATCTGCCAGTGGCAACCGTGTCGCCGTTCCCATCCGAGTGCACATTAGTCACACAAAACACAGCCGGTCCCTCATCACTGCATTCAACCAATGCTTTGCCAATTGGCGAATTAACTTGTCCATCCCATATCTGTGCAATCCTGTAAGCTTGGGCTTCCCTGGGGTTTGGAATCTTCTTGATGGCCATTCCAAAAACAGCTTCGTAAACAGGGAAAACTTTCTGCAGTTTCAACATTTCGCCTTTAGCGTAGGCTTGGGCTATATCTGAGAATTTGATGCCCCTCAGTTTTGCTGTGTCCATTGTAAAGCCCCATCCATGCAGTGCCGCACCAAAAGCCACATTACCAAGTGAAGGATCAATTTTCCATTGATTCTTGAAGGGCTCTTCGCAATATAGCTCTATGAGGTCATTGAACTTGCTGATTATATTGTCAAATTTCTTTTGGATTTGCTCCTCGCTCAGCTGCAACTCAGTAATTAGCTTATCAACTTTATTGATAAAAAGCACAGGACGAACTCGTTCTTCAAGCGCTTGCCGCGTGACAATTTCGGTCTGCGCCATAATCTCCTCCACAGCATCCACAACCACAACAGCACCATCAATAACTCGCAAGGCTCTAGTGACTTTTCCTGTGAAATCCACATGACCCGGAGTATCGACAAGGTTAATTAAATATGAAATGCCATGCGTTTTATAGAGCAGACTTATGTTGGCTGTTTTAATTGTGATTTTACGTTTCTGCTCTTCCTCAAGATAATCAAGCACCCTAGCTTGACCAGCCATTATCGGCGATAACAAACCTGCACCTGCCAACAGTGAGTCAGCGAGCGTGGTCTTGCCATGGTCTATATGGGCGATTATGCCGATGTTTCGGATAAGTTCTTTTCGACTCATTTGTTCTTGAATTTGGCTGATTTGCTTGAACCGCGGCATCATGAACACTTTAAGTTAGGCTAATTTGCAACAGACGTTCCTATTAAAGCTATAATCTTAAAAATTCCTAAAGTTTCAGCTCGCTGAACACTTATTCAATTCGTTTTTTTGGCGAGTGGGAAAAATTCATTTCAAATTATTTTCAACATTGAAAACTTCCAAAGAGGAGTAAAAGACAGGTGAATAAAGTGGTTGAAGGAAAATACATAAGCAAATCTAATATAGTAACAAGTTGTAGGATAAATCTCTGTTATTTGCCAGGTGGACTAAGTGACCCAATTCAAACCGACTGGAACAGCATTTAGAGTAGGACTGTTGCTAATCGCGTTATCATGGTTTTCCTACATGGTTTACAACAATCTGTTAGGTATTTTTAATCGGCATATTACAGGTCCATTAGAAATTGAGGATATACCGGCAGTATTGGGAAGCGGCCTCTTGGTCGGAGCAAGTCTAATTGCCGTAATCGCTATTCTTTTCTATGTCCTGAAAAAAGACCTCTCTAAACCCGAAGCGTACATGACACTTAGAATGATCTTAGTTTTTGAAATAGGTTACTTTTTGTCTTTCTGGCCGTCGCTATTTCGTCGAAGGCTTTCCAGGGGGCTTCCACTTTACACTCGTGAAAGTAGCCGAAGTTACTGTCCCATTACTCGTCGAGTCAACATTGCTTCCAGTTGTGTTAGCCAAATTGTTTTTCGAATTAAACCCAAACAAACCCATTTCAAACCCAATAAAATGGGGATTGATCTCAGGTACAGTCTACCTTTTCGTTTTCTGGCTCAACAACGCCGGTGAGTGGATTGGCGCTATAATGACAAAAGGAGCCACATACATCACCCAGTACCCAATAAACATGTTAAGTTTTATCTTAACAACATTCGGGCTATTACTTCTCGCTTTATACTCTGCATACTTTTCAAAAAAATCTTTTCCAAAATTAGGTTTGTCTCTGTCTGAAAGTGATTTAAGAAAAGCGGGTCTAATCATTACTGCATTAGGAATGTACCTTGTCTTGATTTTTCTAATGTGGCTCTATTTTGGAAGCGTCGGAGGTTGGGGTAATTGGTATGCTTGGTTTCTAGGTCACGGTTACTTAGATCTGTGGGGCTTAACACTTCCATTCGTCGGCTTAACTTTGCTCTTTGCATCCTCAAAAAATGAAGATGCTAATAGAATCCAAAAGAAACGTTATAAATTGAACATAAAACAAGTGAACTTGATTCTTTTCGCAACTCAAGCTTTAGGAATGGCATTCTACATTATTTTTTCAGCTGCTTATGACATTCCACTGCCGTCTACGAAGATTCTCATAGCAGAACCTATTTTCAGAAATTTGCTAACAATAAGCGGAAGCCTATACTTCATCCTCATACTCCTCGCGATAGGACTTAGCATTAACATGAGAAAAAAAGAGTAAATTTTTCGTCTCAGTAATCTATCAAGACCGTCAGTATCCTGAAGATAAGTTTCAGTAATTTTGATCCCTGTTAAATTTTAAGATCTTTCCTCTTGCATAATGATAGCTCCACCCAATTTTAGTATTAACTATATAAGAAAGAAAAACTGAATTATTTTAGGTGAATTTTGTGGTTTTAGCGAGAATGACTGTTTGGCATTTTAAAGAAGGTATGGGAAAAGAAGGTTTTTCAGAACTTGACACTGTTCTTAACACTTTAGCACATCAAACCGAGGGTTTTAGGGGCGCGATTTCACTGCTCGATGATGAGGACTCGAATGCCGTAACTATCCTAACTCTTTGGATAGATGAAGAGGCGTTGAAAAGGTCTGAAAAAGACGTATTTCTTGAAGCGCGCAGAAGAGTCCAAGATCTAATGGATCAACCTCCACAAATTAAAAATTACCACGTATTTTCAACAGAGCTTTTCCAACGTTCACAGTGGCCATTCCGTTGGGCTTAGCTGCTATATATCTTTTAACGTAACACAGACACTCATTTAGCACAACTAAGCAAACTTTTCTTCCAATGACAAGTTGGGGGCAATTTTTTTAAACAAAAATTGTTGATTTAAGGGGATGCGAATTTTCTGAGTTCTTCAATTTTATGAATTTCTATTGAATTACTGGCGTGCTTCATTGTGGTCCTCTCCGCCGCAGTGAACAAAACTGTTTCTCTATCTGTCAGTAAACGCATTTCCCAAAGTTGATTTGCAACAGCAGATATTCGATCTTTTTCGCCGAAGTAATTTATCAGAACTGGTTGTACTCCGAAGATAAGTTCAAGCTGTTTTTTGACTTTGATTTCAGGAGTGACAGCAATTATTGGCTGTGCGAGCTTGAAGCGCGCTATCATTCGGGCGGTGTAGCCTGATCGTGTTAGAGTTATGACTTTGTCAATAGGCATGCTTTGACAGATATCTTGAATTGCTTTGCTAACTGTGTCGGATACGTTAATGAAATGCGACCCTTCGACATTACTTTTGACTGCTTTCTCGTTTTCATTGGCTATTCGCGTCATCATCTTAACTGCTTCTACGGGGTATTCACCCATGGCGGTTTCACCGGAAAGCATAATCGCATCTGACCCGTCAAGTATGGCGTTTGCAACATCACTGACCTCTGCCCTTGTCGGAGAAGGCTGATGAACCATTGATTCAAGCATTTCAGTGGCTGTAACAACCAACTTGCCCCGTTGATTACACAGTTTTATCAGCGATTTCTGAACCAAAGGAACCTTCTCAGGTTCAATTTCAACGCCTAAATCGCCTCGGGCAACCATTATCCCGCTGGCAGCTTCAATAATCTCCGCCACATTTTGAACCCCTTCCGAATTCTCGATCTTAGCAATTATCCCACCTTCAAATTTGTGATGAGAAAGGTTCTCCACATCTTTTGCATTCCGAGTAAATGAAAGTGCGATATATTCAACGTCATGTTTTTTGGCAAAATTCACGATTTCTAAGTCTCTTTCGGAGAGAGTTGGAACCGAAAGATGCTTTTTGGGTATGTTAACGCCTTTGCCATCTTCAATAACACCGCTATTATGAAACATCAAACGCAGTTTTTGATCTTTCTTTTCAACAACGTGCGTTCGAATTTTTCCATTGTCAATTAAGATTACGTCATCAACCGACATTTCATCATAGAAATCATGATTAAAACAGACTTCTTCATCATTGAACCCTACATCTAAAACATCACCTTTTCTTAGCACTTTTTGTTTAGATATTTTGAGCCTAATTTCTGGGCCTTTAATGTCAATTATTACTGGAATATCTGCGATTTCACGAACCACATCAATAGTGGACAGATATTGTGCGAGATTTCCATAGGCAGTGTTTATTCTTGCTCCGTTCATGCCTGCACGAAACATTTTCTCGATAACCTGTTTTGACAAGCTGGCTGGCCCCACTGTGCATATGATCTTTGTCTTCTTCAACAAAAATCTCTCCTTACTCTTATAGTAAAATACTGTGCATTCCAAATTAAGGCTGACGGCTAGCAACATTTGACGACAATCAAAAAGCATAGGTAACTATGATTTTGACTATAAAACTCTAATCATTTAAAAAATTAAAAAAAGAGAAGGAAGTGATTTGTTCTCGTTCTTATGCATGTTTTCTAAGAATTAATAGTCCGACTACTGCTATTGCAATGATTATGGCGATTGTTGCCAAGGCGATGTATGTCATCAGGTCGGCTGGAGTTGCTGCAGAAGGTTCAGAAATTTGTGTTGGAGTTGGAGTAAATGTTTGCGGGTTAGCGACGTTGGCATGTGTTTCAGCCGATGAATATCCATATGAATGATCGCCTGCGAAAGTGGCGGTAATCTTGTAGTCGCCTGCGAGAGTTGGCATCCACGTGTAGGAATATGTTCCACTTGCATCACTTGTAACAGTTGCTATATGAACAGCGTTTCCGTTAGGGTCAACAGCGTCAATTGATACTGGAACCCCAGTAACGTTTACAGGATATGAAGCTTGCTCGTGTAGGTATGCCATCCAACTGCTCATTGAAGCATCTGAAACGCAAGGTGTTCCCGGCTGAGCTGGTGACTGATCTAAGACTGAACCAGAAATAACTGCACCCGTCCCAGAAGTAATGGCTATTTGAGGCGCTGAAACTGTAGTTGCGCTCTGCCCCATGCCGAAGACATACATGTAACCATCGTATGCGTTTGAGGCAGTAAGGTAGCCGTCAGAGATTGCACCTGGAGCCATAGGTCCGGTGATGTTCCATATTCCAATGCCTGTTGTAGCGTTTATGTCGTAGAGTGACCAGCCTCTAGTTATAGGTTGAGAAGGTGTGTGTTCAGTAGCGTACGTGTAAAGTTGTCCGTCAGCAACTACGCCGCCAGCGTTGAAAGAATACACTTGTGTGCCGTTGTCAGTATAAGAAGTTGCGAATGGAACTGCTGGACCTACAAAATGCCAAGCTATTTGACCATTGCTCCAGTTAATTGCGTAGACACCGTCATAACGTTCGGTATATATTAAACCATAAGCCGATTGCACTGCATAAGCTCCGAAGCTGCTTGCTCCCCATGGATAATCCATCTGCTGACTCGTCCATGCTAATTGCCCATTTGATAGAGACCAGGCCTGATAAACTCCACCCAACATCAATACCGCAATTTTTCCTTGATCTGCAACTGCGCATGATCCAGAGTATTGCATCGTTGGAATTGTTGTATTCCATAAAAGGGCACCAGTTGTGAGGCTCGCTGCCTGAATGTTCGTTGAATTAGAGACGCCAGTAGCGGACGAAGTTATTCCTGTTACGAGTGCAGAGATGCCAGCTTGGTAGTCAGTAGTGGCAGGTAAGCTGCTCCATGGCCAGGTTATATTGTTCATCACTTGAAGTGCGTAAGGTACAGCGTAACCTGCGGATCCTGCCCCTGTTGCTCCGCCTACCGTCCAGTTGATCAATCGATAATTAGGACTAGCGGTTGTGCCGATATTTTGTACGGACAAGAAGTAATTGTTCATGTAACATGTGCCTGTAGTCATAGGAGATATTGAAACGTTAGCAGTGACTGCTCCTGAGAAGGGGTCAAATGTTATCCATCTGCCGTTGCCGACGAACAGAAGCGATGCTATAAGGCTTGGTGCAGCATTTGCGGCGCCTACTTCTTCGGTGCTGGAACCAGAAGTGATGGTTTGGATGAAAACGATGTTAGGTGCTGCTGCAGGAGGAACGGCTGTAGGTCCGAAAACTGTTTGTGTTGTATATGTAGGTACTGGTTGTTGCCAATAAATTTGTCCAGTGCGTAGATCATAGCATTCCCATATTTGTTGAGAGACACCGTTAAAGACTGTTGTTAGGGTCTGGTATGCTCTTCCATCATAGACTAGCATTGGATTGCCGCCGCCGTTTTCTAAAGAAAGATCTCCTTGATCAGATCCGATTAGACCTGAAAGGGCACCCTGCCGATCCCAAACCACGTGTGCGGTGTCTGGGGCTTGAACGTAGGGAATAAAATTGTAGTTGCTCATGTATGGGTTTGTGTTCGCTGGCCACGATGTTTGTCCATTTGAAGAAATGCCTCCTACTACACCGGTATTTGGATACCATCCTGAAATTGTCCACCATTCGCGGTTGTTAGGTGAAATTGGCCTTGTCCAATAGTTTGTTGGAAGAGCTGATGGTTGCCATGAAGCTACTTGTGCGCTTTGTACGACAATAGTTGTAACTGGAGAGGTTGTTGGCTGATAATAGGCTGATTGAGTAAAGCTGTCGACTTGATTGCCCATGAAAGTTCCAGAAGCAACGCTGTAGTTTCCCGCCGGAAAGTAACCGCCTGGAAAGTTGAATTGCAGTTTCCATGTGCCGACTTGATCAACTGGATAGTTAAACCAAGCAGTTGTATCGCCAGGATAAGAATTCATTGGTCCAACCGTTACTGAGGAGCCATCAGGCTTTGTTATGCTAACGGTGTACCCTGTAAAGTAGCGGCCAACAAACATTGGGGGCTCAATCCACATGTTAACAAGCAGTTGTTGATTAAGTCCTACAGGGTTAGGTGAGGCGCTAAGAAAAGCATTTACGGAAATAGTCTGGCTGGGTGTTACACCAGAAGGAAGCGCTATTGAACCACCATTTTGCATATTTGTCGGATTAACATTTGAAGGCAATACTGTCTGAGCGTTAATAGGTATCATCATCACTGAGACCGAAAGCATCAGAATAGCGATAGTTAATAAAGCAAAAGATTTGGTTCTAATGGTTGTAGATAAATTCTTCATTTTTTATTCTCCTTAATTTTTTAGAACAATTTACGTTATACTGCTTTTTTGCTTATAAAATTTGGCTAAATATTTACAAAACAGAAAATTCCAGATGAATCTAAGTCATTTAAAACACCCCTGACTTGTTTGTTGTAGTATCCAGTAAACCACAAAGCAATATTAACAAATTTGAGAGTAATAGTGGTGGCAATCCAGACCTTAAAACTGCGATATTTCTTTATTTTTGGATCTCAAGCGTGCTCGCAGAAAGCTGGTTTCGCCTTTGGGGAGAAGAATTTTGAGTCAAATAAAAGTAGCCGTAAAACAAGGCTTTGACAAAGTAGATGCAATCATATTCGAAGCCGCTTTAACCCTCAACGAATTAGAAACCAAGTACAAACAAAAAGAATACATCACTTAACGCTGCAATAAAAAGAAATCAGTGCCCGTTGAGGTTCGGCTCCACCTTTTTGTGCGACCTTGATCTTGTAGCTGTATTATTATATTATCGTTTGTACTCTGCCTACTTTACCATCTGTAAGTCGAACTTTGATTCCATGGGGATGAGTTGGGCTGCTTGTTAAGATATCTTTCACGATACCCTCGGTTAAAGTGCCACTGCGCTGATGCTGCTTTAAAACAATTTTTACATGAATGCCCGGCTTGATTTGGCTTCTCTGTTCATTTGGTTCCATATCCACCTTACATGCTTCGCCGGCTTATGTGCATTAGTACAACATATTAAAAAGTGGAAGACTAACTTGATTATTCTTCGAGCCAAATATCAAATTTATAATCACGCCAACATAGTAATCAACACTACGAAGGAACCGGACAAATGAAAGAGCCCATAGTCGTCCCAATTGCCCAACTAATTCA
>CAVVRN010000005.1:0-16199 GCA_963750605.1 Candidatus Bathyarchaeota archaeon
TGCCGGGCCCAACGGGAATTGAACCCGCGACCTATGGATAAAGAATCGCATTCTCCAAGGCTGACTTTAATTTTGAAGATTACAGGGCTTACTTGCAAAACAAATACTCTAAAAGTCATTCCAGGGAACAGTTCAATAATACCAGAAAATACTTCGAGTGCCTTGCAAACCCCGCTAAGATGCTTACTTTCCCAGCATCCAAACGAAAAAAAGTATTAATCGCAATGACTTGTGCGTCTAAATATCTTAGAAATTTGAAGGTATCATGTGAGACTTCATTTATTGCTGCAACCTCCAAGCTCTTCTGTGTCTTAATGTGGATATCTAAGGAACCGCATAGTGCCTGCAGATCAGGAAGGCGCATGCGTCTGCGGCTTGTTTGTAAGTGCTTCATATTTTCCCTCAAGTTCAACTAAGCGTTCTTCAAGTCCACAATAATCCAAATAGTCAGCGAAAATTTCCTTGTAGATTTTCACACCCGGAATAACGGTGCGAAACCTCAGAACTTCGGTTTGATCCAGACCCGGCTGCTCAAGAGACTTCAAAGCGGCAGCCAGTTTCTTTAGCGCCTCTTCTACGCTCGGAAGTTCTGCAGGTAATTGGAAAGAAGAAGATAACAATCGTGGTGTGTGCTGGCGTTTGTCTTCTTCTTTTTGTTTCAATCCTAAATTGTACATTTTGGAAAAAACAGCATCCCGAGTCTTTACCATAACGCGACTGATTTCGTCAAAGCCCTTGCTTTCATCACCAATTGCCTAAGTTGGCATTTAATATGCTCAGTCACAGGCATCAGCACAGTCGGATCTTTAAGCAATCCACCGCCTGGGCATAATAGCTTTGCATTTCATGCAAGTTTGAGAAATTTACCCACTCAGCATATCGAGCTTCACCTAGGGCAGGGTCTTTTCTATAATGTGATAAGAATGCGCTGTGAATTTTTTCGAAGTCAGGATGCCTAACCACTCAATGACAGACCGTTATGTCAGGTCAACCTGGAGAAAACAGCTTCACCGGCAACATGGAGAGTCAAGGGCTAACCGCTTTCCCCAGATTGCCAATAGCACTGGATAATCTATCTTACGATTTGTCATAAAATTTGCTATGTGAAAAGTATACCGTATCCGTAGCTCAAGGAAATCTGCCCTTTAGTTATTCAATGACTGAAAAAATGAACAATACAGGCTACTCAATGCTCCTCTTTAAAATAGGAAGCAATTCAGAAGAGATTCCAAACAACGGCCTTACCAGTAACCAATATCTTGCCCAACTGCTAAATGAACGTGAAGTAAAAGTTGGCGATACAGTAACCATTTCGTATCCCGCCCTGCCCTCAAACATGTCCTCGCTCATTCAAGTAGCAGGAGACTTAACATTGACATTCAAAGTTTTCCAAGACCTCACTGCACCATCAGGTACGTACAAAGTTTTCAGAGTTGACTTAACAAGCAATAACCTCTCAATGACCATTAAAACGCCATCATTTAGATACGGAAATCTAAGCTCAACTGTGCCGACAACTCTAACCATGAACATGGACCTAAACTATCAAATGTACCTTGAATACGGAAGCATGCGACAAATCCAATCATCCATGCAAGAAACCGCTGGATTACAGTCAACAGCAATGAACTACACAATGACCACAACAACAAACATG
Source organism: Candidatus Bathyarchaeota archaeon (assembly GCA_963750605.1). Classification (GTDB taxonomy): domain Archaea; phylum Thermoproteota; class Bathyarchaeia; order Bathyarchaeales; family Bathycorpusculaceae; genus Bathycorpusculum. The sequence continues at coordinate 1,658 of CAVVRN010000005.1, forward strand.
ACACTCAACCAAGACAGCACACCTTAATCCTTTTTTTTCCATTTTGAAAACTTTTCTTAAATCAAAAGTAATTTAAAAATCCGCATCTTGGGCAAACTGATAAAGAATTTTTCCCAAAGTGAGCCGAACAACAATTTGGAAATAAAATATCATAATACATCAAGCTGAATTTGAATCATAATGGGCTCACGCCACAAAATAAGTAAAAACACTATAGTGCAAGAAATGCGGCCAGTGAATTTCTCGTTATTTTCAGTAATTGCCTGGGTGCTGACTATTGAAAAGCGAAGAAAAACAAAAAAGTATGAGTAAATGATGTTAAGTGGGTTTTCAGTTGTTTGCAACAGCTTTATCGTTTTCACTATTTTCATTTGCGATAATATCCTTTCGAGTTGCGCAGTCATATCCGTTGACTATTCCCTTGAATAGTGGCGTCTTGATGTAGATTATGCCTTTGTGTAAACTCCAAGACATCGGCTGCTCAAGAACCTCTTTGATTATGGGCGCTGTTTTGTCGTTGAGGGTCTCCAATAGATTGAACCATGTCTCACCAACCTCTATTGCTTTCTGGCAGTTGAAGCTGCATGGGAAGAAAGGGGTGATTTTTATGCCGAAATATCGTAGCAACGGGTTGATCAAAGGGTTGACTTTAACGTGCACCCCCATTTCGTCAACTATTTTGTCCGGTGTGTTTATCGCGGCTTCGTAGCATGGATCAAGGATTTTCTTGTTTTTCCAGTTTTCTTGGAAGGCTTCGCAGCAGCATTTTGGGTAACCTAAGAATTCACCTATTGTCACGTGATCTTTATCTTCAGATGCTTTAACAAATTCTTGCGCGGTTGCTAAATCCCCAGCCACTACGCCATAAACGAAAGAGTTAGAATCCAATTCTTTTACGGGATAGTGTTTATGGCTAAATCCGGTGTAGGACTTGCTTCTAGTAATAGGTAGGAAGATAAGGCCGTCCTTTGCGATATTTTCTATCTCCTTATCAAAGTTTTGTGTATGCATATGGAAGATGTTTGCTTTCCGAAGCCCATGTTTAACCATTTCATACTCGGAATCATTAGTGATTTTCGCGATTGATTGGAGAGGGTCCCTCCATTGTTTCTTTATCGCATCAGTGTTCCAAGCGGTTTTAACTAAGGGTTTAATTTCTTGCATTTTCTTCACCTCTTGGATTAGCGTAATTTTGATGCCTGTTTCCGTTAGGTTGGTTGTCTATTGCCTTGTTATTCAGTTGGTTGTCCTTTAATTCAACACTTTTCCAAGTGGATGGTCTTTTCGCTGATACCCAAGACATTTTCAGGAACGGTTCATGCTTTGTTCCTTTTTTAATAGCGTCAAAGTAGTCTTCTGATCCCTTATACTGAGAAACTAGCTTAACGTTTGGAAGCATGGTTTTGAGGTCATTTTCAATGGCGGAGTACAAATCATAAATTGATTGGCACCATCTGCTTTTGTTCCTCCAATCACCGTCTATACCTTCTGATGGACATCCACCGTAGCAAACATCCCAGAATTTGCATTTGCAGCAATCAGTCTCTTTGAGTACTTCATATCGCTCATAGGAAATTGGGGCTCTTGTGTAGGTGGAGCCTTCCTGATGGGTTCGATCGCAATTCCCAAGTGAACCATCAGGCAGAATGACCTTAGTCATAGTACAGAAATAGTCGCATTTTCCGTAAGAGCAGCTTGAATGGCCAAATCCCAAGAGATTATCGGTGAATTCTCTGAATGGCTGCCATTGAAGATCGCTGTATTGCTTAATTTGTTTGTAGAGATACAACCATGCATGCGATGCTTCTTCAGTAGTTAGTTCATATTCCTTGGTTTCTGGACAGTTGCTCCACATTATGTTGAGCCTACCGCCTTTTATGCCGTGTTCTCTTAGCGTTAAAACGAATTTTAGGAGTTTTCTTAGCTTAGTATTGGAGTCGGCGTTAACTTTGGTCAATACGGCGATTAGGCCCACTGATACGCCTTCCTTATGGAGTTTTAAGATGTTATTTAGTACTTGATTTGTATATTCGCGGTTTTTCTTTTTGCTGTTTGGGAAGCCTCGGAGTGCATTCAAGCTTTTATCGCCGTCTAAACTTACGCCTACTGATGTTTTGTATTTTTTGAAAAGACTGATCAAGTCTTCGTCCAGCTTGTAGCAGTTTGTTTGTAGAGCTGATTTGCCTTGTAATTCGAACATTTTTTTGAGAAAACTCTCAAGGTCTTTTTTGTCAATTAATGTACATTCACCACCATGTAAACAAAAGTTGTCGCCATTAGTTTGTTGGTGTAGAATCTGCATTGAATTCAAAATAGCGTCTGTATTGTACTCCTTATTTTTGTTCCATTCGTAGGCGTGAGCGAAGCAGTAAGCGCATTTTAAGTTGCAAGTCAGAGTTGGAACTACTAATATAGTCATTTCTGAATCTCCTTGTATGATGTTCTAACTTTGTTTATCCATTGATTGGCTTTGATGATGTCTGGTTTATCTATGCATAATGCGAGTTTTTGGTTGTAGAGCATCAGCAAGTAATCCAAATCAGCCTTCACTTTAGCGAAATCGAATTTATTGTTGGACAAATTGTATGAGTCTTTTAGCTTAGCGAGTTCGTCAAAATTGAAAGTTTTATTAATTTCAAATACATTGAGTTCAAATTTACCCGTCTTGATGTAATGTAACGGAATCATTAATGCCCTGTAAGCGTGTAGGGCAGTTCTTGGGAACTTATCAAACTTGAACCTGTTAATTTGTGCATCAATGTCCCCCTGCTTTCGTTTAACAGCGTCTAACGTGCAGAAAGACAGCAATGTATTAATTTCGAATTTGGGGTTAACATAGAAAGGGTTTGACCAATTCATGAATTGCTCAAAATGCTGCTGTTGTATGTCAGATAAAACATGAGTAAATTCATAAAGGTTAATGTCAAATTTATTTTTTCCAATATGTACCCAGTCCCAGTAGTTATCGCAAAGAAATAAGCCGTGAATATCGTAATCTTGTTTGTCAGATGCCCAGCCGAAAGCGCGGCTTCCTGTTAAACTTAGAAATAATAATTTAGCTTCTTTTGGTAAGCATCCATGTATGATGTTTGTTATTTCTTGACTGGTTTTTTCATTAATTTTGTTTTCTTCCATACTTTTCGCCTATGCAAGATCTCTTGAATCATACTGGATGTTAGAAAAGTTAAGGAAAACGAAATATTTCGGAAACAACCTCTAACCCATCGGCAAAACCAAAACCGAAATCATAGCTTACCTGCGCTTTTGAGCGAACAAGAAACTTGATTAAAGAAAATAATATTAAACCAAATTCGGTCGAGGAGCAAATAAAGAAAAAAAGAGGAGGGCAGCAAGCTGAAAAGCTCGCTATTTATAGATTTCTTGAGTGCCATCCTATGGAGAATCGCTGTGAGTATATACGATGTCGCCGTGATAGCAATCATCATAACCGTAGTCGTTATAGTCACTATGTGCTTGGTCACTGAATGGATTGTCTGAGTGGTCGCTAAAGGTGTCAGTAAAGTCACTGAAGGGTGGGCAAAAGCTCGTACTCGTATAATAGCGGTAAATGTTAAGGCCATAAGTATCGGCCAGATTCACTGGATAAGAACCTACGTTTTTTAGAGTCACAGAGTTTGGTCCTGTATCCTGGTAGCCGTAAACAGTCTTCAGGTCGTAACTTGGATACATTCCATAACTATTTTCAGCCGCGCTGATATAGTAAGCTGCGAATGGATTAGCCCAATCTTCATTTAGATATGCAAATAACTTGACATCGTTAGCGTACTGGCTACCTGAAATGGTTACCTGATTTATATTAAAAATACAGGCATCAGGTCCCGAATAGTTAAATTGATTTGTTGTTAATTGACCGTTCTGAGTCCAGTCTAATGACCAATCGAACGACCACGTGATTTGAGTATTCGGATTCAGAATGTAGTTTATGGATGACTTGTCAATGTGCTCTGAGAAACTTCGCCAATTAGTCTGAGTGCAATTCATGAGGTTGCATGGAAAGTCATGTCGGTATTGGTCTAAAGACCCACTATTTCCAAAATCTACTGGATCGGCGCAGCCTGTGGTTCCTAATGAACTCATACGGTATGTTCTAAAAATTCGAAGATTCGAAATTAGAACGGTTCCAGAAGTACTTGTGTTCATGAAGACGAATGTATTCAATCCTACATCGCAATAATTTTGAGAACGCGATATATCAAATGCATTTTGCCCACCGTGGGATTGTACAGGACTTAAGCAAACCAAACCAGCTGGGGCAGCATTATTAAGTCTGAACTTTAACTCGACATAAGGTTCGTTCGTGTCATTATTAGTTAATGAAGCAGTAAAAGTTAAAAGGCAAACATCTTTACCATAATAGCATGATGGTTCTGTACCTGTAAAACTTATTGTAGCGTTGCTATTTGCACTAATTGTGAAAGATTGCGCTTCATTTGCATAGCACCAATAAGTGGTGCCTAGTGTCCCGCATAACTGTGAATCCGAATTATTTGGATCGCATTGGTAGTTTGTATCATAAATAGCAGTTCGGTTAGCATCTGTATAGGTTGATGGTTCATCGATATGAGTCGATGTATCACTATGATTATACGACATTGTTTTTTTACATCTCTTTTAAGTTTAACCGAGTCTTTCTCGGCATTACACTAAAGTGATGTTTCGACTTTTAAGAAACAAGATATACTTCCGTAATATATGAGAACACTTTTAGCTAATAGTTTCATACACTTTGAGGCGTTCAGAGTTAATTATCAATATTTTTTATAAAAACATATTCTGATAAAATAAGTAAGTAAGGGCTTAATGTAAAGGTAATTTTAGGTAGGGCGTGGTAGAAATATCCCGTTACCTCTTCATAATTGTGATAACTTTGAACTTCTGGTGGCGGCAATTGAAAACAACTGGCTTCTATGCTCCTTCCATCTTTCTGTAATATACCTTTACCAAAGTTGGTAATCAGAAATGGCTGTTGATAAACGTTGAAGAAACACAGCTGCTAATCGGTCAAAATATGGTCTTCTGGGAAGCTTTTTATTTGAACTCGTGTATAAGATTACTTATGATTAACTTGGTTAAGACTTCCACGTTAATACTTATTATATTATCTATGACGTTTTCAGGTATTATGCAAACTGCTACCTCTAAAGTTGATACTTTTCAGGCTGAATGGCCAATGTTTCGCTCCAATCCTGCTCATAGTGGCGTAGGGTCAGGAGACCCAGTGCTTATTCCTAACTTACTATGGAATTTTACTGCTAACACCACTTTTCCTTCCTTGGTGTCTAAATGGTCATCTCCTGCTATCGTTGACGGAGTGGTCTACTTAGGCAATAACGGTGAGTATACAATGCCTCAAGGTCATTCTAACGCGTATTTTACGCTAGGGGGGGTATATGCTTTTAATGCTTCTGATGGCGATCAATTGTGGAGTTGGAATATTAATAGCGGTGAAATTGACTCTTCTCCAGCTATCGCAAACGGGATACTCTATGTAGGCTGCGATAACCATTTCATTTACGCACTCAATGCTTCGAACAGTGAAGTTATTTGGAAGTATCAAACTGGTGGAGCTATACTGGATTCGTCTCCAGCTGTTGTCAACGGAGTTGTCTACATTGGCTCTTACGATAATAATGTATACGCTTTTAATTCAACAAACGGGAATAAGCTTTGGAATTACACCACTGCCGGTGGAATAAATTCGTCTCCTGCAATAGTTAACGGCGTAGTCTTCGTAGGCTCTCTTGATGATAGTGTTTATGCTTTGAATGCAACTAGTGGACAAAAAATCTGGAGCTATGCTACTAGTGATAGTGTTGTTAATTCCTCCCCCGCGGTCGTTGATGGAGCAGTCTACATAGGGTCGGAGAATACTTTGTATGCTTTGAACGCTACAAATGGGGGCAAACTTTGGAATTACACAACCGGTGGAGTCATATCGTCCCCGGCAGTTGACAACAATGTTGTATATATTGGATCCCATGATAACCGAGTTTATGCTCTAAAGGCAATCAGTGGTGAAGAAATTTGGACCTACAACACTGGGGGGTCGGTTTGGTCATCGCCTATTGTTGTTGACGGGGTCCTCTATATCGGTTCTAATAACGAAAATCTTTATGATTCGAATTTTGCTCTGAATACTTCTACTGGCACTGAACTTTGGAATTACACGACAATTGGTTATTGCAATTCATCTCCTGCCATCGTCGATGGCATTCTATTCTTCGGAACCTTTGCGGGTCAAGTTTATGCTCTAGGTATACCTATTTCTCCTTCTCCATCTCCGAGCGTTCCAGAATTTACTAATCAAACGATAGGGTTTACATTAATTGCCTGTTTAATCGCCTTGCCGACCATTGTAATGATAAAGAAAGCAATGCAAGTAAAAAAAAGAGAACTGTAAGCAATTGCTTCATAGCAGCCAGATGAGATGGATATTTACGGTTCGAATTCTTCCAATATTAATTGAATGCAATTTTAATGTTATGCAAAATTTCTGTTAGATATCTCTAGTTTTGGTATGTTCTTTGAAGGTTTCAACAAACGCCAAGCGGATTAACCAATAGCTGAAAAGATAACAGTTACTTTCTCTTTCCCAAAAAACATTTTTGTACCCAACCTGCTAATAATCTGCTCATTTTAGCCTTCACAGAAAGTCATTGAAAACATAAGTTCCGAATCGCACTTATGCTTCAAAGCCTTAAGCCTATGTGGATTTTGGATGAATTTACTTCCACCTTAGACCGTGTCACTACCAAAATCGTGGCTTGGGCCATTCAAAAGTTCTTACATAAAGCCGGACGGGCGAGCCAAACAAAGAACGTTTAATCGAAGACCGAATTAATTTTTGCTTATTGGTCCATAAAAGAATGGTTCATAGCTATTTGATAATGTATTAAAGGACCAAGGCTTTTTAATATTTTTCTTGGGAATTTCATGATGTAACTGTACCGTTGCGTCGAGATAAATACGATAACCAAAATTACGCGCTTGTAGGCAGTATCCAAAATCTTCGCTGGCTCCAGGTTCCAATATCGGATGAAAATTTATTCGTTTGTCTTGTACTATTTTTCTACTAAGGCATAAGCATCCAGCCGAAGTTACTGTTGGTTGGGATAAGGGCATATTTAACTTTTTTTTCAGCATCATATGGTGATTCAGAATCCATTTTGAAGCCACAAACACGCCAGTCGGAAATGCTCTTAGGTACGCACCACCGACAATGTCTTTTTGCCATAAAGAAAGCCTATCGATTAAATCTCTCGAACGCGGGTAAACATCACTATCGAGAAAAATTGTATAATCGGGATTATATCGCCTAGCAAAAGTAAGTAGCAGTTGTCTAACATAGGCTATGGGCTCATAAGGAGACTGGCCGATTGCGGCAGCATCCTCTCTCAACCATACTCGAATGACTTTATGTTGTTTCTTAAATTTCGATAAAAGCTCTAAAGTATTGTCAACACTATTATTTTCGGCAAAAACAAAAAGGTCAGGTTGAGGGTTAAGCTTGTATAAGAAACTGAAAAAGGTTGGCAAAGTTTTACCGCAGTTATAGACAGGGATTAAGATTATTGACTTCATTTTGAGCGATAACCTTACTCTGAGTTTCCGTACTCGGGGTTTAGTACGTTAGCGCCGCATTTTTGGCATTTGTAGCTATGAATTTTTTTTCGGCAGTTTAGGCATCTGCTTTGAATTATTGAGGTCTCGCAAACTGGACAAGTCAAATCGACTACCTTCATTGATTACTCACCTCCATTTTCCTCGGAGTAAAAGAAAAAGGAAACATTCCAGGAACATTGGTTATGAACATCCGATTTAGTGCTCACTCCGATTAGGTCAGTGGTTTTAGCATGGTTGAGTCTTGCAGTGTCGACCCAAGAATATTCGTAGGTGACCTGAAAGCTGCTTGAGAAAACATTTTGCTTTTGTGAAATCTCAATTGGCAGCATTGTTAGGTTTTTTAACATTTTTTCACCTGCCAAAAGAAATACCAAATTTTTTCTTAAGCAAGACGATAGGTTTCCGAAATATGACAAAGGCTCAAGCCGACTAACTTAATTTGGGAAAAATCCAAAATTATGCGATTGGCCGAAAATAAAATGAGTGAGTTATTTTTTTGGTAGCAGTTCTTCGCTATCTAGACTCTTTAACGCAGCAAGCAGTACCTTGGTTTTAGGATTATCGCGGTTGAGTGTTATGACCCTGACCTTTCCATGCTTAACTTTGACTCGGTACTCGTCAGTTATTATGCCCTCTTTTTTTAAGATTAAGATATTTCTTATCAACTCATTATACGTACTATTTACGTTGCTGACAAGTTTCATCACGCGAATTTCCCTGTTTTTGGCGAGTTCTCTTAGAATTTTTTGCCGCAGCGAAGAAGCAAGCACTTTACTCAGATCCAAACAAAACGCCTTCTGCAAAACCTGGACTATTTGAAGAAATCTTCATCTCGAGTTGTTTGAATTACTCTAATGTAGCCGCGTCTTCTGCAGAAAGCCAAAATCTTGTTTAATAACGGATCTTCTCGATTCTCAAACTCTCTTTTGAAACCCACGCGACCAGTTTGGACTCGAATTTCAAATATTTTATCATTTTCCATGTATTGGTAAAAACCAAGTTTTTCTCCCGCATATTCTTCAAGGATATCCCAATCCTCGATAATATTTACCACTTTTAAGTCACCTTAGAGATATGTCGTGCGGGAAAAATAAAGGAATTCTGCCCCATTCAAAGAACAGGGTTATTTAGGAAGCTCTTGAAAGAAAAGGGTTCTTTGATAACCCTCTCAAAGAACAGGGTTTGAAAATGTGTATTTTATCGAACTGTAATTGCCGTTAACGATACCTGATAGATACATATAATTCAATTCTGCTATGCTGACTGTGATAAGACATCCCTAACAAAACTTCCCCGGATTTCGGTTTTTCTTAAATGATGTGAAATAAATAAAAAGCTTGTTTAATCAAGACAAATTATTAGGCTTTGATGAGAGATGCAAGAATTATTAGCGACTCTTTATCACTTATATTTTCGAAAAGATCGTCTACACTATTTGAATCCAAGAATTTCGCAAGATAAAGCTTGGGTGTTAACTCGTAATAGTTAGTTATTCCACCTATTCTTTCTTTAACTTGCGCTTTTTTGAGATATCCGTGTTTTTCAAGGTCTCTTACTCTCTTATTGACCGTTGAGCAGCTGGTGTTTTTAAACTCTTGAATATTTATTACGTTCTTGCTTATCTGCCGAGTAGTCTGAGGTTCTTTGACGCCTAAAATATCGGTAATAACACGGTTCAGGGCAGCGCCTCTACCAACGAACGGATCTAGCACTAAGCCCTCTTTTTTCTTTCGCGCCAAAGTTTCTTCTCACCCTCAAGCTTTGGTAGAAAGAAAATGCAGTGCAACTAGCTTATCACCTTAACCACAACTATTTTCTGCGTTTTGTTCGAGGCAAAATGTTTCTGAGCCCCGAAACGTCTTGGGCAAAATCCTTCTAAGAGGCTATTTATACCAAAATTGCTAGTTTTATGAGAAAAATGGAGACTTTCAAGGATTTGTCGACGTGTTTTTAGGGGGGTCTTTTTGGGGCTCCGAAATTTTTTACCCCAGTTATTTCTAAAAAATAACAGAAAAAAAACAGCTCAGTTAGGAATTGCGGGGGAAGCTATTCGTAAAACCTTCAAAGTACCCCACTTTCGAAAAACGTTTGCTATCCTATTCTTAAGTTAATTAAATTGAGGAGAATTTATTTCGTCTCTTTTCCCTGTTTTTTTATGTACGTATAAGTAATAGTAACCTTACCGTTTTCTTCTGCAGTATCGACTAGAAATTCTTCCTGAAAATATGGTTCAAGTTTTTTGTAGAATTTATGAGGCACCGGCAAGTGGAGGCGGATGTATTGGTAAACATTTTTGCCTCTTAAGTATCGTTTCTTTGATGGCGAGAGCTTGAATTTTACCATTCGCATCACTCCAGCGGGCTTGCAATTATGATTTGAGCTTCTTAAAAAGAAAGACTACAAACGACTCTGTGGCGCAGTGGAGGGTTGGGTGAAAGTGAAAATGCATCGGCTTATCTATTGCACTATTAAGAATGGGAAATTGATTAAGTTCTAAAAAAGTAAATAATTTTCTCCAATGTCTTTCAGAAATATTTCCCCTTCCTAATAAGGTTATGAGACATTTGATAAATCACTGGCGAACCACTTGGCGAAAATAATTCAAACAGTCCAATGTATAAAAAAGAAAAAATTTAGTCCAACATTAACAATCAAAGGATTCATTATTCACTGCACAAATACAATAACAAACGCTGTTGAGCAAAAATTTGATTGGAATAATGCCCTCATAGATGCGGCGATAACTAGTGGAGTAACTTTCTTTAGCGCTCTCGGCGGAGGCTCTGTCGCTGGACTTGATGCCATGTCTGGAATAAAAGCCGCTTCCATAGCGTCGTTTGCTCAATTCTTTATTTTTCTGGCTTTGAAACGCGGAATAGTACAACCCAAAGAAGCTTAACAAACTTAATGATTTCCGAGCAAAAATCTTGAAAAAAACAACTGATAAGCTAAAAGAAGAAGTAGTCGTCCTAGGAGCCCTACAGCCTACTACTTCTAAACCTCAGATTGGTCAAGACCAGAAGCGTCTTCAAAGCCTCTAAAGCAGCCGCCAGCATCTTTAGGGTCTCTTCGATGCTTGGCAGTTCTTTAGGGGTTTCCAGTGTGGTAGAACAACAACAATGAGAATTTTTTTGGCTGTTGTTGTTCTTTCAGATGCCCTAATTTTATAAGCTTTTGGCGAACAGCCTCCTCGATGTATTCCCCATTAAAGCTGAAAGCTAAAGCGTTACGGAATTCTGTAACGGTCAAGAAAACAATCAGGGCTTAAATAAGGTTGCTTTTAAGGAAATTTTGGCGGGCCCGACGGGAATTGAACCCGCGACCTACGGATTAAGAGTCCGCCGCTCTAGCCTGACTGAGCCACGGGCCCGCATGGCTTGCTTTTGAAAAGGTTCCACTGAATAATATAGAGCTTGCGGTTTTGTTGTTGCAGCTTGATGCAGTGAAAAACTAATAACATACCTGCCCTTTAACTTTTAATGGAGAATTTTTATGGCAAATTCTTTGGGCGAAGTTTTCATTCTCAAAACATCAGACAGAGTCAAAGGCGTCCCTGAGTTGCTTAACAAAATTGGTTTAAACGATTATTCAGCGAAGCAGGTTGCTTTGAAAGCTAATTATAACAGTGCCGATCCTTTTCCAGCCTCAACCCACCTTGACACCTTAAGAGCTCTGGTTGAAACCCTAAAAAGCGCTGGAGCAAACGATGTAACTTTAGCTGAACGAAGCGGCATGGGTGACACCGAACATGTTCTGGAGGAAATGGGTGTTTTAAAACTATCACAGGAATTAGGCTTCAAAACGGTTGTCTTGGACGATGCCGGCAAAGAAGATTGGCTTAAAGTTGACCGAAAAGATACCCACTGGCTTAAAGGATTCTACATGGCAAAAATATTCCACGATGCAGACAAAGTCGTTCAGACATGCTGCCTCAAAACGCACAGATTCGGCGGCCACTTCACGCTGTCATTGAAAAATTCGGTTGGTTTAGTGGCTAAGAAAGTTCCGGGCGGGATGTATGATTATATGTGGGAACTTCACGGCTCACCTTATCAGCGGCAGATGATTGCAGAAATAAATAGCAATTACAATTTGGATTTTGTTTTGATGGATGGAATAAAAGCTTTTGTGGCCGGTGGCCCAGAGCAGGGGAAAGTTGTTGAGCCGAATCTTTTACTTGCAAGCCGTGACAGAGTAGCCATCGATGCAGTTGGGGTGGCGATTCTGAAAATGTATGGTGCAAGAGGTAAAGTTGGGGAAGCCGATATTTTTGGGCAAGATCAGCTAAAACGGGCGGCTGAACTGGGTTTTGGAATTAAATCGACAGATGAAATACGGTTAACACCTCTAAATGATGCAAGCAGAATTGAAACAGCACAGATTGAGCAGGTTCTAAAAGCATAGGTTGCTATGCATTAAAGCGCTTTGAGTATGTCTGGCTTGTCGCTGGCTATGCCGTCTACGCCTTTCTTAGCGTACTCTTCTGCTTCTTCGGCCTTGTTTATTGTCCAAACCACAACTTTTAAGCCGCTTTCGTGAGCTTTCTCAACGTTTGCGGTATGTGTGAATCTGTAGAGTGCCAAAAGATAGTTTGCTTTCAAATCTAAAGCAGCTTTCAGCGGATTCTTATGCCGAGCATAAATCAGGCCTGTCTCGATGTCCTTATTTAATTCCCTCACTTTTTTGAGAGCTTCTTCGAGAAAAGAAACAATAATAACATTTTTCTCTAAACCCTTCTCACACACAATTGAAAGTACTTGATCTTCGATGCCTATTTCTTTTAACTCAACAAACACTTTCACTTTTTTATCAAGAAAATCCAGCGTTTCCTCCAAAGTAGGAATCTTCTCGCCGTCTCCAGCATCTAAGCCTTTGATTTCTTTTAGCGTCAGCTCATTCACTAAGCCTTCGCCGTTGGTTGTGCGCTTAACATCTCATCGTGGATAACGACGAGGGAGCCATCTTTGGTTTTTCTAACGTCCAATTCGACCGCGTCTACTCCGATTTCTAAGGCTTTCTTAAAACTCGTCAACGTATTTTCAGGCGCATAAGCCCTCGCGCCCCTATGGCCAATACGTAACATAACAAATTCTTCTCATCGAACAAAAAATACGTTTTGATATGTAAATCCGAAGGGAGTGAACGCTTAAATATTATTCAACTTACTGGAAGATTAAGTGAGCCGCCTTGACTTTTGTCGAAAAAGCCGTTTTAAATCCAATAGGCTTCGTGAAAACCGATGCAGTAGGAGACGAAGTTAAAGATAAATCCAGAATCTCACAAATCATCATTAATGACAATTTAGCTCAAGCTTTGGAGGGGATTGATGGATTCTCTCACGTGTTTGTTATTTTTTGGATGAGCCAAATTCCAGTGGACAAACGCATGATTCTTAAAGTTCATCCTAGAGGTAGAATGGATATGCCTTTGCTTGGGGTGTTTGCCACCAGAACAAACCTTCGCCCAAACCCCATAGGATTAACTTTAGTTGAGTTGTTAAAAGTCGAAGGCACCACTTTGACTGTTCGCGGTCTTGACGCTTTTGACGACACACCAATATTGGACATTAAACCCTTTGACTCATGGGATAATGCAGAGAAAGCCAGAGTTCCCGAATGGTGGATCAACCTAAACAAGGGAAAATAAGCTCAATTACGCGATGCCGTATTTTGAGCCAACCACTTTCAAGAGTTCGGCTCTAAGCGCTTCACCCTTTAAATCAGCAATCTTAACTTCACCGATTTCACTAGCAAGCTTGGGATCTTGACAAACCTCTTTTACCCAATTTTCAAAATCGCCCCTATAAAGATGAAACTCAATTGACTCCACGCTGATCTGCTTAATGATTCCATAAAATTCTTCAATTGTCTGTGCACTTAAATTTGTTGGCTGGTCTATACCATTGTAGAAGTGGAATCCCATATCTTGCGGAACTGGCACATGTGCTTTAAGGGCTGTTTTGCCTTTTTCAGTTATGCCATATCCGCCGCCGATTTTTTGCAGAAAACCTTCTTTTGCCAAGTCTTGGATTTGCTGAATTGCCGCGTTAGGGGTTAAATTAACCCGTTGGGCAAACGCGTTCAAATCCATTCGGTTGGTGGCTTCACTCATCATTTTTAAAACTCTAAATTGTTCTTCTTTCAACGGGCATTCCTCAAACCTAACTAATAGCTCTTACATTTAATATTGTTTTATGAAATTTAAATCTCTTAACCTAAACCACAGCATGAAAAGGCAACATCAAGGAAATGGTAACTTTATTTACCCACAAAACCAAAAGAATTGTGGAGACAACCTTTGAAAAATGACTACATAATCATTTTTGTTACATGCAAAGATAGGTTGGAAGCTGAAAAAATAACGCAGTTGCTTTTGGAAAAGCGGTTAATTGCTTGTGGAAACATTGTTAGTCCAGTTACGTCTTTTTTTCATTGGCTTGGCAAAATTGACAGGGCTGAGGAGTGCCTGATTGTTATGAAATCACGCAGGGATCTTTTTGGGCAGGTTTCTGAAGAGGTGAAGGGTTTGAGTAGTTATGAGGTGCCAGAGATTTTGGCTTTGCCGATTGTTGAAGGATCGAAGGCTTATTTGGATTGGATGAGTGTGGTTCTCAAGCCTTAATGTACATTTTTGTACTAATAAGCCTTAAATAATACGCAGAGGTATGCTTCTGAACTATAAGGACGTATAATAAATGGGGAATCGCCTTTGGCACACAAACAACAGCTAAGCCAGACAACCCCCTAAAAATCAATAAAATCACATTCACAAAACAACCCCTCGAAATATTTTCAAAACTCCAAAAACAATATGAAACAACCTACCTTCTAGAATCCATCGAAGGACCAGAAAAACTCGCCCAATACTCATTTATCGGTTTTGACCCAAAAATAACCCT
>CAVVRN010000006.1:0-88040 GCA_963750605.1 Candidatus Bathyarchaeota archaeon
GATGTATTGCTCTTTGAAGATATTCGTAAGCGCTTGCAACTGCATCAGTTTCTTTGTTGGATCCAAGTTTTGCGCTTACAAAGCACAATCCCCTTTCGCATTGAAAAGGCACATCAGGCTTGCGTATGCCCTGAAGCGTGGGAAATATTAATTCAAAATCAGCGGTCCGAAATCCCCTTCCTTTCAGTTCTGTGGACAACAGCGCGTTCCAAGTATTTTCACCAAAATGTCCACTTATTGATTCATGTAGCTCTAAACCTTTAGGCATCGCTTTATTCTCCAAATGTATTTTCCGTGCACCCTTATGTCTTTCACTATTTAAGAGCTTTAGCATGAATAACGGCCATGCGCTAACGACTGCATTTTACTTTTAAATGGTTAATGCTTTTCCATCAAGAAGAGTAAAAAATTTTGCGAATCATCATGATCCTTTATTGACATCAAACAAGGTATTCATAGCTAAAACAACATAAAAATCACTTGTGCAGATTACGTTTTCGCCAACCGAGTTTAACGCCTTCTATCTAAGAGTTTTCGGCATTGGGGCGAGTCTCTGATTGCGGAGCTTTCAAACGGCAACACCATGACTATCATGAGGGTTCTGCGGCATAAGTCTTTCAAGAGCAGCATGCGGAACATTCATACCATCAACTTTACAGAAAAGGCCTATGAAACTACAAATGCGACTACACCTGAAGAAATCTTGGCGCTGGGAAAAACTGGCTGGCAAAAGTATGACGAAGTCACTGTTGCTGATGTACAGTTGCATTTCTACCGTAAGGCTAAGCGTTTTGGAGGGTTCAAAGGCATCACAAAACACGGATGATAAGTCCGAAATCAACGTCGATAGGTTTTTATGTTCCCCTGAAGTCTCTAAGGTGTCACCAACATATATTAAACAGTAAAATAATGGATTGATGGACCAAAATGGTAAGAAAAGCACGAATACGCCTCACAAGTACAGATTACTGCAAACTGGAAGAGGTATGCGGAGAACTCAGAAGCATCGCCCAAAAAACAGGAGTAAAAATCAACGGTCCAGTACCATTACCCACAAAACGACTACGTGTCCCAGTTCTAAAAGCACCTTCAGGCGAAGGAACAGCAACATGGGACAGATGGGAAATGCGCATCCACAAACGCTTAATCGACATAGACTCTGAAGAACGAGTCATGAGACGAATCATGCGCATACGTGTACCCGAAGAAGTCCACGTAACAATCGAACTCATCTAAATTATTCTTTTTAATCAATTATTTTTAGTTTTTATTTTTCATCTTGATTAGTGCATTTGCTCTAATTGCTTTTTGCCTTTTTCAAAAACATAAACAAATTCGCATATATTCGCAGGTAATAAGCCCAGTAGCCTTTCCAATTGCCGTATTTCTCAGCTAAATTACATACATTTTCATCGGTCATCGGTTGATCTTTTCCGTTATAGATTCTTCCAGCGTCCAAAGCCAAGTCAGGTCCCACCATCGATATTTTTTCCATTCTGCCCAACCCACGTATCATCACAAAGTTCGCTGACCAATCACCGATACCTTTGATATCAGTTAACCATTCATAGAACATCATCATAAGGGCGCCTTTTCTAAGCCATTGTTCATCAACTTGACTAAACGCCTTAATCACCTCTAATAAATACTCTGCCTTCCTCTTGTTTGGAACAACTTCTAATAAGTTCTTGAAGGTTGAACATGATACCAATTTTGTTGGTTCAGGAAACGTATCGGTATTCCATAGTCTTTGATCTTAATGTGGTCTACCAAATTTTCTGAGTAATCTTGTTCTTTCATCTTTTCGAGCGAAGGACATAGGTATTCTTTGAGTTAAAATTGCCCAGCAAGCAATTTCAAAAGGAGTCAAGAATTTAACTTGCTTATGACCATAAAATCGTTTTATTACGGGTCTAAAACACTTCATCATTCGTTAGCGATTTTGTAAAACTCTTTTAAATCATCTTGAAGACTTAGAAAGAAGTTTACTCTGATCAATAAGTACCCTTTTCAATTTCTTCAGTAAATTCGACTTTCAGAGTAAGCAACGAAATGTAATTTGGGATTTTCTATCAGTACCCATATGCTTTTAGCTTCAAAAGCGATAGGTCTGCCACTATATTTCAATGGCTTTTGTTAATGAGGCACTATTGAACATCTTGTTCATTTTTCATTGGACGTAAAATCTGATAAGGAATTCGAGACGACTTGTCAAAAGTCAAAAGGAGCAAGAGGCTTGAATCATACCCTCAAGAGCAATAAAGACTCAAAAAGATACCTAACTTACGACTTGAAAAATCAAGAAATTTAAACAATCTGATTTATAGCTATAAAGAAATTATGCCCGAAAGTACATGAGTGCGTAAGTGAATATTGTTAGACGACGGCTGGAACAACGCTATAGCCCAGAGTTTCTTGTTAAAACTGAAAATTTTGTAGCCATCTAAGATTCCGAATGGAATAAGGTTAAAGACTGCCATGAAAGCATTGATGTAAGCGGCGAAGAACAGCATGCTGACAAACAGACTTGATGGTAGAGCAAGTGCAACTCCAAGAAGGGTTGTTGAGAATATTAGGTTAATGGCTGGGCCTGCAATGGAGATTTTGACTATCTCATCACCATTAGGTTGGCCAGCAAGCATCATTGCACCTGGCGAAATCATTTTAAAAGGCAAAAACACGGAAACCAAAGTTAAAACTGATCCCCAAGTTGTTAAACGAAATTCTGCCCACAAACCCTTCTTTTGACCCATAATTTTATGCGCCGATTTCATGAGCCAAAAAAGATGCTGTCATGATAACTGCGAAAACAGCCATCACGCCCCAGGTCCACTGTGGGCTGAAGCCTCCAAGAATATTCCCATACAATCCAATAGAGAAGCCGATGCCAATGACAAGCGCTGCTGCAACACCATATGTGTTTGAGTTCTTTATGGCTAAAGTAAACATGTCGCTCACGCTTAGGCTGCACCCAAATTGTAACTGTACTGATAGGAATTGTATGATTGAGGCGTCATCACTTGCTCTTGTCTTTGTGAACGTGCAAAATCAATTCTTGGGCATGCATGGTTCTCAGGTAAACGATGTGCACTGCAAAATTGTCCGCCACAAAATGGACAGCGAAACGGAAGAAGAGTTTCTTGATTGCAAGTTTGGCATTTCATCTAATTAAAGCGCCTTTCCAAGTAACATGCATATGATGCTTTAAATTTTTCTCCTCTAAAAGAACGAAAATACCGTGAATATCTTAGAATGATGCAATATGCTTTAAAACAAGAAAACACTAATCAGAAGCATAAGGGAAAAAAAGGGAGTCAGGTCAACTTGAAGCCGTTTAGCTTTGTCCACGCTGCCGATTTGCATTTAGGATACTCGCAGTATGGATTGGAAGCTAGAAGGCAAGACTTTGATAACGCATTCAAAGAATTGGTGGATAAAACAATCGAGTTAAAACCTGACTTCATGATTATTGCTGGCGATTTGTTCCATCAGCCAAGACCATCAAATGTCACTTTAGAAAATACTATTCGAAGTTTCAAGCGGCTAAAAGATGCAGGCATCCCAGTTTTAACGGTTGATGGCTCACATGATTCTGCGCCAAACACTATAACAGGCACAATCCTTTACCCATTAGATAGTGCAGGATTAATTCATCATCTTCCCAGACACAGAGGTGCATGCTGGCGCAAACCAGACTGCTGCTACGTTTATGGCATACCAAACTTCCACAACAGACACAAAACTCAAGAGGCACTGCCAAAATTCATTGCAGAAAATCCTCCAGCACCAGTCAATAGGGCTTTTCAACATTTTTGTTTTTCACGGCGCCTTGGACTTGCCAAATGTTAAGCCACCATACATTGAAGCTGAACTTGCACCCGACCAATTGCCTGACGGCTTTAATTATTACGCTGCGGCCACGTACATGAACGATTCTTAGGTACGTTCAAAACAGGTACTTTAGCCTATAGCGGCTGCACAGAAACAACTGATTATCGAGAAGCAAAGAATCAAAAAGGGTTCCTTCATGTTACCGTAAATGAGAAAGGCGCAAATAACACTCGAATACATAGAACTAACCTCAACTCGCGATTCATCATTTTAGAACAAGACTTCCCATGCATGTCCTCGGAAAAAATCACAGAGTTAGCTACTCAACAGGTAAAAGAAAATGATGAGGAAGGAGCAATAATAATTCCCATTCTAAGAGGCACTCTTCCTGCTGAAGCAAGCCGAGCAGAAATTGACATCGGAAAAATTAGGAGTGCTGGCGAGAAAGCTTTGCTTGTTCACCCAATCGTGCAGCTAAAAGAAACCGCTGTTTCAGACGAAGTAGTACGCTCCATATTTGAAGGCGAATTTAAAGATTTGAAAACTAAAGCCTTTGAGTATTTTCATGCAGATTTTCTCTGAACGATATAGCCGAGAAGAAGCTGAAAAAATCGCACATTCAGCATTGACGCTAATTGAGCCATTGACACGAAAACAAGACGAAAAAGTCAAGCAAACCATCGAGGAGCTGGCAAAATGAAAATAGAAATTGTTCAGCTTGAAAACATCCGCAGCCACATAAAATCCACAGTGCCTTTTACTCGTGGTTTTAACTGTCTTGTAGGCGGTGTAGGGTGTGGAAAATCCAGCGTTTTGTTCGCGATTGACTTTGCTCTGTTTGGCGAGTCAAGAACTTATGATTATTTATTGCGTGAAGGAGCAGACTGGGGAAGGGTTACTGTCCAGTTCACCCAAAACGGGAAAACCTACAAGCTTACCCGCGGCTTAAAACGTAAAGGCAAAAGCATCACACAAAACATTGAGGAACTCAAGCTCTGGGAGAATGAGAGGCTTGTTGCCAGCATGAAAACTGACGCCATTGCCGAGCAATTTAAGGCTATCACAGGTTTAGATAGCGATCTTTACCGTGAAATTGTTTGGTTTAAGCAGGAGCACCTCAAAGAGTTGCTTGATGCTAAACCAAGGGATAGGCAAACACGGTTGGATGAACTGTTCGGCTTATCCGATTACGAGATTGCATGGAGCAATATTGCCCAGTACCAACGAGATTATGAAACAGAAAAACGAGTTTACGAGAAAGACCCCGATGTTACGGGACTTGAAAAATTAAGCAACGAATACAATAGATCAAGTGAAGAATACACACTTCTAGAACTGGACCTTGAAAACGCAGCTCTAAACTTATCAGTTGCTAAGAGGGCGTTAAGTGAAGCAGATTTAAAACTCAAAAAACTTGAAGAAAAAAGGCAAGCTATTGAAGAGGTTAAACGAAAAGAAGCGAGGCTGCAGTCAGATATCGTTAATATGAGTAGAAATTTGGCTTCGTTAAGTGAGCGTATCGAAGGTAAAAAAACGATAATTAATAATTTGCGTCAACGTCAAAGCTCAATTGATGCTCAAGTGAAGGCGTGTCTGGGTAAACTTGAGCAAGCAGGCATACCAACCGGTCAATCTCTTGAATCACTGCATTCTTGTCTAGCATCTTTTGATGATAAACTCAGTAGGTTTACGAGCGGATCAAGAAGCTACTTCAAGAAATATGCAAACTGACAAGAAACGGGCTGTAGATTTGTCAAAGGAGAGTAAGTGCCCGCTTTGTATACAACCGTTAGACGGCGAATATAAAAGTAACCTGCTCACAAGGATTCACAGCGAAAATATTGACCGCGAGAGAAGTATTGCTCAACTCCGAACTGAAATTGATGCTTTGCAGAAAACCAAAACCTTAACTTCTGAAGCCTTTTCAAACCTGCAAACTTGCATGACAAGAGCTGAAGAATTAAGAAACAGGTTAGGTGAAGAAGAAAACAACCTCAAGTTGTTATCAAGCAGAGTTTAAAGAAAAGCAAAAACTTGAAGATGATTTACAGTTGCAGATTGTGCACATTCAATTTGAAATCAGCAGATTTGACTTATCCGAACTTGACGCAGCCCGACTGCAACGTGAGCAAGCTTTTCGACAATATTATTTGTTAGATTCCGAGTTGCGTACAAAAGAAAACCGTAAAAAAGACCTGTTCAAACGCTTAGATGAAATTAAAGAGAGGATTAATCTTGCTCAGGAAAAGCTGGAGCGGATTGAGAAAATCCGCAAAACAGTTGAACTTTTGGGAGCCATTCGTGATGCTTACCGTAGTATTCAGCCTAAGCTTCGAAGCGAGTTTGTGAAGGTTTTGCGCAATTTTGTTCAACAAGTGCTCGACAGTTTAGTGGGTGGCGAAGCACCATTGCTAAACGTAATCATCGATGAAACTTACACTCCTTACGTAAAAAGCGAAGCAGGCGTTGATCGTGAAGTTTCAAATCTTTCTGGTGGAGAACGTACGCTTTTGGCGTTTGCTTACCGCTTAGGATTGGGGCAGTTGATCATGCAGTCACGGACTGGTCACGGCTTAAGCATACTATTGCTTGATGAACCAACAGAAAACCTGGGAAGCGAAGATGGCAGCATTGAACGATTAGCTGAAGCCATAAGCCGATTCAAAGCCATAGAACAAATAATCGCTGTAACTCATAGCGAAGCATTTGCCGACAAAGCAGAACACGCAATCACTTTAGAAAAAGAAGCGGGAGTTAGCAAAATTTCAATCGAACGCTAAACTACAAGCTAATCTGCGCGTCTTTTACCTCATAAATTATGTCTGAGTTGCTTTTCATGTTTATCTGATCTATCTCTTGGATCATGCGATTAACCATCCTTCCGACTACGAGCACGAAAACGTTTAAGCCTCTTGATGCAGCTATGGCGGCTGAACGGCTGATTCCAAACTCAATATCGGCTTTAAGTTCCAGTTTGTTTAGGACTGCTCTTCCAACTGCTCCCATGACGCCGACTCGGTCAGGTTTGAATTCGTCATAGAATATTTTGAGTTTATCTAGATCTACTGCTCTTGAGCCCCCTTTGCGTATGCTCGGCAGCTTAACTATGAGGATTCTTCCTCGCTTCATTTTGACTTTTCCATGTAACTCCTTTAAACCTAAGTCTTCTCCTACTTTTGCATCATAGAGTGCTATTCCTTTTGCTTCTGCGGCAGTGTTGTCCGCTGATGTGGTGTACATGACCCCTTCTCTTAGGATTAAACCCACTTCTTGTCCCGCCCTAACGGCCTGCGTTGCTATAGCTGGCCAAGCATGCTCAACCCGTAGGTCATGTTTTACTTCGGTAACGTAGCTTTCGAGGTTACGTATGTCTTCGTGTAACTTAATCACCGCTTTTGATGTTAAACGGTAATCGGCACGTTCGGAACCCGCTTCAAGCAGGCCTTCTTTGTTGAGTTTTTTAAAATATTTGGATATGGCTTGGATAGTTATACCTAATTTTTCACTAATGTCTTTTTGTTTGATGTGGGGTTGGTTACGCATTACTTCGAGCAGGATTTGGAATTTGGTGAATTCGCCTTTTTCGCGTAAAAGTAAAGCTTGGGTTATTTTCTTCGTCAAAGTTATTCAACCTGACATTAACTTTAGTTAAACATAAATTAATAAGTATATGGCTGGATAAACTATTCACGGGGAAAGGAAACATTGCACATTGCAGACGGAATACTTACGCCAGAGTGGTGCATAGTTTGGTTTGCTGTAGCAGCAATCTTTGTTTTTCTAGGCGCTAGGCAGATATCGGCAAAACGAAAAATTAACCCAGCTTATATGTCTGTGGTTGGCCTTATGGGCGCCGCAGTTTTCGTGATTTCCGTTTGGCATATACCCGTGCCAGTTACTGGCTCATGTTCACACCCTGTAGGTACTCCTATGGCAGCGATGATAATTGGACCGCTTCCAACTGTAGTTATATCCGCAATTGCCGTGTTCTTCCAAACATTCATTGGACATGGCGGAATAACCACAATTGGTGCAAATACATTTTCAATGGGTATAGTTGGAACTCTTACAGGATATGCAACTTTTTGGGTCGCGAGAAAAGCAGGTGGATCAATTTGGCTGTCAGCAGGATTAGGCGGTATCGTAGGCGATTTGATGACCTACATAACCGCAGCTTTTGAACTTGCAATATCTCTTCACCCATCAAATGTGTTCACTTGGTGGGGCATATTCACAGTTGGATACTTGCCTACACAAATTCCCTTGGCAATATTGGAATTCGGATTTACAGCGGCAGCTGTTCAATATATAGCTAATCATAGACCTGAACTGCTAAAATGGTGGTTGGTGAAATAAATGGACAAATTTACAAAATACGCCCTTATCGTAATGTTAGCAATCGTATTAATCATGACCGCCAGTGCATATATCGGATACATTGTTGGAGGCAACACTGCAACAGACACTAAAGTAAACGCTGCAGCCGGAAGCAACGGTAATACATACTATAATCCTTTTACCATAGAGCACTGGGGAGTTAACGGCGAATACATAGGTTTCTTCTCAGCCGGGTCCGTTGGAGGTTTTCTGGTCGGTTACATCTTCCCAACGGTATTTAAGACTAATATTGGGTCAAGGAGGAAAAACTAATGATTCCTGTATGGTTAGCAGGAGACCCTCTCGTTGGGATATTGACCACCGTGGGGTTCTTCACTTTCATTATTATCGGGCGTTGGGTGAAGCTTAGACGAATGAAAAACAAAAACGGAGTTGAAGTCAATGTATAGCGTAAACCTTGAAGAGTACACTGAAGGAAACTCCCTACTTCATAGATTGGATGCTAGAATTAAGGTCATCTGTGCAGTGGTTTCGATTTTCTGCATTGTCTTCTTAAATCATTGGATGCTTCCTTTGCTCTTTTTCGTAGCTTGCTTTGGATTAGCCTGTATATTCTAGAGTCGTCACTGAAAGTTTACTTTCACCGGCTCTTTCATCCAATTACCCTCATTGCATTCGTGGCTCTAATTATGCCATTTACATATGGATCATCAGTGATTGCGCAGAGTTCCTTTGTTAACGATTCCCATTTACTCGCAAGGTATCTATTTTGGGATTTTGGTATTCACTCGTTGTATTTCAGCTGTGGCAGTTCTGAATTTACTTATCCTTGTAACGCCGATTTCAACTGTTATGGATTCTTTGGCGTGGTTCCGAGTTCCTTCCGTAATTATAGATATCATGATGTTGATGTTTAGGTACATTGGCGTTCTTTCCGAAGAGAGTACTAGAATGTACAGGGCACAAGCGTCGCGATGCGGGTACTCAGGTAAAGTAGGTTACTTCAAAAAAATCGCTAACTTTGGCAACATTGCGGGATCGCTTCTTTTAAGAGCATTTGATAGATCCGTAAAAGTTGGAAATGCCATGGCATCAAGAGGATACACTGGAAAATATACACTATTTACCTATGAAAAAAAGAAACTACCTAAGTGGGATATACTTGCAGGTTCGCTGATAGTAATTGCTAGCATAAGCGTAGTCCTTGTGGACGCATTTATACTTCCATACTCTCAAATCGGGCACACTCTCATTTTTGGCACAGCATTCATTTTCCATTTACTGTAAATTTGGGAGAAAAAAGTCTTGAAAGCAATTGAAACAATAAACCTATGCTACACTTATCATGATGGAACAAAAGCATTAAACAACCTAAATTTTAGTGTTGAAAAAGGTGAGAACATGGCCATTCTTGGTCCGAATGGAGCAGGCAAATCCACTTTGCTTCATCACTTTAACGGATTGCTAACGCCTTCATCGGGTAAAGTCCTTGTTTTGGGCCAAGAGGTCGTTACTTCCAATATTGACTGGGTTAGACAAAAAGTTGGCTTAGTATTTCAGGATCCAGACGATCAACTATTTGCTCGCACTGTAGGTCAAGATGTTGCTTTCGGACCTTTAAATCTGGGTTTGCCACCTGAAGAGATTAAATCCCGCGTGAAATGGGCTCTAGAAGCCACCGAAATCACGGACTTAGAGCATAAGTCGCCCCAAAACCTCAGTACAGGACAAAAAAAACGTGCAGCTCTCGCCGGCGTTCTTGCAATGAAGCCAGAGATAATTGTTTTGGATGAACCTATGGCTAATCTTGATCCACGAACTGCAAGCAAAGTCCTCAAGTTACTACTTCAATTAAACAAAGAATTAGGCTTAACCCTGATAATAGCTACCCATGACGTTGATTTAGTGCCGCTCTTTGCTAATGAAATCTGCATCCTCAGCAAAGGACAGATTGTAACGCAAGGGTCACCTGAAGAAGTTTTCACAAAAACAGATCTCCTGCGAAGCCTAGACCTAAGGATTCCAAGAATTACTCACCTTTTCGAGATTCTAAGCAAAAGAAACCAACTCTTAACGGACAAGCATTTTCCATTAACGATTGGAGAAGCTAGAAAAGAAATTGTAGAGTTACTGGAAGCAAACAACAAAAATTAAACAAGCTTTAGCCTTCTCCTAAGTAATTGTCCAAGGAAGACATGTTAACAATTTGTAAATATCTTTTCCTGAAATTATTTTCGCTTTCTTCTTTGTTCGTTTCATGCCCTATTTCACCATTTGAATAGTTCTTTCGCTAGCCACATCCAGCATTCCTGTGGCATCTTTCTGATGAAAGCTTGATTTGGAGTCTCACAAATCTTCACATTAAGACTTCCATGTATCCGATCATATACCAATCAACAAGCTCCCCTATGCTGCCATATCTAGCTCGGTGATGCTCATAAAAATCAAACCATTTCTCCACTTTGCCATTAGTCTGAGGATGATTCACACCGCAGAGAATTTGCTTTATCCCTTGCTTCTTCAAAAAGCTTCAAAAGCATGATCAGCCAAGCCATTCTTGTCCCTTGTATAAAGAGTGTTCCCGTTCATAACGAACCCATGGCTTTCTACGCTTCTGTTTACTCTCTTGCTCACTAGCAAGACATATTCAAGCATAATTTTATGTATAGTGTTGTGAGGTATTTTCTTTTTCTTTTCAAACTCCATTATCTTTCTAGGTAAAGCGCGTTGAGATGGTATTTCATATATTGTTCTAAAATGACTTGTTTGGTTTCGTTTGATATTTTGATTCTTGGTCCAGAGTGGGAATGTTTCCTATTTTTTTGTAGACTGAGTAGATTTGTCTGAACTTTTGGGTGTTATGCCAAGATATTGTGCGAGTCAAGTTTGTGCGGCCTTTCCATGTTCAAATTGCTTTAGGCACCAACGTAGTTTCTTTCGGTCGCTAAGTTTTGCCATGATTGCCTTGGGGCTTGTGTAGAGTAAATAATTTTGGGAAAAGATAGTTGATGTCAGCTATGCTAAAAAAATAATTTACAGATTTTGCGCGCTGCCTTATGATAGTTAGGCATCGGCACTCAAGAAACTTTAACTCAGTTAGTCAAGAAAGTTTTACGGATAGCCTTTTATAGAAAAACCAGCAGAATGAAAAATATGGATAACCTGATAAAGCGTTTGTCAGTAACTCTGATTTTAGCAGTAGTTATATCAAGTTGCCTTGTGATGATGCCCACAAACTCACAGTTATCTGACTGGAGCACAATTTACACTGGCAATAATGGACAAGGAAACTGCGTTATAGCAACCCAAGATGAAGGTTACGTTTTTACGGGGGAAAGTAATGGTCAGTACTTTCTTGCTGAAGCTAATTCTAATGGCAACATTGTTTGGTGGAAGACCTATGATAGTGGTGAAGCCAATTCTGTTATACAAACAAGCGATGGCGGATTTGCTATGGGCGGCTCAGGCTCTGTAAATTTCATAAAAACTGATTCTTCAGGTAATATTCAGTGGAAAAAGGATTTCATGAACGGTGAAAGAACGTTTGAAGTGAACTCACTGGCTCAGAGCAGCGACGGTAGCTACGTTTTGGCAGGTTACACTCCTGCTGGTGGCTCGCCACTTTTCGATTGGACAATAAAAATAGACCAAGCAGGAAACATTCTCTGGACCAAGACCTATGGAACTGTCCCGAATCGGTCTGATGCAACCAACATTTTAGCAGTCAACAACGGATACATTTTAGCGGCAAACGAAAATCTGTATAGTTTGGAACAAAACGGCAATGTTCAATGGACAAGCCAAAACCTTGAAGGCCTCACGACAGGTCTAACCAGCACTAGCGATGCCGGATATTTAGCGTGTACAAATAGCGGCTTTTTGACTAAGGTTGATTCTGAAGGCAACGTTCAATGGAGCAAGTATGACTATTGGATTGACGGGGTTGCGCCAATTTTTAGTTCAGTAATCGAAGCTGAAGGTGGCATTTTTGTTGTTGCTGGTGAATCTTATTCAGGCTATTACGGCGTAGGTTGCATCATTGAAACCGACTCAGTTGGCAATAGCCTTTCGGTAATGACAGAGCCTATATTCACAGGACATAATGGTTATATCGACTCAATCACAAAAGCAACCAATGGAGGATACGTAATAACTGGAAACATCCAAAGCATTAATGACCCAGATTACAGTCCCGTTTGGCTTGCAAAAGTGTCAACCTCGATTCTTCAACCTTCAAGCGTCTTAGTTTCTGCTTTGCTTGGTACAAGCCCAACGCCGCCCCCATCTCTAATCCCTTCACCTACCTCAAATCCATCACCAACACCTACACCCACACCAATTCAAACGCCTTCACCAACTCCTGCCGTTCCAGAATTATCTTGGTTAGCAGTTCTGCCTTTGCTTCTTTCCATCTTCTCTGTTGTTGTACTTAGGCATCGAAAAACCAAATGAGTGAAGTAGATCTTTTTCCACGGCAGGGTGTGTATCCTCCAACCTTTTGTAAAAAAATCCTTTAAGCAAGGTCAAAACAATGGGGCTATTATGTATAATGGAAAAGATAGTTAACAATTTGTAAACATAAAATATATTTGTGCTTTGTTTACTATTTGTTTTTGTATGAGTGATATAATAGCAATCCGAGTTTCCAAAGAATTAAAAAAGGAACTTCAACAGCTTAATCCACAATATGCAGAAGACGTCAGGGTTTATCTTGAACAAATGGTAAAAAAGAAAAAACTTAAGCAAGCCCTCGAAGAGGCTACTCGTTTTAGAAATGAACTTTACAAAAAGATTGGCAACACCCCTTCTTCAGCTGATATAATTCGGGAAGACCGTGATTATAACCACTGAAGCAGTTGTAGTGGGTTAATAGAATACGCCTATTAAGCAGCAAGCAAGAAAAGAAAATTAGGTTGAGAAATCGTAACCTCGGGCAGTAACCATTTTGCCGTTGACAACTTTGGTTGCTGAATTGCCAACAATGATTGTGGTGACCATGTCGATTTCAGCGTTCAGCAGTTCCTTAAGTGTTGTAACGATGACTTCTTCTCCTGCTCGGCCAGCTTGCCTCACTATTCCCACCGGTGTTTCAGGTCGCATGTGTTTTAGCATAATTTCGTAAGCTTTCATTAACGGCTCAATACGTCCTTCGCTTTTAGGGTTATAGAGCACAATGGCGAAATCGGCGGCTGAAGCTGCTTCCAATCGACGCTCGATTTTTTCCCAAGGCGTCAACAAGTCACTTAAGCTGATAACTGCAAAATCGCTGACTAATGGTGCACCGAGTTTTGATGCGGCAGCTGTAGCAGCTGTAACTCCTGGAACAATTTCAACGGGTAAGTCAGTTTTTTCTTGTGCAGCAACTTCTAAAACTATGCCTGCCATGCCATAAACGCCTGGATCGCCACTGCTAACCATAACCACATTATGACCTTCTAGGGCTTTTGATACGGCGATTTTTGCTCGTTCAACCTCTTTACCCATTGTTCCAGAAACGACTTCTGCTCCTGGTTTAATAATTGATTGAATGAGCTTGACGTATGTACCATAACCCACCAAAACGTCGGCGTTTTCAATTTCGCTTCTTGCTTTAGGCGTTAAATGCTCAAGACTGCCGGGTCCGATACCGACTACGCTTATTCGCCCTCGGCTATCGCTACTGTTACTCCGTTTAGCTTGGTTTTTTTCAGTATTAACTTGGGGTTTTTTCCCGCTGCTATTATTGCTGCTCGTTCGCATACTCCTCCAACACCAATTTTTTCCTGAACCATCTTGGAATCAGGTGAAAGACCATGATAACTTACAGAACGAAGTGCTTCGACGCTTAAAAACTCAAGTGGCTTGCCTAACTGTTCCACAGCTTTAAGCATGGGAATAGAATCTCTTTTAATATCGACAGTGGCAAAACGGTCCACACTTGCCAATGGTAACATGTGCTTGCTGCAATGCTGTTTCGACGGCTTCCATTATGCTGTCTGCGCTTGAATCTTTTCTTGCGCCTAACCCAACCACTATGCATTTAGTTTTCAGTATAGTAAACGGTTTAACAGCTTTGTCAATTGAAAAAACATCATTTGACAGGGGCTTGCTTGTAATTATTACACCCGCATCATAGCTGTTAATTATTTCAAGGGCTTGAGCGGCGTTTTCTGCTTTTTTAATTTCGTAGCAACCTAACTGGTCTGCTGGAATTTCTACGTCACCGATTAATACAATGACCAATTGGTCGCCGTTGACGATGGCGCTGTTAACCGCAACAAGGCTCTCAGGGTTCTGAATGGTCAAATGCAGCGTTCTTGCCAGTTCATCAACGCCCTGTTTACCCACAGCATCGGACGCGGTCGTAATCACCGCTGTTCCGCCTATGCCTTCAGCGATTATTTTTGCTAATTCATTTGCGCCGCCATAATGCCCTGACAAAAGGCTTATGACGAATTTTCCAGTCACATCAACTCCGATGACAGCGGGGTCAGTGAGTTTGCTTTCAAGATGCGGCGCAATCGCACGGATAATTATTCCCGTTGCCATCACACCGACTAAAGCATCCATAGTGCTGTAAATATCGTTAATGAAATCGCCAATTTTCTTGTCTAAAGGAACAACGCCGATTTGGTTATATTTTTTAGGCGCATAAACTATGGCGGATAAGCCTGCATGGTCTAATGCTTCTTTAATTTTTAAGGCGGTTTCTACGCCACGCCTCGTGATTGCAAAAACAGCAATTCCTTTAGCATACATTTCTACTCGCCTTTACGGAACCCCGTAGTGAATTTGGGGTCATAAAGCTTAGATAAATCATACGCTTGTGGGTTGAGAACTTTTCCCACAAAAATCAATGCTGTCTCAGTTATGCCTGCCGCTTTAACTTTGGCAACTATGTCGTTTAATGTGCCTTTTACGATTTTTTGTTCTGGCCACGTTGCCTTGTACACAACAGATGCGGGTGTGTCTTTTGGGTAGCCGCCTTTTACTGAGTTCATCGACAACGCGGGCGATGTGTGGGGTGCCTAAGAAAATGACCATTGTTGCCTGGTGAGCTGCTAGTTTGCTGATGCTTTCGGCTTCTGGCACGGGGGTTCTGCCTTCAGGGCGAGTAATAATGACGGTTTGCGAAATGTTTGGCAGGGTTAATTCGCGGTTTAATGCTCCTGCGCCACCTTGCAAGCAGCTTACGCCTGGCACTCGAAAATACTCAATTTTTTCTTTGTCCAATGCATCCATTTGTTCTTGGATTGCTCCGTAGAAGCTTGGGTCGCCATCATGAACTCTTGCCACAAGCTTATCTGCCTTAACTGCTTCAACCATGACTTTTAGTACTTCTGGCAAGCTCATTTTGGCGCTGTCATAAAGCTTCGCGCTTGGCTTTGCATACTTGAGATATTCAGGGTTTAGAAGTGAACCAGCATAAATTACCACGTCAGCTTGTTCTAAGATACTTTTTGCCTTTAAGAGTGATCAGTTCTGGGTCGCCTGGACCTGCACCTATGAAAACAAGCTTTTTCATGCTTTGACACCGTTTCCGTTTTGTTTCCAATGAATAGGAACTTGACTTTTCTTAACGATAGCTACTGAAAAATAATCTTCATTTATATCCCAACTTTCTACATCGCTTAGTTTGCCAACTATAACTTTTTCTTCAGACAATGTGCACCGTTTAACTAAGGCAACAGTGGAGTTTTCAGTGAAGCCTGCTTTCAAAAGAATCGGAACGAATTCTTTAATGTGGTGGGCACATTTCATGAACACCAAGTTATCCGCGTGTTTAGCTGTTTCCTCAATGCGAGCTGGGGTAAGATCTGAGGGAATAATTGAAACTACTTCTTCTTTTTCTGCTAGGGGCAATTTAGAGCTTGCGGCGGCTGCAGTTACTGAAGTTACGCCCGGAATGATTTCAAGCTCGATTTCGGGATAAGTTTCTTTGACGCATTCATAAAGATAAAGAAAAGTGCTGTACAGCATTGGGTCGCCCAATGTGATGAAGGCAACGTTGCCTTTTTTGGCTTTTGCAGCAACTATAGCTGCGTTTTCCACCCATAGTTTTCTGTTGTTTAATTCATCTTTGGTCATGGGGAAAACGAGTTCAAGAATCTCAGCAGGTTTTTTACGTTCAGCCAAGATTTGTTTAACCATGCTTAAGAGCCATGCTTGGTCTATGCGCATGAGATTTTGGTACACAAATAACGTCTACTGCTTTGAGGGCTTTCACTGCTTTTATTGTGATAAGTTCGGGGTCGCCTGGACCAACGCCGATGCCTATGAATGTTCCAGCCAAGTTAATTTTCACCTAAGGTTTCGTCGCTGAGACTATTGTTATTGGGTTTCTTGCCATCATCATAGTTCCGCTGTTTATTTGTTTTCCCTTCGCAACCGAAATATGTGTGATATCGATATCTTTGAAGCCCAAGTGCTTTAAGTTCAGAAATCGCTATGGTTGCTGTCTCTAAAAGAATAGCGTTTACAACTATTCTGCCATTGGATCTTAGTTTACGTTGGCAAATTGAAGTATAGCTCTAAGGAGACTCCGCCACCACCAATGATGATAGGCATCAGCGTTTGGAAGGCTAAGCAGTGCTTCGGGTGCTTTACCGCTAGAAACGGAGACGTAGTTTTTAACACCAAATTTTTCCACATTGCTGACTGTTAATTTGATTGCTGCTTCGTCTTCGTCAATGGCGTAAACCTTTCCTTTAGGTGCAACTTGCAAGTGCAGCTTCAACAGTTAAGCCTCCAGTGCCGCAGCCAACATCAATAACAATGTCGCCTTCACTTAAGCGTGCTTTGGAAATAGTTACAACTCTAATTTCTTCTTTTGTAGGTCCAGGAACCTTATCATTTTGATTGAAAAGTTCGTCTGGAATCCCCGCTGTTTTATAAGCCCATGTTTTAGCCATTAACAATCAACTTGCCCTTTACTGCTGTTTGATTTGATAACCATGACGCATAAAGAACCAAACGTTTGCTTTGAAACTTCCGCCAAAGTGCATGAATTAATTTTTTCTTCAGGCAATGTTAAATTTTCGCACACAATAAACAGGCGTTTCTTTGTCTGCATCCACCATCGATAAGGTAGCTGGCAATGTCTTTTGGCGAGAAAGCTTTTGAATCAGGAAGCAAAATAACATCTTCGCCGCATGCTTACAGCTAAATCCAGCACCTGCTTTTCTTCGTCGCTAACATTGCCTTCATGAAAAGTTATCAATAAAGCGTTATCCCAACTTATGGTTAGCTTTGCAGCGCAAACCTGAATTGAACTTATACCTGGAACAACATTTATGTCCGCAGCTTTAAACAGGCCACTTTCTAATACCGTATGCAATAGACCTGAGAAGCCTGGGTCACCTGTAGACAGCAAAGCTACGTTTTTGTTTTTCTGGGCTGATTCAGCGGCTAATTTGAGGGCAGTTTTTAGGTTCTTAGCGGTTAAAGCCACAGTTTCCCCTTTTATGTCCGCTGCCAAAAGGTTTAGGCTTCTTTGCGCGCCAATAACAAGCTCTGCTTGTTGGACCGTTTTCTTTGCAAGCAGGAGTTACGTAGTCAGGCGAGCCTGGTCCTACGCCAACTAAGTTAATTTTAGCCAAGGCTTATTGCACCTAGCATTCTCATCCATGCCAAGAACTTTGCCATCCATCGAAACGATTACGACGCTTATCTTAATTTTGTTTTCTACTCGGTCGCTTACCCGCTGGTTAACGCGATTTGCAATTCGGTCATAAGTAGCTTCAACCAGATTTGCTTGTTTGAGTATTTCAGTTCCTTCATCAGAAGTGTTAGCCGTCAACAACGCGTTAATGGTTTTTGTGTCAGCTCCAGCAGCGCCAGCGTAAGAAGCAATAACTTCGTTACGTGCATCCCCAACTTTGTGGTGCGTGTTGAAAATGTTAGCTGCCAACTTTACCAGTTTTCCCGAATGACCAAGGAGAATGATTTCTTTTACGCCTTTTTCAACTGCTTTATCAAACATGTAACCGACGAAGTCGCCAGTTTGGACAATCGCGTCTTCAGGCACATTGAACTGTTGCTTAGCAATTCGTTCCCCGATGTTTCCTGGGACGAATAATATGCGTTTGTATCCGCGGGCTAAGGCAACGTCAATTTGGGGAACCAGCGAGCGTCTGCATGCTTCCAAAGACAACGGTTTAACAACGCCTGTTGTGCCTAAAATGGAGATGCCGCCTTGAATGCCTAATTTTGCGTTCATTGTTTTTTTAGCGATATTGGCTCCTTCTGGAGCAGTAATTGTTATTTCAACACCTTTGCCAGCGGGCAAAACTTCTTTCACAGCTTCCGTTATCATGCTTCTTGGAACAGGGTTAATTGCTCCTTCGCCGATAGGCACTTGCAACCCAGACTTTGTGACTTTGCCGATGCCTACCCCGCTTTTTATGGTGACTTTGCCGTCCCCCGTCAGTTTCACGGTGGCGATTATCTCCATTTTGTCCGTGACATCAATGTCTTCTCCAGCATCTTTAACGGCTATAGCTTCTGCAGTGTCATCCGTAAGTTTTCGGCTGGATTTCACTGGAACTTCAAAACGCAAGCCAATTGGAGTTGGAATAACTACTCGATCAACAGGCTTCTCAAGCAAAGCTATTAACGCGGCTTTAGATGCTGCGGCGGCTGTTGCGCCCGTTGTTATGCCATATTTCAAAAATCTTGGCATATAAACTGCCTCATTACCCGTAGGCTTTGCCTTCAGCCATGGAAAGCAACGAGTTGAAAACTGCTACAGCAATGGTGCTGCCGCCTTTGCGTCCTCTTGTAATTATGAATGGAACGGGTAGTTTTGCAATTACTTCTTTTGATTCAGCGGCGCCTACAAAACCTACTGGTACCGCAACAATCAAGGCTGGTTTAACTTTTCCCTTCTTTATCTGATCCGCCAACTCGAAGGCTGCAGTTGGAGCGTTTCCAATCAGTATGATAGCGCCATCCAAGCCGTCTTTTATTGCAAGTCTCATTGCAGCTGCTGAACGAGTTAACGACTCTGCCTTTGCCAAGTTCATAGTGCGTTCATCATTCATGTATGTAGATACTTTGCTGCCGAATTTTTTGAGTCTCGCATCATTAATTCCAGATTTCACCATTTTAACGTCAGTGACTACTTTGGCTCCAGCTTTAATTGCAGCAACGCCAGCTTGAACTGCATCTTTGCTGATAACAAGTAGTTTGGCAAATTCTGGGTCAGCTGTAGTATGGACTACACGTTCGATTACGGGAATTTGGTCTTTTGGCGCTTTAGCTAACTCAGGACCAATGGCTTCTCGAATAAGCTGCATACTTTTATCAACTATTTTGCCGGCTTCAACAACAGAGTAAGCATCCACAACTTCAGTATCCTTTTTGCGCTCCTGTCCTATGGCTTTGAAGGCTTTTTCTTCAAGGATGTCAGCTATGCGCTCATCGCTACCCAAAGGTTCCCCGTAAACTAATTCGATTCCTTGTGCCTTAAGCTGGGGCTCTTTTTCTTTAACCCCGATTAATTCAGGAATCTCTTGAGTGGTGTGAACGCCAGGCGCTAGGAAAGCAGGAACCAAAGCAATCTTAGACACTCCCTTCTGTGACATGGCATCTATCGCTTGGGCGATGGTGGGTGTATCTCTAATCATAAAAGCAATTTCTACAGTTTTGAATTTATTGCGGCTGCGAAGTATTTCGGCTAATTTTTCGAGGTTTTCTCGATTATGAGGCAGTTTGCTTCCATGCCCAATCAGAATTAAACCAACTTTATCCAACTCAGAATTTGCCAACGTTAATTTTTCCCCGTTTTCTCAAACAACTTTGCTGCAAAATCAATGAGTTGCTCGTCACCGTTTTTGGCTGCTGACCGCAAGTTTTCAACAATTGGAACGAATGTTTGTTTGAGTAAAATTGAGGTTAAATCTTCAAGAATTTTTCGTTCTCGTTCATCTACGTTGCCCATCATATTTAGCGCGGTTGCAAGTTCTTTTTGCCTTACTTGCTCAGCCTGAGAGAGCAATGACGAAATAATCAGTCGTACTGAGAAGCTTTTCATATCCTCATTGAGGACAACAAGTTCCTCATCGAGGATTTTTACTGCTTTTTCAATGCTTTTTTCTCGTTGTTGCTTATTCTTGTCAGCGATAATCTGCAAATCATCAATATTGTAAAGCTTTACTGCCGCGACTTCTTGAACAGTTTTTTCAACGTTACGCGGATTTGAAATATCAATTACCATAAGGCCATTTTTGTTTGTTCGTTGCCCCATCAATTTCGAGAGGATATCTTTGGTTAACAAGTAATGGGGTGCTCCGGTTGAACAAATTACTACATCAGCATCAACGAGCACTTCTTCAAACTGATTAAAATGTACCGCTTTACCAGAAAGCTCCTCAGCTAACTTTACTGCCCGTTCATAAGTTCGATTCGCAATAAAAATTGGGCTAAGGCAACGTCGTGATAAGGCTTTGGCAACCAGAGTTCCTATTTCTCCTGCACCCATAACCAAGATTTTTTTATCTTCCAAGTTGCCTAACAATTTGGTGGCTAATTCAACTGCAGCCGAACCCACTGAAACAGCGCCTTTGTTGATGCCTGTTTCGTTTCTGACGCGTCTACCAACGGTCATTGCACGGTTAAATAAGTGCTTAAGGATTGGACCGACGGTTTTAGCGTTGTCTGCTAGTAAATAAGCATCCCAGACTTGATTAAGAACTTGATCTTCGCCAATAACCATAGATTCTAAGCCTGAAGTTACCCTTAGCAGGTGATCAAAAGCATCATTATCTACCGAGGTCTCGACAGCTTCAGATGCTTCCTCAACATTTGCCCTGCCATTTTTTATAAAATAATCCTTAACCAAATTAAGTGTGTTGTCAACATCTTCAGTTACAACATAGATTTCAATTCGGTTGCATGTTTGCAAAATTAAGCATTCTTCAACGTTTTCAAGAGAACAAATCTCGGCAAGTGCTGTTTCCTTGTTTTTAAACGCTACAGCCTCCATTAAGGGCACATGGGCTGTTTTATGCGTCATTCTAACATTGATAGTATGATCTATCTTAGCCGAGGAATGCATGGTTGGATAAACCGACCGTCTTAAATATAAGTTTTACCGTAAATACGCGTTGGGCACAATTTGTGGCAAAATTACATCACAGAATCGGTTTGGTGTACCTTCCAGGCGCGCTTCCATGCTTTGAAGACTTCGGAAACCTGCCAACCGACCTAATTTTGTCCGATGCCCTTGTAGACGGCAAGCCCGCGTCTGAAGTTTTAGACATGATCATCATTCCGGGCGGAAGCTTAGTAGAATCAGGTAGTGTAAACAAACAAGTAAGCACCGAAATCTTGAAGATGGCTGACAGCGGCAAGTTTGTGCTTGGTATCTGTTCAGGTTTTCAGATTTTGGCGAAAGAAACCGACGTTGGACGCCTCTCAAAAGTGCCAATAACACGGGAAGGCTTAGGCTTGCTGGATGCGGAGTTCAAGCCTCTTATCTGCACAGACCGAGTTACCGCCACTGTGACCGATAAAAGCTTCATCACGCAAGAGGTTGGCAAAGAAGTTTCAGGATTTCACTGCCACACCTACGGCAAAATTATCTTGCGAAAAGACGCAAAAACCATTCTTGTTTCGCATGCAAAACGCATTAATTACCATAAAGACCCACAAGAGCTGGTTTCAGGAGTCGCCAACAAGGAAGGTAATGTGGTCGGCATTTTCATTCACGGGCTTCTTGATCAGAACCCAACAATCCTGCAAAGCATCACAAAATCAATAGGCATTAATGCCGTCGATCTTGAAGAAATTCGAAAAGTAAACAGCAAGCTGAGAGAGCGAATTAAATGCGAAATTGGGATTTCAACCAATATCCAGCAGCAAGCATCTCTCAATATGAAGCAGCCGCGTTTGCTATTGATTACGGCTATAGAGAGCGGCTCAGGAAAAACCTTCGTCTTAGCAGGCATCGCTGCTGCATTAAAACGAAGAGGCTACAAGGTGGGCGTGATTAAAGTTGGCGGGGACATTCGAGATACTGTGCCAGCGCTCTACCTGATCAAAGAGCCGATTCGACCTTACTCATCGATAAAGATTGGGGAAAGCGGCTGGAAACCCTTAGCTGAAGCAATTGGGGAAGCCAGTAAAGAGCATGATTTTCTACTTGTCGAGGGCGCCATGAGCGCCTTCACAGGGTTACTGAATGATAAAGTGGCAAGACCAACTTCGACGGCTGAGGTTGCCGCAGCATTAGGTGCTTCAACTATTATGGTGGTTGGATGCGACAAGGAAGGTGTAGAGGGCGGCTTAGCAAACTCACTTAACTACATTAATATTCTCAAACAATTAGGCGTAAACGTAACAGGCGTAATCCTAAACAAAGTTCATACAAGTTATCTCAGCGACGAAATCAAGCATACAATTAAACAGGCTTTTGAGAACAGTGGTGTAGAGTTGCTTGGCTTTGTGCCACGCATGGATGTTGAAGGAAGAGGCATGATACCCGAAATCGAAATCAAATATGAAGAGTTTGGAGCTCAAGCCATAAAGGCGGCAGAAGAAAACATTAACCTTGAGGCAATAACACAAATTGCTAAGGCACCAACTCTTAAACAGATTGATTATGAAGCGTTTATGCAAAAATTCAAAAATCTACTCATCAATTATAGGGTCAACTGCTTCTGAAGGTGGCAAAACCCAAAGTTGCTCATAGACCTCAAACTTGAAGGAAAAACCATAATAGTCGTTGGTGGAGGCTCAGAGGCTTATAGGAAAATACAGAGCTTCGTGGATTCTGGCGCAACAATTTGGGTTATCAGCAAAGAGTTCTCAACTGGAGTTCAAGAATTAGCAGATGAAAAAAAGGTTGCTTTGGTGAAAACTGAAATTCAAGATGCCAAAGCTTTTGTTGAAAGTCTAAATCCTAAGCCAGATTTACTTTTTTCAATTACTGATAACTCAAAACTTAATTTGGAACTTGTTAACGCAGCTAAGTCTTTTGGCTGCATGGTTTATTCTGTTGATGACCCATCATTGAGCGATTTTATTTTGCCAGCTGTTGCCAAAGTAGGAGATGTTAAGATTGCGGTTTCAACTTCGGGAAAAAGCCCTGCTATGGCTAAGGCACTTAGAGAAAGAATAGAAAAAATGATTACAACCGAAGACTTGCTGGAAATCGAGTTGCAGAATCATGTACGCATCTATTCTAAAGAAGCAAGTTCCTGACTCAAACGTTAGAAGCAAACTGTTAAACGAGATACTTAATAACCATAACATTAAACAAGTTTTAAAAGAAGGAAAGCTTCGTGAGGCTCAAGAAATCGCCATGAAACTTATAGAGAAAAAGGAGACAAAGTAAATTGAGTTTTCCAACTGTTAGAATGAGAAGGTTACGCAGAACTGCAGCTATGCGGGATATATTGAACCAGATAAATCTGCAGCCAAGCAACCTAGTTTACCCAATTTTCGTTGATGAAGGTATCAAAAAACCCGTTGCTATCGAATCGATGCCGGGATACAGTAGACTTCCAATAGGTCAAGTTGCAGATGAAGGAAAAAATGCGTTAGCGCAAGGCGTCAAAAGTGTTTTGCTATTTGGCATCCCACAAAAAAAGATGAAGCAGGAACAAGCGCTTTCGCTAAAAATGGAGTTATCCAAAAGGCAATTGATGAGTTGAAAAAAACTTTTGGAGAAGAACTTGTCGTTATCGGCGATGTCTGTCTATGTGAGTACATGAGTCACGGACACTGTGGCTTAGTTAAAGACGGGGAAGTTCTAAATGACCAAACCCTTGATGTTCTCGGTAAAGTTGCGGTCAGCCAAGCAGAAGCAGGAGCAGATATTGTAGCGCCATCAGCTATGATGGACGGTCAAGTTGGTGCCATCCGAGAAGCACTAGATGATTCTGGTTTTGAACAAATCCCCATAATGGCTTACTCAGCAAAATATGCTTCAGGCTTTTATGGTCCATTCAGAGAAGCAGCAGAGTCTACACCAAAATTTGGGAATCGCAGAAGCTACCAAATGAGCCAAGGTAGCCAAGAGGAAGCCCTGCGTGAAATGGAGTTAGACCTCAACGAGGGAGCTGACATGATTATGGTTAAACCAGCTTTAGCCTACTTGGATATTATAGGAATTGCGAAAGCGAACTTTAACGTGCCCATAGTCGCATACAACGTCAGCGGAGAATATTCCATGGTTAAAGCTGCTGCAGCGAACGGCTGGATAGATGAAAAAACCGTGATTCGAGAAATCTTAACAGGCATAAAACGTGCAGGCGCAGACCTAATCATAACATACTTTGCCAAAGATGCAAAATCCTGGTTGAATCAACCTTGAGCGGAAACAAGTCAAAAACGCTTTTTGAAAGAGCCAAAAAGGTTCTGCCCGGAGGCGTTAACAGTCCAGTCCGAGCGTTTGAGCCCTACCCATTCTTCGTTGACCACGCTCAATGCTCTAAATTATACAGTGCAGACGATGCCGAATATGTTGATTACTGCATGGCGTATGGTGCATTGCTTCTGGGGCATGCCCAACCAGACATTATGGAAGCCGTGAAAAATCAGTTGCCTAAAGGCTCGCTTTATGGCGCTCCAACCGAGCGGGAAGTTGAATTTGCCGAGC
The DNA here is from genome assembly GCA_963750605.1 of Candidatus Bathyarchaeota archaeon. GTDB lineage: Archaea > Thermoproteota > Bathyarchaeia > Bathyarchaeales > Bathycorpusculaceae > Bathycorpusculum. The sequence goes on from CAVVRN010000006.1 coordinate 24,752, forward strand.
TCATATCCAAAGCTTCGCCTTGCATGGAAATGCTGCGGCTTGTCAACTCAGGCACAGAAGCCACTATGCATGCCATTCGAGCGGCAAGAGGCTACACTGGAAGGAAAAAAATAGTAAAGTTCGAAGGTTGTTTCCACGGTTCGCACGATAGCGTTTTGGTTAAGGCGGGGTCAGGAGCCACAACTTTTGCAGCTCCAAACTCGCTTGGAATCCCTGAGGAAACAACCCAGAACACAATTGTGGTGCCCTACAACAGTGTTGAGGCGTTAGAGGCAGTTATGAAGCGGCAAGGCAACGAAGTGGCTGCGGTTATTGTTGAGCCAGTTTTGGCAAATGTTGGGTTAATTTTGCCAACAGACGATTACCTTAGTTACCTTAGAAAAGTAACAAGCCAATATGGGGCCGTGCTGATTTTTGATGAGATAATCACGGGGTTCCGTTTGGCGTTGGGCGGTGCACAGGAATACTACGACGTGAAGCCTGACATGGCGACGCTTGGCAAAGTTTTGGGTGGCGGCTTTCCTTTGGCGGCGTTTGGCGGCAAACGCGAGATTATGGAGAACATTTCGCCAGTCGGTAAAGTCTACCAAGCAGGAACCTTCAGCGGCAACCCAGTTTCGGTAGACCGCAGGCTACACAATCCTAAAGTTGCTGAACCAAAAGAAGGCGGAGATTTACCCGAAGCTTGAGAAAAACTGTGCTGAATTAACAAAAGCTTTGCTGGATATTGTCCAATCCTACGATTTGCAAGCACAAGTTTACAACATTGCTTCTATGTACCAGATATTCTTCACAAACGAAGAAGTCAGAGACTACGCATGCGCAAAGCATTCTGACACCAAAATGTTTGCAGCTTACTTCCATGAGTTGCTCAAGCAAGGCGTGTTTATTCCGCCGTCGCAATTTGAAACCTGCTTTGTTTCAACAGCTCACACCGACGAAGATTTAAAGTATACAATAAATGCTTTTGATACAGCACTCAGCAAAGCAGCACAGGAGAAACAAAGCAAATGAAATTAACTGTGGGCACAAGAGGAAGCGTCCTCGCACTTGCACAAACAAACCGTGTCCTAAAACAAATCAAACAGGCACATCCCAGAAGTCGAGTTTAAAGTAAACATCATCAAAACCATGGGTGACAAAGAACATGGCAAACCACTGTTCAGCATTGATTGCAAGGGCATTTTTGAAAAAGAAATCGACCAGCAAGTAGTTAGAGGCGAAATCGACTTTGCAGTTCACAGCCTAAAAGATGTTCCGATTGTTGAAAGACAAGAGGGCACAGTTTTAGCAGCAATTCCAAAACGGGATTCGCAACACGACGTTTTCATCTCAAAAAACAAAATATCTCTTAACGATTTACCTGCAAGGCTCAGTTGGTTGGAACAGGCAGCCTGCGAAGAATGGCAGAAATCAAATATATACGCCCCGACCTGGATGTTGAACCAATCAGAGGCAACGTGGACACCACGACTCAATAAGGTTAGAAAAGGCGAATTTGCAGGCATCGTCATTGCTGAGGCAGGGCTTGAGAGAATGAATTTAGAAAATGAAATCACAGAGCGCTTATCACTTGACCAGTTTCCTTCAGCAGCTGGACAGGGCGCCATAGCAATAGTTGCCAAAGAAGGAAACGAAAGCGTAATAGCGCTTTTGCGGGCGGTTGAAGACAAATGCAACCCGCGCCGAGATTACTGCTGAACGCAGCTTGGTGCTTCAATTGGAAGGCGGCTGCCGAGTGCCAATAGGCGCAGTTGGACAGGCAGATGGCAATAACTTGTCACTTTTCGGTTGCATTTTCTCACTTAATGAACGAAAGAAAATCAGTGCATCTGCGCAAGGAACATTGGCTGATGCTGAAGAATTCGGCGAAAAAGTCGGTGAAGACCTGATAAAGCAAGGAGCCAAAGATTTCGAGAAGGAATGGAGAGAAAAATATGGCACATGGTAAAGTTTACCTTGTCGGCGCTGGCCCCGGCGACCCCAAACTGCTCACCAGTCAAAGCCGTTGAACGTCCTAAAAGAAGCAGACGTAGTAATTTATGACAGGCTTGTCGGCGAAGAAATCCTTAATTTAGCTCCAGAAAAAGCCGAGAAAATCTATGTGGGCAAACGAACAGGCAAACATGAGGTTCCCCAGGACAAGATCACAGAATTGATAATTGAAAAAGCCCAGACTGGCGGCAAAGTTGTTAGGCTTAAAGGCGGCGACCCATTTGTTTTCGGCAGAGGCGGCGAAGAAGCAGAAGCTCTTGTGGAAAAAGGCATCGAGTTTGAAGTTGTGCCTGGAATTAGTTCCTCTGTCGCAGCTCCAATGTACGCCGGCATCCCGCTGACACACCGCGATTATGCAGCTTCAGTTGCAATAATCACGGGACACAGCGCAGGCGACGCTGAAAAACCAATTAACTGGGCAAAAATCGCCGACGCAGTAGATACAATGGTTATTTTGATGGGCGTAGAATCACTCGATGGCATAGTTAACAAGCTGCTCGAAGGCGGAGTAAGCCCAAATAAGCCAGTCGCCATCGTAGAATCAGGAACTTACCGCAAGCAAAGAACCCTAATTAGCACATTGGGTAACATTGTTAAAGAAGCCGAGAAAAAACAAGTCAAGCCGCCAGCAGTCATCGTCATCGGCGAAGTAGCAAACTTAGGCAGGAAACTTGCATGGTTCAAAAAACCCTTAGCCTAAAAGGCAAAACAATCGCCTTAACACGACCTGCAGGTCAAGCCGAAGAAGCAGGCAAACTCATCGAGGAAAAAGGCGGAATCCCCTACTATATTCCTGCCATAGAAATCAAAGGACTAACCAATTTCGAGCCAATCAAAAAATTTATCGCAGAAATGCATGAAAGGTGCAGATTGACTATGTCATTTTGATGAGCACAAACGGCGTAAAATATCTCTTTAGCGCTGCTGAAACACTAAAGCAAACCAGCCAATTAAAAGAAGGCTTAGCTAAAACGTTTGTTATTGCAGTTGGACCCCGAACGGCTCAGGCACTGGAAGAAGAATACAAGTGCAGTCGGCTTAGTCCCTACGAAATACAGTTCAGAAGGATTAATCGAATGCTTTGAGGAAGGCAAAGAGTTTTCAGGCAAAAAAATTCGCATCCCCAGAACCAGCAACGCAACCCCAACCTTAACTGAGAAACTCAAGGAAATGGGTGCTGATGTTGAGGAAATTTATGTTTACGAATCCGGATTACCAGTAGATAAGAAACTGAAAGACAAGTTTTATCAGAGACTTAACATCGGGAAAAATTGATGCAATCGTATTTCGGCAGCGGATTGAGCGCAAAAAACATTTTCCAAATGCTCATCTGAAAAAGCTTCGATGGATAAACTTCGAAGCATAATAAACAACAAAGTTACGACTGTGGCTATTGGTCCAACGACTGCTGAAGCCTTAAAGGAAATAGGCGTAAAAGTTGATGTTATGCCAGAAGACTACTTGTTTGAAAAGGCACTTGAAGCGTTAGCCAAGTACTGGAACACCTATTAGTTTTCATAAAAACGTTATGTTGTTGCATCGGTACAGCCACATAACCTTTAAAACAGACAATCATTAACCAATTAAATAGCAAAAATCAGTTTTGAGGATTTATCGATTTTAAGGAGGTGGATTTATGGAAGCAGAAAAAAGCGGCAAAGTAAAATTAACTATTGAACTTGAAATAAACCAGCCAGCTATGGAATTAATCAAAACAGACATGGAAATGATGAGTGAAAATAATTCCAAAGCTTATGCAGAATACTGGAGAGAAGGCATGGTGGTAAAACGGAAAGAGGGTCATGGGCATGGGTATGATGCACCACGGCCAAGAATCTAAAACAAAACCATACTTTTTTTTTATTTGATTCTATTGAGGCTAAACGCTGGTTCACAGTTTATTGAAGCAATAATCTCGGCGGCAAACTCTTCTTGTTCTTCAGTCCCAATGACAGCTATCCAGCAAGAGCCTTCAGCGCCACAAACACCGCCAGCAGCAATTAACTCTACTTCAGCGCCAGTTAAAGCGGTTAACGCATCCAACTCAGTAAATACTTCTCCAACAACAGGCAGCAAACGGTACCCGCTTAGGCCAGGTGCATTAAGCTTTTCTGCTAAGGAAGCTAAATCGCCGTTTACACGTTTCTCAATGCCTACTGGTATTATGAGTTTTACTCGACGTCCCACAATGGCAGGTAAAGCTAAACCTATGGTTCCAGCTTTCGGGTGACCAATCAAAATAGCCGCCTGTTTACGGGTTAGATCTAAAGCGTTTGCACCCTTCAAAATTACATCGCCCTCTTTGAGCGTGTCAACGACGTCAGCAATTGTTTTGCCCTTTTGCCAAACGCCCTTAGTTATTACAACGTCGCCAGGAAACTTGCTTTCGTCAGCCAAGCCGCCCCTCAACGGTTACTGTTTGAGTCGGCGGCAAAGTTATACCCCTAAAAAATCTTCCCTAGAGAAATCATTTGAGATATTGTTAGTTTTGAAAATTTCTTCAGCCACATAACCATTGGTTGTTCCAGCAACAATTACAAGCGTTCCGTTTTTGAGTGCTTTTTTAATTGCTGGGTGGTTTGCTAGGGTTTTGGCGATTAATCGTTTTCCTGCCGCTGGAGTAATTAGGAATTGTTTCATAGTCAACGCCTTAGTGACTCTTATTTGACAGGTAGATTATAACAATTTTGTTAAAAGGTTTTTAAGAGCTTTAAGCAAACAAGGAGATTACTTTTCAAACAAAATAATGATTTTAAAGAAGCAAGTGAGTCACAGCGTTCGCAACGCGGAAGCCTCGGATTCAAATCTGAAAAGCCCAATTAAATGTTCTCAACCAGTTAGCCTGTGTAAAAACTTGGAATTATGCCGAGTGCACCTGACAACAAAACCTCCTCTAACGTTTGTTCGATATTTATCGTCCTTTTTTTTTGTGTGACTTCACCAAAGCGATAAACGTTTCAATTCCACAGAATATTGATAGACCTTCTCATAATCTAAGTCACCGCGTACCAACGTTTTACAGGGGCTATGCATATACGATAATGTCGTAATTTAAATAAGGAGTTTGGGAAGGCTAAATCTCATGAGTAAAGAGGGCTTAAATGATCGAGAAGAATTTTACCCTACAATGGTCGAAATAAATAATGCCGCAGACAAAGGAAAAAGCATGCTTTGTTCTATGGGGTCCCTTAAAAAAATGCCCTTTTCTCTTAACGACCTTCATTTTGTTCCAGCTCAAGTTTTCAAAATTCCTCTCAATCGAAACGAGGAGGTAAGCATAAAAATTGTTATCGGACCCAACGCAAAAAAATCTCTCAAAGTTTCCTCCCCAATTATGTTCAGCGGAATGAGCTATGGGGCTGTATCCAGAAATGTGCGGTTGGTTCTGGCAAAAGTTGCCTCGAAGTTAGATCTTGGATTAAACGCGGGGGAGGATATTGTTCTGCCAGAGGAGCTGGATATTGCATCAAAAAATCTTGTTGTACAGTACTCAGCAGGGAGGTTTGGAGTTACTGAAGAGCTTCTAAAGAAATGTTCAGCAATAGAAATTAGATTTGGTCAGGGAGCATGTCCAGGCTGGGAGAGTGTATTGCCTGCAGAAAAAGTGTCGGTGGAAATAGCAAAGTTAATGGGCTCAAAAGAAGGGGAGGCCGCTTATTCTCCTGCACATCACCCTGATATAAGAAACGAAGATGAACTTGAGGAAAAAATTAGATGGTTGAGGGAGTTAACCGATGGAATTCCTATCGGGGCTAAGATAGGTTGTGGAAATGTCGAGAATGATATTGAAATTCTAGCAAACAGCGGTGTAGACTTTATTTCACTGGATGGCTTCGGCGGGGGAACAGGGGCAACTGAATTTTTTGTGAGAGAGAATGTTGGAATTCCCATTGTAGCTGCTTTACCAAGAGCTGATAGGCATTTGAAGAAAATTGGCGTTAAGGAATAAAATAAGCTTGATAGCTGGTGGCGGGTTGAGAACCTCGGCGGATTTCGCAAAGTGTCTTGCTCTTGGAGCAGATGCGGTTTATATCGGGACTTCTGCTTTGATAGCAATAAATTGTAAGCAATACAGAATCTGTCACACAGGTCGTTGTCCTACTGGAGTAACGACAAATGATCCTGTTTTAGTTCAACGACTCGATGTTGACGAGGGGGTACGTAGGCTAACAAATTTTATTAATGTTTCAAATCTGGAGGTTGCGAATTTTTTGAGAATTGTTGGGAAAGATGATATCAAAAAGCTGGGGCTGGAAGATCTCTTTGCTCTAAAAAAAGATTTATCTGAAGCTACTGGAGTTAAGTGGATGAATGGAAAAAGTGTTTGATCTACTGCGGGTAAGCTTGACTGAAAGGAAAAAGAGCATTTAATCTAATACTCCAAGGTCCGGCCCTCGAGCATACTCTTTTTATCCAATTGAAGCTCCCTGTTACTAATGATTTACAAAAAATGAAAATGCCTCATGTTCCCGCAGTTATCTGCATTGTGGCAATCATCTTGATCAGTCTATATTCTGCATTTACTATTGACAGGGTCATCACATCGAACGCACCATCAACTGTCGTGTTTACTCTTGGGACTGCCTACCGGGACGTGAATTATTGGAACTCGCAAACGATGGATATCTATATTCCGAATGTTACGGTCTCGCATCCTCTTCCTCTTGCAATCTTTGTCCACGGAGGTGGGCTAACTTCCGGCGACAAGTCGGATATAAACCCGGTTTTCCTCAACGCGCTTGCTTCAGCAGGTTATGCGGTCGCAAGCGTGAATTATCGCCTTGCTCCTCAGTACAAATTTCCGGCTCAAATTGAGGACTTGAAGTGCGCAATCAGGTATCTTCGTGCCAACGCGCAAACTTACGGTGTTAACGGAAGCGAGATTTTCCTATTCGGTACCAGTGCTGGAGGACAGCTTTCTGCAATTGCAGCCCTTACAGGCACGCATTCGGAATTCGATATCGGACCCTACCTAAACGAGTCGAGTAACGTAACCGCAGTAATTGACATGTTTGGTCCTGCTAACCTGACTAGTTTTGCATCCTACTCACAACCTCAGAAAGTCTTCGGCGGCAATCAGAACAACTTGGTGCTAGCTAGCCCAACGCACTACATCACTGCTAACTCTCCACCTATTCTAATTATTCAGGGGGTCAACGACAAGACTGTGCCCGAGTCGCAGTCAGTTGAGCTTTATAACGATCTTACGACAGCAGGGGACCAAACCCAACTTATCTTGGTCCAGAACATGGGGCACATGTTCATTCAAGTGGGTTCAGAGCCAATCGACCCTAGTCTTGCGCAGATTGCACAAGATATGGTGAGCTTCTACGGAAAATATGGAGCTGGTGGTTGAATGGACTCGAATTTATCAACAAATTCTCCAAGTAATGCGGTGACTACAACAAAATCTTGGCGTTTAGTAGTCGCGGGTTATTCAACGGCGGCGGTGGCGTTGGTCGCTTTCCTCACGATCAATGGTGCATCTGGAATTCCCTCAGTGGCTACTATTATCACAGCCGGCTTGGTCATAATTGGGCTCCTGCTCCCTGTTATAGGGATGCTGCAACTGAGAAGAGGTCTTAGTCCGATTAGAAGTGCCGCAAGATACGGCTTCACTCTGCAGGCGTTTGGGTTGTTAGGTCTTTTGTTCGGGGTTGTGCTGGTTGTGGGCACCTCTTCGCTTTCAGGCTATATTCTTAGTGCTGTCTTTGTTGCAGTAGCGGGTGTGTTAGCGATTGCAGGTGCAGTTCTCATGCGAGGACACTTCGCATCAAACAATAGAGGTGTCGCGTATCTGATATTTGGAACCGCGCTGATATTCTCAGGCGTGGGACTAATCGTGGCATCGAACATAGCGTTTGAATACTTGATTTCTCAGGTGCAAAATACAGTCTATGTAGATACAGGCGCAACGGTCTCAGCATGCGGATGCGTCCTCACGGCATATTCATTTTTTGTTCTTCATAACAGCAACTGAATCCTCACACATTTTTTGAGTGACAAAATTTTCAATTTAGATTTACGATGTTTTGCATTGTGTTGTTGAGTTTTATGTTTTGACCCAATCAGAAACAACTATTTCGTTAGTATTCCCAAACTCTTTAACGCTGACGATGCCACGTTCTGCAAACCGAGCAATAATCCTATGAGTCTTAAGCCTACTTAACCCAGACTCTTTCACTACATATTTCTGTAAATACTTTCCCTGATGTGCAACTAACACGTTCAAGACTTTCTTTTCGTCAGGAGTCATTGTTCTTAGTAACACATCGCAGTTGTTTGAAACATTAGGTAACTCAGAATTGGTTGTTGTTTCCCTCGCTGGGTTGATGCTATTTGTTTTAGGTTGAGTGTCAGACGTGATAGGCTTGCAAGTTGTGTTTCCTTTGATGTATTTGAGTTCGGGGTAAGCATAATAGAAAGCGGCTCCAATGACCGCAACTCCAAGTATTACACCTAAGAGTACAGGAATTAGCCACAGGTAAGAGGTTGATGCGGTTGTGGTTGAACCGTTACCCATCATGCCACCCATTCCACCGTTGTTCGAAGTGCTTTCAGTTCCACTCCACATCTGTTTCATCCAGCTTGAACCGTAGTATGCTGGGGAAGAAGTCGCTAAGTACCAACTGACTAATGCAAGAATTGACAAAGTAACTATGGTTGCAATTAAGATGACAAGAAAGAGGTGTATTCTTCTCATAAAAGAATAGACTTGAACGCGCAGAATTAAGCGTTACTAAGTAAAAATTGCGATTTTAATAATAAAAACAGAGAAGTTTCTTTAAAAAAGTTAGTGATTTATGGTCTGAATCCCATGCATCGACCATATCCATAGTACCCTTGATAAGTCGTTGTCGTGTTTGTGTATGGGTCTGTCACTGTTATGTTAGCTGGTTGATTTGTATAGGCTGGTGATTGAGTTCCATAGTATTGTGTGCTTCTAAATCCAAAGCATCTTCCCATCCAGCCCAAGAACCCATTGCTTGGTGCTCCGTTAGTTGTCGTTGCATTCGGGTTTGAAGTGGCTGTTTGAGCCGAAACTAATCCTACTACGGTCACAGCTAAAACTCCAACTATGACCAATGCTGCTATTAGTTTGGTGTTCATGTTTTTTTACCTCAATGCATACTATAGACTCCGATTGGTAAGATAGTTGGCTGAAACAAAAGTGAAACAGTTTTTTGAAACGGTTTTAAACGTAAAAAAAGATAATGACTTTGGCGTTTAGCCAAAACTCTCTCTGTTGCATGTACGTTCACATCTGCGAGAGTACATGGCTTGTTCTGTTGTTCCGTAAACTCTCATCATTGTTTTAACCAGTTTCTGGAGTTCATGACTGTTTTTCCGGCAAATTTCAACGACAAGGCGTCCTCATAGGGGCATTCTTCAACGCATCTTGCGCAAAGAATACATCTTGATTCAGTTACGTCTCCGCCTTTCTTCTCGTAAACATCTGTAGCTTGAGTTGGACAAACACGTTTACAAATACCACATCTGGTGCATTTTTGCTCGTTTTTTTTCAGGCGGGTCATGGCAATTTGTTTGAAAGGTGTGAAAGTGCTGAATAATGCAATTAACCCGCCTAGCGGGCAGATTCTGCACCAGAACCGTCTATACGCTAAACCTAAAATCGTGACGACAATTAGGACAGCTAAATTTATGGATGTAATATAAAAGCCTGTTATCCAATACGGGGATTCAGAAGCTATTTGTGAGATGTATGAAAACTTCATTTCACCCAAAGCGGATTCAATTAATATGCAAAGAGGTCTCATTGGACAAACCAAACAAAATGGCTCGTTAAGGTCGCCGCCAATACCCGATTGCCCCGTGGGTCCTGCCGGTGTGGTGCCTGGAATAAGTTGGGTGCCGAAAATGGCGTATGACGCAAAGATGATGCTGAGAATTAAAACAACCGCAATAATGATGTATCGTGATTGTGAAATTGCCGAATTTGTTTTTTCGGAAAAGTGCAAGTGTCGCAACCGTGAAGTTTTGCGAATTCGGGTTAACACATCCATGTAAAGGCCGAAAGGACATATCCAACCGCAGAAAAACTTTCCCAAAATTATGGACGCGATCACCAGCAAGCCTATAACTATACCTATCTTTTCCAAACCGGATGTGGAGTATATTGCGTTATAACCGTTTGAATAGTTCCAATATGGGAAAATGTAAGCTTGAAGTTGCCAAAGACCACAAGTAACAGTTCGCCCATTAGAGTAATAACATGCTAAAACAGGAACAGAGAAACCATCTGGAAACTGGTTCTTCAAAAAAGTTGATCCAATTAACAGGCTGCGTGGCGAAGGTCCTATGGGCTGCCACAGTGGGGTATCAAAGGGACCCAAGATAAGCCCCATAAATATTGCAATAACCGAATTTATTTGAATGAACAGTCTCAATGAGCTAATTTTACTAGTTTTGTTTTTGGTCAGTTTAAGGATAAGGTAGATTCCCGCCAGTATGATTACGACAAATACGGGCAATACGATATTACTGGGGAGTTCCCATGTCATCCTTGTGTTTCTTCCTATTTTTTAATGCTCAAATTTTGCTAATTAGCCTAAAACTTTTTCATCCTGGCTGTTTTCTGTTTTTCGCTTTAACTAAGACAGCAATAATTATCGCTATAACTAGTCCAGTTCCTATTGCAACAGCTACTGAATGTTGCTCATAGAAGGTCAAGTTTGAATTTGAATTACCGTTTCCAAAGGAATGTCGCTGGAATTGGTGTTGACGTCGATGGGTATGTTGGTTGACGTTGGAGTCACTGTGGCCGAAGACATGGTAACTGTTGCAGGGGTAGATGGAGCCGAAATAGCGCCCAAACTGTCTGTAACAGTTGCAGTGATCGAATAGGAAACTGAGGAATCAAGAACAAAATTAAACGTTGACGCGGTCGCGCAAGACTGAGTTGACCCATTAACATACCACTGATAACTTTTGTATGTGCCTGAACCGCCGCTAGGAGTAGCTGTGAACATCTCAGATTGACCTACTTTCATAGTCAAAGGCGAAGGCGACACACTTACAGCCGGAAACACATTTATCACTGAGACCGATGCACTGTTAAAATTTACAATGTAGGCATATTCGTCGTTGGGCGTTATGGCGACACCGTAAGGTCCACTTCTAACAGTTATTTTCGTTGTCACCTTGTTTGTGGCTGTGCTTATCACCGACACCGAATTGCTGCCGCCATTTGCAACATAGGCGTATGCGCCATTGGACGTTACAGCTATATCAAAAGGCTGGATTAAACCAGTTATCGTTGTTGTTACAGTGTTCGTAGCCGTGTTAATTACTGACACTGAACCGCTGCCAGAATTTGTAACATAGGCATATTCTCCGTTTGGCGTGATAGCAACATCGATTGGGCCGCTTCCAACAGTTATTGTCTGACGTCAATGTATTGGTAGCCGTGTTAATCACTGAGACTGTACCGATGCCAAAATTTGTAACATATACATATTCGCCGTTTGGTGTAACAGCCACTCCCTGGGGATTGTTTCCAACGGTGACCGATCCAATCACCTTATCCAAAGCCGTGCTAATCACCGACACCGAATCGCTGCCGAAATTTGTAACATAAGCATAGTCGCCGTTTGGCGTAAAGGCCACACCGTAAGGACCATTTCCAACGGTTATTGTTGCCGTTACTTTATTCGTAGCTGTGCTTATCGCCCACACAGAACCGCTTCCACCGTTTGTTACATAAACATAAGCGCCATTTGGAGCAACGGCCACATCAAAAGGACCGTTTCCACCGGTTATTTTCTCTGTTACCTTGTTGGTTGCAGTGTTTATCACCCATACTGAACCGCTGCCTCCATTTGTAACATAGGCGTATTCGCCGTTGGGTGTAACAGCCACACCAAAAGGCTCGCTTAAACCGGTTACAGTCGCCGTAACCGTCTGGGCTCGAACCGGCTGAGGCAATAATTCAAAAGCACATATCAAAAAGAAAAGAACCAGAAGAGCGCACACAACCCTTAAAGTCTTTTTTGTAATTCGCGTCATTTATTCACCTTACTCGTCAAACACCTTGCGGTCAACATGTCCGCATGAAACAAGGACAAGTCAGAGTTTGCAAACCGAATCAAAACTAAATCAAAACCAAAAATTATGCAAACCAACTCGACAGCACGGTTTCTCATGTCTTCTCAATTTAATCGATAGAGCATTAAACTAATAAAAGACTATTCGTCAAGTTTTCTTGACTAAAATAGAAGTGACTGTTAGTCAAAGTTTCTTGACGGAATGAAAACCCTTGGAAACGAAGTAAATTTACCTGAGTTTCCCACTTTTGGAGTTTGAATCCGAAAGCAATAGCCAAAGCGAACTTTCTTTAATTCAAAACAGCCATCTTCCTTCCAAAAACAAAAAAATTTGAACCAACAAGTTCAAAAAATGTAAACTCACAGAATTAAAAAAAGCCGACCTTAAAACATGAAAACAAAAATAAAAAGAAAATAAATGAGATTTGTTAAAGATGTTCAGCTAATAAGCTTAATATCTTCTTGGTGGTCTACGTTTTGCGTAACACTCACGGCAATAAACTGGCCTTGTACCGTCTGGTTTGAAAGGAACATCACATTCTTTTCCGCAGTCAGCGCAAGTTGCCTTGTGCATTTCTCTGTTGTTATACATTATGCTATTTCAACTCCTACTACATTTGCTGTGCAAAAGTTAATTTTACACATTACCCTTTATCTTGTTCTCCAGCCTTATAAATTGAATGCCTGCATTTTTTATATTAACATCAACTATTACAGCCAAAGCACATTTCTCAAGTTCGAGGAATAAAAAATGAATCGGGATTTTTCGATTTTGTGTTCCAAAATTTGTCCTGTATTTCTGTATAAACAGTGCCGAAACGCCTTTTTTTATAGTCAGACTAATATAGGTACATTAGATATTATGTACATTCGATATATTTGAGAGAAAGTTAACTTTACACTTTGCTTTTTCTCTATTATAACATGGAAACGAGAGACGAATTTGAGACAGAAAAAATCTACATTAGGTGAGCATATCGCTCTTCTTTCAGTAAAACACAACATTTACCCCTCTGAAGTTTTCCAAGCACTAGTTAAAGCAAGAAGTAACGGAAAAGCTGTATGCGGCAACCTTGCAGTCGAATACCGCGGCAAAGTGAAAGATGAAATAATTTTTATGATAAAAAAAGACAATAACGCGTTAGCTCAATTCAGAGTTGACGAGCAATTTCTGTTGCGAAAAGATAATCCTTTTGAAAGCTGGATGAGCACTGATAAAATATGCAAAAAAATCGCTAAACAAAATACGGATTCGGTTTTTCTTGCAATTCAGGATTTACGGGCTGGTATGAAAAAGATTAATGTGAAAGCAGAAGTTTTTGAGATTCCAAAGCCAGTTCAAGTTCATACACAGTTTGGCAACACGGTCATGGTTGTTAACGCAATAGTGGGCGACGACACTGGAAAAATCAAGCTCTGCTTATGGGAAGGACAAATAAACGCCGTCGCTGTTGGAAATAACATCGAAATAAAGAATGCACATGTATGCGTTTTCAGAGGCGAAAGACAACTACGCCTAGGCAAAAAAGGCATTCTTAATACATTACCTGTCCCAACTGAAACCATTAAACAACAATTAGCGACAGCTTCATAAATTTTAAAATACTTCTTCTAGTTTTCTTCGTTTTTGGGGGACTATTTTTATAGCCGAATTAATCATTGCATTGAAATAGGAAAGAAGGCAATAATGGTTTGACAGTTATTGTTGATGACGCAGGTAGCGGTGACTTGCTTTTTGGCGTTGTAGTCGGGGCGTACCGAGAAGAAACAGCCGAATTCAAATACGACGTAATAGACGTAAGGTTCTATCAAGAAATTTTCCGCGAAAAAGAATATCTGCAAGAATCCTCACGCGTAGTTTCTAAACTCGTTGCATTATTTAATTTAAAGCCCGATGAGGCAGTCCATATTTGTCAAGGCTGTATCTTTGATGTAGCGGCTGAGGAACTTCGTAAAGTTTACGGTGAAGACCGTGTTAAACGCATAAGAGTCGTCGGCGAAGCGCAAAGATTAGTAGAAATCGCTTATCTGGACGAAATTCGCAATTTAGGCTACGAACCCTTAGCTGAACGCGAAGAAAAAAGGGGCAAAAGTTTCTTCCACATGATGAGGTGGCTAAAAGACAAACCTGAAATGCTGCGTTATGCAAAAACTGGGTGGCCACGCCTCAAAAACTATCATTTATTCGAGCAGTTCCACGAAGAACCAGTTTACACCGCTGTATGCAGCGACTGTGGTTGCGAATGTGAAGTGCCATTTCAACCCCATGCAGATCGACCGGTTTACTGCCGGAAATGTTGGCCTGCTCATAGAACCCACAAGAATCACCAGAAAAAAGTCGCACGTTAATCAAATCGTTTTTATAGTAAATATTCGTTAATTCTGGACATGAACATACTATTTGATTATAATTCAAGTTGGTACGTGCTCTTTTTTGGTTTTCTTTTTGCATGGGCAGTTCTGATGTTTGCCCGTCGTAAAGGGTCAACTAAGCGGGAGGTCAAAGAGCAAGTTTTTCTGGGTCTAAGCGGGATGTTTGCTCTAGGCCTTATGGAATTCTTCGCAGTATCTAACAATCTTTGGTCTTATACTCCTGGAAATTGGCCCGTGATTCTATGGCCAACTTACTTCACAGCAATACTTTTCGGGTACCAGCTGTTACGTTCAATTGAAGGTTTGGTATTCCGTAGACCTATAATGTAAGCTTATTTTTTATAACGATCTTGCATTATTCGTCTTGAATGCAGAGGTTGTTTATGGATAAAGACTGGGAACGTTTAGGACGACTTAAACCTGAAGAAAAAGTCCGTTTATGCATGGATATGACTGACGGTTGTGTGAGAATATGCGCAGACGGCATTAGAAATCAGTTTCCAGACATCACGGAAGAAGAATTGATTGAAAAATTGTCTGAACGACTAGACTGGTCTAAGCGAAAACATTGAGCTGAAAGCAGATTGGAGCGATATTACACTTTTGTAAAAAAAATTGTTGCCGCTTTTGAAAGTGTAAAGTTAAATTATGCCTTCACTGGTGCGTTAGCCGTGAGTTTTTATGGGGTTCCGAGAACTACCACTGATGTGGATGTGATAATTGCAGTGGCAAACAATCCTGACCCTGAAAATGGAATTATGGTGGCGTTAAAGAAAGTAGGTCTCCAAGTTGATGAACGAAAAATTGAGGGCATATTAACTTCAGATTATAAGAGTGTAACCTTCAAAGGTAAAACAACTCCATTCACGGTTGACATTATTATTTCGGAAGAACCGTTGGATAAAAATTCTGGAAAAATTGATAACATAGAAACGTTTTTTCAATCACCAGAAGGCTTGGTGTCCTCGAAATTGAGGATGATTAGGGCATCTTTGGCTCCTGAGCGAGTCGCCAAAGATAAGGAAGATGTAAAGGCGATTTTAGCCTTCACCAAATTAAATATTAGCAAAGTTCGAAAACAGTCTCAGAAAGATAAAACAATCGAAATATTTGAAGCATTAATTGCAGAGAGCCCTAACGCTTGAATGCTTAAATATACTTTTTACTTATTTGTTAGTGGTCGTGTTTTAGTTGTCTTCTGATAAACAAGTTCCGCATAGCGATATTGTTTGGTCTGGAAAGCCTTGGATTGTTCCAGCAGCTATTGGTCGAACAATTACCGTTTTTATAGTTCTGATTCTATTTATCTGGACTTGAGTTTTACTTTGGAGTTGCCTCTTCATCTTTAATTGGTTTACCAACTTGGGCTTGGACAATCTTTGCGTTCATCGTGATTTGGTTGATTAGTATACTGGGACTTGTGATTTTTCGCCTATCGAACTCTTATGTTCTACGTCAAGATGCACTAGAAATTCGACATGGCCTCGTGAGATTAAATTCGTTTATTGTGACGCCAAATGGCTTTGGTGACTTATTGGTTTACCAGTCCTTTGGAGGCAGAATCTTTGGTTATGGGGACTTAACCGTTAATTCCCAAGGTGAACGCCAAACCAAACTGCGGCTTGTTCGAGAGCCATTCAAAGTAGCTGCCAGCATCCGGGATGTCATGGGTAAACCTGTTGTTCGTGTCGAGGATCACATTTAGAATAAGCCCACCAAGACAGGCAACGATTAGATATCACAGGCATTAAGGAAAACCCAAAATTCTTCAACAGTGCAGATTTTTCGCAACTCCAAATATTCGGGCTTAAAGTTTGTGCCCTCGCCTGTAGAATCCTTATAGTAACCAACAGTGTATGGATAATTACAGTCTACCTCTCGGCTGTCCAAAAGTTCACCAAGGACTGCTGGTTCTCCAGGCTCGTTTGCTTTTTCCCTGCTTTTTAGCCGAATGCAATATGTCGTGTATTTGCCATGGTTTCCACAGTTTGGAAAAACAATTATTTTGTTGATTTCTTGGAAATAGAAATTTTTTGTTTGCCCCAGATTTCCTTCATTACCGCTCAAAGTACATCAAGTAAGTATTGTTTACTAATAATTTAAACATCTTTTGGAAAAGTGACTTTGTTTTTGTTATGTTTTTTGCTGTTGAACATGACAATTAATGTAGTTTTTATGTAATTTCTTGACGTTTACATACTTTTTAACAATAATTATGAATATTTCTCAATTCGCTTTATATCTTGAGGGCTTCATTTGAATTTCAGAGCAAAACAAAAAGGATGAATCGGCATGTTGGATTTAGCAACCATCAAATTGGCTTGTTTAGGCTTGTTCGCCTTTCCTTTCACTATTTACGGGGTTTGACACTTCCCACGTAAAGTCTTCACTAAGAGCAAAATGGGGAAAAGGTGACTTAGTTTGAACAGAACCATTATCTTGGATTGCCAAACCAAAACAGCCGTTCCCTGCTCGGAAGACTGCATAGCCTACAAAACTTGCACCTCACATCAGAAGAGTCGATAATATGCTTACCTACGTATACACAAGCATGTTACATAATTTTATAAGCGGATTTCACCGATGGACAATGCCCCAGAGGAGGCGAAGAAATGCTGAGTAGAGATTGCGACGGCTGCACGCTGCTGCACTTGTGCAGTGAACGATACAGACGCGTAAACAAAGATGAGAAAGTGTATTGCCCAGACGGAACAGCTCATCTTGTAGACCAAAACTAATCCAACATTTTCTCTTATTTTTCGGTGATTTTTAGGCAAAGGCAAAAATGCAAGCTATTTCTCAATTATCCACAGCAGTTGAATTACATGGATAAAGCCGCGTTCTTGATGTGGAGTCGCAAATACGATAAAAGTATAGGTTGGCAGGCACAGAAAGAACGTGAGTTAGGCGCTAGATTCCGAAGGGCAAAAGCGTTAACCTGCAGTGATTTGATGCAGGTTGTTGAGTGGAAATTTAAAGATGAGCCTGAGAAAAAAACTCGGACATTAACACTGGTTGCTCGAAATGATGAGGCAACTATTAATCGTTTATCTGGTCAAGCATTGAGTATTCCTTCTTGCGAGGATGCTTACCGAATGAATTGCCTCACACTCCTAGAAGGCATTAACCCAGTCTTAGCCAGTGTAATTCTCGCATTTTTTGACCCCAAACAATACTGCATCTTGATCCAGCGGTGTGGAAGCCGTTACTTGGCAATCCACCAGCCGGCTTGTTAACAACCCAAAACTACCTAAAACTGCTAGAAGCCATCAGGAAAACAGCTGCCAAACAAAACCTCGACGTAAGAGTAATCGACAAAGCACTCTACAAAAAAAGCCTCGACGAATCCAAGTAATTTTTTTCAATAATTTCCTTCTTTACAGAATTAGTAGCGGTGGATCACTGCGGTTTGACGCCCAGACTCCGCCTGAAGCATCAAGCCCTACGCTCTTACCCGCATCCCCTTGAGCGCATAACGTCCAAACTTAGGTTGCTCTCTCCCGAGCCTAGCCAGGTTCGCCTGGTGAACAATGAAACAACTCCCCTACGGAAGCTGCTCATTGACCGCCAGCCCCAAAGGACGGATAGTCAATGTTTCGGAAATGAAGATCCAAACGGCCTTCGGCGCCTCATCCGCAGATGTCAGCCCGTCGTATAGAGGGTTTACGGTACAATGGACCCCTACCCCACCGCCTAAGATCCACCGCCAAAAGTTAAAGGCACTGAACACACTTTAAGTCTTTCGCAGAGACTTTAAATCTGATGCAGAACTTGGTTCGCTAAAGCAAGACGAATGTTAATAGGTTTAGCATACTTCAGAAGAAGATTAGACTCAAGCTTCTCCTTATGAAGCAGGATATGGTCCTCTATTGCCTCATTCATCTTTCCCAAGACAGGTGTTATGAGAATTTCTTCACCGCATTCAGGACATTTAATGAATCCCTTTTTCGCGTGGCTATGATTTGGAACAACAGCGTTCGCGTACATTTGACTCGGTTTTTCACAATCTTCTTTATCGCTTTTAGCCGTAATAGCCTTCTCCTTTTCCACTCTGCACCCAATTCTAAATCTGATTTCTTGACTCCGATTTAATATTTCAAACTAAGCGCTAGCTTTATAATAATTTGTAACATGTAGGCATAGTCAAGAAAAATATAATTCCTTACAAGAATGTTTGCTAAATCTGATATTTCGCCAGAATGAATCTTTAAAACAAAACGTTATTTTCATTAAAATCATGACTTTTGGGCTTAACAGTAAAAAATTATTTCGCTTTATCTATGGAACCTTCCACGATATTCTGTTCAGGTATGTCTAGACTTCAGAGACAGCGATTTTTTAAGAATCATTGATAAATCTGGAGCCCCCTCATATGTGATTAATAGGTTTCCTCTAAGGGCATCAACCTCGAAAACTTTCTCAGCCTCTTTATAGCTAAAAAACAACTGTTGCGCATTCATTGCTGAGACCAGAAAATCTTTCCACTCTTTGCAACGCAGAATCATCGAAGACCCGCCTTGAGCAACTGTTGATGATCCTGCAGGGGTCACCTCAGACTTAGGTGCCTGTTCCTTCACTGAGGTTGGTAAGAATTTGGTAGGTGCGTTTGAAAAGGTGCCGACTAGGTTTGTTACTTCTTTTTGCATGGTGTTTATTTTTTCTTCAATGTCTTCCATTTTACCGTTTAAACTGTTTGCGAATTTACCGGTCTGCTCGGAAACTGTTGTCAATTGATTAATCGACTTATCTAAGTTTTGTTCATGTTCTTTTAGAACTTTGATTAAGAAATCTAACGCTTCAAAGGTGTTATCCTTCGAATCTGTGTTCTCCACCATATCTTCTGTTTCCCAATTGAAATTTGTGCAATTTGCTTTTAAGGCGTATTTCGATATCGGATTATTATGTTTCACGAAACACATTCAGAACTTTATAAACAGAACCCATGACGGCAAGTAGGCAGGTTCGATGTAAAATGACGGGAAACAGACCTGCTGTTATATTTGTTTGTTTAGACGAGAATGTGGGTATAAACTTCAGATTTTTAGGAAATATTAAAAATGAGACTCAACCAAACGAGGGCTGAAAAAACCCAAGTTGACAGCACATTTATCGGCGAAGAAAAAACCGAAGTGGACCAAACAAAAAACATCCCAATTAATTGGTACTCTTTATGCAATGTCGGGTTCTTTTTCCACTCGACCAACCCACAACAATTATCAGAATACCAAAGAATCACATTATGATAGAGGATCTAACATTTAACCCGGCGATTCAATGGTTTTTGTTGCTTTTTTAAGTTCAGATGCAGTTGCTTGTAACTTCTTTAGTAGAAGGTCGATATTTTCCCGATGTGTTTTGATTACATTTATGAAAACGCTTCCAACAATTACGCCTTCAGCCCCTGCCATAATGATACGTTTTACATGTTCAGGCTTTGAGACTCCAAACCCAACCGCCAACGGAATCTTCCCAGAGGTGAAGGGCAAAACCCGTTTGACAAGCTCAATGGTTGAATCCTCAATTGTTGCTTGTGCGCCTGTTACGCCGAAGTGGGAAACAAGATACAGAAAACCTGACGAACACTCAACAATTTTTGCTAACCGTTCATTGGACGTCGATGGTGCGGCAAGAAAAATTGTGTCTATATCACATTTGATGGCGGCTTTCACGTAGTCAGCTGCTTCTTCAACAGGTAGATCGGGAACTATAACACCGTCAACTTTGCTTTTTTTGGCTAAAGCGAAAAACTTGTCAAGACCCATGCGAAATACTGGATTATAATAAGTCATTATTACAATAGGGATGTTGTGGTTTTGTCGTATCTCCTTAGCGATTTCTAGCACTTTAACTGGTGTTGTTCCTGCAGCTAAGGCCCGTACGCTTGCTGCTTGAATAGTAGGACCATCAGCAATCGGATCCGAAAAAGGCAGCCCAATCTCCAAAATGTCCACACCTCCTTTGATTAGGGCATCAGCAATTTTGGGTGTCAATTCTGGTTTTGGATCTCCAGCCATAATGTAGCCGACAAGAGTCCCGTTCCCTTTTGCCTTGGTTTTTTTGGAATGCTTCCCTTATTGTGTTCATATTTTCGCCCCTATGTAATCTGCTATAGTTTCCACGTCTTTGTCTCCACGCCCAGACAACGTTACCACGATTGATTGAGTTTTCTTCATTTTTGGCGCTAATTTCATGGCATAAGCTACTGCATGCGAGGATTCCAATGCTGGAAGAATTCCTTCTTGTTTGCACAAAGTCAGAAAAGCATCTACCGCTTCCTTATCTGTGGCTGAAACATATTTTGCTCGTTTAAGCGTTTTCAGCATTGAATGTTCTGGTCCAACGCCAGGATAATCTAAGCCCGCTGAAAGGCTTGTTGTGTTCTGGATTTGTCCGTTGCTATCTTGGAGAACGTAGGTCAGCATACCATGGAAGACCCCTTCGGCCCCTGCGGCAAGGGAAGCGGCATGTTTGCCTGTTTCTAAGCCTTCACCGGCAGCTTCAACTCCATAAAGCTCCACTTCCTTGTCGTTTTCGAAAGGGTAGAAGGTGCCCATTGCATTGCTTCCGCCGCCAACACAAGCAACTAACGCGTCCGGAAGTCGGGCTTCTTTTTTGTGGAATTGCTCTTTGAGTTCTTTGCCGATTATGCTTTGGAAATCCCTAACGATCATCGGGTAAGGATGAGGACCTACTACCGAGCCGATTAGGTAATAAGTGTTCTCAAGATTTGTTACCCAATCTCGGAAAGCTTCATTTATCGAGTCTTTGAGGGTTTTTGAGCCAGTTTCCACAGGATGCACTTGCGCATCGAGAAGTTTCATTCGGAAAACATTGAGCCGTTGCCGTTCGCAGTCTTCTGTTCCCATGTAAATCTCGGCTTTTAATCCTAAAGCTGCACATGCAATGGCTGTTGCTACGCCATGTTGACCTGCTCCTGTCTCGGCGATAACACGGGTTTTCCCCATTCGCTTAGCCAACAATGCCTGCCCCATCGTATTGTTTATTTTGTGTGCTCCACCATGGGCTAAATCTTCTCGTTTGAGGTAGATTTTGGCGCCTCCAAGTTTGCGGGTTAAGTTCTCAGCATAATAGAGCGGAGTTGGCCTGCCTACGAAATCAGAAAGATAATAGTCAAGTTCTTTTTGGAAACTTGGGTCTTTAGATGCTTTGTCATAGGCTTCTTCCAGTTCCTTAATTGCAGTCATCAAGACTTCTGGAACGAAGCGTCCTCCATATTTTCCATATTTTCCGTCAACTGGGTAATTGGTTATTTTCATTTTGCGTTCACAAACTCCCTAACTTTTTGTTCAATATTTTCACTTGTCATTATGGCTGAGCCAATTAGGAAAGCAGATGCGCCACTATCCCGGAGGAAACGTATATCGGCTGAAGTGTTAATCCCACTTTCACTTACAATTAATTTATTTTTAGGATTTATCACTGACAGAATGTCTTTTGTCACGGTCAAATCAACTTTTAATGTTGCAAGGTTACGGTTATTTATCCCAATCAAGTCAGCGTTCGTTTTTATGGCAGACACAAATTCAGGCAACGTGTGGGTTTCAAGTAAAACCTCGAGCCCAAGTTGATGCGCCCCATTTATCATTTCATCAAGCGACTTTTCACTGTAACCTCTATCGTAAAGTGCTTTTATCAGCAAAACGGCGTTGGCGCCTATTTTTGACGCAGCTTGGACTTGTACGGGGCTTAGTATAATATCTTTCATAAGGATAGGTAGCTTTACGACTTCGCGAGCGTTAACCAACGCTTCTAAGGAACCGTTAAACTGTTTTGGTTCAGTCAACACAGATAAAGCTATAGCGCCGCCCTTTTCCATCGCTTTAGCAATCAACTTTGGGTCAACATTTGCTCTGATCACTCCAGCTGAAGGTGAAGCAGATTTAATTTCAGCGATGATAGGGTTGACTTTGCAATCCAAAATTGCCTGTCTTAAACTCACAGACATACTGTCAGTTGGCTTTAATCCATCATAGTATTCACTGTCAATAGTTATTTGGGCAACACGCGCCAAAACATCCATAAAATCACTCATACTTTTTCTCCATCTCCTCAAGTTTTTGTTGGCTTCCCCCTGAAGCTTTCACCAAAGCCTTAAGTTTTCTATAAGCCGCTCCACTCTCTATTGATTCACGAGCTAACTCCATGCCAACTTCAAAGTCTTCCGCTTTACCGCCAACCATAATTCCCGCGACACTGTTAACAAGCACAAACTCCATTTTAGAGTCCCCATGAGCAAGGTTGCCGCTGAGAATTTTGAAGAGAGTTTCAGCGCTTTCTTCAGGTGTTGATACCTTTAAATCGGCAACGCAGGCAGTTTTTACTCCAAAATCATCAGGAGAAACTTCAAGTTCGCTGACTTCGCCACCTCTTAAATGTGCAATAACTGTCTTGCCGACAGTTGACACTTCATCCAATCCATCTAAGCCGTGGACAACCATAGCTTCTTCGCACCCCAACCGCTGAAGAGCAAAAGCCATCGGCGTTGTTAGTTTAGCGTCATAAACACCCAGCAATTGAGCATTGGCACATGCTGGATTAGTCAATGGTCCCAGAAGGTTGAAAACGGTCCGTATGCCGATTTCACGTCTTGGCTCAGCAGCATACATCATAGCTGGATGAAAAGCTGGGGCAAACATGAAACCTATCCCAACGTTTTCTATTATTCCTTCAACCGCTTTGGGTTGCAAATTTAAGTTTAACCCAAGTTTTTCAAGTACATCAGCACTTCCGCATTTGCTGGTTACTGATCTATTTCCATGTTTAGCAACCGCAATCCCCGCGCCAGCAACGACGAAAGCGGCTGCGGTGCTTACATTGAAGGTTTTTATTTTGTCTCCGCCTGTTCCACAAGTATCCACCAAGCGGCCTTGTACCCGAGGATGAATTTGGCTACTGTGCTCTCGCATAACACAAGCGAATGAAATGAGCTCCTCAACCGCTTCACCCTTCATTCTCAAAGCAGTAAGAAAAGCGGCAGTTTGCGAGTTCGTTGCTTTCCCCGAGATAACTTCTCGCATGATTTCTCCTGATTCGCGGCTGGTTAGGCTGTCCCCTTCGATAAGTTTCTGTATACCGTCCCTAATCATTGCGGTCGCTTTCCATCTAAGAAGTTTTTAATAATCAATTTGCCGTCTTCGCAGAGAATAGATTCTGGATGAAATTGCACTCCATCAATCGGGAACTTGATATGTCTAACCCCCATGATTTCCCCGTCATCAATGCATTCTGCGGAAATTTCGAGGCATGAAGGAATAGAAGCTCGTTCACCGACCAGCGAATGATATCGTGTTGCGGTAAAAGGGTTTCTTACTCCTGTAAAGATACCTTTTTGATCGTGTTTTATGCTGCATGTTTTGCCGTGCATGAGTTTTTTCGCATGAATTATTTTTCCGCCATAGGCGTTGATTATTCCTTGATGACCCAAACAAACACCTAAAGTTGGTATTGTTCGGCTCATGGTCAGCAGAATTTTTGTACAAACGCCAAAATACCGCTCATCCTCAGGTGTGCCGGGACCAGGAGAAATTACTATTCGATCGGGTTTTAACTCAGTTAAATGCTTTAGTGTTACTTCGTTGTTGCGGAAAACTATGACTTCGGCGCCAAGTTCACCTATGTACTGAACCAGATTGTAAACAAATGAATCATAATTATCAATCACAATTACCTTCATGTTTTAGCGCCTCCAGCCTGCTCGAGCGCCTGCATTAGTGCTTTGGCTTTGTGGTCGGTTTCAAACCACTCTCGCTCTGGAACGGAATCAGCTACAATTCCTGCGCCAGCTTGAATGTACGCCTTTTTCTTGTCGGCGAAGAGCGTGCGGATAGTTATGGCGAAGTCTGCATTGCCGTTGTATGAGAAGTAGCCTACTGCACCCGCGTAAGGTCCACGTCTTGTCTGGCTCTAATTCATCAATGATTTCCATCGCCCGCACTTTTGGTGCTCCAGAAACCGTTCCAGCTGGAAAAACAGCCGTAGGGCATCATAACTTTGAAGATTTTCTTTTAGTTCACCTACGACTTGCGAGACAATATGTTGCACATGGCTGTACTGGTGGACTTTCATGAATTCAGCTACGTGAACGCTTCCATACTTGGAAATTTTGCCAACATCATTACGGGCTAAATCAACAAGCATTACATGTTCGGCGCATTCTTTTGGGTCGGACAAGAGTTCTTGTGCTAATCGGGTGTTTTCGAGGGGGTTTTCAGCGCTTGGTCTTGGTTCCTGCAATTGGGAAGGTTTCAACCATTCTGTTGTCCACTCGGACAAGCATTTCTGGGCTGGAACCGACGATTTGCCTGGTCGCCTGATTTGTAGAAGTACATGTAGGGTGAAGGGTTAATGTTTCGTAATGCTTGGTAAAATGGAATTAGGCTGCCTTTTATTTGAAGTTGGTAGCGTTTGGAGAGGACAACTTGGAAGATGTCTCCTGCGGTGACGTATTCTTTTGCTTTTTCAACTGCTTTTTCAAAAGTCTCTTTTTTGGTGTTTACTTTGGTTGAGTGTAAACTAATTCTTCGGATTCGACTGGTTGTTTTAGAAGCTTTCAACTTCAGGTAGGCGGTTTTCGCCGCGGTAATAGTAGAGGGCTTGTTTCTGCAGGTGGTTGAAGATGAATCCATCGTCGAATATGCCCATTTCTAAATCAGGAAAACCCAAATCGGCCTGATGATTGTTTTGGGAAGTTTTTCCCAATAGCGTACTGCATCATAAGAGATGTAGCCGACTGCTCCTCCAACGAAACGGAGCTCGCTGTTCTGCGACTGCATCGTCTTTTAGTAGTTGTTCTATAAGTTGAAGTGGATCGTTTGTGGTTTGGCAAGTTGTTTCGCCTGTTTTTGTGTTTTTTATTTGGGCTTTTTTATTTTTTGCTTGAATGGTTATTTTTGGGTCAAACCCGATGAATGAGTATTGTGCGAGTTTTTCTGGTCCTTCGATGGATTCTAGAAGATAGGTTGTTTGATATTGTTTTTGAAGTTTTGAGAATATTTCGAGGGGTTGTTGGGTGAATGTGATTTTTTTGATTTTTAGGGGGTTATCTGGTTTAGTTACTGATGTTTGTGTGCCAAAGGCGATTCCCCATTTGTTCATACATCCTTATAGGTTCAGAAGCATACGTTGATGTATTATTTAAGGCTTATTAGTACAAAAACGTACATTAAGGTTTGAGCACAACACTCATCCAATCCAAATAAGCCTTCGACCCTTCAACAATCGGAAGCGCCAAAATCTCAGGAACCTCGTAACTATGCAAACCCTTAACCAGCTCAGCAACCTGACCAAAAAGATCCCTGCGTGATTTCATAACAATCAAGCATTCCTCGGCACTGTCAATGTTGCCAAGCCAATGAAAAAAAGACGTAACCGGACTAACGATGTTTCCACAAGCAATCAAACGTTATCCAAAAGCAACTGCGTTATTTTTTCAGCTTCCAACTTATCTTTGCATGTAACAAATATGATTATATAGTCATTTTTCAAGGCTGTCACCAGTAAATTGTTTAGTTTTGTTGGTAAATAAAGTTGCCATTTGCTTGATGTTGCCTTTGAGTTAAGAGATTTAAATTTCCGTTAAGCAATATTAAATGTGAGAGTAATCAGTTAACGATTGAGGAATGCCCGTTGAAAGAAGAACAATTTAAAGTTTTAAAAACAATGAGTGAAGCCACCAGCCGCATGGATTTGAACTCGTTTGCCCAACGGGTGAATTTAACCCCGAACCAAACAATTCAGCAAATCCAAGAATTAGCCACAGAGGGCTTTTTGCAGAAAATTGGCGGTGGATATGGCATAACTGAAAAAGGAAAAGCAGCCCTAAAAGCATTTGCGCCAGTTCCGCAAGATATGGGTTTCCACTTTTACAATGGAATTGACCAACCTACAAATTTAACTTCACAGACACTTGCAGAATTTTATCAAAATCATCAAACAGGTCAATGTGGATTCGCTTGAGTTTCATCTATACAGGGGCGATTTTGAAAAATGGATAAAAGAAGCTTGCCAAGATCCAAAGCTTGCAAATGACATTGGTCAGATAAAGAATGATGATTTAAAGGGTGAAGAACTTAGAGCTGAACTTTTGAAATTGCTTGACGCAAAGTATAGCATCCAAGAATCAATGTAGCTTATCTTTTTTCTTCATTTAACTTGTTCCACCATTCGGGAACTCTGGCTTTATCTGCGTTGTCCCATGAATCAAAGGGCTTAATATCCAAGATTGGTGTGCCATCAAAAGCATCAAGACCGCGAACAGTCAAAGTGGTGCCTTCAACGTTTAACAACTCAACCAAAGTCAATCCTAATGGGATTTGGTCGAAGATTTGTTCTTGTGGCGAAAACTCCAAGCAAAGGCATATCCATTCTTCCCCTTGGATGAACCTTTAGAATCATACGTTTCTCCTCTGGGATTTGACTCATAAAAAAAATAACAAAAATGTGGGAAAAACCAGTAATTCCATCTAACGCTTGAGTTAATTCCTCATGAAGGATAATCTGGGATATTCTTGATTTATCTTTAACTTCATCGCCAACAGCATCGGTTTTAACATAACCTATTGGATTTAAAACAACTTTCTCTTGAAAAGGCATCGGAGCACTCCTCAATCTTTCAGTTAATTGTGAATAATATTAAGCTTTCGATGACGCACATAACTTAACAAAATGTATTATTCCTTCGTTTGACAAAATAATTTGTTATGTTACGTATTGGTCATAGGGGCGCGAGGGCTTATGCGCCTGAAAATACATTGACAAGTTTTAAAAAAGCGTTAGAAATCGGTGTAGACGCGGTCGAGTTAGATGTTAGAAAAACAAAAGATAATCAACTTGTCGTTATCCACGATGCTGATGTTAAACGGACAACCAATGGTGAAGGCTTAGTGAGTGAGCTTACGCTTAAAGAAATCAAAAGCTTTTCGGCTGAAGGCGAAAAATTCCAACTTTGGATGAAACGTTGGAGTTTCTGGATAAAAAAGTGAAAGTGTTTGTTGAGTTAAAGGAAACAGGCATTGAAGAGCAAGTACTATCGATAGTTCATAAGAAAGGTCTAGAGAAGAATGTTGTAATCATTTCTTTCCTTGAAGATGCACTAAAAAAAGTAAGAGAATTGGATAGCAATATTGAGACCGGGTTGATTTATGCCAAACACAAAAACCCACTTAAGGCCGCTTTAGACTTGAAGGCAAATTATCTTTTTGCCCTTTACAGGTTCACTCATACGGCTAACGTTGAGAAAGCGCATGAATGCGGTTTAAAAATGGTTGTTTGGACCATAAATACGCCAGAAGAAGTCGAGGAATACGCTAAGAAAGGTGTGGATGGCATAGCCAGCGACAAACCAGACATACTCAAAGGCTAATGCGTAGCAACCTGCGCTTTAAGAATTTTTTCGATTCGTTCTGATTCAACTCGGCTTTCATCGTTTAGAGGAGTTAATTGTATTTCAGCGGCTGATTTTACTCCAAACCCTAACTCCGCCGCCCGTTTTAATTGGTCTTGCTCGAAAACATTTGCTTCTCCAACTTTGCCTTTGGCACCGTACATTTTGAGAATCGCGACTCCAACCGCGTCTATAGCAACTCGGTCACGGCTTGCAAGCAAAAGATTCGGCTCAACGACTTTCCCTTGTTCAGGGCCACCAGTAATGAACGCTTTTATTCCATCCATCAAAACAAAATCCAAATTATAATTGTTGTTTATTTCAGCAATCATTTGCCGTTGATATGGTGAGCCGTGGAGTTCCCACATGTAATCGTACATTCCGCCTGGAACCTTCTTCGCCACTAAACCTACAGAATTTTTCATTGAAAGTGTAAAGTGGCCCGCCGAACCTGTGTGTTTTTAGGCAGCATGTCTGAACGACTTTGTCAGCGTCATGGAAAACTTTTGCCATGTAGAATCCATTTACCCAGTGGGTGTTTTTTCGCTCAACTTTAAGCCAGTCTTCTTTGTCGACTTCATCTAATACAACGGCGTTAAATCCCATTTCTTTTGATAGGGCTAAAACACCCATTTCTTCTAGAACCTTTTCAGTTGTACCCATGCCGCTTCGTTCAGCCAAAGTTACTTTGCTTGCTCCAGCACCTTTTAGGGTTTCAACGAGTGCTCGCAATGTGTCTAAATGGGTCGATGCTGGAAATGGGTCGGCACTGTTATAATTAGCTTTCAAAGCAACTTGTTTTCCAGAATAATCGTCTAAGCCAATTTTGTTAAGCAATGCAGGAACGCCTGTTGCTCTGTCAGTTGTTTTGAGAATGAAAACTTCGCTCAAAGAATTTGCCATAAAAATTCTCCATTAAAAGTTAATGGTATGCTTTGTTATTAGTTTTTCACTGCATCAAGCTGCAACAACAAACCGTAAGCTCTATATTATTCAGTGGAACCTTTTCAAAAGCGAAGCGATGCGGGCCCGTGGCTCAGTCAGGCTAGAGCGGCGGACTCTTAATCCGTAGGTCGCGGGTTCAATTCCCGTCGGGCCCGCCAAATTATCTTAAAGTTTCTGTCTTGTTGGTCGTTCTGGCGTTCATCAGATTGATTTCTTGATGCAGTAGATTTAGTTTCTGTGGTTAAGAGTTGTTTTAATCGCCAAACTGTTACATCTCTGTCATTGGGTTGTTGATGCATCCACAATTCACGGTTCTCTCTAAATTCTTGACCATTAATTTTTCCCTTTGATTGCAGTTCAGCAAGTAGTTTAATGAATGCTCTTAGTTCCAACTGTTCGTTGTTTACCACGTTTATGGTTTTGCCTTCTCCAGAAGGGTTGGTTTCGGGTTTTTCGCTGTCTGGCGGTGGATAAGAGTTGTATAAGAATCGAGCGAAATATGTGACCCCCCACGGTTTGGTTACTGGCAGTTTTTCTTTGGCTGAAAACAACTCAGACATCAAATTCTCGTACTCTTCGCCAAGCGAATAATACTTTCGAGGATTACTTGGTTTATCAACAACTTTGTTAACAAAATGCTTCAGATGTGCCGTACTGAAGATAGGCAGAATCTTTCCGCTCTCACAGTTAAAGCAAAAAATAATTTTCTTGGCAATTTGCTTGTCTTGTCCTAAACCTCCTATTTTTTCCCAAGGCGCATTTACTTTTTCAGCCAAGAGACCTCTGTTTATCAACTGCAATGTAGAGTAAATACTTGAAATCCTTGAATTGCGCTTTGACGTTTTGGTACAGATTTGCGCTTTGGATTGTAACGTGACCAAGCGGATCAAGAGAATATATTATGTAGTTGAAAAATTCCCCAATTTCTTCCGAATCAGCCTTACAAATTTTTTCAGGGTCTAGCCACTCTATTGATTTGGGATTTTCAGTGAAAGGAAATTTTACCCTAAACTCTTTAAGCAGAATAAGCGCGTTATCAATCTCACGCTTTGTTAACCCGTCTTTATCGTAAGCATTTGCTTTCTCTAGCATTGAATTATTAATAGACATTTCCAATCACACAAACATTGTTAATCTATGTAATAAATTTGCAATAATTTTATTTATTTTCTTTTTCAAAAAATCGTCTGATGGCAGGAAGTAAAAGGGGAATTATCCAAATGAAGAAGCGAATGGGAATCAAGGTGTTTTTATTTATAGGTAACGCCCAAGTCCAAAAAATTGGTAACGATGAGATAAAAAAGATTACTGCACTTATTATTAATGCATTTCTCAACAGTTTATAGTGATTAAGTAGATGGATAGGTCGGGTTTTATCTGCTAAGATGGAATTTGCCATGAAAGCTTGAATAACAAATAATCCGCCAAGATCGAGGGCGAAAAGGATCGATAAATATTCTGATGGAATTTTCGTTGATGTGAGCAGTTGATTGAATAGGAAAGGCTCGATAGATACTAAGAAAAGTAACCCAACATTTGTGAACACTCCCCTTCTTGTTTCGACTCGTAAATCAGACATTATTTGCGTGTAAGAGTACCAGACTCTTATCAGAATAAGAAAGCTAAACCCATAGTACAGAATGGCTAAAACCAGTGCTGTAAAATCAGCCGGCGGCTGCCCAATTAAGGTGAGGGCGCCGATGGAGAGGGCTAAGCCAAAAATCAAGTCTGATAGAGATTCTATGCGAGCTTTAGGTGTCGACCGTTCTTTTCCTTCAGCCATAATGGCGCTTCCGTCAATTAACTACAGGAATCGATTTGTTGTTAATATAATATAAGTTAAGCGATGTTGCTTCGGAGCCCGCCGGCTATTTATTCTTAAATCTAATGAAGGGCTAAACTTGCAGTTAACACAATAATTACAAAAAGCGTAATCAAGACATATTTGTAATGTTTTTCCCATGCGAAATAGATTGCTGAAGTTATTGCTCGTACATAGGGGGTTAAAATTAAAATTATTAATCCCAATGTTATGAATACCAGAGCGGTTTGTGCGCCGAATAAGTGTTGAAACTGGTCAAGAGTGAATGCGAAAAAGTTTTGTCCGCTGATAAACACGCTTTTGTCTTGAGAAATCTGCAAGTTCCCATATGTTGCATAGAAAAGCACTATGCCAATAACTTCGAGAACTACGCTGACCAGAACGCCGATTATTAAAATGTAGCTGATGATGGTTTCCAGTTTAGATTCGCCGCTGCCTAAGTTCCGGGTGGTCATAGCGCAGTTACTCCTTTGTATAGCATCTGAATAATTAGCAAGGTAACAATGATAAGAAAGAGAATTCTGAGGTTTTTATCACGGACCTTATTTAGCAATCTGCCTCCAAATACTGCCCCGATCGTTGTGCCAACAGCCATAGGCGCCATCAACGTAATATTCAACAGACCTGAGAAAAGGTAAACGCTTACGCCTGCCAACGCGGTCATGCCTATAATAAATGTGCTTGTAGCGCTTGAGACTTTAGCAGGCATCTTTAGAACTTTCTCATGTACTATAACTTTGAAGGCGCCTGCACCTATCCCAAGCATTCCTGCCGCAAGCCCAGCAACGAACATGCCTAAGCCGCCAAGCAACGAGTTTGTACACTTGTATTTGATTACTTGGTCGGTTGATTCATCATAGAAGCTTCCTTCAAGACCAAGCGACTTTGCTATTCTGTCTTGTTTTTCAGGGGGTGTATAAGTTTTGAAGGAACTTTTTACTTTGATAAACGATGTAAGCAAGAAGGCGGCAAATAGAAAGTAGAGGAAAATTGGCGATATTATTACAGTTATTGTTGCTCCTGCGATGGCGCCAACTATGGTGAACATTTCAAGGTACATGGCGAGTTTGATGTTGGTTATTCTTTCCTTAACAAATGAGGACGCTGCCCCACTGGATGTCGCTATAATTGCAACCATACCGCATGCCACAGCTTCCTTAACAGGGAAACCTAGCAAAACCATAATAGGAGTCAAAATGCTTGCGCCCCCAAGACCTGTAAGGGAACCAAGTAAACCCACTACTATGGATATTAAAAGCAGCGTTACAATGTCAAGCAAAGATATTCCCTGCTATTTTTGTGAATTAGAAGTTATTAAGCTGCTTGGTGCTTTGGAATTTACAACCATTTTTTATTTGATTTGTAAAGTAATTAAACGACAGTTTTTTAAAACAAAACTTGAGAAAAACATTTCTAAGTCGACTTTTTGAATTCTTCTCGGATTTTCATTTGTCTTCTTTTTAGGTTGTACCTAAGGCGAAGTCATGTGTGGTGTCGCGGATTTTTCTGAGCAGAAGCATCATTCGGCTGTTCTTGTCAAAACTTTTTGGTTCCGGGTCGTCGGGCAAATAGATTTCTTCATGTTCCTTAGCTAAGCCGATGAGCGGAATCTTCAATCCCAAATTGTTAAGTGCCGTTTTTGCAGCGCTCACTTGTCCTGGTCCGCCATCAATCATAACTAAATCAGGCAATGGGCTTTTCTCTTCCACCAAACGTTTGTAGCGTCTTGAGACAACCTCGTTCATAGAGGCAAAATCGTCTTGCCCAGCGAAAGTTTTGATTTTGAATTTGCGGTAGTTTTTCTTGTCTGGCTTTGCATCTCGAAAGCTAACCATGCCTGAAACCACATGTTCCTGTCCCAAATTGGAAATGTCAAAGCACTCAATCACCCGAGGCAACACTGGAAGATTAAGCGCAGCTTGCAAATCCACAAGTGCACTATCAACTTCCAAAGTGGATTCCAAGTTTTTCTCCGCCAACTGCACAAGCGCAAGCTTATCGGCTCGCCTAGGAATCGTCAATGAAACAGGCGCATTCCGCTTCGTGGAGAGAAACTCTTCAAGGGCTTTTTTCTCATCTGTTCCCTGCCAACAAGGTTTATTCAGCAGTATTTCGCGGGGTATTTGGTTAGTTGCGTAAAAAGCTTTCAGAAATTCCTGTTCAATCTGAGGCTGCAAATCAACGGTAAACTGGTTTTTGCCACGCAAAACACCTTTCCGCACACCCATCTGAACCGCCAGCATTTTCTCGCCAACCTGCTTAAACGCCATGATATCTTGGTCAAATCGTCGTTCATGGTCAACAATTTGATGTTGAGTCAAAAGTCTGATTGAGGCAATTTGGTTGCGGAGATCAAGCGCGGTTTCATATTGTTTTTGTGCTGAGGCAGTTTGCATTTGAGAGTTGAGTTCTTCGATTGTTTGTTGGTAATTGCCATTTAAGAAAGATCGTGCCCGCTTAACTTGGTCTGTGTATTGTTCAGATGTGACTTTGTCGATGCATGGTGCAGTGCAAATGTGAATATGAAAGTTTAGGCAAGCGCGTTTATGCATGGTTTTGCATGTACGCAGTTTGAACACTCGCACAACAAGGCGCTGGAGGTCCTGTCGTATGAAACCTTCAGTGTATGGCCCAAACGATTCGAGTTTTCGTGAGACTTTGCGGCTGGTCAGAATTCTCGGGTAGGGTTCTCTTGTAAGTGAGATGTAAGCGAAAGTTTTCGCGTCTTTAAGGTCAATATTATATTTGGGCGTATGCTGCTTAACCAACTTATTTTCTAAAAGTAGCGCTTCAACTTCGTTGTTAACAATAATCCAGTCGATGCTTCTGATGTGCAGGACAAGTTGCCTTGTTTTTGCGGGTTGATCAGTGCTTGAAAAATAGCTTTTGACTCGTGAACGCAGACTTTTGGCTTTGCCCACATAGAGAATTTCGCCTGCTTCATCTCTGTAAAGGTAGACGCCTGGGTTAGTTGGTATATCGTTGGCTTTTGAAGTCTGATGGGTCACGTTATTTTGATCATGCAGGCTGTTTCACTGCCACAACTGTTTCTTCTTGCTGGTGGTTAAGCATTTTCTTCAAAAACATACCAGTGTAAGAAGCATCGTTTTGTGCGACTTCTTCAGGTGTTCCCTGCGCCAAGCAGTTCGCCGCCAGCAGCTCCGCCTTCAGGACCTAAATCAACCAGGTAATCGCAGCTTTTAATGACATCCAAGTTATGTTCGATGATGTAGACAGTGTTGCCGTTGTCAACTAGCCGATTTAGCACTTTAATCAACCGTTTAGTATCATCAAAATGCAACCCAGTGGTGGGTTCATCAAGCATGTAAACAACGTGTCCCTTCTTGTTTTTGCTGAGTTCACGAGTGATTTTGATTCGTTGGCTTTCTCCACCTGACAGAGTGGTTGAGCTTTGCCCCAGCTTAATGTAGCCTAACCCAACATCTAACAACGTACTGAGTTTGCGTGAAATTCTTGGAGTGTTCTCAAAGAATTTCGCGGCTTCCTCAACCGTCATATCCAAGACTTCAGCGATGTTTTTGCCTTTGAAGAGAATGCTGAGGGTTTCTTTGTTGTATCGTTTGCCTTTGCATTCACTGCATTGCACGTAAACATCTGGAAGAAAATTCATTTCTATACGCAGAACTCCGTCGCCTTGGCAAGTTTCGCATCTGCCGCCTCTTACGTTAAAGCTAAATCGCCCTTCTTTGTAGCCGCGTGCTTTTGCTTCTTTAGTTGAAGCAAAAATGCGTCTAATTTCATCAAAAAGCTTGGTATACGTTGCAGGGTTGCTTCTTGGAGTGCGCCCAATTGGGTCTTGATCGATAACTATGACATTGCTTACAACTTCTGGAACATGAATTGATTCGTGTTTCCCGATTTTATCGGCTTGTTCACCGAACATTTGCCGTAATGCAGGAATAACTGTCAAATTCATCAGTGTGCTTTTGCCAGAGCCAGAAACACCTGTAACTCCGCATAAGACTCCAAGCGGCAAGTTGCAGGTTAAGGCTTTTTAGATTGTTTTCTTGTGCCCCTTTAACGGTAATGTAGCCAACGGGTTTGCGTCTTGTCTCGGGGATTTCAATTTTTAATTCGCCTGAGAGGTATTTGCCTGTGAGGCTTCGTTTGTTTAGCATGATTTCGTCAGGTGGTCCTTCTGCAACTATGTGTCCTCCGTGGACTCCTGCGCCTGGTCCCATGTCAACAATGTAATCAGCGTTACGTATGGTTTCTTCATCATGCTCTACAACGATGAGTGTGTTGCCTAAATCGCGTAGACGATGAAGTGTGCTTATGAGTTTAGTGTTGTCTCTTTGATGCAAGCCAATGCTGGGTTCATCAAGAATGTAGAGTACACCCATCAGGTTACTACCAATCTGCGTGGCTAACCGGATTCTTTGGGCTTCGCCGCCAGAGAGTGTTTTTGCTGCACGAGAAAGCGAAAGATAACCTAAACCAACATTTTTAAGAAAACCAAGCCGTTCGTTGACTTCTTTAAGCACTTGCTTGGCAATGGCTAATTCTTTTTCGTTAAGTTGCGCGGGCAGATTATAGGAAGAAGTTAACTGCTTCTTCAATTGACAGATCAGTAGCATCAATGATGCTTTTATCCAAAATTTTTACGGCAAGAACTACTGGCTGAAGTTTTTTGCCTTTGCATGCGTTACAGGGTCTTGATGTCATATAATTTTCAATGTCTTCTTTTCGCCATTGACTCTCCGTTTGACGATAAACCGCATGGTTTGTGGGATTACGCCTTCCCAGCCATCACGCATCCACATCGTTGCCCCATTTGACCATTGACCATTAACTGGTTCTCTGTCGCCATAATA
Organism: Candidatus Bathyarchaeota archaeon; assembly: GCA_963750605.1. Taxonomy (GTDB): domain Archaea; phylum Thermoproteota; class Bathyarchaeia; order Bathyarchaeales; family Bathycorpusculaceae; genus Bathycorpusculum. The sequence goes on from CAVVRN010000006.1 coordinate 60,188, forward strand.
GGAGCACATGACGTTGCTGTTCCGTAAAGTCTTTTATTGGAGTAAAAATGTCAAACCCGTGTTTTTTGCCAACCATTGCAAGTTGCTGTGCTCGCCAGCTAAGATCCATACTTCCATAAACAGCTAATGCCCCATCCATGATTGAGAGGTTTTTGTCTGGAATAATTTTGTCTTCTGAGATTTCTGTTATTTCGCCTAAGCCGTGGCATGTTTGGCAAGCGCCAAAAGGCGAGTTAAATGAGAACATGCGGGGTTCAAGGCTTTCAAACACTATTTCTGGATGGTTTGGGCAGGCTCCAAAAGTGCTGAACATTGTTTCATCTGCGAAACGTTCAAGCTCCTTCTTCTTCTGCATAAGCCTTCTTTGCGTCAATGACTATCATTGTTCCTTTGCCAACTTTAAGCGCTTGTTCCACTGCTTCAGAAATGCGGGAACGCTCATCATCAATTATGTTGACGGTATCAATAACAGCTTCAATCCAGTGTTTCTCATACCGCACAAGTTTTACTTCTTCTTTGATTGCGTCTGAATCGTAAATTTTCTGGTCTACCCGGATTTTTGTGTAGCCCTGTTTTTTTAGGTCATCAAAAACTTGTTCATGAGTTCCTTTTATTCCTCGAATGATTGGCGCTAAGAAAGTGAGGGTTTTTCCTTTTTCAGCCATTATTAGGCTGGTAATGTTTTCGGGACTCTGGGGATGAATTGAGCTGCCGCATTTTGGGCAATGATGGATTCCAATGCGGGCAAAGAGCAGTCTGAGGTAATCGTATATTTCGGTGACTGTGCCAACGGTTGAGCGGGGGTTTTTGCTGGTGCTTTTCTGCTCGATAGAGATTGCTGGAGATAATCCATCAATTGAGTCAACATCGGGTTTATCCATTAAGCCAAGAAATTGTCGTGCATAAGCGGAGAGGCTTTCAACATAACGTCTTTGCCCCTCAGCATAAATAGTGTCAAAGGCAAGAGTGGATTTTCCTGAGCCTGAAAGCCCAGTAATCACTATAAACTTGTTTCTGGGTAACTCAACATCAATGTTTTTGAGGTTATGTTCCCTTGCACCTTTAATTGAAATGTTATCTCTCATAAGTAAACCGTTTCCTTCTCCGCTTCCGTAAATTATATTTCTCATCTAAGTTTGAGGCTTTTCAACCTTTTTGCTTCAAAACACTCAATTTCTGGGTATAACTCTCATTTTCCATCTTATTAGCCAACGCTCTATTCAACTCTGCAATGGCATCGCGGAGCTCAATTGCTCGCTCAAAGTTCAATCGTTCAGCAGCTTCCCTCATTTGCGCATCCAACTCAATCAACTGGCGTTTAATGTCTGTTTTCGCAAGGTGCTTGATGCCTTTAATTGTGCCTTCTTTCAAGGAGACACCTTTAACAATTGTTGTTGGAGTAATGTGATGAATTTCGATTGAAGCGTTTCTGGAATTCGCGTCTATACTGCGTGATTTTCATAGCTCGCTTAATTGACTGATGTTTCTACATCAGCATAAAGTATTACTCTGCCATTGACGTTTCTTGCTGCTCGCCCAATGGTTTGGATTAGGCTTCGCTCATCTCGCAGGAAACCTTCTTTGTCAGCATCCAAAATGAAGATGGTTGCAACCTCAGGAATGTCTAAGCCTTCACGCAAAAGGTTAATGCCAACCAAAATGTCAAATTCGCCGACTCGAAGTTGCCGCACAAGTTCAATGCGGTCTAAACTTTCAATTTCAGAATGCATGTACCTAACGCGGAACCCTTCCTTAACAAGGTAATCCGCCAAGTCTTCAGCCATCCGCTTAGTCAAAGTTGTGATTAAGACGCGGTCGCCTCGCTCAATCGTTTTCTTGGCTTCAGCCATCAAATGCTGCATTTGCCCAGTTATTGGATGAACTTCAACTTCAGGATCCAAAAGACCCGTTGGTCTCGTGATTAATTCAACAGGTGGACCGCTCTTTTCCAATTCATATTCAGCTGGAGTTGCAGAAACAAAAAGTACTTTGCCCATTTTCTGCTCAAACTCTTCAAACTTTAAAGGTCTGTTATCAAGAGCGCTGGGAAGTCTGAAGCCGAAATCGACAAGATTCTTTTTTCTTGCGTAGTCGCCGTTGTACATGGCTCTTGATTGAGGAATAGTTTGGTGGCTTTCATCAATAATTAATAGAAAATCTTTTGGGAAATAATCAATTAAAGTGAAGGGTGGTTCGCCTGGTTCTACGTCCGTCAAAGTGTCTGCTATAATTTTCCATTCCAGCGCAGAAACCGACTTCTCGAATCATTTCTAAATCATAGTTTGTTCGTTGTTTAAGCCGTTGTGCTTCAAGCGGTGGAAGATCAGGTAGCCTCGCTTCTAATTCTTGCTTAATATGCTTCAAGTGCAAGTGCATGTTTTTCTTCAGGCACCACATATTGACGTGCAGGGTAGAGCGTAAACTTATCAAGTGATCCTTTCACGTCTCCTGATATCGCATGAACTTCTTTGATTTTGCTAATTTGGTTTCCCGCAAGTTCAATTCTTATAATATCATTCTCGTAAGAGGGCACAACATCTAAGACGTCGCCTCGTACACGGAACCTGCCTGGTTCAAGCACCATATCGTTGCGTTCATACTGCATATCTACAAGAGCATGGATGAGTTGTTGCCTTGTGCTTTGCTTTCCAACCGCTAATTCAATTGCCATTGCTCTGAAGTCGTTTGGGTTTCCAAGACTGTAAATGCAGCTTATGCTGGCAACAATTATCGTGTCGTTTCTGCTCACAACGCTGGATACTGCATGCATCCGCATTTTTTCTATTTGTTCATTTACGCTTGAGTCTTTTTCAATGTACATATCTTGAGCTGGCAAATACGATTCTGGCTGATAGAAATCATAAAAAGAAATGAAGTATTCTACTCGGTTGTGGGGAAAAAGCTCTTTTAATTCGCCGTAAAGTTGTGCAGCTAAAATCTTGTTATGTGCAAGGATTAAAGTTGGTTTTTGGAGTTTATTGATTAGGTTTGCCATAACAAAGGTTTTGCCGCTGCCCGTGATGCCGAGAAGGGTTTGTTTTTGTTTTGTGGAGAAGTTTTTCACTAGCTTTTCTACTGCTGCATCCTGTCCTGGCGAAGCTTTGTATGGAGCGATAAGTTCAAACTGCATGTTGTTTCTCCACAAGTAGTGAGAAATGTTCCAGTGAAGAATTGATTTAATAAGTTTTGTCTAAATAAATGTCGATTTAAACCCGATTTCTTTCAAGTTGACATGAAGATGTGGTTCAGTAAAAAAATATTATGACGCGCGTCATAGCAGGCTTAAAGGCGCTTCATTCACATAATTCAAAAATTAGAAAATAAAACAATAAAATTCTTGGATTATATTGCTATTAGGAGTTGAAAAAAATTAAGTTTAGATTTAGTGATTATTCCACTGTTAATTTTCCGAATTTGCCAACGTTTAGCTGAAGTTCACTTTTAAAACTGGTTATGTAACCATTTTCAATTTTTATGTTGTCGCCGACGTTAACTTGGTCAATTTGTTCATTCCAGAGTGTTAGTTTTATGCTTCCTGTCTCGTCTGCAACTACCGCGTCCACTATCTTATAGGTCTCGTCTTTAAAACGTGATTTGACTTCTCGAGCGTCGCCTTTTTCAACAACTTTCGCTTCAACGCTAACCCGCTTATCTCCATTTTGTAAATCTTTAATCGCTGTCACTTCAGTCACCTAAATTCTAAATTCCCCACTGGGCGTTTTCACTTGCAAAGGTGACCTGCAATCATATAAATCTTGCTAATTGCATTTGGATCAATCGGTAGTAAGGAAAAGTTGGAAAAGTAGGAGGTTTAGCACCTCTATTGCTGGTTTAAACAATGCCTACAAGCAAAAGTAAGAGCAGAAGCGTAGCTGCGATGCTGACGGCGGAAATCACTATCCTCTTTGTCATCGAAAACTCGGGTTTGAGTTCTCCAACAATTATTGTGCATAAGGCACCTAACCAAACATAAGAAACGACAAACATCAGTTCAACTATAACGTTGAAAGTTGCTGTCATTCCTACGATATTGTTGAGAATGGCTTGAGATTGGGCGGTGAACGTTGCTGCAGATTGGGCAGGGACATAAATTGCTCCAAGCGGATTGGAGGTTACTCCAAGCGAAACGTCAAAAGGATAGTAAACTGTTGGTAAGGCAAATGACGCTAGCAAGATTTACTAGCTGATCGAATATCCATAACAAACAAAGCAAATGCTAAAGCGATAAAAAGAGGCTTCCAGGTAATGTTGGCTTTAAAACCTTTAAAGAAGACGTAAATTATCCCCGTCAACAGGAACCAAGTAAACAGGAATTGTAAGGAGAAAGTTTCTAAGAACGATAGCACCAGATTATTTCCAAAGGCTTGAGTGGACAGTATATATTGGCCATGGAAGAACAAAGCGCCGATACGTATTGAAATGTTGGAATTAGATGGGTATGTAAAATCTAATTTTAATGATGTTACGTTGCCCCAAGCAGGTGTGCCTGTGGAAGTCCAGCCTTGGGCAGATCGGTCCAACTGGAATGGTTAAGTTGTTCCATAGGCCAATTGTTGTTGAGTTTGATAAAGCAGAAGTTAAGTCGTAAGTGTAATAGTTTGAATCGTTAATTGAGTATAGAGTTAGAGCTGCGCTTTGAGGCGCAACTTGAGGTTCCACCATTTTTATTGTCATTGACAAGTTTTCAAAGCCGCCAGCACTGCAGTTCACGTTAAAAGCATTGCTTAAAGCAGCTGAAATCTTGTTAGTGTTCTTGGCGTTAATTTCCAGGCTGCTGTTTCCAAATAAACTATAGTTCCGCTCCAGAGTTGCTCCGAGAGCGCTACATAAACCTATAGTTGTAGAAGTCATCGTAATTGTTAGCTTAAAGTTATGCCTGGTCCAGCTCTCCATAATGATACATTTGTATCGGATGTGGCTGTTGCATTGATGTAGTTTTGATAATTACCCGCAACAGGCGAAGTGTTTTCTGTGTAAGTTTTTGAGAACTGAGCATAGTTATAGCCTACTTTAAGCCTATGAAAAGAAGCAGAATAATTAATGCACCCAAATACTTTGGATTCTCAATTATTTTTTTGAACGCTTTCTGAGGTGCATAAACTACTTCTGCAATGTCCTTTAAAATCAATATTCTCGACTCCGTCGCTATGCAGAATTCTACTCGGGATTTATTAAGTGTTGTTACATGCCAAGTTTAAGTCGACGATAAGTAGTATAATCCACATATTCTATAAACGGGTTTTCAGTTTGGAATTTAACAGTGATTTTTTGACGCTTTCGTTTATCAAGAAGTTGGCTTGTGGTTCTAAGCAAATATGCGTCGCTTCCTGCGCCTGAACCGTAACTTGCAACTAAGATTCGGTCTTCAGGCTTTGCAATATCTAATATTGCGGCTAAGCCTGTAAGTGAGCAGCCTGAATAAGTGTTGCCGATCTTGTTAATTTGAAGCGAAGGCAAATATTGCTCTTCTTTAAAACCAAGCTCTTTTGCAATCTTAACTGGGAAAGTCGGGTTAGGTTGATGTGCTACAAAATAGTTTATGTCGCTTGGCTTAAGATTTAACCGTTCCATAATTTTACTAGTTGATTTGCGAACATGTTTGAAGTAAGCTGGGTCACCAGTAAATCGTCCGCCATGCATTGGGAAAGGTTCGCCGTCTCTGCGCCAAAAATCTGGGGTATCAGAAGTGCATGAATACCAACTTTCAACTTCAGCGATAACATCTTGTTTACCAAAAATATATGCGGCGCCGCCATACCCAACAAAAGTGTCTAGTTCACCGCCGGGGCAACCTCTGGGAGCAGCTTGAGAGTTATCTGCGCCGATAACCATAGCGTATTTTATGCCTGACCTCGGATAATTAACGAGTGCTGATGCGTCTTTAAACATGCTTGCAGCTGCTTTACATGCAAACTCTGTGTCTACTGCGTCAACGCTTTGAATGTCGCCTTCTTCTTCTCCAAGCTTTAGAACTTGAGCAACCTTTGACGAGATTGGTTTAACAGCATAAGGGTTAGATTCGGAGCCAACATAAACCTTCCCAACCAATTTGCTGTCAACGCCTGAATGAATCAGCGATAATTTTCCGGCTTCTACTGCTGCTGTTACTGCATCTTCATCGATAAAGGGAACTGCACGTTCCAATCCGCTTTCTTTTATTCTGAACTTTGAAGTGTAAACGCCATAACCTACCACTCCAGGTATTTCATATTCTTTGGTTGGCGTAAATATATTGTAATCTTGATGTGGATAATATTCGTCGGCTAAAGTGAAAGCTAAAGAGATTGTTGGAATCACATCACTTTTACCTACTGAATAGCGCCTTCTAAAACGGGGAACAACTTCTCTGCCTTCAAGGCTTGAAAGATCAACATCTTTGCCATCACATATCAGTTGGTCGGTTAATCTTGCGGGAACACGGATTTTCCCATCATGAAAAGAAACAATTCCATAAACGAAGCTTGAGAGTTTCATGAATTTGTTTGTTGGTTCGTTAATGAAGGTGCATAACTCAAGTTTGCCTTTATCATAAAATAGGTCGATGCTATCCATTTTTCCGAAGCTTTTTCTGCCGCAGTTAGTGCAATAATCTCTTACTTCAAAGTATTCTTTGCCGCAGCTTTGGCATCGGCTTGCTTTTAATCTGTCGCCTAAATAAGAAACTCGTCGCTCTATAGGTTCACTACTCAAGTTTCTTCTCCCCTAGAATAGTAACGTAAGCTTTAGTTCCAAAGCCCTCGTACTCTAACACGCAACCACTCTTCTGTGAACCATTATCAAGTTTAACTTGACGCTCGCCAGCTTCGCCTCTTAGCTGACGGTAAATCTCGAAAATTTGTGCTCCGCCAGTGGCGCCTAAGGGGTTTCCATCAGCTTTTAACCCACCATTAGTGTTAACAAAAAGTTTCTTACCATCTACTTCGTAGCAGTTTTGATTATTTTGGCAGCCTTCATTTATGCTCTTCCAAGCCGTGCCTGGTTTGCAGAATCCTAAGTCTTCAAGAGAAACAAGCTCCATCATGGTTGACTGGTCATATACTTCGATAACCTGCATATCAGTTAAAGCCGTTTTAGCCATTTGAGAAGCATTTTTCATAGCAAGTTGTGCTGCAACAAAGTGAGACAAGTCCTCTCTTGCAGGATAATTCAGATAATCAGTTGCTGAAGTGCAGCCTAAAACGTAAATTGGATTATTATTTAATTTTTTGGCAACTGTTTCGCTTGTAAGAATTAAAGCTGAAGCGCCGTCGGAAATTGGGGCGAAATCATAAAGTCCTAATGGTTTATGTGCTGTTTTTCTTGCGTTTAAAACTTGATCAATAGTAATTTTTCTATGATATTGAGCATATTTGTTTTTGGTTGCGTTCGCATGATTTTTAACTGAAACCTGAGCTAAGGCTAGGTTAAGTTTGTCAAGATTTTCGCCAGTTATATTGTGTTTTTTTATGTAAGCTCTAAGCATGAGCTCATGGTTTGATTCTGGAGTGCCGCCTGCAAAGTAGCTCCATGGATCATCCAGAAGCATGAGGTCGTCGCGTATTTTGTCCCAGCGGTCAGTCATTTTTTCTATGCCGCCGACTAGGACAGTGTTGTAAACTCCAGCTTGTATAGCATGGCAAGCGGTTAACAATGCAGCGCTAAAAGAGCGAGTTACTTCCATAGGTACATGAAGTTGCGTAAGTTCTGAAAGGAAGCCTTCTTCTAAACCTAGTTTATTTGTGATTGGGAGAAAACAATCTGACATATAACAAGCTTCTAGGTCTTTGCGTTCCATATTACATTCATTTGAAGCGGCAAGCCATGCTTCCTCAATAAGTTTTTCTGGTTCTTTGCCGTAATGCTCTCCAAACTTGGTTCTGCCAACAGCAACTATGGCTGGACGATTTTGCAAGTTGTGATCTTCCATTTTTAATAGCATCTATCCTTTTCTGAAAAGACTATTAAGGGTTTGCCATATTTCCCATGAAATAAGAGCCTAATCAGTCTCTGGATGAATCAATTTTTTGAAAGTCAAGTATTTGAAGGAATTTGATAAAATTACGCGAAAGTGCTTAGAAGAGAGGAAACAATTACTTGGGTCAATACAAAAAAGCAGGAAATAACAGTGGTTAACTTTTGATGTCCGGGTCTTGGGTTAATCTCGTTTACAGTTAATTGATGCTTCAAGTTTTTAATCAGTTTTTGTAAGTTTTTGCTTAACTCAACCGGGTAAACAGGTGCATCAGTTAATGCCTTATAGCCATCTGGAAGTTTAGATAGGTTCTCAGCGGCAGCTGCTCGAATTGCATTAAGCGAAGGTAAATCATAGATTATTTTGCCCTTTTCCATCACTTTAACAAGCAATGGTTCACCCTGCACTTTTTCATCGGCTAAAGCAATCGACGTCTTTTTCAAAAAAGCCGATTCTATTCTTGATTCGGTAAACTTGTTTTCTGACCTGGCAAAGTGATTTTATCTTTACTTAACTTCATAATTGGCAAGAATTTGCCGTCCTGAGTCATGGTTTCGCAGAGTTTGTAAATCACATCCAAATATGGTCTATCTGCTGAGGTTCCCATTTTTGTTCCTGCACCAAAAGAATCAATTTGTGCGCCATTAGTTAGAAGTTCTTGTATTTTGAATTCATCCAAGTCGCCACTAGCAAAAATCTTCACATAAGTCAAACCTTGGTCGTCAAGGATTTTTCTTACTTTTATGCTATCTTGCGCTAAATCGCCGCTGTCCAAGCGTACTCCTCCAAGCTTAAAGCCTTTAGCTTCAAGTTCTTTACCTACAACTGCCGCTTTTTCTGCACCTGAAATGTCATCGTAAGTATCTATAAGAAGCGTGGATTTGTTTGGAAAAGTTTTACCGAAAGCTCGAAACGCATCGATTTCTTTGGGGTAAGACATGACAAAAGAATGTGCCATGGTTCCGAAAACTGGAATGTCATAGGTTTGTCCTGCAAGAACGTTGCTTGTGCCTTGGCATCCTGCTATGTAGCTGCTTCTTGCCACTTTCATTCCAGCGTCGATGCCTTGTTCTCTTCTTAATCCGAACTCGATCACTGATTTTCCTTTAGCTGCATGCACTACTCTTGAGGCTTTAGTAGCAATCATAGTTTGAAGGTTAATAGTGTTTAGAAGGAAAGTTTCAACCAACTGAGCCTCAATTATCGGTGCTGTTACACGGATTAATGGTTCATTTGGAAAAGCAACTGTTCCCTCAGGAACTGCCCAAACTTCTCCGGTAAACTTGAAATTACGCAAATATTCAAGAAAATCCCATTTAAATCCCTGCTTTTTGAGGTAACCCAGTTGCTCCTCGGTGAATTTGACGCTTTGCAAGTAATGGAGAGCATCTTCTAGCCCCGCGAATAAGAAATAGGAGCGATTTTCAGGCAGACGCCGAATAAATAAATCAAAAGTGGCAGTGCTCAAAATTTTTGTTGTCAAAATAGCTTGCACACATGGTTAACTCGTAAAAATCAGTGAATAAACTCATGTTTCCATCTTTAAGGTAGCCGAGAAAAGAGTTCATGCGATAGTAGTGAAGTAAGAAGGGATTTAATGCTTTCTAACTACAGTGCCAAATATTCTTTGTATCTTGATTTTTAAGGACTTGACAACATCAGACAATTAATGTACTGTTTGGAGATTGTTTTTTTGATTTATATAGAAGTTCAAAATAGAAGGCGAATTTCCGAAAATATGATTTTTCTTTCTCTCAATTAGAAGAACAACACTGGAGTTGCCATTTTTGTTCAGTTTGTTTTGGGTTGCTTTATTGTTTTAGAGCTTGAATCGTTTGCAGGTTGAGTCAAATAAAGTCAACTACCGTCAATAGAAGTCAATACAAGTCAATTAAAGTCAAAACAGTCAACATACTTTCAAAAAAGTGAATTTAAATGCCCTTAACAGAAAAAGTTACATTTAAAACCTTGCTTCAAAAAGGCGACAGATTACAGATTCCACGATTAATCCAATGGCAGTTTAAGATGGAACAAAACGAGGTCTTAAGAGTAGGTGTAGCTCCAAAAGGTCTCTTTGTAGGCTGGCAATATTTTTATGCAAAAATGGACAAACAGGGACGAATCCTTATTCCCAAGTTAACGCTGACCATAATGACGGAAAAAGAAAATCCAAATCTGACAGGCTACATTTTTGACGTATCACTTGAACCTACATAGCAAAGTTAATACCTAAAGTGATCAAAAACTTTCGAATCAAAAACGGTTTGGATAATATAGCGGTTGAGACAAAAAGAAAGAAAGAGTAAAATTTACTCTTGTTTCTTTGCTTTTCCAGGACGTAAGGAGCGTACGGTTGTGCCTGCACGCCACATTTCGCTGTTGCCCATTTCTTTGAGTTCGTCAGCGAGTTTCTGGCGGTAGTCTGGTGCTTTGCTTTTTTCCAGCACGATGCGTGTTTCTTCTCCTGCAGCAACAAGCTCGTAGAGTGAGTCAAACACTGGTTGTGTAGCTTCACGGAAACGGGGTCTCCATCTTAATGCGCCTATTCGTGCTGTTTCACTGCAATTACAGTACATCCAATCCATACCGTTCTCGTCAACTAAACGTATGAGGCTCTGGGTTAGTTCCTCGACGCTTTCGTTGAAGGCTTCACTTGGGCTGTGACCATGCGCACGAAGGGTGTTGTATTGTGCTTCAAGTATTCCTGCAAGTGCACCCATAAGTGTGCCTCGTTCGCCTGTAAGGTCGCTGTAAACTTCTTTTTCAAAAGTAGTTGGAAACAGATACCCAGCGCCGATGGCTATGCCCAGAGCTTTTGCCCGATCCATTGCTTTGCCAGTTGCGTCTTGGTGGACAGCAAAGCTGCAGTTTATGCCGCTGCCATCAACAAAGTTTCTGCGTACCGATGTGCCTGAGCCTTTTGGTGCAACAAGAATGACGTCTATGTCTTTTGGTGGGATAACGCCTGTTTGATCTTTGTAAACAATGCTAAATCCGTGGCTGAAATAGAGTGCGTCTCCTTTTTTGAGGGTTGCTTTAATTTTTGGCCAGACTGCTTTTTGTGCCGAGTCTGTTAACAGGTACATTTTGATTGTGCCTTTTTTGGCTGCTTCTTCCATGGGGAAGAGGTTTTCGCCTGGTTTCCAACCGTCCGCTATTGCTTTATCCCACTCTTTTTTGAATACGCCTTCTTTTTCTTGTCCTATTATTACTTTTACGCCGTTATCTCGCATGTTAAGTGATTGAGCTTGGCCTTGGATGCCATAGCCAAGTGAGACGACGACTTCGTCTTTGAGGATTTTTTGCGCTTGTTCTACTGTAAATTCTTTTCTTGTAATGACGTCTTCTTTTACGCCACCGAAATCCATCTTTACCATTTTATTTTTACCTTCAAGCCAGAGACTTTGAACAATGAGGTAATTAAGAATTATGTTAGGGTTTACAAGGATAATTATTGAGTATAGTTCGCTTCATCTTAAATTGGTTAATATTACTGCGTTCTATCGACCAAAAAATGCATATTTTTGTCGTTAATTTTCAATATTTGGGAAAAGAACCGCTCGGAAAAACTCAATGTCAATTTAATTGGTTTTTTAGCCTTTGATAGAAGAAGACTTAAGAAAGTAAGCCTTAAATTTTAGAAAAATAGCGACTTTATCGAGGAGCAACCAGCCTTATGCAAATAACGGAAAAGCAAGTCAGCAATCTTTCATTAGCAATACAAGGTGTTGGAACAGTCTTTGTGGCAATCTTTCTTGCAGCTTATTTGGGTGGTCTGCCCTCGACTAACGTATTACATTCCGAGCCAGCCTTTAGGATTCCTTTGATAGTTTTTGGCGCAACCCTTTCAATATTAATCCTAATTTCCCTAATTCTGGTTGCATACCTGAGAAATAATAAGATTTTGGTAAGCATTCGGTCCCAAATGATCGGCCAACAAAAAATTCAAACAGCAATAAAATTAGCTATAATAACAATCACAATTGCCTATTTTCTCTTTACCTTTCATACGATGGCAACTTTATCGTGGATAGGCGAGTGGGCAAGAACACCTGGAAGAATTAATACAATACAACTAATTGAAGACATTAATGCCACAATTGGAAATTCTTTCCGAATGGCTGGAAGCGCAATAGCAATCGTAGCCCTAATTTACTATTTTGCTAAGAAAGGAATTTCCAAAAACAGAAGCTTTCTAGTCATAAGATTAGTTTTAGTTTTTGAAGCAATCTACTGGTTTGGGTTGCTATCGTCAGGCGCATCTGGCGTTTTTAGAGTGCTAAAGGTTCACGCAGTTTGACCTATTCTTTAGGATACGTTTTACCGGCTATTCTTGAAGCTACAATTATTCCGGTTACCCTCATTATCTTGGCTTACAAATTAAGCCCAAACAAACCTATGAAAATCCCAATTAAATGGAGTTTGATTTCGGGTACCGTTTTGGTTTTTGTATATTGGCTACTTAATACGGGTATTTGGGCGTTAGCCTTACCTATAAAGGGCACAAAATATTTGACCACGTACCCATACATGATGGTTGCCTTCCTTTCAACTGCTTTTGGACTACTTGCATTAACCATTTACTCGATTTACGCCACAAAGAAGCTGTCTGGAACTGAAAGGTTGCAGGATTTGAACCTGAGACCAGTTGGCGTCATAATTCTTGGTTTAGGTTTGTTTTACTTGTGGAATTATCTTACGTGGATATTCTTTGGCGGCAACTACGTTTGGAGCGACTGGTTTGCATGGTTACTAGGGCACAACATGGATTTATGGATGCTTTCTCTTCCATTGATTGGTATTCCACTTCTTTTTTTAAACACTATAGAGAAACAAAATGATTTTACCAGTAGAAAATGGTCGGAGAATCACTCGATTAAAGAATACAATAAAAACTAAACAAACTTTTTTAGTGTTTCCGACTAACTACAAGCGTTTTAAAATTATTGTGATAAATAGCGGATAATTATTAGGTTTTGGTTCAAATGCCGATGTATCATTCTATAAATTGGTCATAATTTTCTGTGAGCACTCCGAGCAATCTTCTTGCGTGGCGTTACCAATTATCAATCAAGAAAGTTTGACTAAATCCAGTCAAGATTTCTTGTCGATAAACCTTTTATTGCCAAAGCATCGCAAGAGTAAGTATGAAAAAAATAAGCAAAGGCTTTGTCATTCTGCTTGTTGCTTTATTCTTAATTTCTTTAGTTACCTTTTCGTATTTTCCTGTAAAAGCCAGTCCTAAAATAATTACTGTTCCAACCGATTACCCAACAATATCTGCGGCTATTGGTAACGCTTCAAGCGGAGATACCATAAAAGTGAAGAGCGGAACATACAGTGAACAAACGCTGGAAATCAACAAGACACTATCAATCATAAGCGAGGTTCCTTACCAAGCAATAATATTTCTTCACCCTCCATCTCATTTAGTCAGTTCTTTGGGTGGTGGATACATAACTGAATACGATGATTCAATGATTATTCAAGCGGATAATGTGAAGTTTTCGGGCTTTGAAGTTCTGATTGTCGGTGGCGATGTTTCAGTGAATGGAAGCCAAATTCAAATTACAAATAATACTTTCGCCACTCAAGGACCGCAGCTTATTGAGCTTGACGTATCAGGAAATGGTAGCCAAGTTATAGGCAACTCATTGCCAACGTTAGCAGCTAATGGGTATAACGAGTTAGCCATTAATGGGTATAACCAAACAGCTACAGATAATACTGCCTGGATTTCCGTTTCAGGTTCTTTCAATTACATTTCAAGAAACTATGGCTCAGGCATAGCGTTAACTGGTTCTAATAACACTATTACTGGAAACGCCATTCCACCAAACTTTGGCGTTGTCTATGGCATTCAAATGACAAATGCGTCCTATAACATAATCAGCAATAACACCGAAATAGGCGCCAATGTGGGAATAAACGTAGGCATGGGTTATCCACCAAACAGCCCAGGATGCTCATACAATGTTTTTTCTGGAAATAATGTAGAAAACTCAGCACTTTGGGGAATCTTGATGGATAATGGGTCAAATAATGTGTTTTATGGGAATATTATTACAAATAATGTAGGAGATGGTCATGATGGCTATGGATTAACACTTGGTGGAGAGGGATATGCTGTTAACAATAACTTGTTTTTTGAAAACATTTTCATGAATAATTCAAAGAATTTTGCAACAAACTGGAATATTACTGGTTCAAATCTTTTTGACAATGGAACAGTAGGAAACTATTGGGATGACTACTTAACAAAGTACCCCAGCGCTACTGAAGTAGACCATTCAGGAATAGGAGATACACCTTACCAAGTTTACCCAAACTGCAACGATAATTATCCTCTATTAGTGGCACCTGATATCTCAAAATTAATTCCCCCACTTCATATTCCTTGGACGCAAACCTTACCATCTAATTCATTCCCTTCACCCTCGCCTTCACCCACAAATCCACCAGCATCAATGACAAACCCGCAAGCATCTCCCACAAATCCAATCACATCATCCACCGACCCACCTTCTGTCAACTTAACGACATCACCCAACGCAACCACTGCCCCACATCCAGCTCTCACCACAACTCCTGCGGCTCCAGAGCTTCCACCATTAGCACTTTTGCCTTTATTTTTCTCCATTCTCTCTGGGGCTTTGATACTTAGGCATCGAAAAACTGCCAATTCAAATCAGGTTAAGAAAATTTGACTAAATTTGGTCAAGAGAGTTTTACGAATAACCTTTTAGGCATAATCAAACAGCAATAAATTAGGTAAAGATGAAAAAAGCTATCTCAGTTGCTGCAATAGTTATTCTGCTAATAATTGAGATGCAAGTCATTTCTGCATCAGCTGCTCCCTCAATGTCAGAAAACAATCCGCCCATTGTCAACGCACAAGAAGTACAAGTTAACGCTTCAATTTCAAGAGCCAACGGAGTACTTTGGGCGAATATAGATACGCAATATCAAATGCACACTATCTACGGGTTCGGAGATAGTTACGTTACTCAAAACAGCGGAATGGGGATGTTGACAAACCCCTCACATTACGTAACCGTTACCGTCAATCAAAATATGTTACAAGCTCACTATCCAATTCCAATAAATGTTTCTAACTTATCTGTAAAGATAAATAACCAAGAAATTAAATGGCAATTAGATGACAAAGACTTTTGCCATATCTTTGATTCAAATTTACCTGAAATAAATTGGACAATACAACCAGTTCCACAAGATTTTACGATAGCTGTTCATTATGAACAGCCAATTCTACGCACTACGGAGTCAACTGCGTACTTAGGTCAATATGCACTTGTATTTCCATTGATTCCTCGCTTCGGTTCCACTGATGCTCCATCATTTCCGCTGTACTCATGGTTTGATTATGGAACAACAGTTTCAACGTTTACTATTCAACCCCAAACTTACATCTCTCAAATAAATGCTTATTCAATTGCCGCACAAGGCACTTTATCAAAAGTAGTTTATTTCCCAGGTAACTCTGCAGAATTGTTGCAATTCAAGATTTCCGGAAGCGGTGGCCAATTTTTATTTCAAAGTTCACGGAACGGTACGCAAGTTAGTAATGACCCGACATTATTTCCATACGGCGCTGTAGTAACTATGAATGCTCAAACAGCCCAAAGCACTTTCCCAAATCTCACTGTCTTAGTCGTTGCTTGTGTTATACTTGCAGTTATTGGCGTTAGCGTAGGGTTGTTCCTGTATAAAAGGCATCGAAAGACGACAAAATGATCAGCCTGATTAATTCAAGAAACTTTGACTTGCCTTTGTTCAGAAATCTGTTATTTGGATTTGAATCTAATTTCTGGTTCAACTCGGGAATCGCACAAAAGCAACTCCATTTTCAACTTTGAAAAAATGAGAGAATAGTTTACTTGAAGCTGAGTAGCTTTACCCGAATTTTGCGAGCACTTCTCGTCCGAGATCGGTTATTTCGACGGCGTAGAACTCGTAGGGGCCCATTCTTTTTGGCGTATCAAGTATGTCGATGAGTTTGGATTTTGATAGGTGCCTTACTGCGTCGTTTAGGCCTTCTGGCATCAAACCTGTCTTTCTATGTAAGAGATCCACTTTCACCAGCAGACCTTTCTCAAATTGAGATAGGGCTATTAGAACCTGTTTGACTGACTGGTCAAGCATGTCGAAATCGTCTTGTTCAAAATCTTCAACCATACAAAACACCTACCCCTAACTAAAGCAGTCTTTACATAAAAACCATTTGAAATGTTGCTAATTCCCTTGATAATGCCACAATCCCTAACATAAAAAATAGTAATCGAAATCGGCTATCAAAAAGTCGTTATCGCTATTGGGCTGTTGAGGTGTTCAGTTTCACAGCGGACCGAATGAGGGTCTTGAAGGCTCCCTCGTCAATCTTGTCGTCTTCATGCATGTCGATGGCGCACCTAAACGTCCCAGGCTGGGGTGAACAGGTGAGAGGGGACTTCTAGCGAGGCACCCTTAAAGAAAGTGGGCTAGACCGCACTCTTGTAGGACTCTTCTGTGCAGATGCCGCCGTTATGAGACCAGACTGGCGTCCCAGGGTTTGTTGGCTGCACCCCCTTCCACTCTTCAAGTACTTCTGGGTCCGTCTCCTTGATGAGCCGGCGCACCTGTACTAACTTTTCTCCACATCAGTCGCCTAGTTCCTTGATTCTTGCTTCGATAAACTGTGAAGGAGACTCATCTTTCACAGTTTGCTCTTTGCCATGTGTTGTTCACTTGTCACTAGATTTCCCAATTAAATACTTAACTTATTTTTATTTACTCAACATGTTCTTTTTAATCGATGTTTATTATCGGAAGTCTACTTATTTCTAAAACACACGCGCTATTTTGCATTTTGTGAGCAGTTTTGTTTACAGAGAAGAGGTATTGACTGGATTGAACTATAGCTGGCTGATTTGTGTTGTTTAGGCAAAACGTAATTCCAAACTCTTCGCACATCGTTATTTTCATTAATGACCGAGAGTTTTGACATGTCCTTTCAATAATCGATTCAATCAAAAAATATTATAAGGTTTTTTGAGAAGTATGCTTAACTATTTTTGTTAATTTCAATAATATTCATCAAAAACAGAGCTTCGACTCAATCCTTCAACTTTTAGCGTCAACTTAAGATCCCTTAAAGACTTGACGAGGTTCTCAGTTTTGTGTTTCTCTCAAACATTTTGAGAGATTAAATTTTAATATTGTGTGTGCTCATGAAGATAATTATCAGGCATTTTTCTAAGTTATTAAGAATTATCCTTCAGGGAATGGGAGTAATTATTTGAATACAAAAAGTTAAACTATTTTTCTCCGAAATTATTATTTCTTAAAACCTTAATGATTATATAGGCAAAGCTAAGAGAAAAAAAACATTAGCTTGCATTTTTTTAGAGTAAAATAATTAAGCGGTTAGGCACAATAAGAAATTAATGGACCATAACAAATTTAACGCAGAACTTATAGCGCCATGTGGAATGAATTGCGCCATTTGCAGAGCCTATATTGCTTCCACGTCACGGGTTACCGCGGGTAAGAGGCAAAGTAAGCTATTGTGCAGGTTGTGTTACCAGAGCCAAAAACTGCTACATCAAACGTGGCTGCAAAAAACTCTCCAAACACGAAATCCAATCTTGCAGCGAATGCGATACATTGCCTTGTGAGAAGCTTGAACACCTTGATAAACGCTACAGGGAACACTATGGCATGAGCATGGTTGAAAACCTTAAACTGCTAAAAGCAAAAGGCATGGATGAATTTCTCAAAAGCCAAGCAGAAAAATATACTTGTCCAAGCTGCGGAGACGTGGTTTGTGTGCATGACGCAAAATGCTATTCATGCGGATACAAAAGAAAAACCTAAACACCAAACTTTTCCACAATTTCACTAATTATATTCATGTTTCGAGTCGTTGCTTTCACTTTCAGCTTTGACTCTATAAATGGGTTAGGCAATGCTCCTTCGCCGCCGCCATGGGTTACGCTGAAAACTTCTGTGCCTTTGGCTGAAATTACTTTTGCTGTCGATTTTGGAATTGTCATTGGTAATTCCATCAGGGATTTTTGTGGAGTCACTTGAGAGAAGAGTGACCAGAAAGCTTGTGCCTTCTTATTTTGTCCTTTGAAGGGTTCGATTTTAATTATGTCCTTGAGTTGAGCGATTGTGCGAATAAAAACAGCGACATTATATCCTAAAATTTCCTGAAGTTTACCTTCTATTTTCTTTTTGATTTCTTCAACGTTTCTCCATTCGGCTTCAAAAATTACGTTGCCGCTTTGTTTAAAGGTGAGACATTTTGAAAACCCAGCGAAAGAAAGCTTCTTTCTGCTTCTCTTTCTTAACAGAGCGCCCGCCAACGTTGATTCCCCTAAGAAAAGCTACAAAGCGTCGCATTATTTCATCAGTTTTAGCATTATTGCTTTAGCCGAGTACAATCTGTTTTCTGCTTGCTCATAAATCACTGACTTTGGGCTTTCAATGGCTTCAGCGCTTATTTCGTATCCTCGGTGAATGGGCATATCATGCATAATGTAGGCGTTGCTGCCTTTGAGGAGTTCAGCGTTAATTTGGTAGGGCATCATAAGTTTAATCCGCTTTTCTTTTTCTGCGGCAAACTTGGGGTCAGTGAAGAACTCCATATCAATCCAAGTGTCCGTATAAACGAAATCTGCGTCTTTAACCGCTTTTTTTGCATCTAAAGTTGATTGCCAAAGCCCAGTTTTGTTTGCTTCAGTGAGCAACTCTTCATCTCTTGCTGCTTCATTGAAAATCGGGGTAACTGTTGTTATTTTGACTCCTGTTTTTGTGCAGCCTTCAATTAGCGAATTGCAAACGTTATTGTGCACGCCGATGTAAACCAGTTTAGCGCCTTTCAGAGTGCCTTTTTTTTCTTTTATGGTGATTAAGTCGGCTAAGGCTTGGCTTGGATGATACTTCTCGTCGCATCCATTGATAACTGGAACACGGGAAGCCTTGGCCATCTTCAACAAATCCGAATCATAAAGCAACCTCGCCATAATGCAGTCAACATTACGTGACAAATACTGAACCTCATCGCTTATGTCTGCCATCGTAAAGTTGGTTGTTCGCCAATCAATAAATAAGCCGTGACCGCCAAGCTGCGTAGCTGCAACCTCAAAGGAAACCCTGGTGCGAGTGGAAGTTTTCTGAAAAATCAAGGCAAATGATTTGCCTTCAAAAGTTTTACTGTATTTTTTTGGGTTATGCTTAACTTCAATGCCTAAATCAACCAGTGCATTAAGTTCTTGGCCGGATAATTCTTTGAAATTAATCAGATGCATCTTGCTTTGCCTTCCAGATACGCTGACGAGCCAGCAATTATAAGCTTTATGGAAACCCTTTTCACCCAAACCACACACAATAAGGAATGAACAGAATGATTCTCCTCGTAGCCTCAAACAAGGATATTGCAAGCCTAAACATCAAAAAGCAAATCCTCAAGCATTACCCTTTCAAAGAAACCTCTGAAATTTTCCAACAAAACCCACTTTATCAACGCTAACTTAAACGGCAAAGAAATTACATCTTGCAACTTTAAACCAGGAATCTGTTAATGCGCAAAATCTACCAGAAAGTTTTCCTAAGGCAAAAATAATTGTTTTTATCTCAAGGCATAGCAGCGCAAGTGGCAAACCAACATTATCTGTTCATACGCCTGGAAACTTTGCAGAAGCAGAACTAGGTGGATTGCCTCAAACAGTTTCAGTTTCTCCTGCAACAGCTATGAGTAATGCCTTAAAAGCGCTTTTACATTACAAAGAAGAGTTTAAGCCTTAATTATGAAGTATCATATGAAGTGCACCCATCATGGTCCAAGCCTTGATGTGCCAACAATGTTTGTTGAGTTAGGCAGTTCAGAGACACAATGGAGAGATTCTAAGGCTGCACAAGCTGTTGCTCACTCAGCAATGCATGCAATCGCTAATTTTCAAAACCTGCTCGATTCTCAGCGGTTCTAGGCATAGGCGGAACACATTATAATCAAAAGTTTACTTAATGGCTTTGGTCGGAGAAGCTGTTTTCGGCCACATGATACCTAAATACGCTGTCTGCAATATTGATGCATGAAATGATATCGCAATGCATAGAGAAAACTTTGGAGAAGGTTTCGTTGGCAATTCTTGATTGGAAAGGAATTAAAAGTGAAGACAAACCAAAACTGTTATCTGCTCTGCAGGATGTTGGGTTGCCTTTCAAGAAAGTTTAATCGACCGGCAAGAAGACTTTAAAAGGTTAATAAGGTTGTTTTTAAACTCTAAGTTACAGTAACGTTTATTATTCATAAATGAAATCTTGAGTGTGCGATGAATATGGGAATAAAATCTTGGCTACAGCAAGCAGCAAGAACCTTAAAGTTAGCTGTAAAGCCTGGAAGAGAAGAGCTGTGGCTATCAATAAAAATCAGTCTCCTAGGCATAGGCGCAGTTGGTTTAATTGGTTTCGTAATTAAACTTTTATCTTATGCAATAGGCGGCAGCATCAGCAGCACGCATCAACACCTTAGAAGGAACCTGATTTATGGACAAGAAAGAAGAGCAAAGGCAAGTAAAAATTTTCGTTGTCAAAACAACAACAGGTCAAGAACGAAACGTTGCCAGGTTAATTGCTTCAAAAGTTGAAATGAACCATATTCCAATAAAAGCTCTTCTTGTTCCAGACACATTCAAAGGATACGTGTTTGTTGAAGCTGATGGACCACATCTGGTGGAAGAAGCCATCACAGGCTTAAGACATGTGCGCTCCAGAATCCCTGGTCTCGTAAGCTTCGCAGAAATTGAACGGTACATTGTTCGAAAACCAGTCATGGAAGACCTCAACGAAGATGACGTCGTCGAAATCACTGGTGGACCATTCAAAGGTATGCGTGCAAAAATCACAAGACTTGACAAGTCAAAAGGCGAAGTTACCCTCGAACTGCTTGAGGCAACATTCACTTTGCCAATCACAGTACATTCAGACTATGTAAAACTAGTAGAAAAAGCAAAATAATAACTGGTGAAACAAAATGGGAGAGAAAAAAGTTGTAGAATTGCTCGTAAGCGGCGGACAAGCCAATGCAGGTCCACCATTAGGTCCAGCTCTTGGTCCATTAGGCCTAAACATTATGGCTGTTGTCAACAAAATTAACGAGCTTACAAAAGACTATGCTGGAATGAAAGTTCCAGTGAAAATCAGCGCTGACACAGAGGACAAAACCTTCGAGGTTTCCGTTGGCACTCCAACAGCTTCAGCACTTAATTGTTGCTGAATTGAAAATTGAGAAGGGCTCAGGAACACCCAACACTGTTAAAGTAGGCAACTTGTCTATGGAGCAGATGGTGAGAATAGCGAAAATTAAAGGTCCTCAACTTTTATCCTCTGAATCAGCGGTGATTTTCACTGGAACTTTCATTCCAGCATAGTCTTTTGTAAGCTCGTTAATTTTGTTGACGACTGCCATTACGTTTACGCCTAATGGACCTAAGAGCTGGACCTAATGGTGGACCTGCATTGGCTTGTCCTCCACTTACGAGCAATTCTACAATTTTTTTCTCTCCCATATTGTTTCACCTGTTATTATTTTGCTTTCTCTACTAGTTTTACATAGTCTGAATGTACTGTGATTGGCAGAGTGAATGTTGCCTCAAGCAATTCAAGGGTAACTTCGCCTTTTGCTTTGTCAAGCCTTGTGATTTTAGCTCGCATGCCTTTGAACGGTCCGCCAGTGATTTCGACCACGTCATCTTCATTGAGGTCTTCCATTACTGGTTTTCGAACAATGTAGCGTTCTATTTCGGCAAAGCTTACCAGACCAGGGATTCTGGAGCGAACATGTCTTAAGCCTGAGATGGCTTCTTCCACTAAATGTGGTCCATCAGCTTCAACAAACACGTATCCTTTTAGTGTGTCTGGGACAAGAAGAGATTTTATTGGAATATGGTTCATTTCAACTTTTGAAGCAATCAACCTGGCAACGTTGCGTTCTTGCCCCGTTGTGGTTTTGACAACAAAAATTTTTATTTGCATTTGCTCTTCTTTCTTGTCCATAAACTCAAGTTTCCTTCTAAGCTGAGCTGGTGCTGAAGCGCCGCCTATTGCGTACGATAAGAGTTTAATTACGAAACCAATTAAACCAACTAGTCCTATTCCCAGGAGGCTGATTTTTATTGATAGCCAGAGCTCTTCTCTTCCGGGCTTTACAGCTAACTTTAAGGTTCTTCCTGCTTGAGTTAGCCAAGATTTTATTCCCATAGTTATCGCACACTCAAGATTTCATTTATGAATAATAAACGTTGCTGTAACTTAGAGTTTAAAACCAATCTTATCAACACTTTTAAAGGTTCTTTCCGGTCGATTAAACTTTCTTGAAAGGTAACCCAATATCTTGTAGAGCGGATCAACAGTTTTGGTTTGTCTTCGCTTCTGATTCCTTTCCAATCAAGAACTGCCAACGAAACCTTCTCAAAAGTTTTCTCTATACATTGCGATAAAATTTCCTGATCGATAATGGAGAGTGCATATTTGGGTATCATGTGCCCAAAAACAGCTTCTCCGACCAAAGCCATGGTAGTAAACTTTTGATTGTAGTGGGTTCCACCAATACCGAGAACCGCTGAAATGCCGAAGGTTTCGAAAAATTGCAGATTGCATTCATTGCTGAGTGAGCAACAGCTTCTGCTGCCTTAGAATCACTCCATTGCGCCTCTGAGCTTCCTAACTCAACAAACATTGTGGGCACATCAAGGCATGGACCATGATGAGTGCACTCATAAGACACCTCATAATCAAGGTTTAAACTCTTCTTTGTAATGCAAAAGTGATTTCAACGCATCACTCATTGCAATTGCAGGAGAAACTGAAACCATTTTTGGCAATCCACCTAGCCCAGCTTCAGCAAAGTTTCCAGGTGTATGAACAGATAATGTTGGTTTGCCACTTGCGCTACTATGCCTTGAAATAAAAACAATTATTTGTGCATTAGGAAAGCTTTCTGGCAGATTTTGTGCAGTAACAGATTCCTGATTTAATGTTGCAAGCGTAATTTCTTTGCCGTTCAAGTTCAGCTGTGTAAAGTGGGTTTTGCTGAAAAGTTACAGGGGTTTCTTTGAAAGCGTAATGCTTGATGATTTGCTTTTTAATGTTTAGCTAGCAATGTCTTTGTTTGAGGCTACGATGAGAATCATTCTGATTCATTCCCTATTGTGTGCGGTTTAGGTGAAAAGTGTTTCCATAAAGCTTATAATTGCTGGCTCGTCAGCGTATCTTGAAGGCAAAGCAAGATGCACCTCATTAATTTCAAAGAGTTATCCAGTCAAGAACTTACTGCAATGGTTGACTTAGGAATAGAAGTTAAGCACAACCCAAAAAAATACAGTAAAACTTTTGAGGGAAAATCATCTGCGCTTATTTTCCAGAAAACCTCTACGCGCACCAGGGTTTCGTTTGAGGTTGCAGCTACGCAGCTTGGCGGTCACGGCTTATTTATTGATTGGCGAACAACCAACTTCACATTGGCAGACATAACCGATGAAATTCAGTATTTGTCCCGCAATGTTGACTGCATTATGGCGCGGCTGCTCTATGACGCGGACTTGCTAAAGATGGCTAAGGCTTCCCTTGTCCCAGTAATCAACGGTTGCGATGAGAAGTATCATCCAAGCCAAGCTTTAGCCGACTTAATCACAATGAAAGAAAAGAAAGGCGACGTTAAAAGGGGCCAAACTGGTTTACATCGGCGTCCACAATAACGTTTCTAACTCGCTAATAGAGGGCTGCACTAAAACAGGTGTCAAATTAACGACGGTTACGCCGATTTTCAATGAAGCTGCACGCGATGATGAGTTGTTAACTGAAGCAAAGAAAACTGGGCTTTGGCAATCGATTATAGATGCGAAAAAAGCGGTTAAAGATGCAGATTTCGTTTACACGGACACTTGGATTGATATGGAGTTTTTCACTGACCCCAAGTTTGCAGCAGAAAAGGAGAAGCGGATTAAACTTATGATGCCCTACCAAATTAACGCTGAACTGCTCAAAGGCAGCCATGCCTACATTATGCATGATATGCCGATTCACCGAGGATATGAAATAGATGCAGAATCAATTGAGAGCCCAAAGTCATTGATTTATGAGCAGGCAGAAAATAGGCTGTACGCGGCTAAAGCAATAATGATTAAACTGATGAAATGATGCGACGCTTTGTAGCTTTTCTTAGGGGAATCAACGTTGGCGGCCACACTGTCAAGAAAGAGAAGCAAAAAGAGGCTTTCTTATCGATAGGTTTTGAGAATGTTATCACATACAAACAAAGCGGCAACGTAATTTTTGAAGCCGAAGGAGAGAACCTTGGAGAAATCAAAGAGAAAATAGAAGGTAAACTCCAGGAAATTTTAGGATACAAAGTCTCAGTGTTTATTCGTACAATTTCTCAACTCAAGGAGTTAATTAAAATCGAACCCTTCAAGGGGCAAAGTACTGAAGGCTCAAGCTTTTTGGTAACTCTTGTCGCAAGTGACTCCACAAAAATCCCTGAGGAATTACCGATGACGATTCCTAAGTCGACAGCCAAAGTAATTTCAGCCAAGGGCACAGAAATTTTCAGCGTAACCCACGGCGGAGGCGAAGGAGCATTGCCTAACCCATTTATAGAGTCAAAACTGAAAGTGAAAGCAACGACTCGAAACATGAATATAATTCGTGAAATTGTGGAAAAGTTTGGTGTTTAGGTTTTTCTTTTGTATCGGCATGAATAGCATTTTGCGTCATGCACACAAACCGCGTCTCCGCAGCTTGGACAGGTATATTTTTCTGCTTGGCTTTTGAGAAATTCTGGCATGCCTATGGCTTTTAGCAGTTTAAGGTTTTCCACCATGCTCATGCCATAGTGTTCCCTGTAGCGTTTATCAAGATGTTCAAGCTTCTCACAAGGCAATGTATCGCATTCACTGCAAGAGCGGATTTCGTGTTTGGAGAGTTTTTTGCAGCCACGTTTGATGTAGCAGTTTTTGCCTCTGATAACACAACCTGCGCAATAGCTTACTTTGCCTCTCACCCTCGGTAACCCGTACGTGGAAGCAATATAGGCTCTGCAAATGCCGCAATTCATTCCACATGGTGCTATAAGTTCTGCGTTAAATTTGTTATGGTCCATTAATTTCTTATTGTGCCTAACCGCTTAATTATTTTACTCTAAAAAAATGCAAGCTAATGTTTTTTTTCTCTTAGCTTTGCCTATATAATCATTAAGGTTTTAAGAAATAATAATTTCGGAGAAAAATAGTTTAACTTTTTGTATTCAAATAATTACTCCCATTCCCTGAAGGATAATTCTTAATAACTTAGAAAAATGCCTGATAATTATCTTCATGAGCACACACAATATTAAAATTTAATCTCTCAAAATGTTTGAGAGAAACACAAAACTGAGAACCTCGTCAAGTCTTTAAGGGATCTTAAGTTGACGCTAAAAGTTGAAGGATTGAGTCGAAGCTCTGTTTTTGATGAATATTATTGAAATTAACAAAAATAGTTAAGCATACTT
This sequence comes from Candidatus Bathyarchaeota archaeon, assembly GCA_963750605.1. GTDB lineage: Archaea > Thermoproteota > Bathyarchaeia > Bathyarchaeales > Bathycorpusculaceae > Bathycorpusculum. The sequence continues at coordinate 85,690 of CAVVRN010000006.1, forward strand.
CTCAAAAAACCTTATAATATTTTTTGATTGAATCGATTATTGAAAGGACATGTCAAAACTCTCGGTCATTAATGAAAATAACGATGTGCGAAGAGTTTGGAATTACGTTTTGCCTAAACAACACAAATCAGCCAGCTATAGTTCAATCCAGTCAATACCTCTTCTCTGTAAACAAAACTGCTCACAAAATGCAAAATAGCGCGTGTGTTTTAGAAATAAGTAGACTTCCGATAATAAACATCGATTAAAAAGAACATGTTGAGTAAATAAAAATAAGTTAAGTATTTAATTGGGAAATATAGTGACAAGTGAACAACACATGGCAAAGAGCAAACTGTGAAAGATGAGTCTCCTTCACAGTTTATCGAAGCAAGAATCAAGGAAATAGGCGACTGATGTGGAGAAAACTTAGTACAGGTGCGCCGGCTCATCAAGGAGACGGACCCAGAAGTACTTGAAGAGTGGAAGGGGGTGCAGCCAACAAACCCTGGGACGCCAGTCTGGTCTCATAACGGCGGCATCTGCACAGAAGAGTCCTACAAGAGTGCGGTCTAGCTCACTTTCTTTAAGGGTGCCTCGCTGGAAGACCCCTCTCACCTGTTCACCCCAGCCTGGGACGTTCAGGTGCGCCATCGACATGCATGAAGACGACAAGATTGACGAGGGAGCCTTCAAGACCCTCATTCGGTCCGCTGTGAAACTGAACACCTCAACAGCCCGATAGCGATAACGACTTTTTGATAGCCGATTTCGATTACTATTTTTTATGTTAGGGATTGTGGCATTATCAAGGGAATTAGCAACATTTCAAATGGTTTTTATGTAAAGACTGCTTAGTTAGGGGTAGGTGTTTTGTATGGTTGAAGATTTTGAACAAGACGATTTCGACATGCTTGACCAGTCAGCCAAACAGGTTCTAATAGCCCTATCTCAATTTGAGAAAGGTCTGTTGGTGAAAGTGGACCTCTTACATAGAAAGACAGGTTTGATGCCTGAAGGCCTAAACGACGCAGTAAGGCACCTGTCAAAATCCAAACTCATCGACATACTTGAAACGCCAAAAAGAATGGGACCCTACGAGTTCTACGCCGTCGAAATAACCGATTTCGGACGAGAAGTGCTCGCAAAATTCGGGTAAAGCTACTTCAGCTTCAAGTAAACTATTCTCTCATTTTTTAAAGTTGAAAATGGAGTTGCTTTTGTGCGATTCCCGAGTTGAACCAGAAATTAGATTCAAATCCAAATAACAGATTTCTGAACAAAGGCAAGTCAAAGTTTCTTGAATTAATCAGGCTGATCATTTTGTCGTCTTTCGATGCCTTTTATACAGGAACAACCCCACGCTAACGCCAATAACTGCAAGTATAACACAAGCAACGACTAAGACAGTGAGATTTGGGAAAGTGCTTTGGGCTGTTTGAGCATTCATAGTTACTACAGCGCCATATGGAAATAATGTCGGGTCATTACTAACTTGCGTACCGTTCCGTGAACTTTGAAATAAAAATTGGCCACCACTTCCGGAAATCTTGAATTGCAACAATTCTGCAGAGTTACCTGGGAAATAAACTACTTTTGATAAAGTGCCTTGTGCCGCGGTGGAATTAAGCATTTATTTGAGAGATGTAAGTTTGGGGTTGAATAGTAAACGTTGAAACTGTTGTTCCATAATCAAACCATGAGTACAGCGGAAATCGTTTTGGAGCATCAGTGGAACCCGAAGTTGAGAATGAATGGGAAATACAAGTGCATCATGACCTAAGTACGCAGTTGACTCCGTAGTGCGTAGAATTCGGCTGTTCATAGACAACAGCTATCGTAAAATCTTGTGGAACTGGTTGTATTGTCCAATTTATTTCAGGTAAATTTGAATCAAAGATATCGCGAAAAGTCTTTGTCATCTAATTGCCATTTAATTTCTTGGTTATTTATCTTTACAGATAAGTTAGAAAACATTTATTGGAATTGGATAGTGAGCTTCAGAGGGTAACGGTTACGTAATGTGAGAGGTTGTGTCAACATCCCCTTTCCGCTGTTTTGAGTAACGTAACTATCTCCGAACCCGTAGATAGTGTGCATTTGATATTGGGCTTAACATGTCGGCCGAAGCGCTCCATTCCAGCTCTTGAAATTGAAGCGTTAACTTGTACTTCTTGTGCGTTGACAATAGGCAGTTGTTTTCTGACATTGAGGGAGCAGCTTGATGCAGAATGACTTGCATCTCAATTATTAGCAGAATAACTATTGCAGCAACTGAGATAGCTTTTTTCATCTTTACCTAATTTATTGCTGTTTGATTATGCCTAAAGGTTATTCATAAAACTCTCTTTGACCAAATTTAGTCAAATTTT
>CAVVRN010000007.1:0-21137 GCA_963750605.1 Candidatus Bathyarchaeota archaeon
TCCACAAAGGATATCATCAATATCCGAAATCAGAATTGCGAATGAAAAAGCAAGCAGGCACACGAATGGGGACACAACGGGGCATTGGCTGGTTGTGTGATCAAAATGAGAAAGATGCACGCCGTGCTTCAAACAAACTCATCTCCTGCTACTACCATAGCAAACGAGCACGCAGTCCAAAATCGGAGGGGCCAAAACCTCGAAGTGGCCTCCTTGCTACTAGATCTCAGGAATAGAGAGAGACTCGGATCACGCACTGAGGTTTCCGGCTTACCCCCTCTTATACCTGATCAAATTTATCGATTGGTGCTGAGGCCGATGACGAGGCAAAAATCAACGGGTAGGCGCCTACTTCCCGCACACCAGGAATTTGTTTGAGGCGGTCCATCAGGCTGGCAAAGAAAATCGCCTGCCCGGCTTTGGCCTTCGGGTCTTCCACCCACGGAAGCGAAACGTCCATGGTGACGATTTTGTCCACGCGGAACCCGGGATTCACCTCCAACACTTTCTTCAGGCTGCGTGCCAGCAATCCCGCGCCGACCACCAGCACCAAAGTGATCGCGATTTGGGTTGCAACGATGACGCGGCCCACGCGCTGCCGCCCTTGCGAACCTGCTTGTCCACGGCCACCTTCCATTAACGACTTTAACGTCAAATAGACGAGGAAATCCCCCGGTAATGAAGAGTTTAAATCTAAATGGAGCGATTAGAAACATTAATAAAGTAATACTTCATGAACGTATTACTTGATGAAAGTTGGAAACTGAAGTTGTCGTAACAAAAAAAGGTCAAACCACCATTCCCGTAAAACTTCGCAGGAAATTCAAAATCGAAGAAGGCACAAGGCTTGAAGTTGTCGAAACTAGCGAGGGCATACTTTTCAAACCTAAAAAGTCAATTTGGGATTTAATCGGTTCCGGTTCAGCTTTTGCCACTCCTGAGGAAATGAAAAAAGAGCTTGATAAACTCAGGGAACAAGATGAATAAGGCAAGCTACGACAGCAGATTCTTCGTTGAATTCTTCTACTCAAAAAGTGAAGCCCTACATAAAAAGCTTCAAGAAGAGAAAAAGCGACACGAAAAGTACGTCTCAGCAATAGTACTTCATGAAGTATACAAGCTCTCGCTTGCTCGCGAAGGAAGAGAAACTGCCAAACTTCGAGCAACATTAATTAAAAAAGACTTCAAAGTCGTTCCAGTTGATGACCAAATAGCACAAATTTCCGCCGAAATAAGACACAAATATAATCTGTCAATGGGCGATAGCATGATTGCCGCTACAGCATCCACATTGAATGCAGTCTGCATCTCAGACGACCCACATTTTCAACAAATTAAGGAAATCAAAACTACCTGGATCTGATACGATGCATCATTGCGTATACAGCAATCAAAAATTAAGCCAAAATAATTTCAGACGACACACATTTCAACTCCATAAAAGAAACTAAACGAATATGGCTATAACTCACTTACCCAACATTTTAACCAGAATAGCAAAATTATAACAACATCAAAAAATAAACCTTATCTTTCTAATAACTCCATAATCTTCGCATAGCTCTCGACGCTGCACCGCCAGCCAGCTGAAACCATGTCATTCACAGCCTGCTTAGCTTCCTCTTTCGAAATAAGCCCTTCAAAAACAGCCCGCTCCAAAACATACGGCGTGCCAACATATCCGATTCCGTACACTTTTGCTGTTTTCCTTGCAACCTCATCATCAATAACAGCCAAACCATCACACTCTTTGGCTAGAGCCAAAACCTCAGCATCCGCAACATGAAGCCCACGCGTCTCACACAAACGCGAAAGAAATAACTTATCGTTAGGTTCACATATCTTGAAAACTCCATTAGAAAACAATTTCTCCAGAACAAAAGCGTCAGGAACTCCCTTGTGTTTCCCCTTGTCTACGACCTCAACCCTAACCAAAGGGCAGGTTAACTTTTCTGCATTTAAACGCTCAATAATCCAGCTCAATCCAGCTTTAGATAAATAGATCAACGGGGTAGAATTGATAACTAACGGCTTCACTTGGGCTTCGCCACTGACGCTTCCCTGAATTCTTTCTCAAGATCTTCAGGCGTAAATCTAACCCATTCAATATTGCGTTGTTTGATCAAATCAGAAAACTCCCAAAGGGAAAGATTTGCAATCTCTGCGGCTTTAGAGAAAGTTACTTTTCCCTTCTGCAAAAAATCTAGGGCAGTTTGTTTTCTCCATTCATTTATGCCCACTTCAAGAAGGTTTCGGACAACTGTGGCTTTGTCTAATTTTTCCTTTTGTGTGATTTCAATAATCTCTTTCTCTAATTCAGCAGGGACTCTTACGGCTAACGGTTTAAGTGTCAACACAACCACCGTATACAACAGATACCAAATGCATACATAAACTTTTATATGCAAACTACTAAAAAACCAAAATAGCCACACTAAAACCCTTCTGGAAAAGCTTTAATCTGTGCTTTATCTAAGTTACTTGAGGTTTTATCATTGAATTCTAATGGTATGACACTAACTATTCTAGACTTACCATTTCCTGGCGAATCCAGCAAAAATTAAGAATGTCAAAATACGATTAACCTCAATCTTAGAAGACAAGAAAAACAAGAATGAAAAAAAATGAAGAAACTACAAATACTATTAATCGCATTTCTAATTTCGCTATTAATCTGCGCTTTCTCAAATGGTGTCAGGACAGGAACAGTTACGGTGACCGGCGCGGATGCACCAGCGGCAACACCCGATCCAACTCCTACGCCAACTCCAACCCCAACGCCAACTCCATCTCCTACCCCAACTCCTACGCCAACTCCTACGCCAACTCCTACGCCAACTCCTACGCCAACTCCTACGCCAACTCCTACGCCAACTCCTAAGCCAACTCCTACGCCAACTCCAACTCGGACCCCAACCCCAACCCCAAGTCCAACGCCAACTCCTAAACCAACTCCAACTCCAACCCCAACTCCAACTTCAACGCCTACGCCAACACCAAGTCCAATTCCCAAACCAACTCCAACTCCTACTCCGACCTCAACTCCTACTCCGACCCAAACTCCTTCGCCAAGTCCAACTCCCAAACCGACTCCAACTCCTACCCCAACACCAACGCTATCTCCTGCGCCAACTCTCACCCCAACTCCCACCCCAACTCCAACACCCACAGCTACCCCTACTCCATCCCTTTCCCCAACGCCAACTATCATTCCAACTCCCATCCCAACTCAAACACCAACTCTCACCCCGACACCAACGAATACGCCATCACCTAATCCAACTCCGTTAGTAACGACTGTGCCAGTGACGATTGGTAGTGGTGCTATAGTTGACCTTGGCATCGGCGGAAACGTAAGCAGTTCCCAGATATCCAACGCCACAATCACAACAAACCAACCCACCACAACCACCGTTTCCTTCAAAATATCGGGACCAAACGGATCAGAAGGCTTTGCTAACATGACTATTCCAAAAACCGACATTCCCTACGGAATAAGCCCAGTCGTATACATTGATGGCCAGAAGGCTCCAAACCAAGGCTACACGCAAGACGCCAATAACTTCTACGTCTGGTGCAAAGCAAGTTTCGATACAAATCTCGCATACGGAAATTCACAAGTGACCGTACAATTCTTAGTGCCTTCAACGTCATCAGTAACATCATTAGGGTCTATTTTTGCCGTTAGCATAGCCGTCCCCGAAATCATTTTAATCTACACGGTCGTAGCCGTTAGGCGTTTAAGACGAAAACCAGACAACGCATAAGCGCGCTGTCTTAATAGATTGGGCCTGATCGGATCCTGGGTTCTTAAACCCGAAGACAATCAACAAAATCACCTGCTAATTTTTCCATCTTCAAAAATGAAGGCGCAGCCCCACAGCAAGCTCTGCATCGCCAACAGTTTTTTGTAACCTTTCTTTTGGTTAGTCGTGACTATGGTAGTATAACATATCAAAAATAATTTTGCTTTAATCTTTCGTAATGTGGCTTTCTTATGTGTTACGTTTTTGGAAATATGCTTTATATGCTTCTTTGCGGTTTGCCTTGGCTAAGAACAAAAAGAACACGTAAGCATGGATATTAGTGGTGACTTGAATGGTTAGTAAAGATCAAGGTATAGGTGGAGCAATACTTGCTGTCTGTGTCATAGTTGCAGTAGGCTATCTCGTTTTAGTGGTTGATCCGGGTTTGTTTAACCTTAATGCGACCAATGTCAGACTAGATGCAGTCCTGATTCTTGTTTCCGTAGCCTTTATCGCCATTCTAGCAATCGGCGCATGGATAGGCTACACAATGGCAACGACGCCGCCTCCAAAACCAATAGAAGAAATCACAGCAGATGCTCAAACAGAAAATAAGACCCCGCCGACATAAGAAAATAAGCCATTTTTTCTTTTTTGCTACCGTCGTCACTCTCCAGTTATCTGGAATTGACGAGTACCTAAGTTAACTTTTTAAAACAAAACAATCAAGTGAATTATCCTTGTTTTGAGTCGTTATTGAGTACTTCTTGGATTAGAGGTTTTAAAACTGGTAAATCTAAACAAACTGCATCCCAAAGTATTTCCAGCTTAATGTATGAGTATCCATGAATTATTTTGTCTCTTATTCCCGCCATTTGCTTCCATGGAATTTGAGGATACATACTCTTGGTTTCTGCTGAGATATGATTAGTGGCTTCACCAATTATCGCGAAATCCATCGTTACAGCTCGAATTGCCATCTTATTCTTAGTGAACTCTTCAAAAGTGGTGTTTCTAGTGAATTCTTCTATTTCTTCAACCGCTCAAGGATATCGACAAAATAAACCCGAAGTTGCTTAGTCATACGTAAACAACTTCGCTCAATATCTGGTCTTTGAGAGTTGGTTTTAAGCCACCTTTAGCGACCAAATCTACCTTTACACCTAACTTTTCGCTTAAAAAAATCTCCAATTCTATATATTTCAAAAGGCCCAGGTGGGCAACATTTGAGAACTCTACTAGAACGTCTACATCACTTTTCTTGGTTTGCTCTCCGCGAACATAAGACCCAAAGACTCCGATGGTTTCCACTTGAAATTTCTCTTCAAGGATGGGCTTTAGCTCTTCCAATCTATTTTTAATGTATTTGGTACTCTTCACTTTTGTCCTGTTACAATAAGGGGTTTAACCTTTTAAATTCGTTGTCGGTCTTAACATATCTTCAGCAAGAAATCATCAAAGTGAAAGCCGCTGGACTAATCGAAAAAGCATTAGTAAACATGGAAGATCCTCTCTAATGCATAGGAAAGTTGGATACCTCAAAACAACCAATTTTCTCTGTTCCAGATTTTTCCAAAAAAATAAGGATCAAAAGGAAGTAACGATTTAGTGAGTATTAAGTATAAACAAACATTACTTGCTAAGAGTTTGGAGGAAGGGATTCATTTTAGATTTCTAAAAGGATTGAAAAGAATGGCAAAAAGAACCTTCCAGACTTAGACCGACCTCAAGCGAAGGCATCCACTAACGGAATAAGACAAATAAAGGTCATATCCTCCCAAAGAGCACAACGGAAATAACAGGGAAGGCGGGAGTCAAGTTTGCAGCTCCCGCTCTTTCCTCAGAGGAGGCTTTAACATCATGGCTGAAAAGAAAATCGTGTACATAAAGGGTGAAGCCTTCACGATTAGCGAAGTTAACGGTAAACCAAAACTCAAAAGAACAAGTAAATATTTTTAGAAACATAACAGACGTTATACTGCGTACATTCTTAGGCCTTAGATGTATTCGGTAAAAAAAGAAAAGAAATCAAGGCTTTGGCATCATTGGATTCTTGATTAAACCAGTAACGAGTGGCAATAATAAATCAGAAACAATTCAATAAAAGACGTAGTATGGTGGTGGATTAAATTTTAGTCCAACCAACCAACCATTACTTTCAGGCTTAGCAGGAACCTGAAAAAAGGCTTACTCAGGGCAGTAGACACGGTTCGGCATATACTTAGGGCATACCCATCAGGGTACTAAGGGTTAGAGTAGAAGAATCATACCATATAGGATAGAGTATATACGGAATCGAGTATACGGCATTGTGGTTTCAAAGGTATTATATGTAATTGGTCAATAACTACTCTTGAATGCGAGGAAGTGCTGTTTTTTGGTAAACGAAGAACATCTTGCGATTCTGAAAAAAGGAGTAGGGTTTTGACAAGCGAAGACAAGAAAATCCTTCAATTGATACAGACCTTGGCGAAGCATACCTCTACGGAGCACACCTTAGCGAAGCAAACCTTATCAGAGTATAACTGCAGAGCTGACCTCAAAAGAGCATACCTTAGCTGAGCACACCTTAACGATGTAAACCTAACTTAGAAGGCAAGCACTCAGGATTTTATGAAATAGAAGCAGTCTCAGTTGTCCATCTAAATCCACTTGACAGCTTTAATTTAGGGTTAATACCTTATAAAGGAAGATAACTCAGCTAATACACTATTTATTTAAAAAGTTTTAAATTCTCTTTGATCAATATTGTATCAGTGAGATAATGGATGCAAGTGTCCTAGCAACCTTACTCGCTGCCATTATTGCAGGGATTTTTTCTTTAATTACAACAATTCTTGCACTAAAAGAGGTAAAATTAACTCGAAGAAAAACCATTGCCGTTTCTTCATTAGTGTTGGTCCTTATCTTGATATTTGCACTTTTCTTCATAATACCAGAAACCCCATCATTGAAGATTACTTATCCCCTTCCAGCAACCTTCGCAAGCACCTCCGTTCAAGTACGCGGAGTATCTGAAAAAATTCCATCAGGAGAACAAATTTGGGTCGTAGTTTACGATGGGGCTCAATATGATAATCGGTACTACCCAAATAAGGCTCCCGCTACAGTTCAAGCAAATGGAGATTGGTTTGACTCAGCAAACCTTGGAGGAGCAAACGATGTAAATTGGACCTTTCTGATTTTTGCAGCTCTTGTTAACAAAGCTGGCCATGATGCAATCAACAACTATTGGCAGAATAACTCAAACCCAGGATGGACGTCTCTACCCGATGGAATAAAAACTTATGACCTCACTGCTGTGATAAGAGGTCCATAGCTCAAGTAACTTTCGCCCTTTTTTTGCTCGCCCTGCACCTTTCGAAATGTACGTCTTGGTGTTTATTTGTACATTATTTTCCTATTGAGCGTGAGCGTTCTTACTCCTCTAAGTAAACCTTTAACTGCTGAAAAAATCTAAAGCCGCAAGGCGAACGCAATTTTTTTCCATGTCAGGCAGAGAAAGCTTGTACTTTTCCATAATTGTTTTGTTCTCCTGATTAGTTGAAATTTCAAATTTATGGATATTCGTATTCGTTAAGAGTTCCTTCTTTTTGCTCTCCGCAGAAAGTGGTTATACTCTTCGGTTGTTTTAAATTCAAAATAAACGAATAATCGCCTATTTTTAAGGATAGAGACATTTAGCGCGTGTTTTCCGAAGGTAACTTTTCTTATCTTTTTTCCTTTATTATTCTTATTTTTTCTTGTTTTTTGTGTGTTTACTCGATTCTGATACTCTCTACACTATACCTTACCTACCTATGATATGTGTATGTTAAACCGAGTATACACCTGCAACCTTTTTCAAGAAAACCTTACTTTTTCTAACTTTTTCGTTGGTTGGTTGGATTAAAATTTAATCCCGAACCTAAATCTATTCTCGTTCAATCAATCAAACTCGCGTCTATTCTTAAAATCACTCATACACAACAAAATTAGAGCTTACTATTAATTTGAAACGTGGGTTATACCCTTTTTGCGCTTCGAGCACAACTACTGAAGGTGACAATGTTGACCCGTTCTTTTAGAAAAAAAGGCGACAGCCGTTACAACTCCAAAAACGGCGACAACTATAAATGTAAAATAGGATATTTCTGGAATAGCGTAAAACAAACAAAAGTATAGTAAATTATAAATTTTAACTGTAAATTAACAGCTTTAAACTATAAATTTACCGTATTACCTCTTTCTTACGGTCGACAGATTGGGTGACAACGCACTTATTTTATATTTTTCGTCGACAGCCGCTTGATTTTGTCCACTAATTCACACTTAACAATATTTATATATAATATATTAATACTGCATATATGAATAGTTGGCGCTGTAATATTTCAGGGGGCTAAAAGAGTGGAAGTGTTACAAAAGCAAGACTCAGAATCAAACAAAATAGTGATTTCTGCGGGTCAAACAAAAGATGCGGAGTCAAACGAACTCAGCGTTACCGATTTGATAGCAACTTTAAAAGATATCAAAATGGAAGAACAAGAGTTGCTACGTCAAAGAGACCACTTGCAGACAACACAGAGCGAACTAAGAAATCAAGCCATAATGGAAATTGATCAAAAGAAACAAACGCTCAAAGGCTTGAAATCTGAAATCATATTCTTGCAAAATAAATGCAACGAACTCGAACAAGCGCTAGGCATTCCAGTCTATAAATAACTCGTGAACAAAGCTCTACCGCTTCCGCACAGACTTGAACACTACAATGAAAAATAAAAACATATTTTTACACGTAATAGACGAGGATTACAAAGCGAAAAAGCAAAAACAAAGCGAACGCATCGACGTTAAAGGAAAAACTATACAACTGATAGACCCGACAGATGTCTCTGTTGTTGAACAATTAAGAAAAATGTACGGAAATTTTGCGACGACTGAAGAACCTGAATGGTCAGAACCAACCAACGAACTCAATCAAACAAAATCGCAAGTCCCTTGCGAGTCAACCAATTCAATTGATGTTTCAGAACTTTATTTATCTTATCAAAAAATAAAAACAGAAGAGCAAGAGCTTTTAGATCGCAAACAAGAATTGCTTTCAATAAAGCAAGACCTTCAAGAAAGATTGCTAAAAGAAATAACCAAAAAGAAAAAGGCAATTGAAGCTCTACAATTAGAAATCTCGGCTCTTCAAAACACTTGTAGAGAAATTTCACAAGGCCTCTTAACCAACAACTAGTAACCAAAAGATAAGAGAAATGCCTCAATTTTGTAAAAAAAAGATTTGGAAATCGAACACTTCCCTATTTATTTTTGCCCTGAGAAAACAACAGTAATATGAGCGTCTTGAATCAGAATTTAGTAAGATTTGTTTACAAATAGAAAAACCTAAAACACCTGATGACAAAAGTCAGGGTTTCACAATTAAAAGCAAAGAGAAAAACCCAATTAAATAAATAGTACCTGTTTAGGTTCCCTGAAAGAGAAAAGTTCCGAGCTTTGTCCATAGCTTCTCAGAGAACTTAATTTCAAACCATTTTCATGACCAAACCAAACTGTAAATTAAGCCTTTTCTGAGTGACAAGTTAATTGTGAGCTATGTGGGTTCGTATTCTCTGGTACGTCCAATCTTGGGAACCTGCGTACACTTTTTACACCTTTGATTTAAGTCCAAAGACTCCCCTTGAGATGAGAGCAGCCGCATCAAAATGAAAATACGAGGGGTAGGGCTGTTTTTTCATGGGAGAGCCAGCGATGAAGTCAAAAAGGTGCTGAAGTACTGCAGATTTAGTTGGTATGTTAGTGAAGGCTACACTATTTTGAGGGTCGATCCTTGGCTTGTTTAACCTTAAACGGTTGCTGTCTACCTACCCAATACGAAATGCACCAAAGCCGTTAGGGCCAAGTTTTTTCCGTTAACTTTAAACTCAAAAACTTCATATGCGGACGGCATATGTGAAACCATTTGCTGCTAAAAACTGGCTAGAATGGTCGCAAATAATTGGAATTATGATTGACGTATACACGTTTGTGTTATGAAGTCTTATTAGTTCATCTACTCCAATATATGCTCATGCGAAGGCGAAACAGAGCAGTGGCATTTCTGCTATTGCCAACAGTTGTCTTTCTCTTCATCGGCTGGAGCCTTTCTTGGAATGGATTCAAAAGAAAAACAAACATATCAAGACCAAAATTGTCTATTTAGAAAGAACCATCCATCTTTGCCAACTCCAGAATTAGTCGGACGCAACCTCCCCTAAACAGGATTGCCAAGTGAACAGAGTTGACGGGCCCAATCAAGCCTAAGTTCTTGAACGAAAAAAACGGTTGACAAAATTAGCGTGCTAGTTTTTCCAATTTTAATAATTAAAAAACGTAGCCCAAATACGCTCGGCAGCGAGAGAATTTTTTTTGTAACATTTATTTCGTTTAGTCGTGACTATGCTGATAAGAGTAACATCACGCGTCGATTTTCCTTAGTCTTTCGTGGGAAGCAAGGAAACTTTGTCCTTTAGTTGTGATAACGTACATTCCACTGTTTTGTACAAGCATCTTCGCCGCCCTCAACACCATATGAACTTGTGCTTTTCGTCATCATAAACGTCGTCGTAATCATTTTAATTCTTGCAGTAATTGTCATCAGACGTAAGAGAAAACCTGAAAACCCATAATCAAACCTGAAACTAAATAATCATTAGCAACGATGTTTTCGGGGATTGTTTTCTTGCTGATTAACCTCTCGTCCATGAAACTTATGAATTTCTAGAAAAAGGCAGCTGCAAAAAAGTGCTGAGTCGTAGCCATCGCAGTATTCTTTGCTTGGGTCTTTGTTTCTCTGCCTTATGCAATGTTTTTATCTTACTATGGGTAATACTATTTTGGTGTTACTAAATGGGTGGTCAAGTAACTGTCTCTGCCAAGATCCCAAGTGAGCTTAAGAAAAAGCTAAATGACTTTGGAGTTAACGTCAGCGGGTTGATGCGTGACTCTTTGCAATCTGAAGTTAAGCGTTTAGAGCGGGAACGATTAAGAAAATTCGCCGATGAAGCAGGCGCAATTCTCCAGAAGATTCCAGAGGATGAACTCGTTCAATCTGTTCGAGAAAGCAGGGACAGTCGATGACTAAGCCTACTTTGCTGTTTGATGCCAGCAGCATCTTAACCCTTGTTAGAGAACTTCGAGGCGACGCAGCAGACAAGCTGGCGGGTGAAGCAACAATATCTTTGGCTTATTATGAGGTCGGCAATGCCTTGTGGAGAGAGTGTTTTTTGCTTAAAAGAATAAGCAGGCAGGAAGCGGAAACTCTGATAAAGCAAATGTATGCGATTATGGGGGAAATGGAAGTGGCGGCGCTACAAGGTGAGAACAGCGGAAACCCCATATTGGATTCAGCTTGCAGATTTAATCTTACATTTTACGATTCAGCGTACCTTGCTGAAGCAGAAAAGTCCAAGTGCACGTTGGTAACAGACGACAAAAAGCTTGCAGCCATGGCGCAAAAGGCTGGCGTGAAAACCTTAACAAGCAGAGAATTGAAGCATTAATTATAAAGGATGCTCGCCCTTACCCTCGACAAAGGAAAAAATTTGCTGCCAAAAAAAAAACAAGTTTTATATTTTACTTAATTTTAGAGTTGTGCAGAATTTAAGCTGCTTCTTAAACCTGTTTTATTATGGAAGCCTGTGAAGTTGTCAGGCTTTTCGTCAACAAAGCAATCGTTTCTGCTGAGCCTAAAAGACGTGGAAATCCAGGTTACCGGCTCCTCAAAGCATTCAAAGTTCTAGTCTACGCCAGGCTGAAAGGGTTAGAGAACGATACCCGCGTAGTTGAACATTTGAAGAAGCATTTGGACGCCGCTAGAACGCTTGGTTTATGTAAAGTGCCAAAAAGGACTACTGTTGGTAGAAGGTGGCGACGATACACAAGCCTTCTTGAGGAGACTTTTCTGAAGAAGCGGAAATGCTGCTGTTGATTGAGCCGACCCGAATTGGTTTGAATGGTTAGTAAAGATCAAGGTATAGGTGGAGCAATACTTGCTGTCTGAGTTATAGTTGCAGTAGGCTATCTCGTTTTAGTGGTTGATCCGGGTTTGTTTAACCTTAATACGACCAATGTCAGGCTAGATGCAGTCCTAATTCTTGTTTCCGTAGCCTTTATCGCCATTCTAGCAATCGGAGCATGGATAGGCTGGACTATGGCAACCACGCCGCCTCCAAAACCAATAGAAGAAATCACTTAATCCTTATTTTAGTCATGTGCAGTTATTATTCTCCACTGAAAACGGAGGTAACGAGCACCTAATCGTGACGAGGCGATTCACTTGCAAACTTTTTTCAAAAACGCTTTTGCCTCTGGAATCATGTCCTGCCACTTCTTTGAATCCTTAAATGAGTTGCCTTCAATTTGAAACTTCTAAACATCAATGTTGCAAAAGGTTTGTTCCTAATATTTCATTCGAACAAACTCCAGCTAGAACGAAGTAGCAGATAGGTAATGGCTATTTCTATTAATCCGATGAAAGAGAAAACACCGGTCCCTGCAATTAAGTTAACTGCAAATCCGAATACTAAAATAGCAGAGAACATGTAGAAGCCCCCTTTCCGCCACATCAACATTGCGACTAAGGATACAACAATCAAAACTGAAACCACGATTGATTCATAACTTTCCCAAAGAGGCACACTAAAGGGAACAGTTGTGATAGAAAGAATTAGTAAAACAGAGCGTATTGCCCCTACAGCATTTGCGAGGATCAGGAAAACCAACCAAACCGTGAGCACCGTTCCTCTTTTCCTAGATGAGTTCGTCGAAGTCGAGGACGTGCCTGTTTTTGTTTCCTGTGAAGGTTCAACGGCACCTTTCGTCTTATCCAATTCACCTAGATTATTCACTAAAAAAAACCCTCGAATAAGTTTTACTTCCTGTTTCTTTTTAAGACCTTGTGATTGTGAATGCACAGCCACAATGCAAGATTAAATTTTAGTCCACACACACTATTACGTTTGGTGAAGCTTAAGGTGTCAAGTAGAGGCTACGGGTGTAGGCTAAAAAATAACACTCAATTCTTTACTTAGGTATAGGTAGGTAGGTAAGATAATGTATGTGTTAAAAAGAGATTAGGACATACATTTCACTGAGACATGCATTATTTTGTGAAAAATAACTTTTAATCCCAACTAAGAAAGTATTCAGCTGATTAGGTTAAATTCTAATTTTGCCGTTTAAATTATGGCTTTCGGCTTGTTAGTTCAAACTCTATTTTAGATGTAATTACACAGTTGGCTAAAAACCAAGATAGAGTAAAGTTCTTTTGTCTTTTGCCGTTGCCAAAACAAAGAATTAAAAAAGGATGTGCTCTTCCTTTCGTTTCACTTTCTTTTCAGTTTTGGTACTTCTTGGTCTATTTTTTCCAAAACTTCCAACATGTTTTAGTTTGCGTATGCTCCTTCTTAACTTCTTTTGTTGGACTACATGCATAATTTGCGGTCTCCTTCTTGCCCTCAGCATCACCAATTTTGAATTCAGGTTTAGATACAAAGTCAAGTATCAAGTCAGACAAGCGACCTCTTATAGCGGAATCGTATTTAACGGCGTCTATAGCGGATACAGCGGCGTTCTTGCGCGCTCGATAATTCTCTTCGAGCTGAGCGACAACAGTAAATTTTCCTTTAAATCTATTTAAATATGGTGCAATGTCAGATGGCATAACTAAAATAGCATCATGACTCGCTAAACCAATAGCATTAATATCGACAGGTGTTTTGTCAAGTTTTTCAGCAGGCATATCCAAAAGCCACAAATGAAACAGGTAATTTTCAAAATAATTAAGATTTTGTGAACCCATAGGACCCATAATCATATTTAAATAATCACGAACAAGTTTTGGATTCATATCTCGGTCATATGTAAAACAGTAAAATTTTGCCATGCTATTCCTTCAGTAAGTTTGGTAATTTTACTTTACGGGGTCTTTAAGTTTTTAAGACTTTCCAAAATAAATAGTTAAAAGATTTTTGACCATCGGAAAAGTTGCTTAAAAAGAGTAATTGAGAAATGTTCTATCTCACGGGGTCTTCTGAGAAACATCTAAAGTTACTTTAACAGCAACAAACTCAACAACTAATTCATAATCCATATTCTTTGCCAGCTTTTGCAATTAGTGCATCTTTTTGAGGCAACATAACATGAACGGTACTTATTCCTTCTTTCTTGAGAAAAATCATCTGTCGGCTGACAAAATCGGCTAATAATTTTTCCAAAGACTATCTGAATATTTCGACAAGCGAGTAATTTCAATCATCTCGCTGTCGGCAAAATTTCCCCCAAGCCACATCACTACACCTTTTGAAAGGTCGCCATCTTTGGTAAGTGGGAATACTTTTAGATTAATTCGGTTTATGTTTGTTATTTGAATCTTGTCTTCGCCTAAAATTTTAATAAAATATAATTCGACCATTGCCTTTCTTGCTTCTTGTAGAGTCTTAACTGCCAAATAATAGTTAGCTTTTGTTAACTCCATCTTATTTCCAAAAGTAGCGTTCAATGTTTTCACATATAAATCTTCTGATTATGTTTTTCTATGTGAAATTATGTTAAAATTACATAGAACAACACATCGTGTCTTCTATACGGTATAATAGAAAAAGTTGGAAAGTGTTATCTTCGGTTGCGTACTTGTTTGCGTGCGCCCATTTTCTATACTCTACATTCCCAAGGCGTTATCTTCGTCTAATCAAATTGATGGTTTTTCCAGCACTCGGTCGAACACCCAGACCTTCATACAACTTTCCTTTTTCACAAATCAACGCCCGTATATCGTTTGCTGTCATAACCGACAACGCTGGCGGGTTGCTCTTAATGTATTCCATCAAAACATCTTTTCTTAAAGAAGAGAGCACTTCTTCGGAAAGCTGTTTTCGTGCTTCTAGACGAACCTCTATGAATGGGTCTCTCTTTAATTCATCAAATTTTTCAATAACAATGTAGTCGCCTGTAAAATAATCGTAATGATTTGACAGAAAAGTTTCAATCTCTCTAATATTTAGTTTAACTCCCCGCAAAGATACAATGTCATCTACTCTGTATGGATTTTCGATTCTCTTGAAAGTAACTCCACAAGCACATTTGTCAAATGACAAGAATTTGGAAAGATCCCCATGCGAATAGTTAATTATCAAATTGAGCGGTCTTTCGTCTATATCATATAAAGTTGTAATTAAGTCTTCACCTTCCTCTCCTTGAGAAGTTTCATCTCCGCTTTTCGGGTCAATAATAGTTGCAAACGTACGTGATTCAATTACATGCATGCCCGAACGTTGATTGCAGCTGAACGACATGATTCCAGCTTCAGAAGTTGCATAAACGTCATGAACTGGCGCATTCCATTCTTCCGAAATCTTCTTTCTTCTTTGAGCGTTAATTGGTTCTCCACCTATCCCTACAGATTTGATTCCAAGTGTTTTGACATCCACACCCAAATCTTCAAACTCCAGCGGCAGCTTATACATTCTTCCCCCTAAACTGGCAATTGCAGCAGGCTTGAATCGCCTTATGGTTTGTTCTAAGAAGGGCGTTGGAACTGGAGTTGCTTGCAGATAAAGCAAACCATATTGATTTGCCGCCTCTCTAAGCATAAGCCCAGATGCAAATGGTTGCGGAGCCATCAAACTGAGAAACCTATCATTAGGCTTTAGATTCATGGATTCAAGGACAAAAATGCCCTGTTCCGCTATTCTTTTCCAGTCATCTTGTCCATAACGAACTGCTTTTGGCACACCAGATGACCCAGACGACCAAAGCTCATCTTTTTTATAAACCATTGAAGAATAAGATGGTAGTAGGTTTTCCAAGTTCTGGATTATTTCTTCTGTGGTTATACGAAGACCCTTTTTGAATGCTTTCAATAGCTCCGCTTTATTCTTGATGTCACTTGGTTCTAGTCCTATAGAACGAAACTTGCTGTGCCAAAAAGCAAAATTGTTGTAAGCTAGTTTGACTGTGCTTCTTATTCGTCGGTCAACAAGTCTATCCAAATCTTTTCTTGGTAATGTAGATTCCATGAGATGTGCCTATTGATTAAATCATATGAAAGTTATTAAGAATTTTTGTATCAGTCTCTACGGTCTTTGTTTCCTCTAACTCTTTCGGCATGGTCTCTTTCAGAATATTGAAGAATTACCACGTTGGTCTAACATCACGTATTCCATCCAAATGATACACTGGCAGACTGAGATACAGGCAGTGAGTGACAGGCAGACTGACATAGAACGACAGTGAGAAACAGAGTGACAGGGTGCGGGCGTGTGTGAGTGTGAGCAGGCGTTAGTAAGCAAGCGTTAGTGAGTGCAAGAGAGAGAAGGTTAAAATTTAATCCCACACGCACAAAACGACGGTGTAACTGAATTTTTAGGGTGTTGAATAGAGGCTACTATTGTAGGTTAAAATAATAATAATAGTTAGGTAATGGTACGAGGAGTAAAAAACATAGTAAAACTTAAACCCTGTAAATTAACTAAAAAATAATGCTGTGAGGGGTAAAAAATATAAGAAAATTACCCATTTGCAATGGTTTCTTCGGTTTGGTTTTAAGTTAATGTGGATGATGATTCATGTGTCAGGTTGTCGTTGTAATGTTTGAAGGATAGTGTAGTCTATTTAATGTCAAGAATTAATGGCATAAAGCAACTGCGTTAGCATGTGATACATTTAAATGCAATTAAATACATTACATTTATGAGGCACGGAATGGTGGCACGAGCAAAAAAACGCCAAGTCTGCTTTCGAATCGAAGACTCAATCGTTACTGAAATGGAGAATATTCGAAATAAGACCGGTGTCCCAGTTAGCACTCAAATCGAACTCAGACTTAAAGGCTTCACAATAACTAGCGTAAAAAAAGAAGGCACCCCCCAAGGAATTCTTCAATGGTATGAAAGTTTTCACCAAAACGAAAACTACGCAAAGAACCTCGATGAAACAGTCAATAGGATGCGCGAGCTGAAACTCCACTAATGGTTTGCTTAGACACAACTTTTTTCGCAGATCTGTTTCGAAAAAATCCTGCTTCTGAAAGGAAACTCTACGAACTCGCAAACGAAGCTGAAAATGTATCCACGACTGTTATAACGATTGCGGAGCTCTATTACGGGGCCTACAAATCAAAGAACATAATTGATGAAATAAAAAATGTAGAATCTGTTCTTAACAATTTCCAAATACTTAGAGATGAATCCCGAAGGCGCAAAAAAGTTCGGCGAAATCCTGAGCCTGATGGAAAAGAAAGGCCAAACAATCCCGGACAGAGATATCCTCATTGGAGCTATTTCTTTGTCAAAAGGGGAACAAATCATAATTACTCGGAATGCAAAAGACTTTGCCAGAATCCCGGGGCTTAAAGTCATAACCTATTGAATTGAATCTAACCAGAACCATGTAATTCAAGTTGCTTATTTGAAGAATTTTCTCGGATAATTACCAAGTTGTGTCGTCATCATTCTCTAATCAACGTGGAGATAACGAGCACCCAAACATCCCTCGGCACCAAAATGTCGCTCCGTGATTAAGATGTTTCAAAATACCTGTTTATATAAATAAAAGTTATACCAATGTATAACTGAAGGTTAGACAATGATTGAGGAAGAAATGAAAGTCGGTCCAAAAGGCCAAGTAGTCATTCCACAAAGCATGCGCAAAGCTCTAAAAATTCGACCCGGCTCAAAAATTATCTTTCGACTAGACGTTAACAAACTGGTCTTGGAAAAACCTAACTTCGATGCCGTGGCTGTTTTCGAGAAAATCGCCAAAAAAGGTCCCTCAATAACAAAAATAGACTCTCATGCTTATGAAGAGGAACTTGAAGAGAGAAATCAATGACGCTTTATTTGGACTCCAACGTCTTTCTATATGCCACTTTAAACACGGAAGCAACTGGAGACAAAGCAAGATCTCTACTTCAGAGAATACACCTAGGCGAAGAACAAGCAAAAACCTCCGCGTTGACCATAGACGAAATCCTATGGAATGTAAAAAAACACAGAAACCTAGACGATGCCATTGACGCCGCAGAAGCCTTTCTTAATTTCCCACATTTAGAGTTAGCATACGTCACCGGCGAGCTGGTAGCTTTTGCTCTTTCATTAATAAGAAAATACCGTCTTGACCCAAGAGACGCCATTCATGCAGCCACAGCTATAACAGAAAAAGCAGAGTATATAGTTTCAACGGATCCGCATTTTGACAAAATAAAAGAACTAAAACGTCATCCATTGTGAACCTAAAATACAACCGTCAAGAAATGATTGGATCCTGAGGAATTAGGGATTATAATTCTCAGCTTTAAATTCTTATTTTGATGCTAATCTGTTAATATTCTTCATTAAAAAACGGAAGCGACCGCCACTAACCTAAAGAGGCGCTTCGCTTGCAAACTTTTTTAAAGAACGCTTTTGCCTCTGGAATCATGTCCTGCCACTTCTCTGCCTCATTAATCCATCACTGACGCCACTCTAAGTTGAAATGAATCTCTCATTGGATAGCAAGCATAGAGAACGTTCTGGCTTTAAGCCAGGGGCTTTTTTGAGCATCAAGGCTCAGTTTACAATAAAAACAAGCATACCGTTTATGAAATTTTAGTGGCACTTGTTAGTGGGAAAGTATAAATTTAAGTTGAATAAGGTTACTAATTGGTATCCTAAATGCCAAGGAAAAATATTGGACAAAAAGGTCAAGTAGTTATCCCTAAACAATTAAGGGATGCATTGGGTCTGAAGCCCGGAGTTGAAGTGATTTTAGAAATTAGAGGCGATGAAATAATCATAAGCAAACCAAAAATCGAGGGCAGTTACACCGAATATTACACTTCAACACATGCCCCAAAACTAAAAAATGTTGTCAACATCAAAGAAATAATAAACGAAGAGGTAGCACAAAGACATGCAGTACGTTGACTCTAACGTATTCCTTTTCTCAGTCTTATATTCCCCAGACTTGGAGCCAAAAGCAAAGAAAGCTAAAGAAATACTTGTACAGATTGAAAATGGAACACTGCTCGCCTCAACATCAACATTAACTTGGGATGAAGTCGTTTGGGTAGCCACTAAACTGTTAGGCAAAACTGACGGCATAGCTCAAGGACAAAAACTACTCGGCTTTCCCAACCTAAAATTCATAAACGTCGATGAAGAAGTAATAGCGCAAGCTCAAGCACTAATAGGCAAATATAAACTGAGCCCAAGAGACTCAATCCACATCGCATCAGCACTTAGCAAGAAAATAAAAACAATACTAAGCGACGATGCAGACTTCGACCAAATCAAAGAAATAAAAAGAAACCCCTTAAAATAGAAAGAGTCACGCAAGAAACTGGCCACCAGAGATTTTTGCCTTTCGCAGTCCATAGGAAAGTTATAGATCCCGCCCAACCAACTGAGCCATAGAGAAAAATACAATCTATTGATCCGAGTGGCGCTCTGTGCTGGTTCGATTTCTTACTTTAGTACTGTGCCGTTATCATTCTCCCAAAAACACGGAGATAACGAGCATTTAGCACTTTTTCAAGCTCCGCTAAATATTACGAGTAATGAACCGTAGTACTGTAAATTTCCGTGACCATTTGATGATTTCATAGTTCCTCTGTCAGGCCTTTAAGCCAAGATTGTGCAATTAAAGCGTGCCCTGCGAGAGTTGGATGCACTCCGTCAAGCGACCAAAATGAAGGAGCCGTCTCAATACAGGCTTTTATGAAAATATCATTCAATGGAATTAGCTTGGCGTCAAATTCACTAGTGAATTCCTTGACTACTTCTATTTTACTGGTTAGCTCTCCAATGTATTCAACAAAGTCCCCGGTGGAACGAACAAGAAAAGGCTCTAGGCAAGACTATTTGGCATTTCAACCGCTGGGTTTGTTCCAGAATGGTCCTGTAGTCAGCCAGAAAGCTTTCCGTTGAGGTTGAGCTTCTCCAAAAAGGTAAACCGAGGTCGTTTGCCCCTATCAATATCGAAACTAAATTGGGTCTGAGGTTTAAACAGTCTTTCTCCCAACGATGTCTTAGGTCCCTAACCCGATTTCCTCCAATCCCACGATTAAAGAATTTCGCGTGATATTCGGGATGCAGTGCAGACAGCCATGCCGCTGTCATCATGACGTATCCATCTCCGAGCGATTCGTTGTGATTGCTTTTTCTGCCTGACTCTGTTATACTGTCGCCCTGAAACAAAATTGTCGGAGCATCAATTAAAATAAACTTTTTGGACAAATAAAGTGCCTCAGCTATTACTTGTTACGTTCCCAGGTTAAGCTGGACAGTTCTTTGGCAAATCTCCATGTTAGGAATCCGATTGCAGCGACAAAGAAAGATATGATTGTAGAAGTGTCGACACGAATCCATGGAATAAGATGAGATAACTGAGTAGGCAGATATTCTGGATGAATAAATTGGATGAGCACTCCGTAGACCCATGCTAACAAGCCGAACAAGAAAAGAAATTCACCAATGACCTTTAAAACAATCAGCTTTCGATGTCCAGTCATGAGGCATAGTTCCTATGTTCTTGAAACTCAAAGTTAGATGTCCTAATAAGAATTTACGTAAAATTCATTACAGATTTAAGATTTATTGCATCGCTAAATGGCAATTTAAGAACAAAGAACAAAGAAAGGATGTTCTCATCCCTCCATTTGATTCTTCCTCTGCAATTGCAGAGTTAAGGATTCTTAGGTTTCCTGAGGATGGCACCAACAATCAGCCCGCTGAAACTGAACACCAGAGCAACGACAACATCTATCGTAACCAAAAGCGCCGAATAAACAGCCCGAATCTGAGTTTGCCCATCCACTGGTACTGAACATGCTCGCCATGGTGTCCTTGATCGCGGGATTTGCCAGCTGATTAGCGAACCAAACCATGACTAATAACATCACTCCAAGAGAAGACAAAATACTCTTTAAGACTTATCGTGTTTTCAAAAGTCCAAAAAATAAAAAAGGGAAGCTATTTTTTGGTTATTCTCTGTCTGTAATTACAATGGTTGATAGTAGAAGTGCCATTGCAAAAAGTCAGCAAAATCATCAAAGTTGGAAACTCTGGTACTTTTGGTGTTCCTGTCGGATTTGATGTTTGACTTGTTTGAGTAGTTGTTGATGAAGGTGTCGGAGTGATTGCTGAACTTGCTGAAACTAACGCATAATCGCTTGATTGAGCGGTTAAGAGTAATTGGCAATCAATGGAATTTGTGACGAATCAGTAACGGATATCTCAAAAGTAGATGTACTGCCAGAAGCAATAGGATCATCATCAGTAAGGCTGACCCAACATCAACAACTTTCCCATTTGAATTATAGCAAGTTGCATAAACTTCTGTAGTACTAGACGATATCGTACCTACATTTTGAATCTGTCCATCAAT
>CAVVRN010000008.1:0-6113 GCA_963750605.1 Candidatus Bathyarchaeota archaeon
GCGGAGAATTAGTAAAATACACAAAAAACAGCTTATATGAAAAGGTTTGAACTCTTTTTTAATTAATAAATCAATTTAAATATTGCAGTTTGCCAACTTAGTAGCCATCAGGTAACCTGAATGAAAATACTTCTAATTAATCCTGCCACAAACATTTTATTCAGGCTCAGAACAGCCATCAGGGAATCTGCCTTTAGGCCTGATGTATATAGCAGCAGTGTTAAGCAAATCAGGTTACAAAACGGAAATTTTAGATGCATTTATGACTGAGGACCCTTTCCAGAAAAACGGCGAAGCGATAAACGTCGGCATGTCACTTGAGCGAATAAAGCAGGAAATTTCAAAGACGGAACCCAGACATTGTTGGCATAGCAGGCCCATTTACTTGCCAGATAGAAAAATCAGTTAAAATAAGTGACGCAGCTAAAGAAGTTGACTCAAGCATTTTAACGGTTGTCGGAGGTCCCCACGTCACCACGATGCCAAAAGAATTTCTTGAAGAATCAAAAAACGTTGACATAGCTGTAATGGGTGAAGGCGAATACAGCATGCTTGATATCGTCAAACATTTTGAAGGCAAAAAGCAACTAAATGAAATTCTTGGAATCGCCTACCGTAAAAATGGACAAATCACAATAAATTCGCCAAGACCTTTCATCAAAAACTTGGATGAGCTTCCTTACCCAGCCTATGAATTAGTGAACATGGAACAATACCTAAACTCAAAAAAAATAGGTTATCGCAGCTTCAGGTACAGAGCAATATCTATGGTCACCAGCAGGGGCTGCCCGTTTAACTGCTGTTTCTGTTCAGTCCATCTGCACATGGGCAGAGATTTTCGGGCGCACTCTTCAACATATGTGCTAAATCATATAGAGTACATTTCCGAAAAATATAATATTAAAAACATTTTTTTTGAAGATGACAACTTAACATTTGACCTTGGCAGGTTCGAAGCTATCTGTGATGGCTTAATTGAGAAAAAAAGCAAGATTGGTTGGGAGACCCCAAACGGCGTTCGGGCAGATTGCTTAAACTTAAATCTGCTTAGAAAAATGAAAAAGTCAGGTTGTCAGAGTGTCTTTTTCGGGGTAGAATCAGGCGACCAGCAAATCTTAACCAATGTAATCTGTAAGAGTCTAGACTTAAAACGTGTGGTGGAAGTTGCGAAAATCTGCAAAGACATCGATTTAAAAACAGGCGGATTTTACATTATTGGCTTTCCAGGTGAAAAGAAAGAAAACATGCAGAAAACTGTTGATTTTGCACTAAAACTCAAACGTGATTTTGACGTAGGTATGCACCTGTTCATTGCGACACCCTCGTATGGGACAAAATTATATGAGCAGTGCAAATCAAAAGGATATATTGAGCAAGATTTAACCTGGAACTCTTTTGCGGAAGCTCGCCAACCAAAAGGTATGCCAATGATCTCAACCGAAGATTTCACCCCTGAAGACGTAAAAGAAATAGCTGTCCAGGCACTCCAAAAATATAAGAAATTATCGTTAATCAATCACATCAAGAATCCAAGAAAAGCGCTTAAGACAGGGTTTGGTCAGCCTCAACTTATCCTAAAATATGTCAGAAACTTGTTCGCATAAACAGAAAGCTCAGATGTAATAAACCTCTATTAATAAGCCATCTTGAAGCGGATACCGCACTTATCACAAGTGTAAAGCGCTACGAAAAAGAATCCTTTTCTATCTGGCTTGGAAAGAGTTTTTTCACAATTTTGGCAGCTAATCAGATACGCACACTAAGAGTTTATTATGAATTAGGGAAGCACTATAAGAAAACTTGCTGCTCAATTAAGATACAATAATAACAACCACTTGTCTAATTATCAAACGTCTAAGCGGGTCCGCTGGGACTCGCTTAATTATTTAAGCGAATCCTTTTTTCAACCACAAAACGAATGGCGGGGCGCTGGAATTTAACCAATAACAAGTGAGATATCTCCCGCACAACCTTCCCTTTTTTTGTCATCTGTTAATGAAAACGATTGCAAGCAGTCTTTCTCTAAAAAGTATGCTTTGTAGTGAGCTGAACTGAACCTCAACGTCGGAGCTGGGGATGGGCTTTTGAGTTGAAGTACGATTCCCGACCCCGCTTAGACTTCAAAGAGGTCTTCTGCATACATATTACCTTGGATCCTCCAGTCGGAAAACTTGCATATAAGAATGAGCCCTGTGCGTACCATCATTATTAATACTAGTTTGTTAGTCACTGAATAGTAATCGACATGGACTGCCCGTAAGCAAATTGAACTACAACTTTGGATTTTTGCCTTAGCAATTAGTTCAAAGAAACAGGATTATCTAAAGAGGAACTTGTGAAATGTCCAAAGTTGAACAATCAATCATTACGGTAGGAATTGGCGCTTCAGCAGGCGGCTTAGAAGCCTTCAAAGTTTTGCTCGAATGTTTACCTGTCAATACAGGATTGTCATTTGTTGTTATTCAACATCTGGCAGCTGGCCAGGAAAGTATGCTGACCGATATTCTTTCAAGATTTACCAAAATGCCCGTCCAAGCTGTCAAAGAATAAAATGGCGATTGAACCAGACCACGTTTACGTGATTCCTCCAGGAAACACCATGACCATGGAAAACAAAACCCTCAATCCTTAACTCCAAGGTTAAGCCGTTAAAACCAATCGATACTTTTTTTGTTTCCTTAGCTGAAGACTCGAAAAATCAAAGCATAGGAATTGTGCTTTCGGGAACAGGCTCCGATGGAACCGAAGGGCTAAAAGCTATCAAAGCGCATGGTGGAATCACTTTCGCTCAGACTCCAAATTCTGCCCAATACGGCGATATGCCTCAAAGTGCTATTTCAGCAGAAGCTGCAGATTTCATTTTAACTCCAGATAAGATAGCAGCAGAATTACAAAAAATCGCTATGAACCCTCAACTAGCCCGAAGTGAAATAGCGTCAAGAGAAGAAGGAGTGACAAAAGAAGGAAAGCCGAAGAAGGAAACAGGTTTAAACGCAGTATTTGCTATGCTAAAATTCAATTGTAATGTCGATTTCTCACATTACAAAGAAACAGTCGTAAACCGACGTATCACACGCCGCATGGTAATTAATCATATAAAGAATATTGCAAGTTATGCGGAGTTTCTGCGGACACATCCAAACGAGTTAGAAGCATTATACAGTGATATGTTAATTGGGGTTACTGGCTTTTTTAGGGAACCTGAAACTTTTGTCTGCTTTGAAAGAAAAAGTGTTTCCTGAACTCGTCAAGAATCGTTCTCCCAAAGAACCTATCAGAATTTGGATTCCAGGATGCTCAACTGGAGAAGAAGCGTATTCTTTCGCAATGGCAATACAAGAATACATCGAGGAAAACTCAATAACAAATATTCAAGTTCAAATTTTTGGCACTGACGTGAATGAGAAGAACATTGAAAAAGCAAGACAAGGAAGCATATCCAAAAACCATAGAAACAGACGTACCTGAAAAGCAACTAAAACATTTCTTCAAAAGTTTCAACGGCAACTATCAAATCGCAAAAAATATTCGAGACATGTGTGTTTTCGCCAAGCAAGACATAACTGTCGATCCACCGTTCTCCAACATGGATCTTCATCAGTTGCCGCAACATGCTCATTTACTTTGACGAGTACCTTCACGAAAAAGTTGTGCCGACACTTCATTATGCATTGAAGATAGGCGGCTTTTTGGTTTTAGGGCAGTCTGAAAGTATTGGTAAATTTACAAACTTGTTTGAGCCTCTAAAAAAGACGTCTATATATGCAAAAAAGAGAGCCCAACCGGGCATTACTTTTGGTTTACAAGTTTCATCCGGTTATCAGCAAAAGATGAGGGAAGATTAAATCTGGTGAAAAGAAAGACGTTCTTGCAATTTTGAAGGATGAAGTTGACCGTTTACTGGTGACTGATTATGTTCCAGCTGCGCTGCTGGTTAATTCAAATTCGGATGTTCTTTTGTTCCGAGGAAATATTGCGCCATTTGTTTTACCTGAATCTGGGTTGGCAAGTTTCAATATTGCCAAAATAACTCGAAAAGAGTTAAAGTCTGAAGTTCAAACAATGATTTATAGGGCAAAAAAAGAGAATAAGCCCATAAAGGAAAACGCAATACGCTTAGAATTTGCTGGGGAACAAAAAACAATCAATATTCAGGTTATTCCGCTGCATATTGAGCAGTTTGAAGAGCCGTTCTTTCTAATATTATTGGACGATATCAGTTCAGCTGCCGCTTTATTAAGACAGACATTGGAGTTAGCTTCTACTCCGCAAGGTCAGGAAAATGCTAAAGACCGACAAATTATGGAGCTCAGAGAGGAATTAGAGTCCACTAAACTTTCTTTGCAGAAAATTATAGAAACTCAAGAAGCAACTAACGAAGAGTTAAGAACTACTATGGAAGAGGCGCAGTCTAGCAATGAAGAATTGCAGAGCACAAACGAAGAGTTAGAGACAGCGAAAGAAGAGTTGCAATCGAGCAATGAAGAATTAAAAACCCTAAACGATGAAGTAAAAAACCGAAATGAAACACTTGCGCACCTAAATGATGATTTAGTCAACTTGAATAGAAACATAGGTCCAGCAATTGTGATTATCGATAAAGGTCTCAAGATTAGGATGTTTTCTCCTTCAGCACAAAAAATCCTGAACCTTTTGCCTTCAGCGGTTGGATTGCCCATAACAAGCATCAAACTGAGAATAAATGTTGAAGACTTAGAAAGCATAATTTCAGAAGTGATTTCCAAACTTCATACTGTTACTAGAGAAGTAAAAGATGAAGACGGGCACTATTATGATTTGCAAGTTAGACCTTACATTACTCTTGAAGACAAGATAGATGGCGCTGTTTTGTCTTTTGTTGATGTTGATGACAGGAAAAAACTTGAAAAGTCTCTGCGCCTCGCCGCAATAGGCGAGACCGCGGGTATGGTTGGTCATGATATTCGTAACCCATTGCAGGCTATAACTGGCGATCTTATATCTTGCTAAAGAAGAATTAAAGGGTCAAATGCTTGAAAGAGCGAAAGCAGAAGCGATGTAGAGGAGAGCCTTGAAGAGATCGAGAAGAACATTGATTACATTAACAAGATTGTGGCCGACCTGCAAGACTATGCAAAGACAACTCAGCCTTCTTCTCAAGAAACTGATTTGAAAGCGTTATGCGTCGAATTGCTTCAAGGGAAAAACGTACCAAAAAATATCGAGGCTTCGTGCAATATCGAGGATTCAGCTAAAAAAGTCTTCGTTGATCGTAATATATTGAAGCGTGCCCTTGGCAATCTTGTTTCTAATGCAGTCCAAGCTATGCCTAATGGAGGAAAACTGACTTTGAGAGCATTATCAGAAAGCAGGTGAAATAGTGTATCACTGTTTCAGATACTGGCATTGGGATCCCAGAGAAAGTCAAGTCAAAACTTTTCACTCCATTCTTCACTACAAAATCTAAGGGTCAAGGTTTAGGATTAGCTGTTGTTAAGCGGATGATTGAAGCGTTACACGGAACTGTGACATTTGAAAGCGTTGAAGGAAATGGCACAACTTTTATCGTACGTTTGCCTGCTCAAAATAACCGCTAAACCTATTTTTTTATTGTCAGGGCGATTTTTTATAAAATAAAGTTCGCTGGGGAATCGAACCCTAAACATCCATGTCAGATTTTGTACTGGGGATGGGCTCTTGAGTTGAAGTGTGATTCCCTTCCCCGTTTAAGGTTCAAAGAGTCTACTTGCTTTAGCAATTACCCGTTTATGACTCATTTCTTCCAGACGATAAGACCTAACCCAAATAATTGAAGCGATATTCCTAAAGCAACAAACGCAAAATCACTTAGTTGGTGAGCAGCATCATCATAACGGCACATAACGGCATAAAATACAGCAAGCAACAAGCCAATAATGAGCAGAATTAACCCCGCAGTAGCTATAGGTCGAGGCTGACTACCACTCTGAGTTTTCATAATTATTCGTTCTAAATGTCTTGTCTTGCAGATATAAGAGTACTGTCTTTCCAAACCTTGGGCAAATTTGCCTAGGGGAGGATGTTAACCCTTGGACAAGTGGAGAGATCTCCTGCACAACCTCTTTTTCTTACTTACAGGTGAAACTGCCGTGTCC
>CAVVRN010000009.1:0-95958 GCA_963750605.1 Candidatus Bathyarchaeota archaeon
GGCAAAAGGCAATGCAAAATTAATGCTTACAGCTTGGACGCTGCCAAAATAAAGATTTATTGAGGTAATTTCTCCTTAATCTTATCTGCGAAAGATTGGAATGTCATATTCTTGCTTAACATGTCACCGACGAATGCTCCCATAACTATGAAGATTATTTGGGTTGATACGATAAAGAGTTGGTCGCCAAGCGGATTAGCAACTTGTACTCCAAGTCCAGTTACAGCTAACAAAATCACCATTACAGCCCAAATGCCATAACCGATGACGGCTCCCCCCACAAAAAGATAGGTTACTCGTGTTTTAATAGTAAAATTAGAAGGCTTAACTCGAATATACCCGGCAAATCCCAACACCGACAAAACAGTAGCCATTATCAACGCCACTTTCTGAATCGGAATATTAGTTGCCACACCAAGGATTAAAATGCAAACAACAGTAACTATTGACAGCGATATCCAATAGAATTTGCTTTTCGTTATATTTACAGGCTGTACTGGCGTTTTTTTAATCTGCTTTTTCGGATAAATCTTCGGCTTCATCTTTCGCGGCTTAGGCATGAAGGTACTTACCTGATTTATCGCCTTATTAATATTTCACAAAAACTACTTTATTCTTTCAAGCCGCAAAGAATTCAGCAAAAGCAGCATGGTGACTCCATCGTCGCCTGCAATCACAGTTGCCAGCAAACCTGTCACGCCAATTACTCCTAATGCTCCTAAAATCAATTTTATGACCAAGTGAGGCTGCAATATTTTGTTTAGCAATTCTCATTGTTTTATCGCTTAGTTTAATAAGGTATGGAATTTGTGCCAACTCATCTTTCACCAGCACTATATCTGCGGATTCCATGGCAACATCAACTCCTGCTGCGCCCATGGCGATACCAACATCTGAAGCGGCAAGCGCAGGAGCATCATTAACGCCGTCTCCAACCATTGCCACAAGCCCACCTTTGCCCTTCATCTCTTCAATGCATTTCAGTTTGTCCTCGGGAAACAATTCCGCATAAACCTCATCAATCTTAAGATATCTCCCGTTTCCTTTGCAATCTCAGCTCTGTCACCAGTTAGCATGGCGGTTTTTATGCCATTTTTCTTCAAGTCACTTATTGCTTTGAGAGCATCTTGCCTAACTTGGTCAACAACACAAACAGCGGCAAATCCTTCTTTACCAACAGAAACACAAACTGAAGTATGTGTGTCAGCTTCGTCGATTGCGAATGCTTCAGTGCAATTGCAATCGAATTCTTTCATTAACTCCAAGTTTCCAACGGCAACAAAATCTCCGTTAACATTGCCTACGATGCCTTTTCCAGGAACTTCAGTGACGTCGGTTATTTTGAACTTGCTTAGGTCAATGCCTCTTTCTCTGGCGCGTCTAACAATGGCTTGAGCAACAGGATGATTTGAAAATTGGTCAAGTGCAGCAGCATAAGCTAATGCTTCATCTTCTGTTCTTTCACAAGTCTTACTTCATGGACAGCTGGTCTTCCCAGCGTTAATGTGCCTGTTTTATCAAAAACCACTCGTTTTACTTTGGCTAATTTTTCAACGTAGATTCCGCCTTTGATTATCACGCCTCTTCTAGCAGCAATTGTTATTGCAACAAAGACTGTTGCTGGAACAGAAATGATGAAGGCGCTTGGGCAAGAAACCACAAGAAGAATAAGCGAGCGGTACAGCCACGTGTTAAATGACATGCCAAAGACCAGCGATGGCACAGCAGCGGTTAAAACAGCTAACACGATGACTATTGGAACATAAATTTTGGCGAATCGGTCAACAAGTTTTTCTATTGATGCTTTTCGTTTGCCCGATTGAGACACAAGCACCATAATTCTTGAGACAAGAGTTTCACTTGCTTTTTTTGTGACTGTTATCTTTATGACGCCGCTCATGTTTAATGTGCCCGCATAAACGCAATCGTTAACTTTTTTGGTGACAGGCACTGATTCACCGGTGACTACGGCTTGGTCAACATGTGAGAAGCCTTCAACAACGTTGCCGTCTAAAGGTATTCGCTCGCCTGGTCTCACAAGCAAAATCATGTTAGGCTCAACTTCGTTGACGTTAACGGTTTTTTCTGCTCCATCAGCTATGATTCTTGCTTTGTCCGGCATGAACTTGGAGAGTTTCTCAACTGTTCGCCGTGCTCTATCCTCAATGTAGCCTTCAAAATACTCAGCAATAGAATAAAGAAACAGCACCGTTGCCGCTTCAAATCGTGCATTCAGATACAAAGCACCTAAGCGCTGCAACAGCCATCAAAAACTCAACAGAAAATCTTTTTTCAACAAACAGCTCCTTTAAACCCACTATACCAATGTATGCAGAAGCAAAAAGAACCGACAACATAATACAAAACGTCGCTTAACGTTGCTTGAACATTTATCAATGGTAAGGTGAAAGCCAAGGGAAACTCCTGCAAAGAAAAAGTCAAGCAACCCACCAACAAGAACAGTTAAGCCTAATAAAACTGCTAAAGAAATCATAACACGTTTATTTTCGTGTTCTTCTGTTTGTTTCTGCTCTGGCTTTTCAACGCAGAATTTTTCTTCTTCAGAAGTCATAGTTACTAATAAAAGAAAAATACTGGTAAATATTAAGCTGTTCAGGTCACAGAAAACAAAGCGCTTTAAGGCGACTTAGTCGTAATGTTTTCGGATGATAGTCAGGTTTCCGATTTTCCCTTATTAGCAATATCTGCACTTATTGCAGCATATATCATCGTTTTGCTTTATTTGAAAAACAAAAAATTGTCCCATTAGTAAAAGCATGGAATATATTCTCTAATCCTAAACTTAACTCCTAACACATTAGCAACAGCCTGCGCCTTAGCAATATCAACTTCAGGTATCCTAACCGCTGTAACTTCAACTTCCAGACAGGCTTGGCTTTTCTTATAAAATCAATCACTGCTTCGTAAGCATCAGCGAAAGTTGGCTTGCAAATCTCCATGTAGGTTTCCCTGTCTCCAGCGTTTAAGCTGACGCTGACTTTGTCAACGCCAGCAGCCTTCAACTCATGCAGCCACATCCCTGTCTCGATTAAGCACGTAGCCATGCCCGTTAGTGTTCACACGAATTTTCAGTGGTCTGCCATAATGCTGCCTTATCCACCGTGCAACCTCCAACAAAACATCCAACCTCTCCGTCGGCTCGCCAAAACCGCAAAAAACCACCTCATCCCAACTTCGCATATTCAAAACTTCGCCAAGCTCACCTGTAATTTGAGAAATGCTCGGTTCTTCTGCCAGTTTAAGGTTGAAGCCGCCGACGCCGCGCTTAAAATTTTTGAGGCAGAAAAAACAGCAGTTCGAGCAATGATTGGTTATGTTTAGGTAAAGCTTGTTTTCTAGCCAGTAAACGGTTTTTGGTTTTTCATTTTTAATCAGCTTTTTCTATCCGCCCGTCATAAGCGACATAAGAATTATGTTGTCGCCGTCTTTTAGTGGTGTGTTGATGCCTTTTAGTTGGTCCATTAAATGCCGTTAACCATTGCCACAAAGGTTGATTTCATTTCTTTTTTGCTTGGGTCATAAACTTCTGTGAGTGAATGGTTTTCCATATTTGTCGGCAATTTTATCTAGCAAGTCCGATACAGAGCGTGCTTCTTTTAGGTCGAATTCATCTTGGCTTG
Organism: Candidatus Bathyarchaeota archaeon; assembly: GCA_963750605.1. Lineage (GTDB taxonomy): Archaea > Thermoproteota > Bathyarchaeia > Bathyarchaeales > Bathycorpusculaceae > Bathycorpusculum. Next base: position 3,642 of record CAVVRN010000009.1, read on the forward strand.
TTTTTGTAAAGCTTTTAACCAAACTTATGTAATGAACTTTTATTTTCATTTTCTAAACCTCTCAGTCAAACTCTAAGATATGAGATTAAGTGAAGCATTCTCATATCTTTTTTCTCAGATTCAATCAGTTTTAACCATGTGATAACCACGAAAAACGTTATGATTGTTTATACATGACGGCGGCTAAAACTCCATTTAAGCCATGAATTTCCAAATTAAAAACCCATTAAGTTAATATACTTTTCAACTGCCTAATAAGTCTAAAATAATGGAGGAACAAGGTTTGCTCGGTTACGCAGGAAGAGTTTTACGCGTTGACTTAACCACAGGCAAAACTACGTTTTGAAAAACTAGACGAGGAAACTGCCAAAAAATACGTTGGCGGCATAGGTTTAGGCATGAAACTTTGGCTAGACAACTCAAAAGCAGGCGTTGACGCATTCAACCCTGAAAACCCACTAGTTTTAGCAGTTGGGCCAGTTTCAGCAACAATGTTTCCAACAGGCGGAAACGGACATGCATTCATATCAAAATCACCAGCAACAAACGGTGTTGGAGAAGCAGTAAGCCATGGCACTTTTGGAGCAGAAATAAAAAGAGCTGGATATGACGCAGTTATTTTAACTGGGAAAGCGGAAAAACCAGTTTACCTATGGATTGATGATGATTCAGTCCAGTTGCTTGATGCAGAAAAAATTTGGGGCAAATCACCCTCTGAAACCGAAGACGCAATTAAAGATGAAGTTGGCGATTACTACGTTCGAGTAGCATCTATCGGTTTAGCTGGAGAAAAACTATCAAAAATAGCCGGCATAATAAACGAGAAAACTCGTGCTGCGGGAAGAACAGGTTTAGGCGCAGTTATGGGCTCAAAGAACCTTAAAGCCATCGCTGTTCGAGGAACCAGCGACATAGTTGTTGCCAAACCTGAAGAATTCATGGAAATGGTTAAAGAATTCCATGAGCGAATGAAAGGACCAGCAGCTCAGAAATACCGAACTTTAGGAACAGCAGAAAACATCATGATTCAAAACGCTTTGTTCTGCATGCCCACACGCAACTACAATAATGCTCATTTTGAAAACGCTGAAAAAGTAAGCGGAGAAGCCTTAAACGAACGTTACATCGCAAAAATAATTGCTTGCAACTCATGTGCCATGCGATGTGAACATGAAGCAGTAGTTCGCGAAGGACCCTACAAGGGAACTATGGCGCGAATGGAATACGACAATATATGGGCGCTTGGACCAAACTGCGGCGTAGACAAACTTGATGCAATAATAAAAGCCGCTGAACTCTGCAACTACTATGGCTTAGACGCACAAAGTACAGGCGTAACAGTAAGTTTCGTAATGGATTGCCATGAAAACGGCATCCTTACCCATGAAGAACTCGGCGGAATTGACGCTCACTTTGGAAACGCAGAAGCGCTCATACAACTTATTGAGAAAATAGGCAAACGCGAAGGAATCGGCGATGTTCTCGCTGACGGCGTAAAAGTAGCTGCAGAAAAAATCGGCAAAGGCTCAGATAAACTTGCTCAAAACATTAAGGGCTTAGAAGTCACAGGCTACGATTTACGATGCCTTAAAACAGCAGCTTTAAGTTTTGCAGTTTCTTTCCGAGGCGCAGACCATAACCGAAGCGGCGCTTACACATTTGATATTACAGGTAAAGTTGACCGTTTGAAAGCTGAAAAAGGACGCGGCAAACTCGTTAAAGATTCAGAAGACGTTTACGCGTTGATTGATTCACTTATCATCTGCAAGAACGCCAAAGGCACCTTATACAAGGAATTAGCTGACATGGCAAAACTCTACACTTTAGTAACTGGCAACGAGATGACACCTGAAGAACTCAGTCTTGCAGGCGAACGAATAAACACTCTTGCACGATTAATTAACATCAGAGAAGGATTAAGCCGCAAAGACGACACGTTACCCTGGAAAGTTATGAATCAACCAATCCCTGATGATGGACCAGCAAAAGGCGCCGTAGTAACCCAAGATGAACTTGACTTGCTACTTGATGATTATTACCAAGCCCGCGGTTGGACAGTCGATGGCGTACCCACAAAGGCTCTGCTAGAAAAACTTGGAATGGAAGATTTATCAAGCATAATTAGAAGGAAAAGAGGCATTAAAAAATGGTTAAAGATTCACGAAAGAAAATTTGTTTCTGTTGACCCAGAAAAATGCGTCGGCTGCCAAATCTGCGAGTACGCTTGCTCATTTACAAAGAGAAAGCCTTCAACCCGCTTAAATCACGCATCCGTGTTGTCCGCGTTAACCAATTAGCTAACATGGCAGTTACATGCAGACTCTGCGAAGACCCAGCATGCGTAGCAGCTTGCCCACGAGATGCACTTACCCAATCAAAAGAAACAGGAAACATAGTTCTTGACAAAGACAAATGCAACGGCTGCGGCTGGTGCATCGAAGCCTGCGACTACGGCGCCATAATGCTGCATCCAGAAACCAAAGTAGTCTACGTCTGCGACCTATGCAAAGAAAAAGCCGACGGACCACAATGCGTCAAATGGTGCCCCGAAGAAGCATTAACACTTGTCACAAGCGATGTGCTGGCGCAGAAAGCAAGAATCAGCGCAATCAAAAAACTATTCCAAGAACCAAAAGAAAACAAACAATAAAAAAGTGCAAAGACTCAAGCTCTTTTCTAAACTTTATTTATTATTTTTCAAAAACAAAGTCTATCCAAGTTGAAAGTCGTATTTCTGCAAAAGCTATTAATAACAACAAGCTAACGTTTAGAAAACATAACTAATCTCATCAGGTGCCCAGTGTTTGCTTAACCAAATACTTATAACAATAATTCTTGGTATAATTCAGGGCATAGCAGAATGGCTACCCATCTCCAGCACGGCTCATCTAAGAATCGCTGAGCATTTCTTAGGATTTTCTGCAACACCGCTCTTCAACGTATTTCTTGCACATTGGCACACTTGGCGTTGTAATATTTCTATTTCAGACATGACATCAAAATCATACTTACTGCTTTGGTACATCGAGATTTTCATTCAGAATATGGTAGATTCATTCCATTAATCATAGTTGCAACCATCCCCACTGGAATAATAGGCTTACTCTACGACAAGTTTCTAGCTGACAATTACCAAACATTCCTAATAATGGGCATCACATTTCTATTCGGCGCCGCCCTACTGTTTTTCATCCAAATTCGGCAAAGAAAACCAAACTCAAATTTCCTATCGCAAAGCACTTGTTATGGGTGCTGCTCAAGGAGCCGCAAGTTTTCCGGGGCTTTCCAGAAGCGGCTCAACAATATCGAGCGGGCTAATTGCAAGGCGTGAAGAGGGAAATGGTTTTCAAATTCTCATTCTTGCTCTCAATTCCAGCGATAATAGGCGACTTAGGGGTTGAAGCATATCTGCAAAGAGGAAGCTTTTCTCAAGGTGTCGGCGTTAGCCCAATGGATCTTTTAATTGGTTTGGTTTTTACGGTGATTGCAGGCTACTTTGCAATCGTGCTGGTGAAGAAACTTGTGTTAAACAAAAAATTCCATTATTTTGCCATATACAGCTTCACACTGGGAATTATCTTGATAGCTTTGGCGCTCTTAGGATTGTAGGGAAACGTCAAAAAACTGTAAGAAAACTCCAACTCTCGCTTAGCGTTCACAAAAACATATCAAGAAGTCCAAAAAACAATTTATATAATGTTCTCGTAGGATTATTTGAAACATTGCTCAACAACAGTGAATCATAAATTCTTCGTTGCATAAACAGGAGAAAACCAATGTCTAAGGAGAGTGCGGGCATATTGGTCTATCACAAGAAAGGCTCCGAGAATGAAGTGCTACTCAGTTCATCCCGGAGGTCCATTTTGGAGAAACAAAGACGAAGGATCTTGGTCTATTCCTAAAGGCGAACTTTTAGAAAGTGAAGACCCATTAGCGGCAGCAAAACGAGAGTTCAACGAAGAAACAGGTTTCGACATTAGCGGTGAATTTTGCCCTCTGACGCCCCTTAGACAGCCAAGCGGCAAAATTATTTTTGCTTGGATTATTGAAGGCGACTTAGATGCGAAAGCTATCACAAGTAACACGTTTTCTCTTGAATGGCCACGAGATTCGGGCAACGTACAGGAATTTCCTGAAATCGACCGAGCGGATTGGTTCCCACTCAAGACAGCGAAAGTTAAGATAGTGAAAGGCCAAGTGGGATTCCTAAATCAACTCGAACATCAGATAGGTCTCTAACCGAGAACTGGCGAAATTTTAATAGACAAATCCCCGGCTCAAGATTGAAGTTGGGTATAACGGAAGCAATCCACTAAATGGTCGTTTACTAAACCGGCAGCTTGCATGAATGCGTAGCAGATTGTGGGTCCAACAAACTTAAAACCCATTTTCTTCAGTTCCCGACTCATCACTCTAGACTCCTCAGTCTCAGCCGGCAGGTCAGATAATTTTGTAAATGCATTCTGAATGGTTTTTCCATTTACGAACTTCCAAATGAAAAAATCAAAAGACCCAAATTCGTTTTGGACCTTGAGAAACAGTTTTGCATTGTTTATGGTTGCAGCAATTTTGGCTTGATTCTTAACCACGCCCGGAGTACTCATTATCCGTTCAACGTCTTTACTGGTGTATTTTGCAACTTTCACAGGATCGAAGCAGTCAAAGGCTTCTCTAAACGCTTCTCGCCGCTCCAAAATCAGCCACCATGACAATCCCGCTTGAAAACCATCTAAAACCAAAAACTCAAACAGCTTTTGGTCATCATGAACAGGCACACCCCACTCAACATCATGGTACCTAACATACAACGGTTCATCAACATTCCAGCATCTTTTCGACGATACGCTCATGGTTTAGTTGTTTCCCCCGATTCTGTTGGTTGCAAACTTACATCGAGCCGTGAAAGTCTTTATTTGATGAGTTCTTTTCCAACATCCCATGCTTTGGCGATTTTTTTGCCTAAGACTCCAGTAGCTTCGGTCATTCATAACAAACAAGATAGGCTGGACCTTTTCAAAATCTACTACTCCATCAGTAAGAATAGTGTTTTCGCAATACGTGGCGACTATTTTACCTATGAATATGTCGTGATTTGGGAAATCAACGGTTTTAACTAGTTCACATTCCATGTTGATGCTGCATTGTTCAATCATAGGAGCGGTTTTCAGTTTTCCATAAAACGTCTTGAAAATTTCTGCTTTGTTCCTGTCTTTTCCTGTTACTAAACCGCAAAAGTCGGTTTCTTTAACCATTTTTGTAGAGGGAATGTTGATGCTAAATGCTTTGTTTGCTTTGATTCCTGAATTGGTATAATGAAGTTTGTTCATACCTAAAGAAACCGATTCAAGATCCATTATGCCAACATGAGCGATGGTGACGTAATTGGGTTTTCCATTCACTAACGCTCCAACTAGCATAGTCGGCATTGGGTACAGACAGTTTTTAGCTCCAATTTCCGTTTTCATCTATTTCCACTCCAAAAAAATTGTTATAGTCTTCAAATAATTCATTGTTTCTCATACATATTAGCCTTAAAAAGCAAAAAATCTATGTCACCGTCGTTAAAATCCTAAACATGCAAATTGGAAATAGACAGAATAGAACTATCCTCGAACGCATCCGGTCTCTCATTTGCCGGTAACCAGATTTAATATAGGCATTTGGGCTAAACAAAAAAAGAGAAGGGATTTAGAGTTTCTCAGGAGCGCATAGGTTCTCTGCTTTGGCAGCGGTACGCATGCAGCCTTTGCAGATGTATTTCGCGTCTTTAACAATTGGCTTTATCTTCTCTATTGGAACTTTGTCCTCTACCATTTTGCAGAGGTGTTTTTCATGTCCAGGATGAGGTTGAGCTTTCGACAAAATTACACCTTAACTATCGGCGTAATAATGTTAAATATACTATTGTGATTGTGCTGTCACAATAACAGAGTTTAGAATGTTATTTTTACGGATATTTCATTCGGGCGCTCAATTCAATTTATAATCGAAATTCTTTTTCAGCGACGTCGAGTTGCTTTTCCAACGTTTCTTTGTATTTATCTACTTGGTTTTCTTTAACGTCGTCTTGAAAAGCATTAAAAAACTTCAATAGTTCTTTGTCGCTCATGTTTACCAAGTTTTCGGCAAGTTTATCGACGAGTTTACCGATTTCCAAGAGCTCCAAAGCTATGACCTTGAGGTCTATTTTATCCTGCTCTGTCAAGACTGTCTTAACCAACCAAGCCACCAAGTGAACGATTACATTTTATTAGGGTTAGGCTTACTAAAATTTTCCTATAAAATTCCCTAAATTATTTGGTGCTGAGGGCAGGATTCGAACCTGCGAACCCCTGCGGGAAAGGATTTCCCATCATGAGCCCATTACAGGCCAAATGTTGATGATCTTGAGTCCTTCACCTTTGACCTGGCTTGGTTACCTCAGCACACATTTCAGCTAAAGACTTTTCGTTTTCTTTCTTATTAATCATTTGCCATGCTTACTCAGGTTAGATGACTTTTTCTAAGTCACCGATGAAGCGTTCAAACACTTTTAAGCCGCCCTTCCAGAAGCTTGGGTCTGCCACATTTAAGCCCACAATTTTGCCGATTTCCAGAGGCGACACACTGCTGCCTGCCGACAAAGCCTTCACCAGCTTAGGCACAAATGCTTTGCCCTCCTCCAAGTACCGTTCGTAAAGGGTGTAGACGAACATTTGGGCGTAGACGTAGGGGTAGTTGTAGAAGCGGTAGTTTGCCATGTAATAATGGGGTTTCATGGTCCATTCAGCTTCCATTTCGGGGAACCATGTGACTGCGTCGCCGTAGATGCGGTCGCGCGCTTTGGTCCAGTGGCTGCAGATGGTTTTGTAATCGAGGTATTCGCCTTGCTCAATGGAGTTGTAGAGTGCCTGCTCAAACCAGACGCGGGCGGTAACTTGGAAAGTTGTCATTCCTGCTTCGTCGAGAACTTGGCACAGGATTGCTTTTTGTTCTTTGTCTGATTTTGTTTCGCTAAGAAGCAGATCTGTTAAGAGAAGTTCGCCGAAGATTGATGCGGTTTCAGCCACAGTGGACGGCACGCTTGTGTTCATGAGAGTTTGGCTTCGAGACATGTAGTAGTCATGAGTTGCATGTCCCAATTCATGTGCCAACGTGTAGACGTCGTTTAGGGTGCCGTTGAAGTTGTCAAGAATAAAGGCTGATTTGCCCCGATACCAGCTTGCGCAGAAGGCGCCGTTGCGTTTCCCAAACCGTGGCGTCGCGTCGATTCGGCGTTTCGCAAACATTTCTTTGACAGCAGTTGCGTATTCAGGGTCAAAGCGGCTGTATGCCCTGATGACAAGGTTTTGTGCTTCCTCAAAAGTAAATTTCAGTTCAGGCGCATCAGGCAAGGGCGCAACGATGTCGTGGTTTCCAAGCAACGGCAAACCCATCAGTTTAGCTTTAAGTTTAAGGTAGCGGCGGTACATACCAGCGCTTTTCTTCTATTGCCTGCAAGCAAATTCTCAATTATTGCTTCTTCGGTATCATTGTTTATGAGGCTTGACTCCATCGGCGACGCGTATTTTCTGCGTTGAGAAACGGTGACCCAGTCGTTGCAGATACTGCGCAGAGCTGAAGAGAAGATTTCGCCGTCTTTGCCAAGCAACCCGTAAATTGAGCGGTTCGCAGATTCCCTGCGTTGCTCGGTCAGGATGAGACAACAACCCGTTGGCTTCGCCGTAACTAAGCGTCTTCTTCTCGCCAAAACAGTGACGTCGAAGATGCGGGTGTTGAGCCATTTGCTTTGCAGCTCCTCCCAAGCTTGCACGCCGAACTGATCTTTTTCGATGATAAGTTGCTCCTCCACCTCCGTTAGCTGATGAGGTACACGCCGCTGCACACGCTCCAGCATATGACGATACCCAGCCAAAACTGGTTCTGCAATTATCTCGGGTTTAGCTTTCACAAGCGCACCAAGTTCCAGCGAAAAGAAAGCCAACTGCTTACCCAAGCTGCGCCTCAAGCTTACTTACCCTATCATAGAGCGCCTGTACTTCAGGCAACGTCATGTTAGCTGAAAAAGACAAGCTTGCAAAAAGCGAAACATCACCCGATCTTAACATCAAAAGCCTCCAGTTCTCGAAGGCATTGCAGCAGGTTGGTTGGGTCAAGAGCAGCTATTTTTCCTCGGTATGCTCTTCTCAAAAGTCGTCCGCAAAAGCTTTTGCTTCATTAATTGCTTTTTCAATGGATGGGTCGTTGATGCTGGGAAAAAGCTCCGTTAAATCCCAAGTAATTTCTTGTTCTTTGTTGGTCATGATTTTCGCCTTAAAGATTAAACTCGCTGGGCTATTTTGGGTTTGCCATCACTTACTAATCAGTTTGCAATACCGCAAAAGTAAAAGCGCTGCATCAACGATACAATAGGGAACACGCATGCATACCGAGCACAAAATAATCATTGGCAACAGCCAACAAATGCCTGAACTTGCCGATGGCAGCGTGCAGTTGATGGTTACTTCGCCGCCTTATCCCATGATACAAATGTGGGATGAACTCTTCGCTGAAGGCAGACCCAAAAATTGCAGAACTATGGCAGAAACTGGAAGCTGATGGCCAAGAAGAGACTGTGCGGCAAATCTACGATGCCATGCATGATTATCTTGGCAAAGTTTGGCAGGAAACCTACCGTGTCCTCTGTTGACGGCGGAATAGCATGCATAAACATTGGTGACGCAACACGCACAGTAAACGGCAAATTCCAGCTTTACCCCAATCACTCAAGAATAACTGAGATCTGCGAAAAAATCGGCTTCACAACACTTCCCTATATTCTATGGAAAAAACCCACAACCAAACCAAAATACAAAGGCAAAGGCGCATTTTTAGGCTCAGGTTTTCTGCCGCCAAACGCTTACGTCACTTTGGACTGCGAGTTTATTTTACTGTTTCGGAAGGGGAATCTTCGAAAGTTTCCGCCACACGATAAACTTCGCTACGAAAGCGAGTTTACAAACCCAGCGGGACGAATGGTTTAGCCAAATCTGGGCTCTAAAAGGAACACGCCAAACTGTAAGCGAACTGGAGAGAAGAACCGCAGCTTACCCAGACGAAATGCTGAGCGCCTAATCAAAATGTTTAGCGTAAAAGGCGAAACAGTATTAGACCCATTTCTTAGGTTCTGGAACAACAGCAAAAATAGCTATGCAAAATGAACGTAACAGCATCGGATATGAAACAGACCAAAACCTGCTTTCAATTATAACTAAAAAAACAAGAAGCAACGACCAGGAATCAGATGTGAAAATAATCAAACGATAAAAAACGAAGCCAAACCATTAAAAGATGACGTAATATCAGATTAAATATCTTGTGAGTCACGGACAAATTTTTAATGACAGCACTTATCTAATAGTTAACAAAAGGTATACTGCATTGAGTAAAAAAAACTCACACGATGATCCTTTGAAATTGGGAAATGTTTCAAAAAGATTCAATCTATCAAGCAAACGTGCAAAAGGCAGAATTGCTAAGGACCGTTTTGCGTTTGACCAAACTATGCAGGGGCACGATTGCGAAAAAATTCGTGAAGGTGGCGATTTTGTTGTTCAGAAACGTGATTTTTTTGGAAACAAGATTGGCAACCCAACAGTTTATGAAGTAAAGACTGGGAATTCGACGTTGACTAGGCACTCAGGAAAAAAGGAAGCGTCAAATTAGGAAAAGATCGATATAAAATCGTCAGGTACTAGCAAGAGATTGCCTGTAATCGCTCGTAAACTTGGCTGACTTGAGTTGATGTTTGGTTTATGATTTGTAGTCGATTTTGTTTCTGCACAATCGTTTTGAAGGTAACACCTTGAGTTTACGGCAACATAGGTTTTTCTTTTAGATCTTGGTACGTAAGGGTACTCTGGTGTACGTGCTGGTACTTTTTTGTACTTCAGTATACTCTGGTGTACTTCTGTGTACGCAACCTGCAACCAATTTAAGCTCTGCAACCAAAAAGCAACCCAAAACAAACTGCTTCGAAAATGGCAACTCCACGTGTTGTTGTTCTAGTTGAGATCAGCCTAAACTTGCTCAATTTCGCAAAAAACCGCTTTCTCATATCTCTTGAGCCTGCTTAAACCGATTCTGTGTTATTTGCAAGTTACAGTTGATTTTATATCGTCGTTTGTCTTTTGCTCTTTGCAACGGCAACACGCAAAGTTTTTTTGATGCTATGTGCTCTATGAAAGTTTAGGCGACCTTTAATTTAGTCTCAATGTGCATAAAAAAGTTTATTAGCAAGCTCTGTAGCTGTTTTTGTGCTCTTAGAAAAGTTAACTCAACCCTTTTTCAAATTGGATGATCCCATTATTGAAGGAGATGGAAGTTTGAAAACACTAACAAAATCACAAAATAATAAAATTTATGGAGAATTGAAAAATTGACCACCCTTATCCAAAAAGAAGATATCCATGATTTATTGAAGACTTTTTTCAACGAGAAAGGCTTAGTCAGGCAGCACCTTGACAGCTACAACGAATTCATCGACCACGGTTTACAAGAAGTCGTTGATGAAGTCGCTGAAATCCCCATTGAAGTTCCAGAAAGCCCCTACAAAGTGAAACTTGGACAAATCTGGGTAATTGACCCTCAATCAAGAATAACCGGTCCATACGTAACTGAAGTAGATGGAACAAAACATGAAATTTATCCAATGGAAGCCCGACTACGAAACTTAGCGTATTCGGCTCCTATAGCATTGGAAATGACCCCTGTCATCGATGGAAGAGAACAAGACACCGAACTTGTTTACATCGGCAACATTCCAGTCATGCTCAAATCAAAACTTTGCTTCTTATCTCAGCTTTCAAAAGAAGAACTCATTGCGGCTGGAGAAGACCCAGATGACCAAGGCGGATACTTTGTCGTTAACGGTTCCGAACGCGTCATCGTCGCCATGGAAGACTTGGCACCTAACCGCGTAATCGTTGACATCGACGAAAAAGGAACCTCACCCGTTTATCAAGCAAAAATTTTCTCAACAACCGTCGGCTTCAGAGCAAGAATTGAACTTAAACTCAAATCAGACGACGCAATCTACGTTACAATGCCCGGAGTCCCAACAGAAATCCCATTCGTCGTCATCATGCGCGCATTAAGCCTGGAAAAAGACAAAGACATCGCAGAAGCAGTTTCACTTGACAGCGAAATGCAAAGCCAACTTGCCGCTTCATTCGAAAAAGCCATCGGCGTAGACACACCTGCAGACGCAATCCTATTCATCGGAAACCGTGTAGCCCACGGACAAGTTGAAGAATACCGTTTACAAAAAGCAGAAACCGCCCTTGACAAAAACTTTTTGCCACACCTTGGCAGAAGCGAAAAGAACCGCAAAGAAAAAGCAATTTTCCTAGGCGAAATGGCATACAGAGTTATACAATTAAAAACGGGAAGAAGGCAACCAGACGACAAAGACCACTTCAAAAACAAACGTCTGCGACTCGGTGGTCCACTTCTCGCAGACCTTTTCCGCGTATCATTCAGAAACTTAACACGAGACATAAAGTACCAGCTTGAACGCATAGGCGTTAAAGGACCAATCATAACCGTTTCAGCCGCAGTCCGCCCCGGAATAATAACTGAACGTTTCCAGCATGCATTGGCAACAGGCAACTGGGGAAGAGGCAGAGTCGGCATCACCCAACTACTCGACCGAACAAACTACATCTCAACCCTAAGCCACCTGCGAAGACTCCAATCACCACTAAGCAGAAGCCAACCAAACTTCGAAGCCAGAGACTTACACCCAACCCACTGGGGACGCTTATGTCCAAACGAAACCCCTGAAGGCTCCAACTGCGGTCTCGTCAAAAACTTGGCATTATCAGCCTCCATCGCCGTCGGCGTAAACCCAGACAGAGTAAAACAATTACTTTTTGAAATGGGCACCGTTCCAGCAGGAGAAGCCAGCCGCGAACTGCGTATTTCAGGAGCTAAAGTTTTCGTTGACGGAAACATAATTGGCTACTGCAATAACCCACAAGAAATGGTGAAGTCTTTCCGCGAAAAAAGAAGAGCTGGAGAAATCTCAACAGAAGTAAACGTAACATACTTCTCAAAACAGCAAACTGAAACCGAAGAAGTCCATGCTAACTGTGACGAAGGCAGAGTCAGACGCCCACTCATAATTGTTGAGAATGGCGATCCAAAACTTCAACCTAAACACTTTGAAAAAATCGGTTTAGGCGAATGGACTTGGGAAGACGTAGTCAAGAACGGTTTAATTGAGTATTTGGATGCTGAAGAAGAAGAAAACGCATACATCGCCTTAACCTTCGACGAAATTCAACCAACAAAACACCCATGTTGAAATAGCAACTTACACAATTCTTGGAATCTGCGCTTCAACAATTCCCTATCCAGAACACAACCAGTCACCACGAAACTCATACCAAGCAGCCATGGCTAAACAAGCCCTAGGCGTTTACGGCACAAACTTCCACCACCGAGTAGACTCACGCTCACACATACTACATTACCCACAAGTTCCCATGGTTGAAACAGAACTAATGGAAGTCATGGGTTACAAACAACGTCCCACAGGACAAAACTGCGTCGTTGCCGTGCTCAGCTTCGAAGGCTACAACATGGAAGACGCCTTAATATTCAACAAAGCATCCATAGAACGAGGCTTAGCCAGATCAACATTCTACCGAATTTACGAAGCAGAATGCCGCCAATACCTCGGTGGATTAAAAGACAAATTCACTGTTCCAGAACCAGGAACCCGCGGCTACCGAGGAGAACAATATTACAGGCTTCTTAGAACCTGACGGAATAATCAGTTTAGAATCACAAGTTGTCGGCGGAGACGTCTTAATCGGAAGAATCAGCCCGCCAAGATTCCTTGAAGAATACAAAGAATTTGAAGTTAAAGGTCCATCAATGCGTGACACATCAGTTGACATGCGTCCCTCCGAAACAGGAATCGTAGACGGCATATTCATAACGATGTCAGGCGAAGGCAGCCAACTCGTAAAAGTACGAGTCCGCGACCAACGAGTCCCAGAACTCGGCGACAAATTTGCTTCACGCCACGGACAAAAAGGAGTCATCGGCTTAATTGTTCCACAAGAAGACTTGCCATTCACAGACGAAGGCATGGTACCAGACCTAATAATCAACCCACATGCTATCCCCTCAAGAATGACCATCGGCCAATTCATCGAATCACTCGCAGGAAAAGCTGCATCAGCAAGAGGCAAACCAGCAGACGGCACACCATTCTCAAACGAAGGACCAGACGAAGTACGCAAAAACCTAGTAAAACTTGGCTTCAGCCACACAGGAAGCGAAGTCTTCTACAGCGGCACGACAGGCGAAAAATTCGTCGCAGACGTCTTCGTCGGAGTAGTCTACTACCAGAAACTTCACCACATGGTTGCTGACAAAATACACGCCAGAGCCCGAGGTCAAGTCCAAATGTTAACAAGACAACCAACTGAAGGCACGAGCCAGAGGTGGTGGTCTTCGATTCGGAGAAATGGAACGAGACTGCCTAATTGGACACGGCGCAGCCATGCTGCTAAGAGACAGATTGCTGGAAGAATCAGACAAGTACACACTCTACATCTGCGAGAACTGCGGTCAAATCGCTTACTTTGACATGAAACAAAGGCGCTATGTCTGCAGAATATGTGACGAAAAAGCAAAGATTTCACCAGTAATCGTTTCATACGCTTTCAAGCTTCTACTGCAAGAGCTTCAAAGCCTATGCATCACACCAAAATTAAGACTTAAGGAGAAGGCATAACATGTCACAGGAAGAATTAATTCATAAAATAGTTGATGAAATCTCATTCGGTTTAATTTCACCTAAAGACCTCCGTAAACAATCAGTCGTTGAAATCCAAACCCCAGACACCTACGACGAAGACGGCGCACCAATCACCGCAGGCTTAATGGACGGCAGACTAGGCACTCTTGAACCAAGGCAACGATGCAAAACCTGCGGCAACACCGCCATTCGCTGCCCAGGACACTTCGGACACATCGAACTTAGCCGTACCAATCGTGCACATCGAATTTACAAAAATTATTTTTGACCTTTTAAAAGCAACATGCCGCAGCTGCGGTCGCATACTCTTATCCGAAGATGCTGCCAAGAAAGCACGCGCACGAATTGAACGCTTCAACGAGCTTTTAGGCACAATTCCAGATGAAGTTTACAAGGAAATAATGACTGAAATCAAAGCCAAACAATGCCCATACTGTGCATCAGCCCAATACAAAATTACTTTTGAGAAACCAACAAAGTTTATCGAGCAAACTGAAGCAGGCTCCGAACCACTTACGCCAAGCATGATTCGTGAAAGACTTGAACGTGTCTCAGACGAAGACCTTGAAATCTTAGGCTTCAACCCCAAAGTTGCACGACCAGAATGGATGGTTCTGCAGGTTTTGCCTGTACCACCAGTTTACGTTCGCCCATCAATCACTTTAGAATCAGGCATCCGCTCAGAAGACGATTTAACCCACAAACTCGTAGACATCATCCGCATTAACCAGCGTTTGAAAGAAAACATGGAAGCAGGTGCACCAACACTCATCATTCAAGACCTCTCAGAGCTTTTGCAGTACCACGTTACAACTTACTTTAACAATGAAGCCTCAGGCATTCCGCCAGCAAGACACCGCAGCGGCAGAGCATTAAAAACTCTCTCACAAAGGCTCAAAGGAAAAGAAGGACGCTTCAGAAGCAACCTTTCAGGCAAACGAGTTGACTTTTCAGCACGTACAGTCATTTCTCCAGACCCTAACCTTGACATTAACGAAGTAGGTGTTCCAGTAGATGTTGCCATGCGATTATCTGTTCCAGAAAAAGTCACAGCATGGAACATTGAAGAAATGAAGAAATTCGTCATTAACGGTCCAGAAAACTATCCTGGCGCATTATACATTATCAGGCCCAGACGGCAAACGTATCAGACTTAGAATTCGTTGTTGACCGAACAAAAATCGCTGAAGCCGTAGAATTAGGCTTCATAGTTGAACGCCACCTCAAAAACGGTGACATTGCAATCTTTAATCGCCAGCCTTCACTTCACCGCATGTCCATCATGGCTCATTACGTCCGAGTTTTGCCATACAAAACTTTCCGACTTCACCTCTGCGTTTGCCCACCCTACAACGCAGACTTTGACGGCGACGAAATGAACCTTCACGTTCCACAAAGCGAAGAAGCACGAACCGAAGCACTCTTGCTAATGCAAGTTCAAGACCAAATCCTCTCACCCAGATTCGGCGGACCCATCATCGGCGCAATCAGAGACTTCGTCACAAGCGCATACTACTTCACCCGAAAAGGAAACTACCTAACCAGAGGCCAAGTTAACAGGCTACTAACCACAACAGGATACGAAGGCGAACTGCCAGAACCAGAAATAAAAGAGCCACAACCCATGTGGTCAGGCAAACAAATATTCAGCCTATTCCTGCCAAAAACATTGAATTACGTTTTGAAAGCTAACATTTGCCAAGGCTGCACCAAATGCGAAGAAGAAGAATGCAAACATGACGCTTACGTAGTGGTCAGAAATGGCCAGTTAGTCTCAGGCATCATCGACAGAAGATCAATCGGCTGCTGAGCAATCTGAAAGTCTTCTTCACAGAATAATCAAAGACTACGGCACCCAAGCAGGACGAGAATTCCTAAACAAGATAACCCATCTTACTAAAACTATACATTTCAATGCGAGGCTTCAGCTACACCTACGACCAACTGGTTCTCTCGCCAAAAGCCCGCAATCGCATGGCAAAAACAATGGAACGCATCCAAAAGAAAATCGATGAACACATCGAAAACTTCCGCAACGGAACCCTACCACGCTTGCCAGGACAAACCTTAGAAGAATCCTTCGAAATCTACGTTATGCATGAACTTGCAGTAGCCAGAGACGAATCAGGCAAAATAGCAGACGAAGACTTCACATTGGAAAACGCAGGCATCGTCATGACTCGAGCAGGCGCAAGAGGCTCAAGCTTAAACATTGGTCAAATGGCTGCTTGCGTTGGACAACAATCAGTCCGAGGCAAACGTATCTTGCGAGGCTACGCTGGAAGAGCACTGCCACACTTCGTTGATGGCGACCCAAGCCCAAGAGCAAGAGGCTTCGTCTACAACTCTTACCAAACAGGTTTAGACGCGATTGAATTCTTCTTCCACGCTATGGGTGGCAGAGAAGGTCTAGTCGACACAGCCGTCCGCACACAACAAAGCGGTTACATGCAGAGAAGACTAATTAACGCCTTAGAACACATTCGACTAGAATACGACAGCACAGTACGCGATTCAGCAGGCGACATCATCCAGTTCCGTTATGGCGAAGACGGTGTTGACCCAGCAAAAAGCGACCACGGCAAAGCAGTAAACGTAAGCCGACTAATTGACCAAATAAAAATCGGCGAAGAAAAAGGCGAAGCAGCATCTGCAGAGGAAATCAAAAAGCAACTGAAACGCGTTGAAGACCAACTTACACCGATTTTGCTAAATCAACTTAAACAAAACTTTGCAAAAAACAAACTTACCAAGAAAAGCGTAGAAAAAGCCACAACCTCAACTGCAGAACAATACAAACGTGCTTTAATGGAGCCAGGCGAAGCAGTAGGAATTGTTGCTGCTCAATCAATAGGTGAACCAGGCACACAGATGACTCTTAGAACCTTCCACTACGCAGGTGTCAAAGAACAAAACGTCACCTTAGGTTTACCACGACTAATCGAAATTGTTGATGCACGCAGAATTCCCTCAACGCCAATCATGACCATCTACCTAAAGGGCGAACACTGCAAAAAGCAAAGAGGGCGCTGTTGAAGTCGCAAGAAACATAATTTACACTTCAGTTGAAAACTTGGCTTCAGCAATCTACGAAGACCCAGTCCGCGAAGAAATCGTTATTGAATTAAGCAAGTCAATGATGGATGACAGAGCCATAACAATGGATGAGCTGAAAGAGCGGTTGGAACTACAAAATGCAACAGTTACAATCACTGATTACACAGTGCAGATTAAACCCAAGAAAGCTGAACAACTAAAACGAATGTTAGGCAAAGATTCCAGGTTTCCAAGTTAAAGGTGTACCAGACATTAAACGTGTGCTAGTTACTGAAGAAAGCGGCGAATGGGTAATACGCACTGACGGCTCAAACCTCTCTAAAGTCTTAGAAGTCATCGGCGTAGACACTTCACGAACAACCACAAACAACATTCACGAAATCGCTAAAACCCTCGGAGTCGAAGCATCAAGAAACGCATTAGTCAACGAAGCAAAAGGTGTCTTGGAAGATCAAGGCTTAGACGTTGACGTACGCCACGTTATGCTCGTAGCAGACATGATGACTACAACAGGCGATGTGCAGCAAATCGGCAGGCATGGCATCAGCGGCAAAAAAGCAAGTGTCTTAGCGCGCGCCGCATTCGAAATTACAGTTCCAAACATTGTTGAAGCAGCCGTGAAAGGTGAAAGTGATCCTTTGGCAGGTGTAACAGAAAACGTTATAGTTGGGCAGTCAATACCAATCGGCACAGGCTTAGTTGAATTGTACATGTCAACATTTGACAAACAAGCAAAACAAGGAGGAAAAACAGAAGCATGATAGATATAGATAAAGCATTAGCGACGGCAGTGAAAACAGGCAAGGTATCCTTTGGATCCAATGTTGCATTGCAAAACGCTAAAACAGGAAAGGCTAAGATGATAGTTTTAGCCTCTAACTGTCCAAAAGACATAAAAGAACAAATAGAATACTATGGAGAAATCTCTAAAGTTCCCGTGATAACATACAAAGGTGGCTCAATGGATTTAGCGGAAGTCTGCAAGAAACTCTTCATTATTTCAGCCTTAAGCATCCGCGAAACAGGGGACTCAGATATTCTCAAAATAACCGAAGAAGCTAAAGAAGAATAAAAAATGGAGGAAAAAAACTGACAACCGGCATAAAAATCACCTGCGACGAAATGCGTTACATCGCATTGTTTGAAAGCATAAGCGGCGCCAGCGTGAAAGACTGCATAGTCGACGAAGTAGAGCAACGAGCAATATTCATCGTCAACCAAGGCCAAGTGGGCGTTGCAATAGGAAAAGGCGGCAGAAACATCCACACACTCGAACGAATGACAGGCAAAAAACACGAAATCATCGAGTACAGCGAAGACCCAGTAACATTCATGAAAAACGCCTTAAAACCAGCAGCAGTCAGAGAAATACGCGTCACAGAACGAACTGACGGCAAAAAAATGGCAGTCATAACCGTCAACCCCAAAGACAAGGGCGTCGCAATAGGTAAAAACGGCAAAAACGCTGAACGTCTGCGCTTTTTAGCAAAACGGTATTTCGACATTCAGAACGTAAGCATCACCTAAGCAGTCCGAAACTGGGCTGATTAGGCGATGAAAACGTCGCTGATCAATCGTATATTGATTATAATTTAACTTTTGAAGTAGTTATCATGCTAATTTTCAAAAACTTAGAAATATTTAAACTCTTTATTCTTCTCTTCGGTTTCTTGTTCTTGAATTTCTTTTTCTGATTCAGTGGTTTCTGCTTTTTGTGCTTCACTTGACAGCAGCATGTTGATTAGTGCTTTCTGGTCCACTTCTGCTCTTGTTCTCCAATCCAAAAACAATTGTCCGTTGTCATCTTGTCCAAGGTAGCCGTAGCGAATGTATCTTTCGATGTTTAAGCCAATTTTCCAGTTAGGCATTTTTTCGCTAAGCAGTTTTTCAACGTCTTTTCGTGGTGCTTGCCCTTTCTTGCTGATTATGTAAGAGATTGTTATGGCTAAGCCTGCTAAATCGTCAATGCGCCAACCCATCAACTTATCCTTTGTCTGCAAATCGCCACGCAGAGCAACATAGAATCTTGCTTTATCAAGCTCCTCTAAAGTGGGTTTTTCTGGCGTTTTTTCTTCTTCAAAAATCGTTTTAACCTGCAAATCCAGAGGTTTCAGGTAATCGTCAAGTAGATCAAGCACTTTAGGGTAATCTGAACCTAAAGCTTTATGCAGTTCCCAGCCTTTAACGCCTGGTTTCTGGTGCCGCTTATAGAAGAGCATCTGCGTTGCCTTCTTGATTTTGCTTCCGTAAACGCCTTTTTTCTTGCTCAATCTAATTCGCCTCTTTTCCATTTTTGCCAATCTTCAAATGAAACGGCGATGGGAACTGAAGTTGACTGCTGCGTTAAAAGTATCAGTTCTGGGTTGGTCGAAAGGCTTTTATGAAAACTTCTTCTTCTAACCTGTCAATCTCCAAGGTTGCATAGCCATAAGTAACTAGAAAACTTGTTAAAAATGCTCTTTGTACTGTTTCTTCGTAAGTGTCTGCGCCGATAAAATCCCAATAATGGATTTTGCCATCTTGTTCCTTTGTTGGCAACGCAGTTTTTGAGTTCTTGCCAGTAATGGTTAAGTTCGTCGGAGAATTCTTTGTCACTTAAGACTCGTTGCTTAATCAATTCGTCTCTGCTTGCAAAACCGCATCGAAACTTCGGAGGCTTCAAATGTCTTTCCATCTTTCACTGATAGGCGCCAACGCTTCCCAGTAAAGCAATCCTTGGGCTAAAGTGTTAAGGCTAATTTGTTCAAACTCGATCAGTGGATTCCAAGCTTTAAGAAAAACATTAACCATTTCTTGCTTGCCCATTTGCAGGATTTTTTCTTCCAACAGAAACGGGTCAGTGTAGAGCGAAGTTGAACGTTGTTTAACCCATTCACTTTGCATTTTGATAACTGAGGCTAAATGATGGAGCGCTTCAGCATCCAGTTTTAATTCTTCAGGGTTTTCCCAATGCGGAAAATATTCTTTGACTACTTTGATTATTTCATCAACATTTAATGTGAAGGGCTCAACTGTGTGGTTTTCGATGGCGATGCACATTTCAATTATGCGCTCAAGCCTTTCTTTGCCAAGTGTCTTTTGCTGTTTTGTCGATTGCATTAGCCCACAACCTCACGCACAACTGATTTTCCTTCAATATTTTGAACTGTAATAACGTTAGCGTCTTGCTGTGCAAAAGTGATTTGACTTGGAGTAATTACAACATATTGGGCATTTGCATCTTTAATCATTGAAAGAAGGACTTTCGCTATCATTTCACGGTTTTTTGGGTCCATGTGAATGTCGTATTCATCTACTGCTCGGAATGGTGAGCGTACATGCTGCTGCAGAGCTAAGAGAAAACTCATGGTTGCCGTGGTTCGTTCGCCGCCGCTTTGCGTGTAAGCATCAAGCGCCACTGGTTTTCCGCCTTTGAAGCCAACGAGGATTTCTAACCCAGCGGTTTCAATGTCTTGAGCATTTGAAAGTTGCACTTCGCCAGTCGCTAAAGTTTGGCTCATGATTCGCTGATACTCCAACGTTTACGCGCTCAAGAAGGTTCTCCATAACAGTTCGCCATGATTGCATTCGGGTTTTGACTTCTTCAAGGGTTTTCTCGCGGTTTTCAGCCACAAGCTGCGCTTTCTCTTTAAGCTCCAAGTAAAGTTTCGAGTAGGATTCATACTGGCGTTCGATGTCTTCTGAAACGTCAGCAAGCGCTGCTAAGTGCCCGTCGGTTAAGCGGATTTCATCTTGAATTTCAGAAGCGCTTTTTAAAACTGCTATTCGTTCACCCGACAGCTCAGCTTTTTGAATTGTTGCCTTCAGGTTTTCTTGAGCTTCTTTTAGTGACTTTTCAATATCTTTTATGTTGACAATTGCGTTTGCCCGCTTAAACTCAAGCAGAGCAAGGTTTACCCGTTTCTCCAACACTTCACCTGTGACCTTGTCAGATGACTCTTCTAGATTAAGCATTTTTGCTTGGTTTTCTTTAACTTGCTCGTTTGCCTTGATGATTTGCTTGCTGCGCAGTCTTTGAGCATTTCTTTGAGGTTTTCGCTTCTAAGCAGTTTAAGATGGCTTTTGCTGCTCTGGATTGCTTGCTCAAGCGTTTGTGTTTCTTCAAGCAACTGTCCAATAAGTGATTGTGTGGATTGGTTTTGGGCGATTTGGTTTTCAAGGCTTAATCGTTCATCAAAAACTGTTCGGTTTTCTTTTTTAAGTGTTTCCTGCTGGTTTTGCTGACTGTTAAGCTGGTTGGTTACTGCTTGTTTTTGCTTCTTCGATTTTGCTTAATGCATCTTGGTTTTTGTTAAGGTTTGCCTGTAAGTTTTTAACTATGATTTCTCGTTTTTCAACTTCTGCCCAAGTTAATTCTCTTTCTAAAAATCGTCGTTTAATCTGAAGTTGCTTTTTCTCTTGGTATTTTTCGTATTGTTCACGCCAGTAATTGAGCGTTTGCTGGGCTTGCTCTAAAAGTTTACTTACGGATTCTTCTTGCGTGAGGATTCGCATAAGTTTTGTTTTTGCTTGCAGGACGTTTTCGCGGAAAGGTTCTAAGCCGACTGCTTCTTCAACCATTCGCAGTTTTTCGGTGTTGCTAAGAACGGTGAATTGTTCAACCATGTTCTGATGCATGATGATAAGCATGTTGTCGGGGTCAACGCCGAATCTGCCCAGTAACCGTTCAACATCCTGTTTGCCGACAGCGCGGTTTTCAAGTTCAAACCCGTATTTGCCGTCTCGGCGCAAAACTCGGGTTAAGAAAAGTTGGTCTTTTGAGTATTTTGGCACTGGACGTTTGTTTCCCTGTTTGCTGTTATCTAAAATAAGAGTTACTCTTGCTTGGTCTTGTCCCCAGCGGATTAAATCGCTGAGTTTTCGTGAGCGTTCCGTGTATGATTGCCCCAAACCAACAGATATTGCCAGCAGCAGCGAGGATTTTCCTGCTCCGTTGGGTCCACCAATTACGTTTACGCCTTGTTTAAACGGTACTCTAGCGTACTCGTAACTCATGAAATTTTCAAGTATAACTTCTTGAATTAACATTAAACTTTCTTTGCCTCTAAATTGAGCGTTCGTATCTAATGGAAAAGCGTCTTATTAAAACAATTTGACATCTTTATGCTGATTATGCAGGCTTGAAGTTGCATGAATGAATCATTTAATATAGTCGTATTTTGCTAATGCAAAGCTAGCGCTTGCTTTTTGTTAGCGCTCAAACGCTTAAGCTAATGAAATTGGCTTATTAATAATCCACATGCCAACAATTTCTTTCTAAAGTTTTTTGCTATTCTTTCGGTTTCATAAAGTAAAGCCAAATACCGATGGTTGCAACGCTGATTGAAGCGGCTATTGCTATGACTTGGCCCGCTATGTCATTGTTGACTTGGGACGCCAGAACAGTTGAAGCTATCAGAAACGTTAAAACTAAACTAGGAATTACCCATTTGCTCAAAGAGTTTTTTCTCCTAAATGCCATTAATTTTTTTAGTGTAAAAGTTTTGTCGTCAAGGTTTCTTGACTAAAAAAAGGAATATCCATATATTTTTTAGTCAAATTTTCTTGACTAAATATTAAAAATGTTATCATCAGCACGCAGGTGTAAAGGATGAGAATCGGCTGTTTTTGATGTAAGTTTTATAGCTTTAATCAATGTATACCTATGCAGGGGTTTCGCATGGCTGCATCAGAAGAAGAAATATACTCCATAATGTTCACTTCACTCAAACATCCGGTCCGACGAAAAATTCTCCGAATGCTAGCCAATAAACCAATGACTTTTATGGAGATGGTAGAGAATCTTGGAGTTTCCACTTCCCATTTAACGTATCATCTTGAAAGTCTCGGGGAACTGGTTTCTAAACTTGACGGTGGCACTTACAAGTTGTCCACTTTTGGATTAGCCACTGTCAGTGCAATGAATGGTGTAGAAGAAGCTCCTCAAATCGAGCAGAAGCGCCGCTGGAAATTGGAGTTTAAGTGGAAGGTTGCCGTTGCTGCATTGTTGGTTGCCGTTATCCTTTTGTCGAGCATGTTTGCCATTCAATCTGCGTCTTTAAATCAGATTTCCAGTAATCAACAGTCGCTTTCAGCTGAAAACCAGCAGTTGATGTCATGGGGCATTGGCGCTGACAGAGTCTCAACTTTTCTGCAAAATATGACTCAAATTGACGTGAGAAATTACACTTTATCCTCAGATAGTGACACGATTACGTATCGAACAGATTTTAATGTCGCTGAAGAAGTAATCAAGTACTCTCTAACCAGCGATACAAGTAATTTGGATGTTCAACTGCGTTTGAGGAGCAACCATTTCTCCCGTTACGAGCTTGACTTGGGTGAAAGCTCGCCGATATTTGTTCAACCTCAACCAACCGATGTCCTTCAAAACGCTAATGCTACACTTTATCGGTACCAGGCATACTCTGGCGATGCATACTTAGTTCCAATGATTAATCTGCTATCTACTTTGACCAACGCCTCGACTCAGACAGTCACCCAAGGTAATATGGCGCTTCAAATAACTAATTCAGGCGGCACTGTTGTGTTCTATTGGATGTACTATCAGGACGGTATTTATTTCCAAAGTAAAGGTTTACAGATGACATTCCAAAACAACATCTTAACTGTAATGACCGATGGCTACTTCCTATTCACCATTGGTAACACTAATTTGGCTGTTTCTCAAGAACAAGCGGTGAGTATCGCTAAGAATTATGTGAAAACAATGTCTTACACAATTGAAGGTCAACAGTATTCTGGTTTTAATGTGGTTCCTGGGGATCCACTGTCAATACAATTAGTTCCTCACACAAGGGGCAATTCAGTTGTCTTGATTCCTTATTGGTATATTGAGATGAAATTAACTTCAACTTACCCGGGCGGCTACAATGAAGTGACAGTTGGCATCTATGCTGACACAGGTCAAGTTGCTGACATCCAAGTATTATCTACTAGCACTGAAACATAACACTTCAACGCTTCAGAATCAACAAAAGAGACTATCGTAAAACCAGCACTTCAAGCAAATCAGTAAAAAGAGTTAGTGAAAAAACCCTCTTCAACCCAGTCACCACAACTTTTCCACCCAGTTTTGTAACCCGCTTTAACTCGTTTAACGTTGCAGAAGGTTTAGGCATATTCTGAAGCACCGTAAAGGCAAAAACAACATCAAAAACCCCACTTGAAAAGGCAAATGGTCAGCGTCAGCCTGCAAAACCAAAACATTCCCAAAAGCACCGCTTGCTCTTTAGCTTTCAGCAGTAGTTTGCGTGAAATGTCAACGCCGACAACAAACTCGCTTTAGGTGCAGCCTCTTTGAAAAACAAGCCTGAACCGCAACCAACATCCAAAACCGCAGCTTCAGTTACGTCAACATTTTCTAGTGCTGTCAAGTACTTTGCTTTCTGCTCCTCAGCATAGCGCTCCTCATACATTTCAGATGTTAAATCGTAACGTTGCATGATTTTGCGCTTATCTTTCCAACCTGCCAATGTCCTATCCTTCAAGAAATCTTATGTACCTAAAGCTCTGACTAAAATAGTTGGCTGAAAACAAATTGCAACAACCAAACAAACTCTCTGTGTTAACACAACCAACTCTTAGCAGAAGCTGCTGAGCTGATTGAGAAAGCCTTCGCCCAAAGAAGAACTCTTATCGTTGCAGGCACATGCCATGTGCATTATGATGGCAGGGCAAGCTCAACTCTTGAACTTGGCGAACGCATCTTAATCATCAAATCAGACGGCTCGCTTCTTGTTCACCGCCCAGTCGGTTATGAACCAGTCAACTGGCAACCTGCAGGCAGCGTTTTCCATGTCCAAGTCAAAGACGATGAACTCGAGGTTCATGGGGTTCGGCAAAAGCCACGTGAAAGCGTTCAGAGTCACCTTTAACAATGTCTACATGGTTTCCGCGCTTAACCTGTCAGATTCAGGAGATTTTCTTTTACATGCAAGCGAAGACGACATGCACCGCGCAATC
Organism: Candidatus Bathyarchaeota archaeon; assembly: GCA_963750605.1. Taxonomy (GTDB): domain Archaea; phylum Thermoproteota; class Bathyarchaeia; order Bathyarchaeales; family Bathycorpusculaceae; genus Bathycorpusculum. Next base: position 28,456 of record CAVVRN010000009.1, read on the forward strand.
CTTCTTAAGCCTGAACTTCTCGAAGAAGGCTTCAAGCCGATTAGCTGGGAGAAAAAAGTTGAACCAGGCTTTGTGGACATTTACGGCGAAGACAAAAACGGCAAACTCGTTATAGTTGAAGTTAAACGCAAAACTGCCATCAAAAGAAGCCGCGTTGCAATTGGCAAAGTACATTGAACCCATCAAAGCCAAAGTTAACCGTGAAGTCCGAGCGGTACTGGTTGCTCCTAGCCTCGCTAAGGATGTTCAGAGACTGCTTGTTACGCTTGGGTTGGAGTATAAGGCGTTAGATCCCAAAACTTGTGCTGAAGTTCTTAAGAAAACTGAAAACTCAAAGTTGGAAACATTCTTCTCAAAGAATAGTAATTTGCACTTAGAGGATGCTATTACGCTTTGTCGTGTGAGTATTGTTCGGCATGTTGCATGTGTACGCCAAGTTAAGGCGCTGTAGATTGAAAGCAACAAGAGAACAACCAAAACCACAATTTTTAGTGATTGAGAATGTTTGAATTGTGGAAACGAGAAGAATGCCGCTGGAAATGGCCCGATTAGAACATAGAAGAAGATGGCTATGGTAATCCGTAGTTTATTTGTAGTCTTTGAGGCTGCGTTTCCCAAAGTACAATGCGGCTAATCTGCCTAAGCCAAAGGTGCATTTTTTGCAGTTGTAGCAAGGCCTAAGGCAGCCCAGAAACTTGAGAACACCATAAATGCCGATGAGCGCAACCAAAAGAAAAACAACTCCAGCTGCCAAATTGATGAGCAAGAAAGCCATGGTGTCTAATGCAATCCAAAATGCAAGGGCAAGGTTGCCGATTATAGTGAATTTTTTTGGGAACTCTATGGTTTCGCTGATTTTTTCGCCTTCAATGTTCTGGTCTTATTGCTTAATGTTGGATAAGAAGTTGTGAAACGTACCGAATCAATTCAAAGATTAGATAACGATACCTAAGATACAAGCTTGTAAGAACTTGATATGATCAGGCGTCACAAGAAGTGAAGGAAAAATTGTATTATTCTTTTGGTTTATTGTTTTCTGGCACAAAGACGGCTGCAGCAACGGTTGTTGTCCATAGGCCGTTTTTGTCTCCTGCTGCTGACTGGGTTATGTTAGCTGTTTTGATGATTAAGCCTGTGGTTTTGAAGAGTTGTTTGCGTTCGTCCCATGCTGTTTCTGGGTCAAATTGGATGCCCATGGTTGTTGCAAGCATTGTTGCTGCTAAGTCTTCTGCGTAGTCGCCTGCAATTTCGTCTGTTTGCCCATAAGAGTGGTGTTCCGAGAGGTAGCCGTACTGGTTTTTGCCTGAGGGAATAGCTACTCCGATGGATGATGCTAAAAGCCTATGCGGCTCATTGGTTGAGTTTCGGGCGATAACGACAAAGGTGATTTCGCCTGGCTGAACCATCTTTAAGCCTTTTTCTCGTGTGAGCAGTTCGCATCCAGGAGGAACAATGCTTGAAACGCTAACTAAGTTGCACATTTGTATGCCTGCGTCTCTGTAGGGCTAATTCGAATGATTGGAGTTGCTCTTTATGTTTGCCAACTCCTTTAGTGAAAAAGAAGTATTTTGGTATCATGTTGCGGTTCGGAAACAATGATTACAGAATGCATTTATTAGGCTTTTGTTTTAAGACGTAGTAATACGATCGAGAAGTCAAAAAAATTCGCTGAGGAACCCAATTTGTCGTCGCATCAAAGCGTGTTCAAAGATGAGGCAAAGCTTGACATAAATTACATTCCGCAAAAGTTGCCTCATAGAGAAAAAGAACATCGTTTGCTAACGGAATTCTTCAGTTTCATTCTCACCTGCCCCGAGCGAATGGCTCAGCGAGTAATCATTACCGGTGATGTAGGCACGGGAAAAACCGCCCTTGCCCAACACTTCGGAGCCAGCATTACTTCAGAAACAAACAAACGGGGAATAAAATTCCGTTATGCTCATGTTAACTGCCGAGAATACCGTGGTAGTCTCCTTCCAATTTTACATCATGCAGTCACTGTTTTCCGACCTAAATATCCCGCACGAGGCTATTCTGCGGAAGAAATTCTCTCAACATTGATGCAAGTTTTAGACGAAGAAAAAACTCTCAATGATACTTGCTTTAGATGAGTTTGATAGCCTCATTGAGAACGAAGGCTCCGACGCTATCTACAAGCTAACACGTTTGCAAGAGATGCGACAGGGCAAACCACAGCGGTTATCGTTCATTTTTATTATGCGAGATTTAAAATCGCTTGGAACAGTTAGATGACAGTGCAAGAAGCACACTTCAACGTAGCATAATAAATTTAGAACGTTACGGCAAATTGCAGCTTGTTGATATTTTAAGCCAGCGTGTTTCCATGGCTTTTGAGTTGGGTGCAGTTGAGGAAGATGTTGTTGATTTGATTGCTGAGTTGGCTTTCACTGAAACTGGAAATGCCCGCTTTGGAATTGAGTTGTTGTGGCGGGCTGGGAAATATGCTGATGCTCAAGAGACAGGTAGGGTTGAGCCTGAATGTGTTCGCATGGCAGTATCCAACATTATTCCGGGTTTGCGGCGAAGTGAATTAGCAGGGCTTGGTTTTCATGAAAAAATGTTCTTGCTTGCGGTTGCACGTTACTTTAAGCAAGAGAATGAGCAGGCTTACGCTTTGCTTTCTGAAGTTGAAAAAACTTATGCTGTTATCTGCGAAGAGATGGGTGAGCAGCCCAATAGTCACACGCAAATATGGAATTATGCCCAGTTCCTTTCATCAATGAAAATTTTAAAAGTCGAGGTTGCAAGTTCAACTACAAGGGGCAGGTCTACTCAGGTTTCTTTGCTTTCAATTCCAGCCCATGAGTTAGAAAAAGAATTAAGCGCATCATTAGAAAATGAAAAAGGAAGTGAGTGATGGGTATGGAGTTGGAAGAGGTTTTTTCATCAAAGCTTCGAATGAAAATCTTAATGCTCATCTATAACTTGGGGTCACTAAATGTTTCAGATATTGCTCGTCGACTTGACACTAATTTTGCATCGGCTTCTTACCACTTGAAAATTTTGGAAAGCTGAGGGAATTTTGCAGGTGCTTGTTTACGGTAGAGTTCGAATGTACAGGTTTAATGAGGGTTCACGAAGGCAAAAGCAGTGGAAAACCTAATAGAAGCGTGGGAACAAAGTAAATAAGGTGACTAAATATGGCGATGGTTGATGTATCAGGGAAAGCTGAAATTTTCCGAGAAGCAACTGCAACTGGAACTATAAAGTTGAAGGCTGAAACAATCAATTTAATCACAACTGGGAAAATCGCTAAAGGTGATCCGCTTTATACAGCAAAAATTGCTGGTGTGCTTGCCGCTAAAAAGACCAGTGATTTGATTCCTCTTTGTCACCCGTTGCCATTAACAAATGTTGAAGTAGAGGTAAAAGTAGCGGATAAAAGCACGGTTTCGGCTACAGCAACAGTTAAGACGAAAGCGCAAACGGGCGTTGAAATGGAAGCATTAACTGCGGTTTCTGTGGCATTGTTGACCGTTTGGGACATGACAAAACAGTATGAAAAAGACTCTGGTGGGCAGTATCCTTCTACTGCGATTGAAAATATTCATGTTGTGCGCAAGTTTAAGCAGGCGTAAATTATGAGTGAAAGCTCTAAAGCAGCATAAAGCTAAGGCTCCTAAAGTCTTGAATTTCGGTATTTACATTTGCAGCACTTCCCGTTATAAGCTCCTTGAGCAAGGGACAACAGGGGTTAGTGATGTGGGCGGCGACACAATCAGTTGATTTGCTAAAAAAGGCCTCACAAAACGTTCTTTTTAAGAAAATAATTGCTGATGATAAACTGATGATTTCTCAAGCCGTCCAGCAAGCCCTAGATATGTCTGATTTGGACATTGTCATCTTCTCTGGCGGAACAGGAATCACGCCTACGGATATTACAATTGAAACGGTTTCGCCGTTTTTTGAGAAAACTTTGCCTGGCTTTGGAGAGTTTTTTAGGCGTTTAAGTTTTGATCGGGTTGGTTCTGCAGCGGTTTTGTCGCGTGCCGTCGCTGGAGTCGCTAAAGGTAAAGCTTTGTTTTGTATTCCAGGTTCTCCTGATGCTGTGCGGGTTGCGGTAGAAATGCTTATTTTGCCCGAGGCTCCTCACATCGTTAAGCACGCACGGGAATAACGAATGAGTTTAATGGATAATTGTGGCAGACCCTTACTTAACCTCAGAATATCGATTACCCAGCGGTGCAACAATCGTTGCGTATACTGCCACCGAGAAGGCGAAGTGCAAAGGGCAAATCTTTCAGCTGAATTAATGTCTGTTGAAGAAATCGTGCGTATATCAAAAATCGCAGTTAGTTTGGGCATTGCACGAATAAAATTGACTGGAGGCGAGCCGCTTATGCGCAAAGACCTTCCTGAAATCATTTCAGGAATAGCTGCAGTGCCTGGCTTAAAAGATTTATCCTTAACAACCAATGGTCTTTTGCTCAGCAACAATGCTAAAGAATTGCGTAGCTGCGGACTTAGGCGTGTTAACATTAGTATTCCAACATTAAATGCAGAAACGTATCGCAAATTAGCAGGGGGAAAACTAAGCGATGCCTTAGCCGGAGTTAAAGCGGCAGTTGAAGCGGGTTTCTGTCCAGTAAAACTAAATATGGTTATCCTTAAAGACGTTAATGTCGGTGACGTTCCAGATATGATAGATTATGCGCGTCAAACGGGCACAGTGTTGCAGCTCATAGAGCTTGACCCCATAAACGTCAGCGATGGCTACTACTTCGACACATCATCGCAGCCTAGACGAGCTGGAACAAATGTTGCGTGAAAAGGCTGAAATCGATTGAAAAAAGACAGTTCATGCATAACCGCCTAATCTATCATTTGCCAAATGTAACTGTTGAAGTAGTTCATCCAATAGAGAACAGCGACTTCTGCATGCATTGTACCCGAATGCGCATCACCAGTGACGGCAAACTCAAGCCCTGTTTGATGAGAAACGACAACCTGACCGATATACTGACACCCATACGCCAAGGTGCAAGTGACGAACAACTTAAACAACTGTTTATGAAAGCGAACTTACTGAGAGAACCATACAACAAAGGTAAATAGATTGATTGTAAAAAAAGATAAAATTTTAAGCCAAGAAACTTGGCTAAACATTATTGAAAGTAGTCCTCTTTTTTGTGGCAATTGCAGCAAACAAAGATGCTATCAAACAGGCTGCTAAAGTAATTCCTAAAAGTTGGGCAGGAAATTCTGGGACTGTGGGCGATGGAGAGACAGTTGAAGTTGTGCTAGTTGATGGAGAGGTCGTTGGCGTCGTTGTTGGTGAAGTTGTTGTGGTTGAAGTAGGCGTTGGTGTAGGTGTTGGATTTGAAGATGTGGTTGCTGGACCGCTATATGCGTAGACGTTGTCATCAAAGGAGGCGCTATATGCTATTCCTCCGACAATAGTGGGCGATGAATTAGCCGGGCCACCCATTGTGAAGTTCCACAGTTGGGCGCCGGTGGTTGTATCAAAAACGTAAACAACATCATCAAATGAACCTACATAAACAGTATTACCCACAACAGCAGGTGATGAATCAACACCGCCGCTAGTTGAATAATTCCAGAGTAGCGCGCCGTTAGCACTATTTAGAGCATAAAGGTTGCCGTCAAAAGAGCCTACGTAGACTACTCCGTTGGAAACGGCTGGAGACGAAATAACTGTAGAGCTTGTGGTGTAACTCCAAATGTTAGCTCCATTCGTTGCGTTTAAAGCATAAACGTTGTTGTCATATGAACCCACGTAAACTACGCCGCCAATAACGGTGGGAGAAGAATATACACTCGAGCCAGTGGTGTAACTCCAAATGTTAGCTCCATTCGTTGCGTTTAAAGCATAAACGTTGTGATCGTTTGAGCCAATGTAGACTATGCCGCCAGCGACAGCCGGAGAAGAATAGACCTGATCTCCAGTTGTATAACTCCATAATTTGGCCCCTGTATTTGCATTAAAAGCATAAACGTTATGATCAAACGAGCCGACATAAACTACGCCGCCAACAACGTTAGGTGAAGAGTAAATCTCATCCCCAGTTTTGGCGCTCCACATTTTTGCTCCTGTGTTAGCGTTTAAAGCGTAAAGGGTTCCGTCGTTTGAGCCGATATAGACTACTCCGTTGGCTACAGCAGGCGATGAGTCTATAGAGCTACCTGTGGTATAGTTCCAGATTTTTACACCGGTAGCTGCATTTAAGGCGTAGATGTTGCCGTCTTCAGATCCAATGAAGAGGGTGCCATTGGTAACTGCTGGTGAAGAAAAAACGCCTCCGCCAGTTTGAAACGTCCAAATCAGTCCGGTTCCATTCAGTGAATTCCCTGTGGCTACACCACTGTGAATAGAATCTGACCGAAATATTGTCCAATCTGCACTTGCAAACGGAATTAATACTAAACTGGTAACACAAATTGCGCAAACTATTGCTGTGAGCGCACTTAACTTGGTCACTGGTAATTTCATGGTTAATGCCCCGTTTTAGTGTCTTTTACATCGAACCCAATTAAATCTCTTTTCCCAAATTTTCTTTTGTGGGGCATCCTGTCTAAGTTTCAGATTAAATGTGGTTTGTCACGTTGCAATACTACACAATTCGATAGGGACATCGAATGGGAAAATTGTTACACGCAGATTCTTTGGTTTTTACAAAAATTTTTTGTGTTACAGTTCAATTATTTTTGCTTCTTGCTTAACAGTGTCTAGCAAGGCTATGGTTGATTTTCCTGTTAGGTATCCGCAGAGTTCTCCTGGGTTGATGGCAAGCGTTTTACCTTTTTGCTCGATGTTTTTGTTGTGTGAGTGGCCATGGATTACGGCGTTGAAGTATTGGCAGTTTATTAACGTGTCGAGTAGTTCGATTTCTTCTCCGTGCAGCAATGCAATTCTGTAGCCCTCAATTGTTACCGTTGCAAATTGGTCGTGAATTGTGCAGTTGATGGTTTCACTGAAGCGCTTTTTTAGGAGCTCATGGTCTCCGTCGTTGTTGCCGAAAACGCCGATGAGTTTACCGTTCAGTTCCTTGAATTTTGGGATGACAAAGCCTGCAACGTAATCCCCTGCATGAAGCACCAAGCCAACTTTTTGGTCGTTTAGATATTTTACGGCTTTTTCTATTTGTGGCAAATTATCGTGTGTGTCGGATATTGCACCAATTAGCATGTGTTTTCACATTGTTGTTTTATTCGTTGGGGCAATAAGGTTTTCTGTTCGCGTTATTTTTTATATTTGCTAAATAAACTCTCTTAAAAGACAATACGCAAACACCGTGTTGTTGTTTTGCCTTAAGGTTATTTTTAGGTTGATTTATTGTTTTTTAGCTTGAATTATTTGCAGGGTTAAGGGTTAAAGAGAGCTAGAAAAGGCGAAAAAGTCTATAAAAGCTTGAAAAAGAGTCAAAAAGCGAAGATGTTTTTCTTCTATAACTGCTCAAGTATCAGTGGAAGCTCGCTTAAACTCTTAATTATTTTATCTGGCTGGATATTCCCGATCTCTTGTTCCACACGCCTTTCAATATAAATTGCTTTCATTCCAACAGCTTTGGCTCCCTCAATGTCAGCATCAATAGTGTCACCGACAAAAACTGTTTCCGATGCAGAAACCCCCAGTGCTTTTAAGGTGCATTCGAAAATTTCTGGGCTAGGTTTGCGCTTGTTAATTGCAGCTGAAACCACAACCACATCAAACAATTGAATCTAAACCGTTAGTTTTGAGTAGTTCATGGACGCATTCGGGAATAGCGAAATTTGAAACTATTCCAAGTTTATATTTTCCATTCAAGCGATGTAAAACTCCTTCTGCGTCCTTGTCTGGGTAAACGTAATTCATGAATTCATTACAAAACTCTTCTGTTGCAGCGGTCACCAGAGGGCTCGAAGCAGTGTAATCGTAACCTAAGACTTTTGAGTGTTTCAGCGACGCGCACATTAAAGTGTGGTTCTTCAAGCTTACCATCGGCTTTAGCGTAGAGCTCGTCACGGGCTTTAATGTAGGCTTTTTGGAAGATGTCAAAGGAAACGTCTATGCCATTTTTGTTTAGGTACTGATACATTCTCATTAATGATGGACTGTAGAAATCATGATTTTTCTTAATCATCATGATCGTATCGAACATGTCAAATAAGACTGCTTTAATCGGCATCTGTATTTTCCTAAAGTTAAATTTTATTGAGGCTTAAAATCCTTATCGCAGCCTAAACCGCCTTTTTCCAGTATGCTTGTCTGAATTTTCTCCACACTGCGTAGTACGCTGTTCCTGCAATAAGGAAGGCAACGCCGATTACCCATGCTTGCGGAGAAGCCAAGAGAATGAATGCTAACAGCATTATGCACGTTGCTAAGCCGAGTATTGCCAAAACTTTATGGCGACCGTGATTCTGTTTGAGTTTGAAAGCCGAAATATTAGTTATTGAGTAAGTAAAAAGCAGGGCAAATGTGCTGACAGCGACTACTCTTGTCAAATCCACAAATAAAACCAAAATAGCCATCAGAATGCCTGAACCCAAAATCGCGTAATAGGGCGTTAAAAATTTGCTATGCAACCGTGCCAAGGCAGAGTGGCAAATCGTTTCGGCGAGCCATTGAATAAGCCATCCTTGAAACCCCCAAAATCGCCGTCAACAAAACGCTTGCAGTAGCCACTAAACCGCCGACAGAGATAATTTGGACTGCGAAAGAGTTACCAGTTACGCTTATGGCTGAACTTAATGGTGAAGCTGAAATTGATAAGTGCATGGGGATTAAGTAACCCAACAGCTACTATGCCGACAAAAACATAAACCACCATGGAGATACCAAGCGACAAAAGCAGGGCACGGGGCACGTTTCGTTTGGCATCTTTAACTTCTTCAGCAACCACTGCCACCCTTGCAAAGCCGCCGTAAGCAAAAAAGATAAAAAAGGAGCCATAAAGAACACCGCTGGTTAAAGGATTAAAAGGAACAAAATTGCCTGAGTTAAAATGTAATGCTCCAAAAACCACAAAAAAAGCCAAAATCGCAAGTTTAATGCTGACTAGAATGTTGTTGACTCCTGTTGATTCTTTGGCGCCAACCAAATTCAATCCTGTAAAGCCTAAACACAATAGCAGCCGCCACTAAATTGGTCGGTAAACCGGGAAAAGCTGCTGACAAATAATAAGCAAACCCCAGAGAAACTGCCGCTCCAGTAAAAGTGTTTGCAACCAGCCACATCCAACCTGCCAGAAAACCTGAAAACGGCGAAATCAATTGGCGTCCATACTCGTAAACGCTTCCTTCTACTGGCTGCCACGCTGTCAATCTTGCAAAGCTTGTGGCGGTGATAAAGGCGATGATTCCCGCAATAATCATGGATATAAAGAGTGCTGAGCCAGCATATCCTGCAACGATGCCTGTGACAACGAAGATTCCTCCGCCTATGATTGCGCCAACATTAATGGCGACTGCACTCCACAAGCCGATTGAACGCTTAAGCTTTCTAAGCTCTTGTTTCTCCAACATAATCACAGATAAGCCAAGATTCGAACAATTACCTATTAAAGCCTTGTAAGAGCATCAAACATTTATTTGTCCCAGAATTCTCTTGTGCGTAAATATTGAATCTTGGCTTTAAGCAAATCCATGTAAAATTGTTCTTCGTCAGGATGCATCTTTCCCAGAATTCTGGATGCCGTTTCGGGACCAACACCTTTCACCTGCAACGCCTTAACCGCCTGTTTCCCATAACTAAGTATCAAATCGGCTTTGCGCCTGGCCGTACTTAGGTCTTTGAGTTCTTCAGGGGTAAGTTCTTTGCCTTCACGGCGTTTCTGCAAATCCCCTTTCAACTTCTCTACATCTTGACTAAAATACAGCAGAGTAAGTAATCGTGAATGGCAGTTAGCGCATTCAGGCTCATCCGGCAAATCTTTTATGCGTATCTGTTTTGTCCATATTCCGCAATTCATACAGAGTAGGTTGGCGGTTCTGACTTCGATGGAATGTTTCATTTTGTCAATGTTACTTAAGATCACGCGTTCAGGTGCCATCAACTCAGCAGTGTCAGCATACTGCATCAAAATGTGATATGCCAGAGGCGTTGGAGATTCTCGGGCAATTGCGGTGACACTCATTTTTCCCTCTTTTATTTCACGCATTATATCTTTTGTCTTTTGCAAATCTACTTTATCCATCATAGCTTCCCGCAGTGTTTCATCATAAATTGGAGTTCCCTCAAAAGCAGCTTTGAGTTTTTCTCCTCTCTCAGAATGAGCTAATGTTTTTCCCCTTGGCAATGCACCGAATCTTTCTGCAACAGCCTTCATACGACTAACAAATGGGAATTTGGAGTTTACATAATTCAAAAATGCCTCGTCAACTCGTTCGTTTGTTAAGTTGAAGAGTTCTTTGGGTAAGCCTTCAATCTCTTGTCTGGATGGTTTGTGGGTTGTTTCTAGCAAGATGCGGTAGCCGTCTGTCCACCATCCCGTTATTGCTTCCCGTTCAGAAAGGACAGAATCAAAAATTCCGCCAAGGGTGCGGTTAACAATCTCGCCAAAACACGCGTGAACCACAATATATCGATCCAAAACTTCTATGACTATGCGGTTCTGTGTCGGTAAAGGAGCTCCAGATTTGAGGTACTCCTCAATTTCAAAGGCTGTCTCCACAAGTGTTGTTTTATTCGTTTTCAATTCAGTAGCTAATTCTTCAGCTGTAGCTTCAGGTTTTTTGCCTTCTTTCAATAGTTTGCCTATTTTCTCTCTCATTTCCCCTGTCCGCTGCGCCAAATCAAATGGTACCGGAAGGATTTCTCCATCCCAACCTGGAATCGCAGCTGAAGGATCTTCTGCCGGTACAACATGTACGGTTCCTGTTTCGTCGTTGATTTGGACCATGCGCCAAACTTTTCCCCGCATAATAAAATGCAATCCTACCCGCGCATGCAACGTCATGAATTCGTCGCCCAACGTGCCGATTTTTCTGTCGGTAAGTATGTTGATTACTGGATAACGCTTCTCGTCAGGAATCATTGATAGGTTGCTGTAGTAATATTCACGGGTTCTTCCTGTTTTCTTCAATATTTTTCCTTCTTCTTCAGTTCTTAATTTATGAAGACTTTCTAAAAACTCGATTACATCTTGAAGCTTATCCGCTGCTAAAGTGCTATACGGGTATGCTCGGTTGATAATTTGTAAGAGTTCAGTTTGGCTTATGGTTTCTTTGTCCATGAGAATGCCTGCAATTTGATGCGCCAAAACATCTAAAGCGTTTCTATGGAGCTGTACTGGTTCCAGTTTGCTTTGTTTTGCGTTTTCTACAGCAGCCATTGACTCTAAAGTGTCATCTGGGTACGCTGTGATTATTACTCCTTCTGAGAGGCGCTCAAGGCTGTGCCCGCTCCTTCCTACTCGCTGGATTAGGCTGCTGACCTGCCTTGGCGACATATATTGTACCACTAAATCCACATTGCCAATATCAATACCCAACTCGAGCGTGCTTGTGCAGATGATTGCTTTAAGTGTTCCAGATTTGAAAGCGTCTTCTGTGCTGGTGCGTTCTTCTTTTGAAAGTGATCCATGATGTACCGCGATATCTGTGCGTCCAAGTTGGTCGAACCTGTGTCCAAGTAGCTCAGCGATGGTGCGGCTGTTCACGAAAACTAAAGTTGACTTATGCGAGTCGATTAATTCGGTTAATCTTCGGATTCTAGCAGATGCTTCAGGCGTTGTTTCTAGTTTTGCGGCTAGTTCATAGTCTTTTTCGGTAGGGGATAAATATTCAACATGGTATCGGTAGTTTTTCGCTAAAACTGCTTGTACTATGCTGATTTCTCTGTAGGTTCCCGCAATAAACTTTGCAACTTCTTCTGGATTTCCAACAGTCGCTGACAAACCGATTCTTTGAAATTCTTTGCCTGTGACCTCAAAGATTCGTTCAAGAGCAATTGCCAATTGTGCGCCACGTTTGCTTTCGGCTAAGTCATGTACCTCATCGATAATGACGCATTGAACGTTGCTTAAGTGGCGGCGCATTTGTGAGCCCGGTAAAATCGCTTGTAGGGTTTCAGGCGTAGTTACAAGCATTTGGGGCGGTTTTAACGCTTGTTTTCGCCGATTTTTCATTTCCGTGTCGCCATGGCGAACTTCAACTGTTATGTCCAGTTGCTCACTCCAGAACGTTAACCGTTTAAACAGGTCACGGTTCAACGCCCGAAGAGGCGTAACATAGATTACTTGAATGCCCCTTTGCTCCTGGTTTTTCTGCTCAATCAGCCTTGAGAAAACCGGGAGAAGGACGGCTTCAGTTTTTCCTGTTCCGGTTGGCGCGATCAAAAGCACATTCTTACCTGCTAATACCGGTGGAAACGCCAAAGTTTGTGTCAATGTAGGTTCAGAGAAGCCCAGCTTGGATAGCGCCTCGCGAACAGGTTTAGCGAGCAGTTCGAAAACAGAATTTGAGCTTTCAATTTGCATTGTCTTTTTATAATTATTTGAAGAGGATGTTTTAACTGTTTACGTTAATTAAGCCTGATTTGCCTGACTAAATACATGAATTTGTTTTCGCTTATTGCTAATTTAACTTGACAAAGAGCTTGATTTGGGTTCTCAACAATCTTAATATGCGCTGAAGGTTTAAAGAAAATACGAGAGTCCAAAGTTAGCTAATGCTAATTTGATAAAATTCAGTTAGGGGTAGGGAGAATGAATTTAAAAATTTATGCAATTAGAAAGGGAAATCAAAAACTTGACAGTAGCATTCAACTGGTAGTAGTTGATTTAGACAAAAGTAAGCATTACCCATTAAACTTTGTCTGTGTTCTCCCAAGGTATCTTCGTTTGCTGGAAAAGCGATCAAGCAATTTTGCAAAAATTTTTGGAGAAAAAAGTCTTCCTGTAGCAAAAGGTCTTTTGACTGAAGCAAAACAAAGTGAAGATGACCCTCATATCCAAAAAATAATTAATAAACGAATAAAAGACATCAACTCATAAAGCGACGCATAAAGACCCGGTTGTTGAGTTACTTTTAGTGCTTGGTCCAGTTTAGCATACGATTTTAAGCTTAAATTCAAGTCCTGAAATGATATGCTAAATGGCTAGACGAACATGGCTTTAGAGATAGGTATTCTCTTCGCAATTATCACGATGTTGAGTTGGGGAACAGCAGATATCTTCGCCAAGAAAGCGATAGATAAAATCGGTTACAAAACCTCCTTGCTCCTCAATCACGCAATAGCTTTAGGTCCCCTCATTATATTAGCAGTTTTATTCTTCAAGCCGCCACCTCTATCACTTGAATTAGTTTTAATAACGTTTTCAGCTGGAATTTTAGGAATCATCGCCTATATTTTTCTTTACAGAGGATTTCAGAAAGGTAACGTATCCATTGTTTCCCCAATTTCTGCTAGCTGGTCCGTTATAACCACCATTCTGGCAGTTTTTCTTTTCCAGGAAACACTTACTTCTCTGCAAATAATCGGAATAATCGCCGTTTTCATAGGAATATTTTTCGCTTCCACAAATTTTGCTGAACTCAAGAAAAGCCTCAAAGAAGGAAGATCCAGCGGCATTTCAGACGGCTTAATATCGATGTTTGCATGGGGAATCACTTACACTCTGTTAAGACCTTTGGCTATCGCTTTTGGACCAATTATAGCATTACTTTTCATTAGAATCATTGCAATTACACTTCTGTTTTCTTGGACAAAAAGAACAAAAACAAAAATTTCAAGACCAATTCGTTTGATCTTTTTGTTTATCATGGCGGCGGGGTTGCTTGATCTTCTGGGCTTTCTTGCCTTCAACTTCAGCATATCGACTGCATTTTTATCTATAGTAGGACCCGTTGCAGCTACATATCCAGCTGTAACTATAGTTCTTGCTTACTTTTTCCTAAAAGAAAAGGTGGTGAATAATCAAAAACTTGGGTTAATAGCTATTTTGACGGGATTAGCTCTTATTTCTTTAGCTTAAATTTAATCGACAAGGTTATTCGCGATAGTAAAGACGATTTGTCTTCAACTAGAACAACAACTCGGGAGTTGCCATCTTTGAAACAGTTTATTTAGGGTGCTTTTCGGCTGCAGAGCTTAAATTGGTTGCAGGATGAGTACATAGAAGTACACCAAAGAACACGTAAGTACACATGAGTACAAGCCCGTACACCTGCATACCCTCGCATACCAAGTCTAAAAGGAGAAGCTATGTTGCCCCTTAATATCAATGTAAAAGGTGCCAATTTTTGTTTTTCTTTACTATTTAGCGGAAGAGATTAAAAGTGAAATCAGGTAGTCCTTTTCGATTAGACCGAATGCCCCGGTTTTGGCTGAAATTTCGTCAAACTTTTTTACTCCGTCTGGTTTCAGAGATGGCGATTTAATTGAGAATGGTACAGGATCTCTTGCATGAGTGCCGGTTTTGATTGGTGTGGGGTGATCGGGTGCTATCGCTATTGCGTATGGTTCGTTTATGCCGTTAAGAATCCTGCCGAGTAACCTTTTGTCTAGGTCCTCGATTGTCTTAACCTTTAAAGCGAAGTCTTTACTGTGACCTGCTTCGTCTGGCGCTTCTACATGAACGACAACTAAATCGTTGTCTTTGAGAGCTTTAAGAGCTGCATCTGCTTTGCCCTCATAGTTAGTATTGTACAGACCAGTCGCTCCAGGAACGCTAATAATTTCCATGCCTGCGTAAGTGCCGATTCCTTTCACCAAATCAACCGCGGATATAACTGCTGCCTTCAAGCCGTACTTTTCTTTTAGCGTTGGCATAGAGGGTTTTTTGCCGCCGCCCCAGAACCAAATCATGTTGCCTGGTTTTTTACCTGCTTTTTCCCGTGCAACATTTACAGGGTGACTCCGCAGGATGCCGCTGGAACGCATAATTAGTTCTCTTAGCAAACGTGCCGTTTTTTCTACTTCTGGCGACTTGGCTTCTGGCATCACATCTAAAATATCTTCCCCGATGACGTCATGAGGCGGAATGCAATGGATTAGCTCTGGCTTTGAAAAGTTTCTTAGTATCAGAAAGTGCCTGTAATCCAGGCCTGGATAAAATTCTATTTTGCCTAGTTTTCCAAAAGCTTTGTTTATTGCTGCGATTAGTTTGCTTGATTCTTCAGTTGTGATGTGGCCCGCAGAGTAATCACGGATAATCCCATCTTTTTCAGTAATTAAGTTACATCTATAAGCTGTATCATTTTCTGCAAGTTTTATGCCTTGGGAGGGTGCTTCAAGTGGTCCTCTGCCTGTGCAGTACTTTTTTGGGTCGTACCCCAGAAGTGAGCAAATAGCCGTTTCTGAGCCCGGTCTTAACTCGTCCGGAACTGTTTTGATAAGGCCGCTTTGACCTTTGGCTGCTATGGAATCCATGTTTGGTTTGTTTGCCGCTTGCAACGGAGTTCTGTTTCCCAATTCAGGAATAGGGTAATCCGCCATTCCGTCTCCAATAACAAGTATATACTTCATTATAGTCAAATCCAACGCTCATGCTCTGTTTTTACTAATGATTTTTGTTTCTCTTTGTTTCACAAGATATGGTGACCGTATATTTATCTAATTAGCAAAATTCAGATACCTGTGCGCTATTTTGGATAGTGTTTTTTTATTTTTGTTTGGATTGTGACGATTTATTTGGTCGCAACATTTATATTTCCCACGGTGGGAGTGTTTTTGGTGGGAAAAATGAGCACAGAAGTAACCGTTGACTGCAAAGGACGTATTCAAATACCCAAAGCAGTTCGAGATAAAGTTGGACTACATCTCGGAGGAAAAGCTCGCTTAAAAGTAGAGAAAGAAAACATAGTAATCATACCCCCGATTTCAGCTGAAGAGTTCATTAAAGAGATGGAAGGTTGCATTAAGGAAGGCGAAGTTACCATAGATCCGCTTAAATTGAAGAAGATTTGGGAACCAATTAAAAAATAAAGTGGAATATATGCTATTTGTAGATTCCAATATTTGGTGTTATTATTTTGATCAGCGGTTTCCTGAACATGTGAGTGTTAGGGAAGCCATGCGTGAAATAATAACCTCTGAAGACATAGCTTGTAACACAATTGTTGTGATGGAGGTGGCGCATTACATTGTCAGGCATTTCCCTGAACAAATTGCCCGCAAGAAAATAGAGTACTTTGTTAATCTGGGCAACCTGCAAATAGCTGATTTTAATCGAATTGCATTGAATGAAACAATCGAAAGTTTATTGCATTATAGTTTTGCGGAAGGATTAGGTGGAAGAGATGCCACAGTAATTGCGACAATGAAGTTGCAAAACGTAAAAAAAATTGTGTCTCATGACAGTATTTTCAGGCGTCTGGCTGATAAGCTGGAGTTTGAGTTAATAGACCCCGCCCAGCCATCATAGCAACCGACAGAACCATGTCGCCTTTTGAAAGAGAATAAGCAATAAGAGTCTGGCTCAATTAGTATCAATGAGTTTATTAGAAAATTCCGCGAAAAAACAAAGTTACGAGTAATAGATGAGGCCTTTATTTGTCAAAGAAATTAGTTTTAACGGATAATCCGACAATTTTGTTTCAGGGTGACAGTATAACAGATTCGGGACGAAAAAACAATCATAACGATTCACTTGGTGATGGATATGTTATGATGACTGCGGCGTGGTTGTCTGCATTATATCCAGAATATCATATGAAATTTTATAATCGTGGGATTGGCGGAAATCGGGTTAGGGACTTAAGAAATCGTTGGAAAAAAGACTGTTTAGATCTCAAACCCAATTTAGTCTCGATATTGGTAGGTGTTAATGATGTTAATTGGAAAGCCAACTTCAACGGAAAGTTTCCGGTCGGATTACGCAAACATTCTTGAACAAACCCAGCAGTTAAAATGCCCAATAGTTCTGTTAGAGCCATTTCTTGTTTCTTCCAATGGGAACTTTCTCGAATTGGAAGAAGAGCTGAACAAAAAAATAGAAGTAGTCAGGGAACTAGCCCGAGAATTTGAAATCAAGCTAATTCCGTTAAATGATATTTTTAAGAAAGCCTGTGCTAAGAGAGACTCTTCATTTTGGTCGCTTGATGGAGCTCATCCAACTCTTGCAGGACACGCTTTAATTGCGCAATCTTGGATTAAAGATGTGATGGATGAACTGTAGTATCGATAATAGTTAATAGGGAATCAATTGATTATTGTTAAAGTTCGTTTTATTACCCGAGGAGTCGATTACTGTGCAAGAAAGTGAGTTTGTTCTACATATAAATTTTGATGAAATTAAAGCAGAAATCGATACATTTCAAGACGTAGATAAGGAACTGACTGGTAAAATTAAGTCTTTTCTTGTTAATCTCAAAGAGACGACATCTCGGATTGAACCTACTTTACGTAAAGAAACTAATAATGAACGTGAACTTTGGGAAGAATACAAGCAGCTTCAAAGGGAAAAGCTTGCTGTTCTAGATTTGTCTCATGAATGGGACTATATAGATCAAAGTGTCAAAGATATTAATCCAAAATTGGATTTCTTGGTTAAAGATGCAATTGAGGAGTTACGTGAACATATTAGCGTCTTTGCGGAATCCCAGCGTGCACACATCGACATCTTGGAAATCTATAACACCCGCAAAATCGAGTTTTTAGCCCTCATCATTACAGTAGTCATTTCATATCTTGCAGTATGGGAATTTTTCGTGCGAGATCTACTGATTAGCTTAGTTTTCCCTTATGGGTTGAGCCCCAGCTTGAACTATTTGACAGTGATAATTACGTTACTGCCGGTTATTGTAACCGTCGCATGGGCTTGGCTTAAACGAGCAACCTACTTCTAGAAAAGTTTCCGTTTTCTTTTTAGTAATTGGCTTTGCCGCATTTTTGGCAAAAAGCGCCTTGCTCAATTTTTGTTCCACAATATTTACAGCTGATTGGAAGAGTTGTTTGCGGTGGCGCATTTAGTTCTTTTTGAATTGATATGAGATGGTCAATTTTTGAAATAGTTTGAGTATAGCTTGTCATCAATGATTGCCGTTCATTTAGCATTTTTGCCTGAAGTTGATCCATGTTTCTTGCAAAAGCGTTCATTGTTACTTGTCTTTCAACTTGGAAATTGGATAAAAGTTTGTTAGAATTGAATTTTACGAATCCAAATACTATTACTGCTTGCCCAATTGATTGGATTACCGCACCAAATATCAATACACTTTGAGTGTTTGGTGCAATTTGCGAAACTATGCTGAACAATGAATTTTGCTGAAGAATTATTAGAAGTCCAATTACAAAACAGGCCAGCCCTAATATTATGTATGCTCGAGGCGGAAAAACAATTGGTTTCATCTTAAAATTCTCCTATCAATAAAACAGATCTTGCTGTCTGTATATTTAACGAATGCTTGTTTGCTTAAAAGAAATTGTGACTGCGCTTTAGCAACCACAAACCTGATTGTTGATTGATTGCTTGTAGTTACGATTCCAAAAAAATAAGGCCGAATTTAAGATGGAAATGGCAAGCGGTTGTGACTGATAACGTACACCAACAAATGTATTTATGAATTCAACATCTAAAAGTTAATCATAATAGAAACTAGTAAAGGAGATTTTATAGATGATAGATGGATGGACGTGGATTATTGTCGGTATTGTTGCGATTGTTATTATTATGTGGGGTCCCGCGAAGATTCCAGAGTTTGCCAAAGCACTAGGACGAGCTAAAGGCGAATTTAGTAAAGCTCAGAAAGAATTCACTGACGCCGCAACTGCAACCGTTAACACAACTACTACTGCAAATGTTTATGAAACAAAACCTGCACCAGTAATAAAGTCTAAGGATGAAATGCTGCTTGAAACCGCTCAAAAACTTGGAATTCCAACCGATGGCAAAACCAGAGAGCAAATATCCGAAGATATATCTGTAAAAGTAAAATCGTTAGGCGCGGCATAATCAGTTTTCTTTAGCCTATCGTTTTTTCGCACCAAAGAGCAGGTTAAACGCTGAATAATTACAATCGGAAAGCTTTGCTCTGTCTTTCGCTGAACATTACTAACTTCGGTACAGCTTTGCATGTATAATAGGGTCTGGATAACATGAGTTCTGAACCTGAAACATTTAAAAACTGGGCTACAAGTTTCTGGGGCCATATCGATGAATTGGTACGCCGATTCAAAGTAGTGCTAGTTGCCGTTATCATTACGGTTGGTGTAGGATGGCTTCCTACTAGTATCGCTGGGTTTACAAACCCGATTGGTGGTTACCAGCCGCTTCTCTCGCTTGTGATGCTTAGAGTAAAAGCAGCTTTTCTTCCCAGTCAAGCAACACTAATTGCTGGGGGGCTAGGAGATACAGTTTACATAATGGCTTATCTGTCCTTAATTATTGGATTGCTACTGGCTTCTCCCGTAATATTTTATGAAATTGTTGCTTTCGTCAAACCAGCATTATACGATAATGAAAAAAAAGTCCTCGGATACTATTTGGGATCATTCATCGGACTCTTGGCTTTAGGAGCCGCAATGGCATACTTCCTCATAATCCCAATATCATTTAGAATTCTCATTTACTTTACATTGCAAGGGGGATCAGTGCCTTTCATTTTCATCAAGGATTTTTACAGCTGGATTTTTACTCTTTTTGTAATTTGCGGCGTTTTCTACACAGTCCCTGTTTTTCTGGTAATGCTAGTGCATGTGGGAGTTTTGCCTATAAAATTTTTGAAAGGAAAAAACAAGATTATTGCCTATGTAGTAATTTTGATGGTTTTTTGGATTTTTGGTCCTGATCCAACTCCAGTTACTGGTTTAATCATGTTGGCGCCATTTGTTTTTGTCTTTGAAACTGCCACTTTGTTTGCCAGAAGAATTGATAAGACTCGCAGAAGAAGAAAAGAAGCGCAAGCCAATGGAACATGGATTGCAAACTCGAGCCATATTTCGAAATCTGCATGTAAATACTGCAACTCACCCATTAAATCAGGCGTGAGCTTTTGTCCTGGATGTAAACGATCAATAAAATAATTTATTCATATGAAAAAAATGAAAAAATTAATGTAGATCTGGCATTTCTGTCTGCACAAGCATTCTGTGAGAAATGTTGCTATTTGATTTCTTGCATGCAAATCCTTTGACGGTTGGATTCCGTTATCATGCACATTGTCTAGTTGCCCTCACATTTTTTTATCAACTTGTTTTGGGTTGCTTTTTTGATTTGGCTTGTGGGATAACTGCAGGTTGCGTACAGAAAAGAACAGAAACGTATGGAAAAGTATGGAAAAGGTTAGAAACGTACCAAAAAGGCTAGAAAAGGTGATGAAAGATTGCCGTTAAACGATAGAGTTGTGTACATTGTGCAGGTGAATAATCAGAATCGAATCTAAAACCCAAAACTGCTTCTTTGAACGCACAAGGGTCTTGATACACTCTTGAGTATTTACTCTCCAATTGTTTTTAACAATTGGAAGAACAACGATTTTTTGCCTATTCTTCTAGTTGTTTTAGGTTTGCTTTTCGGCTCTAATCTTAAATAAATTGTAGAATTCCTCCGTAAACTTCCACGCGTTCACATATATTACTAGGCGTAATTATACTTCTTAAGACCTCATTAAGCGTCGAATAATCGATGAAAAAGTTATTCATAATCATAAAATAACTGTCTGTCTGTTGGACGTCTCAGTTTGCGAACTTTTTGGATGCAACAAGCTCCAACGATTCTTTTTTCATATAGGTAAGTGGGCTCCATATGAATTCTAGATATATAACGCTTAAATATTTCTTCCGCGAAACGTTCGCTCTAAGCAAGCAAGCGTAAAGCTTAAATATTTAGCTTTGGAAGAAAAGAAGCGCTAAATTGGTTTTTGCGGGCTTGCTGACCATGGTCAAAGTACCTTCACAGTACATTTGACACGCTCAAAAAGAGACAATAGGAGAGAGAAAAAGCTTGACAAAAAATCAATTACCGCCTCGTTCTATCTTAGCTCTCGGTACCTGTACAACACATGGAATATTGCTATTTCAGACACATTATCCGAGGAGAAATCTCGCATATAGATAATTTACATTATCACAAAACTAAAAGACCAGATAATAAATGAACCAGCACAGCCAACACCAGAATTCACAATATTTCCATAGCAGACGCCATGTAGCGGAAAAAAAATTATTTGCAATCCTCTTTGTGACTTTAATGCTTGCTTCAATAATAGGAAGCGCACAAATTGGCATTGTCTCAGCAGAAACACCTGGGACTGAGGCGAAAATCTGGACAGACAAAGCCGACTACCACCCAGGAACAAACGTAACCATATTTGGATCAAACTTCCTACCAAACACACTCATATCATTAAACGTTACAAAAGTAAAAGACGGAACAACCACAAGTTGGAGTACACGATCAGACGCAAACGGAAACTTCTCGACAGCCTATCAAATAGACAAGCAAGGCGCACCCCTCTATAATGTGATAGCCACAGACGGAACAAACACAGCAACAAAAACATTCACGGATTCATCTCCTGGTTTGGATGCTCATGGTGAAAATAACAATGATGCCAGTTCTTTGACACTTCCCATTACGACTACCGGAACAAACGATATTATCTACGCAGCTGCTTACGTTCCATTTACAACAGGAACTTTCTCAATATCCGATAATACAGGCACTCTTACTTGGCATGACAGGACAGGTTCGGATATCATAACATCTTTCGGTAGGATGCATGTATGGTATGCCATCTCTACGGCACCCATCACCAACAAGATAATAACCATCAGTCAAACCGTAAATAACCAGCATTTAGCAATATTGTTCGTTGCGTTTAGCGGAGTTAACACGAATAATCCTTTTGATCCAGCTTGGAAAAGTGTCCCTCCTACACCTATATATGGGACAATGGGCGGAACTGCGACGAATGTTCCATTAACATTTTCGGTAACAGATAACAACGATTTCGTGGTGGGCTTTTTATGCGGAGCGGATAATGCTTATACTTCGACGTTAACAAATTATCAACTTATTGGGAATAATCACGGCCACACGGTTAGTGCCTCAAGCGAGTACAACTTAACAACTGTCACTTCAGGGAGTGTTTCTCCAGGATTCAAAGTTACTGGTAACAAACAGTATATTCTAGTGGCAGACGCATTTGCTCCGGCTCCGACCACCTTGGATCACTTTACTTTTAGTACTGTTAGTAGTCCTCAGGTTGCTGGTACTGGTTTCAGTGTTACGGTGACTGCTTATGATGCTTCTGGTAACGTGAAGACTGATTTCACTGGTTCTGTTAGTTTGTCTGAGTCTAATGGTGGAACGGTTAGTCCTGCTTCGTTAACTATTGTGAGTGGTGGCCAAGTTACTGGTTCTGTTTCGGTTTCTAAGATTGGTACAGGTGTTACGCTTGGCGCTAGTGGTGGTGGCAAGTCGGGTACAAGTGGTTCTTTTAATGTGAATCCGGGTGCGTTGAATCAATTCACTATTAGCGTTCCTGGTTCTACGACGGCTGGTTCCAGTTTTGGCAGTGTGACGGTTACAGCTTATGATGCTAACAACAACATTAAGACGGATTATACTGGTCAGGTTTACTTCCAATCGTCTGATGGTGGAGCTATTACTTTGCCCTATACTTCGGGCAGCAAGTACACTTTCGTGGGCGGCGATAGTGGTGTCCACACGTTTTCTGGGTTTACTTTGGTGACTGCTGGTTCTCAGACTTTAACTGTGACTGATGGTTCAGTTTCGCAGACGAGTAGCTCGATAACTGTTACTCCTGGTACTGTTGCAACTTTCGTGTTTAGTACTATTGGTCTTCAGACTGCTGGTACTGCCATTACTGGTGTTACGATTAAAGCTGAGGATTCCTGGGGAAATACAGTTACGAGTTATGCTAGTTCTACAAGTTTAACTGAGACCGGTAATGGTGCAGGTGGGACTGTTACTCCTGCGTCAGCACCATTTAGTGGTGGAACGTGGTCTGGTTCTTCTTTTACGTTAAGTAAGCCTGGTACTGCTGTTTCGGTTACGGCTAATGGAGGTGGTCAGTCTGGGGCTAGCAACACGTTTGATTTGCAGCTAACCCAGCCTATAACTGTAACTTTGAGCAATTCAGCTACATCTGCCACCGTGACTATAATTGGCGGCAATCCTTCACCAGCCACCTTCGCAGGAGATGGAAGCCAACACAGCATCACCATGGATCAAGGGGCATCGTTTACTCTGTCTTTTTCTAATAGTGGCAATACTCGAAACGGCTTTAGCGTGTCAAGTGCCTTCTCAGCAACTTCATCATCGTACTCGACTTCAACTACTCCAATTTCAGTGACTGCATACGAGCAGGTGCAGAACACGTTTACTGTGACTGGTTTGACGGGTAGTGATACGGCTGTTTTGACTGGTGCATATTTGGGTACTGGTTCTTCGACTATTGTCACTTTGGCTACTGGTAATGGTTGGAGTATTTCTGCTTGGAGTGATTATAACACGGCGGTTACGTTCCCTGTTTCTTCTTCTGGCAGCACGTCTAGTGAGCGGTATTCTATTGCTAATGCGTATTCTACGGCTGCTTTGATTGCTGGCGGAAACACGTATTCACAGGTATATGTTCACCAGTATAAAGTGACGTTTTACAAAAGTGGTATTGGAACTGACTTCACAGGTACTGTGTTAACTGTAGACAGTGTTGACTATAATGTTGCAGGTTTTCCATCTCCTTTCTGGTGGAATGCAGAGTCAAGTCACACATTCTCGTTCGCCTCGCCGCTGGTAGTGAATTCAACTGTGTCGTATACTTGGGCTTATACCACTGGTGGTCTATCGACACAGCAGTCCGAAACGTTGACTATTAGCGCGTCTGGAATCATCGACGCAAACTACTTCACCACAGGGAGTGTATCCTTCGTTGTTACAGGCGTTCAAGCTGACTTCACAGGCACGGTGGTGACCATTGATGGAATCCCTTACACTCTTAGCACGCTCCCATCTTCATTCGCCTGGTCACTTTATTCGACGCACACCTTCACCTTCCAATCGCCCCTTGTTGTAACATCGAATGGGAAGCAATACATTTGGACTCATAATGAAGGTCTGTCAGAATTACAAAGCGACTCTATTAACATAACGAGTTTTGGACCTTTAGAGGGGTACTTCCAGACTCAATTCTATATGACTGTTCAGAATGTGGTCATGGTAGTCCGACTGAGGGTTCTCGGTGGGTTAACAAGGGCAATGGTTTCTCTACTTCAGTTACAAGTCCAGCGGATACGGTGGCTAATGATCATCAATGGGTAGCTAACACAGGAACTTTGAGCATTGCCGATGTTGAAGCAGCTCAAACTTTGACTTTCACTTGGACGGAACAATTCTATATTACTGTTGACGCAAATGGCCATGGAACTCCAACTCAGAGTTCTCAGTTTGTTAACCAAACTCTTGGGTTCTCTACTTCAGTTACAAGTCCAGCGGATACAGTGGCTAATGATCATCAATGGGTAGCTAACACAGGAACTTTGAGCATTGCCGATGTTGAAGCAGCTCAAACTTTGACTTTCACTTGGACGGAACAATTCTATATTACCGTTGACGCAAATGGCCATGGAACTCCAACTCAGAGTTCTCAGTTTGTTAACCAAACTCTTGGGTTCTCTACTTCAGTTACAAGTCCAGCGGATACAGTGGCTAATGATCATCAATGGGTAGCTAACACAGGAACTTTGAGCATTGCCGATGTTGAAGCAGCTCAAACTTTGACTTTCACTTGGACGGAACAATTCTATATTACGGTTGACGCGAATGGCCATGGAACTCCAACTCAGAGTTCTCAGTTTGTTAACCAAACTCTTGGGTTCTCTACTTCAGTTACAAGTCCAGCGGATACAGTTGCTAATGATCATCAATGGGTAGCTAACACAGGAACTTTGAGCATTGCCGATGTTGAAGCAGCTCAAACTTTGACTTTCACTTGGACGGAACAATTCTATATTACTGTTGATGCAAATGGCCATGGAACTCCAACTCAGAGTTCTCAGTTTGTTAACCAAACTCTTGGGTTCTCTACTTCAGTTACAAGTCCAGCGGATACAGTGGCTAATGATCATCAATGGGTAGCTAACACAGGAACTTTGAGCATTGCCGATGTTGAAGCAGCTCAAACTTTGACTTTCACTTGGACGGAACAATTCTATATTACTGTTGATGCGAATGGCCATGGAACTCCAACTCAGAGTTCTCAGTTTGTTAACCAAACTCTTGGGTTCTCTACTTCAGTTACAAGTCCAGCGGATACAGTGGCTAATGATCATCAATGGGTAGCTAACACAGGAACTTTGAGCATTGCCGATGTTGAAGCAGCTCAAACTTTGACTTTCACTTGGACGGAACAATTCTATATTACGGTTGACGCGAATGGCCATGGAACTCCAACTCAGAGTTCTCAGTTTGTTAACCAAACTCTTGGGTTCTCTACTTCAGTTACAAGTCCAGCGGATACAGTGGCTAATGATCATCAATGGATGGCTAACACAGGAACTTTGAGCATTGCCGATGTTGAAGCAGCTCAAACTTTGACTTTCACTTGGACGGAACAATTCTATATTACTGTTGATGCGAATGGTCATGGAACTCCAACTCAGAGTTCTCAGTTTGTTAACCAAACTCTTGGGTTCTCTACTTCAGTTACAAGTCCAGCGGATACAGTGGCTAATGATCATCAATGGATGGCTAACACAGGAACTTTGAGCATTGCCGATGTTGAAGCAGCTCAAACTTTGACTTTCACTTGGACGGAACAATTCTATATTACTGTTGACGCAAATGGCCATGGAACTCCAACTCAGAGTTCTCAGTTTGTTAACCAAACTCTTGGGTTCTCTACTTCAGTTACAAGTCCAGCGGATACAGTGGCTAATGATCATCAATGGATAGCTAACACAGGAACTTTGAGCATTGCCGATGTTGAAGCAGCTCAAACTTTGACTTTCACTTGGACGGAACAATTCTATATTACTGTTGACGCGAATGGCCATGGAACTCCAACTCAGAGTTCTCAGTTTGTTAACCAAACTCTTGGGTTCTCTACTTCAGTTACAAGTCCAGCGGATACAGTTGCTAATGATCATCAATGGATAGCTAACACAGGAACTTTGAGCATTGCCGATGTTGAAGCAGCTCAAACTTTGACTTTCACTTGGACGGAACAATTCTATATTACGGTTGACGCGAATGGCCATGGAACTCCAACTCAGAGTTCTCAGTTTGTTAACCAAACTCTTGGGTTCTCTACTTCAGTTACAAGTCCAGCGGATACAGTGGCTAATGATCATCAATGGGTGGCTAACACAGGAACTTTGAGCATTGCTGATGTTGAAGCAGCTCAAACTTTGACTTTCACTTGGACGGAACAATTCTATATTACTGTTGACGCAAATGGCCATGGAACTCCAACTCAGAGTTCTCAGTTTGTTAACCAAACTCTTGGGTTCTCTACTTCAGTTACAAGTCCAGCGGATACAGTGGCTAATGATCATCAATGGATAGCTAACACAGGAACTTTGAGCATTGCCGATGTTGAAGCAGCTCAAACTTTGACTTTCACTTGGACGGAACAATTCTATATTACTGTTGATGCAAATGGCCATGGAACTCCAACTCAGAGTTCTCAGTTTGTTAACCAAACTCTTGGGTTCTCTACTTCAGTTACAAGTCCAGCGGATACAGTGGCTAATGATCATCAATGGGTAGCTAACACAGGAACTTTGAGCATTGCCGATGTTGAAGCAGCTCAAACTTTGACTTTCACTTGGACGGAACAATTCTATATTACGGTTGATGCAAATGGCCATGGAACTCCAACTCAGAGTTCTCAGTTTGTTAACCAAACTCTTGGGTTCTCTACTTCAGTTACAAGTCCAGCGGATACAGTGGCTAATGATCATCAATGGGTGGCTAACACAGGAACTTTGAGCATTGCCGATGTTGAAGCAGCTCAAACTTTGACTTTCACTTGGACGGAACAATTCTATATTACTGTTGATGCGAATGGCCATGGAACTCCAACTCAGAGTTCTCAGTTTGTTAACCAAACTCTTGGGTTCTCTACTTCAGTTACAAGTCCAGCGGATACAGTGGCTAATGATCATCAATGGGTAGCTAACACAGGAACTTTGAGCATTGCTGATGTTGAAGCAGCTCAAACTTTGACTTTCACTTGGACGGAACAATTCTATATTACCGTTGATGCAAATGGCCATGGAACTCCAACTCAGAGTTCTCAGTTTGTTAACCAAACTCTTGGGTTCTCTACTTCAGTTACAAGTCCAGCGGATACAGTGGCTAATGATCATCAATGGGTAGCTAACACAGGAACTTTGAGCATTGCCGATGTTGAAGCAGCTCAAACTTTGACTTTCACTTGGACGGAACAATTCTATATTACCGTTGATGCAAATGGCCATGGAACTCCAACTCAGAGTTCTCAGTTTGTTAACCAAACTCTTGGGTTCTCTACTTCAGTTACAAGTCCAGCGGATACAGTGGCTAATGATCATCAATGGGTAGCTAACACAGGAACTTTGAGCATTGCCGATGTTGAAGCAGCTCAAACTTTGACTTTCACTTGGACGGAACAATTCTATATTACCGTTGATGCAAATGGCCATGGAACTCCAACTCAGAGTTCTCAGTTTGTTAACCAAACTCTTGGGTTCTCTACTTCAGTTACAAGTCCAGCGGATACAGTGGCTAATGATCATCAATGGGTGGCTAACACAGGAACTTTGAGCATTGCCGATGTTGAAGCAGCTCAAACTTTGACTTTCACTTGGACGGAACAATTCTATATTACGGTTGATGCAAATGGCCATGGAACTCCAACTCAGAGTTCTCAGTTTGTTAACCAAACTCTTGGGTTCTCTACTTCAGTTACAAGTCCAGCGGATACGGTGGCTAATGATCATCAATGGGTAGCTAACACAGGAACTTTGAGCATTGCTGATGTTGAAGCAGCTCAAACTTTGACTTTCACTTGGACGGAACAATTCTATATTACTGTTGATGCAAATGGCCATGGAACTCCAACTCAGAGTTCTCAGTTTGTTAACCAAACTCTTGGGTTCTCTACTTCAGTTACAAGTCCAGCGGATACAGTGGCTAATGATCATCAATGGATAGCTAACACAGGAACTTTGAGCATTGCCGATGTTGAAGCAGCTCAAACTTTGACTTTCACTTGGACGGAACAATTCTATATTACGGTTGACGCGAATGGCCATGGAACTCCAACTCAGAGTTCTCAGTTTGTTAACCAAACTCTTGGGTTCTCTACTTCAGTTACAAGTCCAGCGGATACAGTGGCTAATGATCATCAATGGATAGCTAACACAGGAACTTTGAGCATTGCCGATGTTGAAGCAGCTCAAACTTTGACTTTCACTTGGACGGAACAATTCTATATTACTGTTGACGCAAATGGCCATGGAACTCCAACTCAGAGTTCTCAGTTTGTTAACCAAACTCTTGGGTTCTCTACTTCAGTTACAAGTCCAGCGGATACAGTGGCTAATGATCATCAATGGATGGCTAACACAGGAACTTTGAGCATTGCCGATGTTGAAGCAGCTCAAACTTTGACTTTCACTTGGACGGAACAATTCTATATTACGGTTGATGCAAATGGCCATGGAACTCCAACTCAGAGTTCTCAGTTTGTTAACCAAACTCTTGGGTTCTCTACTTCAGTTACAAGTCCAGCGGATACAGTGGCTAATGATCATCAATGGATAGCTAACACAGGAACTTTGAGCATTGCCGATGTTGAAGCAGCTCAAACTTTGACTTTCACTTGGACGGAACAATTCTATATTACTGTTGATGCGAATGGCCATGGAACTCCAACTCAGAGTTCTCAGTTTGTTAACCAAACTCTTGGGTTCTCTACTTCAGTTACAAGTCCAGCGGATACAGTGGCTAATGATCATCAATGGATGGCTAACACAGGAACTTTGAGCATTGCCGATGTTGAAGCAGCTCAAACTTTGACTTTCACTTGGACGGAACAATTCTATATTACGGTTGACGCAAATGGCCATGGAACTCCAACTCAGAGTTCTCAGTTTGTTAACCAAACTCTTGGGTTCTCTACTTCAGTTACAAGTCCAGCGGATACAGTGGCTAATGATCATCAATGGATAGCTAACACAGGAACTTTGAGCATTGCCGATGTTGAAGCAGCTCAAACTTTGACTTTCACTTGGACGGAACAATTCTATATTACGGTTGATGCGAATGGCCATGGAACTCCAACTCAGAGTTCTCAGTTTGTTAACCAAACTCTTGGGTTCTCTACTTCAGTTACAAGTCCAGCGGATACAGTGGCTAATGATCATCAATGGATGGCTAACACAGGAACTTTGAGCATTGCCGATGTTGAAGCAGCTCAAACTTTGACTTTCACTTGGACGGAACAATATTATTTAACGGTTACTTCAGCTTATGGCACTACTACTGGCCAGGGCTGGTATGATGCAGGTGTTACTGCTAATGCAAGTGTTTCTGCAGCTGCGGTTGCCGGCACTAGAGGTATCCAATATGTGTTCTCAACTTGGGGTACGGATGCTTCTGGATCAGTTTATTCTGCAGGTAATGATATCACTATGAATGCTCCAAAGACGGCTTCTGCTATTTGGATTACTCAGTATTTGGTTACTTTCACTGCAACTGGAAATGCTAATTCAGTGACTGCTCCATCTGATGAATGGATTAATTCGGGTAGTGTTGTTACTGGATCTTTCCCAGTTCAAGTTACGGTTGGCAGTACGAGAAGCAACTTTGTCAGTGATAACCGCACCTCAATTACTGAGCCAACTTTGATTGTGGGTCTCTACAGTAACCAATATCAAGTGACTTTTGCTGTTACTCCTTCTGGAAGTGGTTTAACATCTCCTTCCGGAACTAATGTTTGGGAGAATGCAGGTTCCCTTAGCATCTCTGCTTCACCGAGTCTCAGTTACTCGTTCTTGTCGTGGTCTAGTAATGCTGGAACGGTCGCCAATACCGTCTTAACGTCAACATCAGTGGCAATAAGTGGAGCAGGCATCATTACGGCAAACTTTGTGCAAGTGTTAGATCACTTTGTCTTTAACACGGTTAGTTCTCAAGTTGCTGGTACAACTTTTAGCTTGACAATCATTGCTAAGGATGCTTCTGGCGACACAGTTACTAGTTACAGTGGAACTCCAAATTTGAGTTACAGCGCTGGATCTATCAGCCCGACTTCTGCTACTGGCGGCTTCACAAGTGGCGTTTGGACTGGCAACGTCACCGTTACCGTTGCTGGTGCAAGTGTTTCTTTAGGTGTGGCTGATGCGTCTGGTCATATTGGAACAAGTAACTCATTTACAATAAATCCTATATCAAGTACAACCACAACAATTGTCGCAACTGAAACGACAAACGGCGTGAACTACACTGTAGCAATAGCTGGAACCATACTTGCTGATCAAATGTCTAACATGACAATCACACCACACCAGGCGAATTCAACAACCACAGTTGCCTTCACCATTACTGGACCAAGCGGCGAGGAAGGCATTAGCACCATCACGCTTCCAAAATCAGCTATACCTTACGGCTCAACACCGGCAGTTTATGTAGATGGTCAACTCGCCATAAACCAAAGCTTTACGAAAGATGTCCAAAACTTCTACATATCTTATACAACCTATTTCAGCCTCCATCACATAACAATAATATTCGCAACACAAAAAACGCCCACAGAAACTCCATTGTGGCAAGTACTTGCGGTCATTATAGTGATCAATTTATTCATCTTATTCCTTCTGACGATTGTTCTTAGACGAAGACGGCGAAAACCAAATTTTATTCCTCTTAATAGTTTAAAATAATTTTAGATAGAAAATGGCGAATTTTATGGATTGAATGTTCTCAATATAGTAATTAGCCTGATTTTTGCTTAAACTATAAAAAATGAATTGTGCACACTACTATGTATTATTGACGTTGCAGCTTGTACAATCATTTGTTACAGCATTTATCTTATATGCTTGGGGATAAATTAAAGTATTGTTTGCTTTCCCCAAAAATTTTGGAGACTACTAAAATGTTTAAAGTAAACCTGAACCGGTTTAGTTTGACATTAAAGTTGGTTTTGCACAGCATAGGCATTAGCAGTTTGGCAGGCGCAGTATTTCTACAAGTTTCTAGTATTCATAGGCATCGCCACTCAAGGCACTTTTATGGGCATGGAGCAAAATCCATTGATATTAAACATCGAAATAGTGTTCACCGTTTTTGCCGTCATTTATCTCTTCCACTTAGCTATGTTTAGACTTCGATCAATTCTGCGTTCAAAACAATAGTTGCAATCAAAAACCAACTTTTCTTTCTTAAGTAACTGGAAATAGTAGTGACTGTGCTCGAGGCTAAATATTTTTCATCGATAAAATCAGAACCTCACTTCATGATAGGAGTAAGATTTACTCGATTATTCGGCTGATATCAGTGAATGCATCGAAGTCTTTGTCAAAAGAGTAAATTGTGTGAATTGTCTCTTTTTTCATAAGCACATATCCAATTGCACCGTTGACTCCTATGTGCCGGTCTTCACTAATTGATATTGCATTTAAGTAATCGTCATGTGAAACTTCAAACCAAAATATTTTCGCTGAATAGTAAACCATTTTCTATTAAAATTGCTTCTTTAATTGGAAGATGGTCTTTAAGAATGTTGCAGAACTTACTCAAGTGGACAACTGATGTCGCTACTTTTTCTCCTTCGTTAATTCTGGAAATAATTTTTTTGGCTGTTTCCTTGATTTTTATTTCACGAGGTTATAGCTTCTTTTTTGTCTTCAAGAAGGCATTAACAAAGACGACAGCATCCCATGTGTGCGAGAGGCATTATTACGTTCCTCTTAGTTCCTTGCGAACCTTATGCCAGTCAGAGAGGTCTGCTTTCAAATCTATTTCAACTTTGTCAAAACATTCTGTCAAGTCAGCTTCTGAGAATGGTCTGATCTCGATTACATTTCCTTAAATGAAATGACCGTTTTTTTCCTCTAAGATACCTATCTCGCCAGTTTTTAGGTAGAATAATTCTTCCTTGGTTATCAACGGTCTTTACTCCACTTCCAATTTTATCACCTAACAAAGAATTGGTTGTGAGCATAAGTAGAATTTACGGTCGCACAGTTCTGTATTCTGGCCTAACACAAACGAGTCATCAAAAATTAAAAACTATAGAATTTGTACGTAGCTGAATTTACGTGTCATCAAATTAAAGGCAAATAATGGAAATTTTTCGTAAACGTAAATAAGTTTGCATGTTACGATATAGGTTTGGACGATGAGAAAATCGAGGTACGGTGAAGCTGAAGGCGGGGAAATCAAGCTGGAGGCTAATGAAAGCTTTTTCCGCTATTGAGTCCAAAAAGAAAATTTCGTGAGCAAATCGGTACTTTATCAAGATACGAAGGTGCTGTAATGATGGTTAACTTTGAGCATATGGAACCCCGATGCATTATTAGATACGTGGACGTCTCTCTATAAATAGAAACAAGAAAAGGTCTTTTATAACGAACGGTCGTATAATCAGCACTTTTTTTAAAGAAGGTGCCGAGAAAGGAATTACTCTATGTCTGCACTTGAGTAATCAGAAAACCGTTCTTCGTCTATTTGATAAGCCCGTGTTTTTCGTGAACACTTGTGGCGTACTTGCTAAGTTTTACCTCAGCTATTTGTTGATTCAGGTAAATTCTAGCGTGTTTTAATACTGTGGCTTTTTGCGAATCAGAAAGACCAAGCCAGTTTATGGTTTTTGGTTCCATTTTAGTTTCACATGCTTAAGAAATATTATTTCTTTATAAATCGATTATTTCAAGTAATAGCATCTATCAAAAGTGGGTATGCAATTCAATTCATGATTGGCAGATTTACAAATAATCCTATATTATTTTGTATGGGAACCTTAGCGTTGAAAATCAGCCACCGACTTTTAAGCAAAAACACGTCAGGTAGCGGGTACACCTCCAGAAAAAGCACCATCCTCGCACCTAATGACTCTGTTTTTGCAACATTCTAAAGCTAATCAGTAAAGAAATCTTAACTTAACCCAGTTAGCACACGTGAAAGTGAATAGAAAGATAAAGCATATATTTACAACAAATCAAAGTAACTATTAGGTGAAATGTTTGATAGATATTGAAGAAATTATGGGATTACAGGTAGTAACTTCAGGAGCACATATTATTGGAGAAGTAAAAGGAGCAAAAATTGATACCGCGACTTGGGCGATAAAATATTTGAACGTGAAACTTACTGGTGAGGCAGCTGAGAATCTTGGAATGAAGAAGAGATTCAGAAGTTCTAAAATATGTCTTCCAGTTAGCATGATTCAAGCAGTAGCACATGTAGTGACGATCTCCAAGTCCATAGAAGAGTTGGAAAGCTCTCAAGAGATTACAGAGTGCAAAGTGTAAAAAATACACTAAAACTTTAGGGATAAGATAAAAGTGAAGATAGAACCATATTAGTGCAAGCTAATGTGGGACTCATAGGTTATTTTTATTAATGTTCAGGCAGTACTTTCTCAAAGATAAACCATCCGAGAAGGCTTAAACCTACGAATGACCCTGCGCCCAAAAGAGCGGCTGTTCCTAAATCGTTATGGAATCTACTTACTAAAACAATAGCTACTACAACTACAAAGATGAAGTACCCAATTTCAGATATTCTTATCCAGTGATTTGACGTCAATCTATAACCTCTTTCTGTCATATTGTTAAGATGGTAAGATATTTATTAATTTAGCCACGAAAAAGGTCCTACAAAAACTCTAATAGTTTTTTACACTAGGACTTATTGATACAATAAGGCGTATTTTATTGGTTAAGCTAAATCTGTTATCATTTTAGCAATTGATTCGAATGCTGAGCTGAAGGAAAACAAAGACGGATTTTGCCCGATAAAAACTGACAAAATTTTTGGTTTTAAAAAGTTAGGGTTCAATGAAGAAAGGGGGTGAGCTCTTTTTTAGTAGGGCTCTTTTTTGCCGGTCATGTATGCCCAAGCGCCGACTAGCACAACTGTGATGCATGCGCCTGCAAAGCCTGAAATTATGAAGCTTGTAGCACCGCCGAGCAACGGCAAAACTGCCAAAAGCCATGGAATAACAACGACTGCTGTGACTTGCGCTATAATGCCTGCTAGGAAACCCAAAAGAGCTATTATACCGAATATTTTTAATCTGCTATTCATTCAATTCACCTTTTTATTTTAGCATAGCTCCGCCCGTCTCTTTAGTCTAACTTACATATTTCTGTTTAAACGCTTTAGCGCTCTTATCGCCTTTAACGTATCCAGTTAAAGGTTCAGGCGGGTTTTTTGGTCATGTATATCTGTACGTATATACGAGCATATCTTGAACATA
This sequence comes from Candidatus Bathyarchaeota archaeon, assembly GCA_963750605.1. Taxonomy (GTDB): domain Archaea; phylum Thermoproteota; class Bathyarchaeia; order Bathyarchaeales; family Bathycorpusculaceae; genus Bathycorpusculum. Next base: position 62,794 of record CAVVRN010000009.1, read on the forward strand.
TTAACAATGTATAAGATTGTTTTCCGCTTCCTCTGTCTCCAGAGGTAATCAAATTGTCAGAAAGATTCGCAAAAAAGTGGGAAAGTAAACGGGAAGATGAACCATTCCAAAACCGCATCAAAGACGCAGTAAAACCACCAGGACCACTAAAACCACGACTTGACTTTGCCGTAAGACGCATTGATCTCCAAGTACAAAAGCTAGACCAAGCAACAGAAAGATTCAGCCAAAGAGACAAAGCAATCTTCGCCAGAATAGTCGACGCATACGCAAAACACGATAGCGCACGCGCAAACGTATTCGCAAACGAACTAGCTGAAGTAAGAAAAATGTCAAAGTTAATAATGAATGCCAAACTTGCACTCGAACAAATTACATTAAGATTACGAACAGTTTCAGAACTAGGCGACGTAGTTTCAACCTTAGGTCCAGCCGTAGGCGTTCTACGTTCAGTCAGATCAGGCTTAACAAGTGTGTTCCCAGAAGCAGAAAGTGAACTGGGCGAAATTGGTAACATGCTCAGCGGAATAATGATCGAAGCAGGCCAAGGATCAGGAATGACACTAAACTTTGACTCAGTCAACGAAGACGCAGCAAAAATTTTGACCGAAGCAGCAACGGTTGCAGAGCAAAAGATCAAAGACAAATTCCCAGATCTACCCCCAGGAATGCCCGCAGCCCCACAATCAGAAAAATCAACACAAAGTTTCTAAATAGGAGGATAAAACACAAATGTCTAACTCCAATCTTTTTCTTTATATTGGTAAACCTATAAAGAACGAATATGGAAGAATAATTGCAAAAGTTGCATCATTCTCATTAACCCCTGATGGAAGATTTGATTCAGTATATATGGAATTTGGCGATGGCCAATTCGCAAAACAACCGATGGACAGCCTGCGGTTTAACGGAGCAGAAATCACCTACGTAACAAAAATAAAATCTCAAGCAGGCACCCTTTGTGACCACATCCCATTAATTTGGCGAAAAGATGAAGCCTTAAAAGACTTACTTGAAAAGAAAAAAATCACTCCAGAAGTCTTCCAGGATCTTCACCAAAGCTTTGGAACAGTATTAACACAACTCAAAAAAGACGCTCAAATCATTATCGACGAATCCGTAGTAGAAATTGAACGTTGCAGAGATGAGATAACTTCGCTAAGCTACGCTATCGCCAACCTAGAAATTGAACATGAAATAGGCAAAGTTGATGAAGAAACCTACAAATCAGCATTTGCATTGCTTCAAGAAACACTAAAGCGCGCAGCGTCAGAAAAAACCGATTATGAACTGACGAAAAGCAAAGTCTCAGGCGTACTATTAGGTGACCAATTACAGATACCCAGATCCACCAAAGTTTATGCAGAGCACGTCAACAACAATAATGACGCGGCAACTAAGCTTCCTGAACCCCCAGTAGTTGTTTACGTCAAAGAAATCGGGAAAGCAGGAATCTAATTCCCAACGTAAGTGGGGACTTCAAACTGTGGAGGGCTAAGATATTAAACTAACTAATCCAACCCCTCCACCTGTCCGTGAAGTCGCCACTAAATCTATTACCACTCTTAAGGTACAACAAAACAAGTTAGAACAAGCCAGTTTTAGATTAAAAGAAAGAGACCGCGTACTTTTTGAAACATGCATGGGCGCATTAAAAAAGAATAATCGAGAAAAAGCCGCGATGTGCGCCACTGAACTGGCTGAAGTCCGAAAACTCGTAAAGTTTCTCTATAATGTTCAATTAGCTATTGAACGTGTAATTCTACGTCTTGAAACAATTAGAGAACTCGGCGACATCGTAGCCGATTTGAGACCTGCGTTAAAGATGCTTCAAGGTGTTTCACAAGAATTATTCCAGGTTCTGCCTGATGTTAGCTCAGAACTTAATACCGTTAACGAAACAATTCAAGAAACTCTTCATGCAGCCAAGATTTCAAGCGATGAAGAATTGATTCCTGTTGCCAAGAAGACTGAAGGCGGCGAAGAAATACTAAAAGAAGTTACATGCTTTATGCAGCGGAAACTATCTGAAACTCTTCCCGAGCCACCTGCAGTCGAACCGATAAAAGAAGCAAAAGAAAAAACACCGATCAGAGAGCTTGTTGCGCTAACGGCGACTACTTCCCAATTAATAGGGAAGAAAGTAACTGAAGAAGCAGGATTTGACCCTTCAAAGACTGTGTTCTCATACAAGAAGCAAGAGATTAAAGAATTCTCGTTTAAGGTCGACAACCCCGGTTTAGAAGATGTGCTTCTTGAATATGTCCGTAAAGCTAACGGTGAAATAGATCTAAGTCGGTGCTCAAGTGAACTTAAAACTTCAAATGAAGCCATCGAGCGTGCCCTGGAAAGTTTGGGGACAAAAGGAAAAATAAAAATTGAGTTAAAATCGCCAGAATAGGAGAAGAAGGAGAGAAAAAAAATGAGCGCCTCAAGTGAACTAGAAAAAGCAGCAACAGCGTACGCGTTAGACGCAGTACGATTAGATAAACAAGAACAAAAAGGCAGAGCCATAACCCTCTACCAAAAAGCAATAGAGGCCCTTTTGCAACTTGTTCAACTTTACCCTGAATACGGACTAAACAAAGTTTACGTCCAAAGAGCAATAGCTTATCAAGAAAGAATCAAAGTTTTGCAGGGTGCCGTTTCATCTAATGAAATGAATCAGGCAATCAATAATGATAATGACAACGGTGGAGCTGGCGCAACAATGGATGGCAATAATGGAGGAGGAAGTGGAAATGGAAACGGAAAAGAGGAACTAGTGATGACTGAAAAACCCAACATTAATTGGAATGAAGTCGTTGGCTTAGACACCGCTAAAAGAGCAGTGAAAGAAGCCATTGTTTACCCAGTTCAAAGACCTGACTTGTTCCCACTAGGCTGGCCAAGAGGCATATTGCTTTTCGGTCCACCCGGCTGCGGTAAAACCTTACTTGCGGCAGCAGTTGCAACAGAGATTGATGCAAACTTCTACTCCATCGACGCAGCATCCATTATGTCCAAGTGGTTAGGTGAAGCCGAACAAAATGTTTCAAAATTGTTTGGTACAGCCCGCAAATCTGCAATAGAAGGAAAACCAGCTATCGTATTCGTTGACGAATTAGACTCTTTGATGGGCGCGCACACCAATGAGGTCGGAGGAGAAATACGAGTACGGAACCAATTCCTAAAAGAAATGGATGGCATAGTTGACAAGGGCAAAAACCTTCATGTTTATGTCATAGGCGCAACGAACAAACCTTGGGATTTAGACTGGGCCTTCATCAGACGATTCCAGAAAAGAATTCTTGTTCCATTAGCAGATCACGCCACTAGATTGAGCATGCTTAAGCTTTACTCGAGCACACTGGCAATAGACCCAAATGTAGATCTAATCGAATTAGCTCGTCTCTCCGAGGGCTTCTCAGGAAGCGATATACGCGACGTCTGCCAATCGGCCCAACTAAAACTAATCGGAGAATTCTTCGAATCAGGCAAAGCAATGGACAAAGAAGCAAAACCACGACTGTTAACAATGGCTGACTTCCGACAAATCCTCGAAGAACGCAAACCAAGTGTTTCATTAGACATGCTGTCAGCATATAGCAGATGGTTCGAGGCTTTCAAAGCCTTATAATCATGGAGGGCAAAAAGCAAAACAATGGGTTGGGTGGAAAGGTTTGGAGACGTAAATTATATTTTTCGCACGCTCTCCTTCTCCCCCAAAAAGTATCTCCAAACCCCACAACCCAAAACCAACTCATTTTAATTTGTTTAATCTGCCAAACCCTTTACATTCACTGCGAAAGCAACTTGCAAGCCGACGTTATGGTAAATGTTTTAAGTACATCAACATAGACAATTGTTTAGTTCAACTGTCAATTACTTATCCGAGCTTGCGAAGGAACGGATGAACCTCAAAGAATTTCGAAGCATGAAATAGAAGAAACTGTTCTCAAACCTTATTTCACTGTCTTCGTCACGACTATGCAGGTTTATTGCCGCTGATGCTTCTGTAGCTTTTTTTCGGCATTTTGTTTCCCTCTACTTTTGGACCATTAACAGGCTTCATTTTAAGTTTTAGAACATTGATTGGTGATTGTAACAAAATAATTAATTACAACATGTACGACCATTTGTTGCACCATTTTAATTATATGTTAGGAAATTCATAAAACAATAGAGGTTATTTTTTTGCCTAGAAAAGGTTACAGATGCATAAACGTTAACGAAGAGCTACATCAGATAATTAAAAAAAGAGCCAAAGAAACCAACCGCACCATGAAAGAATATGTTGAATACTTACTTGAGCAAGAAAAAGCCGTCAAAAAGGAAAATAAACGATAGCTTTTGGTTTATAGCTTTAATCTTTGGTCACTTCAAGAAATTGTTAATCATAGCCTAATTATTTATCGACAGTTATTTTAACGAAAATTAATCTATTCGACGAAAAAACGAAAACAATAACTGAAGAAAAACCAAAAAAACGTGTAAACAACCTTCATTTTTGAATTGCAGCTACGAATATTACACGTTGTTTGTGAAAGACGCGTCCCTGAAGAGTAAAATTACATTGACGCATTAACTCCTCTCTTCTAATTACCCTTGTTCTTTTGTGCCCTAAATTTCATTAAACATCGAAGTACAAAAAAACCGTCAAAAAGCCCTTTATCGATAGATACAGCTACAAGTTAAACGGGAAGTAACCCTTAAAGGAAAAAGTTTGGTTGGTCAACATTGGCAAGACACAGAGGCTACTTAGCCCAAACAAAAGAGAACCTGTGGCGTCTGAGCCAAAACGTGTTTTGAACCACCAAACACACTTACCCCCAATTTTTTTGTCCCCATACTTATCCAAGAAATAAAATGACGTGTCACATTTTACTGAATAGGAACGACCCGCAGGGGTCTTTACTTTTCAAGTAATGGATCTTTGAATGTTAGGTTGATGTTTTTCCATGTTATTTTTTGCAGTTTTAAAAGTTCTTTGTCATGTGTGTACATTTCGGATGTTTGGTTTGCTAAAAAGTTGGCTATTATCAGGGCGTCTCTTCCGCCAAGTTTGTGCTGTACCGATATGTTGAGGGCTATGGTGCTGGTCTTTCTTGTTTGGTTAAAAAATTCTGTGTAAGGGTTTTTTAGAAGTATTTTTAGGGCTTCTGAAGATTCTTCTGGGGCCCATTTCTGGCTGAAAACTAGCGTGTGATATGCTTCGTGAATTGTTGTGGGGTTTAGGGCTATTTTATTTTCAAGAGATAAGTTAAGTAGCAAACCTGTTAACTTTTCATGCTCTGGGTAGGCGTCGTCTAGGGCATAGCAGATGATGTTTGCGTCCAAGCCCACAATCATTCAGTTTTGCTCCAAATTGTCTTCATTTTTTCAGGAGACCAGTTTTCGGGCTTGCCTGTTCGGCGATGTTTAGAAGTTATTATTTTTCGTAACTCTTCAACTGGGTCTTGGCGTTTGCCTGGAATTATGAGGTAGCCTTCAGGCGTCTTTTTTAGTGTGGCGGTGTCTCCGATTTCTTCTCTTATTTCGGCTGGAATGCAAATTCTGCCTTTTGAGTCTACTTTAACTGTAACCTGCTCAATCTGCTCCATTTTTCCCACACTACTGAGTGGGATAAACACCCATTTAAAACTTGCTAAAAATTTTGCCGCTTAATAATAATGAAAGGGGGTCTCTTTTGTTTTATGGTGTGCTTTTCATTTCTTCCCTGAAGGTTTCTTCAAGCATTTTTTTGTTTATTCCAATTTCTTCTGCTAAGCGTTTGACCTGTTTTACGTAAGTTCGAAATAGACTTTGTAGGATTTCGGCTTTTTCTTGTTCGGAGAGTTCTTTTTCTTCAGCCATTAAAAGTGCGAACCATTTGCCAAGGTTTGTCAGTTGGTAAGTTTTTACCCAAATTATTCTTCCTTCTTTATCGTTTTTTTCCATGTTTTCGTTTAGAACACCCAGTGTGGTTAAGGCTTTTAGGTTTTCAATAATGGTTTTGTTTGAATAATTTAGTTTGTTGACAAGATCTTTTTGGTAAATGTTTTTTGCTATGCCTTGCTTGAGAGAGAATCTTAAAACATCTACACCTGCTTTAGAACCGAAAATGGCACTTAGAATCTTATCTTTTTTCTCAGTTGGAAGAAATACTACATAAGGATGTAACTTTTCGATCATAAGATTCCCTTCGTAAGCTTTATGCATCCTTTTTACATTTAAAAATTACGCTTTTACTCAAACAATTTAGTAATTTATAGTTGTGTTTTTAGGTGAATTCATTTTTAAAAACTGGTTACACTAAATATTGGAGATATAGGTCTAATTTTGAAAAACCGTTTTATACTTCAAGGCTCCATTTGATGCATTATACAGGTGAGTGGGGTACCTTGATGAAAAAAAGTATAGTTTGCCTCTTAATTGCAGTAACTCTTCTTTCTTTATCGTTACCTTTAGTTCCAAACAGTTTAGCACAAACAGAAAACGTCCAAGTCTTGAGCTACAGTTACCACATTGACGCTGAGAATAATTTATTAGTTGTATATGGCGAAGTTCAAAATCAAGGTTCAAGTATAGTGTCTAATGTTGTGTTATCTGGCTCTGTCTACTCCGACTAACGGGGATGATTTGCAAGACGCAACTGGTAACGCTTACGCAATTTATGTTGTTCCTCAGCAAAAAGTACCTTTTGAAATAGATTTTAATGCACCAAATACACCCGATGGATCTTGGATCTCAGCCATCATATCAAAAATTGACATTACAATTGCTCAAGCAACAGCAACAACCAGTTATCCTTATCCGGATGTAAAAATCACAAGTGAATCACAGTCAATCGACACATCCGTAAACGCCTCTGGCACTTACTGGGTCAATGGAAACCTCAAAAACACTGGCAGCCAAACCGCTCAAGACATCTTTATTGTCGGGACATTTTACAATTCTTCAGGAGCTGTAGTGGCTGGCGGATGGTCAGCTAGAATAGACAGTTTGGCACCTTCAGCAACCACATCATTTCAAGTAGGTGCTTTTGAAATAAACATGTCTGACGTAACTCCAGACAGGAAAATAGCAAGTTATTCGCTCGTAGTGCAACCTGCAAACCCAACTCTTCAAGGAACACCGCCAGATCCATCTGTATATTCATTTAATGCCAACTTAAGTCCACAAACAAGTTCTTCTCCAACAAATCCAACACCAACATCAACCGGTCAATCAGCAAACAACAGTACCACCAATACGTCGAATTCTACTAACCAATGGCTAATCTATGCAGGAATCATAATAATAATTATAGTTGCAGCCGTCGCAGCGATAAAGAATTTTCCAAAGCGCCAATCTGCAGACAGAAAAAAAACCTCCGCTGGCACTTCACCGAAAGCAACCTCCAAGAAGACGCAAGGAAAAGACCGACAACACAGTCCGTAATTGTTTAAATATTTCTAGCGTACTCTGGTTTGTCTATGAGCTTTCGACCTCAAACTGGTGCACGCCGAAGTGCTGCTCGGCAATTCTCAAAGTCCTCACATGACAAGAAAGCAAAAGAAAAGAAGCAGCGTGCAGGCGGCAAATATTTTGAAGAAGAAACCGAGATTTCCGCAAAGGAAGTTATGGAAAAAACTCTCGGCGGCTTAAGTAGGCTTGGCAATCAAATTTTCGCACTTTCGCCCTTCAGCCATTATTTTGATGATTGGCTTGTAAGCTTAAGACAGGTAATTAATGAATTTGAAGCCAACTCCATTGTAAGTGTAGATGAACAATTTGTGAAGGAGCGTTCTCAGATTTTCCTTGATGTCGAAGGTGCACTTGCTGAAAAACGGCTTCAAGAATCAAGCCTCACAGGCGAGGCAAAAGAGCTAGCGGACAACAACCATCTTCTTGTAGAAACCGACAAACAATACGCTGAAAAAACAAGAGAACTAAGCTGCAAAAGAAACTCCGACGTTCAACGCTTGACCCATAACATCCACGACTTAGAAGTTGAAGTAGCAGGACAAGAAGAAATCAAAATCAGCTTTTTCAAGCCAATGGCGCGAAAAAAAGCTACAGAAAAACTTTCTCAAACAAGAAAAAGCCTCACGTCAGCAAAGAACGAGTTAGAAGTGGCTTTGCAAACCTTTACTGTTGAACAAGAGAAACTTCATGACAACTATGAGAAAAAGAAACAAGAAATCACAGACAAAGTTGAAAGTTTACATAAAGAACTTGAAAGACTTGAAACCGACGCTTCAGTCGGCGCAAGACAAGCAGCATGCAACTCGTTGACTTGCGCAATAAATGCTCTAGTCCAAAGAAGTCCCCAAACGCCACAAAAACAATAACTCAAGCTTCTCTTTTTAAACTTAAGAATTTTGCAATTCAAGTATTTGTTTAAAACCAGTGTTCAACAAAGCTATCTATAAACTCAATTTTTATAGTGAATTAAAAATCAATAGTCAATTAATGATGCAGTTTTTATATAGGGATAAGCCCATTAAACATACCGTCAAGCCTTCATATTGTTGGATTGTGTCTCGATGAGAAAGACGATATTTAAGAAACTAGAAGCGCAAGGGCTAATTGCAAATTACAACCGTTTACGAAAGAATTTACCACCTAAACTTCCCGACCGCGTATTTATTTGGGATGAAACCTTCAGGGAAGGAATCAAAGCACCCACAGTTTACTTAACTTATGTTGAATTGGTCAGACTTGCAAAGTTAATGGATGAAGCAGGAGTAGCCATAATTAACGTTGGGTTCCCCGCTTTATCCGAAGACGAAAAACGCAACGTCAAACGTATCGTAAACGAAACTTTTAGCTACTCCAAGCTTACCGCTTCAGCAGAACCAACCAAAAACAGCGTAAACGCCTGCTTAGAATGCGGAATCAAAGAGATAACCATTGAAACACCCATTAATGGTTTGAACCTCCAGTACAGGCTAAAAATAACTAAGGAACAAGCGTTAAAACGAATAGTTGAAAGTATAGACTACGCAAAAAAACATGGCGCAACGGTTAATTTCGTATTAATGGATGGCACAAGAACTCCACTTGGAAGATATAATCCAAGTTTTTGAGGCATCAGCCAACGCTGGAGCAATCCGCCTGGCAATAGCTGATTCTGTTGGGTTCATAAGACCGCTTTCTATGCGTTATTTAATGTCGCATATTCGTGATGGCTTGCCTGATGCTATACGAAAGAAAGTGCCGCTTTCAATTCATTGCCATAACGATTTTGGCTTGGCATCAGCAAACACTCTTGCCGCGATGGAAGAAGGCGTCGCATACCTGCACACATGTATCGCTGGCTTTGGCGAACGCGCTGGAATAGCTCCCTTCGAAGAAGTCGTAACAGCAGCAGAATTGCTCTACAACATCGACACTGGAATAGATATGGGAAAAGTCTATCGCCTCGCACAATCAGCTGAAAAAGCATTCGCATTACCCATCCAGTTTCACAAACCAATAATCGGCGAAAATATTTTCACCCATGAAGCAGAAGAAGAAGTAGAGGAAATGATGGCTCAACCCATGCTTTTTGAGCCTTTCCCGCCCGAAATCGTGGGCAGAGAAACAACGAGTTTTCATAGGCAGAAACACAGGGCAAACCCTTATTCAGAAACTTCTAGAGAAAGTGGCGTCAGAGCTTCGCCACGGCAAATGGACGAGCTTTTCAGACGCATTAAAGGTCCACAGGAAAGCTTGGATAAAGGCGAAGCCCAAATGACATACTACCAAGTTAAAGAAACTCATGAAAGACCTTCTAAAAGGTTACACAATGGAAGAGTTCTGGCGCTTGGTTGAGCAGGTAACACGACAAAAACCGAAACTGCCAAAAGACACCAAAAAACCCAGCCCGCAAACAGCAGACAAATTAGTAGTTTAGCAGCAGTTCAGTTGCTCTTTTATTTTTTGTATTTCTTCTTTGCTTGGGTTTTGTGGGTAATTGTAGATGGGGCCGCTTGGTTTTTCATTGTAAAAGGGGCGGTTGCAATCTTGGCAGCCGGAAGTGAGGAAAGGCTCGCCAGAATTCAATAATCGGTTTTAACTTTTCCTTCGATAAGCTAAACCCAGCTATCTTGTCCTCATCATCAAACTGCATTTCCTCAAATCTCATTGAACCTTTAACGATTAAGTATCTTGCAACTTGTATTCGCCGATATGAATTCAAGCGGTGGCGGAGAATTATTTTCCAACGCGGTGCCATGTATCGGGGTAAAAGCAAAAAGAGCTGGCAAAACAGTCATGTCAACACACTTCTGAATTACTTGTGCCGCTTCTTTCTCTGTCTCGCCTAACCCGACTATCAAGTGTGTGCTTACATTTCCGTTTCCAAAAGCCGCTATAGCCTCACTTAACATCCTGAACTGGTTTTCCCACGTGTAAGAGCCGCCTGCACCTTTCCCTTTAACTTTTTTAAACAACGCTTCGGTTGCTGCATCCAACGCGATACCTAACCTGTCAACACCTGCCTTTGCTAAGAGCTGAACATTTTCTTTGTTGAGGGGTTGGCAGGAAACAGAGACAGGAACGTCAGCTTCTTTTTTAATTTTCTTCACAAGTGCTTCAAGATGAACAAAAACGCTCGGGTAATTTAGGGCTTGGATACAGACCCTTTTAATTTTCCACTTCTCAGCCATATCAGCAATTGCGGTAACGACATTTAGGGTTGGAAAAGTTGGCCAAGAAACTCTCGACAACAACTCCACATTGCTTTTGCTTGCCCTAGCTTGGGGACAGAACCCGCAGTTAGCAGAGCACTTGCCCGTCTTGTAAGTCATCAGATACGCGGTCGTTGGCTCAGCATCCAACTTTCCCTTCAGCAGTCCAAGGACAATGGCGGTGCCTAACGAAACACGAATTTGTTCTGGTAGGTTTGTTTGGTTCATGCTTGTTTTTTCAGGCAAAGACTGCACCGAAATTAATGAGGAATAATAAGAAACGACTTATTTAATTTAAGTTGATTTAACATTTTTTCTGGCCAAACTTATTATTCGGCTTGTAAGCGAAACTAAAAAGAATCCTATAAAGGCGTATTGAACGAAGTTGTATGTTGCTTGGATTGGGAAAACAAGAGTTAAAACTATTCCAATGTAAAGGGCGCTTCCAATGTATTTGCCCACTGGGATCATAGATTTTTTTGCTGTAGTGGCTTGTAACAATAAATTGAATGAATGCTGCCGCAATTAGTAGCGGAAGCCAAATTGGGTAGTAGCCTTTAATTGTGAAAAATGCAAATATGCCGATTACAAGGGCAAAATCTGTTGTGGCATCGTAGTAGGCGCCAAACTTTGAGGTTGCCTTCAATTTTCGAGCTAAGTAACCATCAAAAAAATCTGTGCTGGCTGAAAAAGCAAGCAAAATTAAGCATGGAATTATATTTGTTGAGTTGTAGAGGTAAATGAAGAGGGGCAGGACTACTATTCGTAGTGAGCTTATGATTGTTGGGATTATGATTAGTTTTTGCAATTGGTTTGCTCTGTAATTTGTTTGTTTTGTTTATTGATGACCCTTTTAGATTAAATGTATACCGATTAATTGTAACTTTTCTTGTAAAGTGAAGGTTAATGCATTGCTTCAAATGTTAAATCAGTTAAACGCTCAAATGGCTTCCCCAAAACCTTGTAACCTATTTTTCCAAGATAACGCCTGCCATAAAATTGCGCATGCGCTTTTCCAATCGCAAACTTCAATTTTCCCTCACTGAAACCTGAAGCATAAAGCAACTTATGTCTAATTAAACGGTAGTTTTTTGGTTCTTCCCAATCCTCAATCGCCACGCCTTTGTCTTTTACCCGTTCATAAAGTGGTGTTCCAGGAATCGGATAAGGCAAAGTAAATGATAAGTAATCAAGTGGCAAACCAGAAGCAAAACGCACCGTGTCCAAAACAGTTTTGTCACTTTCGCCGGGGTAGCCAATGATAAAGAAAGCGCCTGTTTTTAACCCAGCAGCTTTAGCCGCGTAAACAGCGTTTTTTGCCTGCGCCGTTGTAATATGCTTGTTCATTAAGCCTAAAACTGAGTCATTGCCTGATTCAATGCCGAAGAAAACCCGTAGGCAACCTGCACTTTTCATGGCTTCTGCAACTTCAGTGTCCATCGTGTCAACCCGTGATAAGCATTCCCATCCACTTTAACTTTGCGGCGAACAATTTCATTGCAAACATTCAACTACATGTTTGCGGTTTAACGTGAAACAGTCATCGGCAAACCAGACCCGATCATAACCCAAAGCTGCAATTTCTTCCACTTCATCAACAATGCTCGCGACAGAGCGGCTTCTTATTTCGGTGCCAAAGATTGGTCGACTGCAAAAATCGCATGAAAACGGGCAACCCCTAGATGTTATCATGGCAGAAGTAGAGTAGCCAAATCGTTCAAGATAATATTTTTTGTACGCTTCATTATCGAATAATTCGCGTGTAGGAAACGCTAAACTATCCAGATCCTCAATAAATTCTCTGGGCTCAGTGTGAACAATGCGTTCTGCCATCTTTGAAAACAAGTCCTTTTACGTCTGAAAATCCAGCTCCCTGTGCAACACAGTCGGCAAGTTCAACCATGGTTTTCTCGCCCTCCCCACAGCGACTACATCAAAGGCGCCAAGAAAACTTTCAGGCGACCAAGAAGGCAAAGGACCACCAACAACAAACAAACCAGAATCACTGCCACACTCACTCTTTATGGCTTCTGCAAGCTCTAAAGTAGTTTTCTTCATGGAAAACATCGAATAAAAACCAATAATTTGCGGTTTGGCTACGTTTTACCCGTTCAACGGCTTCGTTGAATTGCATAAAAGTGCAGTCAATCAAATCTACTTCAAACCCACGCTTTTTCAGAGCAGCGGCAATGTAGCCTAAGCCCAAAGGTGGAAAACGAAAAATTGAATTATCGTTTGCAGGATGAAAATATGGGTAAACTAAGGCTACTTTAATTGCCATTTTATTTTTTAACCGCCAAACAATGAGTTTTAAAAACGTTAGTCAAAAGTTCTGTTGAAAATAGTCGTTTTATCCTTTAAAAACTTTACAGTAACCAAGCGATGCCTATAATTCGGATTTTAAATGCGGTTATTGTGCGTTGGCAAAACTTTATTATGCGCACTGAGAAATTTTACATTCGATTGAAACGAAATGCTTATGATCTAATTGGTTGCTTGGGTTGGTTTGATGGCAAAATTAACTGATTTAGGTTTCTCGAAGGCGATAATTGCAGAAACTATAGTTTCAACTTATAACAAAGATGGGCAAACCTAATGCTGCGCCAATGGGCGTCATCATGGAGGATGAACAGCACCTTATCATTAACCTTTTCAATTCATCAAAAACTTGCAGTAACATTGAAGCTAACAGATGCGCGGTTGTAAATTTAACAAGCGACATTGAGGTTTTTTACAAAACAGCCTTCAAAGAAGTAAATCCTGATGGCAAACTGCCTACAGAATGGTTTGAAAAAGCAAGTTCTGTTAATGCGCCAAGATTGCGTTTGGCTGATGCGTCAATTGATGTTTCAGTTTACAAGTTGAAGCCAATTGGGAACAGAAAAACCAAGGTTGTTTTCAATGTAGAACTAATAGAGGCAACGCAGAAGTATCCTCAGGTTCAATGTCGTGCCATGTCACAGACGCTTGAAGCAATCATACACGCAACCCGCGTAAAAGCATTAATGAACGATCAAATGCATCAAAAACAAGTCAAGCATCTTATGGAAATGATAGACGACTGCAGCCATGTCGTGAATAAAGTGGCTCCAAATTCTGTCATATTCTTTGGTTATGGCTGATTTGAAGAAACGAGTTGAATCATGGAGGCAAAAAATGAAGATATTGTTAATTACAGGATTGATGGCAAAGAAACTGTTGAACACTATGCTAAAGAAAGCAAGGTAGAAACTGAGGTTATTAGCCTTAAAAGTTCCTGTGGCAGCTTTTTTGACTCCTCAAATAATTAGCCGATGCTTTAAAAAAAGTGAATAAAATTTCGATTTAATTCTTGTTCCAGGGTTAATTCGAGGCGACACATCAGTCATCTCCAAAGCAACTGGTGTCCCAGCGTTTAAAGGTCCAAAGTATGCTGCTGACTTGCCAACCGTTCTCGATTCACTCGATGAAGTGACACTTTCAACAGTTGTGCCTGCAGATGAATTACTTAGCGAAAAACTTCAGAAAAAGGCTCTTGAAGAAATATTGAAAGGTTGAAAAAAACAAAAAAGTCCTTCTAAAAGAACCTGGCAATATTTTGATTGGAGATTTGGCTGTCGGCAAAGATTTTCCTATGCGGGTCATGGGTGAAATTGTTGATGCAGCGTTGCTAAGCCTGATGAAGAAATTCAGCGTTTGGCAAAGCGTTATGTTCAAGCTGGAGCAGACATTATAGATGTTGGTATGGTTGCTGGGTGAAAGCAGGCCGAAAGATGCCAAGCGAGTTGTTGCCGCCGTAAAAGCAGCGGTGAATGTTCCTGTGAGCATTGATTCGCTTGATCCCGAGGAAATTAAGGCGGCAGTTTGTGCTGGCGCGGATTTGGTGCTGAGCGCTGGACGCAGGAAACATCAAGGCAATTGCACCTTTCATGACCAATGTTGCAGTTGTGGCTATTCCAACAAACCAAAAAGAAGGCTATCTTCCCAAAGAAAGCACAGGAACGCGTGCAACTGCTCGAAGAAATCATAAATGAAGCAAAAAATCTGGGCGTAACCAAAATTTTGGCGACTTAATTCTTGACCCATTGGACGTTTTAGAATCATTTGATGCATTCCGTCAATTCTCAGAGCGAAACCCAGAAATTCCACTCTTTGTAGGCGTTTCAAACGTGACAGAATTAATAGATGCAGATTCTGTTGGGGTAAATGCTTTGCTTGCCAAATTATAGCTCAGAGGTGGGTGCAAGTATGCTTTTGGCGACAGAAAAAAGTGATAAAGCAAAAGGAACAATCAAAGAAGAAGCTACTGCTGCAAAAATGATGTTTCTAGCTAAAAAAAGAGGTTCGGTTCCTAAAGACTTGGGAATTGACTTGCTTTTGCTTAAGGACAAGCGGAATCGGGAAGAGATTTATGATAAAGGGCTTGAGAAAAAAACCCGTGTTTTAGTTGCAACTGGAAAAGAGCAATCCAGCTGAGCTTGATGAACGAGGGCTGTTTCAGGCTTTTTGTGGACCGTGAAGAGGAAAATATCGTTGCTGAGCATTTCAGTTTGGCAGATGCAGATAACTCCGAGCTTAATTGTTAAGGGCAAAACTGCGGAGCAAGTTTACGGGTTGATTATTGAGTCTGGTTTGGTTTCTAAGCTTGATCATGCTGCTTACTTAGGGAATGAGTTGGCGAAAGCTGAGATCGCATTGAGAACTGGTAAAGAGTACATTCAAGATAAAAAGATGTTTAAGGAATAATTAATTGCTTAAATGTGTGGTTACATCTTTTTGAATTGGTTCAAGCCTTCAGAGACCTTTTCTCCAAGGTAGAGGTTACTGAAGACTGTTCCTTCACTTTCTCGAAGTCGCATAGCATCGACGAGTTGCTTGTATTTGCCACCGGCTAATCCGTTAGCAAAAACTGGCTGCCGCCTTCCGCTGCTTGCTTTGTTACCTTGGCTTTGCCCTCAAGCACTTTATATGTCAAGTTTAAGCCAATTTCTTGCAAAGGAACTCTGAAAGTTCAAGATTAAATCTGCAGTTAAAAATTCTGAAATCCTGACGAATCTTCCACTAAGAATTATTTCTTTTGGCTTAACAGATGGGAGGAGCGAAGCAACATCTTTGATTATTGATTCAAGCATTAAATCATAGCCTTCTTTGACTTGCGGATTAGTTTTTGCGTTTTTGATAAATTCTTCCAAAGGTTTAGAGGGGTCAATTCCTGCAAATGAGGATACTCCCCCTGCGAAAAGAAGCTGTTTTGAAAAGTCATCAGTCGCGTTGGCTATGGCGTAAGCTACTTCTGAATCCAAAAAGCCGCATTCCGAGAAATGAAGGAAACCCTGCTGTTCCAGCCATGGCATCAACTATTTGCCCATTGCTAACTGCCAATGCTGATGTATAGCCAAAACCAACCTCAAGCAGAATAAATGATGTTTGTTCATAGGGAATTTTTAATCTTTCAGCTTGATCCTTCACCGCCAAAACAACACTGTAAAAGTTTGTCTGATGTTCCCATATCGATTTTGTTGGCTTTTCTGTATTTTGGAACCGTGCTAGATGAATGACGCCTTGAGTAAAACAAGTGTTTAAATCATCTGCTTCCCTTAGCAGCTGCATAAGCTCTCTTAATCCAATAATTCGTAATCGTCTTTTGACATCAGCTTCTGATACAAACGTGGCTTCTGCAATTTCCTCATCGGTTGCTTCTTTGGCTTTTTTAAGCTGCATTCCGTAACCCGACGGAGCAACAATAGCATCGATTTTTCCAACACGAGTCTGCGTTTCTCTTAGTTTTTCAACTACAAGTTTAGCGCTTTTTGTTATTTCATCTCTTGGAATAGCTATGTCAATTATGATGCTGCCATCTTTGTCGTCGAACCCAAAAATATCCATTGTTTTTGTGCCAGAATCAATTCCGATGGCTTTAACCAAAGCTACATCTCCTTGATGGATGCTCCAGCGTTAGCTGCTTTGGTGTAGAAGACTTCTCCGCCGCCGTTCTTTGCTAAATAATCTTTTAGTTCTTTTGTTAGAATTTCAGCTTCTGTTTTTCTGTCAACTATGCCGTAGATTGTTGGTCCCCACGAAGTTTGGCAGGCGCAGGTGCTTCTTTTCAACATGATTTTTATTGCCTCTTCAACTACGGGGTGACAGTAGGTTCTGCCGCATTGGTATTCATTCCAGAATTTGCCCAGTTCCGAGTTAAAGGCTGTTAAGCCTTCACCGAAGGATTTGAGGTCATTTTCAACGATTGACGGAATGATTTTAACCAGCACGATTCTTGAGAGCATATCTGAGGTTTCTTTTGGCATCAATTTGAGGTTTCGAAGGATCTTATCTTCGTTTTCCCTCATCTTGACGATTTTCTCTTGAGGTTCTTTGGCAATGGCAATGACAAAGAGCCAGTTGCTTGGCACAGGCTGATGGAAGATTAGTGGAGGAATCATTTTTTCTCTTTGATCAACTCTGAAGCCGCCTTCAACAATGAAGCCGCCGACTTTGAAAGCATGAACACCCAAGGCTTGTTATTGCGCCTCTTTGCATTGTCAAAGCGATTTGTTCAGTGGTTAACTTCAAGTCCGTACAATTTTGCCAGTGCAGATGCCGATTGAGAGCGCTAAAGTCGTATGGTATCCCATTCCAACGAACTTTGGAATACTTTTCTTAACCTTAACTTCAGCCCCAGCGAGGTCGTAGGCGTCAACAAAACGGCTGGCAAAAAGGTAATGCTGCCTCATCTTCAGATTTAACTTCATCAGCGTTTTGTGACTTCAACTTCAAGAAGCCTATCAACTGCGAAACCAACTGTTCCATACAATCTTCCAAGGTCTCCAGTCATATCAAAATTGCCCGTATGAAGATGAGCAGGCGCAGTTACTGTAACTTTGTTAATTTTTTGCATTCTATTCACTGACATGCTGATGCTGGCGTTAGCAGAATTATAAGTTTTTCGTATGCTTAACTATTTGATAACTTTGATAATTGCTCCCCGATTATTTGCTTTGGCAACAAAGACTTCTCCGCCAACGCTGCTGTCAAGGAAAGCTTTGGTTTTAGCTCGCAGCCTCTTTTGCTTCGCCGCTTTTAACTACGCCATAAACGGTTGGTCCCCAAGAACTTTGTCCTGCGCCGTAAGCCCCATTTTCAAGCATGAACTCAATGCACTGCGATGCTGGGGTGCTTGAGAATCTGCCGCCTTGAGCCTTGCGCGAAACTGTCGCCCACAATGCATTGAATCTGTGTTAAGGCTTCTCCAAAGCTTTTGATGTCTTTTTCTGCGACGGCTGGAAGAAGCTTCATCATTGTTAATCGGCAGATTTTGCCAACCTCTTCTGGTGCCATGGGTGGAAGCTGCTTAAACGCTGAAGCCTCCGCCTCATTAGCTAACCCTTCTTTAACGTTTGGGAATTGCAACAACAAAGCGCCATTCGTCGGGGAAGGGCAGACGGCAAATAAGTGGAATAATCTTTTGAATGGGTCTTTTGTGTTTTTTCCCGCATCCACTACTAAGCCGCCTTGCTCAAAAACTGCGGTGCCTACGCCTGACTGCGCAATTCTCCCCATAACCGCCGCAAATTCATGAGTTGACGCCTTTACACCGAACAACCGTGCAGTTGCCGTTGCAACCGCCAAAGCCAACTGTGTACCCGAGCCCAGACCAACATGCTCGGGAATTGCCTGCTCAACATAAATCGAAACTTTCTCTTTTAATCCGTAAGCTTCCAGAAAGTTTGTGGCCAATTTTCGGGTTAATTCCACTTTTTTGCCGCTGACTGTTAATGTTTGTGATTTTTCGGCTTCTAAAATAACGTTTGGGTGATCGATAGCTACACCTAAGCCCCCGAAAATTCTGCCTAAGTCACCATTCAAATCAATAAGTCCCAAATGCAGTCTTGCAGGAGTTTTAACGTAAACTTTCATCCTCTAATCTTCCGTTTTTGGCTTTGTTTTTTGAGCCTTTGATTTCTGACTTGTCATAATCAAGTTCAGATAGCACTTGGCGATGGTTTTTTTGCTGACTGGGTGGATGAGGTTTGGTGCAATTTCGGCTAAAGGAACAAGGACAAATGCTCTTTCCGCCATTTTAGGATGAGGCATCTGCAAATCGTTCTCGTTTATAATTTGATTTCCATAGAAAAGGATGTCTAAATCTATAATTCTAGGTCCATTTCGTTCAACTGGTTTGCGTCCTAATTTTTGCTCGATGCCTCTTCAGAAAAATCAAGAAGTTCTCGAGGTGTTAATTCAGTTTCGACTTTGGCAGCACCGTTTAGGAACCATCCTTGATCTTCAATATACATGGGCTTGGTTTCATAAAGTGAGGATGTTTTGATAATTTTGATTTTTTCTTTCAAAAATTCTAATGCTTTTTTTATGTTGGCTTCTCGGTTGACCAATGTTGGAGCCAAAAGCAATGTATGCTTCAACCATGTTGGTCCCTTGAAATTTCAATTCCCATCATTGGCTCTTTTGCGTACTTTTCTTTCTTAACTGCCACTACAACTTTGGAAGCGATAGGATTTTTCAAAATCAGTGATGCACACATTTTCGGCGAGGCTTTCTAAAAGTTTGAATTCGCCTCTTGTGACCGCAGTTGTTATTTTTCCTTAATTTCGTAATAGTTAATATGTTTTGTTTAGATCGTCTGTGGCTCCGGCTTGGCTTAAATCGCAAAAAATTTCGATGTCAACTATAACATTTTGTTTTTTTGACTCGCTCTTCTTCTGAAACGCCGACATTGCAGGGCAAAGACTAACAAATTTTTGATGAAGACTTCTTATCCTTCAAAGTATTCAACCAGCTTTTGGGCGTTTCCCAAACCCTAACCTTCTCCAAAACTGCGCCGCTTGGCAAGTTAATTTTTAGGCTTTGAAAAATGTAGTGGGAGAGGTTCTCGGTGGATGGATTGCCCAATTCTTTGAAGTCGTTGAGGTAGCTGTGGTCAAACTGTTCAGTTATCTTGGCTAATTTTTCTTTTAGGGCTCTGAGGTCAACTGAAATGCCGATTGAATCTAAGTCTTTTGTGAGGAAAAAAGCTTCTACTTTGTAGGTGTGTCCGTGTAGTCTGGCGCATTTTCCTTGGTAACCCTCTATTTTGTGTGCTGCATCGAATTCAGATTCTACTCTTAATCTGTACATTAGTGGCATATCCGTCTAAAGTGTTCCTCGCCATTCTGAATAGGCATTATGGTCATGGATAGATTCGTAACTGGCACATTTTACAACGCAGTACCTTTTGGGATATTTTTCTCTTAGCGACTGAACACATTTCCTAACAACATCTTCAACGAACCTTGCGTTTTCATGCATTTGCTCAACCAAGCTTCTTTTCTTCAGGTCTTTTCAAAATTGAAAATGTAGGTGAACTAAAGCTTTCGTTGCAAACACTGGATGATATCTGATAGTTCAACTTTGCCTTTTGAAACGTCAATATCTATGCTTAAGTTTCCCCGTTGGTTATGCGTTAAGCCATTACACATTTCTTTTGAACATGGACAAGCAAGTGCGCCGTTAACTGAAACCCCGAGAGTTTTCCTTTTAGTTGAAGTCGAGTATTTAGCTGACATTTGGGCTATGCCATTTTCTTTTTCACCGTTTGGTCGGGTTCGTTCAAATGGAAATTCACAGAACACTTTGGTGCAGCAGTCAAAATGGTGTTTTGCCAAGTGAGGTTTCAGAGATTTTTTCTGCTAAGTCCTCAATTGAAGTTGTTTCTTCAGGAATTTCTTCTATGGACTCAGCAAACCTGCTCATATGTACTCCGCGGAGGTTAGAAGGCAATTTTATGTAGCTGTTGATAGTTACGATTGTGTGATAGTTTTTTGTTGGACTTTTAACTATTACATATTTTCTTAGCCCTTCAACCCCAACTTTGTTTAATTCAATTTCATTTTCTGGCTTTTCATTCTGGACATCTTTCAATATTTATACCTCCTTAGTCCGAAAATATTTGGATGCCTTTTTGCAGAGAAAATATGATTTGCTATAAAACTTGTTGCAGGTTACTCGCCTTAACCATGTGCTATTGGATTTCGTTAATCATTCACTCCAATGCTTCATTGATCGACTGAATAATTTTTCAAAGCTGTGTAATTTTTTACATCGCTCGGCTATAAAAGACTTTCCAGTGTACGAAAAAGCAAGCTATTGGTATTAACAGATAAATGTAAAATTTGACATTGTAAAAAAACATGGTAAACACGCGTTAATTAAACGTTTGTTTTCAAGGTTATTTTACGTATAGCGCCTGTTTTTGAGCTATTTTACCAGTTGCGCCAGAGCATATAGCCTTTAGCAAATTTTAAATACAAATTGAAGCCAATTGTAGCTTTGAGGTTATTAGAGTGGCTAAAGCTCCAAAAAAAGAAGATAAAAAAGCTAAAAAGAAGAAATAAGCATTTTAACGTCTGTCTAAATCCTCATTTCTTTTTTTAGTCAACTCATAGAATATTCAAAGCATAAACATTAAAAGCAAGAACTAACTAACAATTAAATCGCTTTTAGGTCAATCTCTTATTCTAAAAGAAACTTTATCTCTTTAAAATGTAATTAACTAGATTGAACGGTGAATAGATTTGGAAAGCAATCCTTTAAGTAGCTTGCTGGGTTTGCAGTTGGAAAACCCAACTATTCTGGCTTCAGGAGTTTTGGGTTATTCAGCAGAATCCTTAAATCGTGTTGCCAAAGGCGGTGCAGGCGCAGTAGTCACAAAATCCATCGGAATAGAACCCCGAGTTGGTTACCCGAACCCAACAGTTGTTCAAGCAGAAGCAGGATTAATTAACGCGATGGGATTGCCGAATCCTGGAATCGACTTGTACATGCAAGAAATAAAATATTCCAAAAAATTCTGCGTGTTCCACTTATTGTAAGCGTATTTGGTTATTCAGCGGATGAATATGCAGTCGGTTGCTAAAAAAGCTGTTGATGCAGGTGCAGATGCGGTGGAACTAAACGTTTCCTGTCCACATGTAAAGTTTACTGGTGCAGAAATCGGTCAAAACCCCAGATTGCTTGCTGAAGTTGTTGAAAAAGTAAAGGCGGCAGTCAACAAACCAATAATTGTGAAGCTTTCGCCCAACGTTACTGATATAGCTGTAACAGCTAGGGCTGCTGTTGAAGCTGGAGCAGATGCTTTAACTGCTGTAAATACTCTTAAAGCAATGGCAATTGATTCTGAAACAATGCTTCCAATCTTAAGCAATATAAAAGGCGGTTTATCTGGTCCAGCAATAAAGCCAGTAGCCCTACGATGCGTTTATGACATCCGAGAAGAACTGCCAGACGTGCCAATAATAGGATGCGGCGGAATAACCGATTGGCGTGATGCAGTCGAGTTTTTCTTGGCAGGCGCTTCAGCAGTTCAAGTTGGCACAGCCATCGCTTTGGAGAACACAGAGGTTTTCCAAGCCATAACTAAAGGAATAGAAGCTTATTTGAGAAAGAAACATTATGGGAGTGTAAAAGAAATTGTCAACCTCGCTCACCGCAGTTAATACACTTAGAACAACCGAAATAGTGCAAATCAGAACTGAAAGCCCAACAGTAAAAACCTTCATCATAACTGACAGGTTATGTGCGAAAGCTAAGCCAGGACAATTCTTGATGCTTTGGATTCCAGGCATAGATGAAATCCCACTTAGCATAATGGACACCAGCAACGGGTTAGTTTCCGTTTCCGTGAAAGCAGTTGGCGACGCAACACGGCATCTGCACAACATGGAAGCAGGTGCAAACCGTTGGCGTGCGTGGACCATTCGGTAACAGTTTCACTGAAAGCCGCGGCAAAGTCCTCTTGGTCAGCGGCGGAACAGGAACAGCGCCTTTGCTATTTTTGGCAAAGCAACTTTCAGCTAAAACAGAGCGATTATCTTTTGTTGAAGGCGCCAAAACCAAAGACGAACTCCTTTTCATCAGAGAACTCAAAGGCGTCTGCAACGAGAAAAACATCATAACAACAACCGATGACGGCACATATGGTTTGCAATGCATGGTGACAGAGCCACTTGCCAAACTTTTGGACAGAGAAAAATTCGACATGATATACACTTGTGGTCCAGAAGTCATGGTTAAAAAGATTTTTGAATTAACTGAACAACGTAAACTGCCTTTAGAAGCAAGTCTTGAGCGGCTTATGCGCTGCGGCATTGGCTTATGTGGAAGCTGCATGATTGGCAAATACCGTGTCTGCAGGGATGGACCAGTTTTCAATGCTGCTCAGCTGAGAGAAGTTAAAGATGAGTTAGGAATTTCAAAGATTGGTTTTGACGGCTCAAGAATCCCTGTCTAAGTTAGCTTGAGATTCGAACGTTGTCTACGCCATTTTAGCTTGTGGCAAGCTTTGCCTATTTTGATTTTGGCAAAGCCTACTATGTCAGGGGTAAAGATGGAAAGCGACGCTAGAAGGAAGTTAAGTGGGTAAACCATGGGGTACTCAAAGAGGTTGCCGCCCCATGAACCAGCTACATTTTGCATGTTTCCCCAAAACTGAAACAGCGACCAAGCCGACGTCTGCACCAATGCCCCGCTAAGCCTAACCAAATACTTGTTTCTTCGACCAAAAGTTTGACCATGAATATTTACATAGAAGATTTCTGCAGTAATGGCTCCTGCGGCTCCAGGGAAAAAAGCATTAACTAAAATCTTTTCCACCAAATTGCCGGGAATATAGTGTCCAATCCATGGAGTCATAAACAAGTCAAGAACGGGCAAGAGAACGCTGCCAGTAGCAAGGCGGATGGCAGCAGGGATAGCATAAATGGCGGCGCCGCCTAACTGCCAAATCCAGAATCGTCTGTTCCTGAATGTCTTCGGCAAGGGCTCTCAAATACATAGGCTCTAAACTAACTGGTTAAAAGCTTTAACATCAAAGTCATTTCCAAAAAAGCTGATAGAACAAAGCATAGTGAATGTCAAGTGGTAAGTTAGGTAACTATCAATAATTATTGCAACGAATTGTTTATTGAATAAATGATTTGAGGGTGTGCAGGAGTTAAAGGGTTAAATGGGAAGGTCTGAAAATTTAAAAAGCTGACAGACATTTAACTTAGGTTAAATAAAAAGAGAGAAGAAATTAGTTTCTTCTTGAGGTAACCCTATTTTTCGCAGGTAATCTTTTGCATATTTTGGGTTGTAGGCTAACAGTTCTTTGCTTCTAAGCAGTCTTCGTTCAAGCCGGTCTAATGCTACTCTAAAGGTTGGTTCCACGCCCCATCCTTCGCTTGCGCTAAAGAATGTTCCTCTAACTGTTCTAAATTGTAAGCGGCAGTGAACCAGTGGTGTTCCTCTTAGGTTTGTGTTCCGATGGCTTTTCATGTAGACAAAGAGTGTTCCCAACTGGAAAGCAGCTTGGTATTTGTGTGTGAAGGAATCGAATTCTTCCATCATGAATCCTTGCTGTTCAGGGCTTATTTCTAAGTCTTTAACGCCGAACTGCATTGATAATTTCTTCTCAGCAACCTCTAACTGCGAAAGCGGCTCAAGAAAATCAAGCTTTGTTACAATACCGACAAGTCGCTCGTTTGTAACAACAGCTAAACAGGAAACATCACGGTCATGCATAAGTTTCTCTGCCGCTCGCAAGCTCGTTTGAGTTTCAACCGTGATAGCTGGTCTTGCCATTATGCCTTTAGCAGGGACGCTTAATGTTTCAATTTTTTCTCCAACTATGTCTCCAGTTGTCTGGCGCCTTTGCGGCCAATAGATATTCTCCAAAATATCTTGAATGGTAATAATGCCCACAAGTTTGCCGCTATCCATGACTGGAACATGCGAGATTCCATGTTCTCTCATTAAACTAAGAACTGCTCCAACCGACCGATTTGATTCAATAGTATATGGTGCTTTTGTCATGATTTGCTCTATTGCAGTTTTACCCCACTCATCAAGAACAGCCGCATGAATAATATCATCGTCAGTGACAAACCCAACTATTTTATTCTTTTCAAAAACCGGAAGCTGCCTCATCTCACTCTCAATCATCAATTTAGCCATTTTACCTACGGAAAAATCAAAAGTAACTGGTGGCGCAACCTTCATCAAAGTTCGAACTTTGGTGGTGGTTGGGTCAAGTCTTGACCTTAAAATGGTGCGCCTGCTTATCATGGCTACATATTTGCCTTTATCATCTAAAACAGCTAAAACTGGAGGCTTTCCTTTTTCGAATGCTTCTAAACATCGAGATAAGGTATCGTTTTCTTGAACGGCATTATAGTCTTTTGAATAAACATCTTTTGCAAAAATTGAGGTTGACATAATAATGTCCCTTCTCAACTTTAGGTTAAAGTAGAATTTAAATGTTGCAAAATCGCGCAATCTTGTATTAAGTATTAATAACATTACTTATTTTTGGAAATATTAAGAATTTTAGTTTGCATCAAGATCAAAACCTAATATCTGCATTAACTCATGGAAAAGCTCCGTGAAGGTTAGACGAAAAAGCAGGGATGAATGAATGCTGTTAATGACGGTTATGATTTAATAAGGGCAAAATAATCAATGCAACCAAGATTTCAATTCTCTGAATTTTAAAGAAAATATGTCCAAGAGCCAGACATCTGATTGATTGTTTTTTTTGGATATTATGCATTTCAGAACATAACTTATATCTTTCATCGTGGCTATCTAAGTATAGAAACAAAGGAAAGAGAAGATTCCATACTTCTTATCTAAAAAAGAAATATCTTAACTTTTAAGAAAAAAGAGTTGAAATCAAATGACACAAAAAACTACGGCTCAAATTAGAACAATTATAAACAATGCAGCATAGTTTTGATTTGGTAGAGAATAAGGCATTGAATGATTATTTACCAAAAATATTTCATAGTTGCCCATTTACAGAGAAATATGCACTACAAAACAATGCATAGACTGTGAGATCTTTAAAAAATCAAATAAATAGAAAATCTGAAGATTTTAAACTATTTTAAGATCAGATTAATTGTGAATTAAATTAACTATTAAAATTATTAAATAATTCAAATAAATAATGAATTATTTTTAAGAATAGACTGAAGCATTTCCTCTTAAAATTTAAATATCGCAATTAAGAGACTAATACAGGGAACTTTCATCACGCGAATTTTAAGAGCTATAGATCAAAAGTTTGCTTTTCTTATTAGTTTAATCAATGGTAGGACTTTATAAAAAATGTCGTCAAATCAAAAGGAACTCGTCGAAGGACTAAAAACTGAATGGAAAAAGCTCTGGTCTGAGAAATTAAATGACAAAGTTAGGGCTGAAGGAATAGCAATCAATGATTATATCAATTGTTCATTGACAAGGGTACCATAATTCATGCCAATAGAGATTTCAAAGCATTAAACTTCAAAGAAATTTTGGAACAATATGAAGTTTTAAATGCTGAAAAATACCTTCCTCCTAATTCAGATGTTGGCGGATGGGGAAAATTTGTTAAAAATAATATAATTAACCAGAAACCAAAAACAAGAGAATTAGAAGCATTGCTCCCGCAGGTAAAGAAGGATAAACAACAATTAAAGAAAAAAGGAAGAGGCTGGCTGCATACCTAAATACAGGAATTTTTTTCCCCGCTATTTTTAATACCGGAAATTTGTTGATTGGTGAAGAAAATGAAGTTAGCGCTTGAATTGTTGCTGTAAATGCACGATAACAAATATATTTAAGGACTATAAACTCTTTTGGAAACAAAGTTTAGGTGTTGAACATATTGAGCTATTTCGTTTTTAGCAATATGGTTTAAATGAATGTTAAATGAAAGGATGATTAGTTAGGAGAATTGATTTTAAGTGGAGCCAGGACAAGTTCAGCGTTTACCCTCGACGCAGGTTATAATTGCCGCGTTAAACGAGGAAGAAGGAATAGGGCTTACTATTGCTGAGCTTTTGGCTAATCTTGGCACTACTCGAGTTTTAGTTGTTGACGGCAGAAGTATTGATCGAACCGTTGAGGTGGCCAAGAATATGGGCGCAGACATCGTTTTCCAAGATGGATTAGGAAAAGGTGATGCGCTCGCAAAGGCAATTACGTACATGGATCCAACGGTTGATTACATTATAATTACAGATGCAGATTATACTTATCCCGCTGAGTATGTTGCTGAGATGATTCGAATGCTTGAAGAGAATCCGAATGTAGGAATGGTTTGCGGTAACAGATTTAATGGTTACTTAGATATGAAAGGGTTAAACAGCATTTTTTATTTTGGCAACCGATTAATCGCGTTTACGCATAATCTGTTAAATGGAGTTCCATTGTGTGATCCATTGACAGGATTGCGCGTTGTGCGTGCGAAAATCCTTAGGGATTGGCAGGTGAAATCTAAGGGCTTTGATATTGAGGTGGAGCTTAATCATCATGTCGAGCGAGAAGGTTTTACTATTATGGAAGTACCCATTCAATATCGAGAGAGATTGGGCGAAAAGAAACTGGGTTTTAAGCATGGCGCTGAGATTTTAAGACGCATAATGTTAGAAACAACTTATTAAAGCCATAGCCAAATGACTTTAAGCATTAGTCAAGATAAATTCAGATTAAAGGTAAAATAAAACTTTGACTAAACAGAAACTTTACGTTGATCTTGGGTGTGTGTTCAAAAAGAACTGTGTTTTTTTTTAAATTTTTTTTACCTATGTATTTATTAGGCAATCTTTAGAATCTAATTGGCAATGGGGTGTGTAAGAGAAAACTTTTTCTAAATATGCGGACATATTGCTTATCTGCTCTTGTCAGAGAGGGATTTAATAGTGATGTGTCTAAATGTTTTAGAAAGACAAATATCATTTTAGTTCAAAGTTATCCCGAAGTGACAATCAACGAATTTTTAAACTATCCTGCTTAGAAAACTTGAAACTGTTTTACTATAAAGTTAATGGATTAGTTTGGAGGGAACAACAAATAAGAAAACGCTACAAATTTCTTGTAGCTGCATTGATTATTTTTTTTGCATTTGACTTTTGTTTCGGCAGTGGGTTTTATGTTTTTGCTCAAACCGATCAAACTGCGTTGAAGTTGCAAGTAGCGACCAACGATGTGAATAGCGCTTTTAATGCTGTTTTAGCTGCAGAGAAAGCTGGTGCAGATGTTATCTAGTTTACTGGTGCAGTTAAATGTTGCCGCAGGTGATTTGGCGCAAGCAGAAAACTCTTATCAGGCAGGAGAATCCACTGCTGCGGGAGCTCAAGCAGACAGCGTACTTCCAATTACACAACAAGTCACCGTCTCGGCCCAGCATGCTGAACAAACCGCTTTGGTTTCTGGCCAAAATGCTTTTTGGTCCACCATATCATTTACTGTAATTGGGTCTTTCGTCTTTGTTTTGATTTTGTTTCTAATTTGGCGACGGTTTAAAGGTGGCTACATGGAGAAGTTGCTTGGCTCAAAGCCTGAGGTGGCTGAAAATAAAGCTTAAAGACGTTCGAATTGTCCTTATCACGATTGGCTTAATTGGAGTTTTGCTGTTCTCGTCGCCAACCATTAGCCTTTTCGTAAAAGCACCTGTGGGCCAAGAATTCTCTGAGATTTACATTCTAAGCCAAAATCATACTTTAAATAGTCTTCCTTTCAACATTGTAGCCAACGTTAATTACTCGGTTTATTTGGGCGTAGTTAATCAAATGGGTTCGTCTTGTTACTATACGGCTCTTTTGAAAGTCGCAAACAGTTCTAACTACCTTCCGAATGCCACGCTCGAGACACCCAGCACACTACCTTCTCTATTCGAACTCAATACATTTCTGAGTAATGGAGAATCATGGGAGACTCCTTTGGTATTTCAAGTCAACCAATTAGCCTTTGCCAACGGAGTATCTCAACTCTCTAGCATAACTATTAATGGAGTAGCATTTTCTATCAACCAAACATCGACGTGGGATTCAAGCAACTCAGGATACTATTACTATCTTTTTGTCGAACTTTGGCTTTTCAATCCAACATTGGGAGTTTCACAGTACAATAATAGGTTTGTCAGTTTAGTTTTGAATATGACACAGTAAGATTTATTTTCGAAAATGAGTTTTAACTCTTGTTTTAAGAAAATTAGGTTCGGATAGTTTTTGTTGCTAGCAATATGTATTGTGAACCGGCAGAGCGCAAGATGGGGTACCCATTGTCAGCATAATTCTGAAGTTTCTGTTGAATCTTGACTCCCACCCCATTTGAGAACAATCGATGACCAAAAAAAGTGAATGGTCCGAATCCTACACTTGTACTCTTCATGATGGTTAGTCCTGCCTCATGGAGGCTTTCGCTGAATTTTTTTATCGAGTGTTGGCTATAAGGTGGCGCGTTAATCCAAGGGTTCCACGTCGTAAGTAAACCTGCTTTCTCAAGTCTACGCCTTACTGCTATTCGAATTCGTGCAAATGGTGGAAAAGTTAGGGGATCCAGCAATATTGTCGCGCGCAATGCATTGTCAAAAGTCAAAACAACAAATCCGCTGGGCGCCGTAACCCTTGTAATCTCAGCCAACGCCCTCTGAAAATCATGGAGCCAAGGGATGACTCCTAAAGCAACAATTAAATCAAACGATTGGTCTCCGTAAGAAAGCTCATGGATGTCTCCGGTGCATGCATTGATCCTGCTCTCTATACCCTTTCGTCGCGCATGATCCAGTGTTAAATTGACCATTGTTTGAGCATGGTCAATGGCTTCCACAACAAATCCTCGCTCTGCAAGCGCTGCGGTCATGAATCCTGCGCCGCAGCCGATTTCAAGAACACGGGCGTTTCTTGCCAATGATAAGCCATCGATGTACCTCAGCGCAACGGCTTGCCGTTGTTGATAGATGATGCCTTGGATGTCTTTTTCTTTGTAGGTGTCTCTCCAGTATGTTGCGTTGGTGTCGAAGAGTTCGTCGACAAGTTTTTGGTCGCGGTTGTTTTGTGTCTTGGGCGGAGTCAATTAAACAAACATCCAATTATCTGTTCTTTGCGTTTATCGATAACTATCGCGGCTTTAAAATATTCTTTGGGTTAAAATGACTTGCAGATGCCTTCTCATGATCGATAAAACTTTAAGGATACGTGTAATTAGCAGAGTTTAAAATTAGTTACTATTTTGCGGTGAGAGAATTGGTTGATTTTACTTCATCTTTGAATTTGGCTCGAGAAGGTCGGCTTCATACTGAGGACTATTTGAAGTCTATTGGTGTTCCTGAAATTCGTCCAGCGACTAGTCCGTTTGATCCTGGTTATGATGCGGTAACGTTAGGGGGTCATCTTGAGCAAAGTCATCATCTTATGTCGATTTTGAAGGTTTCGATGGCGTGTTGGATGATTGCCGACGAGAATGTTACGCGTCAGAAGATTGCTTTGGCGAAGAAGTACCGGGTGCCGACGACTACGGGTGGTGGTCCTTTTGAGGTTGCTTATGTGCAGGGTAAGCTGCCGCAGTATCTTGATCTTGTGGCTGATTTCGGGTTTAATCGGATTGAGTGCGGGGAGGGCTTTACAGATATTTCGTTAGATGCGAAGGAAATTGTGACGATGGCGCATGACCGCGGTTTAGAGGTGCAGTTTGAGCTTGGCAAGAAACATACGGGAGCTTTTACGCAAGATGTGGTTGAAGCTTTGATTAGCCAAGGAAAGCGGTGGCTTGAGGCTGGCGCTGTTCAGTTGGTCGTGGAGGCAAGGGAGAGCGCGAAGGGCGTTGGATTGTTTGATGATGCGGGCAATCTTAACGTAGTGTTTGCTGATCGTTTTGCGAATGCGTTTGGTCATAGTGTTGTTATGTTTGAGGCGCCTAACAAGCCGAGTCAGTTCGCTTTATTGGATCACTTTGGCCGTGAAGTTCATCTTTGCAATGTGCGGCTTGAAGAGTTGTTGCGGGTGGAAATTTATCGTCGAGGGTTGCACTCAGATGCTTTCAGTAAAGAGAATCTGCGTCCACATCTTCCAGTAGCAATAAAGTCGTGAGTAGGAGAGCGGATTTTGAGCAGAAAATCAGTTGCTATCGATTGTTTAGCTGAGAGTCTTCATCATTATGGTGAAGGATGTGCGGTTGTTGTTGTCGATGTGATCCGTTCGATAACAGTAGCAGCTACGGTGGTTGAGTCTGGTAGAAGATGTTTTTTTGCTCCTTCAGTTGAGGCGGCTCTTCTTTTGGCAAAACAGCTTGATAATCCGTTGTTAGTTGGTGAAATGGGAGGCGGCATGCCTTATGGCTTTGACGTTAATAATAGTCCAGTAGAAATTGAAAGTCGCCGAGATATTTCTCGACCCGCAATTATTGTATCTTCGTCGGGGATACCGCTTCTTTGCTCGTTGAGAACAGCAATTCAGTTTATGTTGCGTGTCTTCGGAATTACGGGGCGACAGTCAATCATCTCGCTGGACATTACAGTCATGTGGTGGTTCTTGGTGCGCCTACGCGTGGGGAGTTTCGGGAGGAGGATCAGTTGTGTTGTGCCTGGATTGCGGCTGGTCTGATTGAGGCTGGATATGTTCCTGAAGACGATAAAACCGTGGAAGTTGTAAATTGCTGGAGAGATAAACCCGCTTCGGTTTGTGCTGAAGGAAAAAGTGCGGAGTATCTTCGTAAAACGGGTCAAACAAAAGATCTTGATTATATTCTCAACCACGTGAACGATTTGAAGTCACCTCTCACGATTAAGAACGATGAGATTGTCAAGATTCAGGATTCAGCTGCGAAGAGCAAATGACGGTTAAACGTGAGAAGATGATGGTTGAAAAAGTTTCTGTAAAAGATACGTCAGTTCCCGTGGTGGTTCTGTACACTTATCATTATGGTCAACTGGGAGTTTTGCGCAGCTGCGGAAGACTCGGCATCGCAGTCCATGGTGTAGATCCTAATCCGCTGTCTCCAGGCCTATTCTCGCGATATTGCCGGAAGAAATTTTTGTTTGATGTTGACGCCTCGTCGCCTCAGGCTTCTGTTCAATACTTGTTGGATGTTGCAAAGAAAATTGGGAAGCGCTCGCTCCTGATTCACACCACAGACAGTGGCGCGGGTTGGCTTGCAGATAACGCCGACGCGTTAAGTGAAGGATACATTTTTCCTATGCTTTCTAAGGAGCTTGTTTTGGCGCTTGCCAATAAGAAGGAGATGTATTTTCTCGCGAAGAAATGTGGTGTTCCGACTCCGGAGGCTTGTTTTCCGCTTTCACTTGGTGATGTTGAAGAATTTGTTAAGGATGCAGTTTTTCCAGTAGTTATGAAGGAGCTTTTTCGTGGGGGGTCTCCTCGAACTGGAAAAAGAATGTTTATCGCGAAAACCAAAGAGGAACTTCTCAAATTGTACTAGCAATGTGAGGATCCTTCGAACCCGAATTTTATGCTCCAGGAGTATATTCCGGGTGGCGATGATTCGATTTGGATGTTTAATGGTTATTTTGATGAGAAATCAGATTGCCTTTTTGGGGTGACTGGAAGGAAAATTCGTCAATCTCCAATTCACACAGGAGTAACTTCACTTGGTGTTTGTTTGAGAAACCCAGTCGTTGACGAGATGACACAAGGTTTCATGAAGAGTATTGGTTACAAAGGAATACTTGACATCGGATACAGATACGATGCGCGCGATGGCAAGTACAAGGTCCTTGATGTTAATCCGCGCATAGGATCAACTTTTCGGCTTTTTGTTGGAAATAATGGCTTAGATGTTGTTCGTGCTCAATATTTGGATCTACTGGTCAATCGGTTCCTTCATAGTGCGGTTGTTGAGGGACGAAAATGGTTTGTTGAAGACCGAGATTTTGTTTCGAGTGTTCGGTATCGATATGAAAAGAGCTTAAGCATTTAGACAATGGTTGGCTTCTTTTCGAGGGGTTCAGGAGAGTGCTTGGTTTGCGTGGGACGATCTTTCCCGTTTTTCATGATGTGCATGCGATCTACAAGAAAGATATTGTCGCAATCACAGCAATAATGCTTTAAATCCATATAGTCTTATTCCTTAAAGTTTCAGTAAAAACTAGAACAATTGTGTAAACAATTCTGCAAGGCAATTTGACTTTAAAGTTATTACTTTCTTTGAATATTGATAATTAGATGTGTTTAAATGAGTTTAATTCGGTGATTGAAATGGTGTTTAATTCGAAGATTATATTGGCGGTAGGAGCGCATCCTGACGATATCGAGTTGGGTTCAGGTGGGACACTATATAAAGCTGTGCAAGCAGGGGCGAAAGTGATTGCTTTGTATATGACAAGGGGTGGAAGATGCGTGACACCGCTGTGAGGATGAGGGAAAGCACCGAAGCCATGAATATTTTGGGCGTAAATGAAATTTGTTTTGAAAATTTCCCCGACACAGAGATTCCCGATTCATTTGAAGCCATAAATTGCTTAGAACAATATGCCCTCAAATATCAACCCGACATTGTATTAACACACTCAATTAACGATACTCACCAAGATCACAGGAGAGTAGGTTGGCTTGCCATGTCATCATTCAGAAACGTTCCAAAAATTTTAGCCTTTGAAACACCCCGAGTAAGACCAGCCGCTTTCCTACCAAACTACTTCGTAAACATAACAGGTTGCGTTGACAAAAAATGGGAACGCCCTCCGATGTCACGTTTCCCAAAACGAAAAAAGATATATAGCGTACGAATCAACTGTTAATCTTGCTTCTTTCAGAGG
>CAVVRN010000010.1:0-98584 GCA_963750605.1 Candidatus Bathyarchaeota archaeon
TTATTCTAGAGCTGAAATACATTTAACCGTCTGTCCTATTTTTTAGTATACGTGTCCTAAAGTGTAGAAATAACTATCCTTCCTTAGTTATTATTACTGAGGCTAAACTTCAGTCTCGGTTGACGACTAATTTTAGTCTCAGTTAAAAGAAAAAAGGAGAAAGACAAATGATAAAAACAAGAATTGTTATAGCCTCACTTTTGCTTTTATGCACATTAGTCACAATATCAGCACCGCAACTATTCTACATTACAACAGTAAAGGCGTCACCACTTAATGCAAGCGTAATTTTCGGATCACCTGATGACGGATTAATAAGTACTGCCGAATCTCAAGCAACAACCAGCGGCTGCGAAGCAATAGCCTACTACTTTTCAATTGACAACAATTACAACTATCTAGAAACTATTGTGGCAGCAATACTAACTATAACACAGTATATAGCGTAAATAATTATTTTAACACCTATCCCTATAACTATGCAACCGACTTCTACAAGGGAGATTCATGTTATGCTCCGCCTGGTCAATCCCCTAATACCCACAGTCATAACATGTACTGGCTATACTCAGACAGCGCGCAGCCTACATACCCAAACCTCGATATTTGGGATGAAATGATTGGACAATATACAACCAATGGCATAAACCACTTCACATTCCTATGGTCATGCATGTTAGCGGATGAACTTGGCGGAATCAGCGGAAGTGACATTTGGGGAATGGCTCCAGCATGGCTCCACACAACTAACCTGAAGACTGTTAACGCCTACAATAGTCCTGACAGCAGTGGCAAGTGCTTTATAAGCTTTGAAGGATACTCCATGCCATGGAGTGATTACACAGGTTACTCCTCTTACACATATCAGATCTTTGGTTCAATGTTCTATTATTTTGCTGCCGTTGAACACTATTCCATCCACGATGCATTAAACATGGCGTCCGAATACTACATTGGAGTCCCTTTTAACAGCGCTAATGATCCTCTATACGAAGGCTATACAAGTCCATATCAGGGTCAAATGATGATTTTTGGTGACCCATCGGTAACTCTACCCTAAAACTTAAGGAGATGAAATAGGTGAAAATAGCTCTTAAAAAAAGTCGGTTAACACTAACGCTTCTGTGTATTTTAGCAGTCTCGCTTGCGTCTGCACCCTTTGGTCATGCAGTTGCCTCAACTCCCAAGGATAGTATGCTAACATTTCTGCAAAATGTCGTAAATATCAACGTATCAAGTTATAATGTAACTTTGGTAAGCGATGGCGAACCTTACAATGTGGTAAACAGTCTAGTCAGGAACAAGTTCGCTATATACTCCAAAACGCCAACGGTACGTTAGATGCTACTTGCTTATTCCAAAATAATGCCCTCGTTTGGTTCATGATGTCAGTAACCTCGGGAACACCAACTTTGATTAAACAGCCATCAGCAGATTTGCTAAGTGATGCAAATACCGTCCTTGACAGCTACATGAATTATAGTGGATCTACTCACGTTCAAGTAATGAAAGACTTGCTAAATACTGTTAATTCTGTTAAGGACACTACGATTACTAATGGCAACATAAACCTAACAATAACTACCGATGGACTTACGAGTCAGTTTGAGTGGGTTAACACATATAATGGTGCAGAAGGCCCAGGAATGAGCATTGAATTCTATAATGGTACTCTTGAAAACCTAGATGACGATGAAAGCCTCTTCACAATAGGCAGCACCGCAGTAAATATCAATCAAGCAAGCGCAATCAACATCGCACTAACACGACTCAAGAATTTCACTTGGAGTATCGGTTCAGACCCCACCACAACAGAAAATGTTACCAAGTTTACGTTAAAAACCAATTCTACAGAGGCAACATTGAGCATGCAGGTCAGAGGAGATTTAACAACGTTGTACCCAATGTGGCGTGTTGAGATACCCGTCGATCAAATCTATATTGGAAACAATCTGTGGTCTGGCAGCCCCACTAGCGTTGTAGTCGGTATTTGGGCAGATACTGGCGCCGTCAATTATTGCCAAGAGTTAAGTTATGGCGGATCAATACCCCAACCAACGGATACCCCAAGTTTACCTCAAACTACAGGTAATTCAATGGCATGGTTAACGCTCGGTATAGTTATTGGAGCAGTTGTAATAACGATGACAATAGCTGCAGTAACAATAGTTAATAAAAGAAGAACCAAGAGAAAAAACAAGTAAACACTCTACCTAACTCTTTTTTTTTAATTTTGTTTCTGTACAATTTTTAGGACAGAACCTATTTTGCATTTGAAATTAGTTAACGGATTGTTCTGGAGTTTAGGCTGTTTGTCCTAATGTGTAGAAATAACTGGCACTTGAAAGTAAGTCATAATGTAGTTTGCCCTAACAAAGCAAACTTACTAAAGCTAAAGTAAAAAGAAAAAGAGGATAAAAAAATGAAAACAACCAAAAATTTCTTCGTGGTAATAGCTCTATTGATTCTAATGAGTTCTATTGCATACATGGCTTTATCACCACCTGCACACGCTGCGGTAATAACCAATAGTCAAAAAACAACAAACATTTTAGGTAATATTGTTGGACTTAACATGAATTCTTACACAACAGAATTGACCTCTGACGTCAATACAGCAACAAATCCAGCTCCGGTACCAACGGCAACTTTAGGTCTTCCCCAAGAAACTGTAATGTATAACTTAACAGGTACTCAGGGAAGCCTAAGGGCAAGCTGCTCATTCATAAACGGCAACCTTAATCAAATATACTTAAGCAATTATGTTGGTTCTCCTTCTCTTAGCCAGACAACAACAAATACTCTTGACATGGCTCAAGGATTTCTGCAAAGATACCAAAGTTACACGGGCAACCAGCTTTACTCCTCCTTAAGTTCAATGCTAACTGGTATAGCAATAAACACAAATACAACTGAGACAGCGGGAAACATTAAACTTCAGGTATCAAACTTCGGCAATGAGCAAGATCTAATCTGGACATATGTAGACAACAATGGTATTCCAGCCTTATCTAAAGATGTAGTCTTAACCTACAACAATGGACTTCTGGAAAGCTTTCTGGATAACTGGCAACTCTACCAAATTGGCGGTGTACCTGAGTTATCTAGTCAAGATGCAACTGCAATAGCTCTCCAAGCGGTTCAAAACTACTCGTATGTCGCATACAACGTTAACGGTGCTAATGTTACTGTGTCAGGCTTCAAGGTAGCATCAATTGGCAATGTCTCGTTAAGCTATCTTAACTACTATGAACAGACTCCCGAACAATCGATACGTGGCGGTAATTCCTTGATTCTATACCCATCATGGTATGTTGCAGTAGGCTTCGATAAAGTATATCCAGGCAATGTTACTGGCCTTATCGTAAATATTTGGGCAGACACTGGAAATGTTAGCTCAATAACACCAATGGCGTACCAAGCGCCCGCATCTAGTACCCCGTCACTAAGTGATACGACAACTCAAGTAAAAACCAACCAAGTATCGATGATGATAATTCTTTTGCCGATTACTGCTATAGCTGCAAGCAGCATAACAGGAGCATATCTTTATAGCAAGAAGAATAAACTCAACGGCTTGAACAGAACGTGGACATTTAATCTTTCCAAACGAAAAATAGCTGCAATCTGCCTAATCCTTTTGCCAATAGGTGTCATCATAGCGGTTCCAATAACTGAAGCTTCAACCATTAAATCTGAAATC
Organism: Candidatus Bathyarchaeota archaeon; assembly: GCA_963750605.1. GTDB lineage: Archaea > Thermoproteota > Bathyarchaeia > Bathyarchaeales > Bathycorpusculaceae > Bathycorpusculum. The sequence continues at coordinate 3,704 of CAVVRN010000010.1, forward strand.
TACGTATCGACATATCAAGAAACAAGCCTAGATACTCAAGAGGATTCCTATGCATCAAGCGTTGCAAGTTACATCCAAATGCTCTATACACAGTACGATGGAGTTTCTTCAAACAACAACTATGGATCTGCAACCAACTACAATAACATAATGTACAACATCATGTATGATGAATCAAATTACATGGGCGTTGTCGTTTTCCACTTTGGTCATGGCTATGTCCCAGACTACATTGATAGCAACGGCAACTTAGTATCTTACTCCAATATTGCTTCCTCAACAAATGGATATAACGAGCATTATTTCGTTTGGATGTGGACTTGTACATTAGCGCAGGATTATAACTTCGCACACGCATGGACTCAAAAGTCTAGTTTGTCATCTGATGGCTTTAATTATCCTGATAGCACGTCTCATTCTTTCATAGGCTTTACCGGTGAATCGCCCACAATAAGTTATCAGAGCTTTGAAGGTTACTCACAACTTGCATACTTGTTCATAGAATGGTTCTATTACTATTCAGTGTATTCCAGCTACAATGTTCATGATGCACTAAACTTGGCTTCACAAGCTGTCTTTGGCGTTTCATACAACAGCAGTCCACTTACATCCTATAACGCTTGGTGGCCTGGCGGTGATGGCATACCTGCAGGGTGGTTCGCTGGTCAAATGAAAATCTATGGTGACGCAGCTATAATGATTAAGCAATAGGCAAAAAGTTGATAAACCAACAAAACATCTCTACCTTTTTTTAGTTCCCAGTCTAATTAAAATATAAAAATTAAATTAGAGGTTCGAAAAGTGACTCGTAGAAGCAAACTATCTCTAACTATCTTTTCTCTGATAATTATCTTTCTTATTCCCCAAGTGATTTCGCTCGCTGGAGCTCAGGTTGCAGGAACTGCTAACTCTTGGGTAAGTAAAGCCTCTTTACCAATGGCAGGCTCAGATTACGGTGCCGCTTCGGTAAATGGTATAATATATGTTCTGGGAAGTTCCGTTAATTATGCATATAATCCGAATACTAATTCTTGGAGTCAAAAAACACCCATGCCCGTTCCAAGAACCGAATTTGCCATAGCCGCTTGCAATAACAAGATATATGTTATTGGTGGAGTTGACAGCAACGGGTCAAGCTCTTCAGTTAATGAGGCCTATGACCCTTCGACAGATACATGGACAACTAAGGCTGCACTGCCTACTAGTAGGAGTGAGATGCAGGCGGGTACTATTAATGGGAAAATCTATGTGATGGGCGGAAGAACTGCAGGAGCATATTCCACTGTAAACATAACGGAAATTTATGACCCCGCCGCTAACTCATGGAGTTCTGGTGTCTCTATGCTTTATCCTGTTGTTGGTTACGCCTCTGCAGTTGTTGATAATAAAATATATGTAATTGGCGGTCAGGATGAATACTTATCCTCAGCGTCCAATAATGTTGCCTTTGCTCAAATCTATGACCCCGCCACAAACGCATGGAGTTTAGGTGCATCTATGCCTGTGAGTACATGGCAAGTTGCCGCAGGAGCCACAACAGGTACAATGGCACCAAAACAAATTTACGTCATAGGCGGAATGACTGGTTTTGGCGAAGGCTCAAACCAAACTTACGCTTATGACCCTAGCGCAAACACGTGGACTACTGCCGCTTCAATACCTTTTGCATGTTATAATCCAGCTATCGCTGTTGTGAATGACGTTTTGTATGTAATTGGCGGCAGTCAAAGTACAGTCGCTCTTTCAACAAACGAGCAGTACACACCCATCGGATATAACCAAACAAGCAGTTCACCTTCGCCATCCTCTCAATCATCTGATCAATCAACAAAACAAACCCTACTTATAGAATACATTGGATTAATAGCAGTTATAATTGCCATTATCGCAGTTGCAACAGCCTACATATTAAAGAAACGAACAAAAACAATCAAGAATAACGATAGCAAAGCCGTCAAACGAAAATAGCCCTACAAATAAATTTTAAAAAATCCCTTGTTTTTTCGAAACTAGTTGTTTCCTTTTTCTAATCAACTTATACTTCACTTAATCTTCTTGCAACTGGCACATTACTCATAGAAATGCTAATGTTGAAAAAGCTTAACTCAAGACTCTTTCCAAATCAATACCCCTAAACGTTAACTATAATGTCGGCGAAAAGATTGTTTATACCACCTCAACATCTTTGGCGTTAAATGTCAACAATTCAACATTTCCTACCAACGGAGCCTTATCATCTAACAACATGACCTTCTCTGGAATGGAAACCTTGGAAGTGCTAAGTTTTGATGGCCAATTCTACACGTTAAATAACACCGTAACTATGACCGAAGGAAATATACCATTTACTTATTCAAGCACTGAAAAAATGAACAAACAGGATACTCAACGATTCTTCTCAACTTAGGGAATATCTCAGTAGACCCATCGTCGTCATTGAATAAGTTGTATGCGACCAAGTCGGGCCCCGTTCCGTCGCCTCCAGCGACTGTTGGGCCTTGAACAAATGTTGTCACAATTCACCATTTCATTTACTATTATGAAATAAGCAAAAGAGCATTTGCAAGGACTTAAGGGTTGTACAACTGTTTTGTACGCTTGTTCAAAAATGCTGTATTAAGTGTTTTAATCCTCAAGTTAAGTAGCAGGTGAAAATGTTGCTTCAAAAAATAAAGAAACGGCAAACCCTTAGCTGTTTGGCAATCTCTTTGGCCACGAGTTATCAACATTTTTGGAGTTGGAACGATAATAAATTTGTTGAAGAAGTAAAAAAAAAGAGAAAACAGGCAAAAGAGTCTTGCAGATAATAGTTCGGATGCTAAATGCCCTTAGGAATTAACTATGAGTTTTAATGCAGTCTGATAGGTGAGAGAGACTGCATAACTTGTTTTAAAAATTGATTTGAATCTGATAGAATCAAAGACCCGACCCCATTTCGGTTCAAATCCAGCGGGCCGTCTTAACCTTTCTCCAAGGAAAAAAGAGGATTCGCTTAATAGTTTAAGCGCATCCCAACAGGGTCCGTCATTAACAGGACCATCGGGCTGTGTCTGAAAAACCCTTGTTAGATAATTGCGGCTCGAACCGTTGACACGGTCTAGTTTGGGTTAAAGTTCGGCTCGGACCGTGGGGAATCGAAAACAAAAGAGGGAATCCTGATGCAGTCGCTAACTGATTTAATGGGTAGGCGTGAAAAAATCAGTAATTTACCCGTCATTTTTCCAGATTCCAGGGTTTATTATTTCGTCAGTTTTAATCCCTATTTGTGTCTGTTTCTTTAACTAATGGATTTTCATAACATGATAAATTTCTGATAAAATTCTTAGTCAAATATTCTTAAATTACCCTCTTATCAATATCAATCTAATTGTTAAATGGACTTGATTGCAGTGAAATCGCTCCCAAATACATTTTTGGTAGTGCTAATAATTAGCGGCCTTATGTTAGCGGGTAATATGCATTTTGCTGGGGCACAAAGTTCTGCAACTGGTACTCCAACTGCGCCGCCAATTCCTGTTCCATCGTCAACAACATTTACAGGTTCAACTCCTACGCCTCAACCAACTTCTCAATTTCCAATCCCGCCAGCACGAACCAATGTTAATGGCATAATCAATTCAGACACAACTTGGACCAAAGCAAATAGTCCTTACAACCTGACAGGCCCAGTCACAGTTAGTCCTGGAGTAACACTAACAATCGAACCTGGAACTATTGTTGACGCTAACTATCTTAACTACCTTCAAATAAATGGAACAATAAACGCTCGTGGCACAACCAACGAACCGATAAACTTCAACGGAGGTGAGCCCGTAATCGTACCAAACGGATTAGACCTTTTATTTGGAGATTTTAGTGGTGGAGACGTTATTTTCTCGCCATCAAGCAGCAGTTGGAACCAACAGACACAATCAGGTAGCATCATTGAAAATGCCGTTATAGAAGACTTAGTAATTAATGGAGGTTCACCGAAGATAAGTGCTAATTCTCTCTGAATATCGACATTTTTGGAGGATCTCCAGAAATCTTTTACAATAATATTATGGGTGGAATTGGCGTTTATGCTTGCTCAGCGACGATTTCTAACAACATAATTTCTCAACAAGCGCATTATCTATGGGGGGTTTATGCTCAACGTTATGACAGAAACAACGCTGTGATCTTTGTTGGTGATAATGCATCTGCTTTAATTTCAAATAATATAATTGATCTGAAAATAAGCCAAGTTGGGTCTGGAATTGGTTTTGGAACAGAAGGATTTACCGAAAATGTCCTGGTTAACGTAGTTAACAACACGATTTATGGATTTCAAGGAGAAGGGACAGGCATTGCTGTTTCTGCTGGGACAGGCAATGTCGCAATTTCAGGCAATACTGTTTATGATTGTTACTGGGGAATTGGAGTTAATGACACTGACCCGATCGAGGATGGTTCACTTGGGATTGTAACTACGATTCAAAGAAACTTTATTTTTAACAATACTGTGGGGATAGATTTAGCTTACCCAGCAGCTATTGAAAACAACACCATAAGCAACAACTTGATAGGGATTGTAACAAGTGTTCCGTCGACGATCACTTACAATAATATAGAAGGAAATAATCAAAGCATTTACCTTGCATCTTCAAACAATCTCGACGCGACTTATAATTGGTGGGGCTCAACCGTCGTTGCATCAATAAACCAAACAATCTATGACTCCAAGAACGATTTTAATTTGGGCACAGTTAACTTCATTCCTTTCTTAAATGAGCAAAACACTCAGGCAATGCTTCTTCCAAATCTACCGTTTACTCCTTCGCCCATACCAACTTTAACTTCCTCACCTTCGTCAACGCCCAACCAAACCCCCACTGCCTCACCATCCAAGAACCCCATGTCATTCTACGAAATACTAATTGTCGTTCTTGTTGTACTAATTGTCGCATTTGTAACTGTTATTATCATATTCATACGTGAGAGAAGGCGATGAAAAGCAGATGACTGTTGAATTCTCCGAGCTTCATAAAATCCTCAAAGACCCCACAAGAAAAGCCATTCTAAAGCGCCTGAATGAAAAAGCTCCCTTGACATACGTAGAACTTATGGATCTTGCAAAAGTTACTAACACGGGCAGGTTCAATTACCACCTGAAGATCCTAAGCGAACTAATAGAAAAACAAGGAGATGGAAGATATGGTCTAACAGAGAGAGGCCGCTTGGCGGTTCGGCTGATCGACGAGTTTCCAGAAAAGACGCTTCAAACAGACAGAAAAAAAAGCAAGAACAAAAAATTGGCTATAGCAGCTGTAATGCTCTTTGTTAGCATTGTCGCCGTTTCTGCATTGTTGATTATTATGCAGTCATCTCACATCTAACTTTAATGTAACATACTGGAAACAACAGCCAGACCCGCTTTACTCCAACGATATTCAATATGTTTTTAACATAACTGGAACACATGAAACCTTTCAACTCGCTACAAGCGATGCCATAAACAATGCACTTACGCCTTACGTCAACAAGTACCCATTTGCCCCCATTACAATCGGTAACCGAACGATAATTCCATTCTGGGCCTCAACTTATGTGGGCAAGGAACAATTTACTTTCGGTTTGACTCTCAAAAGCTCATTATCCGACGCCCAAGTGCAATCTTTGACTCATGATCTTAAGATAGCGTTGAAAAGTACTCAGTAATTCCTTAACGCCTGAGTTAAAGAGAATTTCATTTGCTTCCCAACTATTAAAAATAGACTTATACCGTAAGGGATTCGCTTAAATAACTAAGCGAGTCCCAGCGGGCCCGCCATCGGATTCGCTTAATGTTTTAAACGAATCCCTTTTGAAAGTTCGCTTGGAAAAGAGTGCGTCAGCTCGTTGCTATCGGTTGGTTTGTGTTAATTTCTACGGTCTTCTCCGATTTGAGGCTGAACTGACTGTTAGCCTGGTATGCTGTTGATTTTCTGCAGTGGAAAATGGCAGAAAATAGGTCATACGATATATTCGGATATATATAGAATAAATTATGTGGGTTTAAATAATAGTTGAACATTTTTTCTACTGTTAATCAACAGGCAATTTTGGCGACGTAGAGCTACAGTATTCTCCGTGTTCATTTAAAGTAGGAGCATGCTTTGCTTTTCGGCAACCTTTGACGTATCCAAGTTTGATGATTTCCGACGCTGGAAATGGCGCTTACGTCATGGTACCTGACTCTTCCACCGCAACCTGACATTATGTGCCTGCCTCTAAGTGAGAAGTGCAAATCGTGGTTAACAAAAAACATGAAAGGTTGAAGAAAACATGAAGAAAAATAAAGTTTTAACGGTTGGGTTTCCAACATCGTTTTCGTTATTAATTTCTGCGTTAGCAAGTATGCCCTCTAAAGCTTTTATGTACACCTGCGTTGCGAGCATGCCGCTCACATCAGCGAAGAGTTTAGCTGGTGGGGTGAAATAATGAAGCAAGGGACATCTAAGACTTTGAAAGTTGTCTGCATCTTCCTCGCATTCTTCTTTTTGTTCTGCGCTTTAGCATTAATGCCCAAGCCAGTCCTAGCGAACACGGAAATGATAAATTCTAAATTAAGTTTTGGCCCGCCTTACTATCGCAGCTGGGACTGAGCTTTACGGATTCAGCGACGCTTATTGGCGCCACCAGCAATGCCTGGCGGAACAGTTACTTACACACTTTACAGTGGAACTCTTGGCTCAGGAACTCAGATTACATACAATTCCCAGTCTGTTACTGATGGCGTGATTAATAACGGAGGGGTCTCAGATGTTTTCACTGTTGACACGGCTGGTCTGTATTACTTTACTGCCGTTTACAGCGGCGACAGCAACTATGCGGGTTCAACGAGCACTCCTGTTGAGACTTTGACTGTGAATCCTATTATCACTGTCACTCAGAGTGCTAATGGGGAGATTACTCCTGGAACAACCGTCGTTAACTATGGTGGCAGTCAAGCTTTCACTGTATCGGCGAACTCTGGTTGGAACATTGCAAGCATCACGGTTGATGGCAAATCAGTAACGGTTACTTCGCTTACTAGCCAAACAGTCAGCTTCACCTATGTAACGGCTGACCACACGTTAACCGCGACCTTTTATCTTCTTGTCAGCGGCAACAAAGACGTCATGCTGACTGGAAGCAACAACATAGTAGCCATCACCACTGGCAACAACATCATCTCCGCTACAGGTGCAACAGCCACCACAGTCATCCAGGTTGGAACGGGCAACAACATCATCAACCTAGGCGGCGGCAACAACGTAGTGACAGCCTCAAACGGCAAAGGTAGTGACATAATAACAACCACTGGCACGGGCGGCGGCAACACAATCACCGTTACCGGGACTGGTAGCAACCAGATAACCACCACAGGCGGCGGCAATACAATTACAATTAACGGGGGAGGAGGAAAGGGCAATAACCAGGTAAATGCAGGCGGCGGGAACAACAATATCCAAATTATCGGTAACGGCCAAAACATTATCGCCGCAGGCGACGGTAACAATATGGTTGCAGTCGCTGGTACCGGCAACAACCAAGTATTCGTTGGCGGCGGCACGAACACAATTACAATAACAGGGGGCGGCATGGGCAACAACATCATTAAAGCAGGGAGCGGAATGAACACAATCAAAATTGGTACCAGCACCAGCTACAGCAGCGGCGGCAACATCGTTAACGTCGGCACGGGAATGAACACTATCACGATTTACGGCAACGGCAACAATGTTGTCACCGCAGGCAGCACTATAACCGTCGTCACGATATATGGAACCGGCAAAAACATGATAACCAAATAAAAGCGGAAACGGCACTGTAACGGCAGAAAGCGGTTCCGGTCGGCAAAACCCTAACATCAGTTTAACCAAGTTTAAGGTACCATACAAAATATGCCTGAGAAAACTGAATAGAAGATGACTTTCAAATGAGCGCCAAAAGGAAGCGTATTACATGCCTTATAGGATTCGCTTAAATAATTAAGCGAGTCCCAGCGGGCCCGTTATCTTTTTAATATTAAAGTTAGGCTCCGTTTGCTTTTTGCTTGAGGATTCGCTTAATAGTTTAAGCGCATTACAGCGGGCCCGCCAAGAGCCAATTTCAGCTATCTATCTAATAATGAGACTGATTCTTGATTTCTCAACAATACTGCTGCACCAGTGATGTTCATTGGCAACTATTTCTTCAATGTAATAACCCATAACAAATTTAGGCTTAAATACCAGAAAATGACATTCCGTAAACAATAGAAGATGAAGAACAAGTGCCTGCTTTAGAGCTAAATAATGTTTCTTCAGGTTATAATAAGCAGGCTGTATTGCATGATATCAACTTTAAACTTCAAGAAGCATCAATATACGTCGTTTTGGGACCAAACGGCGCTGGCAAAACAACATTGTTTAGAACAATAGCTGGTATCTTGGAGCCCTTCAGCGGTGAGATTCTTTTCGATGGCGAGAACTTGACTGCATCAGGCCAAGCAAGAGCGAGAATAAACTATCTCTCACAATACAACGCAATGCCTGAAGAGATGACAGTTTACGACGCGCTGAAATTTTACTCTAAAATAGAGGGCGGTGATCCAGACAAGGCCATTGGTCTGCTGGAACTTGATGAACTGAAAAACAAGAGGTTCTCTGATCTTTCTCAAGGACAAAGGAAGAGAGCTGCGATCGCTAAGGTTTTCTTGAGCGAAAGAGATCTCTACTTGTTGGATGAACCTACTGCGAATTTAGATCCGGCAGTGTCCAAGGAAATACGAGATATAATAGTGAGTTTGAGCAAGGATAGAATGATTCTCTACTCTTCTCATAACCTTTATGAAGCAACCGACATTGGCACCTATCTAATCCTCATTAAAGACGGCTCGGTGACGATGCTTGATAGAATCTCAAACATCAAACCCAAGAATTACCGAGTAGGCATCAGAGCCTCAACTGACATAACTGAGATTGTTGACGCCAAACGTGAGGGCGATTACTACGTCTTAAATGTATCCAGCCCTGAAGAAGCTGGACTTGCTCTCAAAAAAATCGTTGAAAGAGGCGTCTTGGTCACGGAAATGCGTCAACTAGATAATCCTTTGCAGGAACTCTTTGAGACATCCGGCGCTGAAAAAACTCAGGGGGGCTCGAAGAATGCAAAGTAATGTTCTGGTTTTTGCTAAACGTAGCCTCAACCTAAGCAAAATATTGGCTGGGGTAGGGCTGGGTCTTGCAGCCTTGGGGATTTTTGTTATATTTGCGCTATCTCTTCTTGCGGGAAGTTCAAGTGCGGCGGTCTTTTTCCTTCCCGTCTCGTTTATGTCTCTTGGTCTTCTAATTTTTACTATGCCCGTCATGTTACTCTATGTATATGACAAGAACAACGGGGTCTTGGAGTATTTGCTTTCGCTCGGTTGGAACCAAAGCAACGTTTTCAAGCAATATTTGAAAGCCGCTCTCTTCCTTGCAGTGATCCTCCTCACCGGCGAGTCTGCCGCAATTTTGATCGCGGGTGCAATTTCGGGGTCAATGGGCGTCTTTCTCTTGGATTTGTTGATGCTGTTCCTTACGGCGTTTTTGGGTCTCTCTGTGGTTTCTTTGGTTAGTATGGCTATGATGGCTTTTAGTTCGTTACAGAAGCAACGAGTAGGTGCAAACACTCCCCTGGGGATGGGGATTGGCGTTCCTTTTATTTTTCCGATCTTTTATCTTTCTTTCATTGGATTTATCCCAGAGCTCATAGTTGTCTTGTCACTTTGCATCTTGGCAGGCGGCTTATCAGCCGGGTTGCTTTTGCTGTCGAGTAGGCTTATTAGAAGAGAAAAAATGCTACCCTAAACAGTTACTATTGAATTTCTCGCGCGAGTAAACGGTTTTGTGAAAAAACCTTGTGTTTCTTAGTCGCAATAAGATTAGCTACCATGATTAGAAGAATTAACAAAGCTTCGATCCGCTTTGTCATCAAAGCTAACCCAAAAAATATGCTACTCAGAATTACATAACGATTGGTCTTTTCTTCTTTGTTGATTAAAACAAAAAGTATATTGCTAGATAGTACAAAGAAGGGTAAAGTTGGTTTATTCTCTGCTCGATAACACTATTATGTAGTCTGCTGTGTCAGCACACATGTCTGCTGCTTGCTCGATGAACTCAATTAGGTCGTCAAATATTACCATAGCTCCACAGTTAATGTTTACGCCGTATTTAACGAATAAGCTTTTAGTTTTAAGGTATTCAACATCTATCGCGTGTTCTATTTCGCCGACTTTTTTTGCTTCGTTTATGGCTTCATTTGGATTGGATGAGATTTTCTCTATACTGCCTCTAAGTGTCTGAGCTGTCTCCATGAGTTTGCCTGTCATAAAAACGGTTTTGTCACTTAGTTCCTGTGGAATGTCTGCTTCAGTTAACATTTCCAGGCACCTTGCTGCATCTTTTGTGTGGTCTGCTAAAGTATCTAACCGCTTAACAAGGTGTAAGAGGTCTTCTCGGTAATCTGCAACTAGGGCTGCCCCTTTTGATAGCTCCATGAATACGTCTGTTCGAAGCTCATCAACCCCTTCTTCGGTTTTATACAAGTTTTCAATGTACTTTTTTGATTCTATAAAATTTTTTTCGGCAAAACTTTTAGTTGCTTTATGTAGCCAAGTTACGGTGTCAAAAGCTTTTGTTATTTGGTCGTGTGCAAGTTCTAATCCTCTGCTTTTTCGGCGTTGTTCAAACCAATCGTAACTCTTTCTTTCCACTAATCTCATCCCCGTTTACATTATTATTGAAATAGTTCCCATATAACCCTTCTCTTATACGGTAAACTTCACGTTCATAGGTTTTTTTCAAATAAACTTTTTTTTCGACCTGTTATACTATTTCTGCATCAATCGCCAAAAGCCAATCAATAAAGTCAGCTTTTCTATTTTGCAATTCTTTTTTAGTACTTATTTTTCCCTTCAATTTTTCCCCTCACTATCTTTTTAATTTATAAACCATGCATTTTTACACATGGCTAAAATACCATGGCGTTTCAAGTTTTGGGTGCTTTTTTTTATTTTCTTGCTTTGCATGGAGCTTCTTGTACCATTCTTCATTTTTTGCCTTATTTAGCCTGCCCAAATAGTATATAGTTATTTAAATAGTCTATATAGTATCAAGAACAGCTTTTGCTAAACGAATCTTATCTTCCAAACACTTCATTACCGTATCTGTTACTCCTACATTGATCCCAAGTTGTTCAATCTGATCCTTCTGCTTCAAATCCTTAATATCAATTACAAAACTATCAAGAAAATCGGAGTAAAGCTCAGCAACAGAAAAAGCTGAAACCTCAAAGCCTAAGCCCCGTAATATTTTATCTGCAGGACCTTTGATCGGAGCTCCAGCGACAATGGGGCTAATCCCTATAACTTTCGCGTTTGTATTCTTCAATGCGTGTCTTATTCCATTTATTGACAGAATTGTCCCAATACTAACTATAGGGTTACTAGGGCAAATAACCACCACTTCCGAATCCATAATCGATTCTATAACTTTAGGCGAAGGCTTTGCGTTAGTAGCTCCGACAAATTCGACATCTAAAACCTTGTCCTTTGCTAATCTTTTAACAAAATACTCCTCAAAATGTACAAGTCCTTCCTCAATTTTTATCCATGTCTCAAATTTGTCATTCGTCATTGGTATAATGGTGGCTTTAACCCCTAACTGGTGGCAGATTTGATGTGTTGCTTGTGCGAGCGTAGATCCATTTCTCAAGAGTTCAGTCCGACAAACATGAGTTGCAATATCTTTATCCCCCAACGCAAACCATGTTTCTAAACCAAGTTTTTTTAGCATATCCAGACATTGAAAAGTGTCACCTTTGATCCCCCAACCTTTTTCATCATCAACAATGCCTGCTAGAGTATATGCTACAATGTCGACATCTGGCGAAATGTGCAAACCAAACATTTCAATGTCATCACCAGTATTCACAATAACTGACAAGTCTTTTTCATTTACAAGCTCCACTAAACCTGTTAAAAATCTGGCTGCTCCTACGCCACCCGCTAAAGCTGTAATCATAATCTTTCAAGCCAGCGTCATTTAGTGGTGGTCTTTATAGATCTGTTTTTCTGAAATCCAATACTGAGTTTCGGACCCCTTTTTGTCCACAATGTTTTCTTTTTTGAAAACTGGTGCTTCGCTTTTATATCTCTCAACAGCTTCCCGCAGGACTGGAAAAACATCAGTTCGATGAGACCCAGCTACCGCCACGTAAACTAAATCGTCTCCAACATTAAATTCGCCGAGCAAATGGTGAATTTGAACGTTAACTATTCCATGTTTTTGTAATAAGTCATCGCATATTTTGTTGAGAACTTGGTTAGCTTTTTCTTCATAGGCTTCAAGTTTGAGTTTTTCAACTTTTTCTCCCTCTAAGGTTTCTCCTCTTACTACTCCTATGAAAAGTTCTATTGCTCCTGCTTTATTGTAATTGGGGTCTTTTTTAATGTTGTTTATGACATCTTGAACTGTGAAGGTTCCTTTTTCATGGACTCCTGCCTTGATTGACAAATAACCTGCTCCCTAAATGTATATCTGCGCATTTTACTTTAGATTGGTTTCTAAAGTATTTTGCTTAAGAAAGGGGAATAAAAAGTTAGGTTATGCTTCAGCTTGTACTGGAGCTGGTGCTTCTTGCACTTGCGCCTTTGGTGCCTGTGGTGCTGAAAGTAATTTGGATTTTCTTATGCCGACGTGCCTTAGCGGGGCAACTTCTTTAGATTGGTTGTAGATGTCTGAAGCGATTTTTCCAAGAACCATTTCTTGAACGAACTGGTCGAGTGAAAGCGCATTAGCTTTTTCGTGAATTGTTTTATCCATTATTTTGCGGATTATTTTTTCCTGAGATGTCTTTATTCTGGAAAGAGTCAGCGCTGAAACTGCGATTCTAAGCTTATATCCATCTTTTGTAGTGAGGTTTATTAAAGAATCAACTTTTGTGGTCCGTCTTCTAACTAAACTTCTAAGATAATCGCGTGAATACTCGTGACCTTTAAAAAGTGTTTTAGCAGTTTTTTGGTCAATCTCGTTTATTTGGAAAGACATTTTCAAATAATGATGAGAAAAGTCCGCTGTTATATCATATAAAGTAGCTTCAACAACTCTGCCAATAAGTTGTTCTGGCTCTTGAGCTGGAATGGCACCTAACTCAACGTTGCCAAAGAATGATGGCGCCACAACCATGAACCATGATTTTCCACGCCATTTATCGCGTACATGTTTAGTCTTTGAAGACAAAGTTATTTCTCCGAACGCGCATCAACATTCTCAAGGAAATATTAAAAGGTTTAGCGTTTTCTATCTATTTTCTCTTTATTACTCATGTATTTCCTTAACACTTGAGGTATATTTATTGTGCCATCTTCTTGCTGATTATTTTCTAATAACGAAACCATGGTTCTTCCTGTCGCTATCGCAGTCGAGTTCAATGTGTGAACGAACCCTTTAGTTGGTGCACCCTCTTTTTCACGGAAGCGTATTCCTAAGCGTCTTCCTTGATAATCAGTGCAGTTGCTGCATGAGACTACTTCGCGGTAACCGTTTTGGGCTGGCATCCAAGCTTCAATGTCATATTTTTTGGCTGCTACTGTACCTATGTCGCCTGTACAGACATTGACAACCCTGTATGGCAATTCAAGTTTCTGAAGCAGTTCCTCAGCGTTCTGCAGCAACTCCTCATGCAGTTTAGCTGAGTCTTCTGGTTTGCAAAAGATAAACTGTTCAATCTTGTTGAATTGATGAGTGCGAAATATTCCTCTTGTATCTTTGCCATGTGCTCCTGCTTCCTTCCTGAAAGCATGTGCTTATCCCAGCAAGTTTTAGCGGCATATCTTGTTCTTTTAGCACTTCGTTCATGTACATTGCAGCCATGGGATGTTCAGAAGTTGCAATTAAGTAAAGGTCTTCATTTTCGACTTTGTAGAGAACATCAGCAAAATCTCCTAAGGGCCGTCACGCCTTCATAGGCTAAACGAGTCATCAAATATGGCGGAATAATTGGTGTGTAACCTTTTTTTGCTAGTTCCTCAATGGCGAAGCTCATCAGTGCCATGTCTAACTGCGCGACTTGGTTTTTGAGGTAAAAGAATCTTGCGCCAGATATTTTTCCTGCTCTTTCCATGTCAATTTGGTCCAACTCTAACGCTAAGTCAATATGGTTTTTTACTGGAAAACTGAAGGTTGGAATTGTTCCCCAAGTTTTTACTTGAACATTATCATTTGAGTCTTTTCCAAGCGGAACACTCTCATCTAGCAAATTAGGAAGCTGCAAAAGGTACCCATGGGTTTTCTGTTCTTGTTCAGAAACCTTTTTTTCAACCTCTTTTATTTTTACATCAACATCTTGTGCTCTTTGGACTTCGTTATCGGCTTCCTTGCCCGATTTTTTTAGTTTAGCGATTTCTATAGTTACTTGCTTTCGCTGGTGACGAAGTTCGTTAAGTTCTGTAAGGTTAAGCCGCCATTCCTTATCCACAGAGATTAAATCTTCTAACATTTGCGCAGCTTCAGGATTGCCACGTTTTGCCAAATTGTTTTTTACAAGTTCAGGATTTTCACGAATAAGCTTGATATCTAACATTGTTCTCACACGGAGTTAATTCTCTACTAATTAAATTAGCTATTTAACTTTACGATAAGATGAAAAAGGAAAACGAAAAAATTAAACGATTATTTTTCGCGTAAGAGTTTGGGTATGTAGCTGCAGGCTGGATCTGACTCGAATAGGTCGCCTGTGTAGAATTCAGCGCGTGTTCTGCATCCGCCGCAGATTTCTCGGTATTCGCAAACGCCGCATCTGCCTTTCAGGTTGGTTCTGTCTCTTAGTTTAAGATGAAGGGGGTTAAGTTGGAGTTCTTCCCATGTTTGCTTTAAGCCTTTGTCTTTGATGTTTGCTAATCTGTAGCCTTCGTGGAAACCGCAGGGTCGGAAGTCGCCGTTTTCTGTTACACCAATGTAGTCTCCGCCGATGGTGCATTTTCCAAGGAAGTCGTTGGTGAACCAATCCCAGAATTTAGATGGGTTTCTCTGCTTGACAATTCTAGCGTAGAATGGTGAGTAAACGTTGACTCTGAATTTGTTGCGGTTTTTGTTGTGGTTGTATTTTTGTTCGTAGTCATAGAGGTTGTTTAATGCTACTTCGTATTGGTCAGCTGTAGGGGCTAAATCAGTCATGTTTTCGCTTGCCCTGCCAACTGGCACAAGATTGTGGTAAACGACCATTTTGCCGCCGAATTCTGCTGCAAGCTCGCAGGTGTGTTCCAGCGAGTTGATGTTGTATTTGGTCATGGTTGTTACAATGCAGTCCAGCAAGCCTTTTTCGGAAAGTTTCTTCATGGCATAGATTGCTTTATCATAGCTTCCTTTGCCTCTGATTGCATCGTTTGCTTCTCTTTCTCCGTCAATGCTGACTGCTGTGTGAACATCGTATTTGGCAAGGTTATCCAACCGTTTTTGGTCAAAAGCAAATCCACTGGTGATTAAGCTAACTTCCATGCCGTACTGTTTTTTTGCATATTCGATAACTTCAAAAATATCTTCTCGGACAAGTGGTTCGCCGCCGCTGATTCCGAACCATTTTGCGCCGAAATTATACATTTCGTCAACAATTTTTTTAGCTGTTGCCGTGTTGACTTCGCTGTCTTTGGCGTATTTATTAACATAACTGCAATATACACAATTGCCGACACATCTTCTTGTACATCGCAAAGTAACCATGTACAATGGAGGTCTAGTTTGAGCCATCGGGGTCACGCAAAGCACACTAAATTAACTTTTATAATATAAGACTTACGTTAAAAAGCAGTTTTATTAACCGTGTAGCCGGTAAAGCAGAAGCAGGTAACAAGCAAAAGCATAATATTGTACGCTTTCTTGCCTTTTACAAATTTTGCAAAAAGGATTTACTGACAATTAGTAATTGTGTAGAGAGTTAGGTTGCCTTGTTTAACGGCGATGATGGTTTGATGGCAAATTAGAAATAAATGTGATATCTAATACTTGTTGTTAGAGTGAAGTTCATGACAGATATTGTTTTTGTCTTTGAGGTTCATCAGCCACATAGGCTTAGGCGTAGCTTGTTTTGGGAAGGCAAAACTTTTAGGCGATTAAAAAAAGAAGAATTATTCAATTACTATTTTGACAATGAAGTTGACAGGGAAATTTTCAAGCGTGCCGCACGCAAATGCTATTTTCCATCAAACCAGATATTGCTCGACACGATAGACAAACATAAACATGACTGTAAGCAAGCTAAATTCTCCTTTAGCATTTCAGGTGTCTTTCTTGAACAATGCGAAATGTTTGATGCCGACCTTTTGGAAACTTTTAGGCAGCTAGCCGATACTGGATGCGTAGAAATGCTAAACCAAACCTATTACCACTCTATCTCCAGCCTTTATCCTGACAAAGAAGAATTTGTTGAGCAGGTAAAAATGCATAAACAAACCATAAAGGACTTGCTTGGTTATACGCCAAGTATTTTCGAGAACACTGAACTTCTATTTAACAACACAATCGCTAAAATGGTTGAATCGTTAGGCTACAAGGGCATCTATACTGAAGGGGTGGAGAAAATTCTTGGCGAAAAATCTCCAAACTTACCTCTACACCGCTAAAGGCTCTAAAAAGATTCGTGTTTTTCTCCGCAATTACAAATTAACCGATGATATTGGCTTTAGGTTTTCCGCACGATGGTGGCCTGAATGGCCTCTAACAGCGGATAAATATGCAGGCTGGTTAGCAGGTACGCCAGGTGAATGCATCAATATTTTTCCTGACTACGAAACCTTCGGGGAACATCATTGGCCAGAAACAGGAATTCATAGTTTTCTTCAGCATATTCCCGACGAGATATTGAAGTTTGAGCATTTACAATTGACAACGCCATCAGAAGTGGTGGCTAAACATACGTCAGTGGACGAAATTGATGTGCCTGAAGCAGGTGGCACTGTTTCTTGGGCAGATGTGCAAAGAGATCAAACTGGCTGGCTTGGTAACGTTAATGCAATGGGCATATTACAATACTCTGCGTCGCTTGGAGCCATTCATAAAAGAAGCAGAAGACGCAGAATTTCTTAAGCTTTGGCGTGATTTCCAAACAAGCGATCATCTATACTATATGTTTACTGCGGGCGGTGGACCTGGAGAAGTGCACTCCTACTTCAGTCCATTTGAATCCCCTATGGATGCTTTCGTTTCCGCGCAAACGTTGCTAAATGAATTTGAAGTTAGGCTTAGGCTGGCTATTTTAACCGCAAATGAGCCGTTCCTGTTCTATACAGGTGTTGGAAAGCAATATTACACCGAAACCATGGCTTGGAGCCTTAAAGGATTCCTAAAAGCAATAAGAGAAGTAAACATCAAAGCAATCGAGTTTCATGTTGACAACGGAGATTTTGAAAGTTGGGCACAAAGTTCGCTTAAAGACCAAAAATTAGCCTCACATTTCAAAGCAATTAAAGGCTCAAAAGAAAAAGGAGAAAAACTTCGGGAGACAATACTTGATTTCACAAAAAAACGTTACATTGCTCTAAATAAGCAAACTCAGGATGCAACCAAACTTTTCTAAAAACTTTAACGCACATGCGTTTATAAGGACAAGTTACGGTATTAACGAAGGCATGGTGCGTTAAAAATGAGAGACGAGCTTCCTTTTCCCGATAAGGTCTTGCAAACCCTGCATAATTTATGCGCAACGGCGGCTGATTTGGCTAGACGAGGCGAAGAAGTTGCTAGGCTTATGCAGAAAGACCCAAACGAAATCGAAAGTATTTTGGACAGGTATAAGTCTGAAGGGTTCGCTGAAAGCTTTGTCGATAATGAAGGGAAAAAACGCTACTATCTTAATGCAAGAGGAATAATTAAGGTCTGCTCGCTTTTCACGTAGTGGAACCATGCGTGTGATTATTTTTTCGTGGGAGTATCCGCCAAGGGTGGTAGGTAAACTCTCAGAGTATGTTAAAGCCCTCTCTGCTCAACTTGCCACCAAAAAATTGGACGTTAATGTTGTAACTTATGACGATCATTTAACTGGGTTAGAGCAAGAGCAGACGGGAGTGAAAACAGTTAGAGTAGCAAACCCTGTTCGAACTCACATTGGAGTTTTAACATGGGTTTTAACGTTAAACCAAGAGGTTGAAAGGGCGGCAGCCAATATTTATTATCAAGCCAACAAGCAAATTGACCTTGTAGACATTTATGATTGGCATTTTATTCCGGCTGCAGTCACATTAAAAAGTGGACTCGATATTCCGTTTATTTTTTCTGTTGAAAGTTTAGAAGATCATAGATCTCAAGCTCTAAATACGCCCTACAACATGGCAATTAAGAGTATTGAATGGTTAGGTTTCTTTGAGGCAGAAAAAATTAGCGTTAAATCAGACTGGATGCGTGATGAGGTAATTAGAATTTATAAAGTGCCTAAAGAAAAAATAGTTGTTATTTCAACCGATCCCGATTCCTGGTTAACGGATATCCTTAAACTGTACAAAAGTGTGGGTGGTTTGAAGGTCAAATGAAAGATGACTTGACTGTTATGATGTTGACCTGGGAGTTTCCGCCCAGAGTAATCGGAGGAATATCACCACATGTTTACTTCTTATCAAAAAACTTAGTAAAACAAGGGGTAAAAGTTTACGTAATTACCTGCGATTTTCCTAATACACCCTCCCATGAAGTAATCGACGGAGTTGAAGTTTATCGGATTGATTCCTACAAGAATCCCGCGCCTGATTTTGCATCATGGGTCTACTTAATGAACTTGAACATGCAAAAAGAAACAGCAGCTATAACAAGGAAAATTGAAAATAAGATTGATGTTTTCCATGCTCACGATTGGCTTGTGGCAGATGCGGGCATCGGACTTAAACATGTTTTTCGAAAACCTCTTTTGGTTACTATGCATTCAACCGAAATCGGCAGAAGGGATGGATTACATACCAACACTGAAAAAATGATTCATGAAACCGAAGCTTGGTTGACATATGAAGCATGGCGGGTAATTTGTTGTAGCAAATATATGATTTCACATGTTAAGTGGGCGTTCGGGCTTCCAGATGATAAGCTAGTTATGGTTCCAAATGGCGTAAACACCCAGTCTTACATTGATGTTGAAGATAATCTGCAGGAATTCCGTAACAAATTCGCTTTGCCAGACGAAAAAATTGTGTTATACGTAGGTAGACTTGTTTACGAAAAAGGTATCCATGTATTAATTAACGCTGTCCCAAAAATCTTGCAGAAAGTAAACGCTAAATTCATAATTGTTGGAAGCGGTTATATGAAAGAGCAGCTTCTAAACATTGTTCGTAGCATGGGGCTTGAACATAAAGTTCTCTTCGAAGGTTTCGTAGACGAACAAAGCTTGCTTAAACTTCAGAAATGTGCTGACGTGTCTGTTGTGCCTTCACTTTTTGAACCATTTGGAATCGTTGCTTTGGAAGCAATGGCTGCAAAAAGTCCAGTAGTTGCATCTGATACAGGCGGTTTATCAGAAATCATCGACCATGACGTAACCGGGGTCAAAGTTTTCCCCAATAACCCTGATTCATTAGCATGGGGTATAACGAAAGTTCTGCTTGATGACAACTACAGAAAAAGCATCAGAGAAAACGCGTACAAAACTGTTTTGGAAAAGTACGACTGGGAAAAAATTGCGCAACAAACTAAGCGCATATACGAAGGCGTTTTAGGCGAGTACTCAAAGAGCTTCTGGGCATAAACCGAGAATTATTTTCCAATTACTCGTACGTTCTCAACTTGAATCCAAGGTGAAATCAACTGCCCCATCTGCCGCTCATTGCTGCCTACTAAGCTGATGTTTTTCAAGACCTCAAAAATGTTGCCAGCCAACATCACACCTCTACTGCAATGAACTATTTCGCCTTTCTTTATTTTCCAAGCAGGCGTCGCGACAACTGAGAACTCACCGCTCACAGGATTACTGCTATGAGCGCCTTGCAAGTAATAGATTATTAAGCCGTCGTCTACTTCGCTCAGCATTTCATCGGATGTTTTGTTTCCAGGCATAATATGGAAGTTTGTGGTGTCGATGCTGGGTGTTGATAGGTAACCTGCCCGGGCAGCGTTCCCCGTGCTTTCTTTTCCGTCTTTTTGTGCAGAGTAGTTATCGTATAGGAAACTGCGCAACACACCTTTTTCTATAACTTGAGTTTTTTGGTGTGGCACTCCTTCGCCGTCAAAAGC
The DNA here is from genome assembly GCA_963750605.1 of Candidatus Bathyarchaeota archaeon. GTDB lineage: Archaea > Thermoproteota > Bathyarchaeia > Bathyarchaeales > Bathycorpusculaceae > Bathycorpusculum. Next base: position 23,920 of record CAVVRN010000010.1, read on the forward strand.
CCAAGTGCGTAACCCACCGGGGAATAAGCCATCATCGTAAATTGTGAGGTTGTCTGAAGCGACTTTTTGCCCAAGTTTATCTTTAAAAGGAGACTGATTTCTTTGTACGTTGTCCGCTCTAACGGCATTAACTAATGTGTAAGCAAAAAGATCTTGCAATGCAAACTGCGTCAATATAAGAGTGGTAGATTTGGTTTCAACTGACTTAGTTTTTAAGGCTGAAAGAGCCATTTTTGCTGCTTCTTTTCCAACCCACTGTGGATCAATATTGTAGTTTCTTGAAGCGTTAAATTCGAAGCAAACTGGCGTAACAGTATCGCTTTCTTTGGCCAATGTTGCTATGCTGCATTCAATCACTGTTCCTTTGTCAAAACCAGTAATTCCGTTAGAGTTGGCAATTGCGTTAGAAATGTAACCGCTGCCTATTCCTCCTTCAACTGGAAAAACTCGTTTGTCAACTTGTCCAGCAGCTTCCAGCATGATTGAAGCAATGTTAACTAGTTCCTCTGAGCCAAGTGCTATAATTCTATCATCAAACGTTTGCTCAAGAGGAGTATAAGGTTTGGGTTGTGGAAGCCCATTCCAATCTGAGTCGGGCTTGCTTGCTTTTGCAGCACTTAAAGCGCTGACAATCACGCTTTCAACTGCATTTTGTTCATCGATTATATTTGTGTAAGCGAAACCCACTGCTTTGTTTAAGGCAACTCGAACGCCTAAACCTCGATCAATTATTCTATTGGTTTTGCTAATTTGCCCTAGTTCGATACCTATGTTTGTTGCTTGCCCTTCGTAAACGTAAGCCTCAGCTTCGGAAGCTCCCTTTTGCATAGCTACTTTAACAGCATTTTCAGCTAAACTTACCATTGTATCTTTCTTAAGAACTGCCACCGACAACTACCTCTTTGATTCTAATGTGCGGTCCACCATCGCAAATGAAGGCTATTTGGCCTTTTCCGCATCTCCCAGGATCTAACAGAAAATCTTTTCCTACAGCATCAACCTGATGTAGCGTCTCAAGCGTGTTGCCGCTAATTGATGCATCTCGAATTGGTGCACCTATTTCTCCATTAATTATCTCGTAGCCTTCCTGGATGCCGACTTGGAAGGTGCCGTCAAGGTTAGCTTGGCCACCCCTAAAACTCTTAAAATAATAACCCTGTTTGACATTTTCAGTTAATTCTTCAAAAGATTGGTCTCTAGGCGCCATGTAAGTGCAGCGCATCCGAATGATTGGTTCTACTCGGAAATCTTCAGCTCTAGCATTACCTGTGGGTTGTGCGTTGAATTTATGAGCAGTCTCACGGTTATGCATCAAACCCTCAACTACACCGTCTTTTATGAGAAGTGTCTTCTGGGTTTGAACCCCTTCATCGTCATATTTGAAAGCACCAAAAGATCCCTCAATTGTACCATCATCATAAAATGTTACTAAGTCTGAACCAATTTTCTTTTTTATGTTGCCTGCTAACACACCACCTGAAAGCGCCAAATCAGCTTCAGCCAAATGCCCAAAAGCTTCATGAACAAAAACCCCCACCACATTTGGACCCAAAACAACTGGGAACATCCCTCCTTTTGGCGATTTAGCATATAACTGTTCAATTGCGCGCTTTGCCACTTTTTCTCCTAACGCCTCGGGTGTTTGTTCGTCGAATATTTCGTAGCCTGCTGTGGATCCGATTTCTTCTCGGCTAAAAGTAAAAACACCCTCGTTTAGGGCAGACGCAGTTATTCTTGCCCAAACAACTAGCTTATCCTGCTCTATGCTTGTACCCTCGCTGTTCACAAAATAGCTTGTACCCGCTAAGTCCATGTAATCTACATTGCAACTCTTGATTCTTTTATCAAAGTTCAAGCTTGCCTTATTTATTGTCAAAGCAGTTTTAATTTTTTCCTCCATCAAAATATCTGATGGGTTCTTCACAGGTTTAGACACTACACGGTCAGTAACAACTTTGGCTTTGGCAAGCTTAATCGGCGTTTTCAACCGTAAACTAGCCATCTTAGCCATTCTGCAAGCATCCGAAATGGCGTCCGTCAAAATTTCTCCATCCAATGAGCCTACCGACGCAAAACCCCAAGCGCCATTAACTAGCACACGCAAGGCAACACCACTCTCAATACCCTGCTTAGCACCCTCTACCCGCTCCTCTTTCAGTGTAAGAATTGTTTTGAACAGTTTCTGGGCCCGAGCTTCTGCATACTTGGCGCCGAACTTTTCTGTAGCAATATTGTTAATTTTCGTTAGAAGGTCTTTCAAACATTATCTGTCCTTGAATATTAAAACATTATAAATAGAATTATTTTGGGGAATTAAATCATTTTGTTTTCTGATTGCTATAGAAGGGGGTAATTTGGCTATTTGCCAAAAAAATCGACCATGTTGGTCTGCTTTACTGTTTCGTGAGGAGCTTTAGGTTTGGATTTAATTGCTGGAGCATCAACGTCTAAAACAAGTTGCCCATATACGCCATCATATCCCGGTATCACCTTTGCTGTGCCGTTTCTTACTTGAACAATGGATTGTGCAATTTGCCCATCAACGACGGTGGCTAACGCTTCAACAGGTGTGTCAATTAGCACGGTGTACTCGTCGCCGAACTTTTCAATCAACGAATTGTAATTGTTCCAAACTCTCTGCGTGGCAGGTGAATCAGTACCCAAAACCGTCGCAATTATTTCCGAGAGAGGCAGAAGGCGCAAAAAACCCGGCGACTCTTCTCGTTTGAAGTTTAAAGGGCGATCTGCAAGCTCTTCCACCCTTTGCTCGACTCCTTTTGTGAGGTTTCTGTGGCAAACAGGGCAAACATTATTGAATTTTATAGCGTCTTGAGGCGAAAGAGAAATTTTGCAATTTCGATGCCCAGTCCAATGGTACTTACCGTAAGCAGGATCTGTCTCAATCGTGAACTTGAAATGGGTTGCATCATTACGTATTTATTGCATCCGTAACTTTTTGGTACGTGAATTTTTCAAGTTCAAAAACATTAGCTTCCCTGCCAATGCGCCATGGCCAAAAACTATGACAGTCACTATTTGAAACAAGTGTAAACTTGTCCAGCTTGCTTAGACGCCAGTTCATCGCTGGGTCTGATGAAAGTCCCGTTTCCAAGGCATGAATGTGCTTCGTCATGTCTTGATAGCAATCTTCTACGGTGTCAAAGCCGCTGAAGGCGCCAAAAATACTAAACCATGGTGTCCAAGCGTGGGCTGGGAAAATCATGTTCTCGTTTGAAACAGACATTACCTGCTCAACTAGTTGTGCCGCTGTCATGTTTAGGATTGGTCTGCCATCTGAAGCTAAATTTCCAAAGCTCTGAATGCAGTCATTTATTTGAACTGCGGTCTCCATGCTCGGTGTTAGGATGACATGGTGTATTTTCTTGGATTCACCTTTGTAATCAAATATAGTGCATACTTCGGTCGTAAGCATAAAACGAACTGGCGACTCTGAATTTCTAGTTAATTTTAAGAGTCCTGTATCCTGTTCAGGCGTTAGGGTTTCATTGATTTCTTTGAGCCATTGTGGATGTGTAAAGTCGCCGGTACCTACAAGGTTTAACCCTTTAATTTTTGAATACCGCGCGATTTCGGGTATGCTCATTTGTTCACTTGTTGCTCTACTGTAACGTCCGTGAATATGTAGGTCTGCTATGACTCGCATGCTTAACGCCTTATGGCTAACGTGGGCTCTATCCATTTTAAGGCTTCGCAAAGTCCGCATTAATAAAGAGGAACATTAATCGGTTTATTGTGGCTTAGATTTAGCCTATTAATCCATGCCGATGCTTCTTGTTTTTTGTTTTGAAAATCGTTGTTTTATACAATATTCTTTTAAAGATGCGCCAAGATGGTTAGTTTATGCATGAATGGGCACTAGCTGAAGCTATTCTTACATCGGCAAAGCAAGTTGCTGAGCAGGAAGGATTGAAGAAAGTTACGGAAGTTACTGTGAGGGTTGGCGAGCTTCAACAGGTTGAACGCCCAATTTTGCGGTTTGCTCTTTCTCAAATGAAAACTGATGTTTTTAGCAACGCGAAGTTTCGAATTTTGAAGTCTAAGTCAACGCTCAATTGTAGAGTTTGCGGGACCAGTTGGGAATATGATATTAAAAAAATGGGCAGGAGTGCAGCTGAGGCGATTCATTTTATTCCTGAAGTAGCACATAGTTATATTAAGTGTCCAAAATGTGGCAGCCCTGACTTTGAAATCGTAAGCGGACGCGGGGTTTGGCTTGAGAACATAAAAGGAGCCAAATAATGCCTGTTGACCCGAGGACAAGCGTAATTGATGAGCGTTTGTCGCGGATAAGCAGAATTATCGCTGTTTCAAGCGGCAAAGGCGGCGTGGGCAAAAGCATGGTCGCAACAACACTCGCATTAACCCTAGCGCATAACGGCTGCAAAGTAGGCTTATTTGACTTAGACTTCACCAGTCCATCAACCCACATTATACTCGGCGCCCAAAATGTACAGCCGAAAGAGGACAAAGGTATAGTTCCGCCGACAATCCACGGCTTAGAATATATGTCGATAGTTTACTTTGTCGGCGACAACCCAGCACCCCTGCGTGGAGAAGATGTTTCAAACGCTTTAATCGAACTCCTAGCTGTTACTCAGTGGGGAACTCTTGATTTTTTGGTAATTGATATGCCACCTGGAATCGGCGACGTGATTCTTGATTTGGTACGTTTGATTAAACGCATAGAGTTCTTAATTGTCACGACGCCTTCGCTGTTGGCTTTTGAAACTGTTAAGAAGCAAGTGAATTTTTTACGTGAGTTAAAAATGCCCATAATAGGCATTATTGAAAACATGAAAATGGCTGTAGCAGAGGGCATTGAAGAGGAAACGGGAAAGTTGGGGCTTAAATATCTCGGCGAAATCCCGTTTGTCCCGCAAGTAGAAAGCGCCATCGGCGACCAAGCAAAATTGCTTAATACGGCTATTGCCAAAAAACTAAAGCGGGTAATTAACGGCATAATCTTGATGGAAAAGAGAGAGCCATAATGGGTTGTGCTAAAGCAGTAATATTCGACTATATCGGCACATTGGTCAATTGCAAAGGCTACACCATGGATGCTTCCAAGGAAAATTTGTACTCAGCGCTCAATGCCGAAGGCTTTGTCGTTGCCAAAGCCAAGTTTTTGGAAGCCTATGATTTAGCCCATGAAAAATACCGCATCATACGTTATGAACAACTAAGAGAAGTAACAAACGCCGTTTGGGTGGCAGAAGCGCTAAACAATTTAGGTTTTGACGTGACAGCGGACGATTACCGAATCAAATGTGCTCTTAATGTTTTCTTCAAAGCCTACGTAGACACGTTTGAGTTAAGATCGGGCGCAAAAAAACTACTTAAACAAGCAGGTCAGCAATTCAAAATGGGTTTAATCTCAAACTTTACCCATGCACCAGTCATCTACAAAAGCCTCAGGCACTTGGGCGTAAACGCTTTTTTCACTGTGATTGTTGTTTCTGAGGAGAATGGATGGCGGAAACCAAGTCCAAAAATTTTTCAAGATGCCCTTACAAAGCTTCAAGTGCAAGCAAACGAAGCCATATACATCGGCGATAGCCCAATCGAAGACATCAAAGGCGCAAAACAAGCAGGACTAAAAACCGTATTTGTCCCCTCACAATTCAACACACTAAAAGACCTGTACGAAAGCAAGCAAAAACCTGATTTCATAGAAAAAGACATTCAATCAATCATTGAGAATTTCACCGAAATAACGACTAATAAACTGCAAAATCTTAGTTCAAAAATAAAAACAAAGAAAATTAGATTTTCTTAGTTTGAGTAGCTGTTTCTAATGCGACAACGCCTGGGAGTTTTTTGCCCATGAGGAATTCAATTAGTGCTCCGCCTGCTGTGCTTATGTAGCTGATTTTTTTGGTTAAACCGTATTCCTGAATTGCTGCGATCGTATTTCCTCCGCCTGCTAGGCTGAAGGCTTTGCTTTTCGCGATAGCTTCGAATACTCCTTTGGTGCCGTAATTGAATTCTTTGTTTTCGTAGACGCCCATTGGTCCGCTTACCACGATGGATTTGGCGGTTGAGATAATTCTTGCATATTTTTCGACGGTTTTTGCGCCGATGTCTAAGGCGCTGTTTTCTGTTGGTAGTTTGCTTACGGGGATTTCTTTGCGTTTGCCGTTAACGTTGATGGCAAGGTCAATTGGTACAACAACTTTATCGCCGTATTGATCCATTAACGCTTTTATTCCTGGAATTAAACCAGTCAGCTCTTTCTTTGCGAGATAACTCATGTTTCCTTCTCCCAAATCAACGCCTTTAGCCGCAAGAAACAATTGACCTGTTACGCCGCCAGTCAATACATAATCTGCTATGCCTTTGCCCAAAACGTATTTGCTTATTTCAAGGCTGTCGTCTGCTTTAGCTCCGCCCATAACGTAGATCGATGGCTTCTCTGGCTTCTCCAAAGCCTTACTAAGCGATTTCAGTTCACGCTCCATGATTCGCCCTGCAGCACTCGGCAAAACCGCAGTAAAACCAACCATTGAAACATGTCCACGATGTGCAGCGGCAAAAGCATCATTCACAAATAAGTCTGCAAGCGGTGCAAGGTTTTGAACAAGTTCGGTTTTGCAGCTTTGTTCTGGTGTGCCGGTTTTGGTTTCTCCATCCCACGAGCGCACATTTTCAAGAACCAAGATTTCTCCTGCTTGAAGGCTTTTGATCGCCCCTTTTGCTTTTTCGCCAAAGATGTCATCGACATATTTTACAGGGCATTTGAGGATTTTCTGGAGAATCTCAGCATGTTGTTTTAGCGGTGTATAATCTGGGTCTCCTTTGCGTCCTTGATGTGCTAAGACAACGGTTTTGGCACCTTTTTCAGCCAGTTCTTTTAATGTTGATTCAGCGTGAGCTCTTATTCGCACGTCGCTTGTGACTTTCTTGGTTTCTGGGTCGATTTCTGAGTTAAAGTCTACTCTGACTAAGACAACTTTGTTTTTTACATCAAAATCGTCTAATGTCTTGTACTTTGCCATGTTATTTGCCTCAATTTTAAATTCTAAAAAGAAAAGAATGGGTAATTTAAGCTTGTTTGCTTGCTTAGAGTTTAGCTTTTTGCCCGACCATTTCGATGAAGTCAACCATCCTGTTGCTAAAGCCCCATTCGTTATCATACCATGCGAAGACTTTAACGAAGTTGCTCTTTTCACCTAGAACCATGGTTAACTCGGCATCAAACACAGAGCTATATGTGCTGTGTAGTACATCTGTGCTAACGATTGGGTCTTCAGTATATTGCAGAATGCCTTTTAGTTCGCCTTCTGCTGCTTTCTTCATAGCTGCATTAATTTCTGCTTTTGTCACTTCTTTGCCTAATATTGCGACTAAGTCAACGATTGACACGTCTGGTGTTGGGACACGCAGGGAATATGCCGTTCATTTTTCCAGCGCAGCTTGGCAAAACTAACCCTATAGCTTTTGCAGCGCCTGTGCCTGTTGGGATGATGTTGATTGCTGCAGCGCGTGCTCTGCGTAGGTCTTTGTGGACGAGATCTTGGACTTTCTGGTCGTTTGTGTAGCTGTGGCAGGTTGTCATGAACGCTTTTTCTAAGCCAAAGTTGTCTGCTAAAACTTTGCTGATTGGTGCTAAGCCGTTGGTTGTGCAGCTAGCATTGCTAAGGATGTTGTGTTTTTCCGGGTCGTAAGTTTTGTCGTTGACGCCTAAAACGAATGTTGCATCTGGGTTTTCAGCTGGCGCTGAAATAAGAACTTTTTTTGCTCCTGCAGTTAGATGTTTGCTTGCGCCTTCACGGTTAGTGAATAAACCTGTGCTTTCGACAGCTAAGTAAACTCCAAGGTCTTTCCATGGCAGTTGTGTTGGGTCTCTTACGCTAAGACATTTGAGTTCTTTCCCATTGACGACTAAGTCGTTTCCCTTCACTTCGACCGTGCCTGGGAAGCGCCCGTGAACTGAGTCGTATTTTAGAAGGTGTGCATTAGTTTTTGCGTCTGCAAGATCATTGATGGCTACGAAATCAATATTAGCGTTTTTTTCAATTGCTGCTCTGTAGAGTAATCTACCGATCCTTCCGAATCCGTTAATTCCTACTTTAATAGCCATAAAATCACCATTTTCTATGTTTCTACAAGAACCTCTATATTTATTAATTTTCCGACCCAAAAATTTGTGTAAACATTTGAAATAGCAAGCAAGCCTTTAGTGTTTGAAAAGTTATGACTTCTTTCATTTAGCATTCAAATTATATTGGCAGATGGAATTGCTGGTTTTTTTAGATGATTTAGGTGGTTAGAATAAACCGCCTTCTTTAAAGTAATAATATTCCTCTTTTTTTGGACCGAAGCTTCTTACGCCATTTCGATTAAGCTGAGCCCGTAACTCTTGAGCATACTCAGTTGTTATTTCGCCTTTTTTCTGCAGGTAAGCAATTATTTCTTCCGCTTGCGTTTCCGTGTCACATCGACGAATAAAATCTACGGCGCAAGGATTAAAATGGCGCAGCTTATCATTCAAAACCGTTGGCTCAAATTCCGCTTCCTCACATTCAGCATTTTCAATTGCTTCAGCATTTTTTCGAACAGCATTGATTGGAACTTTAACCTCTCCCGTTTCAAGCTCGTCATGGAGATGTGGAAACATTTTCTTGAGAACTTTTTTATTGATTGCCATTTTTCACCAGCGCATGAAAATAATTATTGAAATGCTTATTTATTTTCTTTTTTGATGGAAAAACAGAATTTATCGAGAATCATGTTGGAATAAATTGCTAAGTAGAGTTGTGCTCGAGGATTTTCTTATGTTCATTGATTTTTAAGCCTTTCATCTCGTCGCCAAAGATCTCGCATTTCCTTTTTTGCCCTGTCAACGCTGGATCAACGTTTTGCTATTATCTCGTAAAGCTCAATGGTTTTTTTGGCGATTTTGCTCCAAGTAAATTCAGCTAAAACCCGTTTCCTTCCATTTTTGCCAAGTAATTTGCGTTTTTCAGGGTTCTCTAAAGCGCTTATTACTCCCCATGCGATATCTGATGGATTATTTGGGTCTATGTGATAGCCACATTGTTCCTCACCACAACAAATAACTATTTCACGCATTCCGCTGACTCCAGCGGCTCCTACAACAACAGGTTTTTCCATGCTCATAGCTTCAAGGGCAACAATGCCAAATGGTTCATAGTGGCTGGGAAAAACTGCTATGTCACATGCAGCATAATGCAATATACGTTCTTCTTCTGGTATGAAGTCAAAACAGAATTTTACGTGTTGTTCAAGGCGGATTGTTCTTGTGAGATTTGTTAAGTATTCCTGAAGGTCGCCTACTCCTACAATTACTAGTTTTGCGTTTGGAATCTTCATCAGAATATGGGGCATTGCCATTATGAGCTTATCAACGCCTTTAACGCCTACGAGTCTGCCAAGGAAAAGAATCATGAATTCATTATCATTTATGCCGTATTTGCTTCTGATTCTCTTAATATCCTCATTAGATACGTTTGCCGGATTGTATTTTTGTGGGTCAACCCCGTTGTAGCTTACTTGAATTTTTTCTTTTGGAAAACCAAGCTGTATGAGTTCATCTTTCATAGCATACGATACTGTAACTACCATATCAGCCATTTTGCCTGCTCGTAACTCTATATTGCTTACTACACCTGAACCGTTTCCCAAAGTTCGACCTTTCTCAGTTGAGTGAACATGAAAAGCGAACGGCAACCCAGTTTCTCTTTTAACTGTAATTCCACCCATCGCTGAAAGCCAATCATGAGCTACAACAATGTCATATTTCATGCCTTCTTTCTTGATCAATTCGTTGATGAGTTTAGCCGCAGACAAGTAATTGTAAACCATAAGTTTGCCGAAGAAGTGCAATCCCCTACCCCATTTTTTAATGTCTTCCGCAATTACGTCTGGGAGCGAATCTGAAATGTCAATGTGTAAGGGACGGTGGATCTCAATTCCACGCCAAATCTCTCTCGTGGGTAAAGAACCTGCGTCATCATTCATGGTAAAAACTGTTACGTCATGATCATCTAAAACAAACTTTCTTGTTATCTCAGCGGCGTAGGTTCCTAATCCACCGACAATTTTAGGTGGATACTCATAAACGAAAACAGCAAGTTTCATCCTTTACTGTCACCAATTTATCAGTTAGCATTTGCAATCACTATACTAAAAGCTTTACTTATCTGTCAAAATAAACTTGAAACATGAAAATGACAGAGAAAAAATTAAGGAAAAGTTTGATTAGACCGTTCTGCATAGCACTAACAGGCAAGGTGCCTGCAAATGAGTTTATCACCTATTAAACAAGAAATACTAGAAACAATGCTTCTTAACGGAAAACCAATGAAAGCAATGGAAATTGCAGATGAAAGCAAAAAAGAGTTTCCTCCAACTATGATGCATCTTTTGGGCCTTATACGAAATGGGCTATGTTAGCTTCACCTGAAAAAGGACAATATGTTATAACTGCAAAAGGGAAAGAAGCTCTCGGGCATTCCCGAAATTAACCAAAGAGAAAGCCGCGGCAATAATAGCATATGCAGCACATGAAAGAGCATTCAATTTCTACGTTACCGTAGGAAAACCACTGAGCCTTCATGCACATAACCTGCGAGATTTCGCTAACAAACTTGACAAAGCAGATATAGCTTCAGTAGAATTTCATATGCAACGAGGCGACTTTGAAGCCTGGTTTAAAATGCTTGGAGATGAGGAATTAGCTAAAAAAACAGCTTTGTTGAAAAAGAAAAACATAGTTGGCGAAGATCTGCGAAAACAACTACGCAATATGGTTGAACAGCGATATCTTGACTTAGCTAAGTTGGCAGGTCAACCAGTTGCAACCGAATAATAGACTTCTTTAAGCAATTTACTAAAATTTTATGCGAAACCCTAACACCTTATTATGAAAAATGTAAGAAAGAAAAAAGCTTAAGTTATTTGACTATATACTGGGTGACCGCTAAATTTCAAGATAGTTGTTGACCATTCAATGGTGCCACTTGGCAGCCTTGTGCAAATAGATTGGACAATTGCGCCTGCGGAAATGAACCGTACTCCATCAAGCATTTCACCTTTAGTTACGCCTGAAGCTGCAAAGATCATTTCATTGCCTTTAGCCAATTCGTTTTCATGTATAGGTTTTATTGATGTCAACGCCTGCTGCTTTTAGTCTTTCCATTCGTTTTGCGTCATCTTTTTTATCCTTCCAAACCTTAACCAGCATTGTTCCGCCAAGACATTTCAATGCTGTTGCCGCAATTGTTGCTTCTGCCCCTGCGCCTGCGCCTATGAGCAAGTCAATGCCTGAGTCAGGTAGACAAGTAACAATTGAACCCGCAATGTCTCCGTCGGTTATGAGGATGATTCTTACGCCCATCTTTCTTAGTCTTGCAAGCAATTCATTATGTCTTTCCCGTTCAAGCATAATGACTGTGAAGTTTGCGAGAGGTCGATTCTTGCAGTTTAGCAACGGTTTGCACGATTTCTTCGATAGACATGTCGAGGTTGATTTTTCCTTTTGATAAGCCGTTGGTTGCGACTCTTGAAGTAGTATCCGTCATCTGGCAAGAACTTGCAAGCAACCCGCGGGGGCACATGCCAAAGCTGAGATGGCATCTTTCTTTCCTTTGGAGGTCGCCGTTGTGCCATCAACTTGGTCAATGACGAATTCTACTTTAGGTCCGTTGCCGGTGCCAACTTTTTCTTTGTAGCTGAATGCTGGTGCGTTGTCTTTTGGTCCTTCGCAGCAGATAACTTCGCCGTCTACTTCAGTTTGGTTTAGAACTGCTCTTGAAAAATCCAAGGCGGTTTGGTCAACTTTGTCTGGGTCTCCTTTACCGATGTGTAGAGCTGCGCCTACTGCTCCGGCAGTTGTGATTCTTGTTAAAGATGGGGATAAGGATCTTAAGTGAGGTCATTTTTTATCTCCTTTTACATTCATTTAGCCATAACTCTGTAAACTCTATGTAGTTTTGGGCAATTTTTTCAACTGCTTCTTTTCTGTTAATTTTGCCTGCTTTATGATCTGCCAAGGGTTGCCAGAAAATTGTTCTTCCAACAGCAAACCCAATGATGCCTGGTATTTTTGCTCCAACTTTAAGCCATTCTTGCACTTTTTCTTTCGATTCTCCTCGTCCAAGAGTTATAACTCCTGCTTTTCTTCCGTTGCTTTGAGCTTGCTTTACCACTGCTTTTGCAGATTCAGGTTTATCAACGCCTTCTAATTTCCAAATAGATGGTTCAACTCCTGCCGCCTGAATTTCTTTGAGACTGTCAACCATCAATTTTGGTCTCAATTCTCTGATCGTAGATTTCTTTTGATCCGCCAAGTTTTGCCAGTTGTGCTGGCAGTGCAGGTACAATAAGTTCAAAGAGGAAAGGTCTCTTTTTTTGTGCTAAGTAATCGCTGAGTTTTTTTAGTCTTTGCAGTTGTCTTTTGTTTAAAATTGCATCGCCTTCAGGATTATAGCGTACCAACACTTTTACAAAAGTTGGGTCGAACTCTTCAATGTGTTTAGCAAAGTTCTCGCCATAGTCGAAGTCAAATTCTTCTTGACCGGACTTCTCTACAGGCATAGCAAACGTTAAGCCTTCTTTTTTAGCTTCTCGAAGAACACTGCTTCCAAACTCTTCATCTACCAACAAGCCCGCAATTTCCTTAGGAACATTCTTTTTAATAGACTAGTTTGAAGCCTTCAAAAATTATTTTCTTGTAATCTTCAATTTGCTTTTTTTCTTCAGATGTGGGTTGACGATTTTTAATTTCAAACATTTTTTCAAGAAATGACGCTCGATGATCAAATGCCAGAATTAATAACTCTTTTTGAGACCAATCAATCAACTTAAGTCACCGTGTGCCTCTATTTTGTACTTCTCAAATAAATTATTATTGTTTTAGCGCTTGCATTTCATCGTCGACTCAAGCGAATTTCATCTGATTAAGACGTTCTATCTAACATTAATTCATCTTACAAGTAATTTTAGAGAAACTATGAAATAATAAGAGGATGCATAAGATTTGCTGAGGCGTCAATATTGAGTGAAGTCAGAATAGTCACGGTGAAAATTCCTGAAGAAGTCTACAAAGAAATGGCGTTGCGTATTCCAGAAGGCGACAGAAGCAACTTTATCAGGGAAGCTATAAGCGAAAAACTGCAGAAAACACCTAAAGCAGACAAACTCTTAGCTTTAGAAGATAGAATGGGCAAAATAGAGCAGGAATTTGGTCAAATCAGAAAATACCTGGCTGATTTAGAATTGCTCACTTTTCAGCATGGAAAAATAAATCCGCACTCTTACTGCATCGATGAAATAGATCATAAAATAATGGAGTACCTGCTGCATTACAAAAGCGCAACTACGCCTGAATTGGCTGAGTACGTTAAAACCAACAGGTGGCTCATACTTAATAGGCTTAGAAAAATCCAGAAAACATCAAAAAAACAAATTGGAAAATCAATAATCGAATATTATGCTGGCGAACGGTCTGGGAAAAAGAAAGCTTGGTGGATAGATGAAGAGTTAATCCAGGAATAACAAGGTTAGCTTTAAATTAAATGGTATATTTGGTTTGTAAGCTGTGGGCTCGTAGTCTAGTACGGATTAAGGCATCGGCCTCCGGAGCCGAGAATCCTGGGTTCAAATCCCAGCGGGCCCGCTTAGACGTTTGATAATTAGACAAGTGGTTGTTATTGCTGTATCTTAATGAAGCAACCAGTTTTGTTTATGTAAGCAAGTTTCTGACATATTTTAGTATAAGTTGAGGCTGACCAAACCCTGTCTTAAGCGCTTTTCTTGGATTCTTGATGTGGTTGATTAATGATAATTTCTTATATTTTTTGAGTGCCTGGACAGCTATTTCTTTTACTTCTTCAGGGGTGAAGTCTTCGGTTGAGATCATTGGCATACCTTTTGGTTGGCGAGCTTCCGCAAAAGAGTTCCAGGTTAAATCTTGCTCAATATATCCTTTTGATTTGCACTGCTCATATAATTTTGTCCCATACGAGGGTGTCGCAATGAACAGGTGCATACCTACGTCAAAATCACGTTTGAGTTTTAGTGCAAAATCAACAGTTTTCTGCATGTTTTCTTTCTTTTCACCTGGAAAACCAATAATGTAAAATCCGCCTGTTTTTAAATCGATGTCTTTGCAGATTTTCGCAACTTCCACTACACGTTTTAAGTCTAAGACTCTTACAGATTACATTGGTTAAGATTTGCTGGTCGCCTGATTCTACCCCGAAAAAGACACTCTGACATCCTGACTTTTTCATTTTTCTAAGCAGATTTAAGTTTAAACAATCTGCCCGAACGCCGTTTGGGGTCTCCCAACCAATCTTGCTTTTTTTCTCAATTAAGCCATCACAGATAGCTTCGAACCTGCCAAGGTCAAATGTTAAGTTGTCATCTTCAAAAAAAATGTTTTTAATATTATATTTTTCGGAAATGTACTCTATATGATTTAGCACATAAGTTGAAGAGTGCGCCCGAAAATCTCTGCCCATGTGCAGATGGACTGAACAGAAACAGCAGTTAAACGGGCAGCCCCTGCTGGTGACCATAGATATTGCTCTGTTTCTGAAGCTGCGATAACCTATTTTTTTTGAGTTCAGGTATTGTTCCATGTTCACTAATTCATAGGCTGGGTAAGGAGCTCATCCAAGTTTTTGATGAAAGATCTTGGCGAATTTATTGTGACTTGTCCATTTTTACGGTAGGCGACTCCAAGAATTTCATTTAGCTGCTTTTTGCCTTCAAAATGTTTGACGATATCAAGCATGCTGTATTCGCCTTCACCCATTACAGCTATGTCAACGTTTTTTGATTCTTCAAGAAATTCTTTTGGCATCGTTGTGACGTGGGGACCTCCGACAACCGTTAAAATGCTTGAGTCAACTTCTTTAGCTGCGTCACTTATTTTAACTGATTTTTCTATCTGGCAAGTAAATGGTCCTGCTATGCCAACAATGTCTGGTTTCCGATTTGAAATTTCCTGCTTTATTCGCTCAAGTGACATGCCAACGTTTATCGCTTCGCCGTTTTTCTGGAAAGGGTCCTCAGTCATAAATGCATCTAAAATTTCCGTTTTGTAACCTGATTTGCTTAACACAGCTGCTATATACATCAGGCCTAAAGGCAGATTCCCTGATGGCTGTTCTGAGCCTGAATAAAATGTTTGCGGCGGATTAATTAGAAGTATTTTCATTCAGGTTACCTAATGACTACTAAGTTGGCAAACTGCAATATTTAAATTGATTTATTAATTAAAAAAGAGTTCAAACCTTTTCCTTTAAGCTGTTTTTTGTCTATTTTACTTATTCTCTGCGGATATTCTTAGAGTTATTTATCCTGTTGCAGTTATGCTACAATCACATAAGTTTATGAGCGGTTGTTCGGCTCTAATCTTGTTAACTTTTTCCGCAGTTTAATGCGGAGGTGATATGTTTTGAGTATGCGTGAAGAAAGTAGAAAAGGTAAAATGACTGTTGCTGAAGCTGGAAGGAAGGGTGGAGAAAAGACCGCTTCAACCCACGGACGAGAATTCTATGAGGAAATAGGTCGCAAAGGCGGCGAAAAGGTTTCTCAGGAGCGAGGTCCAGAGTTTTATAGTGAAATAGGCAGCAAAGGCGGTTCTGAACGCGCCAAACAGCACGAAGGAACAACTGAAGCTATGGGCAAAACAAGCCTAGAAGAAGCAGGTCACCGCGGTGGGCAAAGAGTCCGAAAACTAATCCAAGCAGGAAAGGATCATGAGGAAGAATAAATAAAATGGTATCGAGTTTTTCGTAATTATTTTTGTGACTCTTCTTTTGTTAAATTAAATGATTTTGTTTCAAATGGAGGTGAAGGATATTGTCTAGAGATGAACGAAGAGGTAAAATGACCGTTGAAGAAGCAGGTCGGAAAGGTGGACTAAGAACATCCGAAACTCATGGAGAAGCATTCTATAGTGAAATTGGTCGTAAAGGCGGAAAAATAGGAGGACCTAAAGGAGGACAAAGAGTCAGAAAGCTTATTCAAGAAGGAAAAGAACATGAAGAAGAATAAAAGTAAAGGGAGCTTATCCCAATTTTCCTTTGATTCACAATTTTCGAAAACCTCAATTTGATTTAGAAGTTTAGAGTATATTTCCAAAAAGTTTTGTTTATTGTTATTGGCTTAAGACAGCCACATATGTTTAAAAGATATGTTTCGGGCTAGAAAAATTAGAAAGTAGATGTTTTAAGATGTTTACCGTGGAGGTGACACTTATGAGTGATCAGAAAAAGAAAGGAAAGATGACTGTCGAAGAAGCTGGTCGATTAGGCGGAGAAAGAACATCCAAGACGCATGGCCCTGAATTTTATAGTGAGATAGGTAGCAAAGGTGGCTCGCAACGTGCAAAGCAACATGAGGGCTCACCCGAGGCGAGAGGAAAAACCAGCTTAGAAGAGGCAGGGCATAGAGGAGGACAAAAGGTTCGTAGACTAATTCTAGCTGGCAAAGAGCATGAGGGAGAATAAACCCCATTATTTAGGCATTAGCTTGTTTATTTTTTAAATAACTCGTTTACGATGCGGAGGTGAACAGAAACGAGTAAACAAGAAACTCAAACTACTAGGCGTAGAGGAATAGGTCAAGGTAGAGGACATAGAAGACAGTATACAAATAAAAATGGCAAATCAGGTCATGTGAGCCCGGCAATTGTTGAAAAATATCTTGCTGGCATTCGTTATCCGGCTGAAAAGAAAAAACTGTTAGACAATGCTCAGAACAGAGATGCCTCCAACGACGTGATTGAGATATTAAATAAGTTTACAGATAAAATTTATACTTCACCAATTGATGTCACAAAAGAAATTGGCAAAATAGAATAATTAGCAAGCTTCTTTCGGTTTTATAATTTAAGTCTTCTATAAGGTTAATTTAGATGCAATGGCATCAATGGTCAATTTAGTTTCAACTAAATATTTTTTTGATAGCTTATGGTTTCACACATAGCTTAAGGACAATTTTTGCAACTGATATAAAGTCGGCTTTTTACGAATCGTGGAGTTGAACAAAAATGAAAGATGCTTCGTGAAGAAGCAGATCGAAAAGTGGGGAAAAATTATCTAGAGAAAGTGATCCAGAATTTTACAGAAAGATAGGTCGTAAAGAGTAACGGCAAAATGTTGAAATACATTTTAGGTTTACTATATTTTTATGAAGAAAATTCTTGTTCTTTACTACAGCAGGACTGGCAATACCGAAAAAATGGCTAACGCTGTAGCTAAAGGAGTACAGTTTAACAATAATGTTACAGTTCAAGTCAAATTTCATGTTGATCCCCAGGACCTGAGTGCTTTCGATGCAATACTCGTGGGAACTCCAACTTATAATCATGAAATGCCTATTGATTTCAAAAAACTTTTCGAGGAAGTTGCTAATCAGGGAATAAATCTGAAGGGTAAAATAGGCGCCGCTTTTGGTTCTTATGGATGGAGTGGTGAAGCACCAAAAGATATCTTGGAAATTATGACCAAGTTTGAGATGCAGGTGACTGAACCTCCTTTACTTGCGAATTATGTTCCCGACGAAAAAATGCTTGATGCTTGTAGTGACTTGGGAAAAAGAATTTCCGAAAACTTGATGAGTGCGGCTTAACATTAACCGCATTGGAGAACGAAATGGAAAAAAGAAAGGATAATCTCCTAGAATTTTTGAAAAACCAGATAACTGTCGAAAAAGAAATAGTGGCTTCCCTTGAAAAACCGCTTGCCAACATGAAGAATCCTGCTGTTAAAGGAGTTTTGAAAGGAGTTTCACTTGATTCTATTAAACATGCAGAACTTTACATGGCAGCCATTACACTTATCACTAGTGCTTCTACAGCTTTAACACAGGAGCATCTTGATGAGCATAGAGCACTTGTGGAAAAACACATTACTATTGAATCCACTCTGATTAAGAAACTTGAAATTATGATTCCTAACATCGAAGACAAAAAGGTTGTTTTTCTGTTGAATGCTATATTATCTGACGAACGTAGGCACCATGAAATGCTTAAGATGGTTTTAGAGATAATCGTTAAGGGAGAAACTATAACAGAAGAAGATTGGTGGAAATTACTTTGGGAAAACGTACCTTTTCACGGCGCACCTGGTGGCGGATAAAATAAAAAAAGGACGGGTTTTGCTAAGAGTTAGTGTTGTCATGCATCACGTCTTCAGAAGAGTTCCATGTCTCTTCTACAATTTCTTGAAGACCGTGCAGTACAGAGGCTAGCATTTCACCTTTGCAAGTTAAATCATAGACCTTAGGTGTTTTCCTTAAGAATATCAGTTTTTTGCCTTTTAAGCCTCTTAAATATTTGTAGATTCTTCTCATTGACAGCTCTGTTTCTTTGGCAAGTTTTCCAGCAGAAATTCCTTCATTTTGAATAGAATCATAAATTTTTCGCTCTGTACTTGTAAGGACTTCTTTGACTGGGTCTCGTTTTGATCTGAAAAAGAATATGTAATCTCTTTCCACTGGCGTTTTAATTAAATTAGTTAGGCGTAAACGCTTAAGAATTCGTGAAGCAATTTTTGGCGAGATAAGCGCTTCAATTTCCTCAAATGTTTTTGGTCCTGTTAGAAGTGATTGTAACAGGGTTTCTTCGTAACATTCTGAGTGAGCTGGAAGCATCCCAGCAAATTCTGGGAAAGTTCCTAGCAACTCAGTTAGACGGCCACCAAACATTGTCGCATAATATTCGTCTCGAGCCTCGATAGCTAGACCCACTGACATTAGTGGACGCAAATATTCTGTGTTTATGGTATCTTGGCTGTGACTGTGTCCTGTTTTCTTTAATTCTTGCTGTAATTGGCTTACAGAGTATCTGCCGTTAACTATTGCTTGTAAGATGTGGATTCTTGTCTCGTTTTTTAAGACGTTGAGAAGATCTTTTATGTAGTTTGGATTATCCATAGTTTCGCGAAGTTTTCTTAGTTCATTTTTTAATTTGTATACTTGGCATCGGTTTATGCATTTTAGGGGGGTTATTGGAGCACAATTTCTGCATTCTGCATTAAGTGTTCTTAGCACTCCGGCTAAGTCGGAGTTGTTTTCTAGTTTTGAAGTTTGGGATAGGACATTGCCCATTGGGTTATTCTCCTTTGTGGGCGTGTGTCGTGACGTGTTGAGGAATGAGCTTAGGTCTTGTGGTGTCTTTTTTTGGTTATTGATCGCCCATCATGACACGCGTCATAAAGTATGACGGGCGACATATTTAAATAAGTTTTCCCCAAAAATAAGAGTAATTGGTGGAGAATTTGATACTACCGTGCGAAGTTGGGGTAAAAACTGTTTTGCCTGCAGTTAAAGCGATTATGGCCAGAGAAATAGTTGAAAAACGTGGTCTTAACGAACAACAAGCGGCCAAACTCCTTGGGCTATCACAATCGGCAATCAGCAGGTACATAAGCAAAGAAAGAGGAAACCTGCTTACAATTGATACATCTACTGAAGTTTTAAACCTAATAAACCAAATGGTAACCAGCCTAATAACAGCGCCAGACAATAAATCAGAAATCCTCAAGCTCTTCTGTCAAACCTGCCAAACAGTCAGAGAAAAAGGCTTAATGTGTCCCCAATGCCAAAAGGAAATGCCTAAAGAATGGGCAGAAAACTGCTTCTTCTGTCGTTAAATTTTCGTAATTAAGACTTATTAAAAACGAATCTTAACTGATTTTGAGGAAATCAACTTGTCATATGACGAGAAGGCAATTTTGGACACTATTGAGAAAGTAAGCAAAAGCACAGTTAACATTAGCACGTTAAAACTCGTTCATAATATTTTTTATCAAGCAGTGCCAGTTGGAGGCATGGGGTCAGGTACTATAATTGATTCAAAAGGGCTAATTCTAACTAACAATCATGTGGTTGGCGGAGCACAAAAAATCAATGTTACTCTTGGTAACAATGAAGTGCTTGAAGGTACAATCGTGGGGGCATGCGCCATTCATGATATAGCTGTGGTAAAAGTCAAAAGGAAAAATCTTCAGGCGGCTGAACTTGGAGACTCTGATAAGATAAGGATGGGGCAAAGAGTCTACGCCATTGGTAACCCCTTTGGTTTGACTGGTGGACCAAGCGTTACCTTTGGAGTGATAAGTGCAATTAATAGGACAATAGAGTCTGAACGAGGTTTGATAGAGAATCTTGTTCAAACGGATGCTTCTATTAATCCTGGGAATAGTGGGGGTCCACTTGTAGATTTGACCGGCAAGGTTATCGCGATAAACACGGCCATAATACCCTATGCGCAAGGAATTGGTTTTGCTATTCCCATAAACTCGGCAAAAGCCTGTACTGATGACATTTTCACTGATGAAGCAACTAAAAGACCGTGGCTCGGCATAATTGGATTATCCTTAACGCGTGAAATCGCACGTTATTACGGTTTACCGGTAAATCGTGGAGTATTAGTAACTAGAATTGCTGAGGGTAGTCCTGCCGAAGACACAGGCATGGCTGAAGGAGATATCATTCTCCAAGTAGGCAACGTAGATACTGATAAAATCGAGGACTTAGTCAATAATATTCAGAGAAGAAAAATCGGTGATGTAGTTAGAATCCTCACTTTGCGCAATGGCACAGAGCGCTTTTCGGAATTGAAACTGAAGGAAGCCCCGTAGCGAAATTTTAGGAAATGGAAGATAGAATTTTGGAACAAAATCAAATTAAAGAAATCTTAAGCAGATATAGAGTTGTTGCGGTAGTTGGGCTATCTAAAGATCCAGAAAAGGATAGCCATATTGTCAGTGTTTACCTAAAACAACATGGCTACTCAATAATACCTATCAATCCCTTTGCAGATGAGATTCTTGGCGAGAAAAGCTACAAGAGTCTGCTCGATATTCCACCTGAGATCCAAAAAACCATTGAAATAGTTGACGTCTTTAGACCTGCGAAAGAGGTGGTGCAGATAGTTGAGCAAGCCATAACGCTCAAGCAAATGTACGGTAAGCCTTTTGTGGTTTGGATGCAACTTGGAATAGTTAGTGAGAAGGCTGCGGAGATGGCGAGTGGCGCTGGCTTGATTGTTATTATGGATAAGTGTTTGATGGTTGAGCATCGACGTTTAGTTTAACCGCTCTATATTATGCCAAGCAGTAGAGAAACAACCGTTGCAATTATAACAATGATGACAGTTTCTCCAAGTGTTATTTTCCAATTTACTCGAGTTTTCTTTGATCGATAACGTGCCAGAAAAACCCCCGAAATAACCCCAACTTCGAGAAGAGAAATGATAATGTTGTAGTATGCTGGAAGAGACAGGTATGTTGCTATTGGAATAATTCCTGCAATAAAAGTCGTTGTTCCAGAAATTATTGCTCCATAAATGTTTGACCTATGTATTTGTTTTCCAAGTAAAGTGAAGAGTTTCTGCACTAACAGCAAGGATTTGTCTCGTTCTTTCTTATCGGGTATGTCACTTAAGCTATAGTTCATCAGGTTTTGTAGAGTCATAATGTCGGCTAAGTCTTCGGTGATTCCTCCAAGCAAGAAGCTTGAGAAGTTGGTTACCGCAACGGCGCTCAACGTTAAAAAAGCGGCGAACACGACTGTTTTAGGATTCCCCAAAAATGCTGTGCTTGCAGTAAATGTTGCTATGAATGCCGAGAGAATGACCACTAAACTGGTTATTGAGCCATCAACTAAACCAGCAACTACCTCCATAATAGGTTCTTTCTTTAAGAGCAAACTTTCCCATTCTTTACCTAACTTTTGGCCTTGCGGTGTTAACTGTACCATCTCATCTTTTTCGACGATAAGCCCTTCAGTAGACATTTCTTTAAGTGCTCTATCCAATTCAGACATTTCCACGCATGCATAACTAACGCATATCCTGTTAACACGGTTTTTTAACGTTGATTTTTTGATTTTAACGCCTTTGCTCAAGTTTAGAAGAACAATGACACGGATTACATCAGGTAACTCTTGGATTTCAAAGGACACTCACATAGTCACCGTTATAATAACACTCAAATAACTTTTAGAGCGGCTAATAACTTTTGTGCGTTATAAAATGGGCTGTTTTTATCACGTTAAGATTGAACGGCACCAAATTCATAGAGGGCGCCTTAACCGTGGTAAAGAAAAGAGGATTTTACATGTTTACAGTCTTCGGCCACATGGTGAGCCAGCAGTAAATCATTTTCCCAGGAGAAACCGATAATTGATTTGTTTTCTTTACTTTTTGAAATTGGAGAGATTAGTTATATTCCTTTCCGGAAGAAGTCAAAGAAATTCGTTCTATCCTGTACTGATGAACAAGATTGATTCTACTTGATTTGCTGTAGAACGTTTTGTATTTCTTGGTAGTTTGGTTCTACTGATGGATCGTCTGAAATCCAAACATAACGTATTGTGCCTTCACGGTCAAGTATGAAAATTGAGCGTTTAGCAACCGTGTAACCGTCGAGTCCCGCAAAATTTGGTAGCTCCAACCCATAGGCTTTGATAACTTCACGTTTATAGTCGCTTAGAATTGGGAAGGGCAGCCTGTTTTTTTCTGCAAAACCTCTGTTGGAATAAGGGTCATTTACGCTTATTCCTATAACTTGGGCTTCTAAGTCGACAAGTCGAGCCATGGAATCTCGGAATTCACACATCTCTTTTGTGCATGTTGAAGTGAATGCGCCGACGAAAAAAGCTAAAACAATTTTTCGACCTAAGAAATCTTTTAGGCTCCGTGGCTTCATGTCGATGTCTGGTAGAGAGAAGTCTAATGCCTTGTCTCCGACTTTAATTTTGATAGACATTAAAAACGAATCCTCGCTTATAGAAAAAAACGTAAGCTGATATAAATGGGTGATGCTTTAATCAAAAGAAAAAGCGCATGGGCAATATTTGTTTAAAACACACATTTTGCACTTAGGCTTTCTTGCAATACAGACCTGTCTCCCGTGGAAAATCAGCAAATCGGTTAGTTTCATCCATTTTTCTTTCGGAGTAATCAGCATTAAATCCTGCTCTATTTTAGAGGAATCATCCTGCTCTGTGAGCCCTAGTCGCTGTGAAAGTCTGTTGACATGTGTGTCTACTGCAATGCCCGCGATTATTGAATAGGCGTTGTATAAGACGATGTTGGCGGTTTTTCGTGCAACTCCTGAAAGCTCTAATAATTCGTCCATCGTTTTTGGTACTTGGGAATTGTATTTTTCTACAAGCAGTTGGCAGCATTTTTGTAGGTTTCTTGCTTTGTTATGATAGAAACCTGTGGAACGTATGTCCTGCTCTAGTTCTTTTATGTCGGCGTTCGCATAATCTTCGGCTTTGTGGTATTTCTTGAATAGGTTGGCGGTTACTGAGTTGACTGTTTGGTCGGTTGTTTGGGCTGAAAGCATGGTGGCGACGAGTATTTCCAGTGGGTTGGAGTAGTTTAGGGCGGTTTTTGCGTTGGGGTACTCTTTTTCAAGCAGCTCGATTATTTTTGCATCTCTCTGCTTTGGTTCAAGATATATTTCTGGTCTTTTCATTTGATGATCTCCTTGAAGTAGTCATATTAATGAGTAATTGATCAGGGAATAAAAGTTTGCTTATGATCCATAGTGCGTCTCAACAATTGTTTAATATTGTTCTTTAATACTTCAAATTTGCAAACATTTATTTGCAGATGCCAACACAATGTTTATATAATTTCCGATAAATTGAAAATACGTTAATTCATACAAGTGAGCGTGATGGTAAACCCCACCAGAGTAACAGTTGCATTCGATAAAACAACAGCTGATTTATTAGAAAAAATAAGCACTGAATCACAAGTATCTCAAAGCGAAGTGATGCGTCGTGCCCTAAAATTCTACAACGAAAACAAAGCTCTCGAAGACCCAGTGACCAAGAAAAAAATCCAAGCTTACATGGATATGCTTCTTAACGGTGAACATATAATTGTTGATGTTGATCATTGGCTCATGTTCCTACAACTGATCGCCACATCACCTGAGCGCGAAAAGTTCTGGAGTGACCACAAAGAAGTCGCCCGAGCACATTGGGAACAACTTAAAACAAAAGTCCATTCGGCAGAAGAAATGCTAACACGGCTTGAGATATGCAACTTTTTCCGTTTAACAAAGAACGCTCCAAACGATTACACATTGGTATTGGTTTCGGAGACTTCTAAAGATTTCATAAGAATATTTCTTGAAGAATACTTTGCAGCTATGGGTGTGAAAGCAGAGATAAAGGAAAACTTGACCAAGCTCAGAGTGTTGGTCAAAACCAGCCCACCAAGAATATAAAATGGCTACAAGGTTTTTCAACATCTAAGTTCTCGGCGCCTATGCAACAAACTTTTTACTCTTCACAACACACTAATACTATTCTAAGGTGATCTCATTTGAGTTTAAAATTAACAGTTGATGGAAAAGAAATACCTCTAAACGACTTTGTATCAAATATTTTAAACGGAACCATAACTGGTGCCGTGGGCTCTCTTAAGGGCATAAAAACAGATTGGAAAAAAATTGAGATAGAAATCCAAAAATAACAAGCGAGTTAACCGTTAAAGTAAACGGCACTCTCGATTTCAGCAAAAATTTCTCTTTTAGCCTTGCAAATTGGGCAAATGTACGGCGGATCCTCGCGGAAAACAACGTATCCGCATTGCTTGCAGTACCATAACTTCTTTTTAACCTGTGGTTGCGGCTTTTCAACTTGAACAGAGGCTTGAGTTGTAGCAACTGGTTTTTCTTGTTCTCCTTGCGGAGGTTCTGGTTTGGCAGCGGCTTGAGTTCCGTAGGCTCTTTGTTGTTTTTCAAGTGGTCTTCGCTCAGGTACTTCAGGTAGGTTTTTGCTTTCGTAAACTTGCTTGTTTACGTAAAGTCTACAGTAGCATGCACCATATTGTGCAACATCTGGGTCTCGATAGTCACACGGACAAATTATGTCTCTATCGTATTCAAAATTGCCAGAGGTAAGTCTGCAGGGGCATAACGGGTAACCATAACGGTCTTCATTTGTTTTTAATCCTTCAAGAAAGCCTTGTAACAATTCAGGCTGGGGAGTAAGGTAGTATCCAAATGTTTTAGCATCTGCTTCAGCTCTTCGGCGAGTTTCCTCTAATGTAGTCAAATTTCAAGTGCCTCTTTGAGTTTGTCTTTACGAAAGCCAGTAATTACAGTTTTATCATCAACAATTATAGTGGGGTAACTTAGCATTCCGCCTTTCCTAGCGATTACTTCATGAACCTTCGATTTGTCATCCTCGTTGAGTAAATCAACATCCAAGAATTCATATTCAACGCCGTTTTCACTTAGAAATTCCTTTGTAAGTTTACACCAAACGCAAGTACTTAATGCGTATAGAGTAACCTTATGATTATTTTTTTTACCAAAAACTTTCGAGAACTGCATATTCTCACAATTAAAAATTGTTTTACGCCAAATATAACTGTTTAGATTACTAAAACGTGGAATTTTTAGTTCTCGTGACGGTGAAGGTTGCCGAATGCGTTCTGAACTACCTCGGACAACGCAGGATGAATATGCATGCCTTGAGCTATGGGTGCAAAGGTTCCAGTTTCAGAACTCATGGCGTTAATGATTTCTTGAATGAGAATTGACGCTTCTTGTCCTATGATGTGGGCTCCAAGTATTTTGCCTGTTTCTTGTTCCACGATTACTTTTACGAAGCCTTCGGGAAATCCCAAGGCAGCTCCCATTGCAGTATCTCTATACAATGCTTGTCCTACGAGGATTTTGTGATATTGCTGTTTAGCTTCTTGTTCTTTTAAGCCGACCGAGGCAACCTGTGGATGACTAAAAATTGCATGGGGCGAGGCTAAAAAATCCATTTTAACTTTATGCTCATCAAGAGCGTTATGCCATGCAATGCCTGCTTCATAGTTAGCTACATGCTTAAACATCTGAATGCCTATTGCGTCGCCTAACGCCCAAATGTTCTTTTTGCTTGTTTCCAGATACTCGTCAACTTTTATAAAATTGTGGTCATCCAGCTTTATGCCTGTTTTTTCAGGTTTCAAAATATCAGCGTTGGATACTCTGCCTGTTGCAATCATGACTGCTTCGGCATAGAATTCGTGAAAGCTGCCATCTAGGCGGTTTCTGGCAACTAATGTTTTAACTTGCCCTTCTTGTTTTGCTTCTATAACTTCATAACCCGTATATATTTCCATCCGCTTAGCCATTTCCCTCTTTAGCAACTCTGAGATTTCGGGTTCTTCATCGGGCACTACTCGATCAGGTCTTTGCAGTATGGTGGTTTTTGTGCCGATTCCAGAGAAAAAGTGTCCATACTCCATGCCAATGTAGCCTCCACCAACAATCAGCAGACTTTTGGGCGGGGTTTTCAACTCTAAAACAGTGTCGCTTGTTAAATAATTTATTTTGTCTATGCCTTTAATAAGGGGTAGTCCAGTACGGGCACCTGAGACAATAAAAATTTTCTCTGCGGTTATTGAGTGTGCACCGGCCTGCATAGTGTAATCTGCTACAAATTCGGCCGTTTCCTTAAACCAAGTCATGTCTGGCGTGGCTTCAACAGCCATTGCTTGATGACTCGAATCCTCATTAACCAGCGCATGCATTCTTGTCATGATATTGTTGAAATCAACCGAATCTATGGATGTATTGACGCCAAGTTTGTTTGCATCTTTAACATTGGTGATGACGTCTGCTGGGTAAATTAGCATTTTCGAGGGTACACAGCCCACGTTTATGCATGTGCCGCCCATTTTGCCGTGCTCAACCAACGCCACTTTAAGGCCTCGGTCAACTGCTGCTGATGCAATTAGCATTCCAGATCCTGAACCAATAACGATTACATCAAAGTGTTCCATAACATCATCCTCAGTAACAATGTTAAAAATAACTGTAAAGGACAAATAAACTTTTCAGCGCTTTTTCTATCTGGAAAATCTTTTATGCAAGTTAATTATAATTTTAATTGAGGATTTTTAATGGTAAAACCAGTTAAGCCGACAAAAGCCGAAGAAGAAAAGAAAAAGAAGGCCTATTATTCTAAAGCCGAGAAAAAAGCTAAAGAAGTTAAAAAGTAAGCTTTTGGCTTAGGAATTTTGGTAGGCATCTCTCGTCATGTATTGGCGTCGAAGCGTTCTATCTCCCTTTTTGTTAGTGGTAATACGATTCTTGATACTAATCCGTTTAGACTATGGGGCAACCTGATTAGCCGCATTTCTCCTGAGGTTACCCATTCATCAATGTGAAATCCAGCGCTTTTCACCTGTTGAGCAATTTCCTTCCTTTCTTTGTTGCCTAATTGGTAGGCATTTTGGTCCAAAACATGTAGGTGGAAGCCTCTGCCAGAATAAACAGCCCGAACTTCGGAAAAACAATTTGTAAGATATTCAATAAGACCAACTGCTTCATGCTTCACCATCTCCAGTTCTAAGTCACAAAAGCTCAATCCTTGATTACGCCTCATCTTATCAGCTAAGGTGCCATGGACTGGGCAAGTTATGTTTTCTGGGTCCAGGTCAAAAGCAAGTTCTTGCCCAACTTTATAGTCGTTTTTGTCATAGACGTTTCGGTCATAATAAACAGCTTCAGGCAAAAACTCAAGGATTTGTTGGTGCAAATCTTCCAAATTTTTGTAATCATCAATTATTAGAGTGGTTGAAGCGTCTTCCCTGTATTTTTCGGGGTAAATTTGTGTATGCCTTCCCATAATAACTGCGAACTTTGTTCTGCCAAGTCCTTCCTTGAACCATTCAGCCACTTTTCGAAGATTAAATTCAGAGCTGTAGAATTGTTTTCTTTCTTCAAGGGTGGCGTATCGCATGCCAAATGGCAAACTGTATTGAATCATAAATTCTCATAACAAATAATGTGTGGTTATGCCCAAATGTTTTGTGGACAAATGTTATTTTAGAAAGCCTAATATTGCTGTTTCTGCTGATTTTTAGTGGTGAAATTTTTTTGCCAATTGACCCTGATTTTCAAACAAAACGTCAAGTTGTAAGTGAACATAATGGACATAAAGTTTGGGGACCCGTTGAGCCCCCACAAAACTAGGAATTCACGGCACAACAAGTGCTGTAGATTGGGATTCTTGCGTTGGAGACGGCGTATGCATAGATGTTTGCCCCGTTTCACTTATATGATTGGGCTGAATCTCCTGGTCACCCGCTTTCTGAACGAAAGCTGATCCTGCAAGGGAAAAAGACTGCATACAATGCCTTGCTTGTGAGATGCAGTGTCCTGCAGCAGCTATTAAAATAACGCCTGCACCTTAAGCAGTGTTCCCTTTGTTTTAAATGTGGTAAGTATTATATTAGCAGGCGTTCCAATAACTGCTAAGGCACTGTTATGAGTCAAAAATCTACAGGGAAAATCATACTTCTTCAACCAACAGATGCTTCAGCGAAAACAACTGATGTGGTTGAAGGCATAATAGCCGACATAATGGAAGAGGGAGAAGTAAACGTTGTTGGCTTGAATGATTCGATTTTTTTAGCTTGCTCAGCCATGAACATGGCAACTGAAATTGCCAAAGTCTACGTTGACGACATATGATATTGCATCTCTTGAAATTCCCTCGATAGGCAAAGTCTCAGCCGTTTCAGCGCATCTGTCTCAAAAACAGACAGGGGATTATTCTACATTGGCTCAACAAGAAGACAAAACAATGAGTGATGCCACCGAGCAAACAATCAGCGTCAGCAGAGCAGCTACTATGGAGCGTCTTCTCACAATAAGTCTCTTGCGTCTCGCAAAATTCGAGGAAATAAAGATAGTTGCTGCGGGCGGCTCGATTAATGATGCTATATCGCTTGCCCTAAAATTAGTTGACGGACAGATATCCAAAGATGCGGTTGGAATTAAAATGTTTCACCTATATTCTATTGTGATGAGAAATGACCCAACAAAAAGCATAGCCGCAGTATCCATTTACCTTCAGAAAGGCATAATCGACAAGATACACAAAAAGGCAAAGTGAATTACTTAAAAAAATAGAAAAGGTCATATAAAAAAGAGCGAAACATTAAAAATAAAAAAAAATTGGGTTTAGTTATTTTACAAGGCTTAGGTTTTTATTTACTCTATCCCAGTTAACAACATTCCAGAACGCTTCAATGAATTTGGGTCGTTCATTTTTGTAGTCAACGTAGTAGGCGTGTTCCCAAACATCCAAAACCATTAGGATTTTAAAGGTTGGGTAAACATTTACATTATGCTTTTCAATTTGCATAATTAAAGGTCTTTCAATGCAAGGATGAACTGCTAAGGCAGCCCAACCTGAACCTTCCATGCTTGAAGCAGCCATCGTGAATTCTTTTTTGAAATGTTCAAAGCTTCCAAACCCCATGTTAATCATGTCAGCTACGGCTCCTCCCGGTTGTCCTCCGCCGCCTTTGCCTGCGGGCGCCATGTTTTCCCAGAAAATCGAGTGTGCAATATGTCCGCCAACGTTGAAGGATAATTCTTTGAGCATGAGCTTTATTTCGAGGTCCGTGTTTTCGCTGTGTGCTTTGTCGATTTTTTCAAAAGTTGCGTTTGCGCCGTTAACGTAGGCTTGGTGGTGTTTATCATGGTGAAGCTTCAGTTGCTTCTCGGAAATATACGGTGCCAAAGCATTATAGTCATATGGCAATTTGGGTAGACTAAAAGATTTTACTTTCTCCATAAAATTCACCAAAAAACAAACAAACCAAAGCAAAAAACAACTAATATACTTTACCTTAAACGAAATTCAGGCATAGCAATTAGTATAGCTTATAACCTTCTTTTCAATTACTGTTTTCTAGTGATTTTTAATGACTAAAACTGATGAAAATTTAAAAGCTGCTTTCGCAGGCGAATCCCAAGCTAACAGGATGTATTTGGCTTTCGC
Organism: Candidatus Bathyarchaeota archaeon; assembly: GCA_963750605.1. Classification (GTDB taxonomy): domain Archaea; phylum Thermoproteota; class Bathyarchaeia; order Bathyarchaeales; family Bathycorpusculaceae; genus Bathycorpusculum. The sequence continues at coordinate 53,743 of CAVVRN010000010.1, forward strand.
TAAGAAGGCAGAGGAAGAAGGTTTCCCTCAAATTGCCATGCTGTTTAAAGCGGCGGCTCAAGCAGAAACCGTCCACGCCCTAAACCATCTGAGAGTTATGGGGCAGGTAAAATCAACCACCGACAACCTTGGCACAGCAGTGTCTGGCGAAACCTACGAGTTCAAAAAAATGTATCCAGAATTCATAGAAGACGCTAAAAAAGAAGGAAACAAAAAAGCTCAAATAAGCTTCGATTATGCAAACAAAGTTGAGCAAATCCATGCGGCGCTCTACCAAAAAGCACTTGATGCATTAAAAAACAAAACAGCAACCTGCAAAAGCCGATTATTATGTTTGCCCAGTATGCGGAAACACATTTGAAGGCTCAACACCTGACAAATGCCCAATCTGTGCTACGCCAAAAGAAAAATTCATGAAAATAGAATAAAAAATTAAGTTTTGATTTTTTGGGCTATTTGTTGCCCAAAATCAAAGCATTTTTTCAAATCTTCTTGGTCAGGAACAAATTTTACTTCGACTCCAGGCTCATAAACTTCAAATCCTGCTTTTTTCGCCATCTCCACCATGCCTTTGACTGCGCCGCCTCCCCAGCCATAAGAGCCGAAAAAGCTCCAAAGCTTGCCTTTAGGTTTCAGTCCAGTTGCGTAGGTTAAGAATTGGCCTAGGGTAGGGAACATTCCGTTGTTGAGTGTTGGTGAACCAACAAGAACCGCTTTTGCATCAAGAATTTCAGTCATGGCCTCCGAGATGCTATAGGCACGGAGCTTGTAGAGTTTAGCTTCAACGCCTTGGCTGATTACGCCTTCAGCTATGGCTCTTGCCATTGTGTCTGTGCTATGCCACATGGTGTCGAAGACTATTACAACTTTGTTTTTGCTCTCCATTGCACTCCATTTGAGGTAAGCATTGACAATTTTCATAGGGTCCTTTCGCCAGATGATGCCATGGCTTGGTGCAATCATGTCAATAGGTATCTTCAGGTCAACGACTTCCTGAATTTTACGTGTAATTAGGGGCGCAAACGGCATCAGGATGTTAGCATAGTACATTGCGGCTTCTTCCATCAAGGCTGCTCCGTCAACTTCATCGTCAAATCGTCCGGAGCTAGCAAGATGCTGCCCAAATGCATCGTTAGGCAACAAAATCTTGTCTTCAACATCGTAGGTAAACATGCTGTCAGGCCAATGAAGCATTGGAGCCTCCAAAAAACGCAACGTCTTCTTGCCGAGTTTTAACTCATCGCCTGTTTTTACAGTTTCAACTCTGTCAAAGTCATGGCCGTAATGTTTGATTAACTCGTCTTTGCCTCGGGTTGAAGCGAGAATTTTAGCGTTCTTTGCAAGCTTAGCGATAACGGGTAAACTGCTGGAATGATCCATCTCGACATGGTTAACTATAATGTAATCGATTTTGTCAAAGCTTATCAATTCTGTAACATGCGCAATTAAGTCGCCGCAGAATTGGCTTTTGACAGTGTCGATAAGCGCTGTTTTTTCGTCCCTGACTAAATATGCATTGTATGTGCTTCCTCGGTTGGTGTTGTAGCCGTGAAAATCCCTTATGTTCCAATCAATTGCTCCTACCCAGTTTACCCCTTCTTTCAAAACAACTTCAACCATAAAATTTACTCCTTATTTGTAGTTACTTTGTAGGTTGCTTTTATACCTGCTTTCTCAAACAATATTCCCACAGGACAAGTTTCAACCGTTAATTTGTGAGCACGATCAATTCTATCTGCCGAAGCATCAGATTTGATGATTATATCAAAGGTTTCATCGCTTATGGTTCCTGTTTCGTCTGATTTTACTGCTTCAAGCTTAACTTTCAAATCTTTGATGACTAACCGCATCTTCTTTGCTGTCAAAAGAAAGATTGTAGCGTAGCAACCTGCGTGGCTCATTACGCAAACTTCGAGGGCTGAAGCTCCCAGTCCGGTTCCAAGGTCGGGAGCAAGATCAACCACGTAACTGTGAGATTCATTATCGTTGAGGAGAATTTGAAAACCTTCAATTAACTTGGCGTTTGCATAAATCTTAGTAGTCAAACTTTTCACTCCAATTCGACACCAAAAACCACTTTTCTTAATGAATACAAGACTTAATATCGATTGTGATTTTAAGGAATTTCATAAAGCTTACAATGAGACTAAACCTGATTCAATTGCCGACAAAGATTTTCAAAATTGTACTTATCAAATCCACTTTTTTTTGTAAAGATTTTTCTCTCCGTGTTTGGTTATCGCTTACCTTCGTATTTCATGAAAGTCAAAACTAGTCAAAAGCAGTCATTTCTAGTCATAAACAGTCATATAGAGTCATTTACAGTCAATTCTAGTCGATTCCAGTCGCAACCTGCAAATGGATCAGATTGCAAATCAAAAAAGCAAACTGAAACACAAACAACAAAATTTACCTTAAAATAAGGTGAATTAGCTCTCACAAACTGAAACAAAAGGGCGAGTCAAATTTTTGAAAAATGAAAAATCAATATATGCCTGAATTATCTTTTTACTATTGTATTTGCCAAGGCAAAAGGGCAAAACTGTTTATGGAGAATGATTTTTATGGGTTTAATTCCTGATGACAAAAAAGAACTGTTAAAAAACGATTTTAAAGAGAAACTAGTTGATCCAGTTAGAATTGTTATGTTTACTCAAGAGCTTGAGTGTCGGTTCTGCTCAGATACACGGCAACTAGTTGAGGATTTGGCAACTCTAAACGACAAGATTAAAGCAGAAATTTATGATTTCGTAAAAGACGGTGACAAGGCCAAAGAATTCGGTATCGACAAAATTCCCGCCATAGCAATTATTGGCAAAAAAGACTATGGCGTAAGAATCTACGGAATTCCTTACGGTTATGAACTTCAAACATTAATCGAAGCAATAATTAACGTTTCCAAAGGACAAACCGACCTTTCAGACAAAACCAAATCAATTCTAAAAGAAGTTAAATCTCCAGTGCAAATCAAAGTCTTTGTCACATTGACCTGCCCACATTGCCCAGCAGCTGCCGCAGTCGCCCACAAACTGGCAATCGAAAGCGATATGGTCAAAGCTGACGTCATAGAAACTAGCGAATTTCCAGACTTAGCAGTGAAGTATAATGTAATAGGCGTCCCAAAAATAGTAATTAACGAAAAAGTGGAGTTTATCGGAGCATTCAATGAAGACTTATTCGCTGAACATGTACTGTTAGGCGCATTCTAAAAAGAGATTAAACAAAAAGAAAAAGAAGTTAAAAACTAAACTTGACCGTTTAGTGGCCGCCGCATCCGCAGCCATGTTCAGCATGTCCAGATGAGTGACCGCCAACGTACTTTTGCGGATTCACATCAAATGCTTTTTTGCATCCTGGTGCACAGAAGTAATAGTTTTTTCCCTGATAAGTTGTCTTCCACTTTGCGGTTTTCTCATCAACTTCCATGTCGCAAACTAAATCTTTAGCCATAACTTTTCACCTCCAACAAACATCTTGATTTTTGTAACTATATTTTTGGTCGGAATCTTCTCAAAAGAGATGCGTTTGAAACCACCGTTACGGAGCTACTTGCCATGGCAATTGATGCGTACACTGGATTAAACAGCACGTGTACAATTGGGAAGAAGGCGCCTGCCGCCAGCGGAATCAGCGCAATGTTGTAGAAAAATGCCCAGAACAGGTTTTGCCGAATTTTCTTCATGGTGGCTCTGCTTAACTGGATAGCTACTACAACATCTCTTAGATCATTTTTAATTAACACAATGTCTCCTGTTTCAATAGCCACGTCTGTCCCGCTGCCAACGGCAATTCCAATGTTTGCCTGAGCCAAAGCTGGGGCGTCATTTATTCCATCGCCAACCATAGCCACTACTTTGCCATCTGCCTGCAGCCTCTTTATTTCAATGGCTTTTTCGCTTGGAAGAACCTCGGCAAGAACACAGTTAACGCCAACTTGCAGCGCAATAGCTTGAGCTGTTCTTTTGTTATCCCCAGTAATCATGATTACTTCCAGTCCCATCTGCTGAAGAGTCTTTACTGCTTCGGTAGAGTGTTCCTTTACGGTGTCAGCCACAGCTATTAAGCCTGCAGCTTGGTTATCTATTGCCATAAGCATGGCTGTTTTTCCCTCTTCCTCAAGCTCCACCATTTTGCCTTCAAGCTGATCGACGTTTACCCCTTTTGTTTCCATGAGTTTCCGGTTGCCAAGCAAAATCTTTGCAGCATTATGCTTAACCTCTACGCCGTAACCCGGTATAGAGTCAAAGAATTCAGGCTCGTCAACTTGGATGCCCCTCTCTTTTGCCCTTTTTACTATAGCTTCTCCTAGAGGATGCTCCGAGTTTTTCTCTGCTACGGCGGCAAACTGCAAAAATTGGTCTTCACTGAACGGTTTGGCTGGAATTATATCTGTGACTTCGGGTTCCCCTTTTGTTAAGGTTCCAGTTTTGTCAAATACAACAGCTTGAAGATGATGAGCTGTCTCCAATGCCTCTCCACTTTTGATCAGAATTCCGTTTTCTGCCCCTTTCCCTACACCGACCATTATTGCAGTCGGGGTGGCAAGTCCAAGAGCACAGGGGCAAGCAACAATTAGCACCGCGATAAACACAGTTAATGCAAAGATAAAGCCTGCGGCAACCAAGAAATACCACACCAAAGCGGAAAGGGTCGCGGTGATTATGATTATTGGAACAAAATAACTTGAAGCGACATCCGCCAATCTTTGAACGGGTGCTTTAGAGCTTAAGGCATCTTCAACCATGTTTATTATTTGGGCGAGAACGGTGTCTTTACCAACTTTGGTGGCTTTGAATTTGAGCATTCCCGTTTTATTCATGGTCGCTCCCACAACTTGGTCGCCTTGTTTCTTTTCAACTGGAATGCTCTCGCCTGTGATGACTTTTTCATCAACCGATGAGTAGCCTTCAATTACGATGCCGTCAACGGGAATTTTTTCGCCAGGTTTCACAACAACGATGTCTCCAGTTTGGACATCTTCAATTGGAATTTCTTGTTCTTCGCCGTTTCTAATGACTCTGGCGATTTTTGCTTGGAGCCCCATTATTTTTCTGATGGCTTCTGAGGTTCTGCCTCTGGCTATTGCGTCTAAGAGTTTGCCTGTTAAAATGAAAGTGATAATCATTGCGGCTGTGTCAAAAAATACTCCTGCGCCTGGGAATGTGCTTGGTGCAAAGGTGACTACGGCGCTGTAAATCCAAGCGGTGGATGTTCCCATGGCGATTAAAGTATCCATATTGGTGGTTTTGTTTCGTAAGCCCTTGTACGCGCCAACGTAGAAAGTCCATCCTACTACAAATTGCACGGGCGTTACGAGGATTAGCAGTAGGATGTTGTTTTGCAATGTGGGCAGGATAGGGAACCATGTGAAGAAAACGGCTGGGATGGTTAACGCAATGCTGGCAGCCAACAAGAGCTTTAGGCGTCGAATGTGGCGTTGCCGCTCTTTGTCTTCTGTATCCTCTAAAGTTTTTTCGGCCTCAATAACTTCGTATCCTACTTCGTGTATTGTTTTTTTGATGCCGGCTAAACTTATTTGTTCGGGATTATATTCAACGGAAACTTTTTCTGTTGCGAAATTGACGCTGGCAGTGTAGATTCCTTCTCGGTTCTTTAGAGCCTTTTCTATGCTTTGGGCGCAGTTTATGCAGCTCATGCCGCCTATTTGGAGCACGATTTTTTCGTGAATGACTCTGTATCCTGCGTCAACGATGGTATCTTCTATTGCTTTTTGGTTTACAAGGTTTGGATTGTAGTCTATGATTGCTTTTTCAGCGGCAAGGTTGACTGTTGCATGTGTTACGCCGTTTAAATTGGCGAGTTGTTTTTCTATTGTGCGGGCGCAATTAACACAACTCATGTCGCCGATGTCTAGTGTGATTTTTTTTGTTTTTTCTTGGCTCATTGGTTTTGCCTTGATTAGGTCTTTGGTTTTTATTTTGTGTTGATGTAGATATAAATGTGTCTGAATAAGATATATATTTTCAGTCGGTCTGACCGCAAAAACAATCAATCAATAAAACCAAAGCCCACAACAGAAACAATAACAACAATGGCTAAAATAAAAAACAACAAAGAAATTGAACGAAACTTTTCCGATTCAAAATCTACCCTACATTGCAAAAGTTGAAAGACTAAAATTACTAAAAACAGCCAAAAAACCCCAAGAATACCCCCGCCAAGAACATCACTGAACCAATGAACGTTCAAATAAATCCGGCTAAACCCTACAACAGCCGAAACAGCAGCAACTCCTATACCAATCGATACATGTGATCTTTTTCGTTCCCAATGATGCCACGCCAAAAAAGCAATAGCTCCACAAAAAACTATGCTTCCTGCAGTATGCCCGCTTGGAAAAGAAAACCCCGCCTCAACAACTAATCCATTCAAGGGTCGGGGCGACTGAACTAAATCTTTAATGGATCCAATAAGTAGTGCTTCTCCTCCAATTGCACCAAGTAGCAGCAAGCCTTCTGCTCTTTGATTTCTGATGAAGAGATATGCAGTAACTCCCAGAGAAAGTAATGCAAGGCTTTGGGTATCAAAAACAATCGCAAATCCTTTCGAATATTACCGTCATTACGCCTGATTGAATTGAAGGAATCCAGACGCTGATTCCAACGTCAATTGAGTGAAAACTCCCTCTAAAAATTGCCACAAACAGAAACGCGGAAAGAAACACTGCGACTATAATCGCTTGCAATTGTTTGTTTAGGGATACTTTTTGCTTTTTCATTTTGTGAAAAGCCAATCTTTAAAGTTACCTTTACTAATGTGTCCGCATAGAGAGTTGGGGAAAATCATTTACGTGATTTTGGTCTATTTTGTCGCTACTCTACTCGTTTGATTATGTGGTATCCAAACTGCGTCTTAACCGGCTCCGAAATTTGACCCTTCTCAAGCGTAAAAGCGGCTTTCTCAAATTCCTTGACCATCTTGCCTCTTGTAAAAGTGCCTAAGTCTCCGCTGTTTTTCGCGGAAGGGCAAAGGGAAACGTTTTTGGCGATGGCGCCGAATTTTTCGCCTTTGTCGAGTCGAGCTTTAACGTTTTTTGCTTCTGTTTCTGTTTTGACTAGTATGTGAGCACAATGAACTTTGTCTGGCATAAACAGTTTAAGCGTAATCTTTGGGATATATCTTTTACTTCACCGTTCGGTAACAAAAGCTATTTTGAAATATCATACCTTTGTAATTATATCCACATGATTGAGAGACTGATAGTTGTAAAATTGAGGAAGCAAAACGTATAATTCTGGTTCAGGTTACACTTTAAAAATACATTAAAATGTTAAAATATTTATTGTGATTTTTTTCCTCTACTTCGAACTTCGAAGTAACTGCCAAACATAATTGTTATAACAAAAGCAAGTAATACCGTGTGTTATGGTAACCTCTATTCCGCTCAAAAATATAGAAGAAGAACAAAAATTCGACCGTGCAACAGTTGCTCAAATTGCAAAAATAATCAGATTTTTAAGGAATATAGAAGACTAACTTCATTTTTAGATGCCATAAAGAGATGACAATTGCTTGCAAAATTTTTAATTGTTTAAATTAACGTTAAATAATAAAGAAGGGAATAATCTCTCACTTCAACGTTGAGAGATTCATGGGCAATTCAATTATAAATTAGATTTACTCGATTACTTGAATTGCACCTTCAGGACATTGAGCTTCACATGCTCTGCAGACTAAGACATTCGCTTGATTTGCTTGGTGTTGATTTGCCGTTTTTGATTTCGTAGACGCCGACGGGGCAAGTGTTTACGCAAGTTTCGCATCCGGTGCATTTAGGATCGACAACTATTTTTACCATTTTTGTTTACCTCTGATTTTCATTCAAAAGCTATTGAGTAAAATAAAAGGGTTTAGGTGTTTTAACGGATTTTTTCACGTAATCTTAGCAGAATTCCGTTTATGGTTGATTCAGCTTTGTCTCTTTGTTTCTGGTATTCTCCAATGTTTTTCTTGTAGGTTTCCAAGCGAAATTTCGCCTTTGCTTTGACCGTGATTCAAGATTCTTTATGTTTTCTTCAGCTTCAGCCAAGTCTGCTTCAGCAAAATCAAGTTGCTTAACTAAATCTGCATAAGCTGCCTGATGCTTCGTGAATGATTTTTTTATGTTCGTTTATGTTTCTCGTAATGCTTCCAAATGAGTCTCAATGGCTTTTCTTTGAACTTTGTATTGGCGTCTTGGAATCTTTCCTTTTTGCGCCTTTGAATCCATAGATTTTAATTCAGCGTTTAACTGTTTTTTCTCTTCATAGGCATCTGTGAATTCCTATTGTTTTCTGTAGTAACGTGTTGCCCTGTTTATTCTTCAGCTTTCTCCATTTGTTGAGATGTGACGAGGTTGCTTTGGAGTAGGTAACTTTTCTGTTTTAGTTGCGTACTTTTCTTTTTCGCCTGGTTTGGTTTTTCTATAGACAACAGCAGCTACACATCCGAATGAGTGCTAGAAAGAAAGCCCAAAAAGTAGGCCTAAAAGAAACCCAAATTGGATTATAGTTATATGACATTTGTAAATGTTGCTTTCAGGGATGCTGTAATCAAGGTAGCTTATTCCGTCTCTTGTAAGTGTAAGAGTATCTTGAAGAGAGCCTCTCGTTAAAGTTGCTGAAGAATCAAGAGATGACGCTTTTGGCGTCACAATTGTTGCTCCTTCAGGCGGTGAAAAAGTAAACGTTGCATGCTCAACGTAATAGAAGAAATCTGGGAAAAGTGTGAAATTACTGAGCACATATTGAGAGCCTTGAAGAGTCGCGCCGGGCAAATTATAGTCGGCTGTGATAGTGGTGGTTTGGCCTGTTGTTAAGAAGTTTACCAACGTGGCATTGATTAGTTCAGCGGCATGGCTTGGGTCGCTGCTACCGTAAGTAATTGTTCCAGCCACTTCGGTTGTTAATGCTCTTCCAAATTCATCTCTAACAACAATGTTTGAGGCTGTTGTGGGCACATCCAAAATGAAAGTTGTCATTGCGTATGAAAAGTTGCTAATTATTTGGTAACTGTCTGAGATAGTCAATTTTCCGCTTGGGTCAATGTTTATGTCACGATTAAGTTGGTTTATATCTATGGGGAGTAGAGTTCCAAATGATACATCAAAAAGTGCAGACCCCGCGGAATTAGTATATGCTGCCAGGTTTTTTATTGCATAATTGTTTCCGTCTACAAATCCGTCGCTTTTTGTAATGTTCATAGTTCCAGGTGTACTTGGAAGATCGACGGTTACGTTACAGCTAGCGGCATTTTGTGAAAGACTTGGATAAGCTGGAAAATCAAGCGTGAAATAGTTTGTGGATAAATCATAACTGAGCACATTGCTTGAAAGAATAAAAGCAACTGTGAAAACACTAGGAGAGTTTCCATTGAAGTTTACTGATACGCCGTAAAATCCAGTTTGGTCACCTAATTGTACACCTAAGCTTACTGGGTAAGAGTTGTTGTCATCGTAGGCTACCGCTTTAAGGACGTCAGCGCTGTACTTAGACGGAATGCCAATCTGGAAGCCATCTGTTACTTGGCCTGAAACATGAATTGTATCTCGAATGACCACTTGCCCAGAATACATGATTTCAACGTCGTGATCTACCTGACTGATGCTATAACTTGAGGTTTGAGCATAAACAGTTCCTAAAGGTTGAACAATTGGAAGGAAAACTAGCAAGAAGAAAACCGTAATTATGAAGATTGCGTGGACTCGTTTCACTGAATTCACCAATTCAAAGTTTCGTTAATGTAATGTCCGCCTGTTTATTTACTTTACAGTAAGTCGAGTATGTTTTGACTCTCAAGTTGTAAAGTAGGCAAAACCTGCATGCTTCACTCAAGTATTGAAGTGCCCACAACTGCAATAAGCCCTTGAATAGAAGCTTTGTATTTTGAAGCAAGCATAACATAGCCTTCAAGTGATCAGCAACGATCCCCGTGCCTCATTAAAATGTGGTAACGTTGAATTCCCACGCTTTGCTTGAAACTGTATGATAATGTATAACTTGTAACCTAAAGAGCATAATCGAGAGAAAACAAAAGCAAAAGCCTTCTCACTCAAATACATTACATTGGCTGAAAACTATTATTTACAAAACCAGAAATAGCGGCAAAAGTTTTTTAGCTGTTTCTTAATCGGTCAGCAACACCAAAGCTATAATCATTTTCACTTTGGCTTTTTTGTTTGTTTTGTTGATGCTTTTGTATACCGTTTTTGGTTTTTTGGGTTAGAGCTTTTCTATTTCTTTTGACACCTGCGCAGGGGCAAAATAGATACTTTTTGCTCATTTATTTGTATATACGCGTTTGGTGAACATTTGGCTAAACCTCACAATCTTTCAGGTTTGACCCTCAGGTCTTCGACAACTTTAGAAAATTAGCCATAAAAAAATGGTTACAATACGACAGCCAACTTGTGCCATTCGCCGGTGTTTGGTAAGAGCGGAAGCGAAACCTCGGGAATATGTAACGGGTAAATATACTTTTGAGAAATAAACGTCTTGGTAAATTAACTCATTTTAGTCAGACAAACCTGTCAGTAGAAAGTGGACGACAGGAACCTTGCTTTTTAAATTTTTTTGATGGTTAGCAAAGTCTTTTCTGCGGTTGATGCACTGAAAAGCAAATCATCAATGGTTGCTGTGAGAGTGACGAGTTTGCCTTCACATCGAATCTGGGTAATCACTTTTGTATCTTCCCTAACTGTTTTAACGCTCAATCCGATTGGAGTTTTGAAGTTATCAGGAGAAATCGCGTTGGCAACTGCCTCGGCCGTTTTTTCGTCAGGGTACTCAAGTTTGATTGTTGCTTCCAATCTTTTCGCCTTTAAATTGTTTGCCAATTAATTCATCTACGACTTTCACGAAGTCTTCAATCTTGGAAATGGGCACTTGGGCGCCTGCAGCTATGTTGTGTCCTCCACCTTTACCGCCCTGTGATTCAGAAGCTAACCTCATAACTTCACCCAGATTGACCCCTTTGCGGATGGCTGCTTCCGTTGTTCTTGCCGAGAACTTTGCCGCCTCCTCTTTCTCAACGTTTGCAAATGCTATGAGCGGTTTTTCATTGTTAGCGAGCCCTGAGACAATTATTGAGGAGACCGTGCCGATGATTTTTTCGTTAATGAAGTTCTCGCCATAGATAACGTAGATATTTTGGAGTTCTCGCATGCGTTCAGGCTTTTCTGCTACCCAGCCGAGGTACTTGTTAATGTTTTTGCGATAGTCTTCAAGTATCTTGTTGGATTCTTCAAGTGCGGCTCCTGCGGTCTCCCATGCAGATGGCTATGCCAAGACTTGGTCTGTCCATGCGTCCAGTCGAGTTCAATACAACCGCGAATTCTCTTGCATCCCGAAGCGCCGTGTTCGGTTCCTCTTTAGTTAAAACGTAAATATACCCTATTAAGTTCTCAACTTCCAAATGAAGCCCCTTAGATAGCAAGTGATCGGCTAGTGCCGAGCAAAGCCGCTTTTTTTCGTCGTCATTTAGGTCGCGAAGTGCACGAAATTTCTCACCTTGCTTAATGGGAATGTCAAGGCTTAGCAAGGAATGCTAAAGCTTTGTCTTCTTCTCCGCTTAAGCCAGGAATAAACGGGTTGGTCGTCGTTGCTAAAGTCCTGTGAATTGGCCTGGTTTCCCTGCCAAAGAAAGTTAAATCTTTTACAACTTTAAGCAAGCCGGCAGCAACTGCATCGTTAACTATTATATCATTTAGGCCACTCAAACTTCTCTGTTCATACTTATCCTGCATATCTCCAAGAGCACCAACCAAAGCAACAGTCGCCAAATCAACGTTTGCAGAATTCACCGCTTTAGCAACAAAGTAAGAAACACCTGAACCGCTAACATCTGATGCACCGTCAATCTCAAAATTATGAGGATTCACTTGAACAAAATTGAGGTTGTTTGATTTGCCGTTTATTTGGTGATGGTCAAGGATTAAGACTTTAAAATTTGGGATCTTTTCGTTTAACAGGTCAAGATAGCCGCTACCAAAATCAGTTAAAATCACAAGCTGGGGTTTATCAGTAACTATTTCGCTAATGATTTTTTCGTCAAGCTGTTGAGTGATCCTGATTCTAAACTTGGCTTCAAGCCGATACAGAGCTTTTCCCATTACGCCTGCGGCTGCAATTCCATCAGCATCCAAATGTGAAAAAACATGAATAAAACCATCCTTCTGAACTGTCTCCAAAATTACTTTCGATGCCTCTGTCGCTGAAGCTAAGAAGCGTTCAATAGATGCTTGCTGTGCAGCCATGCCTAGTCCACTCTTGGCTTAAGGGTATAATCAAATTTAAAGCTGGCGCATCAACTGACAAAACGAAACCGTGAAACAAAAGGAAAAAATTGTTTAGGTTACGGAAGCGATTTTAGCTACATACTTCCAGTTCTTTTCAATAACGCCTTCACGCTTATAATAGCGCGATAACTTGTGGATTCTTGCCTCAATTATCTGCATGTTGCGTTTGTTATGAAGGTCTTTCTTGTTTTTATCCATGTGAACGGCGAGGCTTTGTGCTTTCTTCATGAGGTTTGATAGGTCTTCAGGCATCGTTGAGGCTAATCCTGCGGATTGAAGAACCTCGCTTATGCTTTTGCCAACTATCGGCTTAGCTAGAGGAATCGCATATTGATCCCTAAGGATTGTGCCTATGCTGCTCATTGAATGGCCTTCCTTAGCCAATTTTATTATGAATGATTCTACCTCTTCAGGCTGATATTTGCACCAGCTTGGAGGACGTCTGCTAACTGGGCGAATCGAATGTGACTTTCCTTTTTCTTGCTTTGGCAAATGTTACACCTTAATGCGCACCTAAAACACACTCAACGAATATTTAAAAGTAATGCCCTTATATGGAAAAACGAAGTTCAAAAATAATTTTTTTCAGCATTAATAATGAAGAAACTGAACTCTTTCAAATGAAAATATTAGCACTAAAACTTATAGATCATATTTTTGGGAATGACTTTGGTACCATTCAGCTAATTTCCGAATTGCCATTGCCCTGTGAGAGTATCCGTTCTTCTCTTCAATTGCCATTTCGGCAAAGGTTTTGTTGCATCCTGTTGGCTGGAAAATTGGGTCAAAGCCAAAAGGTGTCTTTCCCTGCGCTTTGCGTTCGATTAAAGTTATTTCGCCTTTCGATTCGCCCTCAAAACATTCAGGTTTACAAAATGTTTGGTTGCAGTATGCTATGACTGATTGGAACTTTGCTCGTCTATCGACCAGGTTTTCCATTAGCTTCAATATACCGTTATTATGGATTGTCTTGTATGCGTAAGCTGCATAGGGACCAGGAAAACCGTTTAGGGATTCAATAAATAAGCCTGCATCTTCCACAAAAATTGGCAAGTGGGTACGCTTGTACGCGTTTAGGGCGCTTGTTTGAGCTATTTCTTTTAGGTTATCGCTTTGTATCTCATCACCCTTCATTCGCAACATTCCTACTGAAATGCCATAAGGTCTCAAAATACTTCGGGCTTCATTGAATTTGTTAATGTTACCTGTAGCAAAAAAGACAACTTTGTCATAGACCTTGCAGGTTCGGTTACTGTTTTCTTTCTTCGACATAGCGGCCACGCCTCTCTATCTCCTTTATTTTCTCATAAACCTTTTCTGCAGCTTCATCACCCAAAATACACGAATAAGCCGACATCACATTTTTGAAGCATTCTTCCCAGAACAAATAATGGGTACTTTGCAGTGCACGCTTCATCAAATGTAAATCTACGCCCTGTGCCTCCAGCTCAATGTTTTTTTCGCCCAAACCGAAATCAACAAAAAAGATTTTGCCTTCAGGGGTGAGTATCATGTTTGATGTTGTTAGGTCGCCATGGATTAAACCGTGGCAGTGAAGTTTTCCGATTGACTCGCCGATTGCTACGCATAATTGCCGACGTTTATCCTCTTTCACCTTGGCTAATAGTTGCTTAATTTGTTGCCCTTCAACAAACTCCATTATTATAGACGCTTCGGGAACATTAACCATGTATATCAACGGCGTCGGAACCCCAGCGGCTTTCGCTTCATGCATTAACTGTGGTTCATGAACTGTTCGATAACTTCGAATTCGTTTATCCAACGCCTCGGGACGGTACCTTTTTGGAATTCGCACTTTAATGACCGCTTTTTTTCCATGCCAGTTGGCAAGGTATAAGCTGGCTTCTGCACCCTTCTTAAACAGCGTTCGCTCGGCTAGTGTATCCATGGTACATCCACTTTGTCTACTCGCCAACGAAGCTTCACGTAACTCTCCTCTAAAGGCGTAACCAAACCGTGCTTGTAGGCTAAAACGCCTGTCCAAGCAATCATGGCACCATTGTCAGTTGCAAACTCAAGCGGAACAACGCTAAACCGAGCATCATGCTCCTCGGCGATAACAGCCAGCATCGATTGCAACCGTTTATTGGCCGCTACCCCACCAGTTAGCAAAACCTCCTTCTTTTCGGTATGTGCTAGCGCCCGCTCAGTAACCTCAGTAACCATTGAAAAAGCGTTTTCCTGAATGCTATAACATAAATCTTCCAAGCGACAATTACCATCATGCAACTTATCCGTCGCCGCAGTCAACAAACCGCTAAGAGATAAGTCCATGCCCTTCACAACATAAGGTAAAGAAATTAAATTTTCGCCTTTAGCTGCTAATCGCTCTACAGCAGCCCCAAGCGGCAAACCCTTCTGATGCTTGAGACCAGCTTCCCGTGCGAAAACGTCAAGACAGTTGCCAAGAGCAATATCTAAAGTTTCACCGAAAACCCTGTAACGCCCAGATTCAAAAGCCGTAACCATAGTGTTGCCTCCTGAAGCGTAAAGGGTTATCGGATCTGAGATGTCCGTTTTGAGTTTTCCTATCTCAATATGTGCTACCGAATGGTTAACTCCTACAAGAGGAATCTCAAGGTATGAAGCCAAAGCCCTAGCAACTGTAGCACCAGTACGCAAACATGGCCCTAAACCTGGACCCTGAGAAAACGCAATAATCGATATTTCTTTAGGTTTGACGCCAGCTGTACATAAGGCGCTGCTTAACACTTTATCTGCCACTTCAGAGTGATGCCTTGCTGCTTCTCTTGGGTGAATTCCACCTTCAGCTGGTATATAACTGTCATATTTGTTAGAAAGTATTTGTCCGCTGAATGTGGATACTCCAACGCCGAAATCGTCAGCTGAAGATTCTATACCTAAACAGTACTTTTCCTTATTTTGCTGGGGATTCGGCATGTTTTTCATGGATTCCACGTTTCTTTGGGGATACATATTTTTATTTGGATTCAACGCTTATATTCTAATTGCATTATTTGGAATTGATACTAGATGCCTAAACGTAATGACCTTGAACAGAAAGCACTCCATTATGTGGTAAACACTGGCTATCAAGGTGTGCTTCAGTCAGATTTATGGCGTGAACTTGGCGCAAGCAGCCGAGAAGGATCGCGCGTTTCCATTAAACTGGAAGAGAAGGGCTTAATTCGTAGAGAAAAAGAACTGCAAGAGGGCAGATGGACCTATCGTCTCTACCCAAAAAGGCTTCCAGCATCCATACAAACGATTATTGATTGTCCATGTTTGCTTTGTCCAGACAATGCAAGGTGTGACCCAACAACCGCAATTTCCCCTAAAAGTTGCCCGCGACTTACCGATTGGATACTTGCCTTAGGAAAAGAAGCCACTGCTACTCCTGAAGGTCCAAATGCACCAGAGGCGCCAAGCGAGTCAAGCATAGAAGAGGATGATTCCGTTGCCGAAAGCTTGGATTCGTGAAAGAAAAAACGAGTACTACTACAAAAAAGCTAAGGAAGAAAACTATCGTAGCCGAGCCATATACAAGCTGGTTCAAGCTAACGAGAAATATGGGTTCATACAAAGAAATGATGTTGTGGTTGATTTAGGTGCTGCGCCAGGCGGCTGGATTCAGGCCGCTAGAAAAATGACTGGAAAAAACGGTTATGTTTTAGGCGTTGACTTAAAACCAATTGAGCCCTTCACTCAAGAATATGTTCGAACGATAATTGCCGACTTCACTGAACCAGACATAGTAGAGCAGATACGTTCTTTTTTGCCCCGCGATGCAGATGCAGTGCTTTCCGATGCTGCACCAAACATCACTGGCGTATGGGAAGTTGACCACGCAAAACAAATCGACTTGGCAACCAAAGCATTAGAAATAGCACAATGTATACTTCATCCAAATGGCAATTTTTTCGTGAAACTTTTCGAAGGCGAAATGTTCAACGAATACATTCTAACGGTTAAAGAACTTTTTGAAACCGTAAAAATAGTGAAACCTCAGGCTAGCCGACAGAAAAGCTCAGAAATGTATCTTTTGGCATTAGGCTTGAAATCCAAAGGTAAATGCGAAGAGGAAACCCAGCCGTAGTGCATGAAGACCGTTCTATTTTCAATCACTAACGTAACGACCAGATGTTCGAAATTACGCCTTAGATACTGAAAAAATATTAACAAAGGTTAAATTATCAGAAATGCTAAATCCATCTGCACGAGGATTCCGTGCCTTAAGAATTAAGCTCATGAGTTAAGAAAGGTAAATTATCATGAAATATAGTTTATCATTTTGGAGAAGCGCTTCATCAAAACGCAAGAGAATTTACTCAATTATTTTCATCTTCGTAATTGCATTTATTGTCACAGTTGTTGGAAGCTACTTACCCCTCAATCATCAAGATGCAATGACAATAAGTAATCAGTTAAATGAAACACTTAACACACATAAATCAGACAATACCTTGACCACATACATTTTCTTAAACAATTTCTCAATTTGTCTGCTTATGTTTGTTCCCTTAATTGGTCCTATACTGGGAATGTTTATACTTTTTGACACGGGTGTTGCACTTGGCGCTATATCATCGGTGCAAGGTTATCCAGTAGGTATAGGTTTGATAAGTCTAATGTTAACTCCGGTGTTCTGGTTGGAATTTGCTGCTTATTCAACTGCAATGGCAGAGAGCGTCTGGCTGTTCCGCAGGTTAACGCAAAAACGTTGGCTTCACCTGAAAAACACTGCTATGTTTATCGGCATTTGTGCAGGCATACTTATTGTTGGTGCGATAATAGAAGTGTGGCTGATAAGTTTAGGCATCTAAAACCTAAAATTCTCCACCTGATGCGTTTTACTTATTTATGATTTCTAGACTTATATCCAAAGCCTTAACGCTATGCGTGAGCGAGCCCATGCTTATTATGTCAACTTGTGCTTTGGCGTACTCGATAAGATTTTCTGCAGTTATACCACCACTTACCTCCAACAACACCCCAGCAAACCCCGCATTCATTAATATTTCACATGCATCCTTAACCCATTTTGGGGAAAAATTGTCCAACATAATAATATCAGCCCCTGCCCTTGCCGCTTTCAAAACGTCCCCAAGTTCTGTAACTTCAACTTCGATTTTCTTGGTAAATGAAGCGTTAGCTTTCGCTTTTTTAACTGCTTCTTCAATACTTCCGATTATTGCTAAGTGATTATCTTTTATTAGAATCATATCGTCCAAATGGAGCCTATGAGCCTCTCCTCCTCCAATTGTTACCGCTTTTTTGTCAAAATAAAGTAATCCAGGTGCTGATTTTCGCGTAGCGGCAATTTTTGTTTTCGAGCCCGCCTTTTCTAGTTTCACCACTAAGGATCGCGTGGTGGTAGCAATGCCGCTCATTCGTGACAGAAGATTTAGCATTGTTCTTTCAGCCGAGAGAATAGTTCGGGCATTGCCAAAAATCTCCATAATTACCTGTTTATTTTGAATTTTTTCTCCATCAATAACGTTAGGTTTAACCTTTAATCCTAAATATTCAGCAAGAATAGTTGTTTCCTCTATTCCAGCTGCTATACCTTCCTCTTTAGCATTTACTATTGCCTTTACTTCTAAGTTTGGAGGAATAATCGCTTGAGATGTTACATCTCCTTGCCCAATGTCTTCAGCCAACATCTGCCAGAGTTTTTCTTCCAGAAGTCTGCGTGGAATAAACATATCTTCTACTGTTGTGTTTAAGCCTTAAATTACTTGCTTTTTTCAAACCGAATATGGGGATAATTAAAATAAATGTATGCCAATGTATGCGTATGCGTCTGCTGTTGAGCTGCTCAGAACTTGGCTTAGGGCATGTGTCCCGTATTATACCCTTAGGGAAGCGGCTAGAGAAACATGGTCATGAAATGTTCTTTTTCTCAGGCGGAAAAGCATACGACATACTCAAAAAAGAGTTCAACCACGTTTGCAAGTGCACGCCAATTTCTTGGTATGAAAATGCTCACGGCATAATTACTTCCGCTTCGCTGATTAACCTAGTTTTTCCCCTTCCATTATTTAATATGGAGAGGAATAGACTTGAAATAAAAAATTCCAATGCATGGGAAACTATACATCGATATTATGACCTTAGAGAAAACATTAACGATATTGCGCCTGACCTTCTAATCGCGGATGGCGACATAAACGCACTTCGCCTTGCTCAAAGATGGAAAATCCCCTCCGTTTACATAGCTAACATGATTAGACCAAGCTATGGGTTCTCTGCTTTTCTCAGCCCAGGTGAACGAGTGGTTGAGAGATATGTAAAGCAATGTTCAAAAATAATAATCCCCGACAATCCCCCCCCTTACACTATTTCCGAGCATAACATTGGAAACTTGGATAAACTGGGATTAAACGAAAAAGTTGAATTCACAGGAAGCTTCGTCGACACAACAACCATTAAAGGGTCAAATGAACACATTTTTGCCCCTATAAGCGGACCACCGGGCACCAGAGGAAAACTAATCAAAACTATCATTCCAGTTCTTGAAAAACTCAAAACTAAATGCATAATTAGCCTTGGAACGCCTGGCAAAAAAGTTTCTGCCAAAATTGGAAACTGTGAGCTTCACAACTGGTTATCTGCTGAAGAAAGACAAGAGGCAATGAAAAATGCTAAATTTGTTATTTTCAGCGGGGGGCATGCAACATGCTTTGAAACCATCAAATACTCCAAACCAAGTATTTGTATTCCAACTCAGCCAGAACAACAGGGTAATGCTGCTAAACTTCAAGATTTAAAATGTTCGATTACGGTTAAAAATAAAAAAGAGTTAGAAAAAGCTGTTGCAAAAATGGATTCGGATCACAAGTTTTTTGATGCAAATGTGGCGTCGCTAAATGAGTTCTCAAACAAGTTTAAGGGCTTAGACAGGGCTGTTACAATCATCGAAACCCTGCTAGATTAAGAGTAATTGTTATTTGGTCAGGTAGAGGCGTTTAATTTTGCCCATTGGTGCTTCTTCCTCAAAAATAATCGCCCTAAACTTGTATATTTTAGCATCTTTTGTCAGCCAACTGTCTGGCGAGATCCCTGCTTTTACGCAGCATTGGCAAAGAAATTCTTCTTCACACCATCCCCATTCAACAGGTACCTGCGGCAGAAGCAAACCCTTGTAGTAGCCTCTTTCAACAATTAAGCCGTCTTCTCCAACCTTAATTTTATTTACGTATTCCTTTGGATTCTTAACTTCAATAGGTTCTGGAGGTGTTAAAACGCTTACTTCAAAAACAACCTTTTCCAACTCTTCTATCGATAAGGGTTCAAACCTTGGATCCTCTGTTGCAGCGTTAATTGCCGAATCAATCACTGCCTCCACAAGTGGACTTGTCGGATAAGGGTAACCTATGCAGCCGCGAAGCTCTTTCTCCCCCCCTCTAAGACTGCTTATAGTTACGAAGACGCCACACTGCTCAAAAAACTTCTTGGGCGTATCTTTTGGCGGCTGAATTTTTTTGCCATCTTCAAGATATTCTTTTACACTGGTTCTTGCGAGTTTAATTAGAAATTTTCCTTCTTCTGGGGTTAGTTCAAACGACATAAGATTTCCCTACCTTGAGCAGTAGCTTATAGCCCTGCTAAATCTCTTTAAAGATGAAAGAAGTTGGGAATAATGGTTTAAAACTTTATGGAATCTTCAGCCACGCCTTCCTTAGTTATTATAAGGAAGTCTATACCATCGCCGCTCATTGAATCTCTGCTTATGGCCGATTTAATTGATCGCGTTACTAGATCTTTTGCTTCTTCTGCCGTCATGGTTTCTTTGTAGCCTTCTTCTAAAACACCCATGGCTATTTCTGTTCCTGAACCAACCACCGCGTATTTGTCGGGGATAAGTGACCCTAAAACGTCTAGCACGTAGAGTGATGCTCCTTCTTCATCTAAACCGCCGACAATTGTTTGAGTAATTAATGGTGAATAACGGCGATTGAAAAGGACATTTGCCATGAGTTTCGCTGCTGATCGAACAGTGATTTTTCTGCCAGTATCCATGCTGAAAAGGTTCGCTTGTGCTTCCATTTCTTTTGCTAGGATTTGCATATCTCCATAAAGTCCTGCGCAAGCAACGCCGATTCGATCGGTTACTTTGAAGACTTTTTTGCCGCCCTTGCTCATAATGAAATAACCGTAAGTTACTCTTTTTTCTGAGGCTAAAATTACTCCGCCTGAGAATACAGCGCCAACTGTAGTCGCGCCTGGCATCCACGCGTAGCCACCTTGAGCTTGATCTGTTTGGCCTTGTTGTGGCATCGGCATTTGTGGAATTTGGGGTATTTGTGGTAATTGTGGTCCATAACCTTCCATAAATTTTCGCCTTTTCCCGATGTTATACACAAGACAAATTATAAAGGTTGCTTATAACCGTTATAGAATAGAACTAGAACTCGTTTAGAACTGATTCAAACCGCTAAAATGCAACGAATGCGGAAAACCAGTAGGCTACGTTTTTGTTACTGCTACAAGCTTCTTGGGTTCTACTCAAGAGTTAGTTAATGTTAAATTGGTTGCTAGATGCGTGGATGTTCAGGAAAAAATAGTTTTTACCGTAGAAACTTTTAACATTCTCTTTGCTTTTTAAACTGGCAAATAGCTGAATGGTTGAAGCGGATGATAGAAATTTATTCGCAGAACATCGATGGAGTTTGGTTTGGCCTTGCCTGCGTTCAACAGCAAATTGTTTCTTCATCCTTTGGTCCAAGACAACAAGTAACTTTAAACAACATTCTCGGTATTTTGCCGTTTAATATTTCCTTTCAAGTCTTCCATCAACCAACTGCTTTTGCCAAAACCACTCTTGCCTCAATAAAAAACATCTACGATGGCAAAGACGTTAACGCAAACTTTTCTTTAGGCTTAACTCACCTACAAACTTATACCCAAAAAGTGCTAAAAACAACAGCGCAGATTCCTATTGGATATGTAACTTCTTACGGTTCGATTTCTAAGGCAGTGAGCGGCGGTCCAAGGGCTGTCGGCAACGTCATGGCATCTAACCCTTTTGCGCCTATAGTTCCCTGCCACAGGGTTGTAAAATCTGACTTTACACTTGGCGGCTACGGCATGGGCTTAAAAGCTAAAGTTGAAATTTTAGAAAGAGAGAAAAGAGGCTTTTCAAGTCCAAAAGAAATAGAAGTAAACGGTCGTCATCTTGAGGTTTTTCCTGTTGAATATGTTCTATGACAATTCTCTCAGCTGTGTTTTTTGTAAACGCAAATCATAAAAGCATGCGAGCTTAACCTCAAAGGCGAGGAAGCGCCGTGGTTAATCGTGGTCTTTATGTTGGCAGATTTCAGCCCTTTCATTTAGGTCACCTTGGCGCTATAACGGCAGTTTTAAAAGAAATTGATGAATTAGTCATCGTTATAGGTAGTGCTCAGTATAGCCATAAAATGAATAATCCGTTTACTGCTGGGGAAAGGCTAGTTATGATTCGTCGTGCGTTGGCGGAAGCTAACGTGGATTATTCAAAGCTTTGGGTTGTTCCAGTTCCAGATGTGCATTTGCATATGATATGGGTTAGCGCCCTTGAAGGCTACACTCCGAAGTTTAACGTTTGCTTTTCAAACGAGCCGTTGTCGAGAAGGCTTTTTATTGAAGCAGGGTACGAAGTCAAAAACATTCCTTTCTTTGATCGAAAACAATACATGTCAACTGTCATTAGGGAGAGAATGATTCAAGGCGATTCCTGGAGGGAGCTTGTTCCTAAAAGCGTCGTAGATTTCATCAATGAGATAGATGGAGTTAACAGGCTTCGAGATTTGGCTACATCAGATAGGGTTTGTTAAACCACCATTTTTTCTTTTGAAGCTTTATTGTAAAAGTGCGCAGCAAGAATATAAACAATGATTAGAATTGGCAATTGAGCTAATAAACCAGCTTCGATACCGATGAAGTTGGTCGTGGCATGAAGCAATACCGATGTCAAGTAGTAAAGCAGCGGTCTTTTCTTGGCGATTCCGTAAGAAGTTATAGCTGGGGTTGATGCATGAAAAATAATGTGGGGAATGCCGGCAATGAAAGGCTGATGCGCAATAAAAACAACTTCGAAAAATTCAAAAAGGCCAAAACCTAAACCAATCAAAATACCTAAGGTTACAATTGACCTCTCGGTTTCTCCATGCCTATAAAACAACGGAAAAACTTTTGCTAACTCCTCTAGGAATGGCGCTAAAAAAACCGATAAAACAATAAATTGCAATACGGAAGGAAACAAAGAGTCAAACTGCTCAAAAACTAACGCAAAAGGTACGCTTACAAGAAGTCCTGATATAAAAAAGAACGTTAATTCTCTACGAGTTGGTTTATGAAGTGGTATAACGCATTGCTGCGGTGACTTATCTTCCATAAAAATAAGCTTCCTATAAAATAATGAATTAAACGCTTCCTTATCAGCTTTTTCAATTTTAGAACCCTGAAGTTATAGGATCTTTTGGTTTCATTACTTCTCTTAGAAGAACGGTAGCATAGCAACCTCTTAGGAGCATAAAGCTTAACCGTGCTTGGGCGCCTTTGCCATCGGTGTTTTCTGAAATATTTTGGATCTTAAAGTCTTTAATGGGGGCGGTTGCCGTTCTCAGTCCTCCTTTACCGCCAATGCTTGATAACTCGTTAACTTGTAAATTACCCAAGTTAATTTTCTCTTCTTCAAGAACCTCTTTTTCTATTTCCCCCATGACCCCTTGTGAAAGCTTCTGTTTGACTCCTACCATTGGTATCGCTACTCGCATTTTTCCAGCTTTCACCTGCTCATTAATAACTGACAACGTTTCCGAGTTTACCATTTTTGCCATTTTTGTAACTGGTATTCCTGAGCGCTCAACCCCAACAACATAATCTCCAACCTCAGCCCTATCCAAACAGTATCCATGCTTAACACGTTCACTGAGAAATCGATTGAACAAGTAAGACTGGTGCGCTTGAACAAATAGCTCCTGCAGCTTAATTGGCAATCGCTGAAAAGCACCAATAAAATCATCTGGGTTATCAACCAAATGGTGAATCATTAATCTTTCAAAACGAAGCTGCTTTGGGAAATTCTCCAGCGCCTGCTTGAAATTTTTTGTTAACTGTAGTTCTTGCCTTGCTTGCCTTGATGATGGATGCTCATGAACGCTTGGTTTAGCCATAAAAAGCATTGCTGCCTCTTCAAAATTACCGTTTACAAGTGCTTTTCCTACTAAATGCGTTATCGGACGGGTGGTCCCGAAACGTTGGTGCCCAAAAAAGTTTGGTATCCCACCTATGTCTTCAAGTTCTTCAATGTTTTTTGATATTCTTGTTTTAACAGTCGTTTCCTTGAGTGCGATGGATTTAATGTTTATTGTGAAGTAGTTACCTAGTAGGTAGTATAATGAAAGTGCTTCCCGAAGGTAGCCGACAGGGTAGACTTGGAGGTCTTTAATGTTGATTTTTGCTGCATCATCTATCATGCCTTCTTCAATTGTTAGATGTTGCGCCGTAATGGCTTTGGCGTCTTTTATGCCTGCAATTTGTATACGTCTTTGGTCTATGCCCAGTTGTGTCGCGATGTTTTTGACGGCTATTAAGGTATCCCAATTGCGCTTAACTAAAACACATAGCAAATACCTTTGCCTTTGAAGAGAAGACCCTAACACTTTACTTGGAATAGTGCCATTTAGGTTTGCTCTTGAGCCGTCAACAAGTGCTTCTTCAACTACAAAATCCTCAATCGCTTCACGGATAACACCGCCAACACCCAAGCTTTTTGCGGCATAAACTTGTATACCAAGCTGTTTATCGAGCGCCGACACTGACAAAACAATTCGCCTTAGAACAACTGAAGATTACCCGTTAACCTATCAACCATTCCAGCCGGAGCTGGACCAATTCCCAAACATGTAACTGTGCCTTCAGGAATCTGAGTTAAACCTCGATCAATAATCAAAGCGTGAGGCAATCCTAGTTGGCCTGCAGCTTTTTCTAGTTCATGAAGGTCTTTTTCACTTTCAACCTTAACTGCGATTTTGCGTTGTCCCTCATAGAGCCAAGCTTCCCACCACTTCTTGTGATGAACAAAGGCGTCTTGCGCTGCTGAAACCGCTGCATGCCCCGCTTGTGCTGCAATCTTGCCTTTACTCATCTGTAGGTCCTTTCGGAAGACGAGAACTTGTTTGTATTCAAATTCGCCCATTCTCTTTTATCCCGCCTATAGTTTGGTATTCAAGATTTTAAGGCTTTGCAGATAAGTAAAGCAATGCAAAGTAAGCCACAGCCGTCAGCATTGAAGGTTTCCCCAAGACCTTAAGCATAAGCTTTCCCTGAAAGTCAATTTCATCTACATCACTTAACGCTTTTTCAACACCTAATTTCCCGCAGACCCGTAACATTTGATCTACTTTCTCGTCAGAAAGCGAATCAAGAAAGCTCCTTAGCCTAAGCATAACGCTAAAATCAAAATTCAACAAGTCCGAACAGCGTTTCTGGTAAATCCGCAAGATTTCAGCTGAAACATCATCTCTCTGCAGGGCTTCATTGACCGTTTGTGATGCTATTTTAGCACATGTTAACCCGAAAATAACCCCGCCGCCAGTAGATGGTTTAACTTGGGATGCGCAATCGCCAATAGCAAGGAAACCGTTGGCGTATGTTCTTTCAATTGGACCGCCCAAGGTTATCGCGTGATAGCCAATTTTGATTATTTTGGCTTTGCTTAGCTGTTTTGAAGCAACTGGATGCTTAGTCATAAGTGCACGGAGAAACTCTTGAGGGTTGCCTTTGTTTGTTGCTAAACCAACTTTCGCGGTTCCATCAAGTTTGGGAATGAGCCATCCGTAAAAGCCTGGTGCATAAGCTTTCCCAAAATATACTTCAACGGCGTTAGATTCAACGTCTTTAACGTTTTCTACTTCAGCTTCAACTGCGTAAACAAGTCCCTTAGGCTTAAGTGCTGTTAAACCGGCTTGTCTCAAAAGCCTAGAAGAGACCCCTTCAGCATCCAATGTGACCTTGGAATAAAATCCCTCTTCTCTTTCATCGTTTCGTTTGATATTTACGCCTTTAACAAAACCATCCGTCTTTATCAACGATTGAGCGTGGGCATCTAAAACGAATTGTGCGCCCGCTGCCTTAGCTTGATCCGCAAGATAATTATCAAAGAGTGCCCTGTTCAAAGCGATGGTTACTGGACGTGAAAGATGAAGAGAAAACTTCGTTCCATAAGGCGAATAAAAATTGGCTGCAGTAAAAGTGTTTTCAACAATTCCTTTTGGAAGCGGATATAAACCGATGTTACGCAAGCTCCGGATACTAAGGTGACCAGCGCAGTGAGACGGTACCCCTATCTCACTATGTTCTTCGAAAACTGTGACTTTAACGCCTAGTTTAGCTAAGTTTAGCGCTGCGTAGGAACCAACAGGTCCGCCTCCAATAATTATAGCGTCTATTGGCTTGGTTATGTGCGTAATCATCGTTAAGTTATTGCACTAATTCAACTCGACGTTTTCCACGCGCCATTGACGAAGTGCGAATTTTGCCGCTAACTTCTAACCTTAGGAGGAGGTCGTTTAGGTCTTTGTAGCCTAAATCCTCAAATTCGTCTTTTAGTTGAGTGAACAGATCGTCATCAGACATGTCGCCTTTTTTCTTGAGAATTTCCAATGCAACAAAATAGGATGGTCGCGTTTTCCAAGTTTTAATCTGAGGCATAAAGGTTCCTTCTAAGCAACTGGAGTTGCCGGCTTTTGTACTTGTCGGATTTGTCTCATGAAGCTCTTATACCATTTTTCCATGTCGGGCGTTATTGACGGACCCATTTCTTTCAAGGCTTCCTGGAAGTCTTGCATCGTGACTTCTTGTGAGTTAACGTCCCTTCTCAATGCATGCATCGCGGCTTCTCTGCATAAAGATTCAATGTCAGCGCCTGAATAGTACTTGGTCAACGTTGTTAGCTGGTTTAAGTCGACTTCTTTGCCGATTGGCATGCCTTTGGTGTAGATTTTGAAAACTTGCATACGGCTCTTTTCATCTGGTTCAGGCACATAAATTAACCTATCAAACCTTCCTGGGCGTAGAACAGCGGAATCTACCATATCAGGGCGATTGGTTGCAGCGATAATAACGATATCTTGCAATGTAGTTATCCCATCCATCTCTGTTAGCAGTTGGCTTATGACTCTCTCTGAAACACCGCTATCAGACATACCACTGCCACGTTTAGGCGTAATTGAATCTATTTCGTCTAAGGAATACTACAGCTGGCGCTGCCATTCGCGCTTTGCGGAAGACCTCTCTTATTGCTTTTTCTGATTCTCCAACCCATTTCGAGAAGACTTCAGGACCCTTAATTGAGATAAAGTTGGCTTCGCTCTCAGTCGCCACAGCACGGGCTAACATTGTTTTGCCGCATCCCGGTGGACCATATAGAAGTACGCCTTTTGGCGGTCTAATTCCTAATCGCGTGAAAACGTCAGGGTTCTTAATCGGCCACTCAACTGACTCTTTAAGATGTTCTTTTACGCTGTCGAGTCCGCCAACATCTTCCCAATGAACAGTGGAAACTTCTATGTAGACTTCACGCATAGCTGTCGGTGTTACTTCTTTGTAAGCGCCTAAGAAATCGTCCATTCTGACTTCCATCTTCTCCAATACTGCAGGGGGGATGCGTTCTTCTTCAAGGTTAATATCTGGTAAGTATCTGCGGAGAGCTTTCATGGCTGTTTCTCTGCCAAGTGCTGATAAGTCAGCTCCTGTGTAGCCGTGTGTTAAATCAGCGAGTTTTTTGAGGTCAACATCTTCTGCAAGCGGCATGCCTCTTGTGTGAATTTGGATAACTTCGTATCTTCCTTTTTTGTCTGGTACCCCGATTTCTATTTCGCGGTCAAATCTTCCAGGTCGACGCAATGCAGGGTCAAGGGCTTGAGGACGGTTAGTTGCGCCGATAACTATGACGTTTCCCCTTCCACCTAAGCCATCCATCAATGCGAGAAGTTGAGCGACAACCCGTCTTTCAACTTCGCCTGTAACTTCTTCACGTTTAGGCGCTATCGCGTCAAGTTCATCAACAAAGATTATGCTTGGAGCATTCTGTTGGGCTTGCTGGAAAATTTCTCGTAAACGTGCTTCTGATTCACCATAGAATTTGCTCATGATTTCTGGACCGTTAATTGAGTAGAAGTTGGCTTCCGATTCATTTGCGACCGCTCGAGCAAGCAGAGTCTTACCGCATCCTGGTGGACCGTGAAGCAGCACACCTTTTGGCGGCTCAATTCCTAAACGTTGGAAAAGTTCTGGATGACGGAGTGGTAATTCGACCATTTCTCGTACGCGTTGGATCTCTTCGTGCAAGCCTCCGATGTCTTCATATGTCGTTCTTGGTAAGCCTTTGCCTTCTGGCGCTGGCTCGTTAAGTATGGTTAAACGTGTTTCAGCTGTGACTTTTATTATGCCGTGCGGACGCGTTTTTGAAACGGTGAACGGTATGGCGTGCCCTAACATCATTACTAGGGTTGTATCACCTTCTACGAGGGTGCGTTCCATAAGGCGGTTTTTAACGAAATTAGTAAAATCTTCATCTACATTTAGTCGCATATCAACTGGCGCAAGCGTAATGGTTAATGCTGTCTTAACTTTGGCTGGTCTAACAACAACGTACTCGTTTATGGCTACGCCAGAGTTTTTGCGTGTGAAGCCATCAATGCGAATGATATCGCGATTTTGGTCTTCACTGTAGGCTGGCCAAGCTATAGCTGAAGTGGTACGTTTGTTAATAATCTCTATAACATCTCCAGCGCTTATGCCTAGTTTTTGCATTGTCCGCTGGTCTATGCGGGCGATTCCCCTGCCCACATCTCTTTGTCGTGCATCTCCAACGTGTAATTGAACTTCGCTCAAATAAAATCCTCCAAATAATCTGGTGCTAAAGGTATGTGTTTGAAAGAGAATTTATTACTATATAAACTTTAAATCTAAAAGTTTTAAACTTTCAGGTGATTAATAGGGCAAAAATTCATGGGTCTTGTGTAAAAACAAGAACTTCTTAATCTCTGCTGCTTCTTCGGACAAACATGCATTGGGCTTGGCTTACACCTTGGATCTTGCCAAGTTTTTCCTCGAACTCATCAACAATGCCGCCTTTGTCCTCTGGAAACTTTAGCTGCACGAGAAGCGCTACTAATCCAAAAGCTACTGGTTCTTCGCCGTATCCCTCAATTGAGGCGAACTCTGGCTTAATGTTGTCAATTTGTTTTTTGAGGGCGTCAAAGTTTTCTACTATATCTTCTGGAAAAACCTTGTATGTTACAATAACGCTTCCCATTTAAACCACCTTATGGTCCTGTAAAACCGCACTTCGGACACTTATACAAGCGACCGAACTTGCGACATTTCCCATCTCGTTTGATTTGGATTTCTCCGCAGTTGGGGCACAGGAATTTTGTTGATTCGGTGCCTGGCGGAATTGGTTTGCCGCAGCTTGTGCAGGTAACTAGGGACAGTCTTTCTGACATAATCTACATCTCTTGCGGTTTTAATTGTAAGGGTTCCTTATATCTACTATGCTTATCATTTCAAAATAAAGAGTTTTTTTTAACGTCTTTTTCGCATGAAAAATTAGGAAATTACCTAGCAACTTTTTGTTCCCATTTTCAGGGTTATGCCGTTATAGTTTAAGTTAGGGCATTTTAATTATAAAATTCGATGCATTAACAAGTTTATTAAGAAGGTTTCTTGCCTATTTTATTCGTGGTAAGTTTTGGGCGTAGATTTCAAAGACCTTGTTCCGAAAACTCCAGTTAAACTCGAGGATTTAAGCGGCAAAATAATAGCCATAGACGCTTACAACGCCATATACCAGTTCCTCTCTATCATACGCCAACCAGACGGTACCCCCTTAAAAGACAGCACGGGGCACATCACAAGCCACCTCAGCGGCTTATTCTACCGTACAAGCAACCTAGTTGAAATGGGAATAAAAACAATCTACGTTTTCGACGGCATCCCACCAACTTTGAAAGCAACTGAAATTGAGCGGCGCAGACAAGTGAAGGTTGAAGCCGCAGTTCACTATGAAAAAGCAGTCGCAAAGGGCGACACAGCAAAGATGCGCATGTTTGCTCAAGCAACAACGAGCATGAAAGATTACATGCAAGAAGACAGTCACAAACTTTTGGAACTTATGGGGGTGCCTTGGATTCAGGCTCCAAGCGAAGGTGAAGCCCAAGCAGCATTCATGACCAAATGTGGCCATGCGGATTATTGTGCAAGCCAAGATTATGATTCTCTACTTTTTGGCGCTCCAAGAATGTTAAGAAACATCACTATATCTGGCAGGCGCAAAAGAGGGAAAGCTTACGTAGAAGTTGTGCCTGAAGTCATGGAGCTTTCAAAAACATTAAACGAAACTGGGTTAACTTACGAGCAATTAATTGATGTTGGCATACTTATCGGCACAGACTTCAATCCAGACGGCATAAAGGGATTGGGTCCAAAAACCGCCTTGAAACTTATCAAAGAACACGGGACACTTGAAGATGCGCTTCCATTATATCAAAAACGTGTCTTTCCCAGTTGAACCAAACTGCATCCGATCTGTCTTTTTGCACCCTGAAGTAACAGATAACTATAAGCTTGAATGGAAAGACCCAGACGTTGAAGGCATCGTGGAATTCATGTGCGGTCAAAAAGAGTTCCTAGAGGATCGTATTAGAAAATCAGTGAATAAAATGTTGGAAGGCAGCAAAAAGCAAAAGTCAAAAATGACTTTGGAAAAATGGTTCGGATAGAAAAGATGTGCCAGTAACAATTTATGCTTCTGTTGCGGAACATGGTTTGCTTTTTTCCTACTGAAAATGGAAACTTTGCTTATTGTGAAGGCGCAATAGGCGCTTTTGGCACCACTGACAGAATGATAAAGTGAGTCACTAAGACTAACGAGTTAAAAATTACTTCGCCAGCCATGATTCCAAAAAGCAAAATCTTCCAATTATAACAAGTGGATGGTAATTCTACAAAACAACAAAGCAGAGCAAACAGAACAAAGGAAAAAGGGATTTTTTAGATGAGCAAAAGTGCAGAGTATGTTAAAGAAGAAATTTTTAAGGTTAGAGGATGGCATTAAAAACCTTAAGTGTATCACTGGGTCTAAAAAAGAAACCACCAAAAAGAAACGATAAGCGCAATAAGTCTTAAATCTGCTAAAGCGTAGAAATAGAGCGCATGGGATGGAAGGAAATAATTGTCGTACCAAGAAAACTACATTTTTGAGAAACCAGATAACAAACAGCAAAAGATATGGCGATTCATTGATATTGAAAAATACGAAGACTTACTAAAAACAAGTAGTTTGTACTTTTGTCGTTCTGATTTGCTGGGGGACTCATTGGAAGGCACAAGAACGGACCCAGAGGAGATATTTGTTCAAAAAAATATGAACGAATTAGATTTTAAGAACTTGGAAAAAAAAAGAGAAAGAGGTTGCTAAAAAAAGTTGAATTGTCGATTGTATAAAAAAGTAGCCGTTATTTACCATTTACCTAAGTTTTCATAAAGATAGATTTTAAATCAGTACAGCGTAGAATGGAGAATAGGTTAATTTGATGAATCGTGGTATAGTAATAGGAATAGTAATAGGTTTAATCTTCGGGTTAGCGTTGGGTATTTTCATCGTATATCCATCAAACCGTTAAGCAACAGTGCAACAAGTAATCAAGTGGTATCGGGTACAGTGTCAGGTGCAACAGACAATTTAATGGATTTCATCAGTGTTAGTAACCAAAACCTAACAGCGAGTGCATCCATCATAAACGGTAGATATTCTGTCTCGCTCGTAAATGGACAATCATATCAAGCAGTCACACCATCAGGTGACTCATCCTACTACCTTCCAAATGCTTCTGAGTACTCTTCTGCATCCGCTACGTTTTACGTTCCATCAGGTGTTTCCACCTTCACTCAGAACCTAATTCTGACACCCAATTACTAAGCTTAGGGCTATTAAGAGTACATTTAAGGGTTAGAAACTTCGCTATTTAGACTAGATAAATCTTAAATCTGAGAAGCGAAGAAATAGGCTAACATGGCTAAAGAAGAAACTGAGAAGTCTATCGAGCTAAGTGATTTATATGCTAAGGCGCAAGATGACCTAAAATACAATGGGGACAAGGCATGGGAATCCATCAAGCTTTGCATTACTCTCTTCTCCACATTGATAACCGTAACCTTGGGTTTGCTCGGAGCCATAAATTATTTGCCCGTAGGCTTTTTTGTAAAAGCTTCTCTAATAGTAACACTGATTATTTTTCCAATAATGCTGATAATTATTGTTGATTTTCTTTCCAAGAATTTTCATAGAGAGTGCCGTCGAATGTACGAGAATGCAACTATCTTGATGAAAATTGAAGATGAATTGCCGCAACGAAAAGATTTGAGTGATAGTAGAAACTTCATGAATGAAACCAAATATATTCCTTATAGATGGGAGAAAGACTACATTTCGCCTGAAGAGGGGAAGAATCTGTTTTCGGACACTGAAGACTTCGTAAATAAAATGATGCAGAAAAAAGACGCGTTATATTCCAATATGAAACCTATATTCTCATTTTTCCGAGTTTTTTCTTACGTGTTGCTGGCAATAATTTTCGCTATCGCTGTCATCATTATAGCACAAGGTTTATGGTCGTGAGAGAGGGCATTCAAGGATTAGGAACTTTGCTATTAAAGAGTAGATACGTCTTAAATCTGCTATTTGATGTCTCTTAACTTCATTCTAAAGAAATGTATTAGACTTGTCCTAAATAATTTGTTCTGGGATTTCATTGAATAATGAAAGAATAGGGATTAAATATCAATACTGGGAGTATTTTCACTTTACAGTAACACATTTTGCCAGGTTTCTTGGCATGTCTGGATTGTATCCTTTTTCAAGCGCAACGTAATATGCTAAAAGTTGAAGGGGCACTGCATAGGGAATTGGCGAGAGAACACCTGGGATTCCTTTGGGAACCTCGATGAACTCGTCAGATAATGATTTGATGTCTGTATCTCCTTCTTCGATGATGGAGATTATGTGGGCGCCTCTGGCTTTCATCTCCATAATGTTGCCAACCAATGTTTTGTGGCAATCATCTTTGGGGCAAACGAAAACTACTGGAAAACCCTCTTCGATAAGGCTAATTGGGCCATGTTTGCTTTCGCCTGCTGGGAACGCTATCGATGGGATATATGCGATTTCCATTAGTTTGAGTCTGCCTTCGTAAGCGGTGGCGGTGCTGATTCCTCTGCCTAAGAAAAAGAATACTTTAGAATTCTTGTATTTCTTAGCAATCCGTTTAACTTTTTCCTCTTGTGTTTTGACAATTGTGTCTGCAATTTCAGGTAATTTATCCAAGTTTGCTTCAAGGCTATCTATTTCATCTTGTGAAACTTTTCCTCTTTTCTTTGCCAACCGAAGCGCAAGTTGCGCCATCACGGAGAGCTGAGAGGTAAAGGTTTTCGTAGCTGCAACTCCAATCTCTGGCCCTGCCTGCGTGCCAATGTAAACACGGGAAATACGCGTCAAACTCGAACCAATAACGTTAGTTAAGCTTAGAATCGTGGCTGCACGTTGTTGGGCGCAGGTCACTGCTGCTATGGTGTCGGCTGTTTCGCCTGATTGACTAACCGCTAAGATGGTGCTGTCAATGCTTACCGATTTGCCATGTTGTTCTATAAATTCTGAAGCATACACTGGGTAAGTTGGTAGGAATGCGAGTTTTGAGAACATGTATGAAGCTGCTAAACACGCGTGGTAGCTTGTTCCGCAAGCGACGAGAAAAACTTCGTTTGCTCGATCTAAAAATGTTGACATTAATTCTAAATAATGTTCTTGCATTCGAAGAGTGTTTCGCAGGGTTTCAGGTTGCTCATGGATTTCTTTAATCATGAAGTGTGGATACCCTTGTTTAACCGCCATTTCAGCTGTCCATTCAATAGTTATTGGTTCGCGGTTTACAGGGCTTGAATCCTGGATTTTTCTAATTTCATAACCTTCGGCTGTTAAAATAACGAGTTCACCGTTATTTATCATGACTGCCTTGTTTGTAACTGGTAAAAATGCTGGAATATCTGAGGCACAAAACACGCCTTTGCCGTTGATGCCTAAAACTAGTGGGCTCTCGTTTCTGGCGCAGATGATTTTATCTGGCTCTTTTGTGGAGATTATGGCAAGAGCATAGGAGCCTTCAAGCCGTTTGAGGGCTGCTTGAACTGCATCGACTAAGGAGAGCTTTGGGGTTGTCTTTGAGGATCTGTTCGATAAGATGTGGGATTACTTCAGTGTCTGTTTTGGAAACAAATGTGTGATCAAGATTTTGTAGTTCGCTTTTGAGTTCCATGAAGTTTTCGATGATTCCGTTATGGACTACGACTATTTCTCCTGCACAATCGGAGTGGGGGTGCGAATTGATTTTTAAGGGTGCACCATGGGTTGCCCAACGTGTATGACCAATGCCTATACTGCCTGGTAAGTCATCAAGGTTTACAATTTTATGGACTTCATCGATTTTTCCCGAGTCTTTTTTTAGAAAAATTTTTCCATCAGATATTGTTGCTATGCCTACTGAGTCATAGCCACGGTATTCAAGCCGTTTAAGTGATGAATGTATTAATGGTGCAGCATTTCCTTCTTTTAGAACGCAACCAAAAATTCCACACATTTTTGAAATCTCGCTTTCCTGTTGATGTATCTAATGGAGCCTGAGTTTTGCTAATAAGTATTTTTAAAGAATCAGTATAACCGCTACAACATTTTTTATAGCAGATTCTTTGCTTTTCACGCAAGAACTTTTTCAAGTCCCTAAAGCAAGCGTAAGTTTTGTTAACCATTATAAACAAATTTTTTATAGTGCTCAAGAGTATTCTTCCATTCGATCCAAGATGGGCAAAAAACTTCTTCTCCAAGATAACGGCAACACTCAGGAAGTAAAAGAAATCACAGTAATAGACGATTCACAAAAACTAAAAATGATTCTAGGGAGCCTGAGCTGGAAAATCCTATCTTTATTATCGAAGAAAGAAATGTACCCACTTGAAATCGCAAGGCAACTCGGCATGCATGAACAAAAAATTTACTATCACATAAGAAAACTAGCCAAAGCGGGAGCCATAACAGTTGAGCGCGAAGAAAAGAAAAAAGGCGCAACCGCAAAATATTACAAAACCGTCTCACCAGCCTTCGGAATTGAGTTCCCCAACGGCTACAAACCAATCCAAAACTTATGCACATTAACCATAGATAGGCAACTTCAAGCTTTCTTTAAAGAATTCATCAAAGACGGAGTTTTTGATGGGAAAATAGTGGTGGGCAGCCCTCAACCGCATGGACCATTCAAAACCAGTGCCCGAGACGGCCATTACGCAGCGCATTTGGCACTTTTCTTGGGGCAATTAGCAAAAATGCCAACTGAATTCGCGGTGAAACTTGATGTTGACGTGAAAGCTGAAAAAGAAGAAAAAAACAATTTAATCCTTGTTGGCGGTCCCGGAACAAACCTTCTCACACAGGAAATAAACGATTATTTACCAATCAAATTTATTATGCAGTCTTCAGAGCATGGATTTTTGCTGGGTGGTTTATCATCATTAAAGACTATGCAGGTTTACACATCAGATGTTTCAGGGTTGATCGCTAAAATTGTTAATCCATGGGACAAAAATAAGGCCATAGTGATTTTAGCGGGAAACAAAGCCGTGGGAACAAAAGCATGCGTAATAGCTTTAACCAACTTTTATAAAAAAACCCTGCAAAAATACAAAGACGAAGACACCTTCGCAGTCGTCATTCATGGATTTGATTTAGATGGTGACGGCAAAGTAGATTCCATTGAGGTTAACGAATAATTGAATTCTAGGCAAACAAAAGAAGAGATCGGGGCGTTTGGGCATGAAAACATTCGAGCAATGCACCCTACAACGCTTATGTTTACCAAGGATACCCATGTTTCAAAAAACGGCGATTGTATAGTTGCAATGACAGCTGACAAATCGGTTGTAGACTTAAGTGCCCAATTCAAAGAGGAACTTCGGAAACCAAACGCTAAGGTAACAGTCATTATCGAAGCAGGCGACTTCAGAGAAGAAATCAAAGCACTTGGCTCTCCTAATCTCTGTTTATGTCACCCAACTGACATTGTAATCAGAAAAAGCGATTATATCTGCAATAGAACCTTGGCAATTTGTGCCGACAAATCCTCAAGTGATTTGCCAAGAAGACTTGTGGAGAAACTCCAAAACCCCAAACAAAAAGTCAAAATTACACTAAGAGTTGAAAGCTAAACGATTTTGGCGTCTAACACAACTTGAGACTCAAAAGGTGCGGTCTCCCTAATGCTCTTTGCATACAGAAACGCCTCAACCCTGCGTCCATTCTTCTTAACTGATTCCAAAAAACGTTGCTCAAGGTCTTCTATGGTGTCAGGTGAACGGACAAAACCGTAGAAATGCACAACTCCCCCCATCGGCTTAATCGCGTTGCATGCGGAATCAACAAATTGAATGGCGGTTTCAGGCAAATTCATTATCACACGGTCCGCTGTACCCTTAAGCTTGGTCGCGGCAATTTCCTTTGAATCAGCCAAGATCGGGATTACGCGGTTTTCAACCCGATTAACCCTCACGTTTACCTTCAGCAATTCAACTGCGTCAGGGTTGAGGTCAACTGCATAGACTTTTGCCTTCAGGTTTCTTTTTCCAATCAAAACGGAGAAGGGTCCAACCCCAGCAAACAAGTCTACCACGGTCTCACCGTCCTGCACAAGCGAAGCCACACGATCATGCTCATGCGAGAGACGAGGCGAGAAATACGCTTTAGCAATGTCAACGTGATATTGGCAGCCTAATTCGTGGTGGACGGTTTCAGTTTTATTTTCACCCCCGATGAAGGTATAGTCGCGGACGCGGTAGACTCCGCTGATGTCGCCTGCCTTAGCGAGAACGGTTTTGACGTTCTTTTGGGTCTTCAAGATCGCCTTCCCAATTAAATTTTGATATGCCTTGAGTTTTGGTGGGATATCGATTACAACAATGTCGCCTATGATGTCAAAGCCTTGAGGAACATTGGCAAGCAACTCGGGGGGCAATTTATCTTCGAGGGCTTGGGTAAGGGTTTCGGGCGGCGGTCTTTTTTTGGTAAAAGTATTTGTTATTAACTTCATTTTGGGTACTTGTTTTTTTAGCGTTTCCCACTCGTCTTCTGTTGGCTGACGCGTTAGAGGTATGAACAAATGGGTTTCGTTTCTTTGGATATTCAATGATTTGTCGATTAATTCGAGTTTGGAGGCTAACGTTATGGTTTTTTCGCCTTGATTTTTTGGAACTTGTATGCACGGAGTTGGCTGTGGCATTTGGGTCAGCTGCTTTTTTCTATTCTGTAGAGTTTGTTAACTTTTGTGATTGTGAATTTTACGTTTAACATTTTTTCCATTAGCCAAATGTTAGATTCGATATGCTCAGAAATCTCTCTTACTAAAAAGACTGATTTGCCCTGTGCCACCGCCATATAGGGAATAAGCATGTCTGCCAAGTGAAGATCAACTGTTGGCTCATCTGATAATTCACTCACGAGTTTTTCGGCGGCTTCTTTCCCAACTGCCTCACTCATTTTGCGAAGTTCACCTATTGCGTCTCCTCCAACGATTACGCCCGTGTCTGTTTCAGCCCACAAAACAATTGAGCTTCCCTTCTGGAAAGTGTTTGATTGATCATTTACGACGTCAATGGATAATATTGTAGCCATGTTGGGAAAGATATTGCTGGGCTGCTTTTGCTTGCCTATCCGCTACCTGCTTATCAGCCAAAAAAGTGCAGACTGAAATGCCACTTACGCATTTGACTTTGCCAAAGCTCTCAAGCTTGATCGGTTATTAGCGTTTGATTAGGTTTAACGGTCATTGTAGCTTCGCCCATTCCTTTTGGGTAATAACCGTATTTTTGAACCGATATGTCAGATTCAATTCCCATTTGTCTGAGCACAGGTAAAAAAACGGAACGCAAGTAATTGATGGTTGGCGCATGAGTGGTGTCAGTTCCGCCTTTTGCAACATGCAAACGAACTGGTTTATCAGCGAACAAACAGATTGGCATGGTTGCCATCAGCAGCATTGGAATGCTTCCTGCAGTTTGGATTTCTGCTTCGATGTCGCCTCCAGTTATGTGATAAGGTGTAAACCAAAGTTCTCTTGAGCCTAAGGTTGCTCCTTGCACTTTCGCATTGCAGAGTTTGGCTGCTGTTAACACTGCTTCCAAATGTTGATGTTTTAAACCCGATTGAGGGCGATTCTGCCTGATGTTTTTGATATGTAGTGGTTGGTTCGTGATGGCTGCCAAAGCTACGGAGAGGCGAAGTAAGGTTCCGCTTCCGCTTTTTTGGCTTCCGTCGATTTCAATCATGAACTTTTTTCATCCAGAGACAGGTTTTGTAGTTGTTTACGAAATAATTAATAAGCTTCTTGGGTTATTTAGGAGTTTAAGGGAGCGTTTGCATGAGCACTGACAAAGAAAAGCTGAATGAGCTGATGGGAAAGGTTGACAAACTTCTTGCGGATTTAAGCAAGACTTCGGAAGAGCTGCGTTCAGTATCAGCATCACTTAAGTCGATTGCAGTTGCTCAAATTACTCAGCCACCAACCGCAGCTATGCAACAGCCGGCACCACATGAGACTGGAACAAAACAGAGATCGCTCGATGATATCCGTATGTCATTCCCAGAGGAACTGGAAGCGCGTTTGAGCTTCGAAGAGAAAGGCGACTACTTAATAATCAAGCCTAAACAGTTTTTGGGTTCTGAAAATTTTGCAAAAATTGCTTCAGCCGTGCGAGGTATGGGCGGAGAATACATCAGTGCCGGCAAAGATTCACATTTTAGAGTTCCAAAGAAAAAAGCCTAATTATCGTACATCAAAATCGTTAAATCCTCCAATAAATTCTTCCCATATAACTTCAACATTTGTTACTTTTGAACGGGAAGGTCCATGATGGCAATATTCCACAAGCGTTTTAACTGCGGGTTCCTCGCCTTCAAAAACAGCTTCTACTCTGCCATCAGGCAAATTTCTAACCCAACCTCTAACGCTTAAGCTATCCGCTTGATCTTTGGTTTGTTGTCTAAAGAAAACGCCCTGAACTCTGCCACTTACAAAAACATGTGCTCTAACATTAGCCATAGCGATCTCAAGTAAAATTAATAGTTACAAAAACTTAAATATTAAAAATTAAAAAAGAAAAAATTATGGTTTTTAATCCCAGACACCGATTTTTTCTCCAACAGTGTACAAAAAAGTGCTTGCTGAAGGCGGTCCTAACCATTTGAACTTATTAACTAAATCTTTAACGACCATGTCATAGTTGTTTGATTTGTCTAGGCTGTCAAGATACTTTTGGAATGAGCCGTATTGCTTTTCTATGGCTTTGAAGTTTTGTGCGTTTTGAATGATTGCTTGAATTTTCCCTTTGTTTCTTACAATTCCTTCGTCATTCAGTAGTCTTTGAACATCTTGGTTGGTGAAACATGCGACTTTGTCTATGTTAAAGTTTGCAAATGCTGTCTTTATCGTTGGCCATTTGTTGTCGATTACTTGCCAGTTTAATCCTGCTTGGAAAATTACTCGGCACATATTTTCGAAATAGACGTTGTCATTAGAAGGTCGTTTGTCTCGGAGCCACCATTCAGGCATCTGCCAATGATGTTCTTGCATGAAAATCAACTCTAAAGTTTACTTCCATTCCCAGATTGCGATGTTGAGTTCTGTCCACATTGGGTCTGTAGCTTCAAAAGTGACCACGGTAATTGTGTCGTTGAGCCAACCTA
Organism: Candidatus Bathyarchaeota archaeon; assembly: GCA_963750605.1. GTDB lineage: Archaea > Thermoproteota > Bathyarchaeia > Bathyarchaeales > Bathycorpusculaceae > Bathycorpusculum. The sequence continues at coordinate 92,844 of CAVVRN010000010.1, forward strand.
GTTTCTCTGACATCGTCATGAATGTCCATAAACCTACGCTTGTAGGGTTCATGCCCATCTTCATCTTCATCAAGCTAACTCCTTTCAATATGCCCATATCACCAGTCATAGTCATCATCATTCCCTGATCTTTTGACCAAGCAATGCCCTTAGGTGGAGTCATGCTCATACCTGTTACGTTAAGATTACAATCTACTCCCATAGCTTTTCCCATGCCTTTCATTTGAGCTGTCCAAGTATAGATTTGAGTAACGCCTTCCATTCCAACTGACTTTATGAAACCTGCGCCACTTTTTCCTTTGCCTTCCCATAATTTCTCGCCAATAACCATTTTTTTTCACCTCACTACAGACATTGGAACTTTTATTTTGCATTTAAGCCGTTGTGGTTGTCCTTACGCAACAACAATATTTGCGTTCACTTTCAATCACCCCTCCACTACTTGAACGAGTCGTTTCAAAGGTTGTTTTAAAAGAGTTTTTTGCAAATTGAATATTTGGTGATAGATACTTTGTTTAAGGGCAATTGTGGAAAACTGATGGTTTACGCGTCAACTGGTGTTCCGTTTAGAAAAAGGTTGGATTCAGTTAGGACTGCCGCGCAGCAAACGGCTAAACGATTAAATTTAGATTTTGAGGTTGTAAAGTTGGATAAGGCTGGTTCACCGATTTATGTTTACTATGAAGAAAGCGATGGCGAGGATCCTATTCCGCTGTATTGTGATCAGGGTAAAATATCTGATTTAGAAGGCATAAGTTCAGCGTTGAGGAGCATGATGTTTGTTTTATCTTTTCATCCTAAACATTCAGCGCTGAAGCAGATGCGAAAGGAAATTCTTAAACTTTCATGAAACGGATCGATTGGTTTTCCAGTAGTACTTCGTAAACTTGGTTAACATCAAAACTTATGCCCAAACTGTCGTATTCTTGTTCAGTTAGGAAAAGGATTATTTTTGGTGTTGCAAGCTGGGTTTTTTGTGGCAAGAAGGGCATTTGCTGTTGGAGTGCTTGCATGATGTCCTGCGCCATTTTGGCTTCATCAGATTGTGGTCTTACCACATAAGGGTTGACTTGTTGTTCTTCAAGCAATTCGATACGTTTTCCAAGGTTACCGTCTAAATCACGGGTTGACTCAATTTTGTTTACTCGCACTCGGAACATCTGGAGTTCACTTCGTATTTAGGAGATACTATTTCATAGATTTAATCTTTACACAAATTGCCTGGCAGTTGCTTATCAAGATACAGGTTTACAAGTTCATTATTTTGGTGATGGAGGCGAATCGTTTTGCTTTTCTCTCTTGATTTCTCTGATTCTGTTATCGATTTGTTTGAGTTTATCCTGCGTCATTTTCATTGTTTCGTAGATATGCATTCGATGTTGTTCTAAAGTTTTGAGGTTTTTCTCGCCATCTGCTTTCTCTTCCAGAAACGGCGTAAAAGGTGAATGTATAATCGGCAAAGCTGTGTTTAACGGCTCAATATTCAAGACATCTCTGGAGAATTCGCGGAATAAATTACCGATGTTGTCAAAAATTTCCGCTTGTTTTACGATGGCTCGTCTGAGGATCAGCTCTCCCGATTTTGTTATCTTGTAAACTTTAAGTCTGCGATTTTTCTGCGTTTCCCATTGTCCTTTAATGTATCCACATTTTTCTAAGTCTCGTAGGATAGGGTAGACGCCGCCTGCTGTTGGGGTCCAGTAGCCTTTGGTTCGGTTATTAATTTCTTTCATGATTTCGTAGCCATGGGCTGGTTTCTTGTTTAAAAGTATGAGGACTCCCATGCGTATGTATCCTTTCTGGGCTTCTTTCATCCAGTTTGTTGTTGTCTTTTCGTCTTTTTCTGATGCCAATGTTTGTCAAATCTATAATGTATTTGGGTAATACTTATATTTTACCGCTATATATTGCACTGAATAATATAGCGAAATGAAGCAGGAATAACGATGGCAAATGATTCGATAATCGATGTCCAGAACCTTACAAAAATGTTCAAGAATTTCACTGCGGTAGATAGCATCTCATTCGATGTCAAAAAAGGAGAAATTTTCGGTCTGCTCGGACCAAACGGGGCTGGAAAAAGCACAACCCTGCGTATGCTCTCAACCTTGGCCCGACCAACTAAAGGAACCGCAACCATAGGCGGCTACGATATTGTTAAAGACGATACGGAAGTACGCAAACTCATTGGCATAGTTTCTGAAAAAATGATAATGTACAACCGCCTAACAGCCAAAGAGAACCTGTGGTTTTTCGGTAGCCTATTCAACATTCCCAAAGACGTTTTAAACAAACGTATCGACGAACTCTTGGAATTGGTGCAGCTGACTAAATGGAAGAACTCTCAAGTAGGCACATTTTCAACTGGCATGCGCCAAAGAATGAACGTTGTTAGAGCTTTGTTAAACAGGCCTGAAGTTCTGTTTTTAGATGAACCTACCTTAGGTTTAGACCCTCAGTCGTCAGTTGAAATCAGAGAATTCATCCGAAAACTAAATCGAGAAAACGGGACAACCGTTATCATAACCACACACATGATGATTGACGCAGACTTGCTGTGTGACCGAATAGCAATTGTTGACCACGGAAAAATCGTGGCACTTGACACTTCAGCTAATTTGAAAAAGACAGTTTCAGGAGCGGATACCACCATAATGAAACTTAACATACCTAACTTATCTTCGGTCTTGATTGAAAAAATTCAAGCGCTTGAATGCGCTGATGCAGTCACCCAAGAAAATCAAACAGAGCTTAAAATTTTAGCCCATGGCAAAGACTCTTTTGATAACATTATTGATGCTATACGCTCAAACGGCGGAAACATAAGTTCTATGGAAAATCTTCAGCCAAGCCTTGAAGACGTGTTCTTACACATTACTGGTCATCAAGTACGAGATAGTGCAGACCAAAAAATTCCTGCAGAACAACATAAGCGTTTTGGTGGCGGTGCTGCACAAAGGAGAATAAGGTGAGTTACATGGGAGCAAAAACTCTATTTTCACATACTATGCGAATTGCCTGGAAAGACTTAACTGAACTTTTCAGGAACCGACTAGGCTTGATTCTGTTAATTGTTATGCCATTGTTCATGATGGTTATGGTTGGATTCATTTACCCATCAAACGGAGGCGGCAATAACTTACCCGTTGCCATCGTGAATGAGGATTCGGGTTTTAATAATGTGACGTTTCCAAGTCAGGCTTTCATCTCAGGATTGCAGCTAATGAATAACCAGACACATTACATGTCATTCTCAAACGTGACTACGATGGCTGAAGTTAAGGATCTGGTTCAGAAGGGTTCTCTTGAGGGTGGGATTGTTATTCCTAGTAACTTCTCGCAAAGCATACTGTCGGGGCAACAGGGCACAGTAATCGTAATAACTGATAACTCTAACTTACAAATTTCAGCGCAGATTAACGGGTTCGCCCAACTGTATGTTGAACAATTATCTAATGAGCTTGCACAGCAGAATGTTCAACACTTAAACTCAAGTATAAACCCAAGCAATGCGTTGGCAGTGGTTAATCCTTACAGCATTCAACTAACTGGAATAGTCGCAGGCTCTTCAAACTACTTTGATTTCATAGCCCCAGGAATTATGGCTATGACCGTTATGATGAGCGTCATGACAGGCTTGCCAGTTGCGATTTCACAAGAGAAAGAAGTTGGCACAATGGATGGCATGATGGTGGCACCAATCAATCGGTTATCTATCATTCTTGGCAAGACTTTAGGTCAGACAGCAAGAGGTCTACTGCAAGGAGTAATTATCTTAGTTCTGGCGGTAGGTCTGTTTGGAGTTGCTATACAAGGAAGCATTCTGCTGGTATTTGCACTTCTGCTACTCGGCGTATTTAGCTTCGTTGGACTTAGGCATCGTAATAACATCGTTCACGAAGGATCAAGAAACGGCACAAATGCTGATGATGACACTGATGTTTCCAATGATGTTCTTGAGCGGAGTGTTTTTCCCAATACAGACGATGCCTTGGTATATGCAAGATATAGCCAAATTAATGCCGCTCACCTATGCGTCGCAAGCTCTGCGTAAAGTAATGGTGTTAGGCGCGGGAATCTCCGCAATATCTACGGAACTCATCGTGCTAATAGCCTTCGGAGCAATCATGATTGCAATTGCTGTTCCAGTGTTTAGACGGATGATGACAAGGTAGGAAAAGCTTGAGTACACTCTGTTCAAAATGTCCTTTCTTTCAACTTGCCCCACTGATAAGACGCAAAAATGCACGCAAAAGATGCCGTATTGAACCTCAAAGGCAACTGAGAATCTACGAATGCAAAGACTTCCCAAAAAAGAGCCGGTTCAGAAGATAGACAGACGCATTTTCTTTTTTATTCTTTGAACACTGTTTTTTGAGCTCTCACCCCGTTACTGTTTTATATGCTGCAAGCATAGAACTCCAAAGAAGAGAAATCCACTATGTCAGATACTGGAATCACCGTAAAGAAAAACGAAGACTTCTCAGAATGGTACGTTCAAGTTGTACAGAAAGCTGAACTTGCAGATTACGCACCCGTTAAGGGCTGCATGATTATTCGCCCAGACGCTTATGCTGTTTGGGAAAGAATACAGGAAATTTTAAACAAAAAAATTAAGGCGACAGGCGTTCGCAACGTGTATTTTCCAATGTTTATTCCTGAAGCATTCCTCAAAAAGGAAGCTGAGCATTTTGCTGGGTTTACACCTGAAGTTGCATGGATCACTCAGGGTGGAGATACGCCGCTTGAGGAGAAACTCGCGGTGCGGCCAACTAGTGAAACTATAATGTATGATACTTTCAACAAGTGGGTGCGTAGTTGGCGTGACCTGCCCCTTAAGATTAATCAATGGTGCAATATTGTCCGTTGGGAAACAAAAGCTACAAAGCTCTTTTTGCGAACAAGGGAATTTCTTTGGCAGGAAGGACACACGGCACATGCAACGAGCGAAGAAGCAGAAGCCGAAGTCATGTATGCACTTAGCGAATACAAAGATATTATAGAAAATTACCTTGCAATCCCAGTGCTTGTAGGCACTAAGAGTGACAGCGAAAAATTTGCAGGAGCACTCTACACCACGGCGTTGGAGTCAATTATGCCTGATGGCAAAGCCTTGCAGATGGGAACCAGTCATAATCTTAGGGCAGCATTTTGCTAAAGTATTTGACATAAAATATATCGGTGAAGACAAAGTGGACCATTATGTTTGGCAAACGAGCTGGGGAATTACTACTCGGCTTATAGGCGCGATGGTTATGGTTCATGGCGACGATAAAGGCTTGATTATGCCTCCAAAAGTTGCGCCTCTACAAGTTGTTGTTGTGCCTATTCTCTTCAAAGGCGTTGAAAAAGAGGCAATAGCGGCTAAAACCAAAGAAATTGCTGAAACTCTCAAATCAAAAGGTATCAGTGTCCTTTTGGATGATCGCGAAGAGTACACTCCTGGCTGGAAATTTAACCAATGGGAACTCAAAGGCGTGCCAATTCGTATTGAGCTTGGTCCAAGAGATCTAAAACAGGGCCAAGTAGTGATGGTGAGGCGGGACACTGGCCAAAAAACGCCAGTTAAAGAAGCCGACATATCATTGACTGCGGAAAAGCTTCTCCAGGAGATTCAAGATACCTTATTTGCCAAAGCCAAAGCAGTACTGCAAGAAAAAACTACACCTGTTCAGACTTACGACGAATTCAAATCCGTCCTATGTGATAAAGGCGGCTTTGTAAAAGCAGCATGGTGTGGC
>CAVVRN010000011.1:0-148656 GCA_963750605.1 Candidatus Bathyarchaeota archaeon
CTGATCGAGCAGATAAGGCACTGCCGCCATCATTGCGGCCGGATCGATGTTGCGGCCGGAGAACCTGGCGCGATCTTCAAGGAATCCCTCGGGCAGCGCGTCCGGCCTCTTGGCGAAAAAGATACCGGCCGCCGGGCTGAACATCGTCTTTTCCGCCCACCACGCAAGCGCATCCGCCGCGCCGCGACCGGCCGGATAAAAACTGGGGCTCGGATGTCGGCGCTCCAGTTCGCGCATGATCAGTTGACTATCGCAATAGATGTCGGCGCCGATTTGCAGCACGGGCGTCTTGCGATAGCCCCCGGTCAGCGCCGTCAGATCGGGTTTCGGCATGATGACGGGGATCTCGACCGATGCCCAGGCGAGGCCTTTGAGGCCAAGGCCGAGCCGGACTTTCTCCGAATAGGGAGAGATGTCGTAGTGGTGCAGGATGATGATGTCGGTCATAAGCCCTCCTGATCGTGCAACATCCGAACGGGTTGGTAATTGATGTCGGGGAGCGCCTTGAACGCCTTCACGATCGCCGCGCGAACGTCCGCCCGCCCGGTGCAGAGCGTGCCATGCGGCTCGCGGCCTCTCGTAATCTCCCAGACGCAGTCGTCGGTCATCAGCGCCAATGCGCCGTCGACATCGTGTTGGTTCCACGGCTCCAGAACGCGACCCACAAATGTGTCGTCATAGGGCGCCATGTCGGCTCCTCTCGATTTCCCGCAGGCAGTCAGCGAGGACCTGCACCAGCGCCGACAAACTCGGCAACGGCGCGGGTAACGGCTTCGGGCTGCTCCAACAGCAGAAAGTGGCCCGCACGAGGCAGGTCGATAACCCGGACGCGCTCGCCGAATTGCTCGCGGAGCGCGTGACCATTGCCCGGCCGAGCCGCTTCATCATCGAGCCCCTGGATCACAAGAAGCGGGGCTGTTCCGGCGCCCCACCATTTCCCGAGCGCCACCCCCCGGCCGGTCGCGAGATGGGCGAGATACACCGCCGGCCAGCATTCGACCTGCGCAAGTATTTTCGGATCGGACGCCGGCGACAGCCAGCGCGCGCCCAGCACGGTGACGCAATCGCTGCCGTTCATCTTGACTTCGGTAGCGTTGCGAAAGCCCGTGCCGAGGGGCGTTGCGGGTCCGATGAGACCGCCTGCCGCAAGCAGAATCACGTTGCGTACCAGCGAGGGCCGGTCGACTGCCAAGCAGCGAGCGACCCGATTGCCGAAGGCATGACCAACGAGGTGCGCCGGACCGCAATCCAAAGCTTCAAGGACCCCAGCCACATCGGCGGCCAAGTCGTGCACAGTTATGCCGTCGAGCGAGCCGCGGCTCTCTCCAGTCCCGCGCATGTTCACACAGAGGGCTTGTAACCCTCCGGCAGCCAGCACGCGCGCCAGATCGTCAAAATAACCGCTGCTGCAGCCGGCATTCGCGAGCAGCACAACCGGAGTGCCCGAACCGTAGAGGGTGCATTCGAGCGTAGCGCCGCTGACTTCGATGTTTCGGTGCTGCTGCAATCTCACTCTCCCGCGAGTTGGCTGACGTCAGGTGCCTGAAGCGTCTCGTGGCGGGCGGATCACCGTCCTGGGCGCTCGCGATCAAAGGTAAGCTCCCTGAGATCCTGGAAAAGATAAAACTAAATTTGGATTGTTAAGGCTGCCGAAAATTCTCACGTGAACCGCAAAACTGCCAACTCGAGTTAAACTATTTTGGAGGACAAAAAAAACTTTGTTTGCTCAGAAAAATGCCCCTTTCGTGTCAGTTATTATTTTGAATTTCAATGGAGAGAAAATTATTTGGACGGTGTCTTTTTTCCGTTTTGAACACAAAGTATCCAAATTTCGAAGTAATCTTCGTTGACAATGCTTCCACTGATTCAAGCTTGAAAATAGTTGAAAAAAACTTCGGAAATGACAATCGATTAAGAATTTTTAAGAAGCACCCAAAATCTAGGGTTTAGCGGTGGCAATAATTTTGGTTTTAGTCAAGCAAAAGGAGAGTATATTGTTTTTCTAAATAATGATACAATCGCAGATCCCTATTGGCTTGACTGCTTTGGTTAAGTACAATGGAAAAAGATAATCAATTGGATTGGCAGGAAGTACTATACTTTCAATTGATGGTAAGAAACTTCGAGGAGCAGGCGGGCTTTGGAGCGATTATCTTCTTTTCTTGTGCCCAGTGGGAGCTGGAAAAGAGGCGATTTTGAGTTTCTTCCAACGTTTGAAGTGTCGTTTGCCACTGGGTGCTCAATGATTGTCAGAAAAGAATTTCTTGATGAAATAGGATTATTTGATCCCGAAATACCTTACAATTATGATGATACTTTGCTGTCTCTGAAAACATGGCTTGCAGGAAAGCGAGTGGTATCGGTATCAGGTTCAAGAATACGCCACATTGGAGGAGCAACTACAAAGAAATTTTGGAATAACCAATCTGTAACTTTCTCTCTTCTAAGAGCCAAAATGTGTTTGTTATTTGATGTATATTTCAATTTAAGGATTTGTTAAAGGCTTTGTTCATTTTTTATTTTTCGATTGCTGATTGAATCGGTTTTTTCTACTAAGAAAGAAAAATCTGTCAGAAATATTAGGAAACATTCGCGCCTCAACGTGGATATTGAAAAATTTTAAACATGTATGGACAAATAGATTGGACCATTGGAAAAACCCAAAAATCTCGCCTAAAATGCTAGTTGAAAAATTCATTCGAATAAGACTTCAATTTCCACTTTGTGTTTCGCATTCTAAACTGACATATTCATTCTATCAAAATCAATGCTTGAAATATGAAAATACATTGATTCGTGGTTGACTTGAGATTTAATCGTAGATACTAGCGTATCTAAGACCGATTGAATGTTTATACCTTAGGAGTGTTAAGCATTGCATAGTTTTTTTCTGACTTTCGACACTGAAGACTTCATAAGCGAAAACTCAGTTCCAGGCTTGCATAATATTTGGAGCTTATTGAAAAAACATGAGTTGAAGGCTTATTCTTCATAACTGGAAACATGGCTGAAAAACTATCCAACTTTCCAGCGACAGTAGAATTGCTAAACGAGCACCAAATCGGCTATCACTCTTCCGGCCATTCTATTCATCCTACCCTTTTCGAATTCACTGATGTTGAAAGTTACGAGGAGGCCTATCAAACTTCTCTGATTCGAGAAACTGCTCATATCAATCCGTTAACAGGTGAAATTGAAGGATCTGGTGGAATTCACGCCTCCAAGGCTCTTTTCCCAAAAAAACAAATAGTTGCATTTCGGGCACCTGGATACTGCTGGACTCCGCCTCATCTTGACGCGATGAAAACTCTAGGCATAACTTATGATTTCTCAACAAATATTTCGGTTGATCCAATCAGCTATCAGGGAATTACATTTTATCCATTCACAATATTACTTGCAACTGGCAAGGTGGAATACGTGAGCACTATTACCTTCAACGACTTACTCTGAAACGTGAAATTTCTGTTTTGACAATTCATCCTAGTACAATGGTAAACCAGCTCGATTGGGATTTAATCTACTACCCCAAATATAATAACTTCAAACTCAATCCTACAAATCTCATCTCAGCCTCCTCCAAGAAGTCCTACCGAAATAAAATCTAAATATCGTAGATTCGATTTGCTGCTTAGGCATCTAACAACTCTTCAGAAGCTTAACCTTTTGAAAGTTACACCTGAACTTAAAACAACAAACAAGACTCTATCGTCCGACATCAATAGATGTGACGAAATGTTATAAACTGAGTATTAAATGGGCAGAAGGGTTTGAATACAAACCAAAATTTCTTTATAATCATTTTATCAGATTTTTCAATCAAGATTCCTTAAATGAGGCAAATAGCACTCCCAATTTGCCTAAATAGATATGAAGCAAAACATTGTACAATCTATTTTATCTTACTAAGTATCCAACTAAGTCACCTTCATTTTTGGCGTTATTCTTAGTTGTTCGAGAAAACAATCCTAACGTTCACTTCGTTATAGCGCGCGTACTCGTTCCGGAAGGGCGCTCGAGCTTAAGACTAGAGGACTATCTTCGTGACACCTCGCAAAACGGCAATTCTAATTTGATTCCCAAACGTGCACATTCAATAAGAGTATCGAATGTGGTAAAGATAGGTGGCGGGCTTTGGGATGACATATACTCTGCATGTTCTTACTTACAAGGACGAAGGAACCGTACAAAATCGTAATCTAGTCTTGAAAACTTATCTTGAGAACATCGTTCCTGTCTTGAAAGCGTATATTCATGACGAAGACCTTAGGAAATGCGTAAGAGAATTTCAGGCTTTGAGAAGTCTTGGCGCAATGGTTTTTCTGTCCCAGAAGCATATATTTGTGAGTGCGATTCTCGTTTTCTTGGTTATCCCTTTATAATAATGCGGAAAGAAGAAGTAGTTCAAAAAAGCATTAATGAGACAGTGGATTGTTTTGCCGCAACCCTTGCAAATCTTCACAAATTCAACATGGCGGAGCTAGGAATAAATGTTCTGCGACCTCCGGAAGACGGATACGGATTCGCAAGGCGTTGGCCGATTCATTTAAGGAATTACTGAATCTTGAAACGAAACATGATAAAAGGCTCAAAGAAGATTTTGATCTTGTAATACGCTGGCTTGATTCTAATGCGTCAAACAATTATTGCCCACGATATAGTCTAGTGCATGGGGATTACCACCCGGGTAATGTTTGCATAACTAAAGATTCCAGACTGATGGTGTTAGATTGGGACTGCATTGACATAGGAGACCCAGCATACGACGTGGGTTACGCCTATCACTTTGTTAAATTCTTTAGTGATCCGAGAAATCCAAATTCAGCTGAAAGCACTGCCGAACGATTCCTCTCAGAATACACGAGGAACTTTCAAAAAGACATTAGTAGAAGACTTGAATTCTACAAGATGGTTAATCTCTTATGGATATCTATTTACATCAGCTCAGGCTTGTCAAGTCCCATTTACGCGTATAAGTATCATCGACGCAAGGTTCTACCAGCATTTCCGTTTCTCAGCGGCCTCTCCATCCTACTCGGATTTCCATTAATTCGCTGGCCTCCAGTCGCTCGGCAGTTAGCAGCTGAAGGCGATCTCCTTTGGCTAAAATATTTTGGAAATTTCCTTGAATCAACATTGAAACGATGAATTTATCCCTTACAAAAGAGAAGTATCGACGGGCTGTGCTGGCCTGAGAAAAAAATACTAAAGCTTCTATGAAATAAGGCGGTCGCGTTGCAACTGCAGAAGGAATTACAAAAGAAATTGCGAGTTAAAATTCTTAATAAACTAATGCATAACAAGCTATTCAAAATTTAAGCTATTGGTGTCTCTTCTTGAAGCAAAAATATGTAATTTCTATATCCAATCAACCATGAAGGCACTTTATTTACTGGGCTTAAGTGAATTAGGACAGATTACTTTCCCAGCGCGCTAGCTTTGGGGCTTGCTGAGGACTGATAAGAAGTTCAGGACTTATGGACCTGAAGATCAGGGGATGGAGTAGGCCTAAGAGACCTCTTAACGAGGCTGTTTACAGCTATTTGACGACACAGCACAACTTGACAGTCAGCAAAGTGAGGTTTTGGAAACGTGGCTTCAAGCGCGCTCCTCAGCCTTCTATGCTTGGTTCTGAACTGGGAGGCGGCAGAAAATATTGGCCGATACGACAAAGCAGAGTCACCAATATTCTTCAACACGTAACATTCGGGACAAGGCAGAATGCTTCCATCATAGTGTTTGGGAATTGAATGCAACTTTCATTTAATAGATGTACGGCTACTTCAAAGTCAAGAACGGCAAGAGTAATCGATGTAGAAGCCTTTATCTGGGGCTCTTCAGCTTATTATGCATCAAAAGAAGCAAAGAGGTCTTAGCGCGCGTTTTAGAACCTGAAAAAAAGATGAGAATAATGTATAAGACTAACCTGAATTTTGAGAGGTTCGACAGGTATTTTCAAGAGTTCTTGAGAAAGGGTCTAGTTGAACAGCCTAACGGTTCTAGGGGGAAAACTGTTTATGCTACTTCTGGTCTAAGAGGAGTCGATCTTTTGGATGCAGTTAAGAGAGCGCGGGATACTCCTAAAAACCTTTTATGGCATAAATTGCTAAAGCCATTGCCAATTTCTAGAATTCAATTTTGAAATCACGAGACGATGCCAATCTCACTGTATCTATTGCCACATTTGGCAGTCCCAAAGCACTCAAGATTCCGAACTTTCACCAGATGAGATAAAATCGTATCTAAAACCCAAGGAACTCTTTGCTCACGTTAAAAGCGTTGGAATTACTGGTGGTGAGCCAACCTTAAGGAGCGACATAGTTGATGTTTGCCAAGCCTTAAAAGAGGTTTGTCCTAATGCGAGTCTGGGTTTCCCGACAAATTGTTTATCAAAAAAGGTTGTTGAAGTTGCTGAGCGAATACGCAATGAGGTTGATCCAACATTTCACGTTGGTTTAAGCTTAGATGGTTTCAAGGAGATAAATGATTTCCAAAGAGGTACAAAGGGTCATTATGAAATAGTATGGGAAACTGCACGACAACTTCGAGAAGCCAAAATCCCGTTCGGATTTGGAAGCACTCTGACAAAATTCAATATTAATTCAGCTTGCCAATTTCGAAATTATCTTTTGAAACAAGGTTTTGCGCATAGCTATGACATAGTGACTGAAAGCAGTCATTATTACAATAACGAGGGATCGGCGAAGGATTTTGAATTAACAAAAGATGACATAGGTACGTTGAAAAAGCTTCGAGGTAAGGGCATGGAGTCTAATTATCGTTACTTCCTTCCTAAGTACCTTGAAAACCCGCGACAATTATTTAAGTGTTTTAGCGGTTTTGCTTCATTCTTTCTAAATTGCCAAGGAGATGTTTATCCTTGCATTCATTTAGCCAAAAAGTTCGGTAACGTACGTGAACAGTCCTTTTCAAGTTTATGGCTAGGCGATACGGCCCGGCAAATTCGAAAATCAATTCATAGAAAAGACTGTCACTGTAGCACGGATTGCGAAATGTTGCACTATGAGTTGCTGTGTTATCCTGGATTAATCAAGCGGGTCGAAATGTTGTCTGAACACTTAAAAGCGCCATAGATCACGATTGCATTCTTTGTCGTAATATAATGATTTATTTCTGAAATTCCGTTCTCAAAAAAATTGCTAATAATTGGCCCAAGAGATCACGTTGTAATACCTAAGCAACATAATTGGCTTCTGCCAGGTCATTACTTGCGGCGGACTTCAAAACTGGTTCACCGTCATTAATGATTGTTCAGCCCAAAAAAACGCAGAGCGCTTTGGACTACTTGCTTTTTCTCCTCATCCAAGAGCGTTAGACGATGCAGAAGCAACAAAATGGGCGTATGAACTATTACAGCCTCTTTTACAGATGTCGAGGTCACACTATTTATCTTGAAACAAAAATACGTAAAGAAATCGCTCAGTGATGCTTTCTAAGCATAATCAATTGAACTGTATATGGGTGCAAACTTGATTTGTGAAACTTATCATTTAGTTGGCTACAGATAAAAAGTACAGCCAAGCGTCTTTTGTGTTGGTTGGCTCTTTAATCTCTTTTCCATCTTGTAAACTGAAAACTCGAGTATTTTCGAAATCAAAATCATTTAACTGTTCAAGCTGTCCGACAGGAGTTATAACATATGTTTTCAACCTGAAACCATGAGTTTCATCATGAAACAATACATGTTGCTGCTTTCGTCGAAGATGTCCTGATTATCTTCCACACTTTCCCTCCGTTTAGAAGGCGAAGTTGCACAAGTTTACTTATGTCCATGCCGTTTGATATGGATCCTTCGAAAGGCGAATTGAACAGTTTTCCATCTGATAGTTCAAGTTGTGCGATTGGAAGCAGAAATATCCTCCCTTTTTAGTGACCCGTCGTATTTCGCCCAATATTTTTTGCCGATCTTCATGATCAACATAATCTAATCCGCACCAGCTGAACAAAACAAAGTCAAAATAGCTATCTTTAAAAATTGTCATATCTCCGAGCGTCAGCTGTCATAAAAGAAACTTTTTTGGAGTAATTCCGGAATTTTTTTTGGCACTCTCTTATCATGTTGTCGGAGCAGTCGATTCCCACATATTCTTTTGTTAGGGGCGCGAAGTGAACTGTAGTACGTCCTGCGCCTACGCCAATATCAAGCATTTTCATGTTTGGCAACTTGTTTTTTAACTCGTTTAATATCGTTTCTTCGGGTTTTTGCAGGTTCGTTAATGGAACGAAAAGACTTACAACATCTTCAGAATTATAAACGCGTTTATTCCCTTCAGGAGTTATATCAGTTTTGGTTAAGATGTGTCTAAAAGCTTCTACATTGTATTTTACAAATGAGATAAGAGACAAGATTACCTTTTTAGAAAATAGTTTAGATTGGATTTAAACCCTTCTCACCGATATCTAACAAAAATCCATTTTTCATTGCCTGAAAGCAATTCACAATTGAATGCATGATGCCTGTAGCTTTCGCTGGTTCTATCATTGGTTTTCCATCCGAAATACTAAATGGTGTATGTATACTACAGCAATGCTAAAAGTTTTAAATAATGGTTGAAGGGTATATTTCAAAAATAATAAACTTGGATGGTTTCAGAATTTGTCAGCCCCAATTCCGTTGTACAAGCCTCAAAATACGATAGGTGCCAGAGGTGTTAGATGGGATTCAAGAAGTTCTTGAGTCAGGGTGGCTAACTATGGGTCCAAAAACAATAAAGTTTGAAGAAGCATTTGCAAATTACATAGAGTGCAAATATGGTGTGGCCACTAATTCTTGCACCTCCGCCTTGTATCTGGCTTTTGATGGCTTGGGAATAAAGACTGGCTCCTCGGTTGTGGTTCCAGTAAATACTTTCGTTGCTACTGCGAATGTTGTTCGATGGTTAGGGCTGAAGTCTTGTTCTGCGACGTTGGAGAGGATGGCGAACTTGATGCGGCAAAATTAGCAGCACTCATCGAAGAACGATAACAAAATCAAATGCGTTATACCCGTTCACTTATACGGTTTTTCCTGTAACATGAAAGAGATTGGTCGATTAGTAAAGAAACATGGCTTAAAAATGGTAGAGGATTGCGCTCAATCTGTTGGTGCAAAGTTTAAAGATAAGAAAGTTGGTAGTTTTGGTGATGCAGGTTGTTTTAGTTTTTACGCTACGAAAAATATGACAACTGGAGAAGGGGGAATGCTTGTCACAAGTAGCGAAGAAGTGAAAGATAGAGCTTTACTTAATCAGAAATCACGGTCAGAACAAAACTCCAAAGGAAAAGTTCGCTCATTGGCATTATGACGTCACTGATTTAGGCTTCAATTTTAGAATGAGCGAAATTGAAGCTGCAATCGGACTAAAACAAATGGAAAAAATTGAACTAATCACTGAATCTAGAAGGGAAATAGCGAAAAAGTATAAAGAAGAGATAGAGCAAATCGACGGTCTTGAAATGCTCCATGATCCAGAAAATAACGTCTATCAAGCAAGGCGTTTTCCATCTTCTAGAAGTCAAAGTTGAAAAACCATATCCTTTGAAAAGAGACGAACTTTATGATTTTCTTAAAAAGAGAGGGAATAACGACAGGAGTTCATTATCCTCCTCTTCATTTGTTTTCTTATTACCAGAAGACCACAAAGTACGGAAGAGGAGATTTTCCCTGTGCAGAGGAATTGTACTCAAAAATTCTTTCACTTCCAATGTTTCCATTCATGACTGACGAGGAATTTCAGAGGATAATTCAGACGTTAAGAGGTAGGCGTCCACGCTGAAAGTAGAAACGTCGCTGCTTCAAAGAATTAAGAAAATAATACTATAAAATATTTTTAAGTAGAAAGGTCGAACAGCGTTTCATGCTTTGAGATATTGGAGAATGGTCTGAGACATGAAAGTTCTTTTTACTGGGTGCAGTGCTGCAGATCCTTCTTGGCCAGGAGGTGAGCCTCGGATTGCGAGGATAGTTGGATCAAGTGCTTTCTCAGCACGAAGGAATCCAGGTCTCTAAAGTGTTCCTGCCACGTGACCGACCGCCGAAATGGAGTATCGTTAATCCATGGGTTGCTCAGTCGGTCTTTGATGAAAGCGTTGTCCGCGTATACAGGCACATAGATAGAGAAAATTAAACCAGATTTAGTTATGACGTGGTACGATTTTGATCTCTCAGCTTTCTGGGCAAGCGTACTGTCAGGAACACCAACGATTGCTCAAGCTCAGATTCTTTGGCCTGTGTGCCCATCTGAGTTGTCTTTTCAATGAAATCACTGAATCTCCTTGTGATGGACCCGAGTAAGAGTTGTGGACTGTGTTTGATAAAGCGGGCAAAAGTTAATGGGGAAATACTCTCCACGATGTACCTTCTATTGCATGTTTGCCTTTACCCAACTTTCAATGATGAAAATTAACAACTTAAGATCAAAACTTAGTCATGCTTCGGCGATAGTTAGCGATAGTCTATTTCTAAAGAAGATGATGGCAAGCCTTAGCTACAATACTGAAATGTTCATGTGATATACAATGGAGTTGATTTGAACACTATTACAGCCTAAGATCTCTCAGATAGTAAGCAAAAAGACCGTTCTTTTTCTATCAATCAAATCAACAGACAAAAAGGTGTTTATCATTTTATACAACTTTCAAAAAATCTTAAACCAGAATTTCCAGAGGTTCGATTTCTTGTGGGTCGGTCAAACAGAGTTAAGAGGCAGAACATTTGAAAACTAAAGGTTATGTCTGGAACGACCAAGAATTGGAGGAAATATATCATCGAGTTATTTGCTTCTTTTGCCATCTTTATGGCCGGAAGCAATGAGTTATTCGGTTATTCAAGCAATGGCGTATGGAAAACCAGTTGTTGCCTATGACATTGGGGCAAATAGTGAAGCGATAATTCATGGCGAAACTGGATTGCTCGCTGAGTGGGGAAACATCGAGCAACTAACATCACTCGTTCGAACGCTGTTACTCGATCAAAGAACTTGCCACGCAGATGGGACGAAACGCAAGAAAACAAGCAGAAGAAAAGTTCAGTTTAAACCAGATGACGAGTAAATACTTGAATCTTATCGAAGATGTAGGCACGTAAAAGGCCGATGCAAGTGATCAATTAAAGTTTTTCAACTATAAAAGCATAAAACTGAACTGGAAATACCAAAAATAAAGTGTCGTAAATCCCTAAAGAGTAAACATTTCACTTTGGAAACCAAGTTGAACGCACACAAGTGTTATCCTTCGGTCAGATAATTGGAAAAATAGGTAGTAAGCATTCAAACAAAAATTTATGGTGGAAGTTAGGGAAGATGTTGGATCCAAGAAGTATCGAAGACTATCTACGTTTAGCATCGCGTTACAATAACCTTGAGTTTGATACCCAACGGTTCTCAAAACATCCGAGTTTAAGACCTTGAAAAGATGGCGGGGCACATAAATAATAATTTATATTCCTTCTCGTTGACATTTACGAAAGATGGAAATCGAGCATCACTTTGATCTTATCCTGAAAACTTATTGTGAAAACGTTGCTAGTTGGTATAAGAGAACTCGCCCAGGTGAAGATACAAGAAAGTACGTGAGAGAATTTCAAACCCTGAAAAGTCTTGGCGAAAATTGGCTTTCCTGTCCCCCCAGTCTATCTTTGTGAGAGTGATTCCTCTTTTTTAGGTTACCCTTTTGTAATAATGAGTAAAGAAAAAGTTATTAACGAAACCATTAACAAGTTGGATTGTTCAGCTGCTACTCTTGCGCGTCTCCATAATTTGAATGTAAATGAACTCGAAATTAAGGCTCTTGTATTTCCCGAGAGATGATATTGCGTTCGCCGACGAGTGGCTAAGTCGCTTGAAACAGTTTTTAAAACAAACTAAGCATTACAGAGGCCTCAAAAAAGATTTCGATTATGCGATACGTTGGCTTGAGTCTAATTTAGAGGACACGGCTTGTCCTCAATACTGTCTTATTCATGGTGAATACCACCCAGGTCATACTTTAATGACAAATGACAATACCTTGAAAGTGATAGATTGGGAGGGCGTGGATATAGGTGATCCAGCTTTTGACGTTGGATATGCCTATCACGTGGTTAAGCAGATGTATGATGAGAAAAATCCGGGTTCGGGTGATAGAGCCGCTGAACAATTTGTCTCAGAATACACAAAGAACTTTCGTGGCGATATTCAACGGAGGCTTGAATTCTATAAAGTTGTTGGAATTTTGGGAGTTACAATTGAAGTGAGCTCGTGGATTAGAAGTCCTTTAAATGCTTACAAGCTTTTTGGGCATAAAGCCTTAGCCCGTGCGCTTGCTTATCCCTTTTTGCCCTTGCACATTGTGGACAAAAAGTGGATGAACGCAGATTTCTTGGTATCTTACCTGCAATATTTTCAAGAGTTTGTTGCAACCACTTTGAAACGATAACTCAAGTTTTGTCGAAGAAATATTCAACCAATTATTTTTGAAGGAGAAAACCTCCTGGAATCTTTACAACTTCGAGACTTCTTGCCCCTCTGGGTCATGGTAGACTCAATATTTTCCCTACTTTTGCCATATTTTACATGGATAGTGGTAACTAGGCTAAAATTAGATTTAGTTCCCTTGTCATTAACTTCCCATTTCTTAAAAACCTCTGAAAAATAAAGTTTAAGGATCTAGATTAGTCTTTTTCCTTACTTTTCAATTTATGATCGTTCTTTTACATTTAAAGGTAAAGAAGCAGAATAAGGCTTTTTAAGATTGATTTCTATTCGATGCTATGAAACCGGAAAAACAACCGAGATAGAAGAAAATCGCCAGTTTAATTTGTAGATTATAAGGAGGGAAATTGTGGACAAAGCAACGGAAATGGGTAAAACTTCAGCTGTTGGTAGTATACAATTGTTCCTTGGCGTATCGATTTCTACTATTATACTTGGGATAGGAACGGTAATACTCGGTATATACATTCTTCCAACAGCTTATGGACTATACATTGTTGCCTTGATCCCGATAACCACTACTTGCTCTTTTCCAGGATTGGGGCATCGGTTCCGCTTTGACAAGATTCATTGCTAAATACAGAGCGACAAATGAAGAGGTGGAACAACGCAAAGTAATAATTGCTGGCTTAATATTTGGAGCAGCAACAGGTTTGGTTTTAACAGTGGTATCATTGTTATTGGCTAATTTCTTTGCATCAACAATCTATCACAAACCTGAATCGGCGTTCTTGATTACTCTCGCTTCAGTCACAATTTTTGCTGGATCAATAAACTCGGAAACTGGAAGCATATTTACGGGTTATGAGCAGATGAAATTCAATAGTTATTTCGATGTAATCTATGCAGCGACACAAGCCATATTGGCTCCCTTGCTGGTGTATTTAGGATATG
Organism: Candidatus Bathyarchaeota archaeon; assembly: GCA_963750605.1. Lineage (GTDB taxonomy): Archaea > Thermoproteota > Bathyarchaeia > Bathyarchaeales > Bathycorpusculaceae > Bathycorpusculum. The sequence continues at coordinate 13,365 of CAVVRN010000011.1, forward strand.
GCGCAATAGGTGCGATAATAGGTTTTACTTCGGCAACAGTTGTTCAAAGCTGTACTCTCAATAATCTATCTCCATTTCTTTATACTCAGAAAACTTCCCAGCTTTAAAATAAACAAATCTGAGATGATTCAAACACTTAAAGTCACTACTAAAATATGGCTTTCCCTTAGGCATAGGCAACATCGTAAACGGTTTAGGCGGTCCGGTTTTCTCTTTTCTTATGGCTTCATACGTCAGCACCGCGATGATAGGAAACTACAAAATTGCAACTAATTTCATAGTTCTTTTGACTTTTCTCACAATTCCAATAAGTAACGTTTTGTTTCCTGCATTCTCCAAGCTGGACCCACAAAAGCGAGAATAATCTTATCAAAACAGTATACACCTCATCCGTCAAGTATACGGTTCTTTTTTTGGTTCCGGCGACAATGGCAATGGTTGTCCTTGCAAAACCACTTATCGGCACACTTTACGGAAACAAATGGTCTTATGCTCCGCCTTTTCTGGCTTTGAGCGCAGTATTTTACTTGCTTGCGCTTTTCGGTTCCGTAGTATGGGCGGTCTCTTATCTGCCATGGGAGAAACAAAACTTTTAATGAAAATCAGCTTGCTGAGTCTTATTATATCAATTCCTTTGGCTTTCTTCTTGGTTCCCTCGTTAGGAATAATCGGATTAATAATCGGCCTACCGTTCGCAGCTTTCCCCAGCACCTTCATCGGAATATATGTCATATGGAAGCACTATGGGGCTAAAGCCGACTTTGGTGCTTCAGCAAAAATCTTTCTTGCGTCTGCTCTGGCCACAGTGGCCGTTTATCTGTTTCAGATATTTTTCATTGCTTCCTATGTGGTCTCATTAGTTACGGGGGCAATCTTTTTTCTGGCAGTTTATCTAATTTCAGCTCCATTAGTTGGCGCAATCAACCAATCAGACATTAAAAATCTTAGAACAATGTTTTCTGGATAGGTATAATATCAAGATTATTAGAAATACCCTTAAAGATAATAGAAAAAATTTTAAAAGCGTGATGCTAAAATCAAAATAAAAAAAGCGGCAGCGATAATTTAGGCTCTTTTATTCTACGTAATTGACTAAATTTTCGGTCTCGTATGCTGATAGCAGGCTCATGATGAAGGTGCGGCTGATGCATAGAGTTGGTGGTTATGAGGCGCCTGAAGTTAGTAGGCTGGAAACACATCAGATTGTCAACAATCTATCTAAAACCAAGGTAAACCCTATTATTCTCTAAGAGGGAACCTGAAGAAAAAACGCGCGCAAAAATAGCCAAAACGAGTTACATAAAAACCAACAAACAAAAAGAACAAACCAAAAAGTGAAACCACTAAATCACGAGCATTAGGGAGATCCGGTTTTTAAAGGAAAAGGTTTCTTTAGATTCTATTATTTTAGAGATTTTTTCCTCAACATCAATTAGCAAAGATTTTTGCTGACGAATTTTTTTGTAAGACCAGTTCCACCATTTTATTTGCAGTAATTGCTTTATTTGTTCTGGTTCAAACCGATACTTTACAATTCGCGCTGGATCGCCTACTACAACTGCATAAGCTGGAACATCATGAGAGACAACTGTGCCAGCGCCAATAACGGCGCCGTCTCCGATAGTTACTCCAGACAAAATGATTGCGTCGTAACCAATCCACACATCATTTCCAGTTTTTAAGTCACCTTTTGAAAAGAGTTTTTTCTTGACCAGAAAGTGTCAAGTGGGAAAGTAGAGATGCTACTAATTTTGTGCTCATCGCTCAACAAAATCGTTACGTGAGATGAGAATAAAGAGAATTTTCCAATCTTTAATATTTTACTTGTTTTAGAATCGAATACCTCGGGAAAACCATAATAGAAAGCGCCAATATCATAATCCTTGTATTTTGGGTTTCAATTCATAAATTTACTTGGTTCTTTTAGAAATAACCGCAAATACTCAAATAGTTTCTTGATTTCCACCTTTCGTCAACCTCTGTCGTAACACTGGTTAATTTGGTTATCAATTATACCTACGAGTCTTTTACTGCCACGAAAACTAAATACATTGCGATTCGAACGACCAAATCAAGAGTCAATCGCTATGGAAGCAGCGTGTGAAAAAAGTGGAACTGCATTTGTCGTTGAATATGTATTTCAAAAACTTTAAAGCAACCATACCGCGCAATCGTATTCTTAAATTTTTAATAAGTTGAGCTTCGTACTATTATTGGGGTTCCGCAATAAAAAGATAAACCATGTTCTTCAAAGTTGATTTATCTTTTTCTCATAAGTTTTAGGGCAAAGCGTTTATCTAATATTGTTCTCGAGGAAGGCCACCAAGAACGTCCAATAGGCTTAATCCAGCACCTCTTGTTGGTTGAGTAAATCACATTCGGGGTGACCAAATGGTTGTACGTCCAAAACGGAAAGACACGGCTCAAAAGAATCTGGACATAAAAAGCGGATAAACCGCCAGTGAGCATTGCAGTTATTACCGACATTCGAGAAGCGGAGATTTCAAAAAGATTCTGTGCATTAGATACATCTTTTATGTTCTGTTAGGAAACGAAAAATCAACGATGAAGTCCTATCTGTGTGTTCGAATTTCATCATATGCCCAGCCCAAGCAATCTTGACAGTCACACGACTATAAGTGATCCGGAATCGATGATTGGAAAAACAGTGAAACCTGAAGACTCAGATTATAGATTTAATTTGGCTGTTGACGTACATAGTGAACTGGCAAACCTAATATGCTTGTAACATGTCCAGCCGCTGTTCCATAATAAATAAATCCATAGGTCTGATCTTCTTGTCTTCGCATACTGCAAATTAACGCTAAGTCTATCTGTGCCTTCGACTTACCATACCAATCCCAAGCACATGCAGCAGGATTATCGGTGCCTGATCGTTGATTGGAAAATCTTACCCGCCACTGGGTCCAGATTTCATGGCTTCTCAAATAACCGTCCAAACTAAATGTTCTAACAAGCAACACCTGCACATAATACAATCCAAATGGAATCATAGTTTTGAAAATAATTATATAACAGCTAAAATCCACGACATGATAACTTCATAAAAACTGAATCAGACCTCACGGAATAATAGTTTGGCTAAATAAGAAAAAATTATGGGAGACTTGTTTGCCCAAGATTGTACAAGTCTGGGTCTGAATACCAAACGTTGCCGTTGCCAACATTAGTATACATTGTAAACCAACAAACTATTTCTCGTTGATTTGCGTAGGATTAATCGTTGATACGCCGCCAGGTGCGCTAGCCAGATCGGATTTATCCATTGATAGGTATAGTAGGTTGATGGCACAATGAAATCCCATTGAATTTGTGTCCGAGGTGCTTACACCGAAGGGAACTTTGCGAGATTAATCCACCAACTTGATTTATTCCGTTATCGCCGTTTATTGTGTAACCGTAGGCTGATGGATTTCCATAAGCTAATTCGTTCCATCTGGATGGCTCACCTGCTTGCTGAGTTGACGTTGAATCCGACTTTTGCTTCTCCTAAGTTGCTGTCACCAAGAAAGTAAAATCCCAAAGTTGCGCCTGACTGCAAATCTGTTGATGTTGAAGCGCTTGTTTTAACCCAAACAGAAATAACAATATGATCTCCTGGACTTACAGGAATCCATGCGCCATCTACTTCTCCCTCTGGATTGTTAGGGTTGTTTCCTGTATCTTGTATTGATGGATTTCCATTATAGGTAACGCTTGGATCATAAGATGCATAGTTGCCACCATTAGGCATGATAGGGACGTTATTACCTTGCATAAAAGCACTCAAAGGCTCCAGATTGTTTCCGCTAGTAAGGTGCTGGAGTTGCTGTCGGTGTTGGAGTTGGGCTCGGCGTAGGTGTTCGTGTGGGCGTGCGGTCGGCGTTGGTGTCGAAGTTGGAGTTGGGTTTGATGAACTTGGGTCTACTGCGTATATGCTCATGGCTCCGTTGCTGTCGGTTCCCCATATCATGCCGAATGGGTTTGCGAAGCCTGCTGTGTAGGAGCTTACAGCGTTGTGGTCTCTTTGTCCTGTTCCTGGGTTTTCCATGATGTTTACTGGTACGTTGCCCATTATTGCTAATCCGTAAGTTGTTCCTGAGTTTACGTTGATTGGTGTGGTTAGTTGGAAGTCTATCCAGGTCATGGTTGTTCCTATGTTTGCGGAGTTAGTTTGTTCCAGCAAAGTTGAGGCTGATCCTCCGCTTGTTGCGTATAGTGCTGCTATGGCTTTTCCTGTTGATGCTCCGTCTATGTATGCCATTATGTCAGTTACTGATCCTGTTGTTGTGCTTTTGAAGTATGAGACTGATTGTGCGTTGGCGTCATTTTGAGTTGAGTATGTGCCGACTGCTGTATTTCCAAAAGTAGTTGTGGATGTGGTGGGTGTGGGTGTTGGGGTCGGAGTGGGTGTTGGAGTAGGTTTAGGCGTTGGAGTCGCTGTTGGTGCAGGTGTCGGGGTTGGAGTGGGTGTGGCTGTTGGAGTTGGGCTGGGGATGGCGTAGCTGTGGGTGTGGGCGTTGGTGTCGGAGTTGGAATTGGTGTTGCGGTTGGTGTTGGACTCGGAGTAGGGGTTGGAGTTGCTGTAGGAACTGGAGTTGGCGAAGGAGTTGCTGTAGGTTTGGGAGTCGAGGTTGGTGTAGCGGTTGGTGTTGGAGTTGGTGCTGGCGTAGCAGTGGGTTTTGGAGTTGGGGTAGGTGTTGCTGTTGGTATCGGTGTTGGATTTGAGGCTGTGCTGGCTGCGTATATGCTCATGGCTCCATTGCTGTTGGTTCCCCATATCATTCCGAATGGGTTTGCGAAGCCTGCTGTGTAGGAGCTTACAGCGTTGTGGTCTCTTTGTCCTGTTCCTGGGTTTTCCATGATGTTTACTGGTACGTTGCCCATTATTGCTAGTCCGTAGGTTGTTCCTGTGTTTACGTTGATTGGTGTGGTTAGTTGGAAGTCTATCCAGGTCATGGTTGTTCCGATATTTACCGAGTTAGTTTGTTCCAGCAGAGTTGTGGCTGATCCTCCGCTTGTTGCGTATAGTGCTGCTATGGCTTTTCCTGATGATGCTCCGTCAATGTATGCCATTATGTCAGTTACTGATCCTGTTGTTGTGCTTTTGAAGTATGAGACTGATTGTGCGTTGGCATCATTTTGATCTGAGTATGTGCCGACTGCGGAGTTTCCAAAAATATACGATGCAGGTGCTGTCGCAGCGTGAACTGCAACTGAGGAGAAAACCGAAAATATGCCAATGACGAAGAGTGCCGTAATGCATAAAGCTGCTGTTTTTGCGAGTTTTCTGCGGTGAATAACACGACCTGTATTCTTTAAATTGTTTATGTTCATTTTACTCTCTCTCTTCCGAATTTTGAATCCTCTATTACCTGAATCCATTTTATAGTTTTTTGAAAAAAGCGGTAACGTTATTGTCAAGTTGAACAAAAGGTTTGCAAAGTCACCTTGACAAAGTTAGCGAAGTTCAATTAATTGAGCGCTAACTCGTATTTTTGAAAAATACTCAATTGTTTCATACAAAAATGGGTAGGGAACGGTTAACTAAAAAAGGTAAAGAAGCAAAAAATCAACAACATCTCGAAATGATTCTTTCTAAACCATTTAAAAAGAAAAACAAAGCGCGCTTACTTTAACTTGGAGTCACCACTCTTCTTAATCTATACCTTAAACATTAGACAGGCCAGGAGAAAGTGCATTTTTCAGCTTAGTTTTCGATCTATTTTGAATTATTAAGAAGACCATTATGGCAAGGACAACAATAGCTGCCACTACCCCAATAATAATGAATATGGTGCTGGAAGATTGAGGTGAACCACCCAAAGCATAAATGCTGTTACCTCCGCAGACATAGACTGTGCCGTTGACGACAGCAGGGGATGACTCAACATAGCCGCTGGTTGTGAAACTCCACAGTTTGACACCGTTTGTAGCGTTTAAAGCATAAACTCTGTCATCATCGGACCCCACATAAACTACATTCCCCGAAGAAGGAGATGACTCAATCGCTTTAGCAGTAGTGTAATCCCAGAGTTCGCGGCCGTTTGTAGCGTTTAAAGCATAAATATTATGGTCAAATGAGCCTATATAGACTGCACCGCCGACCACGGCAGGAGAGGACTCAATATAGCCGCTGGTTACAAAATTCCAGAGTTTGTGTGCCGTTTGTGGCGTTTAAAGCATAAACATCACTGTCACCGCCACCTATGTAGACTACGCCGTTTACAACAGCAGGAGACGAAAAAACAGGACCGCCGGTTGTGTAATTCCAGAGTTTGTGTCCGTTTGTAGCGTTTAAAGCATAAACATTACTGTCACCGCTACCGATGTAGACTACGCCGTTTACAACAGCAGGAGATGAATCAACCTCGTTACCAGTAGTAAATTTCCAGAGTTTTGTACCGCTCGTTGCGTTCAAAGCATAAACGTTATCGTCATTTGAGCCTATGTAGACTACGCCGTGACGACAGCAGGGGACGACTCAACATTGCCGCCGGTTGTGTAATTCCAGAGTTTGTTGCCGTTGGTAGCGTTTAAAGCATAAATATTATTGTCGAATGAGCCTATGTAGACTACGCCGTTGACAACAGCAGGAGACGAAAAAACCGCACCGCCAGTAGTGTAATTCCAGAGTTTGTTGCCGTTGGTTGCGTTTAAAGCGTAAATATTATTGTCGAATGAGCCTACGTAGAGTACGCCGCTGACTACAGCCGCAGACGACTCAACAACGCCGTCGGTGGCGTATTTCCAAAGTGGCGTGGAACTGAGAGTTGAATTGCCAGTGACCAGGCCGCTGTGAGATGGGTCTGCGTGGAACATCATCCAGTCAGCGTTCGCGAACGTAGCCGAAACTGAGCTAAGCAGAAAAATTATGCAAAAGACAGCCACAAATATTCGGAACTTGGTCATGTGAATAAAACTCCATTTATTCCTTTAATATAAAGGACTATTAAAGGTATTTTGCTTTTGCTCTTTCTAATATTCTTATTTAAACACGAAAAAAAGTCACTAAGTGCTTTCGATTATAGATTGCATTAACAATATGATCAGTGCCGAATCTTCTGAACCTTACCAGACAAGTTAAGTTGAACTCTTGAAAATATGGTTTTTAAGTGACTCAAAAATAGTTCATATGTAAACAACACTAAAATAGTATAGTCTCCATACATTCGAAATACATATTCATAATTAGAGGAACCTGATTTGATTCCCATTAATCTTCCAAATATAGGCGAAGAAGAGATTGAAGCAGTTGTTAAGGTTATGCGAAGTGGTTTGCTTACTAGTGGATTAGGTGCTGGTCCAAAAGTTAAGGAATTCGAACAGAATTATGCTGAGTTCGCAGGAGTAAAACATGCCATAGCTGTTAACACAGGCACAGCCGCATTACATGCAGCAATCTATGGCAAGCGGAGTTAAAACGGGCGATGAAGTTATTTTGCCCAGTTTCACGTTTGTTGCTACTGCAGAGGCTGTTGTATTAGCTGGCGCCAAACCGGTTTTCGCCGACATAGACCCAGAAACCTTTACTCTCTCACCAGAAGGTATTGAAAGAGCAATAACTAAAAAAACAAAAGCGATAATTCCTGTAGACCTCTATGGCTTGCCAGCTGATATTAAGCCTATTAGAGAGGTTGTTTCCAGACACAGTTTACCTATCATTGAGGATTGTGCTCAATCTCACGGTGCCACATACGAAGAAAAACCTGCAGGCGCCCTAGCAGATCTTGCTTGCTGGAGTCTTTATGCAGCTAAGAACATCGGGACCGGCGAAGGGGGAGTAGTAACCACAGATAATGATGAACTTGCCGAGACAGTTCGGATGATAAGGACTCATGGAGAAAAAGCAAAATATCAATCACTCATGCTGGGGACAAATTATCGTATGACTGAAATTCAGGCCGCTATAGGAGTTGTTCAGCTTAAAAGATTACCCGATTTTCTTGCAAAACGTACCAGAAATGCGAAGAGATTGACCAAAAACTTGGGCAAGACAGAGAAAATCAAGCTGCCACCTGAACTGAAAAATCGAACCCACAGCTGGTACCTTTACACGATCCGCATTAAAGATGCGACAGAAAATATGCGAAACGACGTGATTAAGAAAATGCATGATAAAGGCATTGGTGCAGAAGCATATTATCCTATGCCAATTCACCAGATGCCATATTACAAAGAAAGTTTTGGCAAGTTCAATTTACCTGAAACAGAAAAAGCAGCAAAGCAAGTACTTTCATTGCCAATTCACCCTGGCGTAACAGAGGAACAAATCGATTTCATAGCACAAACACTCTTGGACTTATTATAATTCAAAAGCTTCTTTGGGCTCCACATCGTTTAGATATTATTCAAACGTTGCACGTTAGAAGCATAAGCTGCTGCAGACCTTGAAACAAAAAATATCCAATTTTTTTATTTTTCGCTATTTAAAGCCTTTGGCGCGCTATCAGAGATAAGTGAAAAAAATTACTGGTTTTCACATATCATTAGCACATTGATTGCATTAGTTCGTTAAAGCGTTGTGCGTAATGTCGGTAATTAGTCGTTTCAAGGATTAAATTGTTCGTTGTAGCTAAGCCCTGGAATGGGGTTTGCATATGAGTTTCTTCCACCGACCACATAGAGTTCGCCGTTTATTACTCCGCATGCCACGCCGTCTCGGGGATACGTTCCTTTTGAAAGCGCACTGCTCCACGTGGCGGTTGCTGGATTGTAGGAATATAGATTACTATAAAACTGTCCTTGCCCTTGTCCGTAGCCAAAGTATATCAACCCATTCATAACTGGTTCGTCCCTTAATCCGCCATAAGCTGCGTAGGGAGTTGTTCCAGCGTAAGTCCATTGATTGTTGACTGGTGTGTAATAGTACATTGTATTTACACCGTCACCTGTACTGGCACTGAATCCGCCCATTAGGTATATTTGGTCTTGGCCGTTGACGTTGACGCAGGCGCATGTTCCCCATCTGGTGGAATACGGAATATTTGCTAATTGGGTGTAGGTGTCTGTTGAAGGATTATAGGAATATGCACTTGTGCCGCTCCAGCCGCCAAAAACATATATCAAAGAACCATCAGTAACAGCCATTTCTCCCTGTCCAGCCAAATTACTTGGCAAATTGTTTTTTGTAGTCCAACTGTTAGTTGCAAAGTTATACGCTTGAACTGTTACATCGTTTGCCCCGTCTACTCCACCGAATACATAGGCGACTCCATTATAGACGGCTGTTGCGCTTCCCCATGTGGCAACATTCATCGAAGCCTCCTGAATCCAAGAATTAGTTGAAGGATTATACGCGTAAACAGTAGATGTTTGACCGGTAGCAGAAGTTTGGTAGCCGCCGAAAAAGTATAGTATATTGTTGTATGTAACTGCTGGGGCATCTGCTCTGTTAACAGGCAAAGCTGTTTCTGTTGTCCAAGTTGGGGTAGGGTTTGGCGTGGGCGAAGCGGTAGGCTGAGGAGTTTGAGTCGGCGTAGTCGTCGGCGTTGGTGTCGAAGTTGGAGTTGGGTTTGATGAACTTGGGTCTACTGCGTATATGCTCATGGCTCCGTTGCTGTCGGTTCCCCATATCATTCCGAATGGGTTTGCGAAGCCTGCTGTGTAGGAGCTTACAGCGTTGTGGTCTCTTTGTCCTGTTCCGGGTATTTCTACGAGGTTAATTGCTACGTTGCCCATTATTGCTAGTCCATAGGTTGTGCCAGAGTTTACGTTGTATGCTGTTGGCAGCTTAAAATCAACCCACGAAAAAGATGTGCCTATGCTTACGGCATTGGATTGTTCTAGTAGGGCGCCGGCTGAACCTCCGCTAACCGCGTAAAGTGCCGCTATACATTTTCCAGATGACTGACCATCAACGTACGCCATAATGTCGGTTACCGATCCTGTGCTCGTGCATGCGAAATACGAAACCGATTGAGCATTGCCGTCATTTTGCTGTTGGTTTGTGCCGATTGCTGTATTTCCAAAAGTAGTCAAAGTTGGTGGTGGGGTAGGTGTAGGTGTCGGAGTCGGTGTAGATGTTGGAGTTGGAGATGGAGTTGTAGTGGGAGTTGGCGAAGGAGTTGGATTGTTGGCGTGGGAGTTGGTGAAGGTGTTTGGGTGGGTGTGGGCGTTGGGGTTGACGTAGGCTTTGGTGTAGTTGTTGGAGTTGGCGAAGGGGTTGCCGTCGGCGTTGGAGATGGTGTGGGGGTCGGGGTTGGTGTAGTCGTTGGAGTTGGTGTTGGAGTTGTTGTCGGTGTTGGGCTTGGAATAGGTGTTGGGGTTGGTGTCGAAGTAGGCGTTGATGTAGGGGTGGGTGTTAGAGTTGGTGTAGGTGTTGGACTTGGAGTTGAACTAGGGGTTGGTGTTGGAGTGGGTGTAGGAGTCGGAGTTGGTGTAGGTGTGGGTGTTGAAGTTGGCGTAGCCGTCGGAGTTGGTGTCGGACTAGGTGTTGGTGTTGGGGGGCGGTTGGTTTTGGGGTCGGGGTCGGGGTAGCGGTTGGTCTAGGTGTGGGTGTTGGTGTTGCTGTTGGTTTGGGTGTTGGTGTTGGGGAGGCGGTTGGTTGGGGTCGGGGTCGGGGTAGCGGTTGGTCTAGGTGTTGGTGTTGGTGTTGCTGTTGGTTTGGGTGTTGGAGTTGGTGTGGGTGTAGCGGTTGGTTTGGGCGTTGAAGTTGGCGTCGGACTAGGTGTTGCTGTTGGCGTTGGTGTTGGAGTTGTTGTGGTGGCTGCGTATATGCTCATGGCTCCATTGCTGTTGGTTCCCCATATCATGCCGAATGGGTTTGCGAAGCCATTAGCGTATGAACTGGCTGCGTTATGGTCGCGTTGTCCTGTTCCGCTAACTTCTAACACGTTTAGGGGTACGTTGCCCAGTATTGCTAATCCATAAGTTGTACCCGAAGTTACACTGTAGGATGAGGGCAGTTGAAAATCAACCCATGGCCATGGTTGTGCCGATGCTTGCGGAACTGGTTTGTTCTAGTAGTGCTCCGGCTGATCCTCCGCTAACCGCGTATAGTGCTGCTATGGCGTTTCCCGACGATGCGCCATCAATATAGGCTAAGATGTCGGTTACTGACCCACCATTTGTGGAGGTGAAATAGGAAACAGATTGAGCATTGGCGTCGTTTTGGTCTGAATAAGTGCCAATTGATGAATTCCCAAAAGTATACGTGGGCGTTGTGGCACCTTGAACTGCGCTTGACTCGAATACTAGCAGTATGCTTATGATGAAGAGTGCGCTGAGGCATAGCGCTATTGGTTTTGCGAGCTTCCTGAGCTTTATTGTATGAATTGTTTTCTTTATATTGTTAGTTTTCATTTTCTTCTCTTCCTAAATTTTGATTTTTACTTAAAAAATCAAAGAAATGCTGATTATTTTTGTTTTTCAAATATTGGTGAACGTTTACAGTTAGGCGACCAGCCTGGACTGCCAAAGTAGTCCTGCTTACCAAATGCTTGTTTGCTTGAGCGCACTTTTAAACATGTGTTACTGTATCGAGACCATCACAAAATCTTGATAAACAGCACAAAAGCCTAAACATAACTATTTCTTGGTTAAAAAGGCCCAGCTAAATGCGCAAAATATTTTTAGTCTATCCCTCTCGCTTAGTTATTCTGATGTAAAAATTCCACACAGCAACTGCCGAGCGACCTGCAGCTAAGGTTGCATTTAAAGAATAAATACTCGATGGGGCAGTTTTATCGACTTTTCTTAAAGTTTTTTCTACCTAAACTTTTAAGCTATTCAAAAGGTTTGTCTATGATATGCATTTAGCAGTCAAAGTTTGCCGGTCTGTGGATGCGATAGGGTGAGATTCAATAAATTCGATTGCTGAAGATAAATCGGTGGATTTCAGCTGCAACAAAATGGCTGAACGATGGGTTTTGAGGAAGAAATTTTAATTTTAGTAGAACAGATGCTAATTCTACTTTTCTTATTAGAAAGGTAGTGCTTTCTTATATTTACTTATTATTACGATTGCTGCAAGTACCAAAGCCATTACTAATGCGACAATTAAGAACTGAAGATTGTTGGTAAAGGCGCTGTTGTTGGTTTGAGTTGATGCCGTTGTCTTAGGAATAGTTGCTGAATCAGTGGGTTTAGGGGTGGGCGATGGAGTTGGACTAGGTGAAGGTGACGGAGCGTTGCTTGGTGTCGTCGATTGAGTTGTTGTTGGTGTAGGCGTTGGGGTTTCTGTGGGTGTAATCTCTAGGTTGGCGGTTATTGTTCCAGGTCCATTTATCATCACAGTAGTTGAAGCTAAATTCGCGTTTCCAATAGCTATGTTTCCCGAGTCGGTTAGCCAAAAAGTAAAAGTGTAATTGCTGAAGGGTGTTGCGGATATTTGTAATGTCCCAAGATCTTCCCACACGCTTGTGTCTGAAGGATTTAATGTAGCCGAGTTGGAAGGATTAATAGCGAAGGTTACTAAGTATTGTGTTTTCCAGTTGGCTATGGCCATCTTTGGGCCATCTACAATAAAGGTGCTGGCAGTTGACGCATAGCCTGAGGCATCACCGCTCCAGCCTGTGAAGACGTATTGAGTTCCTGGAGGTCCAGCTACTGTTAAGGGACTAACTTCTGCGTATGAAGAACTGCCTGAATCGTACCAGCCTGCTCCGCTTACAGTGCCATAAATTGAGGTCACATTCAGGTAGTATTGTGTTTTCCAGTTGGCTACAGCAGTGTTTGGTCCATTCATGATAATGGCGTTTGAGGGTGAAGTTGTACCTGAAGCGCCTCCGCCCCAGCCTGCAAAAACGTACTGTGTTCCAGTCACGCCAGCCACTGTTAATGGAGTAACCATCGCGTTTGCTGAAGTGCCAGACTCATACCAGCCGGACCCGCTAACTGACCCATAAATTGAAACCACATTCAGATAATACTGGACTTCGTAAGTGCCAGTAACCATGGTAGGTTCTAAAACAGTTAAAAAGGAATCGGTGGTGTTGCCATTAATTCCTGTGAGAAGATACTGTTCGCTGTTTGGAGTTATGACTAGAAGTGGCGCATAGCTGAAGGTGTAACTGTCGTTTGCATATGCCCATGTCGAAAACCCACTATTGACATATTGAGTGCCGTTAACGGTCAAGTCGATACCAGAGAAGTCTGAGCCTAAACCAATTTGGCTGAAAGTTATATGGTATTGAGTTGCCCATTGAGTTGTAGCGATTTTTGGGCCATCCATGAATATGGGGTCACTCTGAGAGTAGTTTGATCCTGAAGCATCGTTATTCCAGTTAGTGAAGACGTACCGAGTGTCATTGCCGCCTGAGCTAATTCTGTGATTAATGGCTGCATAAGCTGTCGAATCACTGTCATACCATCCTGATCCGATAACTGAATTGTAATCGGAGAATACAGTTAGGTAGTATTGAGTGGTGTAAGACGCTGTTACTGTTGTTGGACTAGTAATTATAAGAGGAGAAGAGGCATCGACATCATTTAATGCATACTGTTCCCCTATATTGTCGCTTAAAATTGTTGCGGCATACGTAAAGTTGACTGAAGAACCGCTGTCAATCCACAACGTGTAAGGCATATCGGTGAGTGCATAATCAGAATCATTAACTGTTACGGCGGTTCCCTGGGCATCAGAACCCAAACTCGATGAATCAAAAGTGACAGAGTATTGGTGTTCCCATTGGGCTATTTCAGTTACTGCTCCATTCATTGTTACTTGGGTCTGGTTGTCCATGCCTGAATAGCTTCCAGTTCCAGTGCCTTCCCAACCAAGCCAAATAAATTTTTCGCCCTCTGCCGCAATTGGTGATCTAGCGCAAATATCAACAGTTGAGCCAAAATCATATGAACCATTTGATGGGGAAATGTCTCCATAGTTAGCAGACATCGTTAACGGACACTGCGCATAAACTGGGATGTTAACAACATTGGATTGGGTTTCATTATTTACGCTGTCTGTGACGTTAACGTAGACATTGTAGTTTCCTGATTGAGTCGGTGTAAAAGTCCAACTTGAACTGGTTGCGCCATTGATAGAAGTGCCGTTCAAGACCCATAAATAAGAATAAGGCGCAGTTCCAGCTGTGACTGAAGACGTAAATGTTTGAGATTGCTTGAGGTACATTGTGATTTGAGACGGATCAACACTGACTTCTAGCTGCGTTTGGGGATTAAATTGTTCATTGTAGTTTAATCCTTGGATATCTGGATTCGCTGAAGAATTTCTTCCGCCAACAAAGTAGAGTTTGTAGTTAATTACTCCGCATGCCACGCCGTCTCGGGGATATGTTCCGTTTGGAAGTGCACTGCTCCATGTGGCGGTTGCTGGATTGTAGGAATACAGACTACTGTAGTAAACTCCGTTGTCTTGTCCATAGCCGAAGTATATTAAGCCGTTAATAACTGGATTATCCCTTAATCCGCCATAAGCGGGATACGGAGTTGTTCCAGCGTAAGTCCAGTTGTTGTAAGCTGGCGTGTAATAATACATTGTGTTTATACTCCCTGTAGTTGCGTTGAATCCGCCCATTATGTATATGTGGTCTTGGCCGTTGACGTTGACGTATGCGCATGTTCCCCATCTGGTGGAATATGGAATATTTGCTAGTTGGGTGTAGGTGTCTGTTGTAGGGTTGTATGAATATGCGCTTGTGCCGCTCCAGCCGCCAAAAACATATATCAAGGAACCATCAGTAACAGCCATTTCTCCTTGTCCAGCCAAATTACTTGGCAGATTGTTTTTTGTAGTCCAACTGTTAGTTGCGAAGTTATATGCTTGGACTGTTACATCGTTTGCTCCGTCTACTCCTCCGAACACATAGGCGACTCCATTATAGACGGCTGCTGCGCTTCCCCATGTGGCAATATTCATCGAAGCCTTCTGAATCCAAGAATTAGTTGAAGGATTGTACGCGTATACAGTAGACGTTTGTCCGGTGTCGGCGGTTTGGTAGCCGCCGAAAAAGTATAGTATGTTGTTGTATGTAACCGCTGGGGCATCTGCTCTGTTAACAGGCAAAGTTGCTTCTTTTGTCCATTTGCCTGTAGGAGCAGCCCCCGCGTTTGAAATGAGGAGTGATAAGCTGAGGACTATCAAAACAATTATTAGAGCTCTTTTTGACATAATTCCTTCATTATCCGACTGTGAATTTTAGGAATATAAGACGTATTCTTAATTACAGAATATTCTAAAAAATGGGAGTAATTATATGATTTTCAATTTTTCCAAAAATCTATTTTAAGAAAAAAGGACAATAGAACTTCAAAATCACGTTCTGTCCTTATTTGATCGAATAAGACTTTATAGTTCTCAGTACTTAATGTCTTTCATTAAATCGCAAAACTACCTCTCTGTTCGAGTGTGAATTTTGAATTGTCCCAAATCCCAGAAACCAACAATTCAACCAAAGACTTCATAATTAGAATTATAAAGGAACAGAAGCCGGAAACAACACAACAACTAATCGGTTTTCTCCAAAAGAATACAAGTCTGACAGAAAACGAAATTTTAGAGCTCCTCAATCAATTAGTGGAGGCGGAAAAAATCCATTTTATCTCAAAACAAGACCAGGTGTCGTCTTCCAACGTAAGCTCCCTTTCTTCCTTTGGGTCCGCATGGTATGGGGTTGTAATCGCAATATCTATTGTAACTACGTTAATTGTTTTCATAATACCTGCTAATTGGTACCCATTTTCACTCGTCCGTAACATTTTGGGCCTCATATTTGTTCTTTTTTTACCCGGATATGCCTTCACAAAAGTGTTTTTTCCAACCAATCTTCCAATTCAAGCCTCTTCAAAAGCTTTGGATAATATCGAGCGTATCGCGTTGAGTATCGGAATGAGCGTCGCCCTCACACCTATGGTTGGCTTGATATTATATTACACATCCCTTGGCATCGGTTTAACGCCAATAACCCTTAGCCTACTGTTTCTTACGATGGTTCTTGCCACTGCGGCGATAACTCGAGAATACCAAGCAAAAACAGTTTCTGTTCAAAGCACCTATTAATGCTGAAGACGTCAAATATCTACTCGCAGTATTTATGAATCCAAAAAAGTAATCTCTTCGGAACGTAGGTTCGTCTTAAGAGTTAGAAAAGAAAGAATCAGCAAAGCTTAATGACTTGCATTTCAATACTTCCCACCACAATGATTTAGCATCGACTTAACCACAATAGTAGCAGCATTTTCAACGCAGTTACATTAGCACCCCTAAACACAAAATTATATCATACTTGCTGTAGTTCATCACTTGGTTTAAGTCATTAATATCAGCGAGGATTAGAAGTATCTTAGATTCTTTGGTGTTGACATACCCTCAAGAGCATAATCATCAAAATAACTTTTCCTGATTGGGTTGATAGAATGAAATAAGGCCTAATCTTGCAAATATTCATCCCAAGTGGCGCCATGTCTACTTATGCATTTGATTTCCGTGATCCATAAACGGGTCATTGCTTAAATTAAGTTTCTCAAAAAGTCTGTCGAGAACTTTATAAAAATCAAGTTTGCTCGTTTTTAAATGAATGAATTTCTTTTATGTATTCTTTCTGATATTTACGAAAACTTGATTTTTTGATATGGAATAAACTTTAAAAACAAGTATAAATCTTAAGATACACTAAGTTAAGATGGATCGTGTTCAAAATGAAGAAAAAATTATCCTTTTTGATATTTATTGTCTGTTTAAGCATGATTTTACTGTTATGTCCGTTAAACAGCATCAAAGTTAAAGGTGCAACCATAATATTTAGCGACAATTTCCAAAACGGCAGCTTAAGCGCATGGACCCAATATCGTGGAACGCTTACCCCCACTTCTCAAACTACTAATAACGGCGAACCTTACAGTGTATCGAGCATCATACCTGTGGGCTCAAGCGGCAATTTGTATTTTCATGCCTTGTCACCAACTTCGGTTACTAATCCAATTGACATTAGAGAATATGTCTACATAAATTCAACTACACAACCGGCGACTAATGGAAACTATTATCAAGTCGGTGGATTTTCTGACAATGTCGCCCCTGACCAAGGCGATGGGGAACTAATCGTCATGAACGTCGGCGGAACACTTTACTGGGGAGTCTACTATCGTGACACAATCAAGCAACACGGGCTTTACATTTGCCATTAGCGCTGATAATCAAACTTCAGATGCACATCCAGTTTCCATAGGCTGGACTTCTATCGAACTAAGGCAAACTACAGGTACTGCTCCATCAACCGGCGGCGAAGAACAATTTTACCTAAACGGAGTGCAGATCTTTGATGAGAAAAATGTATCCAACTTTGACAGGACTCCTTCAAACGTCATCATAGGCGGAAGTCAATATCCTTCTCCGTCAACCAACACTTGGAATTACTATCTTGCCGATGTAGTTGTCAGCGACAGCCTTATTGGAAATAATCAAGATCAATTAACAATGCAAACTAACTATGGAACACTCTCCCCGGCTAATGGAACCCATAGCGAACTATCTACCCAAACAATAACCGCTACTCCGCCAACTACTATTCCGGGTGAACGATATGTTTGGCAAGGGTGGACTGGCACAGGAATAGGTAACTATACTGGATTAGGAAGCTTATCCTCTGATGGGGTTAGCTATACAGCCTCTGTCCAAATGAACAGTGCCATAACTGAAACTGCTTCATGGCAGCATCAGTATCAATTGACAATATTTTCATCTTACGGGAGTGCTATTGGTAATTCAACATGGTATCCCGCCAATACTAATGCAAACGCGGTGATCAACCCTACAACAGTGGGAAATCCTCAGAACAGCACCATTCCTGTTGGAACTCAATATGTCTTTACAGGTTGGAGTCCTGACGTTTTAGGCACTGGTTCAACTTCAAACGCTATTAACATGACCGGTCCAATGACACGCTACGGCAAATTGGCAGATTCAATACTTCTTGACTGTTTCTTCAGCTTATGGCACTCCTGGTGGCCAAGGCTTTTATAATGCTGGCGCAACTGCCACTGCTACCACACCTTTAACGGTCTCAACTGGCGGAACTCAATATGTCTTCACAACTTGGAGTGGCGATGCTTCAGGCACCACTTCGCCTTCAAACGTAATCGTAATGAATGGTCCTAAAACAGCTGTAGCAAACTGGCAGACTCAGTACAACTTGACTTTTACACAAACTGGGGTAGGTTCAGATTTTCTTGGCACCGTTATGACTATCAATGGAACCATTTATAGCAGCGCCGGATTTTCCCAATGGGTTAGCCCCGGGAGCGTCTACAGCTTTAGTTATGCATCTCCTTTGATAGTGACTGCAAACGGAGAGCAATATCTATTGACTGCAGTTAGCGGAAACAGTTCAGCTTCACTTGTCACCGTTTCTCAACCTACTACAATTACAGGTGCTTACAAGATCCAATACTACTTCGCAGTCAGCTCAGCGTACGATAACCCTTCACCCACAAGCAGCTGGTACGATAACAACACAAGCTTAAGCGCATTCGTTTCGTCACCTTCCTCTGGATATACTTGTACGGGCTGGATTGGTACTGGAAGTGTTCCAGCATCTGGCGGTACATCAGCGGTAACATTTGCGATCACAGCGCCTTCAGCTATTACTTGGAACTGGCAGACAACATCATCGATCTCAACACCTTCCCCCATTCCCACGCCTACGCCAACACCAAAGCCTTCCAACACACCTACATCGACTCCTACAAACGAGTCCAAGCACATCTCCTACACCCAAACCTTCATCGCCAACTCCTAAACCATCACAATCTCCACAAAACCTCGCCACTAATCCATATGTCCTCAGTCTTATCATCGCAATAATATTGGCCGTAATCATCGCGACTATTCTATTCATCCGAAAAAGAAACTCCAAACAATAAATAAACTCTTTTTTCCTTTTATTTCAATATCAAGAAATTAAAGTAATGTTCTAAAAAATCAAAATCGTCAAAGTTCAATTCTAAGAACCCTTCGTTTTTTCAGAACAAGATATTAATTTAAGTGCCAACAAAGGTTATCAGATGTTTAAAACCGAGAAAACCAGAGCTAATCAAGATTTAGTGACCGTGCTTACGATAGGCATAGTCCTAATGACTGGGGTAGTCATGTTAATATTTTCGACATTTAACGGTTCATCTTTTTTGGCTATTCTGGGCGTTTCCGTAGCTTTTTGGAGTATGTTGCTTCTCTTCTTTACCCCAACAAAACACGCATTTCTCAGTTTATTGAAGGCTTCTACAAGCGCAAGCGCAAGCAACATTGAACGTTCACTGCTAGAGTTCAAATTGACTGAAAAGGGTGTATATTTGCCGCCTCAAAACCTTAAAAACTTCGATTCCAGCCTCGTTTTCATACCTAAAATGATACATGAGCCCTTACCAGCATCTAATGAAGTAAGTGATAAATTATTCCCCGATAAAAAAAACGGTTTATTCTTCACTCCTCCAGGTCTCGCTCTTTCATTAATGTTTGAAAAAGAACTCGGTTTGTCCTTCAGAAAAATTCCTCTACTTCAAATGCAAGAAGCAATCAAAAAGATACTCAACAAACTCAAATTAGCTGAAGATGCTCGAGTTCGCATCCAAGATTCAACCATTACATTAGAAATCACCGGAAGTGTTTTTAATATATTGTGTCAAGAAACAAGGAGCAACCAACCTAGAACACATGCACAAGTCGGATGTATTTTGACGAGTGCTTTCGCATGTGCATTTGCCAAAGCCTCGGATAAGCCCATAACAATTCAAAACGACACATTGAATCCTGAAACCAAAACTCTAACCATAGAGTACCATATGGAAGGCGTGTAAATATGCTACTTCCCCCTATAACTATACAAGATTTAAGCTTGCTCCTCGCTGTTAGCGCCATTCTTCTCCTTGTAACGGCTGAACTTGCACCCTATGTTTCTGGGGAAAAGATGATAATCTCAGACGTGAAGAAACTTCGCAACGTGGCACTGGTGCTAGGCATATTGTTCTTGGTAACTATTGTCATATCATATTTACCAATACTTTAACCTAAGCAGTCTGCATGATTTTTCAAAAACATTATCCTATGGTAATGCTTTTTCTGAATATTTTTAAGTTTTAAGACGAAAAGAAGATTTTCTGCTATCTCTTCGCTATTCTTGGCTTGATGTTATGATTATGTTAAAGCTGAAGTTGGTTATTCCAATTATGGTTGGGGCCACAGTTAGGATTAGTTTCAGAGGAATCACTTGATCTACGTTGAGGATTTGACCCGAGTAGTTCCAGGTAAGAGACATATAGTCCAAGGTGGCGGGTGGAGTCCAGTTTGTTGTACCCAAAGACAACGAAGCTGCCGAATTGCCTTCATTTTTGATGTAAACTGTTAATGTGCTGTTTGAACCTGCTCCTATAGTCCCCCAATTGATTGATATGGTATTGTTTGTACAGGCTTGATTCCAGTAAATCCCCACTCCAACGCCCTCCACGGAACTCGCGGAGACAAAATTTTTCCCTGAACCGAAACCCGATATGACTGCCCCGAGAACAACTATAGTCAATAAGCATATTGTGGCGAATATTGCTTTTCTGTTGACATGTTTGCCGATTGGAATGGTTAAGCGCTCGCTAAAGTTTACTATTTCCTTTTTGATTTTGGGCAGCGATCTTATAATGCCGTCATGAATCATTCTTAATACACCAGTCTTATGTCATAATATACAATACGTTTTGTATAAACAAATGTGACTGTGCCAACACACATACAAGTGCATTCCCGTCTTTAATCAAGTAGAAAACAACTCTCACGCCTCACCAACCTTCAAACCTTTTCAATAAAACATGGACAGATCACAGCGTCTTTCCACCAAATATTAATCGACATATTGTAAAATGCTTCATCAAATTAGTTCCATATATAAGACGTAAAAATTATGATGTCAAGTTTAATTACCCAGCTCTTTAGATCTACATCTTTTTTTGCCCACGCCAATCTAAAGGTATAAAAACGTTAAAAAATACTAAACATATTGGGAAAAGTTACCTTTTTAATCGACAAATACCCCAAAATTTAATCAACGAACAAGAAGCGAATGGAGAAACATGAAGAAATTACAAATTCTATTAATCACAATTATATTTTTGCTGTCAATATGCGCATTCGTTAATATGCGTGCTACAGCTCAAACTCCCACGCCTACTCCGACTCCTACGCCAACTCCAACGACCTACACCAACCCTCGACCCCCACACCATCTCCAACGCCGACGGCAACCCCCTCGCCAACTCCAACAGCCGACTACCAACTCCCACGCCAACTCCAACCCAACAGCAACTCCGACTCCAACGCCAACGCCAACACCTACACCCACGCCAACTCCAACGCCTACGCCAACTCCCACGCCAACTCCAACTCCAACAGCAACTCCCACGCCAACTCCAACGCCAACTCCCACACCAATCTCGCCAACTCCAACGCCAACTGCCACTCCTACGCCAACTCCAACGCCAACCCCGACTCCCACACCAACTCCAACTCCCACCTCCAACAGCCAACTCCCACTCCCACGCCAACTCCAACTCCGACGCCCAACTCCAACGCCAACTCCAACCCCGACACCAACTCCAACACCAACTCCAACCCCGACTCCCACTCCACGCCAACTCCAACACCAACCCCGACTCCTACACCAACGCCAACCCCCACCCCAAAGCCAACTTCCACTCCTACGCCAACTCCCACTCCAACGCCAACTCCAACACCACTCCCACTCCAACGCCAACTTCTACTCCCACGCCAACTCCAACTCCTACCCCAACGCCAACTTCCTCTCCCACGCCAACTCCAACTCCTACACCAACTCCACGCCAACTTCAACTCTACTCCGACTCCAACTCCCTCACCAACACCAGAACCAACTCCAACGTCAACGCCTACACCAATACCAACACTCAGACCTACAGTTACTCCAATTCAAACAGCGACACCAACACCTACTCCAACGCAGTCAGCAACAAATGTGACGGCGAAAGTAGGTAGCGGCACAACAGTTGAGCTTGGAATCAGCGGAAATGTAACTAGTTCACAGATGACCAATGTAACAATCGCAACAAACCAGACTGTAAAGACAACTATAGTTTCCTTCACAATCACAGGCGAAAACGGCACATCAGGATTCAGCAACATAACCATCCCGAAGGGGTCAGTGCCCTACGGAACCACACCAACAATCTACATCGATGGACAGCCAGCCCAAAATCAAGGCTTCACGCAAGATGCTAATAACTTCTACGTATGGTACACTACGCATTTCAGCACACACAAAGTAACAATACAATTTGTTGTGTCTTCAATGTCGCAATCAACATTTGAACCCTTGCTTGCCGTTGGCATTACAGTTCCAGAAATCATTTTAATCTACACCGTAATAGCCATAAAACGTTTAAGACTAAAACCTGACAAAATTTAACCGGCCCAACCCCAACCCGATTTAGCAACCTCTGTTTTTATAAGATGTACCTTCAAGTGAATTTTGGACTTTATCATTTCGCTCCTTTCAAATTTATTTTATCTTCAAAACCACTGAAAGCTTAAAAAGGAAGAAAAGATAAAGAAAAACGTAACTGGCTTATTCGAATGGGCAAATACCCCATAATTCTAAGTCAAAAAGAAGCGCATAATGAAAAAATATGAAGAAACTACAAATCCTAATAGCTCATATTTCTAATTTCACTCTTAATCTTTGCATTAGCGAGCATGCAAGTTAGAGCTCAAACTATCCCTGTGTCTCTATTTGCCGTTAGTGCTTCTAGTCCGCAGACCGTTGGTACTGCTTTCACGCTTACTGTAATGGCTAAGGATGCAGACGGTACTGTGGTCACGGACTATACTGGTCCTGTTGCTTTAAGTGCTTCTTCCGGATCGATTACTCCTACAAGCACGGGGACTGGTGGCTGGGCAAACGGTGTTTGGAGTAACCAGGTAACTTTGACTGCCACGGGCTCAATTACTGTTGCTGCAAACGATGATACACGGTCACGTAGGTACAGCTCTATTACGGTGAATTCTGTGTTGGTTGCTCCGACTGTTTCGCTTACACCTGTTGCAGTTGATCAAGGTCAGATTGTAGTTTGATTTCTTCTTTGGTGACGACGGGTACTTCTCCTTATATGTATCAGTGGCTTTAGAAGGCTCCTGGTGCTGGTTCTTACTTGGCGATTAGTGGTGCGACTTATCTAGTTATTCTTTTGCTACTTCCGTTTCTACAAATGTTGGATTTTGGAGTTTTGAGCTTAAGGTTACTGATGCAGTTTCGGTTATTGTAACTTCAAATGTTGCTTCTGTTACTGTGGATTCCTCTCCAACGGTTTCTATAACGCCAACAGATCGTTTGACGATGGATAGTGGGCAGACTAAGACATTTACTGCTGCTGCTTCTAGGGTGGTTCGGCGTTATTCATTATCAATGGTATGTGGGTGCTTCAACGGTTGGCAGTGGCCAAAACGCGTTATCTTTTCAATAATTCGGTTGGTTCTTATTCGGTTACTTGTAAGGTGACTGATAGTTCGGGTTACTGTGCCAGTTGTGTCTGCTGCTTCTAACGCTGTTTCAGTTACGGTGAATGTTGCTCCGGCTGTTTCTGTGTCGCCTACGTCGTGGAGTATGGATGTTGGTCAATCTAAGACGTTTAACTGCATCTGCTATTGGTGGTTCAGGTTCATTACACGGGTTATCAGTGGTATGTGGGTGGCCATTCAGTCTGGTCAAACAGCGTCATCGTTTAGTTTTTCTCTCTGGGTCTGCTGGTTCTTTTTCGATTACTGTACGGTTACTGATAGTTTAGGTGTCGACTTCGGTTCAGTCTCTTGCTGTGTCGGTTACGGTGAATTCTGCTTTGGTTGCTCCAACTGTTATGCCTACTCCTAGCACAATTAATCAAGGTCAGACTAGCAGTTTGACTTCCACTGCTGTTTCTACTGGTACTTCTCCGTATACGTATCAGTGGCTTCAGAAGGCTCCTAGCGGTTCATATGTTAATGTGGGTACGAATTTGGCAAGTTTTTCTTTTGTTACCTCTGGTTCTACGGTTACAGGTGTTTGGAGTTTTGAGCTTCAAGTGACTGATAGCGCTGGTACTCCGGCTGTAGTTACTTCTTCTGGGGTTTCTGTTATCGTGGATTCTAATACGCTAAATAACTTTGTATTTAGCTCAATCGCTACTCAGATTGCGGGCACAGCGTTTAGCATAACAATTACAGCTAAGGGTCCTTCTAACAACACTCTTACAAGTTACACTGCAACTAACACTTTGATGGTATCTTCAGGAACTATTAATCCAGCAAGTACAACCGCATTTGTCAAGGGTGTTTGGACAGGTTCAGTTACAGTGACTGGCGCAGGTTCAAATATTACGATTTCAACCAATGGCTCTGGCATGTCTGGAACAAGCGGCAGCTTCACGGTCAATCCCGGCACTTTCAACCACTTTTCTTTCAGTAGCATTGGGACTCAAACTGCTGGTTCTGCTTTCAACATAACAGTTACTGCACTGGACGCTTCTAACAACACAGTAACAAGCTATACTGGTACGCCGTCGTTAACGTATTCTGCTGGATCAATTAGTCCTACCATTATGAATGCCTTTGTTAACGGTGTTGGGACGACACTGGTTACAGCTATTGATTCAGGTTCAAAAGTCACTATTACTGCTACTGATGGTAGTTATTCTGGGACTAGCAACTCATTTGCAGTAATCGTTGCTCCAACAGCTACTCCTACTCAAACACCCACTCCAACATCTGAGCCAACTTCTCCTCCAACCTCAAACGTCTAAACCTACAGCGTCTCCTACTTACAATCCATCACCAACGCCGCTACCTACTCCGCCTCCATCAACATCAAATTTTTTAGCGATGACAGACAGTGGCGCAACAGTTAAGATCCCAATAACAGGAAACATAACCAGTTCGCAGATAACCAACGCCACGATCAAATCAAACCAAACCGCCAAAACAACCATAATAGCCTTCACAATAAGCGGATCAAACACAACAATAGGGTACAGCAACATGACCATACCAAAAACCTCCATACTCTACGGAACAAACCCAATCATATATATTGATGGTCAACAAGCACCAAATCAAGGCTTCACGCAAGATGCCAATAACTTCTACGTATGGTACACTATGCATTTCAGTACACACGTAGTAACAATACAATTTGTTGTGTCTTCAGTGTCGAAATTAACATTTGGACCCTTGCTTGCCGTTGGCATTACAGTTCCAGAAATTATTTTGATCTACACAGTAATAGCGATTAAATACTTAAAACGGAAACCTGATGCTGCCTAAACCAAAACTTTAAAATTAACGCGCCTTTTTAGCGCAGCCTCATATTACTGAAAGGTTCATATCTTCTTGTTTTGATATTGCAGAGCAAAAAAAGACTATTCTTGCGATCATTTTTACTTAAGGTTGAGTAATTTTGTATCTTTTGAAATCAACGAAAGTGTTGCACTTATGTGTGAATTGAAGTCTTTTTGTTTGTATCTATGTTGTTCAAATACACAGTTAGCCTTCATAGTGAATAACATTTATTAAGACTTACTACACAAGACTATTTTTAAGAGGGCTAAATACGAGAAAATTGAAACTTTCAATAACAGCAACAATAATAGCATTAGTGCTAATTGGAACATTTTTAACACTTGCCACCTTTGCAGCGCTGAGTGCTTCTCAGAATATTCCTTCCAGCGGTGTGGTAATCACATCGGCAAACTTGGGCGTGTTTTCTGATAGCGGGTGCACTACCTCACTAAGTTCCATAAATTGGGGAACCTTAACGCCAGGTGGAAATATTACTCAAACAATTTACGTCAAAAATACAAGCGTGGGTCTTTCACTTACGCTCAATATGTCAGCAAGTAACTGGAATCCGGTAAGTGCGAATGGTCCAGTCACAGTATCGTGGAATCAAGTAGGAACTAGACTTCAACCTGGGCAATCAGTAGAGGCAGTGCTGACGCTAATGGTTTCCTCAAATATAACGGATGTCACAAACTTCGGTGTCCAAATAAACATAATAGGCACAAACTAACGAAAAACAAGCTAACTGCAGTTCTTCCTACATTCTTTAAAAACGGGATTTTTTTCAAAATATAGAATATATGCATATTTATTGGCTCAAGAGCCATTTTTTGTTGAGATTTTACGTATTAGCGAAATCCAAAATCCGTTTTACAAGAATTTTCAGAATATTCGATGATAGTCAATGATTTAGAGAGTATTTTAATTGGACAATAGCTTGCAAACCTGTCAAGCCTAAAATCAAGAAATAACTCATCAGCTATGCAGTTGTGGGCTAGATTTTTGTTGCAAGCTGTGATCAAGTGAATGGTTGTATTTTGGATATGTTTTTTTGAAGTCTTCGCAGAGAAAATCGTTATAGTTTATTGTGCTCGTCAGTTATTCAGTCAACCATTAAAGTTGACGACTGATGTTCACCTAAATTTGGTTTCGCTTGGTTGCAACCGTTCAGTTAATAGCTAAGTATACGAAGTCTTTTGGGCAAAAGGAGGAAAACCGCTTCGTTCGCTGTCGGGCACATGTCAATCGCTTACCTACTGGGTAAAGGTTCCTCGAAGTGGTTGCGTGTTAAAATTAATATTCCCCTTTTGATGGTTCTTTCTATAATTCCTGATGCCGATATAATCTTTGATCGATTAACTGGAGCCCAGCTGCATAGAGGGCCCTCGCATTCAGTTGTGGTGGCAATTATTGCTTTTATTCCATTTTTCATAGTTTACCGCAAAAAAGCAGTACCTTATTTCTTAGCGTTAATTTCCCATTCTCTTATAGGAGACTTCTTCATAGGTGGAAACGTGCAGTTGCTATGGCCTTTTTCATCAGCAAAGTTTGGCTTCACTTTCCTTAGCGTTTTTAGCCCAATAAACATAGTTCTCGAATTAACCTTATTTTTGTTAGCAATGCTTGTTTTATATAAAAGTGGGGACTGGAAAGTTTTCTTAACTGGTAACAAGTCAAACCTTTTGTTGATTATCCCAATATTCACGGTTTTATTGCCGACAATAGTAGGTTACCCTTTCAGCACACCTCTGTTGCTCAGTGAGCCCATTCTCGGAATAGCTCATCTGGTTTATCTTGTTCTCTTTGCAATAGCTGTTATAAAATCACTCTATTCCTTATCCAACCGAAAGTTCAAACATTCAATAAACTCAAAAGGCTAACATAAAAGCACAGGAAACAAGCGTATTCTTTCAGTTTCAGATTAATGATTTGTTACCATGAAGATTAGGTTTTTTTCAAGCAATATTTATATCAAAAGTAATATGTTTACATCAATCTAACGGATTTGGCAGGCGTTGGGGTAAATTTGTATCGCGCGTGTAACAAACTGTTGGTGATAGAATAATGCCGTTAAAAACCATAAAGAAAGATGCGGCAGACGCTTTAACCTTAGAGTGGGTCTTACAAGTTAAAAATTACAAGTTAACGCTTGATAAGAAACGTTGTGTTGGCTGCCAAATATGCAGTTTGGCATGTCCGAAAGAAGCTATAAAAACACAAAAACAAACTAAAATTCAAGGAGAGAAAGCCAAAAAAGCCAAAGTTGATGTTGACTTGGCAAAATGTAACTTCTGTGGAATTTGCGATGTTACGTGTCCTTATGGCGCAATAAAAGTTACCCTCAATGATGAGCACGACCTTTCTATTTTAGATAAAGACAGTTACCCACAGCTTGTTCGCGACTTAAAAGTAGATACAAGCCAATGCTCAAAAGAATGCGTAGAATGCGAAAAAGCTTGCCCACTATCATTAATTAAAATTTCTAGACTTGCTTTTGACGGCAAACCAGTTGAGGATATAGCTGCTCTGTCACCAAGCCAAAAAAAGAGAGTTCAAGTTAACCTTGAGATTCAAAAAGATTATTGTCCAACTTGCCGAATATGCGAGTTCAAATGTAATCAAGGCGCTTTAAAAGTCAAAAAAGCGTTTGAAGGGCTGACAACTATTAATCAAGAGAAATGCCCTGAGGGTTGCACTGACTGCCTTGATGTTTGTCCTATCCCAGGTGCATTGACGCTTGGCGATGACAAGAAAGTTCACGTTAATGAATTATTATGTACGTATTGTGGCGCATGCAAAAACGTGTGTCCAGTGCCTGAAGCATTAACCGTTAAACGTACAGCTGTACATCATACGCCTATTCGCTCGGGCACATGGAACAAGGCATTGGAGAGAATAACCTCGCCAGCTGATGCCGCTAAAGAATTTAGAAGCGTTGCGGGTGAGAGTCGGCGTAAAGTAGTTTCTAAAAGATTTGTTGCATATGAACTTGGAAAGGAGGCAATGAAATGAGTTGCCCGTCTTGTGAAAAACCAGAACCCACAAAACCAGAAGAATTGCGCGTTGGCGTTTTTGTTTGCGACTGCGGCTTAAACATTGCAGGCACAGTTGACGTTAAAGCAGTTACTGAATACGCTAAAACCATTCCAGACGTTGTATACGTTAAAGAAAATCGCTATACCTGCGCTGATCCTGGACAAGAAGAAATCCGCAAAGCTATACGAGAACAAAAACTAAATCGTGTTGTGATTGCTGCTTGCTCACCAAGGATGCACGAACCCACTTTCAGACGGACTGTTTCGGAAGCAGGCTTAAACCCGTTCCTCTACGAAATGGCAAATATCCGTGAGTTCGCCTCATGGTGCCACCAAAATAATCCGAAAGAAGCTACAGAAAGAGCAAAAGATTCTGTTCGCATGGCAGTTGCAAAAGTACGGTTAATGATGCCTCTGCAAACCCTTGAGGTGCCCGTTACCAATAAGGCATTGATTATCGGTGGAGGCATCGCAGGCATGAACGCTGCTTTAGATCTCGCAGAGATGGGCTACAAAGTCTACATGCTTGAAAACACCCAGAGCATAGGAGGACACATGGCAGCGCTTGACAAAACCTTCCCCACGCTTGACTGTAGCATATGCATTGAAGGACCAAAAATGGTGGATTGCGGTCGCCACCCCAACATAACAATTTTCACTAACTCAGATCTTGTTAAAGTGGACGGTTACATCGGGAATTTTAAAGTTAAGATACGCAAGAATCCCCGTTATGTACTAACTGAGAAATGCACGGGTTGCGGTGAATGCAAAGACGCTTGCCCAATCGAGTACCCCAACGAGTGGGATATGAACCTTGGAACACGCAAAGCAATTTCAGTTCCTTTCGACCAGACAGTTCCATTGATTTACGCCATTAACAAAGACTATTGTATCGAATGCTTCAAATGTGTAGATGCTTGTGGTGCGCGGCAAGCCATAGATTTTAACCAGAAACCCGAAGAAGTCGAAATAGAAGTTGGCGCAATAATTGTTTCAACAGGCTATGACGTTTACTTACCGTATGATATGCCTTTGCTAGGTTATGGGAAATACCCCAACGTTATCACCAGCATGGAGTTTGAAAGGCTTATTTTGGCTGCTGGCCCAACTGGCGGCAAAGTTATCAGACAATCAGACGGTCAAAAACCACACAGAGTAGCTTTCATTCAATGTGTTGGCAGTCGGGACAAGAACAAGTACCCCTATTGCAGCAACTTTTGCTGTATGTACACGTTAAAGCATGTCGTTCAACTTAAAGAGAAATACAAGGAAGACATTGAAGTCTACGTTTTCTACATGGACATTCGAAGTCCTGGGAAAGGCTACGAGGAATTCTACGACCGCGCAAGAGAACGAGGCGTAAACTTCATTCGCGGACGAGTCAGCCGAATTGACGAAGATCCAGTTACCCACAATTTAACTATTCACTCGGAAGATTCACTGTTGGGAGTCCCAATAGAAGTTGAAGCAGACATGGTAGTTCTTGCAACCGCATCGATTCCCAAAAAAGGATCCGCTGAAGTTGCACGCATACTCAATTTATCACGGGGTTCAGATGGTTTCTTCATGGAGTCACATCCGAAACTTAAACCGATGGATGCTCCAACCGACGGCGTATTCTACGCAGGTGCTTGCCAAGGCTTAAAAGATATTCCCTACAGTGTTTCGCAAGGAAGCGGAGCAGCGGCGCGCGCGGCAACAGTTATCAGCAAGCCAAAGTGGAAGATTGAACCAATCATTTCAGTAGTTGACGAAACCAAATGTAAAAGCTGTGGTCTTTGCGTCGATAAATGTCCATACGGAGCAATAAGAATAGAAAAGCCGAAGCCTGCGCAAATAATCACTGCCAGTTGCCACGGCTGCGGAACATGTGTTGCCGAATGCCCACAACATGCCATTACACAAATGCATTTTACTGATGCCCAAATTATGGCTCAAATACGCGCTGCACTTGTAGACAAACCAGAAGAAAAAATCTTAGCTTTTCTATGCAATTGGTGTAGTTACGCTGGAGCAGACTTAGCAGGAATTAGCCGCTTCGACTACCCGGCGAGCGTGAGAGCAATACGCGTTATGTGCAGTGGCAGGGTTGCAAGAGAATTCATTCTTGAAGCTTTCAGGCTTGGTGCAGGTGTAGTTATGGTTGGTGCATGCCACTTGCCATATGACTGTCACTACATAAATGGAAACTATAAAATGAAAGCACGAACCGACGCTCTAAAAGGCATGCTAACAAAACTGGGTGTGAGTCCTGAACGGTTCCGAGTAGAATACGTTTCAGCAGCTGAAGGAATACACTATGCTGAAGTCATCAAAGAAATAGATGGTCAAATGAAAGCGCTGGGCAAAGAGAAAATCCAAGCAGAAAACGCAAAACTCAAGCCAATTTTAGAAAACATGCTAAAAAGAAAGTAGCGGCCACACTTGTTTTCTGCTTGCTCTCCTTTTTTTGTTAGTCAAGAAATCTTGACCAAAGTTAGTCCAAAATCTTTGACGAAAATGCATTTAAACAAATTGGCACTTAGGCAAAGTAGGTTAGGCATGACCAAAACATCTACCCGCCATGACTGTTTCCCCTCGAGATAGTCATGCTTAACCCATTTTTTGTCTGAACTTAAGTAAAGATTGCTTCTCCAAAAGTTTCAAGGCGTAATTGTGCGTTCAAGACTTGGATGTTTTTCTGAACCATGCTACGCCAATTACGACTACGGTTATGGCTGCTACTACCGCTGCAGAATTAATTCCTTGAAGTGTCAAATACAATTCAGTTGCTAACACTATACTTATGATTGTAAGCAAAACTGCCACTGTTCCTATGGCGATATTTTTGTTGCTCATGCCCAGCCTCAACCTGTTTACGGTACTTAAGGTACCTGTTGAGCGTTTTTTGATTTAATCCTAAGCGTTGGAACAGGCCGTTCAGAAAATAGACACTAAAAGAGCCAGATGGAAAAATAAAAATTAACTAAAATTTAGCGAAAAATGTTTAGTCTTCTTCTTGCATTTTTCTTTCTTTAATTTTCAGTGTGTTTTCTTCGTCGTCACTTATTACTCTGAAAAGCTCTGTGAGTTCATGCTTGTGTAGGAATTTTTTTAATGTTACTCGGATGTATTTTTTTGAGAGTGCTTCGCCTTCGCCTTTCACCGTTACGATTTTTGAGTCTGTAGCTACTTCTCCGCCTGTTTTTTCCTTAAGGAAATCTGTTAGTTTTTCGATTAATTTATCTTCGTCGCCTTTAAGTTCTGATGCATTGACTTTCATTTCAACCATTATATTCACCTCGATTCACATGCGCCAATTAACTTGCGTTTAGCTTAGTTTTCATGGTTGCTTTACTGATAAGTTTTCCGCTTCATATTGTAGTTTCCTTTACTTATTCGATAAAATAGATGGATAATGTAAATTAGCGACCTATTTGGTTAATTTTTCAGTAATTTTATTGTATGTTAGTATCTTCGTACAGTCACAAAATATTAAGTGTAGAGAAATGATTACTGGTTATTGACGGTCTTTTGAATTCTTAGGAAACAATGTTTTGCTAAAGAAGTTATTGATCTTACGTTGTGAAGCAACGAAGATGCGGTCTGCGCCAGTATAAATCATGGTAACTCTCTATGGATGCCGGTTGCTACCCATTTATTTGAATAAAATATTGATGACTAAGTCAATTTGAGGGAAATTATGCAAAATTTAAGTCTAGTTACTTTAGAGAATATTGTAAAAATTCTTCCTATTGGTGTAGTGATTATCAGCAAAGACAACGGTAAAGTCTGTTACGTTAATGATCGGGCAATTCAACTTTATGGCGTTGACCCCAGTGGCCTTGAGCTGGCAAATCATTCAACTAAATTAATGAAGTTGTTGACACTCAATGGCAAAGTATACCCGCCTGAGGAATTTCCAGCAAGCAAAGCATTGCTAACTGGCGAAAAATCGAGAGATGAATTAATAATCGAGCGTCCTGATGGTTCAAAGGTAATTGTCTCTGCTTTCGCTATTCCGATAAAGGAAAAAAACGGCGAAATTGTTGCTGCACTTAAGCCTATTTGAGGATGTATCCGAACAAAAGAAAGTTGAGGAGGCTCTTAAGGAAAGTGAGCAACGATTTAGGCTGGTTGCTGAAGCTGCAAACGTGTTAGTCTATGAATCTATTTTTGGAAGCAATGAAACAAAAATTGTGCGAGGCTTAGAAGAACTCTTAGGATACCAAACGGGAAGTCAAAAAGTTAGTCTAAACTGGTGGATGAGTTTAGGGCATCCTGACGATGTGACAAGAGTCAATGAAAAGTTTCAAGCTGCAATAAATGACAAAAGCGTTAATGGATATGTGTTAGAATATCGTATTCGAAACAAGGATGGAAATTATCTTGTCGTCAAAGATACCGCAAAAATAATCAGAGATGATTCTGGGAAACCTTTGCGGGTAATAGGCGGCGTTCGCAACATCACTGAACGAAGAGAACTGCAACATAGGCTTGAAGATTATGCTAAAAATCTGGAAATTCTTGTTAAAGAACGTACCAAGAAGATACAGGAAAGCGAGCAAAGCTATCGAGAGCTTTATGATAGTTTCGGTGAAGCTTTCATAGCTACCGATTGGGAGTTAACTATTATTCATTGGAACAAAGCAGCTGAAAAAATTACAACAGTAAAATCAAAAGACGCTTTGGGAAAAAAAATTTACGATGTTTTGCCTGAGATGAATTTAGTAGATATTACTCCTTACTATGATCAATTGCAAGAAAAAAAGCCCACACGATTTATGATGAATACGATTAGCAGAGAGACCTCTCGTGAAGCGATTTTCGAAATTTCTTCTTATCCTTCTACATTAGGCATTATCATTATTGTTGAGGACAAGACTGAGGAGGAGAGAACAAAACGGTTGTCTGCTATAGGTCAAACCGCAGGCATGGTCGGTCACGACATACGCAATCCTTTGCAGGCTATTATTAGCGATTTATACTTGTTAAATGAAGAAATAAAGAAACTACCTCAAAATGAATCAAAGCAAGCCATGCAAGAGAGTGCCGAATCAATCAATCAGAACACATTTTATATCAATAAGATAGTTAGTGACCTGCAGGATTATACGAGACCTATAAAACCAAACCTTGAGGAACTTAACGTTAAAGTAATTATTGAAAGTGCAATGGGTGTCGCAAATATCCCAGACAAAGTTAACACAGAAATAATTGCTGACAAAAATCTGAATCTTAAAACTGATTTTGCCTATCTTCGTCGTGTATTAACGAATCTTATTATTAACGCAGTGCAGGCGATGCCAAACGGGGGAAAATTAAGAGTTTTGGCTGAAAGAAAAGAGGGTATTGTGTTAATTAGCGTTGAGGATACAGGCGTCGGTATACCTGAAGAATTTAAAGCTCAAATTTTTACGCCACTATTTACCACTAAATCAAAGGGTCAAGGTTTCGGTTTAGCTGTTGTTAAGCGTCTTATTGAAGGATTAAATGGCGAAATAAAGTTTGAAAGTAATGAAGAAAAAGGAACAAAATTTACAATAAAACTACCTGCAAATATGTAAACTATGGTTTTTTCAAGATTTGTTTGGCCCATCAACTTTTTTATCGTAGAGACTATAGTTGTCAGTTCGCCCGTCGAGTCCATCTCACTGCTTAAGCTCAGACTCTAGTGCTCATCATCCAAAAACACTAATCAACACCAAAACTTAAGACTCTTACGCCAAAACTGAGCTTTTGTCCAAAATTGATTTATTTCTTTCGAGCATTTTATTATCACTGAAAACTTTGTCTGTTTAAACTCTTGCCATATAAACCACGATAAGTTTAAAAGTAACAATCTCCTTTCTATTCAGTTTTATCTGGTGCGTTAAGCACATGTGTGAATCGGTAGGTTGCCAGTTCAGCAAACATGCGCTAAATGCCTGAATAAAAAATCATAATAACACATAGGAGGAAAAGAAATGTTATCACGAGATTGTGACGGATGCTCCCAAATGAAACCGTGCAATAGACGCTACTTAATAGTTGCAAAAGGCAACTGTGTCTACTGCCCAGACGGAACAGCCCATCTAGTAGATGGATTATAAAATAAGCCATAAAAATTTTTAAGCAGATTTTGCTTTAACCCTTTTTTATTTAATTATATATTTTTGTGCGGAAGATATTTCGCCAAACATCTTATCGGAGGCCTTGCTAAATTTTTATATCCTCGAAGAAATCTGAAAGATCGAATTTAACTCACTTTTTGTGCTAATATCATTTGGCACCCAGATAATTTGGTTAAAAACAAGAAAAAAGCGATATTGAATCTAAAAAACCATACATCATTAACCAGCCAACTAATTAAAAGGCCCTTGATTTAGCAGCAACGTAGCTTAACCTTTTTTGAGACTTTTTGGGACAAATCTAGACGAATCAAGACGAAACGGGACGAATTGGGTCGAATAAGACGCAATCTACAAACAATTTAAACTCTAAACCAAAAAAACAAACTGGAACAAACTGAAGAGTTTTTTGCAGGTAGAGGCCCCTCCGTCTGTCTCTGTCTATCCATGCGTTGCCTAACCGGCTAGTTGGTTATGAACTCATGAAAAAAAGGTTAAAAAGAAATACGAAAATAGGGTAGTGTGGTGCTCAGATACGGCTTTTCTCTCCATTTATTTGCTTGCTTTCTGCTGAGCTGGCTGTGGTATAGGAATTATTGTTGCTTTGGAGAGATTTTCTTGCTCATTAAGAATCAGTGAAATTGCTTTGCCTTCTGGAACAATTATCTTTGTGTTGTTTTGTAAAGACGCCGTTATCGTGTCTAGTTGCTTGAAAACTATGGCGCTGTCTTTGAAGTAAGTTGTCAAAGCCTCGTTTCTCAATTTTGTGGCTTGAGCATCTCCTTCAGCTATCTCGATAGTGGCGGTTTTCTGACCTTCCGCTTGGAGGATCGCCGCTTGCTTTTGTCCCTCTGCAACTTGAATCGCAGCGTTTTTCTGACCGCTTGCAAGGGTTGCTTGGGCTATGGCGGTTTTCTCAGCAGCTTGCCGGTCGTTATCAGCTTTTAGAACTGACTCCATTGATATTATGAGTTCTTTGGGTGGCTCGAGGTCTTTGATTTCTGCTCTCACAATTTCGATGCCCCACTTCTCTGTCTGCTCATCAAGGGCGGTTTTGAGGCTTGTGTTGATTATGGGTCTAGAAGTGTTTGCTACACTCATGTCCATGCCGCCGATGATGTCTCTTAGCACTGTTCGAGCAAGGGTATCTATTTGAGTGGTGAAGCTTGCCACATTGTATTGTGATGCTTTAACTGATACTTCGTCACGCTTAATTCTGTAGAAGACCACGGCATCCACGCCCATGAAAACCTTATCTTTTGTAATTACGTCTTGCCGCTGAACAGGTGTCATGCGTTCAGTAACGTTAACTCTTATTATTTTATCTAAAAGTGGGAAAAGAAATGTTACCCCGCCTTCAACGAACCTACGGTATTTGCCAAGCCGTTCCACCAAACCCTTTTCTGTAGGCCTGACGATTCGAAGCGAAGCCAAAAACAAATACAAGATCACGACTATGGGAACTATTATTGCTAAGATTAAGAGTGGATCAACCATGCCTTTTTTCTCCCTTCAATTCCTTATCTTTGTTAGGGCTAACAAGAGGGATTTAAGGATTTACCCGTGATTGCTAAAAGCAGCCTTTTTATGAAGTTAATTTTGAAAAAGACGCTTAAACATTACTCATTTGGTAGTCAAACTATTTTGACACAAATAAAACTTTCAGAAGAAAAATTAGAAGCGGGCCCGGTGGGATTTGAACCCACGATCTCCGGCTCCGAAGGCCGACACCTTAATCCGTGCTAGGCTACGAGCCCTTTTCCATACCTTTGTGATGGGCTACTTACATTTTAGTCTTCTTGGCTTAGGAATCGAACTCTCCTTCCATAAATAATGCTTTCTTTGAGACACATCGTTGGAAAGCTGAACGACGGTTACTTACTGAGTGGTTGCTCCATCAATTCTGAATCATCAATCGTTATGCGGGTTCAATGTCTTTTATATGAATAGCATACTTGCATTTTTTGTGAAGATCTGTGTCTTCAGTAACCAACTTGATTTTTTCTTTTTCTGCCAGGTAAGCGTACGACGCATCGTAGAAAGTGAGGTTTCTTTCAACAGCAATTGCCAGTACGTCAACAATAGAGTCAACCTCGATTTTTCTTGAAGTAGCTATGCTTTCACTGAAAATCTCGGCTATTCTTTTCGGATCTTCTAAGTGTCTTTTCTTGTTTTCTTTCCACAGAATGTTTCCAATTTCATACTCGGTTAAAGTTGAGATTGAGTATTCTTCGAAGTTGTAGGGATTTTCCGAAAGAAGCATAGGGTATAAGGCGGAAGCGTCTATGAGGTATTTACATTTCTTGCCTTGTCTCTTTGACATCTTGTATCCACTCTTCCACCGTTATATGCATAAGTTTTCGGAGTTCTCTTGCCCGCTCTTTTGCTTTTGTTTTCTTCTCAGCAACAAGTTCCTCCAGAAGCTGTTCTACAGCTGCTTTCACGTCGACTCCGAGTTTCTCAGCTTCATCTTTCAGTTGTTTCTTGATCCTGATTGATAGGACTTCTGTTTCCATTTCAGTCGCCTGTAAACATGCATCAAAATATGTATACAAAACGATATAAGGTTACCGACAAACTACGCGTCTTTACAAAATATTCTTTCCAACAGCTTCAAGCATGTTGCAGTTGTGTGAAAGGCTCTTCTGCACCATCGCAAGGTAGACCGAGAATGAGCTTCCTCTGATTTTTGGAAAAAGGGGAATTGCGTTTCACTGAGAATAAAACTTGAAGGTGATGTCACCACTTGGACAATATCCCGTGCTAGGCTACGCGCCAACCCTTAGCCAAACCTCTCAATAATGGGGTTGCATTAAAAGATTTACGGCAATTCTTATAAACTAACACAATATTAAACTTCAGTGCTCCATTAGGTGGGCCGGTAGCTCAGCTTGGCTGGAGCGTTCGACTGATAATCGAAAGGTCGGCAGTTCAAATCCGCCTCGGCCCACCATTAACCTTAAAATGTTATAGTTTTTTCTTTGCAAAATGTCGTTAATTAGTTTCTTTGGCTGCTTCTTTCTATTCTTTCCCGGGTTTTTTCTATTGCTTTCAACATTTGTTTTATTGCGCCGGGTGAATGTTCGTGAGGATGTGGCCCAAAACTTGAAGCGTACACTTTTGAAATTTCGGCGCCGAACAGAATGATTTGGTTTAAAATAAAAATCCATATCAGAATAATCAAGAGTGAAGCCGCCGGCCCAACGACTGAAGTGACTGTGAAGATTTGAATGTAAAAGCCCAGAATATAATTCGCTACGGTAAATGCAATGCCTGTTACTACCGCGGGTAAAATTACATCTACTGTGTGAACTTTAACTTGAGGAATCAGCTTATAAATTATGCCGAAAAGCAACGTCGATAAAGCAAATGAAAATAGTATCTGTGCTATCGTGATAGAAATCTGGGCTAGCATTCCATTTATTGAATATGTCCTTATCGCTGAAAAAAGAGCTGTTGCTATTACAGTCCAAGCAATAACTATCAATCCAAGCGCAGTAACCAAGACAAATGGCCCAATTCTTTGTTTAACTCTTGTTGCAAAATTTCTCGGCTTTAATGATTTTACTTCCCATATTTCATCCATCGTGTCGCGTAATACAGCAAAAGCACCGATCGCACCTGCGAGCGAAAACGCAACTATGGTGAAGGCAGTCCAAAAAGATGCAAATGGTGATGTCGCATTCAAAAGCAGTTGACGAAATAAATCTGCAACAGAGGGTCCAGCAAAGGCAGTTATCTGCAGAATTACTATCTGAACTGCTTGGGTTTGGCCATAGAAAGGCGCAAAAAAAGCGACGATAATTAGCAAAAGTGATGGAAGTGGAAGAATTATGAAAAACGTCAATGCAGCTGCTCGCAGGACTGCGTTGTCAGCTAGCCAGTCCTTAAATGAAGTTTTGAAAAGCGCAAAAAGGTCCTTTTTATTCATTGCTTGAACCTAAAACATTTGTTTATAAATAGCATTCAAGCATTTCAGGTTTTCTAGTTGTATATGTCTATGTGGGAGCAAACAAACAACCACAAACAAGATTACAATATTATGCAACCGTAATCTTAAAATTTTAAGTTACATACAATTCTATTAGGAGTTCTTTAATTTGACAACTGATGACGAGATGTTAATTGAGTTAAAGAAAATCAGAGAGGCACTTGAGAAAGCTCCTCCACCGGAAGCTCCAAAAGGCTTATGGAACGAGTTCAAAGATTTCATATCTAAATACAAGGTCTTAGGTTTAGCGGTTGCTTTCGTGTTAGGTTTGTATCTTGGTGGAGTAGTTCAAGCGCTTGTCAAAGACTTCATTATGCCCCTCATAGGTTTAGCAATTCCAGGCGCATCTAACTTGGCAACATTAGGCGTAAATTTTAGGAATCAGGTGTTTGGCGTCGGCGACTTCTTTATCGCGTTGATAACGTTCATAATAGTTGCGTTCGTTGTCTTCTTAATCGTGAAGATTGGAAAGCGCTGGCAAATCGATTAACGTTTCATTTTTGCGTTATACTATTAAGAGAGGTAAAGAGTTCTTTGACTGAATAGTATGGCGAAGATGTCTCCTGAAATAATCTGGAACTTAAACGAGAAAGACCTTAAAAGCTTACTTGAAAAAGATGTTACCTTCAGAGAATAGAGAAATCCGATTCTATGCGCCAAGCTTCACTTATTACAAAACAAAATATTTCTGCTCTTCTCCCAGCAGTTTTCCAACAATATCCATAACTGGCACCTCATGTGCATTGAACTGCAAACATTGCGGAGGTAAAGTACTTGAAACCATGCATTCAGCTCTTTTACCTCAAGAACTGTTTGAGTTAAGCGCTAAACTGAAAAAGGATGGCGCACAAGGTTGTCTTGTTAGCGGCGGATGTTTGGCTGATGGCTCGGTACCCATCGATAACTTTGTTCCCGCGCTAAAGAAAATTAAACATGAGCTTGGCTTAACCATTTTCGTCCATACAGGCATAATAAATCCTGAAACTGCCGTTTCCCTCAAAGCGGCTGGAGTAGACGCAGCTTTAATAGATGTAATAGGGTCAACGGAAACGATAAAGAAGATTTACAACCTCAAAGTTACTCCAGAAGATTATGAAGACTCGCTTAAAGCGCTAAATAAAGCGGGATTAAACTTTGTGCCACACGTTATTGTCGGATTAAACGAGGGCAAATTAGACGGCGAACTAGAAGCTCTCAAAATGATAAAGAAAGTTAAGCCTTCTGCGTTAGTAATAATTGCATTCATGCCTATACCTGGAACCGCCATGGCAAAAATATTACCCCCTAAACCAGTCGATATAGCTAAGGTAGTGGCAGTTGCGCGGAGAATGTTTCCAGAAACCCCTCTCATTCTTGGTTGCATGCGACCCAAAGGCATAGCCCGAACTGAAACCGACATTTTAGCTTTGAAAGCCGGAGTTGACGCCATTGCCTTCCCAAGTGAAGAAGCCATCAAATACGCAAAAAACAAAGGCCGAGAAGTTTCTTTTTCTTCTTTTTGTTGCGCCCAAATGTACTTCGACATAGCAGAAAAAAGTAAGAGCTGATCATTCTTTATTTTGCTCAAATATTTTGTAGCTAAGAATAACTGTCCATATTGAAATAGCAAGCCCTGATAAGAACTCTGGAATCGCCACGTTTGAAGCATAGTTAAAGACAAATAGCAAAACCCATGGCAAAGCTGCCAAAATTCCAATTAAAACAGTAAAAATAGCCATTTTTGATTGATGCTTAAGCAAGAATGAAGAGGTTATGATGAACATTGAAATGGGCATCAAAACAAAGAAGACTACGGAAACGGCATAATGTGTTGGAGAAAAGTTTTCGTTAAAAACTCCAATGGCGATAAGTGCTAATGTTGCTGCAGCGAAAAAGGATACACCGATTTTTCCAAGCAAACTTTTTCCAATGAAAGGAAATAAGCCAAATACTGCAAAGCTTAGTCCTAACAATCCGCTGGCATATAATCCAAAATTGAAAAGAGGCCCTGTGATGCCTGGGATTATGCCTAAATCACTTAGAGCATTGTTTTCCCAACTGAATTTTGGGAAAGATGCAATAGCTATTAAGATGCAGACGAACGCAAGTATAGGCGCTGATATTCCTGTAGTTGCCCCATTCTTTGCTTTATACTTATTTTATTTTCTGGCAATCCTTTGTTCCTCTTCAACATTTATGCCTACAATATGCTTTAAGAATTTTCGCTGCCACAAATCCTGTCTGATTTTATAAAATTAATGGTTTTTTCATTAATATGATGTGTAAAAAGCGAAAGGTTAATGTAGGGAAGTTGAGGAGTAATGCTGGGTTTGCCGGTCAAAGGGCACGGGTTCCACCTGATCCCATTCCGAACTCAGAAGTTAAACCGTGTTCCGTTTCCAGCTGTAGTGTGGTCTTAGGCCACGTGAACCTGGGAAAGCTGGCAGCCATTTTCTTTTAACCTAAAATGTAGAGTAGATTTGGCATAGCTTTATAACTTACTATTTAATAGTTTTTTGAGAAGTGGTGTAGAAATTGAGTCTTATTCCTGGAAGCGATGCAATTACTCAGATTATTGAGTTTGCTTATCTTATGTATTCTTCATAGTTTTGATTTTCTATGGTCAAAGAATCCAGATGTACGTTATGATTCGAGAAGTAGAAAACTCCCTTCATAAACTAAAGTACATAAAAGAGGAAGGGCGAAAAACGCCATAGAAGCCATAAAAGAAATTGGCAAACCAACAACTGACCCTTCAGCTCGTGTTGACCGCTACCTAGAATACTTCACGATTGGTCCACAAAGCATGGATCCAGCAGGCATAGTTTACAAACTTGATCACATACTTGACGTCAGAGATGAACGTTTGAAAGATGAAGTTAAACTAATGGCGCCAGCATGCGACGAAGTCCAAGTGAACAATTTAGAAAACACATTGGAAGCTGCCATGGCATTAAACTTCATCTACAAAGTCGTACGCCACTACTACATCCAAGGCAAAAAAACCCTAAGCCTCTACGTAATAATGCAAATACAAATGATATTGCCCATGGTTATGAAAGAAGCCGAAGCATACGCAAGCGCACTCAAAGCATTCGCCTACGGTCAACCAATCGGAGACGGCGCTGGACCATTAGTCGCTGCAAAACTAATGCACGGCTACGAAGTCCGCAAACTACCAAAAGACTGCGTCATGGCAACTGTTCCATTTGAAGGACGCACAGCTTTAATCATAAAAGCTGAAGGTCCAGGCGGCAACGTTGGCAAACCAGGCGATGCAGTTGAAGCAGTCATTGAGGAAAACGAAGGCAAAATCGGAATGGTAATCATGATTGACGCAGGCTTGAAGCTGGAAGGCGAAATAGTCGGCGAAGTATCAGAAGGCATCGGCGCAGCAATCGGTGGACCAGGCGTAGACCAATTCAAGATTGAAGAGAAACTGACAAAATATCAAGATTCCCATCAACGCAGTAATAATCAAAGAAGACATCGGCGATGCAGTTTCACCAATGCGCAAAGAAATCAACGATGCAGTTGACCCAGTCATTGAACGCGTCAAAAACGTCATCTTAGAACGAACCAAAGAAGGCGACAAAGTCATAATCGTTGGAGTCGGCAACTCAATCGGAGTAGGACAATAGGAGGATAAAACAATGACACAAAATCCAAATCAAACATCACAGTCAACCAAAAAAATCTCAAACTACCTAACCATGATCGTCTTAATTGTCGTAGCGCTTTCCATATATCGCTAATATTAGCAGCAAACGCCTACTTATACAGGCAAGCAAACGCTTAGCTGCTGGATTCTTAGCTTATCGGTTTAATCGCTTTGACAATGTCAGTGTTCACACTTTACCAATCAAGGAGGCAAGTAGCACAAATGAAAATTGAAATCCCCAAAGTAATGACAACCGTCGAATGCAAATGCGGTTCCAAAACCGTGCGAGAATTCCAACGCGGCGACTACGTCTACAAAGAACTTGATGTTCCATGCCAAAAATGCCCCAACTCAAGACAAATGATCACTGCAATCTACAAAGAAGTCAAAGAAAAAGAAAAAACATACAACGTCTAAGTTAAAACTTCGCAGCCATCATCTTTTAACAGCACCGTATGCTCAGCTTGAGCAACGGGTTTTTTGCTTGCTTCAACAAAAACAGGGTAACCCATAACTGCTTTTGACGCAAGCAACTCTTTAAATGCCGCTTTATGCTGTTCTTTGGGAACCACACCGATTAGCCATCGTTCAGCAAAAGGCAAAGTTCTGAAATTAACTTCAATATGTTTGAGCATTTTTTTGGCGTATTCGCTTTTAACGGATTTTGTCTTTAAGTAAACGGTAAATGGTTGTTTGTGGGCTATCGTCGACTCGTCCAATTGCATCGGGCAAAGTGACGAAGGGTTCAATCGCATAGATTTCGCCTGTTCTAACTTTAGCAAAAGAAACTTGAGCCACGTTTGGAATAGATGATCCAGCATGAATAAGGTATCTTCCAACCGAGTGCCCTGTCAGGTTTCAGATGGGTTTGAACCCGCGGTTTCTTATTGTTGTCTCAATTAAGCTGCCGATTTTCCCAGTGCCATGTCCCCATGAATATTTTCCATGGCTGTTTTCAACGCAAGTTCAGCAGTGGCTACCATGCTTCTGCCTTCAGGATTAAAACTAACTGTAAACGCTGTGTCAGTGACATAGCCATCGACTTGAACGCCTAGGTCCACTTTAACTGTGGAGCCTTCAGGAATCGTTGAGGTATCGTCTGGCGGCGAAGTGTAATGTGCGGCTACTTCGTTGATGCTGACGTTGCAAGGAAAAGCTGGTTTGCCTCCTTTAGCACGAATTAATCCTTCGACTTTCTCGCAGACATCGATAATTGGCATGTTTTCTTGAACTTGCGTCCTCATTTCTTCTCTTGTTTCCCGAAGAATTTTGTCCTGATAGACGAAATTTTTCAAGTTCTTCTTTATCGTATGGCATAGTGGTTCACTTTAATGATGAGTTGGATTATTGTTGAGGATGCTTAAATGCGTAACTTACCAATTCAGCATTGCTTTACTCTAAA
The DNA here is from genome assembly GCA_963750605.1 of Candidatus Bathyarchaeota archaeon. Classification (GTDB taxonomy): domain Archaea; phylum Thermoproteota; class Bathyarchaeia; order Bathyarchaeales; family Bathycorpusculaceae; genus Bathycorpusculum. The sequence continues at coordinate 56,801 of CAVVRN010000011.1, forward strand.
TGAAACTATTTTCGGGATCCTAACAATTAGAGCCTTCAACTGCGATTTTAGGACTTGTAGAGTTTAGGGTCAAGCAATGCAAAGTTGTTGCCGCCTGCATGGTAGAGCATCCGTGCCTTTTTCAAGTCATAGCTTTCCGTGAAGACGCCCATGTCAGCGTAAGCTTCCAAAATTTTGCCAACAAAACCGTGTGGTCACCTGTTGTAAATTTGCTATCTACACTACATTCAAGGTGGGCTATGCATTCACGTATTGCTGGTGCTTTGACTTTTTTAGCTGGCATCGGTGTTAGGTTTGCTTTTTTGAATTTGTCAAAGCTTCTGCCTGTTAGTGAGCCGCATGCGTAGACTGCTTGAAGTATTTCAAGTGTTGGAATGTTAACTATGAATTCGCCTGATTCCTCAATTAAGGTATGTGAGTGGCGTGTTGGTGCGAGGCTGATGGCTAAAAGCGGCGGGTTGATGGACGTTGGCATTGCCCATGCAAGGGTTGTAATGTTGGGTTTTCCTGCTTTTCCGACGCATGAAACTAGAACAGTGTGCATTGGGTGAAGAAGCCTATAGGCTGAGGCTATGTTTACTTGAGTTTTTGCAGACATACAAATCACTTATTACAAGTGAAAGTAAATAGGGGTAATTGTCAGCTTATTTTTGGCGGCAGACTTCTTCCATTGTTGTAAGCATCGACGGTACAGAGAATAGGATGTCCATGTCTGAGATGATCCCGACGAGTTTGCCGTCGGTTACAACTGGAAGATGCTTTATTTTAGAACGCTTCATTATGCGCGCTGCTTCATCAACAGGTTGCTTCTTCGCCAATCGTGGTTAGGGGACTTGAAGCTACCATCGCAGCCTTGATTGCGGTGACAGGCATGCCATGTTCAAATCCTCTCACCAATGCGTCTTTTGTAGTTATGATTCCTACAGGTCTTTCGCCTTGAACAACTATAAGCTGAATTAATATTGAAGCTGCTCAAGGTCGCTATTACTTCATGAAGGTTTGTGTCTTCCCGTACAACCTTAACATTTTTTGTCATAACTTCTCTTACTAAAACATTGCTTGCCATAAAAATCACGTTTAAAAATCAATTAAAAGAATATTTTTCTGGTTTAAGAACATTTTTATTTTAATGGTATTTGATCGAGTGTCTGGAAAGGTTTATGTTTACTGATAAATCCTAAAAGAAAGTGTTGATAGCATTTTACCGTTTTATGTGGTATTGTTCGATTACGTCTTTGGCTTTTTCTCGACGTTCTTGATGATCTTGCAGGAACTTGTTGAGTTTTTCTGCTATGTCTTTTTTGCATTCGCCACACAACATTTCGCCGCCTCGGCATTTGCGTTCTCGTTCAGCTAAGTTTGCTGTGTCTTCTTCAAAGAGGTAGAAGTAATATTGGAATATGCTGCAGACTGTTGGGTCAGCGCCTGTTTTTCGTTGCTCAGCTGCCGTGCCTTTACCGCCTGTGAAAGCATTCCAAATTTTCTTTTTAACTACGTCTGGGGGGTCAACTGTGAATATGCTGGTTTCAGGCATAGATGCGCTCATTTTTCCTCCTGCTCCTAAGCCAGGTAGGAAGCGGCAGTGGATTTGTGCAGGCTTATAGTAGCCGAGTTTTTGGGCTATGTCTCTTGTTACTCGCCAGTATGGGTCTTGGTCGATGGCTGCTGGGATGAGTGCTGGGACGTTTTCGCCTGTGAGTTTTTTGTGGATAAAGCATGGTGCCGCTTGGATGGCAGGCCAGAATACCCAGCCGATGTTAGTGCTGTCTTGGAAACCAAAGCTGCTGCGTGCGGTGCTGTAGGTTATGCGTTTGGCTACTTCTAAGGTGATATCATAGAGTAGGTCAATGTCTTGGGTGTCGTAGATGATGAAGGTGTTTTCTGGCTTGAATCCCAATGCGATGAGGTCTAGGGCGTTTTCGTAGGAGTATTTGCTTGTTTTTTTGAGGTTGGCGTCGTCGCTGATTAGGTATTTTTCGTCATCGGTTATTTGGAAGTAGAGTCGTGTTTTGAATTTTTGTTGAATGTGAAGCGTAAAAATCCAGGGAACAAGGTGCCCGATGTGGACGGGTCCTGAGGGTCCTCTGCCAGTGTAGAGAACAAATTTTATGCCTTTATCGTAGAGGTCAAGGACGGTGTCTAGGTCTCGGTGGCTGAAGAAAATTTGTCTTTCCAAGTTGCAGATGGAGTTTGTCTGTGTGTTTTTCTACTCTTTCAAGCAGTTGGGACGTTAATGGTTGGGTGCCGAATTCGCGTATTAGGCGTTCGTAGTCTACTTTGCCTTTTACTTCCCAAGGCGTAACTACCATTTCATTGTTGTTTTCTTCCCCGTTAGATGAAGTCGTACCGATCACCAGTGCCTTTTAACAAAAGAGACAGTGCTTTGTCATATATCCTTTTTTCATAAAATAATATTGAGTTTGTTTTGCTTGTATTGCGTTTGTGATGAATAGTTTGGGGTTATTTCACTATGGATTACTTTATAGCGAATTTGATGACTTTGTTTTTTTAATTTTCAACAGTTATTTTGTTTTGGGAGTTCTATTACTCCTTTGTAGACCGCTTTTTGACAGTTTTTTCTGAATGTGTAGTTGTGTTGGACTGTTGTATTGTTAGATACAACGAGGGTATAAGGGTGTCTTGATGTATGCTTATATATTACGAGATACGATAAAAGCTACATTGAGTAGAGGGGATGCAACTGAAACGATTCAAGGCAGCAATGGTCATTATTCTGCCTGTAGTAATGATGTTAACAATACTCTTCAGCCCAACTTACGCAATAACCGGTAATTCTACAAGTGATTCACCACCTTACGTTGGAGTTGTCGTACTCTTCAGCGATGCAGCTAGGCAACAACCAATAGGTTACAGCACTGGAATCTTGGTCTCACCTACAGTAGTTTTAACGGCAGGTCACAGCACCTTAGGCGTAGCTGCAGTTAGCGTTTGTTTTGATAAAGGGCCAATCAGCTACTCGATAAAATGGAAATTCGGATTCACCAGTTTACAACGGAATCCCAATTCCTTATCCAGCATACGCCTCTAGCGTTATATCAGGTTCCACAAATGGCAATGCCCTGTTCTCAACCAGCGATGTAGGCGTCATAATTCTTGATAGGCCTGTTACAGACGTAGGCGAATTTGCAATATTACCGCCTGTGGGCATAGTTGATACCTTGCCTGTAAAAACTAACTTACAAGTAGTTGGGTACGGAGTTCAAGAGCAAATCACGCCCAAAAACAACGGGCCCTATAACTCATGGGTTGGATCCCTATCGCGCAACACCGCCATAGTACAACTATTATCAGGTAGCTTCCAAGGAAGCGACCAATATATCAAATGCACAGCTAATCAAGCTCAAGGCAAAGGTGGAATCGCGTTTGGCGACTCGGGCGGTCCAGTACTATACCAAACTCAGGACAGCCAAAGTATAGTTATTGCTATAAACGCCTATGTTAACAGCGCAAACTGTAACGGCGTAACATACCATACTCGAATAGACACTCCACAGGTGCTTGCTTGGATCACTGGGTTTATAGGATGAAAAAGTCGGAGTGTAAACAGGAATTGGACATTAATAACTTAAGGATCATTGGGAGGTGAAAATCAATGAATGCAAAAAGAGCTATCAAAAGAGCTAAGCCCGCAAGTTTTGGTGGTTGGTAAACGCCAACTAATTTTAAATTTTTTCTTTTTTGATCACCTAAAATTACAAATACAAAGACAAATTAGTGTCATAGTATGCCAACAGAGTCACTGACAAAAATCGCCATAAACATTATTGACAAAAGAGGTAAATTTGCGTTAGATGAAGCTTCACGAATAATTCTTCAATGTGAATATCACAAGGGAATAATTTCTGGCGCGTTAAAGTATTATGCTCAAGCGATTTTTCCAAGAGTCTTACCGATTTTTCCAGCTCTAATTTATCTTTCATGCAAAGCCGTGGGCGGAAAACCTGAAAAGACAAAATCCTTGGCTGCAGCTATGATGCTCGTTACGGCGTCAGGCGACATCCACGATGATATCATAGATAAATCGACACATAAGTTTCGAAGAAAAACTGTTTTGGGCAAATATGGGAAAGACGTTGCTCTTCTTGCAGGAGATGCTTTGCTAATTCAGGGGGCGACATTGCTTCAAAACAACTATGAGTCTTTATCAGTAGACCAAAGAAAAGCAATCGCGGATTTGATTAATAAATCAATGTTTGAACTGGTTGAGGCAGAAGCTACTGAAACATGTTTATGGAAGAAAGCTGATGTTACACCGCAAGAGTATTTTGAAGTAATTAGACAAAAGGGAAGTATCGCTGAACTTCACTGCAAAATAGGCGGGATAATCGGATGTGCAGATGAAAAAGCTCTTGACGATTTAACAGATTATGGCAGGTTAATTGGCATATTATCTACAGTAAAGGACGAATTTATGGACATGCTCAACTTTTCTGAATTTCAACACAGAATCAACAATGAAATGCCACCGTACCCTATGCTTTACGCATTTCAAAATAAGAGGTTAAAGAAAGAAATCATGCCCATTATCACAAAAACTGGGTTTTCAAAAAAAGATTTACCGTTTATTGCTAACACTATCTTAAATTCTGTGGAGGTTAACAAGTTAAAAGCTGAATTGAGAGAGCTGGGAGAAAACGAATTGATAAAAAACCCACTACTAAACGATAATGAAAGTGGAAAAGAGGCAGCCGTTTTGCTTCAGGCTTTAGCTATTGAACTATAGCCTGAAAGCGATTAAATGCTTTACCAGCCACCAAAACTTCTAGTTATTTTTTTGTTTTTTTGCAACCTTTCCCTTCCTAATATGTATCTCTGTAGTACATGTATACTTAAAAAGTTAGCGGTAATTCTTAATGCTTAATAATCACGTAAGATTAGCATCATTTATTACGATAGAGAATGAATAACGGAATTACTAAAAAAACTGGATCCAACCTGACGAACGCATCAGTCAGCACGTTTTTGTTAGCGAATGCTTTCGTTTGGTATCTTAGTGCATTTAAGTTTTTACAGGATATTGCAAGCTCTGAAGGTTTCGTTGGTAATTCATTTCTATTTATGATTGCTTTAAACTTCTTGACCTTTGCTTTTTCGGCGTTTCTTGGAATTTCGTTAATAAATCATTTCAAGAAAAGATTAACTTTGCTTAAATATTGGATGCTTGCAGGTCTGTTTCTTTCGTCATTATTTGCCATTATTAATTTAGCAAATTTCGCAAGCGTAATGTTATTGGCAGGTGTTCTGGGAGCTTATTTCGGGTTGGGTATGCCTACATTCGCAGGGTTTTTCGCAGCCAGTACCGAGCAAAAAAACCGCGCAAAATTTGGCGGCACAATAGTTCTTCTGATAGTATTAGCGTTTCCAACTGTTACATTGGTGGGAATTTCGGATACTTTTCTTACCTCAAGTATTTTGGCAATATGGTTGGCCCTTGGATTAATTTTTCTAACATATTTTAAACCCGCTGAAAAGAACGCAGAGCCAAAAAACCGAGTATCTTACCGTTCAGTCCTTTCAAATAAGACCTTCTTGCTATATATTATTCCCTGGTTGATGTTCTCTCTTGTAAACGATTTAGCAATGCAAATCGTTGCTACCTATTTCCGCATTTTTCCGCAATATTTTTCTGAAAATTATGTAATTATCGAGAATATTTTAGCTGGAGGGTGTGCATTAGGTTTTGGGTTTTTAGCTGATAAGAAAGGCCGAAAACGTTTGGCTTTGATAGGCTTTGCACTTGTAGGTATAGGGTATGCATCCTTAGGGCTTTTTAGCGGATATTACTTTGCCGCATGGTTTTACGTTTTTGCAGACGGCGTAGCGTGGGGTGCTTTTACCATGTTATTCATAACTACACTTTGGGGGGACATAGCACAGGAAAAAAATAGCGAAAAATATTACGTTCTTGGCGTTCTCCCGTACCTTTGTTCAACTTTTGCCAATCTCTCAATAGGAACCTACATTTCAAATAATGTATCAGTGAGCACGGCTTTTTCTTTTGCAAGTTTTTTCCTCTTTGTCGCAATCCTTCCACTCGTTTACGCACCAGAAACTCTATCCGACAAAATCATAAAGAATTTAGAACTTAACAACTACGTAAATAGTGCTCTTGAAAAGGTAAGAAAAGATAATGCAAAAGGCAGAAAAACTGATAAAAAATAAATCACTCGTAACAAGGCTATTTAACTTCAAAGAAAGTGATTCTTTTCTTGACACTGGATAAGAAAAAAAACTTATACTCATTCGAGTTTTCAATGTATGCAATAGCTTTTTTAACTTTCACTTTACCTTATTTCGCGGTGCAAACATACGGCAGAAGAAATTTGGACCCCAATGGATGGAGACACTTTTGTCACTAAAGACGGCTTCATCTTAAACACCTTTGGATACGAGCATCCCGACGACAGAGTTTTCGCGTTCCTCAAATATATTCCCGCTAAATACAAAGATCTCTTCAACGTCGAAATGCTTGATCGTACTTGGAAGTTTGGTGAAAACCAGCTTTTCAGAGCAGAAAAACTCTACACTGCAAAAAACTACCAGACTTTTATTGAAGCTTTCCGCAAAAACTTTCCAGACTATTTATATTTCTGTCCCTATCGAAACAAAGAATTAATCACGGCGCCATTAGATCGCATTGAGCAAGTATTTGTTCCCAAGGACCGTTTGGAATGGCTGCAACACCTGACAAAACGTGACAAACTTCAACAGATGGCACTGGACCTTATCCATCTAATATCCAAAGAATCAAACATTCCCTTAACAGACTTTGGGGTTCACGGTTCTATCGCTTTGAATATGCATGCGCCCGAATCAGACATAGATTTTGTAATTTACGGCACACAAAACTTCCGTATGGTTGAAGATGCAATCGCCAAGCTCGTGAACACTGCAAAACTGAGCTACATTATCGGTAACCGCTTGGAAGCAGCAAGAAAATTCCAAGGCAAATACATGGGAAAAATCTTTATGTATAATGCCACAAAGAAGCTCGAGCAAGTCAAGGAAAAATATGGCGCCTACCGTTATATTCCGCTTGACCCAGTGCGTTTTCAAGCAACAGTCTCCGACGACTCGGAAACCATGTATCGCCCAGCAACATACAAAATCACAAGCTACAAACCAATAGACGATCAGTCAGAACTTGCCCTCGAACAGGTTCCAAATCAAGTTGTCTCAAACATCGGCTGCTACAGAAACATCGCACGTTGCGGCAATGAAATCAAGGCAGCTGGCAAATTGGAAAGAGTTGAATCAACCACCTCAAGTGAAGTATTCTATCAAGTGGTTGTTGGAACGGCAACATCCGAGGAAGAATACATTTGGCCAATAATTTAAAACTGCGCGACCGCGATGCCATAGAGACAAAGGAAGGCTTAATCTTCCGAATCTTCGGCTATTCCCACCCGCCAAACGCTTACATCTGCGATGCCGAGTATGCCTCAGAAAACATTTTCACTTCAAAAGACCCCCGAGCACCCCGAACAGGCAGAAACCAGCTTTACTACAAATTCTATAACGACGAAGGCATGAAGTTAGTCACAAAGAAGTATCCTGAATACCTAATTTTTCATGACATGCTTGGGATAAATCTAGTCGGTGTTAAAGAGAACGGAATAGCTGAAGCAAGAAAACCCGAATCAAGGTTAGCTACTTTACTTGAGGCTGGCCCAAGTGACGAATTGCTTGCCGCCATGGAGCGCGTACTAATGATATCGCTAAGCAATTCAGGCTTAAATACAGCGGACTTTGGCGTCTTCGGCTCTATGCTTCATGGTTTTCATCACCCAAAATTTTCAGATATAGACTTTATAATTTATGGCAAAAAAGAAAACGCCAAAATGCGAAAAACCCTTGAAATCTTGTATGCCGATAAAGAATCAGGTTTACATAACGAGTTTGAATCAGACAGCGTTATGGCAGGTAAAGATTGGCGTTTCAAAAACTTCACTATTCCAGAATTCATTTGGCATCAGCGAAGAAAACAAATCTACGGTTTATACGATGATAAAGCGAGCGGGCGAATCATAAAAGCTGAGTTCGAGCCAGTTAAGGCATGGAACGAAATCAAATCAGAATACGACCCAAAAACAAGAATCCAACAACGGGGCTGGGTAAAACTTAAAGCACGCATAACTTCGGATGACGAGGCACCATTTATCCCATCAATCTATGCGATCGAGCCTCTGGAGGTTTTAAGCGGTGATAAAGTAGCGCTTGCAGCTAAGAGAGTTTTCTCTTTTATGGAAGAGTATCGGCAGCAAGCACAGAAGGATGAAGTAGTGATTGTTGAAGGTAACCTCGAAGAGGTTGTTTCGCCAACGGAAAGGTTTTACCAAGTAACTTTGACATATTGCCCACGTTACTATGAACAAGTCTTGAAAGTGCTGCATTAAATGTTTGACAGAACCATATAGTCTGCCGGTTTATTGCCCAGTATAAGGCGATAATATTCGCTCCCGTTTTTCTTGTTGTTTACTAATTCAATTTTTCCTTGAGCCTCAACTGCTTCGCTATTTTTTGCTTGTTCACAGAACCTACCCCGGAACGAAACAATCTCTTGTATTGGCGCCAACTTGGGTCCTTCAACAACTCTGACTTTTGTTAGCTTGTAGGTGCAGGGTGTGAAAAGTGATTCTGTGTTGTCTGCTATTTTGGCTGTTATTTTTGCGTAGCCACTGTTTTTGTAGCACACGTCACCATATTGCTCGTTTATTTCACTCCAATCCTTCACGAAGCGGATGAAGTAGTCTGTTCCCATGAACTTGCCCTGAAATGCCTTACGGCTTTCGACTAAAACGAAGTCTTCGAAGCTCATTTCTGTATCCTTCGAACGGAAATCGAATAGCTCCTGAAGTTCCTCACGGCTATAGGGCTTAAAGCCAAATTGCTCATCTTTGAGAAGTTTTTGCAGAGCAGCGTAGGCTTTGTGGCAGTTCTCAACTCCATAAACCAAAGGGTCAATGTCTGATTTATCTGTGGTCAAACCGGCCATTATCGAGCCTGAAATACCTATGCTGCTCCAAGGAATACCTGATTCTTTTTTCAAGGTTTCAGCCAATTGCAAAGCTTTGTACTCTAAGTAAAGTAAGATCTTTGGCTGAACGAAGTGACCAGAGCTTTTCTTCAGGCTTAAAATGCTGGTCGATTTGTGTTACTGGAACTTCACACATTGTCTCCCCGAATACTTCATCAAAAACTATCAATTCAGGATGGTTTTCTTGCAGGTACTTGAACCTGTCACCAAGGCTGTACACTTTTCCGTAAGTGCTATCTTTACCTTGTCTTGATCCCTGAGGCGATGGAATAAAACGTGGAAACGCCACAATTTTGGCTTCTGGATGCAATAACCCTTTTACGTCAAAAACAACCTTACTTTTTGTTTTAATCAAGTCGCCTTCACGTGCCTTCAACCAAATCCCTCTTACCTAAATGAATGATCCTTTCAGTTGCTTGTAGTTTTTTGTAAAGTTTAATAAACCTTCTTTTTACCACTTAAAGTCAGTGCATCCCAATGAGTAACAGTGAAAAGGCACAGCATATCTCCAAGTGTCTACAATTAGCGATACTGCTTGAGGTTAGCGCAGAAAAACCTGGAAACGTAACCTTAACATCGAGCTTTGAAGGAACAATATGCCAGCATTTCTTGGCTTCAGCAATTGCTGCAGGGCCATCTTTTCAAGAAGCCGCTTACCGTGGAACATCGGTGGCAGAAAACAAGCTCGATATCAGAGAGGTTGGCTTGGGACAGCTAATTAAGACCTGTACCAGCGACGTTAATTCTTGGCAGCGAGGCGGAAACACGATTTTGGGCACCATTATGCTGTTTGCTCCTATCGCTGTTGCAGCAGGCATGACACCGACCAGCAAAGAATATGATTTAGATTTTTCTGTTTTGCGAAAAAATATAGATTCAGTCATTAAATCAACTACAGCTCGGGATTCCGTGCACGTCTATGAAGCAGTAGATATTGCGAATCCCAGCGGTCTCAACGATGCCCCAGACCTTGATGTAACCGATCCACGCTCCAAAGAACGCTTAATACAACAAAATGTCACCTTATTCGAAGTTTTCAAAATCGCCTCATCATACGACGACATCTGTGCCGAATGGGTAACTAACTATCCAGTAACCTTCGACTTAGCATACCCGTACTTAGTGGAACAACTAAAAAACAAACCCTTGAACACCGCAATCGTCCACACTTTCCTAAAAATTCTATCAGAACATCCAGATACGTTCATAGCTCGAAAAGTAGGCATGGAAAAAGCGAAGCAAGTGTCATCTGACGCTAAGGCTGTTTTAGAACTTGGCGGGATAGAAACAGACGAAGGTAAAAAAGGTCTCAAAGAGTTTGATGCAAAACTTCGCGAATCTCAAAATAAATGCAATCCAGGAACGACCGCAGATTTAATGGCGGCTGCTTTGGCACTTTGCACCCTTAGTGGGTACAGACCGTAGGCAAGTAAGCATTTTCGGCGTTAAGTTAATATTAAAAAGCAATCACCAATAACCATACGTGAAGTGAAAAACATGGCGGCTTTAAGCATAAACCAAATGGCTTGGAAAATAGCCCAAAAATTTATTGATAACCCAGAATTTTACGGTGTATACGTGTCAAAATCGACTGCAGGAGCCACAATTGTCGATGCAGGTGTTAAAGCTCCAGGTGGTTTTCAAGCAGGCAAAAAACTAACTGAGTTATGCATGGGGGGTGCTGGAAAGGCCCAGTTAGGTTTCAAGACATATGGTGATTTAACTTTTCCTTCAATAACTATTAGCACGGATCATCCTGCTATTGCGATCTTGGGTTCGCAGTTTGCTGGCTGGCGTATCAAAGACGGCGACCAAATAGCTATCGGTTCTGGTCCAGTTCGCGCTTTAGCTTTGAAACCTAAAGATGTTTTTGAAGAAATAGGTTATAAAGACCAAAGCGATAAAGCCGTGCTTACCTTAGAAAGCAATAGTTTGCCTTCCGATGCGCTTATTGAAAAAGTCACAACTGCAAGCAACATTTCCGCAGCGAACCTAATCGTGGTAGTTGCCCCAACCGCAAGCATCGCCGGTTTAACTCAGGTAGCCGGTAGGGTAGTTGAGGTTGGCATTCATAAACTTAGAACTCTTGGCTTAAGCCCCAAGGTTATTCGTTATGCGTTGGGTTTTGCTCCGATCCCTCCACTTGGCACTGATTTTGAAGTAGCTATGGCACGCACAAACGACGCTATCCTTTACGGCGGAACCGTTTACTGCACTGTCGACTACGATGATGAGGCAGCATTGCAAAATATTATTGCACAAGCGCCGTCAATGGCTTCAAAAGATTATGGTAAACCGTTTCTGCAGATTTTCCGTGAAGCAGACAAGGACTTCTACAAAATCGACCACGGCTTATTCGCTCCCGCAGCCCTAATAATAAACAACGCTAAAACGGGAAAAACCTTCAAGGCAGGACAAATAAACCCTAAGGTATTAGCACAATCCTTAGGATTCTAAATTTTTTTATTTTTTATATTTAAGTTTGAATCTTGAAGTTATTGGTATTGCTATTACAATGGCGATTGGTATTGTGTACAATGCAACTGTTGCGTTAAAGAGTGCGCTTAGCGGTAGAAAAGCCAAAGCGGCAGGTTGAGTGAAAGAGAAGCCAATTGGATAGGGTTGTTGTAATCGCAAAGTAGTTTACAACTGTTGTGACTAACGACGCGCATTGTGATTCCTAAAGCGGTGGCTGATATGCTTATTATTTTTATGTGCTGTTTAAGGAAATTGCTAAAGTTTTCTGTTTTACATCCGCGAGTGGCAAGTTTATATGGTAATATAAATTCCTAAAAACATTGATAAGATTGCAATGAGATTGTATAACGGTCCTGCATTTGCACCTGGGTTAAAAACGGCAAAAAGAATAAGCGTGTTTATCACTGCAACTGCGACGCCTACTTTTGGTCCTATTGCTATGAAGGCTAAGACTATTGGAATTTCCCATAGTTGATAGAATAGGAATGGGGCGTAGGGAGCTGGAATTTTTGGTCCTGCAATATTTAGGGCTGCGGTTAATGCAACAAAGATTATGATTAATGCGAGTGTTTTTGTGTTCAATTGGTTGCACGTCTGCTTGTTCAATGCCGGCGTTAGCTATTTAAGAGTAGTTACTCAAAAAAGAGTACATAAAAACGTAGAAAATTGGAAATAATGATAAATAAGCCAAACATAACAATAGGATAAACAGTGACGCGTGTTGACCGAAACAATCCAATTCTCATCTTCCGCAGAAGTTAAACGATGGCTTGAAGACAAAACAAGCTCAATTCTCTCGCCTGTTCATGCGCAAGCCAAAAAATTAAGGGATGAGATGAACATGGCAATCCAGAGCATAGGCGAAGTAAGCAAAATGCTCTTGGATAACAGCTCAAAAGAAATTGAAAGAAGAAATATGAAAGTTTACAATCGAGCCAGAGCCTTAAACAAGCTTGCTCGTTTATTCCTTGATCGCCTCAAAAAAATTACACCTCCAGAAGAAATCAGCTACGATAGCCTAAACAAATATGCTCAAGAAATCCAAAAAATGATAATAGTCAACAGATATAGACATCAGAAATTGGTTTCCAAGAATTTCTCCTTTCTTCATAATGGATAGAAGAAAATTTTTAACTGTTTATGAACGTGCTAAACTTGCATATAAAGCGCTAAATGATTTCGTTACAGAGGAATATGTTAAAACTAAAACTTTGGAAGAAGCCTACCAGCTTCTAAATGAACTTCAAAACCTCCAAAAACAATTAGAAATAATTGGACAAGAAAAAGAACAAATAAAAAATGAGCGCCTGCCCGTCGAAAAAGAAATCAGTGATTTGGAGCAAAAACTTTGTGAATTGAAAACTAAAGGTCCGATTGATACGCTAAACTCGGTAAACCTTGAGATAGACACGTTATGTGCTGAACTGAAACATTCGCTTAGGCATCTACAGAAACCATTTCATAAAAATGCAGGCGTTAGCCATGTCAGGCGGTGGAGTAGGAATAACTCCTGATGAGCTAAAAAAGGTTAACCAATATTTAGAGCAGCCTTTTGAAGCTTTGACAGCTGAACAGAATGGATATCCAGGGCTTAAAGAAATTTTGCAGAAACTTGCACGTTTTAATGGCTGAAGACAAATTAAAATTGAAAGATGATAAGGCACGAAAAGCCGAGCAATCAATAAATGAAATATTAAAGCAAGACTCACTTGCAAAGCTGCAAATCAAAAGCAAGGAGATGGCAAACACAAAACAGCAGCTCATGGCTTCTTCAACGATGGATGAGATAAAACGCAATGTGTCAGTGTTTCAGGAACAGCTTGACTTGCTTAAAGGGAGAAAAACAAGCATTGAAACACACGAAATCGTTAAAGAGAATGCTTACAACGAATCGGTTGACAAAATCAACAATATTAAACGCTCAATCGAAAGAGACATATTTAGCTCAATTGAAATAAAAATCCAAATCTCATAGTTGCCGTGTATTATTTTTGGATTTGCATTCATTTGTAATCGAGGATTTAAGCATTCAAAGTGACAATTTCATCGAAATTGTTGAGAAAGTCACATGCGCTGTTGCAGAAAGAAAATGGCCGCGTCGGTAACATGACAATAATGGGCCATTTAGTCAAACTTGAACCGATAGGTGAAGCATTAATAGTTGGTGACTTGCACGGTGACTTCGAAAGCCTTCTGCTTATCCTGCAAAAAAGTGATTTTATCGAAAAAATGGATAAATCTAAAGATGCAACGCTGATTTTTTTAGGAGACTATGGCGATAGAGGCGAAAAATCAGCTAGACGTTTATTATTTGATTCTAAAGCTAAAGCTTGCTTATCCAAAACAAGTTATTTTGCTGCGGGGAAATCATGAAGCTCCAGGAGATTTGTTGGGCGTCCCGCATGATTTACCAATCCGATTTAAAAATAGGTTTGGCGAAGATTGGCAACAGACTTACATGAAAATACGTGAATTGCATGGTTGCCTCTACAATGCAGTGTATGTTGAGGATCGCTTTTTGATGTTGCATGGCGGCTTATCTCCTGAAATTCAAAATCTCGAAGACATCGCTCAAGCCCAAGAAAATCAAAACAAAGCTTTACTGGAAGATTTGCTTTGGAATGATCCAGATGAAAAGGTGCCAGGAGTTTCTTTTTCGCCGAGAGGTGCGGGAAAGCTTTTCGGCAAAGAAATAACTCAAGAGGTTCTCGGACGATTGCATGCTAAAATTTTGATACGGGGGCATGAATCAAGCAATGTTGGCTTCAAAATTAATCATGACGGAAAAGTTTTAACATTATTTTCAAGAAAAGGTGCACCTTACTTTAACAGGTACGGCGCATATTTGCAGCTGCCGCTAACATGAAAAATTCGAGAATGCCCATCAGCTTGCTCCATTTATTCACAAATTTTAATTATAGCTCAGTTAGAAATGCTTAACTGTTGGCTAACCTTATACCTGAATTTATAATTGAATGTTTTTATTAAATTAATGATGAATTATGAGGTTTAGTGATTGCAAAACGAAAACGCCATTCAAACAATTAATTTAACAAAGACATTTAAGTCGAAAAATCTGAATTCGAGTGCTGGATTTTTTAGTCGTAAAACAGTTTCAACTAACGCTATTGACAGTCTCAACCTTGAAATTAAGAAAGGAGAGCTTTTTGGTCTTTTGGGTCCAAACGGGGCGGGAAAAACAACTCTTGGTTAAAATGCTCTGCACTCTTCTTCCTCCTGATAGTGGAACCGCTTTGATTAATGGTTATGACATAATCAAACAGCAAATGCAAGTTAAACGGTCCCTTGGTACACTTTTCAGCGTTGGAGAAAGAGGCTTTTTTTGGCGGCTCAACGGATACAGAAATCTAGAGTTTTTTGCTGCAATTTATAATGTGCCAAGGCAGAAGCGGCAGGAGCGTATTATGGAAGTTTTGCGGTTGGTAGGTTTAGAAAACAGCACTTTTCAATTATATCAGAAGTATTCTGGTGGGATGAAAAGAAAACTTGCACTCGCTCGAACGTTGCTTCCAGATCCGCCTATAATCATGCTTGATGAACCCACAACTGGTTTAGACGCTATTTCGTCACGTAACATTCGGGACTTCGTTAGGAGTACCGTTCAGGAAACAGGCAAAACAGTGCTGTACACAACGCATTATATTGAAGAGGCAGCGCAAATCTGCACAAAAATTGGCATTCTTAAACAGGGAAAAATTATTGCTTGCGATACTCCAAACGCTTTACGTGATAAAATCAAAAAAGGAGAGCTAATCTATCTAATACTTGAGGAAATATACGCCAGTTCAAATAGAGAAAATGCGTTCAATACAAGGTGTAATTGGGATAACTGAAAAAAACGACCCAGATCTAATGCCCAACCAAAAAGGCTTATGTCGTTGAACTGCAAAACGTTGACCAGTTGCCATCTGATATTTGATTTCCTTTTTGAACAAAAAATCAAGTTTGTCAATTTTAAGCGTGAAGAACCCAGCCTTGAAGACGCATTTATCGAGATTAACTAAGAGGGCTTGATTATATGGGCGCTGTCGGCTGAGCTTGAGAAAATCTGGTATTTCATGAAGCGGGACATGGTAAGCTTCTCCACCTACAAGACAAACATTGTCATTCTGGTTTTCACAGCTATTTTTGGTGCATTATCCTTTGCTTATCTTGGGCAAAGCTCGGTCAATCAAGTTGTAACTCAAACATTTCATACGAGCTACACAACTTACCTAATTATCGGGTTAGCGTTCAACAGTTACCTTGGACAAGCCTTGACATTAGTGCAAAAAACCATTAATCCATGGGCGCTTGAAGAAGTTTTGGTTTCGCCGACTCGCTTAACCACATTTATTATCGGTAGTTCTATTTGGGGCTTTATCTGGAGCACGGCTGTAGTAGCAGTTTATCTTGTTATCGGTGTATACTTTTTTGGTGTACTCTTAAGCGTAAATGTTATTGGTACACTGATTGTTTTAGCTTTAGGAATTGCAACATTCATCGGTATTAGCATGATTGGCTCAGGTATACTGATTTTAACCAAACAAGGCGACCCAGTGACTGCGCTTATGACAATAGCAATAAGTCTCTTTGGTAACGTGCTTTTTCCACCACAAGTCCTTCCGACATTTCTACAAGTAATCGCATACGTAACTCCACCATACTATTTCTTCACATGTATCAGGTTCATGCTGACTGGTTCAACTATTGCCGCCATTTTGCCAAACTTGGAAATTCTAGCCTTAATGTGTGCAATAATCGTACCAGTAGGATACGTCATTATACGCTTGGTGTCTTAAAACAGCGAGAAAAAATGGAACTTTGTCATGGTTCATAGATTTTTGGTCTAACTAGTTTGAACATCGATTATTCTTTGCAGGTTAATTTCGAAAGCGCTCGCTGGATTCTCAAGTTTCCATGCTTCAAGCACGGCAGGGTTGATTTCACCTACAACTCCAACTTCTGATCCAGCCACGATTATTTTGCCGACTCTGCCTTCTATAAAGCTTGGATGAGTTGTTTCTTTTATTTGCCAATCAACCCCGAAATTGCTCGAAAAATGCTTCGAGAGCCGATTTAATTTCGGTGAAGTTGGCGTTTGCATGTGAGGTGGCTGCGCAGAGCCATTCTTCATCTCTTGTTTTGGTTTCTTTGGTCTCGTCTTGTAGGGTAATTTTGCCAAGTTCGAATATTTTTTGTGGGAACTCAACGGATTGGTTGTTGCTGAGGAACTCCATAAGGCTTGGCAGTAGCCAGTTGCGTAGGCAGGTCATTGTTATTACTTTTGGGTTGGCAAGTTCAACAAGAGACGTTTTTGCTGTGTTCATTTTGTCAAA
Organism: Candidatus Bathyarchaeota archaeon; assembly: GCA_963750605.1. GTDB lineage: Archaea > Thermoproteota > Bathyarchaeia > Bathyarchaeales > Bathycorpusculaceae > Bathycorpusculum. Next base: position 73,676 of record CAVVRN010000011.1, read on the forward strand.
TAGACTTTCGGGATTTGTTAGCGTGTATGTTAAGATTTCTTGGTAGCCTAACCCAACCATCAAGTCGCGTGCAAGGTTGATTAGTCGTTGGTCAGGTTTTGCTCGTCCTGTTGTTGGCTAGTTCGCGCCAAAGTGGCTCAATATTGTTGTAGCCATAAGCGATGGCCACGTCTTCGATTAGATCAACTTGGTGCATGACATCAATGCGGTAGAATGGAACAAGAACATCCACGTTGTCTGTTTCGATTTTTTCGATGCCAAGCCCTGCAGTTAACAGGAGCTCAGAAATTTCCTTCGGCGGAAAGTTTCAGTCCCAAAAGTTTGTTTGTTTCTTCAACGTTTAACTGCATGCATCTGTTGCTAAAATCAGGGGTCACAATTGTTTTCTGCGTATATTCTGAGTCACTTGGATAGTGAATTGTTGCCGAATAGGGTTTTCCGCCGTGGTCAATTAACGCGGAAGTCACAAATTTAGAGTATTTAGCACAGTTTTGTGCAGTGTGCCTGTAACTTCAACCAGTAAATTTCTTGATTCTTCAGTGATTTTGCCCAGATCATTTGAGTTGATAATTGGTGGAAAAGACAAGACTTTGCCTTCCGAGTCAAACAGCATGGGGTAAAGTGGATTCTTCTTTACTATGTGCCCATATTCTATGTCCCTTTGGATGCTGCTCCAAAATCTCGTCGAGACCCATTTTTTCAGTGAATCCCAACGGAACAAAACTGACGTCTTTGGTTTAACAGCGGTGTACTCGATTGGCGGCTTGATTAAGTCAAAATTGTAAATGCCGATGCTGGTTTTCTGCCGATTTCTGCCAAATGTCTTGTCCAGCTTGTCTTGAAGATGCATTATTCCTCTAATAATGTATGTCAGATAAATGTGATGTCTTTTATAACTGAGCAGCAAATGAACGGACGAATGTTGAAGAGCTGCTGAGTTGACATTTACTTCAACAATTGATTTGCCAGCATGTATATTGCTTGAGCCCTTTTTCTAAACCAAGATAACAGCGTAGACCTCTTGCTAATCCTTCAGCACTCCAGAGATCAGCGCGATTTGTGTCTTTCATTTCAATACTGACGAATGCCATCGCTTGTATCGTAGTCTTTGACTTCACCTTTTACCAAAGATAAGTATTCGTCAAGTTTTTCGAAAGTTTCTAATTTTTGTGGATTTCCAAGGTTTTTACGGTCCAATCTTTACTAATTAGCGTTCAAGTTCTTGATATTCGATATCGATTGTAGGCATTTAAGTCACCTGTTTTTTTCTTAGCCAATCAAGATCTTGACTGAAAATCTCGCGAATATCCTCAATGCCAGCACGCATCATGAATAATCGGTCCACACCGAGTCCCCATGCAATAACAGGCACTTTTACGCCAAGCGGCAGGGTGACTTCTGGACGAAAGATTCCTGAACCGCCAAATTCAACCCAGCCATAACCTTCCTTGTAAGCGCTAAGTTCAACGCTGGGCTCTGTAAATGGGAAATAATCGGGTTTGAAACTGGACTTTGTCTGCTCCAGCAATTTCCATAGCGAATTTGCCCAGCACGCCTAAGAGGTCTTTTAGCGTCAGGTTTTCGTCTATAATTATGCCTTCAACTTGATTGAATTCCGATAGATGGGTTTTGTCAGTTATTTCTGGTCGGTAAACTCTTGCAATGGAGAAGTGTTTGCTTGGAACCTCAAATTTTTTGCTTTCGAGCGTTCGTGCGCTGAGGCATGTGCCATGTCCGCGAAGAATCAGGCGTTGGGCGGTTTAGAAGGAGTATTTATATCCCCATCCTGTTGAACCTGTTTTCCAGCCATTCTCATGAGTCTCAGCAACATGCTCCAAAGCAATACTATGAGTGCTTGATGTCTCCGCACGTGGGATCTTTTGTGTAGTAAATGTCGCTTTTTCTCTTGCTGGATGATCCTGAGGCACATAGAGCGCATCAAAGTTGAAGAAGCTGGTTTCAACAGCTGTGCCCGTCATTTCTTGGAAGCCTAATTGAACGAGTTTTGCGCGGACTTCGTCAAGGAATTGCAGGTACGGATGCTTTTTGCCTGGCCAAGTTTTAGCAACAGGCGCTTCAATATTGTATTTTTGCAACTTTGATGTATGCCATTTGCCCGTTATTATGAGTTCAGGAGTAAGTTGGGTAATAATTTCTGGAGCTTTAATTGTTAAATTTTCGGAAAGGTTGGCACACCCAATTTTTTTTATGATCTCTTTGCCTTCTGCTGTAATTTGGATTGTTCGTGTGGTTTTAGGTTCGATGGTTACAAGTTTGCGTTTTTTTAGTTGTTCTGCCGCTTCTTTTAGTTCTGGGCTTAGTTCCTCGAGTGTTGCTTGGTGTTGGTGTTTGTCGTTTAGGTATTTGAGTAGTGTTTCGTCGCAGCCTTCTTGGATGTACGCTTGATGCAAAAGTGGTTCAGATATGCGTATAGTGTTGTCGCTTGAGGTGTAGAGTGCCCATTTTTTTCTTATTGCCCAGCCAAGCGCAATTTGGATGAATTGATGTTCGATTCCTGCTTGCAGAGCGGCTTTCTGTAGGTCAGCTGCCCCGCCAAGCTGTGCTATGGTTAATGTGAGGTTGCGTTCTGGTAAACCGTTTTTCGCATACTTTTCGCCTTCGACGGTCAATTTGAGGGCGTTTTGGTACTGAGCGTGTATGGCGACGAGGTTTGTTTCTTGAAGTGTTAACGCAGTACGCATGACTGCTGTTTCGGGAAGTTCGCAAATATCAATTAACTGTTCTACAGAACCTTTTCCGCCTAGTTGCTCTAAAGTTGCGAGTAATCGTTGTTCTTGCGTTCTAAGCTCAACCATCCGACTTCCCTTGCTGTTGAAGTTAAAGTTTTGTTAAGGGATAATTCTTGTGCCATCAATAAAAGCATGCTGATATTTTAGAGGGACGATTTTGAGGTTGTCATGTTTTTTTGTGACTGCTGATTTTTATGTTGCCATATTTTATACATAAGCTTAATTTTGAATTTTTGCGTTATGAGTTTTTAACATATTTTCTTCTATGTTCTGCTTTAAAGCTCGCTCTTTGGGCTGTCTTACTATTTGCCGATATATGTGCATATTAACAATCATTATACTGTCGTAATATACAATACAAGCTGTTTAGAGGTAAAGTAAAATGTTGAAATCTTTGGAAGTATTTGAAAATGAAGAAGCTGAAAAGTTACTGGATTATTTTGTTGCCTATAAAAAATTGAATCAAATAGCGGACTTTTTCCGTTGCGCTGCAAAAGTTAATAGCGAAATAAACTTACATGAAATAAGTCAACCTTCAGCGGATATATTCATAAGTCAATTGCCTTTGGTCGAACAAAACATCCCTATTGATCAAGCTTACAAGTAAGCTTTCATCAAACCGTTTGTATTGGTTAAGGGTTGTCTGAGACGTCTTGGGAGAGCGCGAGTAAGGGCACTCTCAGTCAATTAACAGATAATCAGTTTGCATTAAAAGAGTTAAAAAATGGCTTTGCGATGAAAATCTTATCCAATCAATCGGGTACAGGGGATTAGCTACTTTGTGAAACCGCTAATTCACTTTTATAGGGCTGAACTGGACTATACTGCTGCTATTTTGCTCATTTGTTTTTTCTCTATATCCAAGCATGTATCACAGAGATCAGAATTCGGTCTTTTTGAACGGCGCTGCATAACTACTCGGGGATATTGCTTGCATTCTTTCATCCAGTGCCAACGGTCAGGCTCAGCACCCTTAACATATTCGTCCATTTTACCCGCCTGAATAATACTATGACATAACAAATATTTCTAATTTGTGTAGTTAGTGAACAGAAAAACTATCAAAATTAGAAAATAAAGAAAAAAACCTTTTCAAGCAATCGCTCGCTCGAATTTCATTAAGACTTACTTTGCTTTACCGGCCTTCTTAGCGCAAGCATCACTACAATACTTCGACTTAGCGTCAAATGTGGTATACTTCTTTTTACAAACTGGACACTTCTTCTCCAAATCAATCGCCTCGTATTATGTTTTTATCATTCAGACATGAACTAAAAGCTTTTCCCAAAAAATCAAATTTGTTTGTTATCACGGTTTCATTACATTTTCTTAAAAAGAGCCTAATTTCATTTTAGTTGGTCCAAATCAAAAAGTATGAAAATTCGTTAGAACCTGACTGAAAATTTTCGAACTATTTAGTAAATAAATGTATGACTATTTTGGTTAGTGCCATTTCTTTACATGTTAAAAAAATGATGCAGGAATGTTTCGTTGCTTCGTGTTGTTTATATATTGGAATATTGACTATGGATGTGCAAAAGAAGGAATATCTAAAGTATGGGTTCCAAGTCACCAAGAGGCGAATTTGCCGCAAGGCAACTAGCAAAGAAACGGAAGAATTTCCGTTGGTCTGATCGTTACTTTAACAGGCGCATGCTTAGGCTAGACGAGAAAGTAGACCCTATGCAGGGTGCACCTCAATCCCGAGGAATCGTTCTAGAAAAAGTAGGTGTTGAATCAAAACAGCCAAACAGCGCCATCCGCAAATGCGTCCGCACACAACTTATCAAAAACGGAAGAACCATCACCGCTTTCCTTCCTGGAGACGGCGCACTAAACGTTGTTGATGAACACGATGAAGTTGTTGTTGAAGGTATCGGCGGCACAAGAGGCGGCGCAATGGGAGACATTCCCGGCGTTCGATGGAAAGTTGTTATGGTTAACGGCGTAAGCCTAAACGAACTAGTTTACGGACGAAAACAAAAACCAGCAAGGTAATTGATATGTCACAAACAACTAGCTCAACCTCAAGAAATCAAACTTTTCCAAAAATGGAGTTTCAAAGATATCGCAGTAGTAGACATCGGTTTGCAACGATACCTTAACTTAACCCCGATGGTTGCACCACACAGCATGGGACGCCACGAACACCAACGCTTCCGCAAAGCCAAAGTCAACATCGTTGAACGCTTAATCAACGGTCTAATGCGTTCAGGCAAAAACAGCGGCAAAAAAGCCAAAGCAACCAACATCGTAAAAGAAACATTCGAAATAATCAACTTGCGCACAGGCAAAAACCCAATCGAAGTTCTCGTCAAAGCAGTCGAAAATGCTTCACCATGCGAAGACACAACACGAGTCAGCTACGGAGGAGTTGTCTACCACCTATCCGTTGACGTTGCCCCACAACGCAGAATCGACCTTGCAATACGCCACATAACTGAAGGCGCAAGAGCATCCTCAGCATAAACAACCCACGCAGCATTCAAGAAACTCTTGCAGACGAACTTGTACTCGCAGCAAACAAAGACATTAAAAGCGTCGCCATAGCAAAACGCAACGAAATTGAACGCGTAGCACAATCAAGCAGATAAAACAAAATCTTTTCCTTATTTTTTTTCTTAATCATAGAGAATTCTCTGTAAAAGAATTTTTCAGGAAACAAACTGTCGATCTAAATATTGCAATTATTGACAACATTTAGGAACAAATTTGGAAAAAATTTAATAATCTCAATCACCGTCTTGAAGTTTTGTCTGAAGAGGAATAATTTGAAAAAAATATTAGCTGTTGTAATTATTGTAGCTTTAACTTTAGCTACGCTTAGCGTATTGTCAACATCGATTGTGAGAGGTGATACTTCGGAAGCCAAGATTCTTAGTTACAGTTGGAATGTTGCTCCTGCAAACACTATTCTGTCGCAATATAGCGGTGACTTGGCTGCTGTCGGTGAAGTACAGAATGTGGGTTCAAACGTCTTAAGCTACGTGTATATCGGAGGTGCTGCTTACGATTCTTCGGGGAACCTTTTATGTACGAGCGAATCTCAGGCTTACGTATTTGATATGCTTCCAGGACAAAAAGCTCCTTTTTACTTAGATTTTAATCCTGCGAACAGTGCAACTGGAGACCAAAGCTGGGTTCCAAATGTTACCAATGTAACTGTTGCAGTAGCCGATGCTGTTGACACTAATGAGACTCTGTATTCAGGTTTCACAATTCCATCGGGAACAGTGAGCGCGCATCTTGATAGCAGTGGCACATATACTGTTACTGGCAATGTTCAGAACAGTGGAAACCAAGCTGTTGGAAACTTTTGGGTTGTCACGACATTTTATAATGCTTCCGGAACTGTCATTGGATTAAATTATACAAATAACTTATCCACTTCTCTTGCGCCTGGTAATTCAGTATCTTTTACTGCGACACCTACAGATAATACCGCTCAGTTGTCAAGTGAAATAGCCACTTACTCTTTTCTAGTTCAGTCTCTACCATTAACGTCGTCTACGACATCCACCCCTACACCAATACCTTCAGTATCTTCAACACAACCAAGTACTTCCCCAACTAACACTCAGCCTACGCAATCAAAATCAACTTCGGTCTCATCAGAAACAATCGAAGCCATAGCAGCTGGTGCGGTGGTCGCCGTAATTATCATTATTGTTGTGTTGCTGCTAATGAGAACTCGCAACAAAAAAGCTCCAGTCGAGCCAACGCCTCCAGCCGAGCCAACGCCTCAACCTCAGCCATAACTCTTTTTTTTATCTCCGCCAATCTGCAGAACTTTATCAAACAAAAACACTTATCCAAAAACTGCCTGCTTACTTTAAGACATAATTCTTCACAAATTCTTTGTTATATTTCCAATTCTTAACTTTTATAAAAATATTAATTTTTTTTATCTAAATAATTCTGGCGTGAATCTCCACTATGTCTCCGTCATCTAAAACGAAGTTCATTCCGACCTTTTTTGGGCTGAATGGCAGCCGTTTTGCCCAGACCATTGCAAACATGAAGTTCATTAGAAGTTCTTTGTGGATGTTCTTTGCCAACTCGTTGACGGTGGCACCTTTTTTGAGGGCGAAAGGGCGGTCGCCGTGTGCTTTCATGCCTGGTTCTTTGGTGTAAATTCGAATGATGCCCAGCGAATCAAAGAGTGCTTTTCCAAGTTCTTGAAGACCAACTTTATTCTGAGCAGACATTGCGACGATTGGCAATTTTCCATTTACATAAGACTTAAGACGCTTCAAGTTCACTTGAGCGCCCTTCAAATCCAGCTTATTAGCGACAATTACCGCAGGTTTGTAGATGGTGCTCTCATAGATCGCGTTTTCCACATCTTCCAGCGTAACCTCGCCACTGATGTGCACGATAGCATCATGAACTTTGTAGTCTCTGAGCAATTGTTCCACTTGATTCATGCTGCAATCAACCAATTTGCCCACAAGGATAACCCTTAGCGCCGTGCCAGAGTGTCGCCTGTCAATATCGACTTTTCCGCTTGGTTTATAGACTAAAACTCGGGTTTTCTCTAGTTCCGCCAAAACCAACTCCAACTGTTCAACAGGGTCACGGCTCAAATCAACCATCAAAATTACCCCGTCGGCGTTGCGTGCTAACCCAAGTGTAACGTTGCCGCCTGCTTTTCCTTCTGCTGCTCCCTCCATCACTGCTGGTGCTTCCACAATCTGGAATTGTACATCCATATAACTCATTATGCCCGGCACAGGTTCATGTGTACTAAACGGCGTAGGTGTAACCCGAACTTTTGAGTTTGTTACTGCAGTCATGAGAGCGCTTTTGCCCACGTTCGTCATGCCGACCAAAGCAATCTGCGCTGAACCTTCCTTTTCTATGAAGAGTTTGGGTCCGCCGCTGCTCTTGCCCGTGCCCTTGCGCTTCTTATTATCCAAATCATCTCGGATAAGTGCAATTTTCCTGTTCATTTCGCCGCGCAGTTTCATGGTGCCTTTGTGATGAGGAACATACTTTAGGAACTCTATCATGGCATCCATTTTTTCTTTAGGCGTATGGGCAGCTTCAACTAGCTCCCATTTATCCATCGCTTCAGGCGGCAAATTAGTAGGCATGCAAACTTCGCAAATACTATTCCTAAGTCAACTTTAAGACTATTTCTGAATTAAAAGTCAACTTTGTGCGAAAAATTGAGTTTTCAAATTCTGACATCTCTGCAGAGTTATCAATTTGCACAGAGACATTATATTTTAAATATGCTTGCTCGATTAACTTTAATTGAGTTCCGCTTATCAAAAGCTTTTAGGAAAATTTTATGCCCAAAATTCGTTTTAATCGTGAAATTCTAATTATGCTCTTGAGTATCATAGTCCAGTTACCATTAGCTATCTTTCTTGGGCATTACTATGACCAAAGGTCATTTCATAGATACTGGTTACTTGGTTAGTGCAGGATTAAATCCTTATCAACCTCATTTAATCACGATTTTTTCAAACCCGGACCTAATCGGGATCAATCCAATAATAGGGTACCCACCTCTTTGGCCTTTGCTGTTGGGTTTGATTTATCGATTAACTTACAATATTACATCAAACATTTTTTTCTATAACTTCGCCATAAAAATTCCAGTTATTGCTAGCAACATAGGCTTAGCTTACGTAACTAAACATGTAATGGTGAGAATGGGTGCGCCGGAGAGTAAGGTTCGGGCCGCTTGGCTTTTTCTATTGTTTAATCCATTTACATTGTTAACAACTACAGCCTGGGGCGAATTTGACACATTAATCGCCCTTCTGTGCGTTGTTTCATTGTATTTTATGAGCAAAGCCAGGATCAACAAGTCCGCCATAATGCTTTCTTTAAGCATTGCGTTAAAGCCCATTTCCCTTCCACTAGTTGGGTTACCGCTTCTTTTTTCTCCGTGCAGAAGCAAAATGAAAATCTTAACGTATATTTTAGTTAGCGCCGCAATCGTGTTTGCCCTTTGGGTTTGCTCTTTAACTTGCTGGGTTGGATGCTGCCTTCACAAACAGACAAAGTAACTTCATACTTCAACATGGCGGGCGGCATGACCCTCTTCAACGCCGTAGAAATTTTCAATAACACTACCACTCTGCCTGCAAGCTTAGCTTTTTTCGGTTACCTCTGGATACCCTCATTACTAATAGGTTACTACTTCGTTTATCGTAATCCACCTAAAACATTTATTGAATTAGCAGAATCAGCGTTAGCCTTGTTGTTAATTTTTTTTCTGACTCGAACTTGGATATCAGAGCCAAACTTTAACTTAATACTGCCCATAGCTTTGATAGCGTTAGCGTTTCAGAAATGGAATTTCCGCAATTTCGCATTTTTGTGGGTTTTTCCACTTATCTTTCTATTTCTCAATACATCTTTTGCGCAACTGTTTTTCCTTGTTTCACCATCCATAATACCAACATTGGCGCAAATCGACCAGCAAATCAGATTCTGGAGACTCATAGCCAGATTCTTAATTGTTGTCATCTGGCAGGTTTTCGCTTGGCGATTAGTTATAAAAATGCTAAACCGCAAGAAAGATCCAAACAGCGAACCTTTACGCCACGTATTCTTTTGATTGCCCAAATATTTTCGGTTTATGCGTCAGGTAAAATTATGCGATTTATTTGCAGCACGTTTTTCTCCTAGTCTTCGTTATTTCTTAAGGTTGATTGAGGGAAAAGTTTTCTGCTATCATATGTATCGCCGCTGGAATCCCAGTCATCAGTAAATCTATGAACAACTGCACATATTGAAAAGTTAAGATTAGAATAGTCTGTGTTGCTGGGAAAATTCAAATAACCATAATTTATTCCGTCAATGAAAAATGAGACTTCTGAGCCTGACATGATTAATGTATAGTGATGCATTATTCCATCGTTTGGAATGAGTTGGAGCATGTTAAAATTAACATCTCCAGAGTTGCATTTGGTTCTTGGATATAGCCATAAATAAAACCATCCTTTAAGTCCATTCTTATGCCAAATTCTGTTCCTTTATAGGTGTTTGTATCTGATGTTGCAAAGATTACCATTTCATCAAATCCAAGTGCATCAATTTTGGGTGTGATGAATGCTGCGTCAAAATCTATCTTTTGAATTGAGAAATTATTCAAGGTTAGGGCGTCTGATCCAGCTATTTGACCCTGATTGGTGTTATCTGGAAAGGAAAAAACGAATTGTGTAGAATTTGGCTCTTGAACAGTATAACCACCGTATGTGTACGTATTGAAATCTGATGTGTTTAATGAAATTGGAACTGAACTGGGTGACGAATAAGAGCCATTATTATCAAGAATACTCGAATTCAGGGCATTTGTTTCGTTTATCGGAATGGTGTCTGACCCCGCTATTTCGTCGGAGTCATAAGGAAGAGAAAAAAAATATCGGTTCACGGTCGGTTGTTCGTACGGGGTGGAATTTAAAGTGTTTGATAAAATGAGTAGTGTGTTGAGCGATTTGGAAGTGTCGTTATGAAAAGAATTGGTCGCATTCAAACTGTTTGTTTCATTGATCCCTGTCATACTTGTTGGAATAGACGATTGTTTCGGTACTTGCTTAACGGTTGCTGTATAGTTTATCCCTAATACTTGATTGTGAGAAATAACTCGCCAGAACAAAGATTATCGTCACTAACGATAATCAGTGAAATAGTTAGAGCGATACATGACTTCTTTTTTTTGCTTGCCTTTAGAGTCATCACTAAGCCTTAATTAAACATCAAGTATTAAAAATACCTCCTAATTGACTCTGGAAAGACTCTTCATAACAAACTTGAAAAACAAAGCTAACTTTGAAATAACGTCCTATTTTTTTATTACATAAAATTTTGTTGCTCTTTTGAAGAAATACAATGCCATCGGAATTGCTTCTAGAAACCAAAGAATTGGCGATACCACAAAAATTTTGATATGTTCATAAATTCTTTGTTTCTTACCAACTTTTGTAAAGTTCATCTCCAACCCTATTTGATAAACAGCAAACAGAATAATTGTGTCCAAAACAAAGAATGGCGTCAGAAACAGGAGGATATGACTGTTTTATGAGTAATGAGGGTATTAATGTGAAAAAACTGACTGAACCAAAAAACCAACTTGCCATTCTGTATGTTGTTTTTATTTTTTCCCAAATTCCCATTCTGCCCAAATTTTCAAATGTTCCTTTTATCCATCTTTGTCTTTGCTTAATGAAGTCAGAAAATGTAAATGGCGATTGTTCTTCAAGAACCCCTCCGTGCCATCCAAAGATCCCTCCGTATTTCTTGTATGCTACATAACCAAACAAGCTGTCTTCTGCGCAGGTGTCAGGGAAATCCCAACCAATATTTTTTTCTACGTCTGCTCTTAGAAGTAGATTTGAGCCATGTAACCAATCAGGTTTTCCTTGTGATTTTAACATTGCACAACAAGTATAACAAAATGTTGGTCTTACAGCATCCAAATATTTGACCAGTTTACTGCCGACATTTATTTTATTTGGATACGTTATTAATCCTTCAGCTATTGGCTCTCGATTATTATCTGCATGATCTAGAATTGACAAGAGACCTTGCTTAGTAATCATTGATTCATCGTCAAGATGATATATCCATACGTCACTTGTGTTTTCTCCTTTTTTCTCTCTTTGTCTATTGCATATTGCAATGCTCTAGCTTTGTATTTGGCATTATTTAGTGTTGAATAATTTTGAGGAACAGTTATTGTAACTGCACCATCAAAACTTTCATTCCACTTCGGAAACTACATCTATCTTGTAATTGTCGTATCCAACTTCTTTACATATTCGATTAATGTTGTCAATCGACTCTTGAACAATTTCCATATTGCCCTATCGTGGTTATCTGAAATATCATTCTTTTTGGATTGATAGGCACAAATGTTTTCTTGATAATTACTTTTCTGTATTTTATTATCTCATATGCCAATGTGTAATATATTGGGATGCCAAATAGCCATATGAGCCATATATAATTGAAAAATATCAAACCAAATTTTCTCCTAAAATGAATAATTTAACTTTCAATTCTTATCACCTTATTCTGGAAATGCTTTCTAAACAGTTCTTTTGGAGAATTAATCTTGAAAGCTTTTCTTTTGGCACATATTCAATTTCAATTGAGTCACTCAAAGTAAAGCTGATAAACAAAAGGTAAGGCCATTGCCGAAATTAAGCAAAGATAATTAAGCCAATGCACAAGCGTTAACTCCATTTTTACTAATGATTTAACATTAGCAACTAACAGTATAGTTTATAATAAATCAATGTTAAGTAATTATATCTATTAAATATTGAGTATCTGATTGTCAGTAAAAAAAACCCAATCCAAAAACAATTTTCTTACTTAAGATTAAGTGAACGGAGTAACCATGAATTATTGTGAAAGCACGGTAAAGTTAACTTCGATTAATCTTCAACCCAATGCCGTTCCTCTTGCCGGCAAATTAGCAGTAAGACTATATGAGGACTGTCGTCCATGTTATCTCGAAACCGCATCTCTCCAAAAAGGACTTGTGCTAATGCTCAATAAACAAGAGTTGATCGAAGAAGGAATGGGTTTTGGTCTCCCAATAGCTAAGTATCTTGACAAAACTTACTTTTCAAGCGCCGCAGAAGTTTCAATTGAAAAAATGGATTTAGGTATTAAACTAAAGAAAACCTATATTTTAGACGCAATCTCAAAAAAACTTTGGAAAAAATACCCCATAGATGACAGAATTTACTCACAATGGCGCAAAAAATTTGCAAAACCATATTTAGTCCACAAAGAGCTCGCACCGCTGTTCAACAAAATCATGGAACTTAAAGCCATTGCAAAAATTAAAACTGAATTTATAAAAGTAAAACCGCGTGGGAAAGTAACCGTATATTATGAAATTCAGCCAACCGCAATTAATGTCAGTGTCGACTTTTCAGATTTACTGTTAAACCGCTGCCAAGAACTTTTGGTTTTAAATGAGCAAGGTTCAACTGTATTTGGTGAATATCTTGATTCTAACAGCTTAAACCTTATCGGTAATAAAATTGGGGGGTGGGCTACCGTAAAAGCAAAACATGCCTCACTGTTTAGTTCAAATAAACGGGTAGCTTTTACTCTGCAAAGAAAGAGTGGCGCTATTTTGTTTAGAGGATGGGAAAAGACGAAGAACCGTTTCTCGTGGGCAGGATTAAGCTATTCGTTGCAGCCAAACAATGGAACCTTCGATTATGTAATCAAATTGAAGTCTTAAAAACAATAAATAGTCCTGCATTGGACGGCTTTTAGAAACTATAAAATTGAAAATTAATGATACTGCTTTTAGCTGATGATTGTTTTTTTGGGTTCTTTTGGGAAAAAGCATAAAAAGCTAAACGAATGTGAATTAAGGAAAGGGACAATATATGAACAAGAAATTAGTTGCCGTAGGTTTTCTTCTCTGCCTTGCATGTTTCGTAGTTATTCAGACAGCTCGAGCTCAAACAGTTACTCCAGGCGTTAAGGTTGGCGATGATTATACCTTTACAACGTTTAGCTATTGGACTTCAAGTAGTGCCTTAGACTCAATTCCCCAAGATCTGATAACGGATAATCAAACAACTTCAATTGATGTTCGAATAAGTGATGCTAATGATACATTTGTTACAACTTTCACAGCAACATACTTTACTTCTGGAGCTCCAGAAGCCGCAAGAGGCACAGTAAACATTCAAACAGGAAACATCACTGATGGCGGCTTCGCAGCAATAATAGGCGGCAATTTGCAACAAGGCGACCTCATCCATCCATTAGGCACCGATGGCATAACGATTAACGATACAGTTACTATGAATGGCAGACCTACAAACGAAATCATCATAAACATCTATAACTCTACGAATGGTGTTACCTTAACTGATGACCGCTTCTTCGACCAGGCAACAGGTATGCTAGTGCAAGAAACTCAAAAGTCAGTTGATGATGGATCAGTCAGCGGAGATGCCATGACAAGCTCTCTAACTTTGCAGCTAAAGTATTCACCGTGGAATCCAGAACCAGTAGTAACTGCTACTATTCCAGAATTTCCGCCAGTTCTCGCGTTGTCAATAATAGTTGGAGCCACTACGTTAGCCTTCATCGGACTTAAAAAGAAGCATTTAATCTTGACACCTGTAGTTAAAGCCTAATTTTTCTTTTTTTATTACCTAAAATAAATATCAAAGCTATACTTTTTTTACGCAAGGTGCGATATTAGAAAAATTTTTATGCTTTTTCAATAAATGATATTGGGGGAATAAATAAGATAGTGAAATCTATCAACATTGCTCAAATTAGAGCAAGTAACCATATAACTCCCCTTATTCCTTCTTCAAAATTGGTTTCAAAATTCAAAAATCGCACAATCGGCAAAGCACAGAAAAGTAAGCGGTTTCTTGAAAGGTTTGGAGTCGATGATCAGCAGTTCCGAACAGTTTTCGCTAACCTAGCTCATAGTGGTGTGGTTTTATTCAAAATAATCTATAATCGAGAAAAAGTTCCAATCGATTTTATTTTTCTTGACGTAAACCCGTCTTTTGAGAAAATATTTGATGTAAAGAAAAAGAACCTATTGCTTAAGAGGGGGCGCTCTTTTTTTTCTAAAATTAAAGTATTTCCATTAGACTGGCAAGGCATCTTTAATAGAGTTTCTTTAACTGGATTACCTGAGCATTGTGATGTTTGCTTTCAATCTCGGGATAAATGGTACCAAGTGTATGCTTATTGCCCAAAAAAGGGCTATGTAATCTCATTATTTATTGATATAACGCGACATAAAAAAGCCGAACAGGCTTTTGTTATGACTGGACAATGGTTCCGTCGACTTTATGAAACAACTCATGACGGAATTATGGCACGAGATATACAGGGGCGAATAATAGATTGCAACAAAGCTTATGCAAAAATGCTCGGTTACACAAAAAAAGAACTAAAATCTCTCAGTGTCCAGCAATTATTGCCCGATAAATGGCATGAGCAAAGAGAAAAAATCGTTAAATAAAGTCTAATGCAGACAGGTCACTCCGTAGTTTTTGAAAGAGAATACAAACGTAAGGATGGCTCAATTTTTCCAGCATCCGTTAGAACTTGGCGGTTGACTGATGGCAAAGGAAAAGCAATTGGTATTTGGTCAATAGTCCGAGATATCACTGAGCAGAAAGCTCATCAAAAAAACCTTGAAGCACAAGCTGGAGTGTTGGAAAAAATTATTGAAGAACGAACAAATCAACTTAAAGATTCCGAGCGTTTAGCCGCTATTGGTCAAACCGCTGGTATGGTTGGACATGACCTTCGCAATCCACTGCAAACAGTAACCGGAGAATTATATTTGGCAAAATGCGAAGTTCAATTGCTCCCAGAAGGCGAACTTAAAAGCAATTTACAAGAAAGCATTCAGGTAATAGAAGAGCAAGCAGTTTACATGGATAAAATTGTTTCTGACTTGCAAGCGTTCGTACGACCAATAAAAATAGATAAAAAACCAGTCAACCTAAAGGAACTCGTCAATACATGTCTTATCTTCGGTTATTATTCCCGCAAACATAGCCTTGCAAAGTACAAATTGAAAGTGATTTTCCTCAAGTGAAGGCTGATCTGCAGCTTCTAAAAAGGGTTTTAATAAACTTAGTAACTAATGCATTGCAAGCTATGCCTGACGGTGGAAAACTAACTTTAAAATCGCAAATCAATTCTGACGGGCAAGTTTCTTTGATCGTGGAAGATACAGGAGTAGGTATACCTGAAAAAATAAAACCCCAAATTTTCACTCCTCTATTCACTACTAAACCGAGAGGGCAAGGCTTCGGCTTAGCTGTATGCAAACGAGTAATAGAAGCACATGGCGGCACAATTGGTTTTGAAAGCCAAGAAGGCAAAGGCGCAAAATTCACAATAAAGTTTCCAACCAATTAAGGCTCAACCATTTCTTTTTGTTCTTCAGTTCCCTTCAATCTCTGCCTAAGACTGTAGAGAAATGCTATGAACCAAAAAGCAACGGTTGCCCATCCTAAAGCAAAACCAACTAAGTTCCCAATCAAATAATAAGCGACTTCAAAGCCGACGATGGAAACAAACGTTAAAAAAGAACCAATGATGCTGTATCCGCGGAGCACTTTTCTGTTTTTAATTACTGCTCTCAGCATTAAAAGTAAAGCAGTGAAATTTATTATGCTAGCGAAACTTAAAACTAAATTAGCTACTGCAATTGAGTCCATTTTTCCTTTTTCCTCAAGCCACAACTGTTTTGCACAACTTAAAACTTACGCCACAGCCAAGCTCTAAGATGTAAAATGCCTTAAATCCCTTCATCACCATTCATATGAAGATCGCGAATAAAGAGGGGTGACTATAGAAAATGATTTCACGCGATTGTGACGGATGCAGCTTGCAACAACCATGCATCAAACGCTACCGCAAAGCGCATTTGGGTGATAAAGTCTATTGCCCAGATGGAACAGCACACCTAGTAGACAACGCAAGCCTAGCATGAAAATCTAAAAGAGAAAGAACAGCCTAAGTGTTCTTGCTCATATCTTTTGAGCATGATTTCGTTTCTACATACTAGATTTTAGGCTTGTCCACACACAATAATTCTTCATTTAGAAACAGATTTCCAAATTTCTCTAAATCGTTTGGTGGACGAGCCGGGATTTGAACCCGGGACCTCCACGATGCCAACGTGGCGATCATGCCAGACTGATCTACTCGCCCAAAACCTCTGGCTTCTAAGCTTTAATCCGCGTCATTTAATAAGCGTTTCTTATGAACTTTCAGAAAGAACCCAAAAGGCTTACAATAAGCGTTTTGTTCAAGATTATGACAGCGTAGCTTTTTATAATGCATTCGCAAATAGAGAAGCCAAGCAAGGTGCCAAATATGCCCAAAGTAAAAGTTGCATTAATCGGCGTTGGAAACTGCGCCTCAGCCTTCATCCAAGGCATCCAATACTACGGAAAATTCCAGAAATCTGAAGATTTCGTTGGACTGCGCAACCCAGTTTTGGCAGGTTTAAGCCCCAAAGACATTGAGGTTGTTGCAGCTTTTGATGTGGATGACCGCAAAGTTGGAAAAGACCTTTCAGAAGCCATTTTTGCTATGCCAAATAATGCTCCAAAAGTCGCTGATGTGCCTTCATTAGGCGTTAAAGTTAGCAAGGGACCATTGCTTGATGGTTTAGGAAAATCAAGTAAAGCCATCGTGCAAGTCAGCAATGCGCCTGATGCAAATGTTGTTAAGGTTCTCAAGGATGCAGGCGCTGAAGTCATGGTTAATTTGCTTGCCAAGCGGAGCCATGCAAAAGCTTCTCAATGGTATGCTGAACAAGCTATTGGCGGCAGGATGCGCTTTCGTTAATGCTACACCAAACTTCATAGCAAGCGATGCTGCATGGGCGAAAAAGTTTGCTGATGCAAAACTTCCGCTTGTCGGCGACGACTTAATTGACCAGGTTGGCTCAACTGCTTTGCATAAAACATTGCTTAAGTTGCTTTCAGATAACGGGGTAAGGATAGATGAGACTTACCAGCTTGATGTTGGCGGAGGAACAGAATCCGTTGATACCATGGATCGCAGTCGCGATGCAAAACGCACCATAAAAACTGAGTCAGTTGCTGCATCATTACCCTACAAAGCTGAAATCGTTGCTGGCTCAACTG
Organism: Candidatus Bathyarchaeota archaeon; assembly: GCA_963750605.1. Classification (GTDB taxonomy): domain Archaea; phylum Thermoproteota; class Bathyarchaeia; order Bathyarchaeales; family Bathycorpusculaceae; genus Bathycorpusculum. Next base: position 91,068 of record CAVVRN010000011.1, read on the forward strand.
ACTACGTTGATTTTCTGCAGAACAAACGTGACAGTTACTTCTGGATAAGCGGCGTTTACTTCTGCAATGCACCAATGAAAATTGACCTTAAATTCCAAACTGTTGACGCACCAAACGCAGGCTCCGTGCTCTTTGATGTAGTGCGAGCCATGAAATTGGCGTTGAACAAGAAACTTAAAGGTGCAGTTAGAACCAGTTTGCGCTTACGCGTTTAAGCGTCCACCGCAAATGGTTTCACTTGAAGAAGCAGAAAAAGAATTCGCAAAGTTCATAGCCTAAAGCTAACTGAGCTTTGCTAATTCACTTATTATTTTTTCTCTAACCCCGTTTTGTTTCAGGTATCTTTTAGATAGTTAATGGTTTTAACAGGTGTTGGATCTACTCCGCGCAAAACAGCTAAGTAAATACTTGTGAAGTCGCCGATAAGAATCGTTGACAGCATCTTTGCCAGAGGGCTTTTGCCTTGCGCTTGAACTTCAAATAATCCTAATCCCTGCCTGATCCACGATTTCTTTTGTAATTTCAATTCTGCTTCGTAATTTCGACTGGTTCATCTTTGTCTCGAATAAAAATTATGCAGAAGCATTTGGCAAGTTCGCCGCCTTTTCCCAACCGACAATCTCGTTATGGTTAAGTTCGCTGAAAACTTCCCATTTCGCGGGAATTTGCTGTTTTCATTAAACTGCTGCTTAAAACGTTGAGCAACACTGCGGTAAAAGCCAAAGCCGTAAACTACAGGAGCTGTTTCACCAATGTTTAAGGCCAAGGTTTTAGCAAAGTTGTCTTTTGCTGGCTTTTCAGGCGAATTATCTTTGCTGATTTTTTCTAGAAGTGTTAGAGCTTCATTCAGTTCATCTGAGGCTCCTGAAACCAAACCCATTTTTTCCATGCAAATGAGCAATGGAACAAACATGTAGGGTAACGCTGCACGGGGAGGCATGCCGCCTGGAACCTGCAGGTAAGGAACTTTAGTCTTTCAGCGTTTTCAAGAAGGCGCCGCCGCTGCTGACGCAGAAAATCATGCATTTGCGTTTTAATGCATCAAGAAAAGCGCTCAACGATTCTTCTGTGTCGCCTGAATAGCTTGTTAGTAATACAAGGGTTTTCTTGCCTGCGTAAGCTGGAAGATTGATATTCACGGTTAACTTCAATTGGCACATTGGTTTTGTTTCTTGCCCAGTCTTTGAGTAAATCGCCGCCGATTGCTGAGCCGCCCATGCCTGCAACAATAATGTTGTCAGGTTTAGGATAATTAACTTTGATTTTGCTGGCTAATTTAGCTGCTTCACCGTAAAGCTTAGCGGCATTGACACAAAAATTAAGCATATCTACTTTTATCAATTGCATTTGATTTTTTCAATGTTCATCTAAAATAGCTGATTTCATTTTCAGTCCTCCATAACACGCAGTTTTATATCTCATGTCTCCTTTTAAGCTCAATGCAGACAGAAACTAGCAAGCGATAGGAAGCAAAAACGTTATGGATAAAAAGAAACTTGCAATCGCCATTCCAGCATCCACAATCTCCGACACTCCGCATCTTAGAGAAAAAACTGCGAAAATCGGCTTGATTGGACGGGCAGCAGCGATTTTCAGGGTAGACGAAATCATACTTTACCAAGACAATCCTCACAGCTGATCAGGCAAGAGACATTGGATTTTATTGCGCTTTTGCTAAATTATTTGGAGACTCCTCAGTATCTGCGTAAAAGGCTTTTCAAAATTGAGCCCGACCTGCAGTTTGCTGGGATTTTGCCTCCACTGCGTACGCCTCATCATCCAGTGAGCGGTAAAATTAGGGATTTGAAGGTTGGCGAGTACCGTGAAGGCTTGGTTATTTCTCAAGCTAAAGAAGGCTTTACTTGTTGACATAGGCGTTGAGCAACCAGCTGTTTTAAGAGAAACACAGTATGCTATTGGTGACCGTTTAACATTGCAAGTTGTCAACGTTGGCACGCGAGTTGAAGTGCAAGTGGTAAACCGAGAGGACGTGCCAGCTTATTGGGGTTTTAAGGTTCGCGTTGAAAAACGGCCTTTTGTGCAAATTGTTAAAGATAGCGAATTTGATTTGACCATTGCGACAGCTAAGCTCGGTGCTCAAATTCACCTCTGTTGCAGGTGAAATAGAGCAAAAAATGGAGTCATAGCCAGCGTGTTTTAGTTGGCATTTGGAGCCCCATCGCGTGGTTTGCATGAAATTGCCAAAGCAGAAGGCGCAAAACTTGAGATCAGTAGTTGATTTTGTTGTGAACACAATTCCTGAGCAAGGAACCGCAACAGTTCGAACTGAAGAAGCGCTTTTGGCTTCACTAGCCATTTTGAACGTTTAATTCAATTATTAATTAGTCTTTTTCATTTTGGATATGTTACATGTTCTCCTTTTGTTATTCTGCCAAGAAACCTCTTTCTAGACTATTTTCAATATCTAAAAAACGTCTACTCACTTAATCTTTATAGCTAAGGAGCTTCTGGGTGTTTTTTTGGTTTTTAAGCTAAACAAATAAATGCATGCTTTGATTACTTTGCTTTCTATGCCTTCACTTGACATTGCTATGCCGATTGCGCTGTTTACAGTCGTTGTTGTTGCTTTGCTTTTAAACAAGCGTGTTCAAGGAAAACTGATGGCAACCGTTGAGGAAAAAGAATTCCAGCCAAAGGACATAATTCTTCTTGTCGTCTTTATGGCAATTGTAATTTCAGCTATAGCATACACTTCAATAATTAACCCAGGAAACGTTTTCCCAACTATTCTGCTTCTATTCTTTCTCTCATCTTACACTATGTTGCTCTTTACGTTTTCATACGTCTTCTCTAATCTTACAAAAATAAGAGCACAATTACTTTCTCTTGGTTTTGGAGTTGCAGGCTTGATTGCAGGGTTCGCCAGCTTTTTAGGTCCACTTCAAGACGGTATAACCATCGTAAGGGCAGCCGTATTTTTTGGTTTCGCAATCTTTTGCTTTGCCGCAATAGTTAATGAACAGAAAAAGACATCCTCTAAAGCGCGGTGGTATGTGGCAGTTCAGCCTCCAGCAATCTTTGTGATTGTTATTCGTATTCTTTAGCGGCATCTTTAACATTTACAGTGGCAGCTTTCAATGTTTGGGCTCCTTTTCTTATGGATGTCTTCGGGTTCACATTTGCAATTTTGATAATTCTGTATCTTAGCTCATTGTTTAGCTGGAAAACAGTAGGCATTTTTGCAGCGCTACTAACAATAATGGATATTATTTTGGTGATAGGTACTCCAGTAATGCTTGGTGCTGCACACACATTCACTGGACTTGGTTTGCCAGTGCTTGTATACTTGCCAAACATTCCTATTACAATGGTTCAAATTCAGACTCCACTGCCACGGCTATAGCCTTTAGAGGGCTTGGTTTAGGCGACTTTTTCTTTGCAGGGTACTGGCAGTGCAAACATACAAAAATTTGGAAGAAAACCGCTATCATTGCTACATTCGCAATGGCTCTGTCTTTTGGCATTTGGGAAGCGTTTCTTAGTGACATAATAAACGGACTAATACCCATTGTTGGACGAAATATTCAGGATGGTTCCCAGCAACACCTGTATGATCATAAGCGGTTGGGCACCTGTCATTGCTTGGAAAATACTGTCAGATAGAAGAAAAAATATTGACCCGAAATTAGCTGCTCCACAACCAAGCACAGAAGCTATTACTCCAAACAATGACTTAATAAAATAATTTTGTTTAAGTGAGGATTTTAAACAAAAATTGGGTAGTGCCCCTTTTTTTCGCATTTTCTACTTTTTAAAAACTATTTGCAACCCATTAGAGTTGATTTTAAGGATTTTTTATCGCATAATTCCAATCGATGTTTTTCTCCCAAAAATTCTTGAATGATTTTCTATATTTAGGCACTCTGGATCTTCCTCTCCAAGTGCTCTTATCTGCAAACTTTTTTATTTCAGCTGATGGTTCGAAATAAGAAATCGCATTTTTCACGTTGAGAACAAAAGGAGGATATCCATAGTACATGTTGATCCAACTGGAAATTATGCTGCCTGTTCTATGATTGCCCTCGATAAATAATTGAGGGTGCCCAAGTATAGCGACGTAAACTTCTGCCGCAACTTTCAAAGGGTGAGGTTCTGCTTTCATATGGTTTTTGTACCAGTGTATTATTGGATCAATATTTCTATAATATTTTTTTGAATTAGCGTCAATAGCTTTCACATACTCTTTCCTTAAACGAGAGTTTAATCCATAATGCACCAAATTGTTTAATTCGCATATTTCTTCAATGCTTCCCTTCGAAAATGGTTCCACACCCTCTTGGAGTAAAATATCCATCAACCCATAAGCGCTCATCATTTTTGATCTTATATCGGCGTTGAATGGTGTGTCCTTTCTTCCTATCTTTCTTAACTCTAATTCATCATCAATCTTTTTCCAATTTTCTTCAACGCCAGTTAAAGATTCCTCAATCTTCACTAAATTTAATCTCAATATACCTTTTTCTTTATTCATTTAATCTATCTGGAGTATTCTTCATATCTAAAATAGATTGCCTGAATTGTTGGACACTGATTCGCGTGCATCTTCGAAAGTAAGTTTATTGCAACAAAATCTAATCATTTTGTTATTGATACAACATGACGCAAATTAAGGAGAGACCTAAATAAATAAAATATTAAAAGGGAAAAATTGAGTAAAAAATAAAGTTGAGGCTTATTTACCCGAATAGGGCGCCTAATCCTTCTAGTGCTGCTTCTTCCTTGGCTTTTTCTTCTTCAGCTTTCTTCTTCTTGTCTTCTGGTGGGGCTGCTGTTGGTGCTGCTGCGCCTGCTGGAGCTGCTACTGGAGCGGCTGCCATCATTGTTGGTGCGGCTTTGATTGCTTCATCAATGTTTACTTCACTGAGTGATGCTACGAGTGCTTTAACTTGAATTGGGTCAACTGTGAGTCCTGCTGCTGTGAGAACTTTTGTTACTGAATCTTCGTTTATTTCTTTACCTGCCTTGTGAAGGAGCATCGCTGCGTAAATATTTTCCATACCTTTTCACCTCTTCATCGGACTATTTTAACCTTTTCAGTTCACACAAACTAACTCCCACGCTTAAATGGTTGCTATGCTTTGTGTTTTACTGTGAATTTTAACTGCTATTTCCGTTAGGAGAAATACCCAATACCTTAAGAACCTTTCGTACATGCAATAAGCACCAATGTTTCTTATCAGAAAACTGAAACGATTTTTCAAAATGCTTATCTTTAAGGCGAGGATACAAAATGCGGTAATTCACAGGTTGATAATATGGGAAATATCACAGTTGCCGTCCTTGGCGCTTTAGGATACAGCGCAAATCTTGGAAAAAAAGGAACATCTACAGACATAACATTTTACAACATCAAAAAAGGCGAAGACACTGTAACTTTGATTGAACCAGAACGATACCCTGAAAGGTTAGCTCCACTTTTCTACGCTGTCTCCCTTTCGAAAGAAGCCATAGTTGTTGTGGACCAAATCGATGCTACTTTTGGCGAATGCCTAGTAATGCTTCAATGCGCAGACATAAAAAGTGGCTACTTCATTTTAAGAAACTATATCCCTAAAGAAAAAATCCAACCTTTAATCAAAGGAACAAGTTTGGAAAATTTCGAATTCCTGTCAGATGACCCAACCGTTTTAAGAGAAAAACTTTTGACAAAAGCTGCAAAACAAAAACCAGCTGAAATAACCTGAAGAACAGCAGGTTATTGGAACAGTGCCAGTTGATCATGCCTTTAACGTCAAAGGCGTAGGCGTCGTTGTACTAGGCGTAGTTACAAGCGGAATAATTCAGAAACATCAACTCTCAAAGTTCTTCCCGGACTCAAAACTGCGCAAGTTCGCTCCATCCAAAAGCACGATGACGAATTTGACGTTGCAGGCGAAGGTGACCGAGTTGGGCTCGCACTAAAAAACATTGAAGTTGAAGATTTAGATCGAGGAGCAGTTTTAACAAATGATCCTTCAATCAAAACTGCCATAACTCTGAAAACGCAGGCTTCTTTGGTTAAGTATTGGCAGATGCCGATAAAGCAAGGAATGGTTATGCATATTGGTCACTGGACACAATTCATAACTGCTAAAGTTGAAGATGTAGCAGACGGCAGCGACGTGAAAAAACCAGCTTTAACTTTCACACTGGATAAACCACTTATTTACCGCCCAAATGACAAAGCAGTCTTAATGTATCTTGAGGGAGCAAAACTACGAGTTGCAGGAACTTTAACGTTGTCCTAACAAACTACCACAATTTCATAACTCAGAAAAACTATCACACAGGTTCAAGAGTAACTTCAAGGAAAAAAGATTTTAGATTATCAGTACTCTGCTGAAGCAAGGCTATAACAAATTTAGGAACGGTTATTCGACCGTCTGGTAGCATCTTAGCCAAAAAACTCTCCGAAAAAATCAATTCATGAACACTTAAATTTACTTTCATTATTTGAGAAGGCTCTATTTTATATTGCGATCGAACAATTCTAGGTACCTGAAAACGATTCTGATTCTGTAACTGAACTTTAAAAGTAACTTGATCAGTTAACGGCAAAATAACAATCTCCTAAACAATCTTTTCAAATACGTTTCCAACCTTTTCCATTCTAAACTGTACTTTTCTAGCCGAAATTAGCCGAATCCATACGAATTTATACGCAGCCTGCAAAGCATTTAAGTTTTGTTCACAAAAAGCAACCCAAAACACAAAGGAAAAAAAATTGCGTCATTCGCAGCACAAACATCTAAATAGCAACTTCTCCAAGGAAAATTATGTATTCCAAAACACACTGTCATCGAAGTGGATTTAATGTATAGAACTGGCGTAGCCAACCTGCCCCTTCACGGAGGCAAAGCACCTTCATGGCTAACAGTGCGTATGCGTAAGTTAGCTAAGGAAATAGCTGACATCATGATTGAGGAGCAGGGCACAGCCAAATTCATCAAGCGTTTATCTGACCCGTATTGGTTTCAAGCTTTTGGCTGCGTCTTAGCCTACGACTGGCATAGCAGCGGCGTAACCACAGTAGTCACAGGCATCCTCAAAAGTGCACTATCACCCGAAGAGCACGGCATCGCTGTTTGCGGAGGAAAAGGTAAAACATCACGCAAAACACCCAGCGACATAGCAACTGCTGGTGAAAAATTCGGTTTCTCAGAAGAAACCATCAAAACACTCACTTACAACAGCAAAATGGCTGCGAAAGTAGATAACACAGCCATCCAAGCCGGATACCAACTCTATCACCACGCCTTCTTAGTAACTAAAGATGAAAAGTGGGCGGTAATTCAGCAGGGCATGAGTGAGGAAGACCGCAGTGCAAGACGTTACCATTGGCTCTCAGACAATGTAATTGACTTTGTTGTTGAACCTGAAAACGCAATAGTCTGCGATGCCAAAAGGCTGACCGCGCTGAACATGGTGGCAAAAGAAAGCGAAGCCGCCAGAAAAGCATCGGTTGATTTGGCAAAGGAACCCACCCGAAAACTCATGAACCTAATCCAATCCGCGGCAAAACCGCTCAACCAAACATCACTGCAAGATTGGCTACCCAAAACCGATGACCCATGGCAGCAAACCCTAAGCACACTAAACATGCCCCGCAACATCAATTGGGACACACTTAGCCGAGTCTACGAGTTCCAACCCTCCAACTACGAGGAACTTTTAAGCGTTAAAGGCGTTGGACCAGCTACTGTTCGAGGTTTAGCCCTTGTGGCCGAGTTGGTTTATGGTGAGAAGCCAAGTTGGGAGGACCCAGTGAAATTCAGTTTTGCTTATGGTGGCAAAGACGGCGTGCCTTATCCCGTTGACCGTAAAGCAATGGATGAATCAATCCAAATCCTCAAACAATCTGTGCAGGAAGCCAAAATCGGCGACAAAGAAAAACTGCGTTCATTGCAAAGTCTAAGACGGTTTGTTCCAGAAGATGCAAACTCTTAAAGCAAGCTTTCTTGGAAGAACGAATATATTTTTATTGTTGCAGGTTGACTTATTTGCCTTGAGTCTGGACAGGTGGGGTCGTAGTCTAGACAGGTATGACGACGGGCTCCAGAAAGCAAACATATAACGGGTTTGCTGACTCCGCGAGGAGAATGACGAAGTTCCGGAGCGGTCTGAAGAAACCCGTAAAGGATCACTTCGCGTGGTTCTTGGGTAAAGGTCGTCGGTTCAAATCCGGCCGGCCCCACCAAATTAACGTAATCTTATGAAAACTATTGTTAGCTCGTATGTGCGATTATTTTTATTTAACAGTCTACATTAGAACAGTTGCCTGTGAAGAAAAAACACGTCAGTCGGAGAACGGATTGATAGTCCTATCAATGATGTCAGTTAACGAATTCTGAGGCACTCAAAAACCATAAAAATCCCGTTACAGAATTTAACCAAACAATTAACCGGCAATCTAAATTCAAAACAAGCCGTAAGTCCACCGTGCAGTGCCAACCAAAACATTTTTCTAAAGGACGTCTTTATGCAAAAGGAAATTTAGGGTTCTTCAAGGTTCACTCCCATGTTCTTAATCAGCTTGTCCAATGCCTCTGTGCTCATCATTTCAGTTTTAAGGTACACGACGAATTTCCGCGGCACTCAGCCCAATGCGTTTGGCTTCCTGAACAGCGTAGCGGTATGCTTCGATTTCTGTTGGGCGATCCACGTAGTCGTAGCGTGGGTCAAAAAGCTCTCTGCCTTCCATATGCTGTTTCACGTGGCAGAGTTCATGAATGACGTCGAGGTAAATGTCTTCTTTGCTCCCGGTGCTCAAGTAATGTTTGTTCACCATCAAGTGCCCATTTTCATCGTTGACGCCCATGTAGCCGAACCAGATGAAATCCACTTTGAGGTTCTTGAGAACTTTTTCAGTTTCTTCCCCGAATATTCCGCGGACAGCAGGGTTTTTCTCAAAGCCCTTAAAATAATCCATAAAATTCCCTTGCTGAGAAACCAAATGAATAATTCCCCTCAAAGGCAGCTTGGTAAACAAGCGGACAAACCGCCCAGCAACATATTCTATGGCATTTTGGATGGGCACAGCAAACAACCTACCTATACGTTGAGCGGTACCTAATCTTCAGAGCCATTAACCTTTTGCACCATCTAATGTGTCCAGATACAAAGTGTTGAGTTAAAATACTTTCCCCAAATGAAGACAGGAAGCATCAAAACCTTGTAAATGAAAAAATCATATTTTGATTAATATGTCGTTATTTTCAGTTTTGACACTGAAAGATGGTTCATCTGACTATCTTTGGGTGAAACAGCACCATTTTCGGATGTGAAACGACTTTGCCTGTTGTGACATCGAACTTTGATTTATGCTTTGGACAAGTGACAACATTGCCTTCCAATGTGCCTTGAGATAGGTCTCCTCTTTCATGAGTGCATACATTGCCTATGGCATAGAAGTTTCCGTTTACGTTCGCTATCAAAATTTCTTTACCTTGAACTGATATTTTCTTCATTTTCCCAATTGGTATTTCTGATTTGTCAGCAACTTTACGTAACCTGACTCCAAAATTATTTCTCCTATTCTCTTAATTTAGGATGCAGGAACTTGTAGGTATTTCTTGCTCATTGCGGAGGGAGTTCACTTTATATCTCCCTTAAGACTTTGCCCCTTCAATCAAGCGGAAACAAAGATTTCGATGGCGCAACCCAAAGTTAAAGGCGAAATCAAAGATTCAGTGTTAAGTGAGGAAAGTGTAGTTTCTAAAGTTGCGGAGCTAATGGAAACCCTTGATCACGTCAAAAAATATAACGCCTTAGCTAGGTCTTTTAAAAAATTTGCATTAATCGTTATTGGCTCCATTGCAGTTTTCCTTGCACTTGGCGCATCGTTGGGGTTCCTAAATCTGGTGGTTGCGCTTGATAGACCTCAAATTTTTCTTGCGTCAATTCTTTTGTTGCTTGTCCCCATCACTGGAATCACTGCAGGTGTTATTTTACATTAGAAAACAAGTAAATTCAATCAAAACTGGCGTATGGAAAGACGAGCTTTCGCATGGATTTCCTTCTGCATTAAAAATGTTGTTGGAGATGGATTGGGATAAAACGTTTGATGAAATTTCGTCAGGACGAGCCGGCTACGCCTTGTATGGATTGCTGAAAACAGCGGCTTACTGGATCATTACGGTTTTTGCAGTGGGCTTTTCGGCAACCTTCTAACTTTCATCATTCTTCCAAAAAGCAGGTTTATTCGGAGGCTTCATTTGGGGGTTGCTTTCGCTTTTAATAGTTTATTTGATCTTGAGGAATGATCTTTCAAGACGTTATAACGAAATTCGTGCATTGGACAAACTCCTTTGGGAGCTGCGGTGGTTTAGCCTTGAACTTAGGAGAGCAGAGTTCCAAACCTGACCTCTACGTCATCGCCCGAATAATCAAGGCGTTGAAAGAGAAAAACAAAATGAACAAAACCGCCCTCGCCACTTCCACGGGCTTGCGTATGATAAACTGGTAAAATATTTGGCTTGGATGTCTGAGAAAGGCTTTATCGAGGTTGACGACAAAGGGGCGGTCATTTTAACGAAAGCAGGTGCAGAAGCATACGACGAGTTGGTGCAGTGGATAATGAAGTATGTTGGTCAACTAAAATTTCCAAGGTTGCGTTTACGAACCTAACATCATTGAAAACTCCCTCCCAATGAGTACTCCTTTTAAGCAAGAATCTCGTTACGGTTTGCCAAGAAGAGATAGCGATGCCATCAATAGAAGCAGTTAATTTAACAAAACAGTACGGCGCATTCTGTGCCCTCTCAGACTTAAATCTGAAAATTGAAGGGGCAAAATGCGTCGGTTTCCTTGGTCCAAACGGCTCAGGAAAAACAACCACTCTAAAAATGTTCACAGACCTAATCAGACCCACAAAAGGTGAAGCCCTGATAAACGGTGTAAATGTGCACACTGAAAAGAAAAAAGCACTTGGCGTCTGTTGGGACACTTATTGAAACTCCAGAAATTTATTCTTCACTGACGCCCAGAGAAGCATTAAGCATGATTGCTGAAATTCGAGGAGTACCAGCTGAGAGATGAAAAAAACAAGTTGAAGAAGTTGTTGCCGAAGTCCATATGGAAGAGTGGATTGATAAAAGAGTCGGCAGATTTTCCAAAGGAATGAAACAGAGAATATGCATTGCTTCTGCGCTTGCTTAGTAACCCATCAATTATTCTCTTAGATGAACCCACAACTGGGCTTGACCCAAGAGGCATGAGTGAAGTCAGGGACATTATCAAATCGCTCAAAGGCAAAAACAGACTCATTTTCATGAGTTCACACATTCTAAGCGAAGTTTCCGATGTATGCGACGAAGTCGCCATGATAGACCATGGCAAACTAATCGTTTACGACACACTTTCAAACGTTACTGCCAAGTTTTCAGGCGGAAACAACGTTGTAGAAGTTGGGTTAGCGCGTCCAGTTGACAGCAAAATAGTAACCCAAACCATTGCAGCTTTGCCATATGTGGTTAAAGCAGAAAAAACAGATGACAAAAACCTCAAAATAATCTTCAACGGAGGTTTAGATGTGCAGGAACGCTTGCTAAACGACATCGTCAAACTGAATATTGGCGTAATCAGCTACAAAGCTGCTTCATCTGAACTTGAAGAAGTATATCTAAAACTCATAACAGCAACGTTGTGATAAACATGACCCAAACAAACTTTGAACATAAAAACATAGTTCCAAGTAGCATGGCCCAAGTGGGCACAGTAATGAAGTACACTCTTCTTGATTACTTGAGGTCCCGCAGATTCTTCATAATGCTGATTATAACCGCATTGATAAGCCTACTTCTCACAGTTCTTGTAGGATACTACCGTCCAGAGGGTTTTCTTACTGTCTGAACTTGGCATTCTATAATAGTTGGTGGGGAAATATCAGTTACATTTGTAGTTGTGCTTTCAGCAATTTTCTTTGGAGGCGACGCAATTTCAGGAGAATTCCAAAATAAAACAGGTTACTTCGGTGTTCCAAACCCAATTAGACGTTCATCCATATACATTGGAAAATGGTTAGCAGCTTTCATCGCATCCACTGTCATGCTTGGTATCTTCACAGTGGTCACAGTAGGAAACGGTTTATATTACTTCTCAGGCGTGCCCTACCAATTCGTTGAATCATTGCTATTTGCCATATTTTACCTGGTTGCAGTTCTCGGCTTCACATTCTTCTTCAGCTCACTGTTCAAAAGCAGTTCAATGTCAATCCTCTTAACCGCTATTCTGTTCCTGTTTGTCTTCACACTGATTCAAACGAATTAGTCGTCAACCTTGTTCAAATCGAACCATGGTTCATCTTAACTATGGCGCACAAATAATTGGCAACGTTTTAACGTCGCCTTATCCGCCGCATCATGCTACAACCACAGCTCTCGGTCCCGGAGGCAAGCGCGTTACAACCAACCACATTCAATGCTTCAATACCAGAAGGACTCGCAATCATGGTGATATACTTCGCCGTCACCGCAATCTTAGGCTTGATACTGTTCGAAAGAAAAGAATTCAACTAATACCAATCCAACTTTCTTTAAGGGTCTGCTGTTAAAACAGCAACATCTTTTTCTTTTTGAATACATCAAGCAATAACAAACGTTTTATAGGCAAAGCTACATATTGCATAGAGCTAAAATAAATTCAGGTTCAACATTAAGTTAAAACGCGATGCCTCTTGGTCTCCACTCAAAATCTTGAGAAATGCGAAGAAAAGCGCCACAATTGATTGTTATAGCCATCGCTATCGTCGCTGTCGTATATATTCTCTTTGATTTTTTTGAGGACGTTGTTATTGGAGGTGCTCCGATTACAAGCGAGCCAATATAAGCCTCATTCTTTCCATAACGCATGGTGTAACTTAATACAGTGCAGACTTTTGGGTACTCGGGCATCTTCGTGCTAATGCTGCTTGAATCAAGCTCTCTGCCAATCCCAAGCGAGGTAATTCTTCCGTTTGCTGGCTACTTAGTTTCATGGGTCAACTTAATATTTGGATAACACTAACAGTTGCAACTGTTGCAGGATATTAGGATCACTGATTGATTACTACATCGGGTTAAAAGGCGTTCAATCCCTAATAAAACATAAAATTTTAGGGAAGAGTTCTATTATCAACAACCCAGCTTGAAGTTGCAGAAAAATGGTTCCTCAAACATGGCAACTTAATGGTTTTTATAAGCCGACTAATTCCCGGGTTTCAGAACAACCTTTTCGTTTCCCGCAGGCGCAGCAAAAATGAAGTTGAGCAAATTTATCGCTTTCACGACAGCAGGATGTTTAGTTTGGAACGTAATTTTGATTTACTTTGGTTGGTACTTGGGAAAAAATTGGACGCAAGTTGCGGGTATTCCCGTTACTTAATCATAGCAGCTTTAGTAATTGTAGTTGTAATTATTATTGTCTGTTTACTTTGTTATACAGAAGACGAAAAAGAGCAAGAAGCAATCAGACCATGATTAATAAATAGGAAATTAGAGCATCTTAAATAATTTTGTTATTTTTGGTTTAACTTCGCCTTTAATGCCGATGTCTTTGGCTTCTTGAACCTGCAACATGCAATCCACATTTGATGCTTCATTGAATACTTTATAATCAATCATTTCAAGAAATGCGGCGTCGATTGAAACTGGCGAGTCAGAAGCAAAGATGCCGACGATCTTTCATCATGACTTCTCCTGGGTTAGGCAGGCAGTCGCAGTTTGGAGTGATATCTTTGGCAAAGCTCACGTATGACACTTTATTTGGTTTGAAAGTGGAGAGAACCCCGTAAGCGGCTGAAGCAAGTGCCCTACAAATATTTTCTTGATGAGTGAAGCTTATGGCTTCCATGGGGCAACCATGCTTGCACATTGGGCAACGCATGCAGAGATTTGAGGTGTTTCTTGCTTTTCCCTCAATAATTTCAGGCAAATCCATTTCGCAATTTTCTTTGCATTTGCCGCAGCCAATGCATTTGGTTTTGTCTATTTCTAAGCCAACGGTTCTATGTTGCCGAAGTTTGCCTGCTCTTGGTGTGCAGCCCATCCCGAGATTTTTAATGGCGCCGCCGAACCCGCTGAGTTCATGACCTTTATCATGCGAGACAACAATCATGGCGTCAGCTTCTGCAATTGCTCCTGAAACTTCAATTTCTTTCAGTATACCTTTAGTTGGAACTGTTCGGTAGTTTTCACCTTTAAGCCCATCTGCCACAATAAACGGCGCCATGTTAAATCCATTCATCAACGCGTTAATCATGTGGTCGTAAGCATTGCTTCGTTGCGCATGATAGTAAGTGTGTTGAGTCTGTGAGGAATGGTTTGCCGCCTGCCTCCTTAACTCTGCGTATGATGTCGTGGACAAAAAACGGTTGCACATAATACGGGTTACCTAATTCGCCCACATGCAATTTAATTGCGACAAGATCACCTTTTTCTACGCAATCAAAAGTTCCAGCTGCATCATAGAGACGATTTGCCTCTTCCATCAAGTTACGTTTAGTATCCCAAGGGAATAAATAAACGGTCATGGTTACACTCCTCATTAACTTTCCAGTATCCAATGGTTAATTTAAGTTTAATGTAACGAAAATCTAAAGTCGTTTTTTAATTAAAACTGTAGACACAAATTTATTGACAAAACATATATGCAGATTTTTATTGGTCTTGCAGAGAGAGCAACCAAAAAACTGATTGTTTATAGTAAATCTTTTACAATAGTCTGGTACGTCATTTAGGTAATTATTAATAATGTGTATTTTCAGGTAGTAATGCTTCATGGGCAAACTTGAATGTAACGGGTTAACAAAGGTTTACGAGGACCACAGAAAAGCTCTTGAAAACGTCAGTTTTACAGTGGAGACTAAGGGTATATTTGGTTTAATCGGCAGAAATGGCGCTGGAAAAACCACGCTTATCCGAATCCTCGCCACTGAGCTTGCACCTACCGCTGGAACCGCAAGCATTAACGGTTTTGACATTCTAACGCAGGAAAACCAGTTGAGGGAAAAAATCGCGATTGTCCCTCAGGAAGCACGAGCGATAAGGTGGATGACTCCTAAACAAACCGTTTTTTCATATCTTCTTTGGCGAGGATACACTTACAATGACGCAAAAAGACTTGCCGATGAGTCACTTGCAAAACTTGGCTTAGCAACAATACGCTAATGTTTTAAACAGTAAGCTCTCAGGCGGCACAAAAAGAAAAGTTCTCATCGCAACTGTAACTGCTTCAGAAGCAGACATTATTTTTCTTGACGAACCCACAACAGGTTTGGACCCAATCTCAAGGCGGGAACTATGGGAAATTCTTAGAGAACTTGGCAAGGACCGGTTTATTTTTCTTACAACCCATTACCTTGAAGAGGCAGAGCAACTAGCAGACAAAATTGGAATTCTTAAAGATGGAAAATTAGTTTCAATCGGCACTCTTTCAGAACTGAGAAGAAGCTCAAGATACCAGTACAGCATCAAATTGCCTCCTAACACTCATGTTCCACTGTTGAAAGATGGCGAAGTAACTACAAGCAAAAGCGGAGTCACTCAAATAATGACCAATGAAGACGAAGCTTTCCGTTTAGCTAGATTGCTTCTCTGAGCAAGGGGTAAAGTTCTCTATTACTCCCGTTACTTTGGATGATATTTTCTTCCGTCTTGTTGGGCAAAAAGCGAGGGATGAATAATTGAAACGCAGCAAACTCAGCCAAATTCTAGCAGGAGTGCTCGTAAACGCCATTTATGAAATGAAAAATTACCCTGTTGTATTGATCAGCACCGTTATCTCGCCGCTTTCGCTTTTGCTTGTAGTTACATTTGTAACGCAATGGCAGCTCTTTTTGGAACCGCTATTGAAGGCGGCTTAATAATGATTTTTTTTTCAAGCGGAATTGCCCTTCAATCAGACCTTTCTCACTTAAAAAATGACTTCAAACTTCAAGACATGGTTGTGAGTTCGCCGACAAGTTCACGCTTGTACATGGGTGGAATGGCTTTGGCAGAAATTGTTTACTCGATTCCTGGTTTAGTGATTCTTATTGCGCTCGCGGGAATTTATCTGCATCCTTCGCTTCTTCAAATTGCAATTTTATCCATTGTGTTATTGCTGATGTTTGCTATTTCAGTAGCTTTAGGGTTTCATGTTATCCACTTTTTCAAATGATGTAGTTCAAAGTTACGCTTTTTCCAGGCTTCTTTCCCTGTTGTTTGCTACTTTACCGCCAGTTTATTACCCAATAACCTACATTCCTGCGCCATTCAATTACCTTGCTTACCTTTCTCCCACAACTTATGCGGCTGAAATTATGCATTCAGCAACAGGTTACCTCAAAATTCCATTAAGTCTGATAATTTTTGATTGGGCAGTTCTGTTAAGCGTCTGCGCAATTATCCTGTTTATTGCCGTAAAAAAGACCAGATGGAAAGACGTTTAATCTAATATTTTTTTCCTAAACCAAGTTTTTCTTAATTTCTAAAACTTCTGCTTCATTATCAGCTAAAATGTTTACCCAAAGTTCAAATTCTGCTTTCGAAATTTCTTTTTGAATAACGCCTTTTTGGTCTCCGGAAAAAAATCTTGATGGTTGCGCTGCAAATAGTTTAACGTAAAAAATTCGGTCAGCAATTATCATTTGTGAGGAACAGCCTGCTTCTTCGCCAGCAGCATAGTCAATTTCATAGCCCATCACTGAGACCTTCATTTGAAAGGTTGTTTGCTATTTACTTAAATTTTCTCTTTACAAAAACAATTTGTTGATTACTTTAGTATTCAATATTAGAATACAAGAGAAATGGGTGCGGTGGACTAAGGCGGCCTTAGTGAATTACTTGAGTTAATATCGAGATTAATCATGAATAAAATTTTTAAAAGAAAAACACTTTTTTATTTAGCAGCAACTTCTTTTTTGATACTTTTTTTTCTACGTTTATAAAATAGGTATCCCGCAGCTAAAGCAATAATTATTATGACTACGGCTGCAGCAATGATAACTGTTGGAAAAGGTGCTATGTTCAAAATAAACAGTTTGTGAACCCGAATTGCCTATTTAATCGTTGCGTAAACTGTTAAACGATGCGAGCCATCAGATCAGCGCTGGTAAAGTTACATTTCCAATTATAGTTACGTTTCCTGTTCCATCTAAACTGTAAGCTAAATAGTTTAGTTGCCTTATTCACTGTGAAAGTTAATTCGATATCAGTGGAGCCATAAGATTGGTTTTGTGGAACTTAATATCACGATTTTAGGAGGAATAGTATCTACAGAAAAGAAAACTCTGTTAGAAGAACCCATGTTGCCCTGAGCTGTCGTTAGCAAATATTATGATGCTATGTGCTCCTTGAGACAGGTTAAACAATTGAGTTTGTCCCGTTTACGGTTACATTTGCTTGATTATCTAAACTGTAACCTATCCATTGAGTGTCTCTGTTAACAGTGAAATTAAGGTTACTTCAGAATAAGTTTTGTTTTCAGGAGAAGTAATCTGAATTTTAGGTGGAACAGTTCCATAACCAACAGGTTTATACTGTTCAATTGTGTTTAGCCAATTTTGGCCGTCAAATCCGCCAATGGCATATAAAACATCATTTACAACTGCAACGGCTAAATATGCTCGAGGCGTAGGCATAGGATGCCTCGCTGTTCCAAGAGTTGTTATTCGGGATTATACACTTGAGTTTCATCACTAAAGGTATTCGAAAAATATCCTCCTACAAAATATAGTCGTGAGGCGCCATAAGCCCTTCGGTTGCCGCCGCAGCCCCATAAGTAGCTGCGGAAGGCAAGTTTGCAGCTAAACTCCAATTGTCAGTTTGAGGATCATAAACTTGATTAGAATCAACGAAAACACTGCTTCCCTGATGAGATCAGGATTTCTTGAACCGCCAACAATATGAATTTTGCCGTTTATAACGGCTGATCCGTAACCATAAACGGCCAGCGGAATTGGCGTTGCAGTAGTCCAAGTATTGTTAACTGGATCATAAACTTCGTTTATCGTCTGTTTCAGTGAAATATGGACTTAGAACTTGAATATTTTTTTCCGCCAATCAAGTAGATTTTATCGTTTACAACATTTGCGCTTAAATCAGCTCGTGGAGTGGGCATCGAAGCTTTTGTTTCCCACGAATTCGTTAAAGGATCATATACTTCATTGTTTCCAACAAACCCGTTGCCTACTGTTCCACCTATAACATAAATTTTGTCATCGTAAACTGCAATGGCAAAACTGCTTCTTGCAGTCGGCATGGGGTTTCGTCTGTCCATTGATTTGATACTGTGGGTCATATTGTTCATTAGTGTTAAGAGGCGAATCACCACTTAAGCCCCCGATAGCATAAATTTTTCCATTTACAACCGCAACACCCAAGTCTCCTCGTGCAGTCGGCATAGGTGTCAAGCTGGTCCACGATGATTGATCCTGTGGCTGCTTGGGTGTTGGGAAAATTAAACGCTGGCAAAACTATTGTTGCAATAATAAGCATGACTGAATAGAACAGTTGAATATGCTTATTTATTGATGAACCCCCAGTTCCCTTCTTTAGCTATTAAATAACACTTTACCCTTATATTGTTTAAAGAAAATTGGAGAAAGTTGGGTACTGCAAACTGAGCAAGTTGCTGAATTATTGTTTTAAATCTTGAGAAAAAGCTTAATGGTTACTAAACAAATATTTCGTTGAGGAGTTTTAATTTTATGTTGATTAGGAATATTTTAGTGGCTGTTGATGGGTCTGAAAATTCAGATAGAGCTTTGGATTTCGCTTTAGATATAGCTGAAAAATTCAGTTCAACCTTACTGATTTTGAATGTTTCTGAAGTCATTGGCGATGGGCGTGGTTCCTCAAGAATCACCTACTTATTTCAGATGGCGCTGCAAGCGTTTTTGCAAAAGATTTTCTTGCAATCCATGAGCAAATTTTAAAAAAAGCTATTTCGCATGTGAAAGCAGTTAAGCCTGATTTGGTGGTTTCATCAATGCTTAAGGAAGGGGACCTGCTCTTGAAATTGTTAATGTTGCTAAAGAGGGGGGTTTGATGTCATTGTTATTGGGCATAAGGTTCGGGTAAAATGGGGGAACGTTTTTTGGGTAGTATAAGTGAGAAGGTGGCTCATTTGGCGCCTTGCCCAGTGGTAATAGTGAGATAAATAAGAATTTTCTTACAAATAAGAAATATTATCTGCCTGAAAAAGTAAAGAACGACATTTTGGCGTACATCGGTATGTTGCAGGGGCAGAAAAGCAAGAAGACTACTTAACCAAAATAAAACAAGCAGGATTCCAGCAAACAACGTTAAGACAGTATTTTGAGTATTCTTTCAGAAATTTTTGATACTTTTTAACGCTTTCTAGGACTTTTTAATACTTAACCTGCAAATGATTCAAGGTTAATCAGAAATACAAGCCACAAGCCAAAGAAGAATAACAACACCGTGTTTGTTTGTTGTTCTTCTTAAAGAGAGACTGTCGAAAAAACCAAAAAGATACATTAAGAAAGGCTAAATACTAACCTTTAATCTTAAATTTATTGTATGATAACTGTTATTGGCGCTGGCAAAGTTGGAAGTGCCGCCGCTTTTGATATTCTTCGTTACAAAATAAGCGACGTAGTTCTGATTGATGCTAATGAAAACCAGGCGAAAGGGGAAGCCCTAGATATGATGCAGGCGGCGCCCGCCATCGAGTTTGATGGCACAATCCGCGGAACCAGCGACTATAGCGAAATGCAAGGCTCAGAACTTGTAATTGTAACAGCTGGGTTTGGCAGAAGACCAGACATGACCCGCTTTGATCTTATGAATACTAATGCACAAATCATGCGATCAATCGTAAAAGAAGTCGTCAAATACGCTCCTGAATGCAAACTTATGATTGTAACAAACCCCGTTGACATAATGACTTACGTTGCTGCTCAAGAATCTGGTTTTCCTCGTTGCTGCTTATTTGGCATGGGCAACATTTTGGATACTATGCGTTTTAGAACATACATTGCCAATGAACTTAACGTTTCAAGAGAAGATACTCGTGCTTTAGTGATTGGTGAACATGGCGACTCAATGGTTCCACTGGTTGAATACGCTTCTGTCTCAGGAATTCCAATAACAAACTTGCTGACAACTGAGCAGATTGAAAAAATAATGCATTTAACAGTAACTTCAGGTGCAGACGTTATCAAACTTAAAGGCTCAACAATCTATGCTCCTGGAACAGTTATAGCCATAACAGCCGACGCAATTTTAACGGGAAGAAACCGAGTTATGAGCGTATCAACATGCCTTAACGGCGAATATGGTTTTTCAGATGTTTCAATTGGGGTGCCCGTAGTTATTGGAAAAGAAGGGGTTGAAAAAATAATTGAATTAGAATTGTCAGATCAAACAAAGGAGCGATTTGCAAAATCGGTTGCTGTCATTAAAGAAGCGATAGCAGCATTGAAGAGCTAATACTAAACGAAAAATTAAATAGTTAATTAAAATGAGTACGTAAACCACATTAAACGTCGTTTTGGATTTCTTGGGCGTGCACAGTAAAAGTTGCCGTTAACTTTCGTGAATGCTGGGCATTTGCCGTCATAGCAATTTTCGAGCCATTGGCATGGTGCTCTAACTTCATATACTCTGGGCATATATCCTTGAGAATTAAAACTTTCTTTGGTTTTTTGTCGTTTAGAAATTTTTTCCATAATTGTTTCCATTTAAAAATTCCTTCAAAATTTCTAATTTAAAATAGTAATGCCTAATGGTCGTTATTAAAAATGTGTGGCAGTCGCTAAACAACAACAAAAGCATATAAGCACTAACTTGACAAGGAAAAAAAGCGCATAGCTCGATACAAAGTGTTATTTAGCAGTTAACGGCTTTCTTGTTTTTAGGTGCCTTCAAAATGGAGTTCCAAGGAAGAGACATCATATCAATCGAAGATTTCTCTCGAGAAGAAATCAACCATATTCTTGACGTCAGCAAATCCATGGAGCCTACTTGCCTCAAAAGGTTCAGAAATGCTTAAAGGAAAAATCCTTGCAACATTATTTTTTGAACCCAGCACTCGCACACGTTTAAGTTTTGAAACAGCAATGCTAAAACTAGGCGGGTCCAACATTGGCTTTGCAGACGCAGAAATTGCTTCAGTCAAGAAAGGCGAAAACTTGGCGGATACAGTGCGCACAGTTGAGAACTATGCTGATGCGATAGCGCTTAGGCACAGTTTAGAGGGTGCGGCAAAATTGGCTGCAGAGTTTTCTAAGGTTCCAATAATAAACGGTGGCACAGGCGCAGAGGAGCATCCAACGCAAGCATTCATTGATCTGTATACTATGCGTAAAGAAAAGGGCAAGATAGATGGGTTAAAAATTGCTTTAATCGGCGATTTACGGTATGGGCGAACTGTTCACTCGCTTGCCTATGCACTTGCACTCTACAATATAGAACTGTATCTGGTTTCGCCTGAAACTCTGCGCATGCGCAAAGACGTGCTTCAAACAATAAAAAGCAAAATTTCAGTAACTGAAGATGCAAATTTAGAAACCATAATGCCTCAAATCGACGTGTTATATGTTACTCGCATCCAGAAGGAACGTTTTCCCGATGCAGCAGAATACGCCAAAGTTAAAGGCGCATACAAAATAGATTTAAAAACCCTAAAAAATGCCAAGAAAGACATGATAATCCTGCATCCGCTTCCCCGCGTGGACGAAATTGCCGCTGAAGTTGACAATACTCCACAGGCACGTTATTTCCAGCAAGTTGGTAACGGCGTCGTAGTGCGAATGGCGCTTCTTGCACTTGTGCTTGGCGCTGTCAAATAAGCTTTATGTAGAAGTGAAGCGGTCAAACGTTGATAAGTGCACTCATGGAGCCGCATGATGGGCATTTATGTAATGTTCCAAACCAGCTTTTTTTGCAGTTATCGCAGAAACTGATTATTCGATTGTAAGTGAAGAACTCCAAAGTTTGATTTTCAATTAAGCGCCTGGTCAAATCCATCAGTGCTTCAGGCTTAAATTCAGCCGTCTCCTAACTCTATAATATCTAAGGCTTCCGCCAGCATTTAATCCCTTCATTTTTTGCGCTGTCTCCAACGATTTCAGGTGGAAATGACTAGGGTTTCGCCATGCTTTAACTTGAAATCTTTTAGCAGTTGAGTAATAGGGTTTTTCTCTTGTTCCCGAAAACTTTACTTTGGCAACCCCATACTTCTCAATATCTAATTGCGCAAGTCTCTCTGATGCCTCAGAATCGCTAAGTATAACTGGGTACAGGCGTTTTCCATGTTTTCTGCCGATTTTTTGCTTGAAAGCCAAAATGTTTTGAATGATTTCTTCGGCAAACTTGCGGCTTTCTTCTGAGTTAATGCTTTTTTCGGTGAAAGCTTCGACTGCTTCTTTGAATCCAGCTAAATTAATTATTCGTGAACAGTTTTCAAGCCTAAAATATGTGTCTCCGTTGGCGTTTTTTAGCAGGAAAGGCAATGAGTTTTTTCCAAATTGCTTGAGAGCATTGTTTTTTATGCCTAAAGCTCGGGCGGCAAGTTCAAAACGTTCTCTTACCAAATCAAAAAACTTGTTTTTGTCCTTCTCACTTTCTTGAGCGATTCTTGGCAAATTAATTGTTACACAACCAAGACAGCCTGTGCGAAGAGTGTCAGTTTCCCAGTCTCCAGTTAAGTCAGGTGCAAGTTTAACTCCTGAAGCTGAAAAAACTGTGTTTTCTGCTTCTTTCTTTGTCATGTTAGCAAAGTAAGGTGTTCCTCTTTTCAGCTGCTAAATGGTGGGCTTTAAGGAGAACTGCTTTTGCGTTTTCATCTGCTAAAGTGTCCTTGTTAATTTTTATAACCAGTTTGGGGTTAAGCAGTGGTTTTTTGGAGCTCTCTTCTGCAAAGACTTCAAGGATAAGTGAAGCTAACAGTTGGCTTTCTTGTGTGAAGTCACCGTATTTTCCGTATATTTTTCCCATGTGGACCAATTGCTTCTTTTTCAGACGGTTAATTTTGGAATTGAAAGTTCAAGCACCAAACGTAGCTTCGGCATGCTGGTTTAGGTTTAAAATGAATAAGCGTAGGTTTTCCTTTGATTCGTTGATGTTTCAGCGCCTTTTGCAAAGGGTGCGAGAAAAACGTTGAAGTAATCGCAGGTTTGAGTTCGGTTTGTTTCTTTGTTGGCATGCAAGAGAACGTTGAAGGCGATTGCTAGGGCTGATTCAAAGTTGCTCGGAGGCTCCATTGAAACTTGCAGAGGATTGTCAAGTTTGAGTCCGTTTTGGAAGAAGAACCGCAGGTCATGGCTGATTTCGTCTGGTTTCAGTATCCATGTGCCTAAGTTGTCAATGTGGATGGCGCCTGAAAGGTGAGCGTCAGCGATGTCTCTTGGGAAAATGTTAAGCAACGTATACTCGCCAAGACGGTTTGGCCTGCTTTTGTAAGTAAGGTTGTTGAGTCAGCGGTTGTGTCTTTTGATTCTATTGAAGCGGTTACCTCATGTACAGGCATGCCAACTCTTGTGAGTTTATGGCGGTAATCTTCATAGCCCTTCTCAATTAAAATGCCATTTACAACTTCCCTGATTAAAGCGGCAGTGAGATACTTTGTTTTTGATTTAACCAGGCGTTTTTCTGCTTCTTTAGCTGCTTTCTGCGCTAGTTCAGCTGGCACCTTTGCTTCTTTTATGAGTGAATTGGCTATTTTGTTTGCATCAAACTCTTCCAAAGTCAAATGCGATGTGCGGACAAGCATTCCTCTTGGTTTAAACGCTTTCTTTTCCACGCGGTCAGCCACATCAAGAACCATTTTGCCAAGGTCAGTCAAATAATATTTTTTTGCTTCAACATCTGCTTCAACCAAATCTGCTTTTAACAGGAATTTTAAGTGATAGGCAAATCTGCCTGCGTCTCGGCTGGGATTCATTTTTAACTGGTTCATTAGTTCAGTGTATGAGAGGGCGCTTTTGTCAAAGAGCAGGTTGAGGATTTGCAGTCTGAGCGGTGAAGAAACGGCTTTGAGCACTTTTACGCCGCGTGCACGTTGCGGTGGCTGATTTACCATAAACCCAGTTCCCCTACGCTCCCAGATTGGTGCTCTACCTATAACTTAAAAGCAGATTTTAAACTTAACTAGGTTTTTTTATTCAAAAAATTTTAAGATGATAAGCGCTTCGCTACCCCAAAATATTAGTATCAATTCCATTTCCTTTCCTATCTACAGAGGAACTAATATGCTGGAAATTCTTGTGCCCATAATCGGGTTCATTATCGGTTTGTCAGTTATGGTTGGGCTGGGAGGCGGCTTTTTAGTTGTTCCTCTGCTGACGCTAGTCTTCGCTTTCTCACCTGCAAACGCCGTTGGAACAAGCTTAACAGTTATTCTGATGACAACAACAGTTGCCTCACTTTACTATTGGCGCCAAAAACAAGTTTACTATAAAACTGGTTTAATTCTTGGCGCAGTAGCTATTCCAGGCGCAATTCTCGGAAGCTACTTGACCAAGGAAATACCTGGACAAATTATAGGCGTTCTCGTTGGTGTTTTTTTGATTTTTGTAGCTTGGCAAATAGTCTACGGCAAACAGGATGAAAATTCGTGTGAAGGCAAATCAGGTGGGGATTTTGTGATGTTTGAAAAAAAATTATTTTCTCAAAGAAGAGAAACCTTGGTTATTGGTGCTGTGCTCTGTTTTTTTGGAGGGTTATGTGGTGGGCTCCTCGGAATTCCGGGGGTACTGCTTGTTCCGATTTTGGTTTTTGTTTTGCGTATGCCTTTTAAAGCGGTGGCGGCAACCTCGGTTTTCATGATGATATTTATTTCATTTGCCGGTGTTATTCAGCATTTAAGTTTAGGAGACGTAAATGTTGAGTACGCTATTTTATTGGGCTCAGGTTCGATGTTTGGTGGATTGTTAGGCGCTCATTTCTGTAGAGTTACGAAAAGCGGGACATTGCGCTGGATTCTGTCAGGTTTGCTTGTGTTTGTTAGCTTGCTTCTTTTTCTAAAATTTGGACTGGGTTTTTTTTAGCTCCATTTTAATACGCTCTATTATAACCACGGAAAAATGTACGTTCATTACCCTTGAATCAAAATAAAAAAGCTTTTATGGATAAACATTTTGTAAATTAAGGCAATGAGCCATTTGTGAAGGTAAACTAAAATTTGGCGAAAGCTATAAAATCACCTTATAAAAGAAAAAGCCGTAATGATGAGAAGTCAGCCTCCCTATATGCTCGAAGTCTTCTTGAAGCAAGTCTTGACCCCTTTGTAACTATCAGCGCAGAGGGCAAAATAACCGATGTCAACAAAGCAACTGAACTAGTTACAGGCTGTCTTAGAGAGCAATTGATTGGAAGCGATTTCTCGGATTATTTTACAGAGCCTGAAAAAGCCAGGGCAGGTTACAAGAAAGTTTTCGCAAATGGTTTTGTAAAAGATTATCCATTAGCTATCCGCAACAAGTCAGGAAAAATTACAAATGTATTGTATAATGCTTCAGTTTATAGGGATGAAACAGGCACAATTCAAGGAGTTTTTGCAGCAGCAAGAGATGTTACAGCGATCAATGAGGCTCAAGAAGCGTTGCACAAAGCACAAGAAACCTTGCGTTTAAACACTGAACAGCGTTGGGCAACCACTTTGGCAAGTATTGGAGATGCCGTTATTGCCACCGACAAGTCAGGAAAGGTCACGTTCATGAATGGCGTTGCAGAAAAAATGACTGGTTGGACACTCGTCGAGTCTTTGCAAAAGCCTGTAAAAAAAGTTTTCAACATAGTTAACGAACAGACACGTTTGGAAGTTGAAAGCCCAATAACTAAGGTTCTCAAAGAAGGCATGGTTGTTGGCTTAGCTAACCATACAATCCTAATTCGAAAAGACGGTTCAGAAGTTCCCATAGATGACAGCGGAGCGCCAATAAAGGAT
The DNA here is from genome assembly GCA_963750605.1 of Candidatus Bathyarchaeota archaeon. GTDB lineage: Archaea > Thermoproteota > Bathyarchaeia > Bathyarchaeales > Bathycorpusculaceae > Bathycorpusculum. Next base: position 116,937 of record CAVVRN010000011.1, read on the forward strand.
AAAGAAGAGCGCGTTACAGGCGTTGTTTTAGTATTTAGAGACATATCTGAACGAAAAAAAACGGAAAAAGAGCTTCAAAACCTCGCAAAGTTTCCCGGGGAGAATCCCTATGCGGTTCTTCGAATTAACCACGAAGGAACAATAGTATATGCAAACAAGGAAAGCCAAAAGCTTCCAAAACCAATTGACATGAAAGTTGGCAACATTGTAAAGCCTCATTGGCTAAATTATGTGAAGCATGCGCTATCTTCCAACTGTAGGCTAGATTTTGAAGAACACTTTGGGGATCGTTGGTTTGAATTTAAAGTGGCGCCAATAGTCTCTGAAAATTATGTTAATATTTACGGCGTGGAAATTACTGAACGCAAGAAAGCGGAAGAAGCGCTAAAATCGAGCGAAGTAAAATTCAGGACAGTTGCCAACTTTACTTATGATTGGGAATACTGGGTGGGACCAGACGGTAACATAATTTACATGTCACCTTCATGTAAGAAAATTACTGGTTATGAAGCTGAAGAGTTCGTCAAAAACCCTAAGTTACTAACTGAAATCGTTTATCCTGAAGATCAGAAGATCTTTGGCGCTCATTTTGAGTTAAACAGCTTGGACAAAGAGCATCAAATTGATTTTCGTATCTTAACGCGAAGTAAAGAAATACGTTGGATTGCGCATGTGTGTCAGCCAGTCTTCGACAATGACGGTAAGTGGCTTGGTCGTCGCGTTAGTAACCGAGACATCAATGACCGCAAACAGATGCAAGAAAAGCTTGAAGACTACAACAGAAACTTGGAAAAACTTGTTGATGAACGTACCAAAAACTTGACCACTCTTTCTCTTTATGCAAGGAGTCTTATTGAAGCAAGTTTAGACCCTTTAGTTACAATCAGTAAACAAGGAAAAATTACAGACGTTAACAAGGCAACTGAACAAGTTACGGGTTGCACACGTGAGGAACTTATTGGAAGTGATTTCTCCGACTATTTTACTGAACCCAAACAGGCGAGAGAGGGCTACCAAAAAGTTTTCACAGAAGGCTTAGTAAAGGATTACCCGCTGGCAATTAAGCATAAATATGGCACGATAACGGACGTTTTGTACAATGCCTCAGTTTATCTAAATGAAAAAGGCGAAATAGTAGGTGTTTTTGCTGCAGCAAGAGATGTTACGGAACGGAAAAAAGCTGAAGAAAATGTTCTTGCTGCCTCTTTATATTCGCGTAGTCTACTTGAAGCAAGCTTAGATCCATTAGTCACAATAAGCGCTGAAGGTAAAATTACCGACGTTAACAAAGCAACTGAAGAAGTAACTGGCTTCTTCGAGAAGAAAGCTGATTGGCAGTGACTTTTCAGATTATTTCACTGATCAAGAAAAGGCAAGAGCAGGATACCAAAAGGTTTTCACGGAAGGCTTAGTCAAAGATTACCCATTGGCAATTACGCCACAAATCAGGCAGAGTAACAGAGTTTTATACAACGCTTCAATTTACCGTAACCCGCAGGGCGAGATTCAAGGTGTTTTTGCAGCAGCAAGAGACATAACCGAACGCAAAGCAATGGAGAACGAAATTAAACAAACTATGGAAAAACTCCAACAATCAAACGCCGAACTGGAGCAGTTTGCTTATGTAGCATCGCATGACCTTCAAGAGCCTTTCCGTATGGTAGCAAGCTATGTTCAGCTCTTAGAACGAAGATACAAAGGAAAACTAGACTCAGACGCTGACGAGTTCATCGGTTACGCCGTAGACGGGGCCAATCGAATGCGAGGCTTAATTGATGACCTTTTAACTTATTCGCGTGTGAGCAGACTTGGCAAGCCTTTTGAACCAACAAACCTTGAATCAACACTTGAGATTGTGCTTATGAATCTGCAAGCCATCCATTAGCAGAAAACAATGCCGTGGTAACTCATGATAAAGCTCCCAGTCGTTATGGCTGATGGAGGCCAACTTGTTCAGCTACTCCAAAATTTAATTGGCAATGCCATAAAGTTCCATAGCAAAGAGCCGCCTCGTGATTCACGTGTCAGCTAAAGATAAGGGAACTGAATACTTGTTCTCAGTGCGCGATAATGGCATTGGCATAGCTCCTGAATATTATGATAGGCTTTTCAAGATTTTCCAGCGTCTTACACACCAGAGAAGAGTATCCTGGTTCTGGAATTGGCCTTGCCGTTTGCAAGAGAATCGTTGAGCGACATGGAGGACGCATCTGGATTGAATCGCAAGATAGGAAAAGGTTCAACTATCTATTTTACATTAAACAAGCAAAAAGGAGTTGAATAAAACGAAATGAAAAGAATTGATGCATCGGCTGTGGATATTTTATTGGTGGAAGACAATCCTGGAGATGTTCGCTTAACCAAAGAAGCCCTTAAAGATGCAAAAGTGCTGAACGAAATTTACGTTGCTAAAGATGGCGTTGAAGCAATGGAATTCTTAAACAAAAAAGGAAAATTTGCAGAAGCCCCTACTCCCGACATGATTCTGTTAGATTTGAATTTGCCAAGAAAAGATGGCCGCGAAGTATTAGCTGAAGTTAAAAAGGATCCAAAACTCAAGCATATTCCCGTTATTGTCCTGACAACATCAAAGGCTGATGAAGACATAATAAAGACATATAATCTGCATGCAAACGCTTACATTACTAAACCAGTTGACCTAAACCGATTCGTTGAAATAATACATGCACTAGAAGAATTCTGGTTTACGATAGTAAAACTGCCACCAAAGGAGTAAAATAAAATTAAAATCCTCTTAGTTGAAGACAACGCCGGCGATGCTCGACTCATCCAAGAAATGCTCAGCTGAAGAAAAATTTGCGTTCAACGATATTGAGCGCGTTGACAGGCTTTCAAAAGGATTAGATCGTTTGCAGCAGGCGGAATAGATGCAGTTCTACTGGACCTTGGATTGCCGGATAGCCAAGGTCTCAATACATTTGAAAAGATACATGCAGCGACTAAAACAATGTACCAATTCTGATATTAACTGCGATTCAATGATGACGCTGTTAGCTTTAGAAGCAGTTCGAAGAGGCGCACAAGACTATCTTATCAAAGGAGAAATTTGATGCAGCTTTGCTATTTCGAGCGATAACCTATGCTATTGAACGCAAAAAATTGGAGGAAACAGTGGAAAATCGTACGCTCTCATTGAAAGCAAGTGAAGAGAAGATATCGAACATTGTTTGATTCAATTGATGAGGGTTTTTGTATCGTTGAAATGGTTTTTGACGCTGATGGCAAGCCTTCTGATTATCGTTTTTTGGAAATTAATGCTTCGTTTGAGCGACAGACGGGATTGCATGATGCGAAAGGAAAACTGATGCGTAGTCTTGCTCCAAATCATGAGGCTTATTGGTTTGAGATTTATGGTAAAGTTGCTGTAACAGGAGAACCAGTGCGTTTTACAAATGAGGCAAAAGCGTTGAATCGTTATTATGATGTTTTTGCCTTTCCAGTCGGCGAAGGAAAAATCCGAAAAGTAGGTATTTTATTTAACGATATTAGCCCAGCGTAGAAATTTAGAAAAGCAGCTGCAAGATGCTGAACGTTTAGCCGCTATTGGTGCAACGGCTGGCATGGTTGGACATGATATCCGTAATCCATTGCAAGCTATAATTGGTGATTTGTTCTTGTCAAAAAAGGAAATAGATGAATTGCCTGAAAGCGAAGCCAAGAAGTATCTTACAGAAAGCCTCAATCGATTGAAGACAACATATTTTACATTGACAAAATCGTCAATGACCTGCAAGACTATGCCAAACCCTTAAAGCCTTCCTTTGAAGAAACCGATTTAACTAAAATGGTTGAAGATATTTTTTCGACCTTGAAGGTTCCTGAAAACATAACTGTCGTTCATTCCATTGAACCTTGTCTGGCAAAATTATGACTGACCCTTCAGCAATGAAGAGGATAATAACAAATTTGTCTGCAAATGCAATTCAAGCCATGCCTAACGGTGGAAAATTAACTTTTGATGCCGCCCATAAGAGCCGATAAGATCTTCATAAGTGTTCAGGATACAGGCTTGGGCATATCTGAAGAAACGAAAGATAAACTTTTCAAGCCCTTATTTACAACTAAAGCGAAGGGTCAAGGATTTGGTTTAGCAGTAGTAAAAAAGTTGACTGAAGCATTAAATGGAAAGGTGACCTTTGAAAGTGAGGTTGGAAAAGGAACGCGATTCACACTTGTATTTCCTATAGATAAAACGACCAATCCAATTACTCACATTCACCTTAAGAATGCAAAAGTTCAACAAAAGAAATAAACCAACAAACCAATTTCAGTTTTTTCGAATGTGTGATTGTAGCTACACAGTCACATCATTATTTATGGTTCAAAAGCCATTGTTATTGGTAACGCGCAAATAGGACGAGCCTAAAGGCGTGAAATAAAAGATTAACTTACGTGCAGGCGAATGATTCCCCCTCTCTCTTCCGAATTTTTTGTTTGCATCTAAGTTAATCTATTCTTATAACCAGCAATATTTTATATTTTCATCAGATAAAAACAGTTTCTCTTCACCTACATGGATTCAAGTAGAACTTGCTTGCATAATTATTTTGCAAGATCCTTAGTATTAGGCTTGGTTTTTCGCATGATATTTTTCACCCAGCAGATTCTCCACAAACACAAAAAACAACCAAAGCAAAACCAAGATAACAAAGAAAAATACAAGCCTTTCAATTTAAGGCAACATAACTGTTTATTAGGTTAGAGTAGTGACAATACTTAGTTTATTGGGGCTCAGAAAAATGAAAGCATTCATAATTCAGTTTCCTTTCGGCGTAGCAGCTTTCGACGATAAAAACAGTTTAGTGGAGAAAGTTCTGTTTCCAAAAAAACCTCAAGCAGCAGCAAGAAGCTTGCTTAAAGCTGAAGCTGGAAAAATGTCCGACGAAGTTTTCTCATTAATTTCACTTCTAAAAAACGCAGGTTACGACATTTTTGTTTTTGAAAAAGCTAATTTGGCCGAAGAAATTCAAAAGAAAATGAATGTTACCGTGGAAGTGGCAAAACCTGCCGAAGCTGAAGTTCTTCGTTCCCGCATGAATGAGGTTGCAGTTGAATCAGGCTTTGTAAAAGATGAGCAGGAACTCAGTCTTTGGAACCGCAACGTCAGTATGGAACTTGCCAAGTTAAGAATTAAGGGTGCCTCAGAAAAAAGAGACTTAATTGTCGCTCAAGGCATTCAGACGTTAGATGATTTAGACCGAACAGTTAACCTATTCATGGGCAGGCTTACGAGAATGGTACGGCGTTTATTTCCCAGAACTTGATCGATTAATAGAAAAACATGAAACTTATTCTAGGCTGGTCACAAACTTAGGTGACAGAGAAAACTACACGGCTGAAAACTTAGAGAAAGAAAATATTCCCAAAGAGCGAGCCCAATTCGTTGCGAAAGCAGCTGAATCATCCATGGGCGCAGACATTGCACGAACTCGATTTAGAGCAAATACAAGAATTGGCCAAAAACGTACTTTCATTTTATGAACTTCGCAAAAACATGGAGAACTACGTTGACAGAACCATGGAGGAAATGGCGCCTAACGTCCGCGCAGTTGCAGGCGCGCTTCTCGGTGCACGCCTAATCGCTATCGCTGGCAGCCTGCAAATCTTGGCTATGAGACCAGCAAGCACCATACAGGTGTTAGGTGCAGAAAAAGCGCTGTTTCGCTCTCTAAAAACGGGAGCTCGACCACCCAAACACGGCTTAATTTTCCAGCATACACTTTTGCATGATGCGAAAAGGTGGCAGAGAGGAAAAATCGCAAGGGTGATCGCTGGGAAACTAGCTATCGCCGCAAGAGCTGACGCTTTCGGAGGCCATTACATCGGAGACAAACTAAAAGCTGACATTAACAAACGCCTAGAAGAAATCCACATAAAAGTACAAGGAACCGCCCGCACCAAAAGAACCTAAACCGAGACCCGCAGGAGCAGAATTCGAACGCCGAGAACAACGTCCTCCAAGAAGAGATGAAGGCGGATTCAAGGGTAGTGGTCAAGGTGGTTTTAGGGATCGCGACCGAGGCAGAAGACCACGACACGGTGGCGGTGGAGGCGGCGGTTATGGCGGAGGACGAACTAGAGGAGATCGACGTGGTGGTGGCGGTCAAAATCGGGGATCAGACAATCGTGCACCCCAAAGTTAAACCGCATCCCCAAATTCAAAGAAATATACCAAGCTAATCTTGAAGACGGTGCCCAAACGGTTAGCCACGCGTAATCTGACGCCGGGTTTAAACGTTTACGGCGAACGGCTATTGAGGTTCAAAGGTGTTGAATATCGCATTTGGGATGCTTTTCGCAGCAAGCTCGCAGCAGCTATTATTAAAGGCGTTCAAAATGTTCCTATAGAGCCGAGCTTTAAAGTTCTTTATTTAGGTGCTGCTTCAGGAACCACGCCAAGCCATGTTTCAGACATCGTTGGCGAGGACGGATATGTTTATTGTGTCGAATTTGCGCAGCGATCAATTCGGGATTTAGTTACCAATGTCGCGGCTTATCCGACCTAACATTTCCCCACTTCTCGAGGATGCTCGGATGCCCGAGAAATACGCAATGTTCATCTGTGGAAAGGTAGACACAATTTACTGCGATGTGGCGCAGCCAGAACAGGCTAAATTATTGGCTGATAACGCAGACGTTTTCTTAAAACAATCTGGCTGGGTTATGCTTGCCGTGAAATCACAAAGCATCGATGTGACAATGGATCCCAATGAGGTTTATCGGCAGGAAGCGAATATTTTACGAAAAAGGGGCTTTGATGTAAAAGAAGTTGTCGAATTTGGAGCCATTTGACAAGGCACATGCCATGATAGTTGCCCAAAGAAGCTAAAAGTCGCCTTCGAACTAATATTTTTAGCCATTGAAAATGCTATGCGACAATTTTTTGTCATAGACATAAATTTTATCTTTTTATCTCTCGAATTCCAAAAAGAATTAATTGGGTAGAGCTAAAGTATATCCTGTTTAGAAAAACTACTTATTAAATTTTCAACTTAAAGGTTATTAAAAATAAGTGTTGTGAGACTGATAGACAATGTCAAAATTAACATATCATGCAGCTGCCAAAGAAATTGTGCTTTGCCTTTTTCTGATTCTTTTTGTATCGGTTGTCGCATCCACCCCTTTTTCGCTGGCTTCAAATAATATTCTTACTCCAGGCATTTCAAGTGCTCAGGAGAATGAACAGTCATTCATCTCTCAAGAAGTAATCAGCGGAACAAATGCGCGAGCCGTGAACATCGGAATATACGTGATAAATATTGATGATCTCTCTCTCGCAAGCGGGACGTTCAAGGTAGATTTCTATCTTTGGGAAAGCTGGGCTGGGAACTGGTCGAACACAAGCAACAATTCGTCCTTTCCTTCCTTTCCTCAGTTTGAACTTATGAATGGACAGATTAATTCATACAATATCTATCCTTCCGATCAAAATGTGTCAGGCAATAATTATATCCTATACAGAGTCGACGCGAAATTGTCTGATCCTATCAACTTACAAGACTATCCGTTTGATACGCATCAACTCACAATCGAAATTGAAGATATGAACTACCCAATTACTTCTTTAGTTTACAATGCGAATTCTACAAGCAATATTGATCCTGCTGTCTCAATAGCTGGTTGGCAAATAATCGGATCTCCAATGGCAAACGTGACTAACCACTTCTACAACACAACGTGGGGTCTTCCATCAAACTTGTTGACAAAAGGTGACCAAACATTTTCGAGGTTTGTCGTCTCGATTACGATTGCACGACCATCTGGCTCTGCAATATTCAGCATTCTCATCCCGATAGTTATAATTTTACTTCTCGGAATTCTTTCTTTCTTCATTCGGATAGATATTCCCGAGATTTGGGCGGCTAGGTTAGGTATGAATGTAGTTTCGATTCTCACGGCGGTTGCATTTCATTTGAGCCTCACTGGTTCGCTTCCCGCTCTGGGGTATTTCACAATTTCAGACTATATGATGGTTGTAGTATACGTTGCACTAGGATATGGGCTGGCTCTTACTGTGTACTTGCATGCACGAAAAGAGTTGGCTTCTAATCCAGCGAAAGTTACGCGGATAAATAGGCTCAGTGCAATAATTTTGACCCTCTCCGTAGTTAGTGCCCTGAGCATTTTAATCTTCTTCGTTCGTTAAATGAGGTCGCAATGGTAATGATGCGCAAGCCGTCAATTTACGTGTGTATGAATTGGTTTCGTTTTGAGCAAAATTTTTTTCCTCAGACTTTTGAACTCCTGAAAAATTACACTGGATTTTTATCTTGCAATAGTGTTTATTTTTTAATTCGACTAGTTTTTTAGAAAAGCAATATAGCATAGTTTAATGAAACCTTTTTTACTGAGTGGTATATGTGGCTAAAACCTTGGTTGCTGGTGTTGACGAAGCTGGGCGCGGATGCGTTATCGGTCCTTTAGTGGTTGCTGGCGTCATGGTGAAAGCTGAGAATCTGCCTATCTTAACAGAACTAGGCGTGAAAGATTCAAAACTTTTAACGCCCAAAAAGCGGGAGCTCTGTACCCCGCAATCATCAGAGTTAGCTGAAAAATACCAGACCATAAAGGTTATGCCCTACCAAATTGACAAAGTAGTTGAAAGCGCCAGAAAACTGCACAAACTAAACAGTCTTGAAGCGCAGACAATGGCCAAATAATTGAAGCTTTAAAGCCTGATGAAGCATATGTTGATGCGGCAGACACTGTTGAGCATCGTTTTGGAAACCACATCAGAGAATGCCTAAAAATCAAAACCAGAATCATTTCCAAACATAAAGCAGACAGGATTTATCCAATTGTTTCAGCAGCATCCATCATAGCTAAGGTTGAGCGCGATAGAGAAATTGCAAGCTTAAGACTTGAATATGGCGACTTCGGCAGCGGATACTTAACAGACGAAAAAACCATGGTTTTCCTTAAAGCAGCTGCTGGAAAAAAATGATGATTATCCCGATTTTGTTAGAAAGTCATGGAAGCCTGCAAAAAGGGCAAAAAGCGAGAATGGCACTTTGCAGCAGAAGCTTGTTTAACCTCTTTTAATGCACAAAGTCTAAGTTGTAGTCAAATGTTTGACAAAAAGTCTACAAAAAAGCATTAATTATATAAATGGCGAATTACATCTTTAATTCTAATAACAACGGGTTTTAAACGGCGGTTGCTTGATGAGTGAAAAGGATGTAACCAAATTTCTGCAGATTCTTGGGTTATCAAAACGAGAAATTCAAGTTTACATGTTTCTTGCCAAAAGCGGTGTCCAATCAACAAGCTTTGTGGCTAAAAGACTTAAAATGGAGCGTGTTCAAGCTTACCGCACCTTCAAGAAACTCAGGAAAAAGGCTTCATCGAAGCAACCTTGGAGAGACCTACACGTTTTACAATTGTTCCTTTTGAAGCCTTAGTTGATCATTTATTAACACAAAAAAGAACGAAGTTACCAACCTTAACGACCAGAAACAAGACTCTTCTAACGGCTTGGCAATCGATAAGTGCTCCCGAATCAGAATATCCAGTAGCTAAATTCTCAATTATCACAGGCAAGAAAAAGATTCATTCAAAAATGCTATCAATGATTGAAGAATCAAAAGCTGAAGTTATAGTTTTAACAACTGCTTTAGGTTTAATTCAAGAAGACATCGCAGGAATTTTTGATACAGCAGTCGACTTCTTCTCAAGAGCGAAAAGTCCAAATTCAAATAATAACCGAAATTTCCCCATGAAAACCTCAAAGTTGTAGAAAGAATGGATAAGAATATTGCTGAAGAAAAATTAAACATTAAACTTCGCCATGTTAGCATGAGCTTCAAAGTTTTTCCCACGATTTCTAATTAAAGATGAAGAAGAAGCCATGCTGTATGCTCCTTTTGGAAATGAAGCATCCGTCTTGAATTTGGAAGATGAAGGCTTATGGATAAATGATAAAATGTTCATTTCAGTTCTGAAAGCTTTTTTTGTCCAAATGTGGCAAAGCGGAGTTGACGCTTCAAGACGAATAGACGAATTGAAGACGCGGAATACCAATAGGCGAAACACTCGTCATCAAAGACGCTGACGAAGCATGGGCCAAAGTACAAAGGTTCTTGAATCAGCAAAAAAAGAAATTGTTCTAATCACAACATCCCAAAGCATCAACCGCCTCGCTGAAAATGACCCATTAATAAACTACTTCAAAAAAGGACTTAAATGTCAGAATAATGGCATCCATCGACCTTGACAACCTTGAACCAGCACAGAAACTTTCAACAAGATTATGAAATCAAACATGTCCCAATCAGCTACCTAACAATGATGCTTGTTGACAACAAGCACCTGTTCATGTTCAAGATGCCGCCTCTAAGCGATTTTGGAACTGAATCCGCTCTTCTACTTAGTTGACACCTTCTACTCCAGCTGATCCTAGCCAAATTGAAAGAGTAAGCGAAATGCTTAGATGACATTTGGAAAAGAGGAATAGACATCACAGAAATCAGCAACCAAGCAGGCACAAAACTTCCCACAGTTGAGGTCTCAACAACTGAAACAGTAGCTAAACTTGTCGATAAAATGTTGCAAAACAGCGTTGCTTCTGTTCTAATAACTGAAAATCATCAGCCCATCGGAGTAATAAACGACAAGGACATTTTAAGAGAAATAGTTGAAGAACACAAAGACCCTAAGAAAACACTTGCAAAAGACCTCAACTACACGCCGCTTATAATTTTGCAAGGAGACGAATCGATGATTACAGCCATGAAGCTTATGGAGAAGAAAGGCATGAAGCGGGCTGCTATGGTTAAAAACGGGCATCTTATAGGCATGTTAACAGAAGATATTGCTAAAAGAGCTGCTCTTCAAGTTAAAGCAACTGTCACCTAATTTTTAATTTTTTAATCTTAAACTATTGTATTTTTAAAAGGCAAATGATATTAATAAAATACTGTTATCTTTTACCACCGAGGAAAACTCAAATTGAAACTACAAACTCCCATAATTATCGTAAATTTTAAAACTTATCTAGAATCCACAGGACAAAAAGCCGTTGAACTTGCAAAGAATGCTGAAAAAGCCTCTAAAGAAACAGGCGCAACTATCGTTGTGGCGCCACAGTTCGTTGACATTGCAAGAGTTGCAGAAGCAGTTGAGATTCCAGTTTTCGCCCAGCACATTGACCCGATTAAGCCTGGTAACAGCACAGGTCATATTCTTGCAGAATCGGTTAAGGAAGCAGGTGCGGTTGGAACTTTAATTAATCATGCTGAGAGGCAACTTAAACTTTCAGAAATTGAGCAATTATCACGTTGACTCGTGAAAAAGGATTAATTTCTTGCGTTTGCGCAAATAACCCAACTGCAAGTGCTGCGTGTGGCTGCAATGCAACCAGACATTGTTTCTATTGAGCCGCCAGAATTGATTGGAACAGGAATTGCCGTTTCGAAAGCTCAACCTGAAGTAGTTCACAACACAGTTAATCTTGTTCGAAAAATAAACTCTGATGTCACAATTTTATGTGGTGCAGGAATAAGCCAAAGTGAAGATGTTTCGGTAGCTTTGAAGCTTGGAACACAAGGCGTGCTTGTTGCAAGCGGCATAGTGAAAGCGAAAGACCCATATAGTATTCTACGTGCATTTGCCGACGCAACAAAACATTAAATTGTGTGAGAGCTTTGAAAGTTGAACCTGAATGTGAATCTTGTCTACTTTCGCGGGGGCAAGTAGCAACATACCAAGCCACAACAAACCCTGCCCTACGTTTCAGATGTCTTCGCTGAAATAGTTAAACTTCTAAACCGGGAATTCAAATCCACCTCAGTTGCAGCAGATATAGGCACAAAAAGAGACCGCATAATTAAACAGTTAACAAGCAACAACGACCCGTACCTGCGAACAAAAGATTGGCTAACGAGAAAGCCCTCAAAATGCTGCCACATGCAAAAAAACTTGTGGAAGCAGGCAATAATCAGCAGGAACGGTTCAAAAAAGCATGCCTATGCGCTATTGTTGGCAACATTATGGAGTTTGATATTCCAGGTCACAAGTTTACCTTGAATAATTTGGCAGCGTTGCTTTAGAGAAGCATCTAAAGACTTAGTTATAGATGATATTGACAAAGCTTATGAGTTAGCAAAGAAGGCAAACAGTGTTCTTTTTTTAGCGGATAACGCTGGAGAAATCGTTTTTGACACACTGCTTGTTGAACAACTAAAAAACATGGGCTTAAAAGTAATTTACGTCGTTAAAGGCGGACCAGTAATCAACGACGCCACCATGGAAGATGTAGAGATTTCAAACATGGATAAAATAGCCGACGAAATATTAACTACAGGAACCGACGCGGTTGGCTTGCAGAAAAAAGAGGTTTCGCCTGAATTCCTAAAAGTTTACGATGCTGCAGAACTGGTTTTCGCTAAAGGCATGGGATACGCTGAAACCCTCACCGAATACAAGCTAACAAAGCCTCATTTGCTTTTGTTCAGAACAAAATGTGTTCCAGTCGCAAATTATTTCTGTGTTCCACGGGACAAAAACATTGCCAAGCTGATGCCGTAAAAATGAAATTGCCCGCCATAACCTTCACTCAAGAAGCGTTTTCCCGTTTCGGCGAGGTTATGCAGAAGGAATGGCTGATAACCAATGGGTTAGGCGGTTACGCTTCATCAACTGTTCTGGGTATTAACACACGGAAATATCATGGTTTGCTTGTTGCAGCGTTGCATCCGCCTGGCGACCGCACCGTTTGCCTCTCAAAGCTTGATGAAGACGTAATTGTGGGCGATGATGTTTACAGGTTGGGCTCAAACGAGTTTCCAAGACGTGATTTATCCTCAAGGTTACAAGCTTAATAAAAGCAGTTTTCAATAGCGCCTTTTCCAACTTACATCTTATGATTTAGGCAACGTTAAAGTTAACAAAACCATTTTTATGCCTAAAAACAAAAATGCTGTCTCAGTAATCTACAAAGTTACAAACAAGAACGGATTCAGAGGCTAAAATTAGGATTTACCCGCTTTTAACATGCAGATATTTCCACACCGTTGTCGACCAGCATCAAAAAACCCATTGAATTTCACTCAAAAAAGCACCAGCAAAGAGTTCGAAACAACTTTTCAAGCATCCACAAGCCACAATTGTTTGTCAGCTCAACTGAAGGAGAATTCAAGGAGAAAATAAACTGGGTAGACCACTTATTCTACCGCGATGAAGCATCAACGAGGAGAAAGCCAGCATTGATGATTGTTTCCAGCCTGGATATTTTGAAGTGCAAGTTCCAGCTAGATACGGAAAAAGAGTTTGCGGTAACAGCTTCGCCGTGAACCATGAAAGCCAACACAGCAAGAGAAGTTTTAGATTCCGTCGGCAACACAATCGATGAAGTTAATGCTTCTTTCAAGCAAGAGTTAACCAACAAAGCAAATTGCTGGATAACTTTTACCGTTCTACACCCTAAGGTGCCAATGAGCGATTGGCTAAACTGGATTCTTCTTAGCCGCAGACTCCTTTATGGTAGAAAATGCTGCATGGCAGAAAAGCCGTCATTGCCGGGTACCATTGGTTTGAACCATGGGGCAGAGACACCTTCATTTCGCTTGCCTGGGCTTATGCTGGTAACTGGCAGATTCAGCGATGCAAAAGAAATACTTCAAAACTTCATTCAATACTGCAAAAGCGGGCTTAATTCCAAATTTTATAACAGATAAATCAGGTGAGCCAGCCTACAACACCGTTGACGCCACGTTTTGGTACGTTAACGCTGTGCTTCAATACCTGAAATACACTGGCGACTTACGCGTTTGTTAAAGATGAGCTTTGGGAAAGCTTACAGGCAATAATTGAGTACCATCAAAGGGGCACTTTGTTTGGTATCCGTTTAGATGATGACGGTTTACTTATGCATGGTTCAAGGCTTACGTGGATGGATGCATCGGTAGGCGACAGAAGAGATTACGCCCAGAGCTGGAAAAGCAGTGGAAATCCAAGCCCTATGGTACAATACACTGCGAACTATGGAGTTGCTGGCAAACAAATTCGGCGAGTCAAGCTTTAGCTGAAAAATACGCTGCACATGGCAAACAAAACCAGCAAAAGCTTTAACGAGAAATTCTGGAACCCCAAAGCGGCTGCCTCTTTGATGTTGTTGACGCTAAAGGTGCGGATGCTTCGCTTCGCCCCAACCAGATATTCGCCGTCTCACTGGATTATACCATGCTTGACAAAGAAAAAAGCACAAAAGTTGTCGACGTAGTGAACCGTGAGCTTGTAACTCCTTATGGCTTGCGAACTTTATCGTTAGATGACCCCAAGTTTGTCGGGCAAATGTTTTGGCGACAGACGAAGCCGAGACACCGCTTACCATAACGGGACAATTTGGCCTTGGCTGCTGGGACCATTCATAACGGCATATTTGAAAGTCAACGATTACAGCGCCCAATCGCGGGAGCAACGCATTGAAAAATCTCGTTTTGCCCCTGTTCAGCGGCTGGAATCAACCAAGGCGGGCTTGGGAACAATAAACGAAATATACGACTGCGACCCACCAAACGCGCCAAGAGGCTGCATCTCCCAAGCATGGAGCGTCGCTGAACCCTTGCGAGCTTACATAGAAGACGTGTTGCTGGTTAAACCATGACATACTTAAGAAAGGAAATTTTGGAAATTTAGGGTTTTATTGCTTTTCTGAGGCTTTCAGCGGCGGTTTCTGGTGTGACTGTGTTGATGTATATTCCCGTGTTTATTTCAAAGCCTGCCCAAGTTGACAGTTTAGGGTAAACTTCCAGGTGCCAATGGTAGTAGTCTTGAGCTTCGTGGTTTATGGCTAAGTGGAAACCGTAATTGTAGGGTGGGTCATTCACTAAATCTTTTAAGGCTTTGAGACTTGATTTGAGTGTTTTAGCAAACGCTGCTACTTCAGCATCATTCAAGTTAAGAATGTTGGCGGCATGTTTTTTGGGCACAATCCAGAACTCCATCGGGTTAATGCTTGCGTAAGGAGCAAAAACCACAAAATCTGCATTTTCATAAATAAGCCTTGGACCTTTGCTTCTTGCTCGATTATGTCGCAGAAAACGCATTTGCCATGTTCTTCGTAGAATGTTTTGCTTGCATCTATCTCTTCTTGAATGGTTGTGGGAATCATCGGTGTTGCGATTATTTGACTATGTGCATGAGAAAGTGAGCTCCTGCTTCTTTGCCATAGTTCCTGAAAATTGAAACATATTTGACATATGGTTTTGCGCTTAACTCTTTGAGCCTATCAATGTAGGCATGGATGACCAATTCCAAGCTGGGGCAGCTCGGCGTCAGCTGGGTCCTCATCATGATTAGGAGACTCAACAATAACCTCATGATCCCCAATCGCATACGCCAAAGCATTCACTCTTAAAAATTTGCGCTGTGTCTTCTGGTTGTTTGGGTGGGCTGAACGCTGGGTAAAGGTTTGGGATGACACGGACAAGCCAGTTTTTTGGGCGTTCACCAGCCAGTGGGTCTTGGGTCACATTTACTTCGCCGTTCTCTTTCAGATAAAGCATTATGGCTGGCGGCGTCATGTTCTCGTTTCCAACACACATTGGGCAAATCGTAGCTTTGGGCAGTTTCAGCTTTTTGTTTGGCGAAATCTGTGGGTCTGCGGCTTCGCTCCGTTGCAATTACAACCCAGCGGTTAAGCAAGTAATCTTTTCTTAGTTCGTTGTAAGGCATGTACAGCACTCTGACCAAAGAAGGCGCTGAATCATTTTAGCATTTCTCAACTTGTTTTAGAGGCTATTTAAGGGTTAAAGTGTTGGTTATGAGGGTAAAAGATATATCTCTTGACTTGTCCTCTTTAATTTTCAACTTAAGACGTACTTGGCGGAAATATGGATTTAGCCCAAAAAATTCTAAAGCTAAAAAAAGAAAAGAAAGCTGTAATTTTAGCTCATAATTACCAGCGGTCAGAAATCCAAGACATAGCTGACTACGTCGGCGACAGCATCGAGTTGAGCCGCAAAGCAGCCCAGGAAAAAGACGCTGAAATGATTGTTTTTTCAGCGGTAGATTTCATGGCTGAATCAGCTGCAATTTTCAATCCAGACAAAAAGGTGCTTTTGCCCTGCTTAGGCGCACGATGCCCGATGGCGCAGATGCTTACAGTTGATGAGATAAAACGGGCTAAAGCCCAATACCCAGAGGCTCCAGTAGTTTTGTACGTTAACACTTTGGCTTCATGCAAAGCCCACTGTGACGTTTGCTGCACAAGCGCCAACGCTGTTGAAGTCATAAAATCTCTTGATGCAGAAACAATACTGTTTGGTCCAGACAAAAACCTAGCTGAATACGTTAGTGAAAAAACAGGCAAAAACTTGATTCCGATTCCTGAAAACGGGTTCTGCCCAACGCACTTGCTTTTCCAGCCCGAAGACGTAACAGTGCTGAAAATGCAGCATCCAGACGCTACGGTTATGGTTCATCCTGAATGCAGCTCAGAAATGCGCAAAGTAGCTGACTACGTTGGCAGCACCTCAAAAATGTGCCGTTTCGCCAAAGAATCCAGCGCCAAAAACTTCATCGTCGGCACCGAAGAAGGCATCCTGCACCGCCTACGCAAAGAGAACCCAGAAAAGAACTTTTACTTGGCTTACGAAGGGGCAATTTGCCCAAACATGAAGCTGACAACGCTTGATAGACTCTATAGTGCTTTAAAAGAGGAGAAGAATGTGGTTAAGGTTCCTGAAGCAGTTGCGAAGAAGGCTCGCGCTTCGCTTGAGCGGATGTTTGAGGTTTAAACGGTTACTATTGTTGTTTTGAGGATTTTTACTCCTCTTCTCGTTGTTAATTCGTCGCTTAAATGGTGAATTTCTGAGGCTTTGCCTTTTACTGCTATGGCTTCTAAGCAGTCTTGTTCGCTTATGTGAATGTGCAGGGTTGAGGTGATGATTGAGGAGTGTTCATGCTGGGTTTCGGTTAGTTCGCTTTCAAGTCCTTTTGCGTCATGGTCGTAAACCATGAGTATTACGCCTGTTTGGATTGTGTCTTCTTCTTTGATCCATTTCTCGTCAGAAACATAGAGTCTTACTGCGTCTTGGATGGCTTTGCTGCGGCTTTCGTAGCCCATTTTGCCTGTGATTTCGTCGAAGTCTTTGAGAAGTTCAGGTGGGAATGTTACGCCTACTCGGGCGATTTTTGACATTTATGGTCAAGTAAAAAGTGTTGTGTTGTGCCTAAAAGCTTTTATATGCTTAGTAACACTGAACCGCAATAATAGTGTTACTGCATGACGGAGCAAAATCTCTGGACTTCAACCTTTCACGCAACGAAAAAATAAAAATAGCCATAATCTTCTCAATACTTATAACCGTTACAGCTGTCGGTTTCTCCGCAGCATTCGTCATTGGAAAAATCGCAGTGGTTCTCGGTGGTCTTGGGTATAGTAGCTTACGTTTTTGGTTTGCGTCACGGCGTTGATGCTGACCACATCGCAGCCATCGACAACACAACAAGAAAGCTGATGCAAGAGGGAAAACGCCCCTATACAGTTGGAATGTGGTTTTCTCTTGGACACTCCACCGTGGTTGTTGCTCTAATAATTGGTTTAATTGTTGCAACACGAGCTGTTGCAACTAACATTCCTGCACTTCAAAGTGCCGGCGCAGTAATCGGAACCCTGGTTTCAGGAAGCTTTCTTTGGATAATCGGCTTCATCAACGCCGTCATAGTAATTGGGCTATACAAGATTTTCCAAACACTAAAACAAGGAAAATTAAATCAAGCGAGAACTTGACAATCTGCTTGAAAACCGTGGATTCATGAACCGCTTCTTCCGCCCACTCTTCAAAGTCATAAACAAACCTTGGCACATCTACCCAGTTGGTTTACTTTTCGGCTTAGGATTTGATACTGCAAGCGAAATTGCCTTATCGCCATAAGCGTTGGAATCGGCGTTTCCACAAGCATTCCGTTGTATTACATCCTTATTCTTCCCTTATTGTTCACTTGCGGCATGGTTACAGTTGACACTGCAGACGGCGTTGCAATGCGAGTAGCTTACGGCTGGGCTTTTCTAAACCCAATCAGAAAAATATACTACAACTTAACAGTCACAGTCATATCTGTGCTTGTTGCATGGGCAATAGGCACAATAGAGCTTTTGCAGGTGCTTTCAAGTGAACTAAACCTCAACGGGTTGTTTTGGAGTTGGCTTAAAACACTTAATTTTGAAATGATAGGCTTTGGAATAATCGGTATCTTCGTTGTATCTTGGCTAGCTTCCTTTGGCTATTGGCAATACAAAAAATATGACAAACTTGATCCTTTCAACCACAGTCAACAACCTAAAATAAATACAGATGCATAGCAATTGGCAAAGAAAACGGCAGAACCAACTGAGCCGGAAACAAAAGATCATGTTCGACAGCTAAATTCATGAATTTTTCCAAGTCGGCTGTCGTATATAACCATTATTTAAGGCTAATTCAGCAAAATTATCGAAAACCTGAGGGTCAAACCTGAAAGATTTGTGAAGTTTAGCCAAATTTTCACAAACGCGTATACAAGTACATGAGCAAAACGTTATACCATGCTCCTGCGCGCAAATCAAGAGAGAGATAGAAAGGTTCTAGCCGAAAAACTAAAAATGAGGACTGAAGTGGCTGTGCCATTGAATATACCATTTTCCTGTTTCTAGATGGCATACAAGCTTCCACAACATGCACAATAGGCAACCAAAGACTCCAAATCGAAAACTCAAAAACCATTCAATCAACATTTACAAAAGAAAATAGCTCAAAAATAGTCAAAATAAAACTAACAAAATCTTTCAGCGAAAATGGATACAAAGCACAAACAAAATGGCCTTATCCGAAGCATATGCTTGGGAAATCGCCGAAGTGCCTGAGAATCAACTATTCAAAATGTATTTGAATAACTATTCAAACCAATAGCGTTTTTAGCTTCCCAGCCTTGAATTTAGTGAACAGTCATGCAGGACCTTGAATTAGCTAAAAAACAGCTCTATGATAAACAGTTAACGCTTGCCATAGCCAAAAAGGCCAATTAATATTCCAAACAGATTCACACAGAATCTCAGGTTTCATAAATGCAATAGACACTTTGGGCACCCAGTTGAATGGTGCTTCAGTGGCTGATCGTGTGGCTGGCAAAGCATTAGCACTCCTATGCATTTACGCTGGTATACATGAGGTTTATGCAGAAGTTTTAAGCAAAAAAGCACAAACGCTTTTCGAAGAAAACAATGGTCGCTTGCCAATGGAAGCAGTTGGTGGATAATATTTTGGATTTGAATAAAGATGGCGTTTGCCCGTTCGAAAAAGCTGCTGCTGACATATCTGACCCAAAAGATTCTTATTTGAAATTCAAGGCTTTGCTGGAAAAAATGAAACCCTGCAAATAGAAACGCTAAGCATCACGAACAGTTTATATCAAACAAAATTCAAATTATTATTGTTATAAGGAGTTTAAAAAAATGAGTACTGAACCTTTTCATGTAACAGATGCAAATTTTGAAGAAACAATCAAGAAAAACAAATTGGTTTTTGTTGATTTTTGGGCTAATTGGTGTGGACCATGCCGAGCTTTAGCTCCAACAATCGTGGAATTAGCGAAAGAGTACAGTGGAAAAGTCTTAATTGGCAAACTTGATGTTGATGAGAACCCAGCTACGGCTGAGCGCTTTCAAGTTTTCAGCATTCCAACAATGATAGTTTTCAAAGATGGTTCTGAAGCAGAAAGACTCGTGGGTTTATGCCCAAAAAACAAAATCGCTGACACCTTACAGAAACATTCAGAGTAGATTTAAGAACTTTTCATTTTTTCATACATTTTCTCAAAAGTCCAGCGGATGCTCGACTTAAGCTCCTTAAGCCGTTCCTCATCAACATTTTTAATTATTATTTCTCTGATCAAGTCTCCTTCTCGGACAATGTTGTAAGAGAACATTTTATCAGCTGTCAACTGCTTTGTCCTAACTAGTTCGCTGTCTTTTTCCTGCATTTTAGCGAAGACTTTTTCAACAAGGAAATTGGTGAAAGGCGGCGTGTTAACACTAAAGTTTTTGCTTTCATCAGGCAACACATGCATAGCTTGCTTATCAAAATAAATCAGTGCCAAAGGTTCATCAGCCATAGTTTTGAGGGGTATGACGCTTTCGGGTTCAGTGCGTTGAGCTGAGCGTGAACAGCTGCTTTTGGTGCTTCAGGTTCTTGTTTTGGCAAAACAACCTCTTTAGGCACAGGCACCTCAGGAACTTCTTTTATGTCTCCACGTTTGAAGCCTTTCTCAAGCAAAATACCGTTAACTGTATCCAAGGCAGCTTGAACCTCTTTGGTTTCAGCAGTTAATTTTTCCAGTTGCTCTTCCATCCGCTTTTTAAATGCGATGAGGGATTTCATTTTTTCCGTGATCTTGAGCCAAGTCGATTCACGCACGCTCATTATTTTAGCGGTTGATGCTTATCAGTTTTAGCTTTTTTATGCCTGTGGAGGCTCACTGATTTTCTTTAGTTGCCCACGATACATCTCCACGATTTCTTTTGAGGTAGTTGCGTCTTCAGGGCTTTTGTCGGTTCGGTATTTGCCTGTGAAACGTGGAAACCGGATCGCTAAGCCTGCTCCTTTGCGTATTGAATCCATGGCGCATGGGTGAATGGGGCTCAAGGTGATTTCAGCTCCTAAAATCTCAAGCACCAAGCTGGGTTCAAACCAAACATCTGCCTGCAACATTGATTCGACGCGGGAGTTCTTTTTGGGAATTATATGTTTCTGAAGCGTTTCATGAAGTGTTGCTAAGGTCTTTGTCGGTGAAGCCTGTGCCGCATTTGGTTACGGTTTCAAAGGTGTCTTTTTCATCGTTGTAAGTGGCTAAAAGCAAAGCGCCGTATGTTCCTACCCGTTTTCCTCTGCCATGGAAAGCGCCGACAACCACAAGGTCCACGGTGTCAGTCATTTCGCTTTTGTAGTCGCGTTTGTATTTTATCCAAAGCCAACCTCGGCTTCCTGCTTGGTAAACGGAGTCTTTGGCGACGGATTTGCACATTAAGCCTTCGCAGCCTTCCGCTATGGCTTCTTCAAAGAAATCCTCAAGTTCCTTTGGGTTGTTAACCAGTTTTTGATGGCTGGAGTTACGCGGTCGGTTTTCTTCACGATTTTTTCAAGTTCTTTGCGTCTTTGAGGCAAAGGTTCAAGGGTTAAGTCTTTACCGTCAACGTAGAGTAAGTCAAAGGGGAAAAGCGAAATCGGATACTGCTCTATGGCTGCTTCAACACCATATTTGCGTCTTCGATGCATCAACTCTTGAAATGGGCGCATATCGCCAGTTTCTAAATCCATCGCCACGCATTCAGCTTCTAAAATCGCTTCTTTTGCAGCAATTTTTTCTTTAATTAATTCCACTGCGTCAGGATATTGGCTGGAAATGTTCTCTAAACGCCTGGAAAACAGCACAACTTTGCCGTCTTTTTTGTGCGCCTGCATCCGTTCGCCATCATACTTGTATTCAGCTACGCATTTGCCGCCGAATTTCTCTAAAATCTCTTCAGGTGAAGCTAACCGCTCTGCCAGCATGGGTCTTATGGGTTCAAAAACTACAACTTGAAATTTTTTAATTCCATCTAAACCTTTCTCTACAACTACGTCTGCAACTCTGCCAAGGTCAGAAGAAATGCTGTAAGCGCGTTCAACGAGTTCGCGGGCTTCTTTTCCGCCGCCATACGCTATAGCTAATGCATCAAGAACCGTCATGTCCGCAATGCCCAGCCGCAGGTTGGCTGTTACGGTGCGAATTATCCATTTTGCTTCTTTAGGCGAGGCATCAGTTAAAAGGCTGCAGAGAAGCGCCATTTTCGTGTCTACGGCGCCAGAGCCCGAGGTTTTAGCCATTTTATCAAGCGTCTCATAAACATGCTCAACCGTGAGCTTCTTTGTAAAGAAAGTGGATTGTTTGCGTTTAGCCAAAAGTTTCTCTGAGGTTTCGCCGATGTCCCCGCTTTTCTGCAGTTCAGACTAGAATTACGCTTTCACTTTGTCCTGACGCTCGGGCTAATGCTTTTATCGCTAGTTTTTCGGCAATGCCCATCTCTACGCCCATGAAGTCAGGGTACAATTTGCCCTGAGTTAAATAAACAACCTTTGCAATGACGTCTTTAGGCGTTTTCTTTAGCAAGTCAACGAGCAAATCTGTCATTTCTAAGCCGTTTTGTGGTTGCTTCAATTTTCTCGTAAGATTCAGCGATTACGGCGTAATCCATATTTTTCGCTCAAAAGAAATACTGATTGTAGCACTTATTAAAATTAACACCAAAATATCTGAACCCTAAATCTTACTAAGATCATCTTTGAGACAAAAGCCGTTGCAAGCTATATAGAAGATTATATTAGCTGAACAAACGCATTTTAAAACCATGAACCATGTGTAGTTTATTTTTCAAGAACAGGAAACACCAAACGCTTAGCCCAAGCAATAGCTGACACAACAAAAGCTCCAATCTATGACTTAGCATCAGCCCAGCCTTCAACAATCGAAAACTGTGACCTCTTAATTCTCGGCACCCCAGTTGAAGGAGCCAGCCCAGCAAAAGAAACCGTGGCCTTCATAGAGAACATGTCAGACGACCAAAGGCAAAAAAGTTATATTGTTCTGTACTTACCGCGCTTTCGGAAATGAGCGAACAATGAAAAATATGGAAAAAAGGTTAGCGAGCAAAGGCTACCAAACCATAGCGAAAGTTTCTAAGAAAGGCATGAAACCTGAAAAAGAAACAGACTTCTCAGAAGTCCTCAACCCAATAAAGAAGGCAATTGGTGAAGCAATAACAATGAATTAAGTTAGCCATCAAAACCAAACCTTATCTTATTTTCTAATTTCCAGATAATCCTTTATCATTTTGTCATGTTCAAACGCTAACG
Source organism: Candidatus Bathyarchaeota archaeon (assembly GCA_963750605.1). Taxonomy (GTDB): domain Archaea; phylum Thermoproteota; class Bathyarchaeia; order Bathyarchaeales; family Bathycorpusculaceae; genus Bathycorpusculum. Next base: position 139,826 of record CAVVRN010000011.1, read on the forward strand.
GTTTGGGCAGTTCTTTTAGGCTAAATAATTGTATGTCTTGGATTTCGCTTTCCTGCTTTTTTATTTCTCCTCCTACTACTCTAACAAGAAAACAAGTCGGGTAATACTCGTAATCAACATCATCTTTCACTCCCTTCTCGACGTATTCGCCGATTTTGCGTACAATTGCAATGTCGAGGCCTGTTTCTTCTTTACATTCGCGGACAATGGTTTGCTCCACTGACTCGCCTGCGATCCACTCTGCCTCCTGGTAAAGCCCAGTAACCCACAAACGGTCTGGTGTTTCTTTTAATTAACAAAATCTTGTCCTTTGGAAACGGGATAATTGCAGTTGCGGTTTTACCTGTATATTTCTTCACTCTTTTGCACCTGTAGATGTTGATTGCCAATTTACAATTTACGAGGAACACATTAGGTTTATTAAATTTAATTTGTTAAATTATGTGTCAAATTGTTGTTTAAGGCTTGATATTCTTTTTCTGAAAGCCAGCCTTTATGTTTAAGATAAACTAAGCCTTTGGCTATAGTATCGCGAACCAAATCTGTCTTTAAAAGATTATTTTTTTCGCCTATTTCTCTCATTTGGTTATCCAAACCGGTGTCTTGTTTTGCAAGAACTTGGCATTTATCAATTAGTCCTGTTATGGCTTTGAAACGTGGTGTAAGCAACTCTTTGACTTTTGACATGCCAAATACACCTTTAAGTTTGGCAGAGAAGCCAAGGGAATTTATCACCGAGGGCGGATAAAGAGCATAACGCCAAGTCGATCCCGTTTTATAACAAGCTGCATAAAATGGCACATAAAACAATGCTGGCATCTTTAACTGTTGATCTCGGGCGCATAGGACTTCAAACTTCGCATTAATTGTTTCTCCCAGTTTAATAGCGTTGTTAAGTCCATCAATAACAGGTCTCTCATTTATAAGCAACTTTTCAGTTTCCTGCTTAAAAGTAAACATCTTAGCATCTCGGGTTGCTTCAAGATCACGCAAAGGTTGACGTGCAAACTTAATTTCAGCTTCGAGTCCAAACCTTAACTTGGAAATTTCTGCGTTTTTTTGTTTACTTATATTTTTCATGTTTTTTTCAATGCGTTTGAGCTCTTTTTTTAATCCATTAAGTTCTTTTTTGGCTTTACTGCTTTTTTCTTTCCATTTTTTTTCGTAAATTACATGATTCTTTTGGCTTTGGGCTTTTGCATCCTTTGAGTAAGTTTTGATTTTTTCTTCATGATTTTTTATTGATTTTTCAGTTTTTGTTTTAGTTTTTTGTAGATTTTCAAGTTCAGTGTCAAAACTTTTGGTCGCTTGGCTTATTCGATGTTCATATTCGTTGTTTAGTTTGATGATTTTGGGGTTTATAATTTCTTCTTGAGCTTTAATTTTTGCGTTCGCCTCATCTTTTACGGCTTGAGCTGCATAATCCAACTCTGTTACGTATTCGCTGGTTGTTTTGTTTATGAGCCTTAGACTTCCTGCGAGTCTCTCGGCTTCTTCCTTAAAAGATGTTAGCATCGTATCAATTTCAGCTATCTTAGACGTGACAGTTTTTTCGTCGAAGCTTGGGGAAAGGAAAGCTAATTTTCCAGGCTGATTGATTTCGGTAGCTTCTTTTCGGTAAAGATTAAAATCTTTTTTAAAATCTAAATCGATGATTAAACCGTCAAGCGAAATTTCTTTCTCTTTCTTTTTCTGCTGAAAAAAATTATTGTGGTCAGATAGGAAAGTCAAGTATTCTTCTATCGTCTTTGAGTTACGGTCCAAGTTCTCAATGAATGCTTTAGCGGCTGGTAATTCTTCATAAATCATTGTATAGTTTGAGTTGTTGAATCCATCAAAGATGCAGGCTATTTCGTTGCTGGGAAAAAGCCATAGGGGATAGCCAATTTGTGCCAAGAATACAAGTTTTTCTTCTGGCTGCTTTACTATTAAGCCGCCGCCTTTTGCTCTTTCAAGTTCTGACAGCACATAAACAGTACCTAGCTCAATTTCGAAGCTAAAGGGTTCGTTATTTTCCTTTTGCGAAAAAGGTAGAATAAACCGTTTAACTTCAGATTTTAACATTAGGTATCAGTTATAAGCGGTGGCTTTTTTAAAATTTATTGTTTGGATTTATCTCTGAAGAAATCTGTCATCTTTTTTTGGAAAAGCGCTTGTTTTAACAGTTCACTCTGCATTATCCAACGTTGCATTGGAATCTCAAATCTGCCGCCGATAAACTGGAGCGATTCGGCGAGATTTTTGAAAAGAAATGGTTTTTGATGCATAGCATTTCTGACGTTTTCTCGTACTTGCCAGACGCCAATCGGCATGATGTATCCAGGTCTCGCTTCTCTTAGAACAATAACGGTGGCTTGTCGACGTTCCTTAATTAGTTGTTCACAAGTTGCTAGCCGTGCTGAATAGTAGCAGCCTCCGATTTGAGCATAAGTTGTTCGTCCACTATTGCCTTCCCAATCAGAAAAGATTGCGATGCTCTTTCCAGTTGGATTCCAAACAGTCCCTGGGTACCAGGCTTCCATTGATTCATAGCTCCATTGTTGCGGAATCATTAAAATCTCAAAAACATTATCCATATAAATTGATTCGTAAACTCTGAACTCATTGATTTCAGGAAAAGTTTTCACTTTTTCTCTGAGATTTTTGGAGAATATATCATCGACGGCTGTTATACTCCACCGGGTCGGAACAAGTCGCCTGTTTTTTTCAACTCCAAAAGCTCCAACGCTGAAGGCTTTCTGAATCTTTGAAACCATGACCCCTCGATTGTAAAGTTCAACCACTGCCTGCGTAGCCTTCAAATCAGTGTCGTAATATGCTTTCTCAATCTTATCATCATATCTTGAATTTCCAACATGCAGGTCTCGGATCGGCGCTGAGGGACCAAACGGTTGAACATCATCATCGAGAAAAATTGAGCCTCTTGGTTTTTTTGTAAGATTCAATTCAATATCTACACAGTTGTCAGCGAGGGCTAATTCACGTGTTTGATCCAAGATTTTACCTGCATCCATGAACTTTTGCACGTTAACTCTATGTTTACCACGTACAAGCAAACTGCGAAAACCCACAATTTCATCCATGGATTTTCCAAACCAGTGCTCAGGCAAATCGTAAATGCAGGTGTCTTCATGAACTAGGTGGAACTAGTGGTCCAGCGTAAACGTTTGGGTAACCGATTCGTCCAATGAAAACGCTTGGCGGAGACATGCCAGCGATGTCTTCCCCCATTAAAGGAACACTTTTGAGGAAATAGTTAACTTTAAGCATTATTGGGCAACGGGTTTTACCGCAGAGGAATCTTGCAGCCTTTACATAATACGCATATGCTATCTTGTCGGGACCTGGCAACGATTTGGCTATCCTGTATATTGCTACTTTTTAGAATATCTTTTAACCAATTATCTGATCCGCGAATATTTTGTAGTGTGGTTGTGCTAGTCATGTTTTGCTTTCATGATGATTGCGTGGGCTTGATATATTTTTCCACCATATTTAACGCAATAAACGGGTTACATTGGTCTAAATTATCTTGCTTTGTCGATTGTTAGCATTCTTGTTTTCCTGATTGCTTTTCTAACAGAAGGCGGTAACCTGTCCTTAATTACATCGGCTGTCTTCCAAAGCCTAAAGAGTCCTCGGGGGGCTATGCTTGCATCTATTATTTTCAAGTTTCCATTCACTTTTCTGACGTTGTCACATGTTATATCTAGCAAATCGTACTTATCGGAAATAATCTTAATCTGCGCAAACTCTTCAGCGGATACTTCTGCTTCAACCCCGTATTCCTGCAAAAGACAGTATTTAGTGTGCCAAAAGACTCTTGCAAAATATACATTCCTTAAGCTTGTTGGTAGTTGCTTGTACGCTTTGTAATCAACCTCTATTGCCTCGGTTTTTCCGATCTTTAAAGCTAACTCATGGCTCTTGTGCTTCAAGCGAAAAACAAGCTTATGTAAACCAAAATTAACCATAGCAACTTCAGGAAAAATCATGAGAACAATATCCTGCAGGCTGTTCATAGGAACAAAACTAGTTCCCTTGGTTTTTCTGTATTCGTCGATTAAATCATCTAAGAGCTTCGCTTTTTCATGCAAGGATTTGAATTTCACGTATTAAAGAGAGTTTTTTTCTAGTAATTTTAGTTTTGTGATTGTGAAATCACAGCAACAACCCTGAGTAATACTAATTGCTTGTCTGAAGAATTATCTACCCCACTTTTGGTCACTGTTTTACGTTTCAGTTTGGTTGTTCTGAGCTGTCTACATGCTTCTATAGCGTCTGGTTCCCCAGATCACCCACATTAAGCCGATGATCAAAGCCGCTATAGCTAATGAAACAATTGTTACGATAATGTTCTGAAATAGACTAAAACCTCTCGACAAATAGAGCGCATAGAGCAAAATGAAGACAAGCCACGCGATTACGCCAACGATCGAAAAAACGATAGGCGCGATTGAGCCTTCATATTTCCATGATGGTTGAGCAGTTTTGACATAAGTAAGTTGATTTTTCAAATTTCTTCACCTTCACATTACATCTCCTTTTTTCACTTTATAAAATAATCGTTTGAATTTCGAGGCGATACAACTAAATGAAAATTATTGTGGTCTTAAAAACGGTGCAAGTTACGCTGATTTACTGCTTAGTGTTTTAATGGCCTTTTCTGCCCATTGATAGTCTCTCCAGAAAGCTCTGCCCACTGCCACCAAGTCAACTTTTCCCTCACTAACTAATTTATCGGCGAATTCAGCATATCTAATTCCTCCTACCCCAATGATTGGAACGTTGACCGCTTTCTTAATTTCAATTGCCTGTGGAATAAAGTAGCCTTTAACTTGCCTTAGCTGTTTTGGTTCGCTTCCACACATGCCACCTGACACATCAATAATGTCAACTCCAGCTTGCTCAAGCTTCTTGGCAAAAGTCACAGAATCTTCAATATGTGTTCCATTAGGCGCTAAATCGTCCGAGCCCAACCTATAAAGCAAAAGCTTACCTTTGAGAATCGTACGTACCTTTCCAACAACCAACAAAGGAAAACGCATCCGGTTCTCTAAGGAACCGCCATACTCATCTTCACGCTTATTCAGTAGTGGCGAGAAGAACTGGTTAAGCAAGTAACCGTGCGCTCCATGAAGCTCAACCCCGTCTAAATCCGCTTTAACCGCCCGCTTAGCCGCATCAGCGAAATCATTAGCGATTTCTACCATTTCACTTACATCAAGCATACGTGTTTTTGGTCTAGCGGAAGGTCCTGCAGGTTCGGTGCCTATGACTTTTTTGTTTGTTACCCCGCCAGCATGAGATATTTGTACAATCGCTGGAGCCCCAACCTCATGTATACGCTTTGCAAGCTTTTCAAAACCACTGATCAGTGAGTCGTCATATATTCCTAATTGTTTTGGACCTATCTTTCCAGTTGAGGAAACATAAGCATGCTCTACAATAGGCAAACCTAAAGCTAATGAACGGCGAACGTAAAAGTTAATCAGCTTGTTAGTTACCGCGCCTTCAAAATTAGCCCTACCCGTTTGCATAGGCGGCAATACAATGCGGTTTCTAAGAGTGTAATTTTTCACTTTCAAAGGCTCAAGTAATCCAGGCAAATACTGACACCTTGCAATGAATGGATATTCGGTTCTATAATAATATACCAACAAGCCTGATTTTAGCTCGGGAGATTTCGATTTTAAAATGATGATGAAGATACTGAAAATATATTAAAACCAATTCGCCTTTACCTTTGTTGATCGGTATGGTTGATTTTAAAGTGAATATGAGTAAGACGGCATTGGTTGTTATAGATTTGCAAAAGGGCATAGTTGGATTGGATAGGAAACTTGAACCTTTCACAGCAAAACAAGTTGTTGCAAATGTTTCTAAACTTGTGACAAAATTCAGAGAAGCTGAAATGGCCGTTTTCTTAGTTCATGTCTCATCTACCGATGGAAAAGACATGTTACATCCCATAGTGGATCAGCAGGTTCAATGGGGTTCGAGTCAGAGGCCTGTGGATTGGGCCGAATTCATTGAAGAAATTAAACCCATAGAGAAAGATATTGTCATTACAAAGAGGCAGTGGGGAGCGTTTTACGGAACTGAACTTGATTTGCAGCTCAGGCGGAGAGGTATTGAAACAATTGTGCTCTGTGGGGTTTCGACCAACATAGGTGTGGAGACAACAGCCAGAGATGCATATCAACGTGGGTACAACCAAGTTTTTGCTACAGACGCAATGGCTGCAACTAGCAAAGAAGAGCATGAAGCATCATTAAAGTACATTTTCCCAAGGATTGGATTGTTAAGAACCACCGAAGAGATTCTAAGAGCTACATCAGAAAGTGATCCAATTCAATAAGAGAACACTGGTAAGTTCAAGAATTGCAGAAGGCATAAAAAGTGGCGAAGCAGAAATTTTTGCTCATGACTGGCTAAAATAAGGAGCCGAAGGAAATCACCAAGTGAATCAATAAGCAACTTATATTCTAAAAGAAAAGTAAAATGGCGCCCAGGCCGGGATTCGGACCCGGGTCCTGCGGGCGACAGCCGCATATACTGGACCGAACTATACTACCTGGGCACGAGCGCCGCAACAATAAAATCTACTATTACTAATTAACCTTTCCAGAAAAAATTCGCCTGATTATTTCAAACGGTTTCTGGGCCATCTCAACCTGATTGAATTTTACGTTTTCATTTGTTTTTGGGTTTAAGTCTTTTTCGTGTCTTCGTTGACGAAAGAGTCGTTATTATTGACTTAACCTGATCTCCGTTTAGTTGAGCACCCCATGTTTTAGGTCCAATCGTTGCGTTTTTAAGCATTTCATAGAATTGGTTTCTTTCCATCAAATAATTTTTCTCTGTTTTATAGGCAAAATGAAAATCTCCCTCATCCGTTTCAACGCAACTTTTGTCAAGTATCCGAGCTATTTCAACTTCTATTTTGCCTCTTTTCTTCGTTAGATTCGCAAGATATGTAAAATCGCCGAGTTTAATATGTTTAAAACAGTTAGGTCCAATATCTGCGACAACCGAGAAGTTAGTTCCCCAATTTGTTTCTTTTTTAATTTTGCGCTCTGTCTTTTTTGATAGTGTATCGGGAATCGTGAAGTACCATCTGCTAACGTTATCATCTGTCCACTCCGTGATTGTTGTATGCGCTTTTATTTTCTTTGCATTGTCGATGGCTCTGCTTTTTTCAGTTATATTCCATATTCTTTTGAGTTTTTGGAGCTCTTTAATCGTTTTTGCATTTTCCCATAGACTTTGATTATAGAAGCTTTTCACTTCATCGACTTGCGAGTCATCAAGCAAAACTCCTGTTTCAAATGCACTTTCAAAAGAAGGTTTCGTCAAGTTTGCCGAAGTAATTAATGCTGAGTTGTCAAAAATGTAGATGTTAGAATGAAAATTATCTTGTGACTTTACGTTATTGCTATTAAAATGTTCCATGAGGTATTGTATTTCATATGGATTAACCTTACCGCTTTTGATGGCAAAGTCAGTGACTCTAAAAATAAAACGGGTATCCGCTGGCGGGTTCTTTAGTATCTCTTGAGAAAAGATTTTGTGTGCGTCCACTCCAAGATTTGGTGAGCATACCCATAAAACCTCTTTAGCCCCTGAAGATTTCTGTTGGATAGTTTTATAAAGTTCTTTACAGGAGAGAAATCTGACCATAATATAAAGTATATTTGTATATCTAAAAAATTTTTCTGAATAGTCAACACTTTTGAGATTTGCTCTAAATGTCTCGTGGCTTTCAGAAGAATTAAAGTAAAATAATTTGTCAAAAACTATCTCTCCTAGGAAACTGAAAACAAAATATGGGCAGTGTCCTATTTTGTATTTGTTAATAACATATTGGAAAAGTAGAATTCTTTCCATGTCCAGATGTCTGTGGAGCATTTTTCAATCATTCCAGGTGTTAGGCCTCTTTTAATTTCAAAGATGAAATCCAGTAGAACTGGAAAAAATGCTTAGCGCACATCGAAGACGGTTTTTCTTTTTGGCAATGCACTTTGTCTTTCTGACAAGCCTGCCTACACGCTTGCGAAGGATGCTGTTGAGGTTTTCGACGTTAATTGTTTCCACCTCGTCCCTGTCAGGATCGCCGTAAACCACTCGAATCTCCTTCTCAACGAGTTTCCCATTATAATCTCTTATTTTCACGAGCTGACCATAGTTAAGTTGCTTAATCTTAAAGAAAGGTATGTTGAAACATGCTCATTGTGCACTTTTCCACACTTTTCTGCACTTATTTGCACTTTTAAATACTCAACCTGCAACTGAATTAAGCTTTAATTCAAAAAAACAACGTGAATCAACAATTCACCGCAAAAACAATTCAGTTTTAACCGGGAAGAGCACACGTGTAATCGTCGTTTCCATCGCTGAACACCTCAATCCTTTCGCCTCCCCAACGCTTCTTAGGCTCCTCTTGAAGTCGCCAATCATTTCACTGCAGGTTTGCCCAACATGCAATGGACCATTCATGTATGGGAATGGGAAAGTTACCATTATTTTCTTTCTTTTTGGGTGGGATCAGCCTCAAAAACATGCGCATTTTCCCACTTTGCCTGCCATTTCTGCTCCATTTGCTTGGTTTGGCTCATGAAACTTCTTGAATTAAGTTTTTGGCTATTAAGAGTTTTGCTTTCTGTTTAATTGCTCTGCTATTGATTGAGTCCAGAAAATAACTTGCTCTAAAGTTACCATTTCAAATATCATGTTGTGTTGATTATCGAAGCCAACGGCGTTGTGAGTATCAAAACCAAACCACCACAGAGTCTTATCAACCCAAATATCTTCAGGCGTGCCATCTGGAC
>CAVVRN010000012.1:0-88423 GCA_963750605.1 Candidatus Bathyarchaeota archaeon
GTTGACTACGTCCAGGTTCACTAAAGCTCAAATCACCATGAACCTTAACCTTAACTTTTTCGTGAGACTTGCCCCAATCAGGGTGTTCAGGGGGAACACCAACATATCCACAATAGTAGTTCGAACTATTCTTCCTGCAAATTACGACACAATTCAAGCCCTTGTAAACCCATCTTTTCAAAACTTCGTAAGAGGTAATGTTTTGAGACAATTTTAGTTACCTCTTGTTACTAAATAATCGAGCGATTGTTCCGTTTGTGCGAAACCTCTAGTTCTGAGAACTATTCTTCAGTATTTTTAAGCTTTCTGACATTATTCGGCAGCACTTAGCTTTGATATTTTGTTAGCATTTGACCCTATTGAGAAGAGCAACGCCAAGATTTTTGCGCATTTTTTTGTTCAGATTGCTTCAGATTGCTTTTTTGTAGCAAAGCTTGAATCGTTTGCAGATTGAGTCAACTAAAGTCAACTACGTCAATAGAAGTCCTTTACCGTCAATAGAAGTCAATGCAAGTCAATTAAAGTCAAGACAGTCAACATACTTTCAAAAAGGTGAATTTAAATGCCCTTAACAGAAAAAGTTACATTTAAAACCTTGCTTCAAAAAGGTGACAGAGTGCAAATTCCAAAGTTGTTGCTTTTCTCTATGCGTCTTAAATTAGGTGTTATGTCTTCGCTTGATAATTTGCCGATACGCGGTAACTGCTTTGAACGTGTGGTTTTGCTGAAATCTGTTAACCGTTGACTCGCCGTGTAAATTGCTTCTTTGTTGTTTCTTGCCTCATTGAATACGCATAAAAACTCTTCCATGTCAAGCCTTGCACTACTTCGATTGCTGAAACCGTCTTGAGCTTCTTCAATACCATAGGCTATGGCTTTTGTGTTTTCATGGTTTGGTGAATTTAGCTTTTCCTCACGGTGCAATGCGTCAAGATAGTTGATAACGGTTCTTACAAAGAATCCTCTTTAACTCGGTTTTCTTGTTTTCATTATCGATTCCACACATGTTAAAGAAGCGTTAATTTCATCAATATCCAATTCTTCTTCACATTTAAGGGCAACAACCCCTCTAATTTCATCTCCAAAAGAGTTGATCCTTTTCTACAGCAAAAGTCAATATTATTTTTGGTATCTTAAATTTTTTGAAGAATCCCAAAGCCTTTTACCCCTTGAATCAGATTTTCAATATAGCCCTTATTGCTTTTTAGTTTTTGCTACTCTGCCCAGTCCATTTGCCAACTGCAAATGCCAATAACAAGTATGACATCTCTTTATTGTAGTGTAGATGTAGATGCTACCTTCTCGAGTTGAAATTGGGCTGTTGCGGTAGAGCGGAGTAAGTTAAGTTTCTAGTTACTGAGATTATGCTTCTTGGGCGAGAAATAATATTTTACCAAATAGGAAGACCTATTAACAAATATAAACTAAGACACTGCCAAAAATGATTTAATAATAATTTTAATACAGGTTTATTGATTGATAAACTAAAAGAGGGCGGATAAAGGTACTTAACAAGAGTATTTACGAGGCAATTCTGCAAAAATACTGGATTAGCATCTTGCTGTTGCTGCTGGCGTCTGTATCGTTTGCTTCAGGTTACGTTGCTCTATTCACAGCTTTAGTCTTCACTTTTTTGGTTCCTGGCTTGATTTGCTACCGGTTTTTCTCATTGAAATCGCATGAAGTATGGGCGTTTGTGCCTATTTTCAGTGTTTTGGTCTCTGTGGAACTGATTTATTATTTGTCGTTGACGTTTGGTTACTCACGCGAAACAATACTTGTGAGTTTTCTCGCGTTAACTGCTGTATATGCATTTATGGTTTCTAAGAAGGGCGAACCAATTAAACCTCCAAAATTTCTTAAGCTTGGGAGCATTAAGAAAACAAGTCTTCTACTTTTCACTATAATTTTTGTAATCTCTCTTATTGTTCTGGTCCGAAGCGTGTGGGTCGGCAACCAATATGGTATAGTCTTAACGGGGTCTAATTGGCAAGACACGCCATTGCACTATGAGATAATTGAAAGCATAAACAACGGCAACTTCCCACCACAAATGCCCGATTACGCTGGGGTACCGTTGACTTATCATTATTTTGTTGATTTTCACACAGCGATAATAGAGAAAGTCTTCGGCTACTTGCCCCAACTTTTGCCGTTTTTAAACGGGGTTTTCATTCTTGTTTTTGCTCTTGCAATCTATGCTCTGGCTAGACCCAGCGGCAGACGTGTAGCAGTCATTGCAACAGTTATAGCCACATTCGGTTGGGGTTTAAGTTACTTTGGGCTTTTTTCAGCATTGTTCAACGGCTCGTTTAGTACATCAACAAATTACATTTTTCAATATGGTCAAACGTTTGGTTTGCCGTCAATGTTTGATAATTTGCTACAGCAGAGACCGCTTCTTGTTGGTTTACCTGCGTTTGCATTGGTTTTAGCGTTGCTTCGCAATATGAGTGACAAAAAAAGATTACTTTTAGCAGGAGCAATCACGGGTTTAGTTTTCCAATTCCACAATGTGGCGTTCTTCGCTTGCTATGTTGCCTTTGCAGTTGCGGTTCTATTGAACATTAAACATTTGAAAATTAGTTTCCTTTATTTTTTGGTGCCAAGCGTTTTAGCCTTGCCATTTATTCTCCATAATGGTCCTCCATTAACAATTTCGTTTAGTTCTGCTTGGATAGCGAATTTTGCTCAAAATCCTTTTACCTATTACTTTTTGAATCTCGGCATTCCATTTATAATAGCCATTATTTCATTAATCAAACCTGGACATGAACTTTTGAAAGGCACTTTTCTTTTCCTCTTTCTGGTTCCGAACATTTTATTGCTAACCCCAAATCCTTGGGACATGTACAAGTTTTTCATGTTCGCTTGGGTTCCAATAGCTGTGTTAGCCGGCATCGTCTTAGCAAAAACAAGAAAAATCGTCATCGTAACTGTAGTTTTGCTTTGCGTTCTAACATCAGCAAGTGTCATAATCTACAATGTCGGAACCAATTACCCTGGAGCATCTTGGAATGAGTATCAGCTTGGGCTTTGGGTCCGTAATAACACGCCTCAGAACTCTGTGTTTTTGACTTATTATTCTATTCATTGTCCTCCAGCTTTTATTGGTGGAAGAATAACGGTCTCAGCTTACTTCAATTGGCCTTACGGTTGGGGCGTGCCGATCAGTGATATCTTCCAGAGACAAAGCGACATTGATAGGGCATACACTGGTAATGCAACTGATCTGCAGCAAGTCGTTACCAAATATAATGTCTCATATGTTTACGTGGGCGTCGATGAACTTAGCAATTACCCCAATTGCATCACGCATTTTGATGGCATAAGTTGGTTAAAACCAGTTTACACAAATCAAAACCTGAGAATATACCATGTAGGTTTGTCTGGAATTAACCCTTAGGTTCTTTCTATCTCTCTTTTGACACCTGTGCAGAGGCAACGTAGATACGTTTTGCTCGTATATTTGTATATACGCGTTGAGAACATTTGGCTAAACCTAACAAATCTACGATATTGAAAAATGCTAAAGCGAAAGCTTAGCTTTTGGATAAGGCATTTTTATTAAGTTAAACTTTGTCTTTTGGGCCAAGATGCTTCTTACCTGACACATACTCGATATCGATCCTGCCCATCGTTGTATTGGCGAGTTTTTCAGGCTTAATTTTCGACAGCTTAACGTCGGGGTTAAGGGAAACTTGACGTACTAAAACTTCAATCGCATGCTCTTTCTCGTTTAATTCGTCAATGAGAAGCATTTTGCCTTGAAAATGAACCGAGGTGTAAGCATAATCGCATTCGTCTGTAACCCCGAAATCAAGCACTGCCTGCCCCCACACCCTATTATTTGCTTTCAAAAAAATGAGTTTCTTACCTTCAGCCGCACAATGAAAATAAAGACTGTTTCTTGCTTCATCGTAGCCGTGGCTAAGCGAAAAAAGGTAAGGTTCATTCTCCATGCAGAGGGCAACAGTAACATACTTGGTGGTTTTCAGAACTTGCTGTAACTCTTTGGGATCAGTGATTTCACGGTCTTTGCGCCTAACATGAAAAGACATAATTCAAAATAAACCATGAAGCAAATATTAACTTTTAGTTGTGCAAAAGTTGCATGCTCTTGTTCCTAAATCATTAAGTAGATGTGCAACCCACGATATTGTATGGCAAAAGCTGCTTTTTCAAAGATAACATACACTTCTCTTTTTGCAGATGAGATCATTCACCCCAAATTTGAAGCTGCTGTGGAACAATTCAAAAGTGAGCTCGGGCGGCAGTATCCAATGTACATTGGCGGTGAAGAGGTTAGGTCAGACCGCAATTTTACGCATCAAAGCCCCATTAACACATCAATAAATGTGGGGATATTTCAAACCGGCAATAAAAGTCACGCCAAACAAGCGGTTGCGGCTGCCAAAGAAGCGTTCCTACAATGGAGCGAAAAAAGTTGGCGTGAACGCGTCAAAATCATGGAAAAAGCTGCCAAGTTGATCGACCAAAGAAAGTTCGACATCTCTGCCGTCATTACCTATGAAGTTGGGAAGAATCGACTTGAAGCCTTAGCCGAATGCTGGGAAGCGATAGATGTGATAAAGTTTTATTCAAAAATTATGGAGCAAAATAACGGATATGTCGAAAAGATGGATTCGGGTGGTCCAGGTGAAGATTGTACAGTATTTTCGAAGCCTTTTGGGGTCTGGCCCGTTATTTCGCCTTTCAATTTTCCATTCATGTTAGCCAATGGGATGGCCCTTGGTGCCCTCATTACTGGAAACACAGTTATCCTCAAGCCAACCAGTGAGGCTCCACTTACTGGTTTGATGCTCTACCACGTTTTCAAGGATGCCGGAGTTCCGGCTGGCGCAATCAACTATGTTACGGGTCCGGGTTCCAATTTTGAGCAAGAATTCGTTTCAAATAAAGACGTAGCGGGAATCGCCTTTACGGGATCCAGAGATGTCGGGATGAGGTTGTTTAGAGAGTTCTTACTCCAGCAATCCTATCCTAAGCCGATGGTGCTTGAGACGGGAAGTAAAAATCCAGTGATTGTGACTTCGTCAGCAGACATTAGTAGAGCGGTCGAAGGAACGGTTAGGTCGATGTTCGGATACGGGGGTCAAAAGTGCAGCGCGACCTCAAGAATCTATGTCCATAGTTCAATTCGAGATAAGTTCCTACAAGCCTTACTCGAACGTGTCGAAAAAATAGTTGTGGGTGATCCTAGAAAAAAAGACGTTTTCATGGGGCCAGTGATTAACCAGGCTGTAATGGAGAAATTCGAAGCTGCAATGGCGGAAGCAAAGAAAGCTGGCGGGACGGTTGTCACCGGTGGAAAAGTACTAAAAGAAGGCAATTTCAAAGAGGGATTCTATCTTTCGCCAACTATCATAATTGGGCTGCCAGCGAATAATAAGCTCTTTAAAGATGAACTCTTCATGCCTTTGGTTGTTGTGGATGAATTCAAAACGATGGAGGAAGTCATCACAAAAGTTAATGATACCGAGTACGGATTGACTGCAGGTATCTTCACGGAAAACCCAGATGAACTTCAATTCTTCATGGATCAAGTGCAGTTCGGCGTTCTATATGCGAATCGGAGTGGTGGAGCTACTACAGGAGCATGGCCAGGTGCTCAATCTTTCACGGGTTGGAAAGCTAGCGGCGCAACAGGGCGTGGTGTGGGAGGGACCCATTATCTGCTCAATTTTTTACGCGAACAATCTCAAACAATAGTATCCTGATTGAAAGGAAAGCTGAAAATGTCGACTTTTGGGGATCAATATCAACGTCCAACGGGCCATTGCGGCAGGTTAGTTGCCGCAAAAATGAATCGAGAACACGAGCCACTAACTCTATGGGGATTAACTAAGATAAAAATTGGCTCAGACTATGTAGTTTTAGATGTGGGTTGTGGAGGCGGCAAAACAGTTAGTAGATTAGCCGAGTTGGCGCCCCAGGGAAAAGTTTTCGGTATTGATTATTCACGTGACATGGTGAACTTCTCCAGAAAAATTAATGAAATGCTGATTGCTCAAAACCGCGTCGAAATAATCGAGGGGTCAGTTGAAAAAATGAGTTTTCAGGATGACTTTTTTGATTTGGTAACTGCTTTTGAAACCTACTATTTTTGGACCAATTTACTCGATGCCCTTAAGGAAATAAAACGGGTTCTGAAGCCAGGTGGGAAAATGCTTTTGGTAAATGAGTTGATGTACGGAGTTACCGATGAAAAACTGATTGAGGAAACACACGTAAAACTTTTTTCTTTGGATGAAATCCAAAATGTAATGCGTTTAGTTGGTTTTGTTGATATCCAATTATTCACTCAATCTCCTTGGAACGCTTTTCTTGCCCAAAAATAAATAATGTTTCTCGATTGGTAATAGCTACAGATTTGAGTAAGGTTTTAGGGCGATTATCTAGCTGAATTTATTTAACTCTTGCTAACAACATCTAATCGAGGTTGGATGATACGAGTAGCGTTGATTCAGGTCAGCAACTCATAGACGACGCCATTATAGATTATCTGTTTAAGAAAGCCATTTTTGATCAAACAGAAAAATTGGCACTTGCCCGAATTAGCAGTAAACTGGAAATCAGCAACCAGCAAGTAGACGTCAGCATAAACCGATTAAGCGCAAAAAACTTAGTTCGCAAAATTTATTTACAAGGCAAAGTCGGTTTTGAATTGACTCCAAAGGGAAAAGTAGCTTTACAAGTTATCGCAAAAGCAGAAACCGACCGTATTAGCAGACAACTTCAAGAAGCAATAAACCAGGAAAGAAAAGCTAAGCTAAGATCCGGTATCGTTAAAAAAATTAAATTAATTGAGGCCGGATGGCAAAGTTATCAATTTCCTGATAAAAAAGTGATTGATAACATTGAGCAAGAATCTGACGAATTCTTAGAAGCTACAAAGGCAGTTGCGAAAAAGCAGCCGATCGTGTCAAATAAATCCTCAAAACTATGATGCGGAATTTTTAAAGTTCAAATCTCAAATAGAAGACCTGACTAGGAAAAACAATAGTCTGCTCAAAGAAGTAAATAATTATGCAAAAATCAAAGGTGACCAGGTATCATTATTGGCTGACGTTGAAAGTATCCAAAAAACCATTGAAAAGTTTCAATTAATGACGGAAGCTACTCTTCAGGTAAGTCAATTGAAAAACTCTCTTTGCAATCTAAAATTAATTCTATCTCAACTAGAAAGTTACGATAAAGAGCAATTAACTCGAGTCGAACACCTCAAAATCCAGCTTAGTGATAATTGCACGCTTTTAGAAGTTTTAAAGAAATCCACTCATGAATTTTCACCAATAAAGAAGGAAATCTTGGCTGAAAAAACATCTGAGCATTCTGATGCTGAAGGTCTGACGATTAAAGATGTTCACAAAAAAATCGGGTCCCCTTTAGTAGAAAAATGCAGCAAATGCGGAGCAAAGCGAAAGTTGACAACTGTTGACTTCGGATAAATACCAGCTTTTACCATGAGATTTTTCTTTGAAATGACTAGGCTTAATCAAAAAAGCTACGAAACTTCTATATGTTAGGTTTTTAAGCTTCTAGCGGAGATCAAAAATATGAACCGTGAAAGTTATAAGACTAAAAGGAAAGGACAGCCCAAACGAGTAAGCAAGGTTACTGGAGCACAAAGTCGATTGGCATCCATGGCTAAAGAGAGAGTATATTATACTCAGCCACAAATGCATGAAGCTTACAATACTAAAATCGAATGGATTAAAGCTGTAATTCCAAAAGAGAAAGAAGCAGCACCATAAACCAAAAAGGGAATCCAGCTTTTCTTTAATTGAAAAGATTCATTATGGAAACTGGATATTGTTTGTATCGTTTTACAGTCACATAATTTTAAGAATTCTTAAAGTTATTATCTAGGTTGCCTTGATGGCGCCAAACTGGATTATTACCCCGAAGTGGTTAAGCTTATGGGAAAGAATTTTTTTGAATTTCATCGAAACAAAAAACATGTGAAGGGCCAATCATCGACTTCTGTAGCGGATGATAAAATAGGATCTAAAGTTTATAGTCGCGAGTTGAACCGAAGAGATTTCATGAAACTATCCGCTTTGATGGCGGGGGAGCTCTAGCCACAGTTGTTTTGGATGGCTCAATTAAGTCCGTGAATTTAATCCCTAAACAACAGATCAACATGTTGTAGGATCACAAAAAATTGGATTAGCGGGCCTTGCATCTTCAGAGCCTAGCATTTTAGATCCGCTAAGTATTCCGATGTTTGAAAACCAGCTTACTGCTCCGCCTCCAGTGTATGCACCCAAAGTTGTGACCAGCCAAGGCAAAGTGATTCGCCATGAATACACAATAGCAATGGCTAGTTTCATCGAGCAAATTCTGCCTCCCTCAATGAATCTGAATACTTCCGTTTGGGGTTATAGCGGCTCCGCCAATGATGCGATAACTGGAGTACCATTAGGTATTGTACAAAGCAGCCCAGGACCTACTTTTGAAGCAATTAGAGGAATACCTGCTCAGGTTGAATGGCAAAATAACATTTCATCACCTTACCTATTTGCAGTCGATCCAACCATTCACTGGGCTAATCCCAACAATAGTCCAACGAGCACATCGACTTTTCCCGCTTATCCTCCAGGTTTTCCAAATGTACAGAGTCCAGTTCCTCTGGTTACTCATCTTCATGGGGGTCAAAACCAATCTTATTATGATGGCGGACCAAATGAATGGTTTACTTCAGATGGGAAGCATGGTTCACAATACAGCACCTATAAACAAACTGATTCAAACAAAGCCATCTACTACTATCCTAACGTACAACAAGCCACAACACTTTGGTACCATGATCATGGCTTAGGTGTTACGCGTCTCAATGTTATGTCAGGGTTGGCTGGTTTTTATCTGATAAGAGAGCCCAAAGATGGCGGTGATAAAGTTGCTCCTCTGTTGCCTTCCGGAAAATACGAGATGCCGCTTGTGATTCAAGATAGAACCTTTAACACAGATGGTTCATTTTATTATCCTTCCGTAGGCGTTGAGCCCAGTACGCATCCATATTGGGTGAACAGTTTCTTAGGCACTACTGTAATGGTGAATGGGAAAGTTTGGCCAAACATGAACGTTGACAGGGGGCAATATCGGTTCAGATTTTTGAATGGCTCTAACTCCCTTTTTTATAGCCTGCGCTTCTCAAACGGGATGTCCTTCATTCAGATTGGAAGTGACGGCGGCTACCTCAAAGCACCTGTTACGCTTAACATCTTTATTTATTGCACCTGCTGAACGTGCCGACATAATAGTAGACTTCTCTGACTTGGCTCCAGGGAGCAAAGTGATTCTTCAAAACACTGCTCTAACCACAAATACTGCTGCGGAAAAACAAACGATGGGGCAAATCATGCAATTCACCGCCACGAGCCAGACGGGAACTACGCCTTTTGATCTTTCAAATGCACCAAACCCTTTTAACCCGACACTTGCAGCTACTATTTTTCCAACTTTGCCTGTAGCGACAAAGCAAAGAACTTTCACATTAGTCGAGGTCATGGGTCAAAATAGTACAAAGGTAGCGCTGCTGGACGGGCAAATGTGGGACGCTCCAATTTCCGAACAGCCAGAATTGGGAACAACCGAAGAATGGATATTTGTTAACACGAGCATGAATGCTCATCCAATTCATTTGCATTTAGTTCAATTCCAGCTGGTCCAAAGAGAAACTTTCGACTCCACAACATATATGGCGCGTGGAAAGCTCTTAACGGTGAACCTCCATTTAGTCAACCCACCAAAAATCTCAATCTTGATCCGTATCTCTCAAACATGCAGATCTCGCCTCAACCAAACGAGCAATGCTGGAAAGACACGATCACAGTATACCCATCTGAAGTCGTAACTATCCGAGTACGTTTTGCACAGCAAGATGGTACATCGTTCCCATTTGACGCAACAGCTGGACCAGGATACGTATGGCACTGCCATCTTCTCGAGCACGAAGATAACGAAATGATGCGTCCCTACAAAATCACCCAACAAACCTCAATAATATTGCCCGTAGGTGTTTCCTTGGTTGCAGCAGCAGCTGCAGCTTCTGCGATAGGCTATTCTTATCAGAGAAAGAGAAAGAAAAAACAACAAACCAGCACAATATCCTCCAATCAACTCGATGATTTGGAAAAACAGAGCAAAATTCAGCGACCCGAAGAAATTATGCGCGAAAAGGAAAATTATTGACGTTGTCATAAAATTAGCAAAAGATAATATTTTCAAGCACCCGCAGATTATTCCAAAGCTGAAACCAATATGTTTCGTAAATTTAATTCAGCTTGTTTTGTCGGCTGGTGGATTGGCGCTTGTTTTCGTATGGCTGATTAATATCTTTGTTCGGAACGCGCTTCTTCCAACTAGTTAATGGCTGAGCCATTGCGACTTTCACATCAATAATTTTTACTGGTTATATTCTTACATTAGGTTGCTCAACCACATGCTAATTTGAGCTTCAAAAAAAGAAAAATCAATCGAAATATGTTCTTGCTTTTCTCGGTTTGTGGATTTTTCGTTATAATCACTTTGCAGGTTTGATTATTGCCGGCGGAACTTTTCCGAGTCTGATCGCACTTCTCATTCAGGAAATTATTTCACTGGACTAAAAAATATTATAATCAGTAGTAAAAATTATTTTAGAGGCGTAAAATAAATTGCGCTGCAAATGTTTAGTTATCAAAAAGGTTCATGTATTTTTGAGACTACTCTTCTTCGAGGAATTTAGCTTCAAAACAGTGCCGACCGTAGCAATCGCAACTGCTATAAAAACCGTAATTTCAAGTCCTAAAGACGACAAACCTGAAACATTAGATGGAGGGGTCGGAGAACCAGTAGGTTGAGAGGTCGAAGTAGGCAAAGGATTTTGGTTTTCTCCTATTGGAGTAATGGGCGAGCTATTCAAGGAGCTATAAACGTTCGAACTGTAATAACTCGATCCAATTCCACTCTGGAGCGCAGCCAAGGTGGTTGAGTCTGTAACAGTGAAACCTGCATCTGGTTGTTGCCATATGACTACGGCTTTAATGAAGGGATAATCATTTGGTAAAATATTGGTTAAGAGATTGCTCCAGTATGAAGATGAATCACTTCCAGTGTATCCTGTTTCGGGTAACATTACAGGTTTATTTGGAGCGACACTTTGAATGTTAGAAAGTTCAGGTTGTGCTCCTTGAGCAAACGTTTGTCCTTGACCAATGTAGACGTCAGTTCCAACCCAATCAACATACTGGTCACCAGGATACAGTGATCTTAACGTACTCACCGAGTCTCCAACGCTAGCTGGACACCAAATCCAACTTATGTCGGTTCCACCTGCAGCTCGAACTTTATCAACTATATATTGCCAAGCAGCAACAAAAATTGCTGGAGTATTACCGTTACCCCACGGATAAGTTCCGTAACCTGGATTTTGCGGTGTATTGTCATTCCATGAACCAGTAAACTCCCACATAAGACGTACAAAATATGGATGCCCCCAAGCAGCAGAAGCTTGTCCCCAAGCGGTTAAATAAGCATCTTCTTTTCCATCAAGAATGCTTTGAAGATTAGTGAATTCTGGGGTTCCGTCACTTGCTTCTGGAGACCAACTTACCATAGGAATAACGCCATGTGACCTAGCTTGATTCATTAATGCCGTATCAAACTCCGCTACGTTGTCTGGGTCGACTGGTCTATTCCAAAGTTGAATCCAATTCCAAATTGACACGCTTTTTCCAACTTGACCTTCAAAAGAAGTAAGTAAATTATACAATCCAATATGTTGCGCTCCGACCCAGGCGCCCCAGTAAATTTGGGTTGAAGCTTGAGCTTTTACTTGCGATGAATTTAGAGCGAAAAACATCGAACAAATTAATACAAGAACTAAAATAAGAGCAAAACTTTTACGATAAAACATATTCTTCAAGAAACAAATATCTCAATGGTAATTATTGAAGGTTGCCGAGTTTTCGCTCATTTTAGATTTTTTAATGTTTGTAACCATTCCAAAAACATTTCTTTCATCTTTTGAGGGCTCTCCAGGACATACACGTCATCCATTGCTTCGAGTTTTCGAACTTGGTCGGCTTCTTCTTTGCGTACTCTGAGCTTCATTTCTTTGCCGTTTGGAAGTTTCGTGTAAACTATGCTTTCTCTGTAGTCTGTTGGCAGGATGTAAACGGGTCTGAAAGCTTTTAGGCTCATGATTGCGGCGTTGGTAAGCATGGTGTCGCTAATGCTATTGGCGATTTTTGCAACTGTGTTCGAACTGGCAGGTGCAATTATAAGGAATTCGTATTTGCCGCTTTGCAACAATGCTGCCAGAAAAGGCGAATTAGCATTAAGCTCGACTTGTACTTTCGAAAAATTCTTTTTTAAATCATCTTCAAGTCGGTAAAACTTTAGCATGGTGTCAGCGGCTTTGGAGATGAAAACCTCAATTTCTACTAATTCTTCTGACTGTTTTCTTATGTCTTTCATTACTTCGAGAATTTCTGCTATTTTGTCGCCTGCGCCTGTAATGCCCCAAGCCACTTTTTGCTTCTTAACCTTAACAACTTCAGTCATTACAATCAACCTATTTTTTCTCAATATTTCTCCATGGCAACTGCAAACCGCTTAACGGTCTTTGTTAAGCTTCGGAAGCCTTCTTCATCAGATTTGACTCCTTCAAGGGTGTCTTTGCTCCAAAACGTTGCCCCTAAGTTAGCTCCGAAGAACCCTCCACCTATTGGTATCATTCCATTAATAATGTAAAACGTGTGAATCTGCATTAATGCAAATTCTTGACCGCCATTTCTGTCTCCTCCAACTGCAATGCCCATTCCAATTTTTCCTTTGAAAACGTTTTTATCTGCAGCAACCAATGCGCGTGTTCTATCCAGTATCGTTTTAATTTGGGCACTAACTCCGCCATTATACACTGGCGACGCAAAGATTATTCCTTTTGCCTCAGTGAGCAACACGTAGAGTTCTTGCATATCATCTTGGACAACACATTCTTTGTTTTTGAGGCAGTAATCGCAATGCGCACAAAAATCGATCCAATTGCCCTTAACAGTCCAAAATTTGGTTTCGAGCCCTTTCTCATTTAGCATTCTAAGAGCTTCTTTTAAGACAAATTCTGTGGCTTGTTCTCTTGGGCTTCCGCAAATTCCAAGTATCATAAGCTTCAATAAAGTTAACTGTTAATGGAATTAAAGCCTTATCCCCCAAAAAAATCAGATGAATAAAAAAGATGGAAGGATTGAGGCTTTTTTAAATTTTCTTTCTTACTTTTTCAGCTGCTTTCTTTGTGTCTTGAGCAGCCTTTTT
The DNA here is from genome assembly GCA_963750605.1 of Candidatus Bathyarchaeota archaeon. GTDB lineage: Archaea > Thermoproteota > Bathyarchaeia > Bathyarchaeales > Bathycorpusculaceae > Bathycorpusculum. Next base: position 13,321 of record CAVVRN010000012.1, read on the forward strand.
TCCAGCATCTTTAGCCACGCCAGCAGCCTTCTTGGATTCCTTTGCTACCTCAGACCCTGCTTTTTTGGCGTCTGCTGCAACTTTTTTTGCTTCTTCCTCTACCTTCGACTTAGCATTTTTTATATTTGGCATATTAACGGTTACTCCACTTACGTTTTGGGGCTTCGAAGTTTAAATAGTCTGCGTTTGAGCCTTCTGCAGAAACAAAAATGAAAAGATAGAAAAGTTCGGAGCTTAAATATGGATAAATAGGAAAAATGTATGTATTTATTTGTTGCTTTGATTATCCTTGGTGCCTTGCTCCTGTTTAGCTTGATTTATTGGTTCAGAACTTAATTATCTGGCAGGCATTGGCTATGATTGGAAATAATTGTGCAACCGTTTTTTGTGTTTGGGTTTGGCGCCGTAAAGAAAGTGTGACTTGACTTATTCAGCTTGTCAAGTCTGCATCTCGCCCACGAGATATGTAGTGATGAAGATGAACTTAGTTCTGAGTATATGGAAAAAAAACCGTGAGTCCATAACCAACTAGCCGGTTAAGGAAGAAGTTTCGGATGGGGGAGTAAAAAATTCTAATAAATGTCTTCTTTCAGAACGATTTAGAACCAGCCTTCCAGATTCATTGACCAAGCGAGTACTTTTCTTGATGGAAAACATCCGGTTGAAGCACCAACTAAAGACCAAAACGGCGAATCTAAATAAAGCGGACCGAATTAATAACGCAAAAACAACCCCAACAAACAACATCAAGGCAGAGCGGACTGATAGACAGAGACAGACGAAGGGCCCTCTCCACTGTAAAAAATTATTCAGTTTGTTCCAGGTTGCTTTCTTGATTTAGGGCTTAATTTGTTTGCAGGTTGCGTATAGATTCGTACCAATTCGTCTGGATTCGTCTAGTTTCGTCCCAAAAAGGTTGGGCTACTTTGCCGCTAAGTCAAGGGACCTTTTAACAGCTAGCTATTTGACGATTTTTTTTCATATGTCCATAAGTAACAAACAAATTCGTTTTACTGTTTTTATTGAACCTATTCGCTTCATAGTTGATTGTACTTCTTCAAGCCAGAACGATTCTGAGCCATTTTTCCATTTGGTACACAAATAAGTACAACTTGTATGCTGGTTATGGACATATGGAAAAAAACGAATTAAAAATTAAACAAAGAAAGGAAAGGTATTGATTATTCTTTTTCGAAGTATTCTTCTGGTTTTGGTGGAACTGGCGGTAATCCTCTGCGTTCGCGTATCTTTTTGATTGTTTCAGCCTGCATTTGTTCTGGAACTGGTGCCCATCGGCTAAATTGTGTTGCCCAGAAGGCTCTGCCTGAAGTTGAACCTCGTAGTTCATCAGCGATGCCAAAGCTTTCTGAAACAGGCATTTCAGCTTTAACGGTAATCATGTCTTCTTCTGCCGGCATGTCAAGAATTTTTCCTCGTCTCTTGTTAAGCATTGTAATTACTGCGCTGACGAATTCGCTTGGAACTTTACATTCGAAACTCATGAGTGGCTCTAGCAGTTTTGGATCGCTTAGTAGTATGCAGCAATATATTGGTCTCCAAGTCATTGGGATAGCTTGTGCTGGTCCCCTGTGGACTGGGTCCTCATGCAAGGTTATGTCTTCAAGATTGATTTTCAAGCCGTAAGCTGGTTCTTTAGCGAGTGGCGACGTATGGACTGCTTCTCGGAATCCACCTTTAATGTGATCAAGAATTTCTTCTACGTATTGTCTTCCACGGATGCGATTGACAAGAATACAGTTTTCTTCGACAGCTACTGCTCCTTTTGCTTCGTCCGCTGGCCAACCTAATGCTCGTAAAGTTTTGGTTCTTTCATCTCTGCTTTGCATGTCGTTAATTTTATCGGATTTTATTGCTTCAATTACTTCATCGGATAGTTTCTCAATGGTTATCCAGAGTTTGTTGTGCTTGTTGGGGCTTTTGCCCATAATTGCTGGGCCTTTATAATCATGTAGTATCGTTTCTCTGTAAATGACGATTGGCTTGCTAAGTTTAACTTTTAAACCTGCTTCCTGCATACGATAAGCTGTGATTTCAAGGTGAAGTTCACCCATACCTGATAAAAGAAATTCGCCACTTTCCTTATTCATGACGAAGTGGAGGTTAGGGTCCTCAGTTGTTAGTTTATGCATGACTTTATCGAATAGAGGTAGGTCTTTGACGTCTTCAGGCTCTACTGCAACAGTTACGACTGGGTCAGAAACATATCTTAAGCCTTCAAACGAATGCACATCTTCGCCTTCTTCGGCAATCGTCTCGCCAACGTGTATTGATGGTAAACCTGAGATTGCTCCAATGTTACCTGCTGGAACCCGATCAATAAGAACTCGGTCAGTTGCCATACTCATAAAAACCTGTTGGATGGTGCCTTTCTGGCTACTGCTTAATAGTTGGACTGTTTTTCCTCTCTCAACTGAGCCGCTGAAAATTCTGCCGATTGCAACTGTGCCACTGTGCGGGTCAACTTCAATAGTGGATATGCACATAAGCAAAGGTGCTTTTGGGTCCACTTTTGCCATTCCTATACCAGTTGGACTTGTTACATCTCCAGGCCAAATCTGAGGTTGTCTGTAGGGTTGTGCTTCATAGGGGTTAGGTAGATGTTTGACGAACATGTCTAGAATTGGTTCTGGTAGCGGTGCTTTTTTGCTGAGTTCATCAACTTTTCTTCCCACGTCTATGGGATCGCCTGTGTAGGCGTCAATGATGTCTTGAAAAGTGACTTTCTTCATTTTCATGTGATCAAGATTTAAGCCCCATTTGTGGAGTGCTGAACCGAATGCGACGCGACTGTCTTCGATTTTTACTTGCCAATCTTGTTTATGCTCAGCAGGTGCATACCTCTCAATTAAACTGTTGACTCTCATGAGAATCTTTGCAAATTTCTTTTGAATCTCAGCGGGAGTTAATTTGATTTCTTTGATTAATCGGTCAACTTTATTGATGAATAGAATTGGTTTGACGCGTTCTCGCAGAGCCTGCATCAAGACAGTTTCTGTCTGGGTCATAGGTCCTTCAACTGCATCTACAACCACCAATGCTCCATCAACGGCTCTTAGGCTTCTTGTGACTGCACCTGAAAAGTCAATGTGTCCAGGTGTGTCAATTAGGTTGATCAAGTAGTCTTTTCCTTGGTAGCTGTGGACCAAGCTGACGTTTGAAGCGAAAACTGTCATTTGACGTTTCTGCTCAAGATCCCAAGAATCTAGAAACAGTTTTTGCCCAGCAGTTTGTGTGCTGATAATTCCTGCTGCTGCCAGTAAACTGTCGGCTAAGGTGGTTTTTCCATGATCCACATGAGCAATGATGCTTGTATTTCTGATGAATGTTGGAGTCTCCATCAGTTTGACTATTTCATCAGTTTGCCTATACCGCGCCATAACTATTCATTCTCCATTTTGATGATTTTTATTACCTGAATTGTAGGTTTTTTAACTATATACTGCATTTTAGTAATCTCTCGAAAGTGAATAAGCTACATGGAAATTGAATTTGTCGCCTATTAACTTTATGGCATGGTTTTTTGAAACAGTTAGGTAATGAACAGTGGTATAATCGTCCGTAAACAGGTTTATTTTATGCAATTTTATGTTTTTGCAATAAGTTTCTTTCTTTTGTTAACAAGATATAGGTTGATTGTACTTTGCAAGATTGTTGAGGCTAGTTCGCGAAAAAGAATAAAAGAACTTATTTTATTCATAGAGAAATAGTGAATTTTAAAGAGGAAAAAGAATTAAATGAATAATAAAGTCAGTGACTGTTTAATAATTGCAAATCTGGGATCTAATTTGGCTTTACATCCGATTAGTTTAAATTCGGCAAGTAACAATAAAACCAAAATTAATCGTAAATGAATGCGTATTTAGATTAAAATGCTGAGGATATGAATGTTCATTCAATCTGTTCCGGTTCTAAGCTTTGATTCCTTGTCTAATGTTACTTTACGATTAATCTTGTTATCTAATTGTCGAGGTTGTTTGTAACTTAATTGTTTTGAGGTTTTGGCGGAGTTATTTTGGAAAAAGCTGTTTCGATGCAAATTAACGAGGTCTTTGAGGATCTAAAGACGTCTCCTAATGGTTTAACAAGTGAAGAAGCTAAACTTCGGCTGAAGAAATATGGCTACAACAAACTCTCAGAAAAAAGACAAATACCGTTTATTCACAAATTTATCAAGCATCTTCGCGACTTATTTGGTATATTACTGCTTGTAGCAGCCATTTTATCGTACATCAGTGGCAGTCCAGAACTCGCTTTAATCATACTTGCCGTTGTTTTTGTAAACATTTTCGTATCTATGTTTCAAGAGTCACGCGCCGAAAAAGCCATGGAAACCTTGAAAAGTTGGATGCCAGAGTTTGCAAAAGTAATGCGTGACGGAGAACTTAAGAAAATCTCTGTAAGCGAAATTGTCCCAGGCGACGTCGTAGCTTTAGACGAAGGAGATCGTGTGCCAGCAGATGCACGCTTATTCGAAACATTCGATTTATGGACCAATAACGTTCCATTGACTGGTGAATCTGAACCGCAGCCACGAGTAGCTGAAGCGGTTAAAACAGTTGAAAAAGCCTATATGTATTCACCAAACCTCGTTTTCATGAGCACCACAGTTGCAAAAGGCCAAGGCAAAGCAGTTGTTTACTCAACAGGGATGAATACTCAATTTGGCAAGATAGCCAATTTAACTCAGACTATCCAAGAAGAAGACAGTCCACTTCAAAAAGAAATCGCTTTAACGGCAAAATACGATTTCATAATTGCAGTTGTTGTTGGCCTGGTTTTTTTTGCCGCCAGTTTTCTTTTCTTGCACGTTGCTCTTGCCACAAGCATTTTCTTCATGATAGGTGTGATGGTTTGCTGCGTTCCTGAAGGGCTACAAGTCACCGTTTCCAGCGCTTTAGCCATCAACGTATTGAAAATGGTTAGAGAGAACGTTTTGGTAAAGCGGTTATCAGCTGTACAAACTTTAGGTAGCGTCAGTGTAATATGTACCGATAAAACTGGCACAATAACTAAGGGAGAAATGACTGTAAACAAGCTGTGGGTTTACGATTCCGTTGTTGACGTTTCTGGCTTAGGATATAAGCCTGAAGGCGATTTCACCATAAATGGTCAGCCATTACATGCAGGTGAAACGGGTTCACTGGAGAAGCTTATTGAGATTTCTGCACTCTGCAATGGAGCAAAACTTGATCCTCCTTCTGATAGAAACAAAAATTGGAGCGTGATAGGTGACCCAACTGATGGCGCTTTGCTTGTTGCCGCATTAAAATCCAGCGTAAATGTTCAAGACGCTCTATCTCAGAAACCGATTATACATATTATCCCATTCAGTTTTGAGCGGAAACGCATGACCACCGTTCACGGTTTGAATGGCGATGTTCTTATTTACACCAAGGGTGCACCGAGAAATATTTTGGACTTATGCAAGAAAGTCCTTGTTAACAGTAAAGTTGAAGATTTAACAGAAGAAAAAATGTCTTGGATAGAATCACGAATCCACGAGTTTGCCAATGAAGGTTTGCGAGTAATTGCTGTCGCCTATAGGAAAATGCCAAAAACTGACTTTAGCAATGGAATCGAAGTTGAATCTGACCTGATTTTCGTGGGCTTAGCTGCAATGCGTGATCCACCAAGAATGGAAATTAAAGATGCTGTTTTGAAGGCAAAGCAAGCCGGAGTTAAAACCGTTATAATCACGGGAGATTATGGCCCAACTGCAGAGGCAATTGCTAAAGAAGTTGGAATTGTTGACAGAGAATGCTGTCAAGTTATCCGTGGAGTAGACTTGGATGATTTAAACGACCGCGCAATCATTGACGAGGTTCGGAAGGGCAATGTAATTTTTGCTCGTGTTGCGCCTGAGCAGAAACTTCGCATTGTTAAAACGCTCAAGGATAGTGGAGAAATTGTCGCAGTAACCGGTGACGGAGCAAATGATGCCCCTTCACTAAAGGAGGCAGATATTGGCGTTGCTATGGGAGCTTCAGGTACCGATGTTGCTCGTGAAGCAGCGGACATAGTATTGCTTGATGACAGTTTTGCTTCTATTGTGAAGGCTATTGAATCAGGAAGGGCTATTTATGAGAACATCCGCAAGTTTATCGTTTATGTGTTTTCACACAATTGGGCTGAACTTATTCCCTTCATTTTATATGCCGTTTTAGGTATTCCTTTGCCGTTGCTAGTAACCCAAGTTTTAGCAATTGACCTTGTTATAGATGTCATTCCTTCTTTGGCTTTAAGTCGTGAGCCTCCAGAACTTGGAATCATGCAAGAGCCACCCCGTAGCGCCAAGGAAAGGTTGTTTACTCGTAAGGTTTTGATTCGCTCGGTATTTATCGGAGTTATTATTGCCGCTGGCGCTATGGTTGGTTGTCTTAATGCTTGGATTGCGGGCGGATGGCACTTTGGCATGGCATTAACCAGTACAAGTTCATTTTTTACTAGCGGAGTTTACGCAAGAGGTGTAACTTTGATGTTCGCTGGTATCGTGGTAGCTCAAGCTGGCAACGTGTTAGCTTGCAGAACCAGCAAACAATCAATCTTTAAAACGAGCCTAAAAACAAACAAATGGATTATCTTTGGCATTGCTTCTCAGATAGGAATTCTCTCTTTACTTGTTTATGTTCCATTAATGCAGCATATCTTTACTACTGCTCCGCTTACTCTAAGTAACTGGGCGTTTCTGTTATCGTTGGCTGTGATTGTTGTTTTTGCTGAGGAAATTCGAAAGTTCTTCAGTCGAAAATTCACCAAAACGGGTGTTGAAGCACTTAAGTTGCATGATCACACTTAAGCGGTTTTGTCAATTAAGGAAACCAGATCTACAACTAATTTAGGCTTTTTTTAAAAATCTCAGGAACGGCTATTGCTTCTTTGGCAGGCATTATTTTGATTATTTGATGTTTTAGACATGTGTCCAGTGTTTTATGATGTGTTATGAATAAATCACAACTATATTTATATTTAACTGGGCAATTAACAAGTTAATAAGTTAATTGGTGAAAACATGTTTGCGATTATAGATTTGGCTTCAATCGGCGTGATCCTTGCATCATTTGCATATGTAGTTTATAACATTAGGTCAGAACTCAAAATCAAAAAATAACTTCAGAAAAATAGTTAAATCCTTCAAATTAGTGAAAGATGAGAAATATGGGATTCAAAAACATACAAGAAGCATTAAAATATATAACTCGGCAGGCAAAAAACTATCCGAATGAAATAGATTACTATTCATCGCAAGAATACAAACAAATCTATCCTGAGCTTTGTCGTGTAAATCGTTTACTGCAAACTTCCTATAATGTTCATCATGAAAGTGGCAGTTTGCTTTCTCGCTAAACGTTATTGTGATCTCAAAGAAACGTAAATTATCTGCAATAAAAGTCAAAAATTGAGGTCAAAACCCATTATTAATTTTTTAATTTTATCCATTTAATGATAGAACTAAAAAGTTGAAAGGTTTTTATTACGTTAGTCGCAATGTAGAGTTGATGTCTGGCAAACAATTTTTCCAAGAACGTTATGTGCAACTTGGATGGAAATTCAAGGAACCCCAGTTCAAGTTATCAATTAGGATAAACCAAATCAACGCTAAAGCCAAAAAAATCCCTGAGAGGCTTCGAAGTTTAGGCGTTGAGCTAGAGAAGGTGCCTTTTTTGCCAGCAGGTTACTGGGTAATTAAGTCAAAAGCTTCTGCAGGTGCAACAGCCGAATATTTGCTTGGAATGTACTCTATTCAGGAAGCAGCTGCTCAAATTCCCGCCACGATTTTTACCACCTTGCATAGTAAAATGGTGTTGGATGCTTCTGCAGCGCCTGGTGGAAAAACTGTTCAACTTGCCGACTTGATGGAAAATAGTGGCAACATAATGGCGTTAGATGTAAACAAGGAGCGATTAGGCGTTATGTCGAATCATTTAGAGCGTTGCCACATTAGCAATACCATAGTTTATAATTTAGATGCCCGGCAAGCTACAAAGCTAAATCGCATGTTTGATCGCATTCTCTTAGATGTTCCCTGTTCAGGCAATTTTGCTTCTGATAGTGAATGGTTCAATCGAAGAACCTTTGCCGACGTGGAGCGAAACTCCAAAGTGCAGAAGGAAATTCTGGCGGAAGCTGTGAAGTGTCTTGCACCTAATGGTGAAATTGTTTACTCTACTTGTTCATTGGAGCCAGAGGAAGATGAATTAAACATGGACTGGGCGGTCAAAAACTTAGGTTTGCAGGTTCAGAAAATTGATTGTCTAGGCGTGGAAGGATTAACTGAGGTTTTTGGCAGAAAACTTGATCCTCAAATGGCGTTGTGCAAAAGAATCTGGCCGGAGGTTACTCAGGGTTTCTTTGTAGCTAAACTAAAGAAGGTGGGTGCAAAGTGAGGCAGTATGAAGTTTTTGCCTCTCGTTTCGGTTGTATGGTTGCCTTTAATTCAGAATTGGTGGTTGAAAAGGCTCAACGTTATTATCTCCTGAATCCGCGTCTCAAAACGATTATTCAACCTGACTATTATTATGCTGGTTTGTACCTTGGCAAAGTAAGGAATGGCATGTTCTTTCCAAGTTTCAACTTGTTGAATATGCTTGTAAGTGTTGCGGCAAATAAGATTGTGGTTGACCAGAAAGCGGCTTGGCTCTTTATTTGTGGCAGAGACGTTTTTCGAGCAGGTATTGTGAAAATTATGGGGTCCAAGCGGAAGGGTGATGCAACTTTGGTGCTTAACGAGTTTGGTGAATGTCTTGGTTTTGGCAAAATACTTGGTGATTTAGGCGACTCTAAGGAGAAGGTTGCAGTTAAGAATGTATTAGATGTGGGAGATTTTTTGCGAAGAGAAACCAGAGATAGATTCTAGCTTTTCCGCAATAAATTTTTTTGTTATTTTGAATGGATCTGCCGTTTAATTCGAATTTGAAGCTTTATGATTTTTTCTTAACTAGTGAACGTTCATTCAAGCATATCTGCGATAAACTTATATACGTTTATGTTTTAAGTGGATTCTCAAACATATGATTTAATATGGTGAAAGTCATGGTGGATGAACAAGTAAAGAAAGCAATTGAAACTCTCAAATTAAACAATATTCGATGGGTGCATTCAGCATTCGTCGACGTCAGAGGCATACTCCAAGATATGGTTCTCCCAGCCAGAGAATACCTCAACGGGGCAGCCTTCAACGAGGGCATAGGTTTTGACGGTTCCTCAGTGCGCGGCTTCAAATCAATCGAAGAATCAGACATGATTTTTATGCCCGACGCGAAAACTCTCTGTGTTATGCCTTGGGAAACTGACGAAAAACAAAAAAGTGCAATCATCCTTGGCGATGCTCTTGAAGCATTCGGCGGAAAAGAGCCTTCAGTAACTGATCCAAGAGGTTACGTTGCAAAGCGCGCTATAAAAGCAGCCAAAGACATGGGATACACTGGACTTTTTGCTCCTGAATTGGAACATTTCGTATTTACCTCAATTGACCCTACCAAATTAACTTGGGACCTTTGGGCTGCGCCAAAAAGCGGCGAAGGAGATGCATGGGGTGCTCCCAGAGTGGTTCCTGAATCCCCCGAAATTAAACCCGGTGGATTTATCTTAAGACCCAAAGAAGCCTACTATCGAACTCCACCAGAAGACACAACTGTTGCCTACAGAAATGAAGTCTCCCAAATCCTAGAAGATTACTTTGGCTTAACAATAGAAAAACACCATCATGAAGTAGCCACCGTAGGTCAAGTAGAAATCGACTATAAGTATGGCGAACTTCTTGAGACAGCAGACAGAGCCCTATTCTTCAAGTTTGTCGCCAAAAACATTGCGAAGAAACATGGCTTAATCGCTACATTTATGCCCAAACCCATCTATCTTGACAACGCAAGCGGCATGCATGTTCACTCATCACTCTGGAAAAATGGCAAGAACATAATGTATGACGGAAGTGACGAATATGCAGAACTAAGCCAAATCGGCAGATACTATGTAGGCGGAATCTTAGCCCACGCAAAAGCCCTAACCGCAGTATGTTGCCCAACGGTAAGCAGCTACAAACGGCTTGTTCCAGGCTTTGAAGCACCAATTTACGTCATGTGGAGCCGACGCAATAGATCTTCACTAGCAAGAATACCTCTTTACTATAAAGGAGCGGGTTTTGCTGCACAGAAACGAGTCGAATACCGCGGTGTAGATCCATCATGCAATCCCATATTTAGCATTCTCATGCATCATGATGGCTGGCCTTGACGGAATCAAAAAGAAGCTTGACCCAGGCGACCCAGTTGACGAAGACGTTTACAAACTAAGCAAAGCAAAACGCAAAGAACTAGGAATAAAAGAACTACCAACAACACTCAAAGACGCATTAAACGAAATGGAAAGCGACGAAGTCATCAAAGAAACCCTAGGTAGCCACGTCTTCGACGCATTCATTGAACTCAAAACAAATGATTGGAACCAATACTGCCTTTACGTTTCACCTTGGGAAATAATGAAGTACTTGGACTATTAAGTCGGGAAATATCAACAAAACTTTTTTCTTCTTTTTTGTTACTGCTTTGGCTAAATTTCTTTAACCGATGCTGCTTAGTCATCCATCTTTGGATTTATAAGATATTTTTCTGCATAAAATCTATATCTGAATTTTAGGTAACATGTTTAAAATATAGCCAGACGCTTAGTTGCTGTGAGTTTACAGCCACATAAGCTTAATAGCCCTTTTAGCTTACTGAGCTTGTCTTTGGAGTTGTGTATTTTGGATGCGATAGGTCAGGTATTTCATTTTATTACTTCTGGAAGTATAGGCGGTTTGCCACCAATTGTTTTGATGATAATAATATTTGTAATCGGATTGATCGTTGGCTACTTAGTTCATTTATTCTTAAAAATCGCCATTATAGCTGCAATTATTCTTTTTGTAGTTGCCTACTTGGGCTTTTTCGGTTTAAGTCTTGGTGCGTTGAAAAATTACGCAACTCAATACGGCTCCATTGTATATCAATACGGAGCACTCATCATAGGCATATTACCGTTAAGCATCGGATTCATAATTGGTTTAATCATTGGTTTCGTTTTGAGTTAACAAACATACATCTATTTCAAGATAGGCGTCCAATCCACAAAGGCCAACACTGATATAATTGTCTTATTAACTCTGTCATGACCCTTATAGCGTAATCCAAATTATTCGCATAGAAAGAATGGCATAAGCAATATAGCCCGAAGAATTGTGGAAGCGGTATACAAGCTGCTAACCAATTTTTTGGAAATTTAAAAATCTGTTTTTTCAAAAGTTAATCAATTTTAAGCTAATTTTATAATTCAAAAATTAAGTAAATTTTTGACATCTAGCTAATTTTGCCAAAAACTTGTGCCGAACATTAAATATATTTACCCAAAGCTTCCTATTAACTAAACAGTTAATCAAATGTTAACATCAGGTGGAAAAAAATGAAAAATTTCAAAGATGCAACATGGAAAGAAAGCGTGTCAAAAGTAATTCAGCAAATACAGGAACAAGAAATCAAATTCATTAGACTTCAATTTACGGACATTAACGGTATGCTGAAGAATTTAGCAGTAAGCTGGAAAAAATATTGAGTCAATTTTTGAAAATGGTCAATCTTTCGATGGCTCCTCGATTACAGGATATAGACCAATTGAAGAATCTGACATGGTGCTGTATCCGGATCCAGTCAACTTTTGCGGTTTTGCCTTGGCGACCAAAAGAAAAATCTTCTGCAAGGTTGATTTGTGACATTTATACTCCGCAGAACAAACGTTTTGAAGGAGATCCACGATACGTTCTTGAACGAGTTGTAGAAAAAGCTGCAAAAGCGGGCTATACATTCATTTGCGCTCCTGAACTAGAATTTTTCATAGTTAAAGAAAGCGAAACTGGAGGCTTGCCGACACCAATCGACATGGCAGGTTACTTTGATTTTCACCCAGGCGACTTAACTGACGACCTGCGACGTGAAATTGCTGATACCGCTGAAGCTTTCGGTATAGAAATAGAGATTTCGCATCATGAAGTTGCATTGGGACAAAACGAAATTGACTTCAAATATGATGAAGCATTGAAAACTGCTGACCGAACAATTACTATGAAAATGTGTGGAAAAGTAGTTGCTGCACGAAACGGGTACATCACTACATACATGCCAAAACCATTTGCCGGCATAAACGGGTCAGGAATGCACACTCACATGAGCCTTTGGAACAAAAATGTCTCACAAAACCTCTTTTATGAAGATGATGAAAAGAACGGTTTCCTATCAGACTTGGCACGAAACTTTATCGGTGGACAATTAGCGCATGGACGAAAAATGTGCGCAATTCTTGATTCATGGCCAAACAGCTTCAAACGATTAGTTCCCGGTTACGAAGCACCCGTATATCTTGCTTGGGCACACAAAAACCGTTCACCACTTATTCGAGTGCCAAACTTTGGCGGAAGAAAAAACGCTGCAAGATGCGAAATCCGCTGCCCAGACGGCGCAGGAAACCCATATCTACAATTTGCAGTACTTCTTGCAACTGGTCTTAGATGGCATCAAAAACAAAATTGATCCAGGCGACCCAGTGGAACTAAACGTTTACCACATGACCTATGAAGAACGCAAAGAACGAAACATCGTTTCACTACCAGAATCACTAAAAGAAGCCCTAGACGAATTGGAAACTAGCGATTTAATGCGTGAAACACTTGGCGAAACCGCATACATAAACTTCTTAACTGAAAAACGCAGAGAATGGGACCTCTACCGCACACAAGTCACCGAATGGGAAGTCAACCGCTACATCAAACGACTCTAAGCCAAAAAGGCTTATTTTTTCCTTCTTTGTTTTATTTTTTTGAATGTTAATTTTGTAGTCACAATTTCTTATTTAATGGATCAACTTGTGTTTTAACAGAGGTTGAATTTTAATGGATAATGGACAACAGGATTTAGACCCATTAATGTCTGCTTCAAATGTTTACCAATTTATAAATGAAAATATCCGAATGCGAATTCTCAAAGTAACTTTCAAACCAGGCGACACGCTAAAATGCATCATCATCCACAACACATGGCTTATGTATTGAAAGGCGGAAAACTACGAGTTAACCTCTGAAGGCAAAACTCAAGACATAGATTTGAAAGAAGGATCTGCAGTTTTCTTAGATGCACAAAACCATGAAGCTACAAACATTGGCAACACTTGATTGATCTGATTGTCGTAGAGCTGAAAGAATAATAAACAAAGAGCCTACAACTTTTTGCGGGTCTGGCAGTTAACAAAGTCAAGACGTATGCTGCTGTTTTTGCAGTCTTGATCTATGTTTAGCGCGTAGCTAAATCCGATTAACTACTCTTTTTGCAACTTAATATTTTACATTTTAAAATCATTAATCATAAATAGTGGGTAAAAAGTGTTTAACTTTTGATTTTTTCAGCCAACTCTTTAATGTGGAACAGTTGTTTGCTCGCGTTTAGCTAAATTCTTAAGCATCACTGCGCCCTCTTTTAATTCCCGTTCGCCAACGATCACTGCGTAATCAGCATTTCGTTTATCCGCGTCCTCCAAAGCCTTTCCCATCTTGCGACCCATAATCTCAAACTCAACAACAACTCCTGAACTTCTGAGCATTTGCGCAATTTTTAGGCTTCAACTTTTAATGCATCATTTACTGCAAAAACAAGAACTCTTTTCCCATGTGCTTATCTGCAAACGTTGCTTTTTGAGTTTGCAAAGCAAGTGCAATCCTATCAATTCCATGTGCACAACCAACCGCTGGCGTTGGTTCGCCGCCGAACAATTCAATAAGCCTATCATATCTGCCTCCACCGCCCAAAGCAATTTCTAACTCGGGAATGTAGATTTCAAAAATCATGCCTGTGTAATATTCTAAGCCTCGTGCAAACGCAGGCTCAACAACTTGAACAGGGCAGCCGCTCTCCACAACGAGCTTTAAGATTTCGCCGAGGTTTTCTGCAGCAGCCTTAGCCTTCTCGTAACCGTCCACATAAGTCTTGATTTTTTCAACCGTCTCAAAACAATCATCGCTTTTCAGCTTAAGTAATCCTTCCAACATACTGCGGCACTTGTCGGTCGGCGCCAGCTTAAACGCTTCCTCATACTCTTTCTTGTCCATCCGCTGCAGAATTGCATTTTGAGTTTTTTCATCCACGCCTTCTTGGCTAAGAATACCCCGTATAACGCCTATATGCCCGATTTTGAAGGCGTAACCCTGCAAACCCAAGCCTTTCATCAAACTGTTAGTGAGCAAAACGATTTCGGCATCTGCCTCAGGTCTAGCTGAACCCATTAAGTTCAAAATTTGACTGCCAAAACTCACGGTATCGTCCACGCTGCGGTTCATCATAACGATAAACACTGCCAACAGAAAAAAGCCGTAGCGGTTTAGGCTCATTTTTCAAAGCCGTAGTGGCTAAGCGTGCGATTGAGGCAGTAAATTCTGGTCGAAGGGCTACTTGACGTTCACCTAGGTCTTTGAAAATAAACATCCGCTGGCGAATTTCCTCACCAGACTTCGCGCTTAAGAGCTCCATGGGCTCAACTACTGGCGTTATAACTTCCCCGTAGCCATAAAGCAAAGCTGTTTCTCGTGCTTTAGCAATGATATATGTGAATGTTTGTGCTTCTTCACCGAGTAGATCTCTCATTCCCCGAACCGTTTGGAAATTAGGCAAGCAGTTTCACTCCACAGGTTAAACTTGTAGTAAAAATGTGCAATTATTTGTATTTAGCTCTTGGCTTTTGTTTGTTAGCTAAAAGCTTAAGAATTAAACAAAATGATATGCGACTATTTCTCGCGTAAAAACATGAATTGGATTGAAGTGGAAATAAGTTTGATCAATTTAAAGATTATTTACTAATGATGGCGTGCTAATGCAAAATTTATTTCTGTAGCGCTTGTTGATTCAAGTTACCACAATCTCAATAGATTAATCGTCTTCTGTAGGGCAAGCTTCTAATTCCTTCATCATGCTATTGCTAAAATATTCCTTAAGTATTATATAGCCGTTAATCGCTAAGTGACTTGAGGGACGTTTATTACTTGAATAGAAACGAAGCTATGGCTCTGTTAAAAGAATTAATTGCCCATGATCTAGTTGAGCCTTCGTGGGTTTCTATTGAGGAAAGACGCTCAAAACATTTCCAGATTCAAATTAAATGTGACTACAATCGCGAGCAAATAGAACAATTTGTTAAGAAAAACAATTTGATTGTGGAAGAGGATAAAGAAAAACGTTATTTACTTATTCATAGACCTTAATTTAACAGTTCAGTTGTTGAGACGTCATCTTGTCGGACGATTATGATTGAAACGTTTTGTCTGCATTTAGAATTTACAAACAAAAAAGGTAAATGGTCACTTAACCTGCCTTTTCTATGCAATAAGTGTGGTGCTTGTTGTATCTTGGAGGATTTTTTGGCTGCTGGAGAAATCACGGCCAAACCTAAAGAGCTTCCACAAGTCTACGCAAAAAATAAAGCCCTATTCGATGAGCTTGGCAAAATGTGGAAAGCAAGCAAAGCAAAATACGAAACCTACATTGCACACACGCCCTGCCCATTCTTGTTCAACAATGATTGCTCGATCTACGAAGTGCGACCCGTTGGTTGCCGCCTTTTCCCCAATACCAAGTTTGGCATGCAGTCCGAAGATTGCGAACCTCTCAATCGATTCAAAAAACAACGTCTCGCCCTAAAAAAAGGCAAAACTGTTAAAGAAACCTACCACTTCACTGGCCCAAACGATGAATACATCAGTTCGCCAAAATTTACTGAAAAACAATACTTAGCAAGCATCACCAAACTACACAAAGCGGGCATAACAGACGAGGAACTAAATCTCTTCAACGAGTTCAACGGAAAGACCTAAAAATAGTAAGTTGCAGCGCTTTAGGTTTGTGTGCTTCTACTTCTATGCGCGTCATTGCAACGTGAACCGTGCCGTCGACGTCTGAAGCGTGATCTTTTAGGTAACGATTAACAATTTCATCAACGAATTTTGACTTAAGCTCATCTGGTAGTTTTGATGTAAAAGGCAACCATGTAGTGCGTATCCATCCAGCTAAGCCTGCAGCATCGTTAAATTTCATGTCTTTTGGAAAAAGCTCAACTCGCTCAGCAACCAAACCCGCTTGATACAGGAATAAATTGTACTCTTCTGGATCATAGAAGCCATATGGAAACGTCATGTTGCAGAAAAATCCCTTCCACGGCTCCGCAGTCATTAGTTCATTTATGAGGTTCAGTATGTCTTTGGCGTTACCTTTTCCAGCCATCTGAAACAGCAGCCTGCCGCCAGGCTTTAAGCTTCTTTGCACCCCAGCAAGCACAGCTTTCTGGTCAACAATCCAGTGCAATGCAGCATTAGAAAAAGCCAAATCAAACTCCGATTGAAAAGTTAGTTTTCGGGCATCCATGACTTTGAAACAAAGGTTTGGGTAATCTTTCTGGGGAAAAGCGGTTTTAGCAAGCTCAATCATTTTTTCTGAGCTATCGACTCCAACTGCCCGACCCTGTGGTAGGCAGCGCGCGAGTTCCGCTGTGATTTTCCCGTCGCCGCAACCAATATCCAGCAGCGATTCGTTTCCTTGGAGTTTTAGTTTTGGAATAAGCTCTTTTGCCCACTGGAACTGGTTTTGGCTGTTTTTGGCGTAATCTTGAGCGTTCCAATTATAACCTATATGCGCCATAATACCAACCGCTTATCTGAACGTTAATTGGGACACTGAGTAGTAGACGATTTCGCCTCGCCGATTCATGACAGCTAAGGTCAGTTCTTTCTTTTGGCTCTGACACTGTTGCATTGCACTTGCCAAGTCGTCTATGCCAAGTGGTTTGCCTTCTTGCATGCTCAACACCAAATAAGGTGCCGTATCTTTACCGTATAATCCCCGCTCGTACATTCGAAAGTCAATTCCAGCCCCAAACCCCTCTCTAGCAACATAGCCTCGGCTCCTCAAGTCACGATACACCATGAAGCTGACCCATGCATTCTCGTCTACTGCTTCATAACAGTGAAGCAAGCTTTGGAAATCAACCACTTTGCCCCTTTCATCTTTGACCTCTAGCATGCCCTTATCCACAAGGTATAACGACTCAAAAAAGGTAAGTGTGAAAACCTTGTCCCCTAACGTGCCATACCCTCGAGTGGTGAGTGCATCAATGCTGCTTTGCTCAACCACAACTACGCCTTTTTTTGCAAGAGCGCCGCTTGTCCTGAATTCAGGCGGTGATTTTTTGTTTTCGGTCATTTTGCTCTTTTTCCTTCATCCTTGAACTTGCCAAAATCTTTGGGATAATATACTTGGCTTTCACAGATTATTGCTGAGACGTATTTAAGCGGCGTAATGTCAAATGCTGGATTCATTACGTTGACGCCATCTGGCGCGATCTGCTGACAACCCAAATGGGTGACTTCTTCGGGTTTACGTTCTTCAATGATAACGTCCGACGCTTTATGAGCTAGGTCGAATGTAGATTTTGGCGCGGCAACATAGAACGGTATGCCATGCTCATGCGCCAGCACCGCCACGGAGTATGTGCCAATCTTATTAACCACGCCATCTTGCACGATGCGGTCTGCGCCAACAATAACCTTGTTAACAAGCCCTTTGCTCATGACATAACCTGCCATGTTATCCGTTATCAAAGTTACTGGGATGCCGTCGCGTTTAAGCTCATATGTAGTAAGCCTGGCGCCCTGCAACAGTGGGCGCGTTTCGTCAGCGATTACTTTGATTTTTTTGCCTTGTTCCCAAGCTGCACGAACGACGCCCAAAGCGGTGCCATACTCCACAGTTGCTAGTTCGCCTGCGTTGCAATGGGTCAAAATAGTGTCGCCGTCTGCTATGAGCACAGCGCCGTTTTTTCCAATTGCACGGTTCTGAGCCGCGTCTTCATCCGCAATTTTCTGTGCTTCCTCGATAACAGTAGCTTTGATTTCTTCAAGGCTACCTGAAACGCTTCGCGCCTTGGTTAAGACTCTATCTACGCCCCAAAACAGATTCACCGCTGTTGGCCGCTGACGTTTAATAATTGAGCCTGCATTTTCCAATTCAGACATCAATTTTTCTTTGGTTTTTGCTTTTGAATGTTGAGCTGCCAACGCAACCCCGAAACCAGCGGCCGCACCCAGCAATGGAGCGCCTCTAACGCGGAGAGTTTTTATGGCTTCGGCCATTTGCTCAACCGTTTTGATTTCTAAAGTTAATTCTTGTAGGGGCAATTTGGTTTGGTCTGGTGTTATGACGGTTCCGTTTTGCCACTTTATCATCCGCATTTTCCATCGCCTCGAATGTTTGTTTAATGCTATAGTTGCATGTGGTTCTGTTTAATTTTTCGGAGAAAAACTACTGGTTCTTTCGTTGGATTAAATCAAACAGGTTACCGTAAAGGTCTTCAAAAACAACGTCGGTTCCCCACATTTGCTTTTTAGGTTTTCCATAAAATTTGACGCCTTTTGTTTTCATGGCTTCGTAGTCGCGTTTGCAATTATCAGTCTCCAAAGTGAATAAAACGTGGTCTCCAGCCTGCTTTCCCAATGCTTTGAGTTTCTCTTCGGTGTCCGCCAAGACAAAAGTTAATTCAATGTCATGTTGATCTTTTGGGGAAACAGTAACCCACCGCATATCTTCCCCGAACTTGGTGTCTTGCCGTTTTTGGAAACCCAATTTTTCAATATAAAAAGATGTTGCTTCATCAAAATCTTTCACTAGCAAAGTTATGTGACCTATTTTCATTTCATTTTGCCTTCTGATACTTAATTTAGAAATTAAAAGAAAAATGTTTAGCCTAAGCGCAAGCTTAGGAGGTGTCGAATGGCGATTTTAGAGCGGTTACGACTTCTACGGGGGAGTCTTCGCCTGATTTTAGGCGTTTTTTCCATTCTTCTCCGACTGCGATGAGTGAGAAGATGCCTGAGACTTCAGCTTTGGACTTCTTGACCAATGTTACGAGTGCTTCTTGTGTTTCACCACTTTTAATCATGTCATCAACGATTAGTACACTATCGCGTTTCTTTATGGCTTCTTTTGGAATATAGAGTGTTACGGTTACGCCTGAATCTCTTCCTAAAATGAATGTTTCGTCGAGGAAGGCTTTGACACCGACTTCTTTGTTTCGTTTTGCCACTATAAGATTAACTCCTAATGAATTGGCAACCATGGTGGCTAATGGTACGCCGTCAACGGCTGCTGTTAAGACTTTTGTTACTCGTTTTCCAGCAAAATTTGCTAGTGCATAGTTTGCTGCTTGTTGAAGAATGTTGTAGTCGCCGACGATTTCTGTGTTGTCAAAGTAACCGTTGTCATCAAACTTTATTCTGCTGCGAAGTTCTGCTTCTAAACCAACCAACTTTGTGAGAACTCGCCAGAGTTGTTTTGCTCTTGTGGTGTTTGGCAACACGTGGCCTTTCGCATAACGGCTAAGGACTGTGACTGGTAAGCCTGTTTTTGAGGCTAACTCTCTGTAAGTAATATTTCTCTTGTATTTCGCTGTTCTTAGCAGCTCGATTGTCATTAAGCGAAGTTTTAAATCTTCTGCGTGAGTGCTCAATTTTAACCTCATCCCCATTAATCTACATTAATAACTCAATAATTTATGTTGATTAATATTATAACTTGGCAATTTATAACTTTCTGTTTAAAAAACATAGACTTGGTCTAAAGCATCTTTTAGCCAACATTTTATTTTGTGCATTACACTTTTTAGATAGAAAAGTAATTTGCTTTATCAAAGGGGGGATTTGACGCAGAAAGCTAAACGATTATTCTTAACTGCACTCTTTGGATCAATTATTTTTGTAGTTAACGTTTTTTTGCCGCCCCCACTAAACTATCTCTTAATCGTCGTCCAAGCAGTTCTTTTAGCCCTTAGCGGATTATTCATCAAAGTAGGTGCCACCTACGTAGGCGCAGTTGGAGGACTTCTAACCGCTCTTGGAAGCCCAGCTCTGGGTCCATTCACTTTACTATTCTCGTTCCTATTCGGCTTATTAGTTGATTCATTCCTCTTTATTTTCCGGATCACTGGTTCCCGCAACGAAGTAAACCGCAACCGGCTAATGGCTGCAATGGCTTTGAGCACGATGTTAATTGGAATAATTAGTTACTTGGCATTTGCTACTTTTCCTCAATTCGTTCCCCTTGCAAAAGGATTCTCAAACGTCGGCTTATTTATTCAAAGAAGCACCATGCTTGATGCTCTCGTATTATTCATGGGTCCAGTTACCGGCTTAGTATCTGGCTACGCAGCCGCTTACCTGTGGAATAAGTACCTGCGGCACATCTGGATCTAACAGATCATCAACTTAATTTTTTCATCAACCAATTTGGCAATCATCAAATTAGAAATAAAAACACATTTAACCCCTAGCAACTCTGCCAACTCAGCAGGTTTTTGGTCCTGAGTAACAAGAATCAAGCCATGTTTACTCGCATATTCTACTACATCTCGGTCTTTAGCACTCTTCAACCCTGCTTCCTGCGCAGTCAAAACTTCATAACCTAAAGTTTCAAAATATTCTTTTAAACCCGCGTACATTTCATCAAGTAAAATCTTCATAGGGCGCCGCCAAGGTTTGTTGGCGTTTAAATTATTTAGCTTTATCTTAAACTTAAGATTAATCGATGACATCAGGGCGTTTGATTGCACATCAGAATCAAGGTCCAAAATAATATGCATTTTTTCACATGTGTTTTTCGACAACATTTTATGACGAAAACAGGATTCTTGAGCGCGGGGAAAATTTAAGCTACCTAATTCAAGAGGGCAAAAATAGTGTTAAGCGGATCAGCCTTGCGCTGATAACGATAAGGCAAAAAACAGAGAGGGGCAAATGCCTTATCTTGTATCAGCAGCCAGAACCGCTCAACCTTATTGGTTACCAGCTTTCTCCTTTCTTGATATATGATTGTTTTAACAAAATATAAAATAATGTTGTCACATTTTGATGCAACAATCGCCAAGTTGTTAACCCAATTTTCGCTACTCAACATTTCAGTGTCTAAGCAAATATCGAAGGAAAAGGCGAAAAAAATATTTACAAACTAGCAATTCAATAAGCTATCTTGATTTGGCTTTCACAATTTTCACAAGTAAAAATTGCTACAAAGAAGACAGAATTCTCTAATTTCCTAGTCGGTTTAACAAGTCCTTTTCCACATTTTGGGCATCTAACAACAAAAACTTGGTCCATAAGAGAATCCGTATTCTTCATGGGTAAAAATCTATTAGAAGATTTGTGGTAACACTCAAGAAACAACATATTCAATCCATAAAAGCAATAACTGTACCAATGTTTCAACGAGAAGTGATTGAGAAATTATCAATCAAGGATTTGAAAGAATCGTCTTTCACATAGAAAAGAATATTCCCCCCGAGAACAACGAAATGGAAAATGGGCTTGATGATTATCCTAAGACATGGGCAGCTGTAATTCCTTATTTTTTGTAACTTCAGTACCAAGCGATCAATGGAACAGTTGACTCATTTACAATAAAGCAAGCACAAGGATAATATATAGAATCATTAAATCATGTTTGACTTGAAGGTGCGGTTGTCATCAAAAGCAAAATCAGCAGCATCGGTTACGTTAACAAAATTCAAGAAAACATTCTAAGTATAAAAAAGAGAGAACTCGCACCTTTATTCGAGGATTTGAAAGCGGCTGATTGCGTTATTTGCGGAGGATCAGGCAGGTCTCTTTACTCGTTAAATGCTGCCCTGAGTCAAATCGCTCTTAGCCAGGTTGGATGGAGAAACAAAGTTGTTTTAACTCCTGACGATCCCGGTTTTCCAGGTAAAAGCATGTATGATGCGGCGGCTGATCTTGGAAGACGTTACAAGAAAACTTTGCTTTTGATAAATTCTGGCAGCGGATATTCAGATGACCCACTAGTTATGGCTCAAGATTTAGCTAAATACATTGATGAAAAGAAGTCAAACAAGTTCTCAATGGGGCTTTTTACTTCTGCAGTGGCTTCGCCTTTAGGAGAAATAGTGAGCAAATACGGTAGCGTGGTTGAGCTTAAGGGTCGCGGCAAATCCAAGCCTGGCACCGAATACAGCGAAACAGGCATGATGGGCGACATATTCGAGTTAGGCACCCTTGAACTTTTAAACAGCATGGTTGAATGCGTCTTTCGCAACCTTGAAGTTGAAGATATTTTCCGGTTTTGCATTGAAGAATTTGAAAAAATCGGCGAAATGATAGATGCCAACGTTAACTCTAACACCTACACAGCACTAGTTGATGTGCTTGAGAAACGAACAAACGTGTTCCTTGGCGGAAAAGGCACAGGAAATGAAATTGCCAAAATGACAGGTGTAAGACTCTTCCACATAAAGAGTTTCCTTGGCGACAATGTCTACATTACAAGAGGAGTTAACACTCCACACCCACGAGCGGGAGACCTCGAAATTCTCTTATCATATTCAGGCGAAACAAGACCTGTTATCATTTGGGCGGATGTAATCAAAAAGTTTGCAGGAATCGTGTTTGCAATAACAACCTCCGCTGAATCAACGCTGGCCAAAAAAGCAGACTTAAAAATCATATTACCTGAAGAAGCAAAGCCACTTACTCCAAGGCGCTTCTACACCCGAGCTGCATACGTATTGAGCCCTGTGCCCGTAAAGCTGGCTGAGCGGCTTGGTCAAAGGGGACTAAACCTTCCCGAATACATTATCAGCTGGTACCACTCCGTAACACAATAAAAGTTCAATGATTTCGTTAAATCAAAAACGTTAACGAAGTCTTGTTTTCTCTCTCTCTTTTAAGAAGAAAAAGGAAGCAAAATCCGCGTTGTTTTGTCATTTTGGCTTGCTTTTTGTATGGTTTTTTGAATTGACGTTTGAATGATTGAATAGCATAGAAGAGTACACAAGAGGGCTAACTTGCGGTATAGACCTTCTCAAAATATTGGGTAATTTATTGGATTTTTAGCCAAAATGGTTTGCCTGAAAGAAAATCTGTGAGGAAGCTGGCAAAATCGCCATTTTCCGTATACGTTGCACTTATTTCATTGTTAACTAGTACGTCAAGGTTTTTTTGAATAGATTTGACAATCAAGTCGGCAACACCCGCATTTTTGCCTCCATCCGTAAGCTTTTCCTTCAAGAGCACAACTGCTTCGGTGGTTTTTCGGGGTAACATAACTATCCAGCGTCCATCTTCAATGAACGGTCCGGAAATTACGATTTTGTTTTCTGTGTATTTTGCTAAGAAATTCTCAGCTTCATCTTTTCGTTCAAGCGGTGGACCAAGATGCTTTTTGTTTTTTGGCAAAAATTGTCCTTCAAGCTCAAAAACGAAGATGCTGATAGTTTTTTCGTTGCTCCAAACTGCGTCTTTGAGGATTTTGTACTCGTTTACTTCAAGCATTTTTCGTAGGGAACGTTTGGTTTTGAAGAGTTGACCCCATAAAACGTCTGGGACTGCATCAATTTGATCTATGACTATAAAGACCATGGCTGATCCGCGACTTTGAATGTGTTTCTTCAATTTTGCGGCTGTTAGAGGCTCAGTTTTAGGCGGATAAAAGAATGTTTCATGTGGTTTTTTTATGAATGCTCTGGCGGCGCCAATAAAACTGTAGAGTTTCTCAGGCTGCACTGCTGAGGCCACGTTTCTTCCCTTATCGACGGGGTCAACAATTACTAGTGGCTCAGGAAAAAGCATTGAAAGCTCGTTTTGTCTATCCACATAATAGTTTTCAATGTCAATTATTACCCGTTTATTATATTTTGCAAAAGCTTCTATTGTCTTGGCAAAAGAACGGTATTTCGTTATTAGTAGTTCGCAGAGGTAACCGCTGAACCCGCCTACTTTTATCTCGGCGCCATAAACGTCTGTGCCTTGCATGAATTTTTTTAATAGCCGAACCTCTCCAAGCAGCTCTTTGTTAAAGTTTTTTTTAATGTAGTCTGTGTGGTAGGGTGTTCTGTCAGTTGCGCTTTGCCATTCACCTGGTTTAGCGTCATAGCAGGGAACAATGTCGGCGGGGTAGCCATCTACGATTATTTGAAGATAAGGATGTTCGGCGAACCGTTCAATCTGCTCATAGCCAACAGCTGCTTTTTTGGCAATTTTTAATCCAACATCACCAAGCATCTTTCTTGGAATCGAGGTTGGAAGCTGGAGGAAAATGTCAATATCTGGATTTTCACTTAGCCACGTATCTTTGGCAACGGAGCCCTCAACACGAACAATCGCAGAGACACCCTCTTCTCTACATGCTAAAGAAACTTTTCGTTCCAATTCATGGGCGATAGCTTCAACTTTTGAGCGATCCTCTTTTGCTAGGAGTAATTTTCTTTAGAATTTGCTGGGTTAAGGCGGTGATTTCTTGTATAGCTATCATTTTTGTTCCTGCGCTGGACAAACTTCTTTAATTGTTGAGTAAGTTGGACCTTTTGGGGATAGTTGGCTTCGCTTTAGTCTGAGGCAGTTTGCTTTGATTGTACCGACTTCGTAGTCGCCTTTTTTTGTTATCAGATCTGCTAGATTTTGTTTGTTTGCTGCGGATTTTACTCGTGCAATGGTTAAGTGTGGGCTAAAACCGTAAGCGTCTGCCTCAAAACCTAAGGTTCTTATTTGGGGTTCTAGCTGGCTAAATATGCTTTTGAGTTGTTCTACGCCATCGGTCATTCCTGCCCAAACAACGCGAGGATAATTTATGCTGGGGAAAACGCCTAAACCGCAGATTTTAATGTTGAAAGGTGTGAATTTGACGTTTTTCATGGTTTCGTAAATTTTCTCCACCATGCCGGGGCTGATTGAGCCGAGAAAACGGATAGTTACATGGATGTTTTGAGGGGCTACAAGTCGCAGGTCTGCGCCTGATTCAAGAAGAAGTTTTTGTGCAGCTGAGAGCCTGTTTAGTACCTGCTCGTTTTCAATGTCAAACGCTATGAAACTTCTTATCTGTTCGGACATAACAGTTCCCTCAACTATTTTTAACACTTAACTTTCATAAATCCTTTCCAATAAGACAGAGCTTAAAACTTCCTCGAAAGAAAAATGCTTTTTGTTAAGCTTTGAGTTTTGTTTTAAAACTCCTATATAGATTTGTTGTCGCTTACTTGAGACAACTAGTTTTCATATTAAACGATTTGTACGTTGACTACATAATAAGTGCATATACATGGCTAAATGTCCTAATTGTAAAAAAGAACTTCCTAAACCAGACAAAAAAATAGAGACCCATGCATTTAGAATAGAAGTTTACAGTTGCGATTCTTGCGGAATTAGCTTTAAGGTTGTCCGTTAGTCACTACTTTTAGGCTGTAAATAAATGCGTGTTAATTGCATTTTAAAATCAGAATTCTTATTTGATATGAATGGACCGCCATTTTAGGTGAATTAATCTTAGTTAAGATACTACAAAAAGCTACGAGCTCAAAAAGTTTATACAGTAAATGTAGGACTTAAGTCATTTTTGGGAATGCCCAATACAAGAATCGGTATTCCTTATGGTTGTTGGAGAGCTCGAGCAAAGGAAAGAAAGGCTCAAGCAAGTGGTCAAGTCAGGTATATACGGGCAAGATTGGTTTTTTCGCTTTGAGGATTCCAGTCCAAAAAACGATTGGCATTAAATTCTTACAATCAAATCTCTTAAGAATGGTATTACGAATTCATGGATAGTTTTTAATGGAAGTTATTGTTATAGAAGCAAAAAAGGGGTAAGTTATGAGCGCTGACAAAATAGTTGTTGGTTTAGCTGGAATGCCTGGTTCAGGTAAATCTTTAGTTGTTGAAACTGCACGAGAATTAGGCTACGGCATTGTCATTATGGGCGACGTTATTCGTGAAGAAACACTCAAGCGCGGCTTAGAATTAACGCCGCAAAACGTGGGGAAAGTGATGCTTCAAATGCGTGCAGATGGCGGAAACGCCGTTGTAGCCCAGAAGTGTATTCCTAAAATAGAACAACACGCAGGCACCAAAGTTATTATTGACGGTTTGCGTAGCCTCTATGAAGTTGACGCTTTTCAAAGAACATTTTGCCAAGTTTAGCTTACTCGGCGTTCATGCTTCTCCAGAAGCAAGATTTAACCGCCTGTTTAACCGCCGACGAAGCGACGATCCAAGTGGGTGGGCTGTATTTCATGAACGCGATATGCGTGAACTCGGCGTTGGGTTGGGAAATGTGATTGCGGAGGCTGAGCAGATGATAGTTAATGATAACAGCATTGGGGAAGTTAAAGGTAAAATCAAGGAAGCATTGCAAAGGATTGAGAATAAATGGTTGAAGTAATAGTGCACATTGAAGCTGAAATTAACCCAACTGAAAGCGAAGAAAAAGTCAAAGCAGCAATAAATAATATTTTAGACAATGCTTCCATAACAATCAACCCCAACATTAAAGGAAGCACTCTAACTGCCGAAGCATCAGGACAAGCCTCACTCATGAAATCCGCAATATACTTCGGAACGACAGAGTTCGAGATGCCGCGAGAAAAGCTCTCTTTCACAGCACACAGAGGCAACACAATCAGTTTTTGTTTAAATAAGCAGGTAGCTTTTGCAGGGCACATCTCTTTTTCTGAGGAAACCGCAGAATCACCCTTAGGACCAATACGAGTAACCATTAAACCGATAACCCACAGCAACTCATCGAGTGGTTGGCTGAAAAAACCCGCTGAGACGAAGGTTAAAGTTTGTTTACAAGGGCTCAAGTAACCAAAAACGGCGCAGTTTTGCTAGGTGACAGCGTTGCCTGCGACGCTTTTGATGAATCCAAGCCTTTGCGAATTGTAACTCACGCCCATGCTGACCATCTTGGCGGCTTACGAAAAAGCATGAAATGCTGCCAGAAAGTTTTGATGACCAAAGCCACAAGAGACCTCGCAGAAACGCTCAATGAATCCCTTAAGCTCAAAGATGCTCCAGTCCAGACAATGGATTATGGTAAACCCATCCAATTTGGCGACGAAAAAATTACGCTCATAAAAGCCGACCACATTTTGGGTGCAGCACAAGTACTGGTTGAGGATGCTGGCGGAATAAGAATCGCTTATACAGGCGATTTCAGAATTGACGAAACCCCAGTTGTAGAATGCGATGTTCTAGTCGTTGAAGCAACATACGGAAGCCCATCATGCAGGCGTAATTTTGGCGTGGATGTACGGGAACTTTTAGTTTCCATGATTGAAAAACGCTTGCGAGGCGGCGCAGTCTATGTTTTTGGTTACCATGGTAAACTTCAGGAAATCATGAAGCTTCTAAGAGAAGCAGATGTTGAAGTTCCGTTTGTTATGCCTGATAGAGTTTACGAAGTTACAAAAGTCTGCGAAAAACATGGTATGAAATTAGGGTGTTTATCACTTTCCACTGACGAAGATGGACGGGAACTTTTAGACGGTAACCTTCCATGCGTTGCATTTTACCATATGAATTCTCGCCAACATGTGGGGTTACGCAATTCTCGAATTTGTGTTAGTGGTTGGGAATTTAACGCGCCATGCAGGCAAATCGGCGACAGGGAATATTTGGTGGCGCTAAGTGATCACTCAGATTTTGACGGCTTAATGGAGTATGTTAAGCGTTCACATGCAAAACAAGTTATCACCGATAATTATCGAAGTCACGGTGCAGTTTTAGCTAAAGAAATACGAAAGCGCTTAGGCGTTTCCGCAGTTGCCATGCCCCGAAGCAACGGGCAAACTACCCTGTAAACCTATATTTTTATGTTAAGAGTTGCTTAAAGCTTAAAAGCAAAAAACCAAACTACACTCAACTCACAAGCAAAGGAATAAAAAATGACTAAATCATCAGTAATTTCAGGATTCTATAAACTTCCACCAAAAGAGCGTTTAGCAATAATTAAAGATTTTGCAGGCTTAACCGATGAGGAGACAAAGTTACTTGAGAACACTGGTTCCTTTACCGATGGATGTAGCCGACCACATGGTAGAAAACGTCATTGGCGTTTTCCCTGAACCTTTAGGCATCGGCAGTTAACTTCCAAATAAACGGAAAAGATTATCTAATTCCGATGGCAACGGAGGAGCCAAGTGTAATTGCCGCAGCCAGTTACGCTGCCAAAATGGTTCGTGACGGCGGAGGCTTCCACACCAGCAGCACAGCTCCGATAATGATTGGGCAAATCCAACTTGTCAAAATCAAAGACGCCAAACTCGCGAAAAAACAGGTCTTAGACGCTAAAACTCAAATTCTCAAGAAAGCAAACGACCAAGACCCAGTCCTGAATTCTTTTGGCGGCGGAGCCAAAGACATGGATGCAAAAATCATCGACACCACAATGGGGCAAATGGTTATTGTAGAGTTATATGTTGATTGCAGAGATGCTATGGGCGCAAACGCCGTTAACACAATGGCTGAAGCAGTAGCGCCAATGATTGAGGAGTTAACCGGGGGTCACGTTTATTTGCGCATCATCTCCAACTTGGCCACAAAACGTCTAGCAAAAGCATGGTGTACTATACCAAAAGAAGCATTGGGCGGAGAAGCAGTTGTAGAAGGTATCGCTTACGCGTCAGCTTTTGCAGCAGCCGACCCATACCGTGCTGCAACACACAACAAAGGCGCCATGAACGGCATAATCGCAGTTGTTTTAGCTACTGGAAATGACCATCGCGCTATCGAAGCTGGAGCACACGCATACGCCGCACTTAATGGACGATACACAACAATCTCAAACTGGACAAAAAACAAGAACGGCGACTTAGAAGGCGTAATCGAGTTGCCTATGGCTGTTGGCTTAATCGGCGGAGCAGTAAAAACCCACCCAATCGCCCGAATAGCCATGAAAATCCTCAATGTTAAATCAGCCAACGAATTCGCAGAAGTCTTAGCTGCAGTCGGCTTAGCACAAAACCTTAGCTGCTCTGCGAGCGTTAGTCAAACGAGGGAATTCAACGTGGCCACATGACTCTGCATGCAAGAAACATCGCAGTAACTGCAGGCGCCAAAGACGAAATGGTTGACAAAGTGGCTGAGCAAATGGTTAAAGAACGAAAAGTACGAGTAGACCGAGCCAAAGAAATCATAGAAGAACTAACAAAAAAACAATAATTTCTTTTTATTTTCTTCTTTTTCTTTAAAAAATAAAAATAATTTTTTTTATTCAAGTATTATTCTTGCGTCGACTGTTTTTGCGCCTTTCGGGTAAGCCATCACTGGGTTTAGGTCAAGTTCTTTGATTTCTGGGTTATCCATGACGAGGCGTGAGGTACTGCAAAGTATTCCAACTAAAGCATCGATGTCTGCAGGCGGCGTGTTTCTGAAACCCTTCAAAAGCGGATAAGCTTTAAGTTGAGTGATCATTTCTTTTGCATCATCAGCAGTTAAGGGTGCAATTCTGAAGTTTACATCTTTGAGAACTTCAACAAATATTCCGCCTAAACCAAACATTAATGTTTGCCCAAACTGCGGATCTTTGATTGCTCCAACGATAACTTCAGTTGAATTGCGGCGCCATTTCCTGAACTAAAATTCCGACGATTTTTGCATCGCTTTGTATTTCTTACATTTTCAAAAATTTTTTTGTACGCGTTAATGACTTCAGTTGAGTTTTTCAGGTTAACAATGACTCCTCCAGCCTCGGATTTGTGGATAATGTCTGGGGAAACAATTTTTAGAACAATTGGATACCCGATTTCATCAGCGTATTTTGCTGCTTCTTTCTCGTTTGATGCAACTTTGAATTTGGTTACTGGGATTCCATATTCTGTGCAGATTGTTTTGGCTTCAGGTTCAAGAAGGGCTTTTCTGCCTTCTTTTTTTGCTTGATTAATGATTTTTGTGGTTTGATTCAAGCTGTTATTCTTCCGTTAACTGTGTTTGTGTATGTCATGTTTTGTTGGTTTAAAATTGTTTTGTTGTTAATTGTGTTTTGGCGTTGTTGCTTCTGTTGTATTTGTGTTGAACACATCAGACATTAGTATATAGTAAGACATAATATTTAATAGGCATAAACTGAAATCCTAAATACTGACCCACCATGCCAAAGCAAAGCCTCAAACAAAAAATCAAAGAAGCTCATGCTAAACAGCAGCTCAAAAAAAACGCAAACGCAAACAAAAAAACCAAACACCAAAAATATCACCAACAAAAAGCAAGAGAATCTTCAACCTTCCAAAACTCAATATCAAACGACCAAAACTTCAAAACTACCAAAATTAATTTCAATTCAAAAAGAAACAACCAGAAGCTGAACTTCCTACAAGTCACTAAAACCCTGCCAAAAGGGGTTAAAATAGTTGACAAATACTCCTTGTATGAACCTTTGCTCAAGTTGTAATAGTTCAAGACCCAAAAACAGGTGAACACAAATACATTCTTGATGAGCTTCAACTTGATCCAATGGAACGAGGCATATACAACCGCATTCTAGAAATGCTTGCTAGCCGAAATCGAGTCACCAAAAGAAGAAATAGCTGATCCACGAAAGTTCTTTGCTGAAGAAGCAAAAAAAATCGTGGATAAATACCGAATCAGCCTCGGCTGGTTACCTGATGTTTCCTGGTACAAAATTCTCTATCATGCTGAACGAGACTTGGTTGGCTTTGGCAAAATCGACTCATTAATGCGTGACCCAAACATAGAAGACATTTCCTGCGATGGAGTAAACAAATCCAGTTTACATTTGGCACCGAACTTTTGAAAGCATAGAAACCAATGTCAAATTTGAAAATGACGAGGACCTCGATAACCTAGTTGTCAAATTAGTCCACATGGCTGGAAAACATGTTAGCACCGCTTTCCCCATAGTTGACGCATCACTTCCAGGAAAACACCGACTTGCCGTAGCTTACAGACGAGAAATTACGCCATTCGGCACAGCTTTCACCATCCGAAAGTTCCGAGAAGATCCATACTCAATCATTGACCTTAATCAACATCGGCACTTTCACTGAGGAAATGGCCGCTTATCTTTGGATTTGCCTTGAAAATCGTGCATCAGTTATGGTTCTCGGCGGAACAGCAGCAGGCAAAACACCGCTCTAAACGCATTAGGCTGCTTAATCAAGCCAGGCAGCAAAATCATGACTATCGAAGAAACCGCCGAACTGAATTTATCCCATGAAAACTGGGTTTCACTCATTGCAAGACAAAGCTATGGTTTAGGCGGCAGCAACGTTGGTGAAGTCGCATTATTCGACTTGGTGAAGACTTGCATGAGACACCGCCCCGACCTGATGATTGTAGGAGAAGTTCGAGGTCAAGAAGCATATGTTCTGTTTCAGGCTCTGGCAACAGGCCACGGTGGCATGTGCACAATGCACGCTGAAAACGTCCAATCAGCAGTCAGACGTCTAACCCAAAAACCCATGGACATTTCACCAGCCTACATTCCGCTCATGAACATTGTAATGTCCGTTCAACGTGTTCACTTAGTGAAAAATGGTGAAAAGAAAGCTTACCGACGTGTCCTCTCAGTTAACGAAATTATTGACTCACGAAAAATTCGTAGAATCCATTCAAATGGGATCCAATCAAAGACGAGCAAACCATAGATTTAGACTCGCAGTTTCCTGCTCACTAATTTTCCGAGCGACTCGGAATAACACGGGAAGAACTTATAAACGAAATGAACCGACGAACCGATGTATTGCATTGGATGCGAGAACAAAAAATCAGAAGCTACAAAGAAGTAGCCTCAATAATTGCTGAATACTACGCAAGACCAAAAGAATTCTACGAAAAAATTCGTGAAAGTGAGGAGGTAAAACCAGTTGCCGTTTCTAGATAAATTTGAAGCATTGTCTTTTCGCCTCTTCGGGCGCTTTGCTCCATACTTTCTTAAAAACGTTTTTCCAACACTAAAGGGTGCTTTGGAAAAGGGAAGAGTAAAAATTTACCCTGAAACTTATGTTTCATTAATGTTTTTCACTGCATTGTTGACTCTTCCAGTTTCAATCTTAGGAGTGACCATAGCTTTAATATTTGGGTTTTTGCCGCTTCTTGTTTTGGTTCCGTGCCACTTTTTGTAATTGTCGGTTTCATAGTTGTTCCATCGAATAATGCAGTGATAGGTCACAAAATTTAGAACGTGAAATGCCTTTTGCCGCTGCATACATCAGCGTCATGGCATCAGGAGGCATAGCGCCCTACACCAGCTTCAAGCGACTATCACAAGTGGACCTCATGCCCGCAATGCGTAAAGAAGCAAGAGATATTATAAAAGATGTAGAAATCTTCGGCGTTGACCCACTATCAGCTCTTGAAGGAGCAGCAAAAAAGACGCCGCTTGACATATTCAAAGATTTCCTTAGGTGGTTACGCTTCAACCGTCATTATAGGCGGCGACATCGGGCACTTTCTTGAGCGCAAAGCAGAAGACATATTCAAAATTCGTGCTCTCCGTGTTAAAGCTGCTGCAGAACGTTTAGGTATGCTGCTTGAAACTTTCATCATCGTCATGGTCATGATGTCGCTTTGTTTCTACATACTTTTCGCTGTCAACAACATTCAAAGTGGCGCTGCAACGCAAGCTCAGATATATCCACAGTATTCAGGCATACTAATGTACACTTACATTTTCACGCCGATGCTGTCAATGGTTTTCATTTACTTAGCACATAGCATGCAGCCAAAAACGCCAATGGTCGAAATGCGTCCCTACAAAGTATTCGGCGTCTGCAGCGTAATAGGCATAGTTGTATTTCTTGCTGCTTACAAACTTCATGGGAGCAACTCAGCTTCCATTTTTCACAACTTTGCAATCATATGGGTGTTGATTTGCCCATAGCCATAGCCGTTGCCTTGTTCATTTCAGCTGCACCAGCAGCTATTAGTGCACATGAGATTAGCAAAAGCCAAAAACAGCATGGAACAAGGAGTTACAAGTTTCCTAAGAGACCTAACTGAAGTTCGAAAAACAGGGTTATCACCTGAAAAATGCATTGAAAGTTTATCAAAACGTGACTATGGCACATTCAGCAAAGAACTTCGCAAAATTAGCTCTGAAATTTCTTGGGGTATTCCAATTAAAAAGGTAATGATGGATTTTCTGCATCGTACACGCAGCTGGATGGTGCAAATAGTCATGTTTCTGTTAGTTGAAACCATCGATGTAGGCGGCGGAACAATCGCCATGATTGAATCTTTGCGCGATTTAACAATTTAACTCAAGAAGTTGAAAAAGAAAAGAAAATGTCAGTTCGCCCCTACGTGATGATGCCATATTTAGCTTCAATTCTTCTGGTGGCAACAACCATTATGATGATGAGTTTCACCACAGGATTTGGTGCAACAACGTGCCGGAGTTACAACAGCAGCACCACAAGGCAACGGCTTAATGCAAACAGTATTCATGACCGCAGTCATCTTCAACAGTTATCTAATCGGAATTGTTGCAGGAAAAATAAGCGAAGAATCCGTTGCAGCAGGATTCAAACATGCAGCCATACTCGTAGTTATTTCAGTAATAGCAGCAAAATTGATTCCGCAATTCGTAAAACTCGGATAGGAGCGATGAAAAACGCGAAACAACCACTCAAGTTTACGGAAAGATAAGAGGGCAGTTAGCCCAGCTATTTCAACCGTCATATTGACTGCCGCTGGCATCGTGATGATTTTGGTAGCAATGAGTTACGCGAATGGTTCTTGAATACGCAGATGGCTGCAAACGAATTCAGCACTAACAAACAATTCATGCAAACTACTGGGCTGCAAATTGATGATATTGCTTGGACAATTGGCCGCACACAAACAGTTACTTACTCAAGCAAGTTTGGTTTCTTAAGTTACAACTGAATCCGCTCTAAATTACACTATTCAAGTTTATAGCAATAACTTGCTGGATCGGCAAACTTTAGCTCCCCCGCTACAGGAATAATCCAATACAAAATGCCTATAGATTCATATTCAATAGGTAACAATTACTTTGAACGAGTTCCAATTTCTGCCAATGGGTCATTTTTGCAGAGTGGTTCTTCAGCGCCAGTAAGCCAAGTGTTTTGTGACAGAAAAAATACTTAATAATCGATGGCAAGTTACACTCGAATAGTCCTAGTTCCAACAATAAGAATGCTTAATTCGTCAATAACGGGTACTCAACCAATCAATTACTTCAAGTTTTATTTGCCCTATTTGAAGAATGGTGGTACAACATTTTCCAGTTCCCCATCCATAACATTGACAGGAGAGAACGTGACAAAAATTACAGAAACTGGCGTAAATCAAGTAATAATTACTGTTAGTTCCAAACATTCAATCTGGATTTGACTCCTCATTTTTCAATTTTCAATACACAATACTATAACTCTTCAACATGAGTCCAAATTCAGTTGTTGAATTTTATTTTGGCGAAGTACTAGTTACGGAAGGACACGTATAAGAATGGAGGCGAAAATTGGCACAAGTAACTATCGAATACATGATTATGGTTCCAATATTAATTTTGCAGATTTTCCTTTTTCCAATTGCTGCAACAGCAATAATGAATGCTTGGTCTGATTCGCGCATGACAATTGAACTTCAAGAGATATCTGGGCACTTAGGAAGTTCTATCCAGCAGTTATATTACACTATGAATCATGCTTCGATTTCTAGTGGTTCAATTAACTGCCAAAGTGGATGTGCCAATCCTAATAACAGATGGCAATAAGGGATATAATTACTTGATAACTTTGACCAATGCAACAAACTCCAATAGGTCGTTAAAATTATGAATCTCACTCTAAGTCTTATAGGCGCCAAAGGCGAAGCTTCAACACTTGTTACCTTAGGTCAAAACGCTGATTGGCAAAATAACTCAACACTTAAAAGTAATTCAGTTTTCCCTACTATGTGCTACTAAAACGTCAAGTTCAATTTCATTATCTTTTCAAGGAGGCACTTAAAAATGGCAAGTGCAACCATGGATCATCTGATTTCACTTGTAATATTCATAGCTGCTCTTATGATTTTTATTGGGCTTTTCAGCCAAAGCATATCAGACCGCGATTGTTTATCAAAGTCATAGAGCATTATCAACAAAAACTAGCGACCTTTTAGATACCATGCTTTTAAATCCAGGCATAAACGCCACTTGGGGAACAGATGGTAGTATACCATCAGGTTTCGGTTTGCAAGATCCTGAGTTCACGCAATATCAGATTAAGTTCCTTTTCACTTATGCGGTTGGATTCTTCAACAGGAAGCATTGACTGAATATGACAAAACCAGCCCCAACATATATTATAACAAGCAACTTTAGGTTTAGGCAGCTCTTTGCTAACACCTATCATTCAGGACCTTAATTATTCAACAGCACTGAGACTCCTTGGAATAAACAACACTTACGGTTTTCAATTAACTTTCACTCCAGACATTACAGTTTCAATAAATCAAAATCAAGCAAGCTCTCCACTTAAATCTCGACAATAAGCGCAAGCGGAAAAGGCTTTCCATTCGCTAACGCCGCAATAAATTATTGCCTAATTCTTGTTAACATTGCCTCAAAGCGACATGCAATATCCAACTTACACCATCCAAAACGGTGCCGTTACTACTGACCAGCAAGGCAGCGTAAATGTTGCCTTTCCTAACGTAACAGATTCAAATCAAGTTTACGCATTTATCGCCTACGCGCATTTGGCTGGTGTTGAAGGAGTAGGCTATTATACCCATTGTACTTCTACCGACCAATATGTTGTTCCAATCGTCCAAAATATGGGTTCTCAGCAAATTGCCTTGGCGCATAGCTACGATTTGAACAACTCAAACTCAGCGCCATCCAGTCTAAAATATAATGTCACTTTTGTTATTTCAAAAACAGATTATACGCTTAGCCAGCTATCACTTGATAGTTCAAGCAGTACCAATATAGTTGGCATTGTTACTTCAGGCGTCGGCAACCCATATCCCGTCATTACTTTGCCATCATACACAACTGGTATTCTAATAGTAACTTATCAACAAGAAGATTCCATGCAAGGCGGTATAATAATGATGCCTTGGGGAGTCAGTTCTCTTGCATTTCCAGTTACCTTTGGAGGCAACCCTGCAGGACAAAATTGGGTCACAACTGACATAAGACAAGTAACGATAGACGGCATCGCATATCAAGCTAAGCTTGAATTATGGAATCAAGGTTCACAGGTGATTGGCTAAATTGATTCGTACAATCGAAGTGTTATTTGTAATAATAATTTTCAGTGGCGCATTAATAGGTGCTTCCTACTTTGCTGTTTTGCCCTCACCCAGACAGGTTTCGCCAATAAATCTGAATCGACTTTCTTTAACAACCTTGCAAATGCTTGATTCAGATTATGATTTAAGCAGAGCAGCTTTTGAAACGGATAATTTGACGCTTTGGGGTGGGTTACAAGTTGCGCTTTCAGCTTCCTTGCCACCAAATATTCTATACAACTTGACAGTCTATGACGTAAATGATAATGGAGGTTTGCTATATAGTAACGTAACTTCTATTTCAAATACTGATAGCTTAGGCGCAGGCTCAGATGCGTCAATGTACACAGTAGCTTCTTCAAACGTTACTTTCAATGTTATACCTCAGAAAATTGGTGATAATGGCAACGGGGGGACATTGTATATTTTGAATTGTAGCGATGCAAATGGTTGGTGGATTACAGGTTACACAGCTCAAAGCTTAGCTCAGGACCTTTACAATATGTTGTCGCCATATTTTGTGAACACAATAATGGTGCAGAATACCTCACAATTGGCACAAATACTATCCGGAAATTCGTTACAAGGCGAGAACCTTCAAAATGCGGTTGTAATCAACACGTTTGGGGAAGCAGTGCCCATTCCTACAGCTTATTGTACAGCACCTTACTCCAACAATGGATACGCCTATTACAGTTATTTCTTAGGCCAAAAAGTAAACGCATATAATTGGACATGGTGCAGCATCGTTGGCTACCCATTCTACTATGTTAGTAATACCGTAGCTTTTTCAAGTTTGCAAAATAACTGGGGTATTTATGGAATGCAAATGACTGCTCAAAGCGGGTCAAGAGCATTTTTTGAAGGTTTAGACAATCAAACATACGTCAATGATGCAACAAGTGTTATTAGCGATGTTGGAGTCGTTACTTTTACAGGTCAAGCCAATAATTTTTGCAACTATTATGGAATTTATCCTTCGTCATATCAAACATCTTCGAGAGCACTTACTAATTCTATTCTGCAAAGTTATCACCTTAGCATTGCTTTCAACGTTTTCAATCCTGTCGGCACTTATAATCCTGGTGCAATCTACAATCATGTTGCAACTGGCGCAACAAATGTGACTGGCTCACTTTTAGCTTTAGGCTTAACGCGAACACCTGACGTTCGAATAACCGCATTAAGTCTGCTTTCATATTATCAACCCAGACTCTACCCTTCAGAGTATACCGCAGCTGGAACTTCCAGAGAAGTAGTTTTACAACTTGGATTAGCTGGAGGTACGTAACTTGTTGAATGATAAAGGCGGATTTTCAATTATTGCGGCTTTGCTCGTTGCAATAATTCTCGTTGCTTCAGTCACTGCAACTTACTCAGCTATACGGTATAGCCCAATTCAAAGTCAACCTCAAATTTTAAGCGCCGTAGATGAAACTAATTTGGCGATAAAACAGATTTTGGGTTTCACGGTTGGTTACTACGGTTCGGTTATGCAAGTTACGGGTAATTCGTCATACGCTCAAATGCTTGCCACAAATTATTTAGATAGCGGTTTAGAAAACGTAGCCAACATAAACCCTGAATGGGGTGCTTCCTTTAACGTTGGTAATTTGTCTTTAGGCAATAACTGGTTTACGAACGAAAGTTATAGTCAAGCGGTTTTAAACCTCACCTATGACTTAACTGGTTTGGGTATCTCTGGTATCGCTTACTCTGCATCTTGCCGACTTGATGTCCAGATAAATCCATCTCCAACTAACAATCAAATATCATTAACAGTTTTAAAAGATGAAGATACACCTCTCGTCGGATTAAGCATGACTAACTTCAAATTTTATTTATATCAGTACAATAATTTGACCTGGGCAACTGTTAATCCTCCTAATGATCCTATCTCTTCTAGCAACGGTACTTACCTTGTTGATGTTCCTTCAGGAATAAACCCACAATCTTACTCGATACAAGTTCAAGATTCACGTGGCATCACTGTTGCCGCATCATCGTTTAGCCGATATACTGCAGGTCTCGTATTCAATAGTAGTACGGTAAGCGGTGGAGATTACGTTAATCAGTACAATTCGAGCATAGATTCTATTCCAGATCAAGGTACTCACAGCAACTTCACGGCACAACAATATGGACCAGATAACATTTTTGATACTTTAACAGAACAGAACATTACTAGTCAAATTCAAGATTATTCCCCCGATACATCTAGCCTTCAACTAGGTACAACAATAATTGCTGGGAACACAAATAATCTGAAAAACGATGATGCATCATTAATGAGTCTTCAGAGCTACGCCTCAGCGTACTCAACAACTCAATATAATAACATAACAAAAGACACCTCCAATAGTTCCTATACTAATGGAGCAACATCTGTTTCATGGCAACATACAACGTCAACGGAAAACGACAGGATTCTTCTAGTCAGCGTTGACACTTTTAGTCGTAGCGGCAACCCAACGAACGTAAACAGTGTGTATTATGGTGCAATACTTGTAACTTCAAATGTTTCAACAATGTATTCCACAACGAATCCTACAGTTCGCAGCAGCGTGTTCTACCTCGTTAACCCACCCTCAGGAACCAACACAATAACAGTTAATTTTGCGTCATCAACAGCTGCTGTTTGTGGTTCCACAACATATTATAACGTTAATCAAACACTCCCAGTACTCGCAAGCAACAGCACCACAAGTTCAGGGTCAACCCAAACAATCTCACTGAGCGCTTCTGGAGCAAACAGCAAACTACTTTATGGGCATCTAGCCGCCCAAATTAGCTCATCAACTTATACACTTGCTGAAGGTACTCAACAAAACAGTTGTTGGAGCAACACTGCCACTTACAATCACGGTGGCACAAACTATTATTGTGCAGGAAGAAGCAGCGATAAATCTGTGACAAACGGCACCATTACCTTATCTTGGAACAGCACACACTCCATAAATTGGGCTGCCATAGCTCTTCTTCTTCAACCAACCCAGCTTCCAACTCAAGAAATCTGTCAAATAATTCTTAGCGGACCATCAAATACTTTAAACTTGAACAACTTACTCTGGTCTGTCGATGGTTCATCTTCGATAAATACAACTTTGATGCTGCAATTGTTTAACTTCGCATCGGGGAAATATCCAACATCAGGCGACGGGTGCATAACAGACACATTAGGATTAGCAAACCGCACAGAGCAACAAACTATAACTTCCAATATAGCGAACTTCAGGGATGACATTGGAAGATGGCAACTTATCTTAACCGCCACCGCATCGGTTTCGTCACCCTTCACCATAAACTTGGACCTGGCACGCTACCGAACAGTCTCTCCAGTATTTGGACTTAGCCTTGAAGAACAATGGACAAACCTAAACTCCACGGTTGATCTTCACCCAACTCTATGTATAGACGCTGCAAATGCCAGCTCAGATAATCTCGCGGTAGATATTTGGCATGCTGGCGCATGGCAACCTATTAACACAGCACTCGTTAACGGCTGGAATAACATGTCAGTTAATTCCTATTTAGACCTTGGCTCTTCAATTTTAACAATTAGGTTTAGAAGCAACGATACTGGAGACAATATACAAAGCAGCTGGAAGATTGACTCAGCTTTGCTGAGACCCGAATCAGACCAGGACCTATTAATGTCACTACAAAATCCAGCTGCAACAGTCGCAGTCGAACTTCTTCAAAATGGAACCACAGTTTGGTTAGGTCAAAACCTTCAGTTTACCACCCAATCTATACCTGTTCCACCCGTTCCCGTGAAAGCCATTCACATCAACGAAACAATAGATGGCGTCAATCAGCAAGTGCCTTTCCAAATTGAAGATTGGGCCTCTTTTTATTCTGTTCCATTGGGGTTAACAAGTAATACTACCGTCTTTGGTAACAGACAAATGATTGTTTTTCTAGTAAACACACATGTTTCAGATTTTACATTGTGGTGGAACGGTAGTGACCAAGCAACACAAACCCCGTTAGCCTTTAATAGCAACTATTTTACAGGAGATAACCCATCTGGACATACCCTTACCAATGGACGATTAACTATTAGCATTTCTACTGATACTAAATTCACCGTAACCTCAAAAGTGGGCAACATTACGAGCACAGCAACTTACATGCGGATAAATAATCAGCCAAGCACCTACGGTGCAAGCGAAGCTTACGTTATACACAATGGCGTGATCCGTGATATTATACAGCAAGAAGCAGAGTGGAGTAACGGCGCTAGTGGCTCCCCAAACCTTTATGCTAACATTGTACTTACTTTGCCGGCAAACGCAACATATTACACTTATCAACTCGGAATAATCTTCGTTAATTCACAACAGAACCGTACAATAAATGATCTCTGCCCCGTCGCTTTATCTTCATCTGTAGGGCAACCGCAAACTGAAAACGGAACAATCTACGGCGACCCCATCGTTGCTACAGGAACACAAACATTTAGTAACTCCACCGGAATTTGGGCGCATCACTGGAGCCAATTCACTGACGGAACCAACGGTGCCGGCATAATGTTCACTGATCAAGCCAACCAAATGCTCTATACTTTTGATACCATGTCCCTTGCAAATGCAACTGGAGCGCTTAAAGCAGATTCCTCAATTCAAACAATTTCACTTCTCCCAGTGACTCTTAGTTCCGTTTCCTTCCAAACATCATTGGATGTCACTTGGTACGGTGCAGTTGCGACCTTTGACGCTTCAGCCCCCCAAATTTACAATGGAGACGGCCAACCTGGACTGTGGATACTTGCTGAGTTGCCACCTACCATAACTGTGACTACCGGAAATTAACTCTCTTTTTCTGTGCTTATTATTGCTAAAGATTTATCATTCATTTATGATAAATATCATAGCAAATGGTTTAACTTTGTAAGAAAACAAGACTTAACTCAAGGGATTGAATGTTCGACTCAGAAATAATTTTCGTTGCGGCAAGAGTGGCAGTTACCTTATCAATTCTAATCTACGCTTCATGGAGCGACTATAAAACCCGTGAAGTAAGCAACCGCGTCTGGGTCTTTTATGCACCAATCGCAATCGTGCTCACATTTGCAGAATTGCTCATCTTTGATTCATCACAGCTTATGCTTTTTGGCATTAGCGCCGGATTAACTATTGGCTTAGCATTTTTGCTCTTCTATTCAGGCGCATTCGGTGGCGCAGACTCAAAAGCTTTCATGTGCATTGCCGTAGCTTTACCTTTTGCACCAACAGCGTTCACGCCTCTTTTCGGGAGCTTTTCTCCTATCTCAACGTTGATATTTCCAATAACAATTTTCGGTAACGCAGTTTTGTTTGCTGCGGCAAGTTGCATATACATAGTGATGCGTAATGTCGTTTGGCACAAAAAAAATGGCAAAA
Organism: Candidatus Bathyarchaeota archaeon; assembly: GCA_963750605.1. GTDB lineage: Archaea > Thermoproteota > Bathyarchaeia > Bathyarchaeales > Bathycorpusculaceae > Bathycorpusculum. The sequence continues at coordinate 54,814 of CAVVRN010000012.1, forward strand.
TAATGTTTACTGGCACGCTGGAACATGAATCAGTATGGAAAAAAATACTTGTTCTCATAACAGGCTATAAAGTAGCTATCGCAAAAGTGAAAGCGAAATGGCATATTTTCCCAATGGAAGACATTGAAAATGATGATCAAAAAACTTTGAAGCGAAAACTGGTAATTGTTCCAAATGAAGAAGCAAGAGAAAAAATTGTTGAACGTTTATCTGAAGCTGCTCAAGCAGGAAAAATCGATACTTATGTGTGGGCAACGCCTGGTTTACCTATGCTAATATTCATAACTTTAGGTTTAATTGTGGCGTTACTTTTCGGCGATGTAGTTTGGTTTCTAGTTCGATTCATCCTCAGATGAAAAACAAAATGCTTCATTAAAAGAAGTTTTTGTTCGTTTTGAATAAGACACAGATGCAGTGACCATTAGAACTGACCCAAAACCAACAAACGCAAGTGCATATCCCTGGTACGGATAAGACCCCAAATTTAGATTAAAATTAACGTTGCCAGTTTGATAAGAATAGAAGAAAGCGCTTACAGCAAACAATGCTATTGCCAAAATTAATAAGCTAACCTCAGTTTTAAACTTCATAACGCTACCCCTCTTCAAGACAATTAAGTTAAACATTAAAATCAAAAGGTTATTTTAGCTTTTTGGAAATATACGTTACAGGGTCTTCTTATGAACAGTGTAGCGTGCAAAGAACTCAAAACCTTCTTAGAGGAACAAAAGCTCAAGGAATGTAAAGTCGTTGTTTTGCCTGATTTCTTTCTTGACAGAATCATCAACTTGAATTGGAGCCCGGCAGAGTTTTCAGAGTTAATTTCAGGTATCACAAAACGCAAGGGCGGTAGCATCGATGGAATTACCCAAACTGACATCCGAGGCGGAAACGCCATTAACGTCGCATCAGCCCTAGCAAATCTAGGCGCTAAAGTCACACCGATCGTTTGCACAAACGAAAATGGCTTGCAACAAATAAAGTATAACTTCAAGGATATCCCCCTTGATACTTCGCACATAAAAATTTATGATAAAGCTTCAAGAACTACTGCGTTGGAGTTCGAAAAGATAGACGGGAAAACAAATGTTATGATTCGTGATTTAGGATCTTTAGCTGATTTTGGTCCTAACGATTTGAATGAAAGTGATTTCGCTTTGATCGCCAAAGCGGATTACGTTTGCCTCTTTAATTGGGCTGGAACATTAAAATTTGGCACGGCGTTGGCCCAGAAGGTTTTCGGTTTAGCAAAAACAAAAGGCAAAGGCAAAACTTACTATGATACAGCTGACCCCACCCCAAACCAAAGTAAAATCGCTGAGATGATGAACACTTTATTGAAATCGAACCAAGTGGACATTTTAAGCTTAAACGAGAATGAAGCAATCATTTACGCCACACTTCTGGATGAATCCTTGAACGATAAAAAGGATCATTTGGATTTTGCCGAGTTAGCAATGGAAGCCGCCCGCATATTAACAAAACATTTGACCGCAAGAATTGATTTACATACCACAGTTTTTTCAGCAACTTTAAAAGACAAAACCGAGGTCATCGTTCCTGCATTCAAAATTAATGTTTTGCGCGCTACTGGCGCCGGTGACGCTTGGACAGCAGGAAACATCTTAGGCGACCAAAATGATCTTTCAGACGAGTGCCGTTTAATGTTGGCCAACGCGGTTTCCGCCTGCTACCTCTCCGACCCCGAAGGTAAGCATCCATCTTGGAATAAACTTTCAAGATTTCTCAGGGACAATGCTTGGGGCGTGTAGCCAAATTATTTTAAGCAACTCACCTCTAGCATCCATGTAACAATAAACTGTAAAGAGTTCAGCGCACATGGCTAAATTGTTCGGAAGTTCTGGCGTTAGAGGCGTAGTAAACGTTGACCTAACACCTCTATTAGCGTGCAAGGTCGGTTTAGCTGTGGCTGCACATGCAAAAGCAAAAAAAGTGGTTGTAGCCCGAGACACTAGGGTTTCCGGCTCCATGCTTGAAGACGCCTTGGTTTCTGGACTCTTATCAGCGGGTACAGATGTTCTTTTGGCCGACATAGTTCCCACACCCACTTTAGCTTACGCCACCTTAAAGTTGGGAGCAGAAGCGGGATTCATGCTTACTGCCTCACATAATCCACCTCAATATAACGGAATAAAAGTCTTCAAAGGCGACAGTCTATCATACACGGATGATGACCAGGATGTTGTCGAAAAGATTGTGAAGGACGAATCTTTTGTGTTGGCGGATTGGCGAAGCCTCGGCAAAACCTTTTCGGTTGACGCTACCCAAATCTACATGGAAATGGCGATAAAAGCCGTTTCACTCAGTAAGCATTGGCATGTTGTTGTCGACCCAGGATGCGGTGCTACCCACAACGTCGCTCCCGCAATGCTCAAAACAATGGGTTGCAAAGTCACTGCTCTTAACGCTCAACCAGACGGGCATTTTCCAGCACGAAAATCTGAGCCGACCGGTGAATCACTCAAAGACTTGGCAAAAGTTGTCAAAATCCTTGGCGCCGATGCAGGAATCGCGTTTGATGGCGACGGTGACCGAGTAGCCTTCGTTGATGAAAAAGGATATTTTGTCGATTTTGATCGTTCTTTAGCTGCATATTCAGAATTAGAACTTAAACGAAGTGGCGGTGGGACAATCGTAACAAACGTCGAAGCTTCAATGTGTGTCGAAACGATGGCAAACAAACAAGGCGGCAAAGTTATTCGCACTCGAGTAGGAGACATTTACGTTTCAGAAGCCATCAAACAGACAGGTGCAGTTTTCGGCGGCGAACCGTGTGGGGCGTGGGTGCATCCAAAACACCATTATTGCCCAGACGGTCCCCTTTCTGCAGCACTGATGCTCAAGGCGTTAGAAGAAGAAAACAAATCTTTAAGCCAATTTATCTCTGCCGTTCCTGAATACATTACGCGGCGTCAAAACATCTCTTGCAAAAATGAGCGTAAATACTTGGCAGTAACAAAGATCGGTGTTTCTCTAAAAACCGCTTTTCCAGATTATACTGATTTCTCAACCGTTGATGGCATCCGACTCGCCCTGAAAAATGGTTGGTTGCTAGTTAGGGCTTCCGGAACGGAACCCCTTATTCGCTTAACTGTTGAAGGCGAATCATCCGTTGTGGCAAATAATATAACTGAAAAAGCTACAGCAATAATACAAAAGCAAGTTGAGGCTGAAACAAAATGAAAGCAGTATTATTAGCCGCTGGCGAAGGCGTCAGGCTTTTACCAATTACAGCAACGCGCCCCAAGCATCTAATTAAGGTGGCTGGAAAACCCATTTTGCAATTCTGCCTAGAAGCAGTAAAAAACGCGGGAATAGATGAGGCAATAATAATTACGCATTATATGGGCGATGCAATCCGCGGGTACTTCGGCAAGGGAGAAAAACTTGGCTTAAAAATCAGTTACCTTGAGCAGAAAGCAGTGCTTGGTACAGGAAATGCAGTTGCCGTTGCTGAACCCTATGTGGACGAGGATTTTGCTCTTATTTATGGAGATTTACTTTTCGGTGAAGATGAAGTAAAGAATGTACTTCAATCGTTTAAAAGTGGAAAAACTGCTGCAGTTATGGGTGTCGTGCCTGTTGATAAGCCTGAAAACTACGGAATAATCGAGCTAGATGCGCAAAAACATGTAAAACGGATAGTGGAGAAGCCCGCTACTGGCAAAGCGCCATCAAACTTGGCTAACGCAGGACTCTACATATTCTCAACCGAAATTTTTGGTAAAATAAAGCAAACAAAAGCTTCAATCCGAGGTGAATGGGAACTCACTGACGCCGTAACACTTCTTGCTAAAGAGGGCAAAACAGTATTGGCTGAAGAGCTCACAAAAAATGATTGGTTTGACGTAGGTAGACCTTGGGATTTGCTTGAAGCTAACAATTGGGCTCTCAACCGTATGGATTCCCAAGTTTTAGGGACAATAGAGCAGGGTGCCCATCTCATCGGATCAGTTTCTGTTGCTAAATCAGCCCGTATTCGCTCCGGCGTCTATATTGAAGGACCATGCTTTATCGATGAAGAATGCGATGTTGGACCAAACTGTTTCATTCGCCCGGGTACAAGTTTAGGCAAAAAAGTGCGTGTAGGAAACGCTTGTGAAATAAAAAATAGCATTATCATGGACGGTACGCATGTAGGACATTTGTCTTACGTTGGCGACAGCATTCTTGGTGAGCATTGTAATCTTGGTGCTGGTACCGTTATGGCAAATTACCGCTTTGATGCCGGGGCGATTAAAATGATGGTGAAGGATCAACTTATCGACACAGGCAGACGAAAACTAGGTGCTGTTCTTGGCGATAACGTGAAAACAGGAATTAAGTCGTTATTTATGCCGGGCGTAAAAGTCGGTGTGAACAGTTGGGTGGGACCAAACTTTATGGTTGAACGAGATTTATCTGCCAATACAATGGCGTTTCTAAAGCAGGATTGCGAAATAAAAGAAAAGAAATAGCTATAAAGCTAAATTTCTTAAGCCATTACTGGTTGATTTAGGCTTTGAGCGAAGACTTGCGCTTGTTTTAGGTCGTCTTCGTCGGGGTGTCCCTTGTTTATCCCTCCAACTATTTTCAATGGCCCATAGGTGTCAAATGCTGCACAATTAAATTCGCTAATAATTTCAAATCCCTTTGACTGGAGTTTTTCTTTAAGCTGTTTGTGGAATTTAGGCATGTTGCCTTTTCGACCGCTTGTAGAGAATATGAATGCTTTCTTGTTGGTCGCTTGAGGCATCTTGTCTACAAAGTCAAGAAGGACTTTGTGGTGGTTTCCAAAGTAGATTCCTGAGCCAAAACCGATAAGATCATAATTAGAAAGATCATTTGGGTTAATTTCTTCCGGTTTTTTTATTTCTGCTTTAAGAGTGGTTGCGATAGTTGAAGCTATTTTTTCAGTGTTATTGTGGTGATACGAGAAACAGATTACTATTGTTTTCATTCTTTTCACGGCATCCATGCTCTTAAGATGTTTGAGTAAATATGTTTTTTGTTTCCTCATTTATGATTGATAAATTACTGAGACAGCTTGTTTGATAATCGCTGATTTTGTTGTCTTGTTTAGATTTTTTTGCTCTGCCCTTCTTCGCACACTACCCCGGTTATTGACTTGACTTGTTTTGAGGGGTCTTCTTCACATGGTGTATCCACCAAATGAGTCCAAGGGCGATTGGGATTCCGAAGATTACTGCGATCAAGATTAATATTGTAATCATTGAACCTACTACGTAATCCAAAGTGTAATTTGAAATGGCAACGTTCCAGTTTCCATCAACATATACTTTGATTGCGAACGCAATGAAAAGCAATGGCGATATTGCTCCTCCTGCCCTTGAAGAGCGTGACCTTTTCCTAGATAGTCGATATTCTCTTTTTTCTTGTTCAGGTAGTCTTTTCCACCATTGCCAACCTACAACTGCACTTATTATTGCAGGGATTCCAATGAATATAAGCTCCAAGAAAATCAGATGCAAAATAAACGACGCCAAGTTGTTCATTGTCCAGAGACCAATAATTGATGGCACTAAACCTGTCGTTTGAGCATCTCTCGTGAACCACAGAAACACGTAGATTACACCAATGAATATCAGAATGCCAGCAATTACAAACACAGAAACCGTTTTCCAGTGTTTTCTCGCGAAATTCTTCCAATCGGAACTATTTTCTACCCCAGTTTCCCCAGACATAGATAATTCTTCCTTTAAGTCCACCTAGTCCTTGACCGCTTAATAATGATAAAAGGGTTGTGTTGTGCGTTTTTTGCTGTTGATTGTTGAGTACTTCTAGTCTGTTGGGTAATGACGACATTTGAATCCTTTATCCTTGAATTTAACGAGTGTACTGGCCACTTAGGTTAAACAAGAAGTGGACACAAAAAATTTCACGAAAATAACCAAAAACAAAAGCGTTCGTATGAAAAAAATCAAACATACAACCGTTTTATCGTATTCTATTTAAATCAAAGATAAATAGTGGTAGCGCAATTTCGTTACCTTATTGGAGAAATAAAAGTTGTCTGTAGCGCAAAGAAAGTATTTCACCGAAATCGCGGCGTTAGCAGATAAAACTGTATCTGTGATTACAACGACTGGAAAAACATTCAACGGTACACTCATCGGCATTAACCCTGACAACATGAGTCTTAGCATAGCTGATGCCAAAGACGAATCTGGAAAGTTACTTCACAGAGTCTTCTTAAACGGTAACGTAGTTGCTCAAATCTCAAGTGCAGAAAAACCATTCGACCTCAAAGCATTATCCCAAAGACTCGAAAAAGTTTTCCCAACCATGGTTAAACTATACGAAGACCAAGGATTCATTTGGGTAATGGACAAAGTAAAACTAACCGAAAAAGGCGTCATTGAAGGTTCTGGACCAGCCGCCGATCGAGTGCAAAAAGTATACCAAGCATTCATGAATGAAGTCAAAGCCTAAATAAACCAGCGCAGTTGCTGCTCCTCTTTCTTCTTTTCTTCTGTTATCGTTCTGATAATACCAAAGGACTCTAAAATTTTCTTAATTTCGCTGCCACTTTCTTCAAGCTTTGACAAATCAACATTAAGATTCAAATATTTACTAAGCATCATCAACGCGTACCTTGCTGCATTGACATCTGGATTCATTCCAGGAGTATCCACTAAAAGCGAAAAGCCCTTCAAGTCTCTAATCCTTGCCAATCCAACGGATAAGCCAGCGATGCCGAAAACATGACCAACCATAACTTTAGTTCCTAAATCCAACGCCGTCTGCATAGTTTCCTCATCCGTTGCAGTACTGTAAATCCCAGGCACAGGTTGAGCTTCATCTTTCTTAAACCCACCAACCGAAATTACAAAACGGCAGCCAAATTCTTGGGCCAAATCAAGCACTTTACCAACCAACTCATATTGCCCAACAGTCGTCAACGCCTGAGTGTTCCCATACCAAATAATCAAGTCACGTCCACCATCCTCACGCTTAACATAATAGAGTTCATTTATTGGCGAAAGTGCACCGCCATCCTCAGTGGTCACAGCAAAATCTTGAAATGATGAAGAAAAGATTTGGATGAACCGTTTAGCTTTTAATTCCTTTATCAAATGTAGTGCTGCGATGTTAGCCACAAATCCTATACCTGGTAAGCCTTCAATTAGGATTGGATCATTTAGTTTCGGTTTTTCACTGATGTCTATTGAGCAAACCATGATTTCGCATCTCGCTTCTGGTATTAGACAAATTATGTGATATAAGGATGCCTAATCCAAATGTAAATCGTTGCTCTTCATAAAACTCGAATTCCTTTTTTCCTTAAAGAATTATCTGATAAGTCGAATGTTTAAAGTCCTTTAGTTGTCTTTCAAGTTCTAATTTCTCCCTGAATTGAAGCTTTTCTCTGATTTAATATCTCACATTTTACTGTTCGTGTAGTTCCGAAGCTAATTTTTTACAGAAGAGACGTCAAGCCTAAGATTCCGCCCGCAACAATCATAATTGAAGCTAATACAAAAGCGGCGATTTCGTATTTGTTGTACTGGAATCCATTCATCACTTTTTTGTCATAGACCAATTTTCCTAGAAAATATAGAGATGGAATTATGACTATTGGATATATCACCATTAGACTTAGCATAAGTTGGATGTAACCTGTTATTGTCGCCACGATGACTATTGCGGGAAGACTTTCAAGTATGTAGACAGTGATGAATGATTTTTGTGATGTGTTACCTGTTGCTTCCAGTACTCCCCAAGCAGAGCCAAGAGAAATAACGATAAGCGCAAGGAAACCTGCGAAGAGGAATAATGCTCCCATAATTGGCGTTGCGTAAGGTCCAAAGAACGAAAGCACTTTTGACAGATCCAAGGCGCTGATAATTTTACCTCCATTGGCAAGGCGTATTCCTGGGAAAATTAGTAAAACCATAAGAACTTCTGATACCACAGCTCCGAGGAGTGTTTCAATGCGTTCATTTTTAACATCTTTAGGTTTTTTCTTTCTGCGGGAATCTGCGCCTGAGTGAAAGTATAACATCCATGGCATAACTACTGCGCCTATGCTGGCTGCGAGAAGGAAATCAAAGGATGGCTGAGTGTAGGGTTGAATGGGCGAGAGTCCCAATGAAATGAATTCCTTGAGGTTGACTGGAAATAGAAATGATGATGCCACTATTGCTGTGACCAGCATGAAACTTAGAGGTATAAGCACCACTTCGGCTTTACGATATTGCTTGCCTACCACCACGGCAGTGTGAATTAAGTAAAGTATTATGAGTCCTAAAATGATGGGAAAACCAAGTAGGTACAATCCGATTGCCATACCTGCGTATTCAGCAATGTATTCGAGGAAATCACTCACACCCATAGGTATGGCGGCAAATATTGCTTTGCGACCGCCAAAATATTTTCTAGTGGCTTCTCCGAGTCCAAGACCACCACATGTTCCTAATCTCCCTGCCGCGTCTTGGATAATGAAGAGCGGAAAGATCAATAGTAGAAGGATAAATGCCATTCTGTAGCCGAAACTTGCGCCTGATTGTAGCGCTGTTATAATTGAGGCGATGTCAATATCTGCTATCATTACGATCCAGGCTGGACCGAAGTTTCTAATCCAATCGCCTACTTTGAGATTCATTTCTGACACCCCTTGGCTACTTAGGCATACCTAAGTCAAACGATTATATTAATATTTAGGCACACCTAAATAAATTACTCCATACACAGTAAACTTTTTTCGTCAAAAACTTATATTCCAAAATTAACAATTCACTAACTGAGACCCCAATTCATGTCTACCTCTGAAAGCGGCGAGGAATATTTAGAAGCACTGTGGATTTCGGAAGAAAATGGCCAAAAATTAGCACATCTCACCTGGGTCGCAGATCATTTGGGCGTGGCAGCGCCAAGCGCTCTAGAAATGCTCAAGAAATTAGAGCAGAAAGGATACGTAATTTATAAGGCAAGACAGGGCATAAAACTTACCGAAAAAGGAAGAAAAATAGCTAAAAGAATTATTCGCGCCCATAGACTGAGTGAAGTGTTGATGCATGAAGCGATGAAAACCGAAATTCGAGAAGAAACGGTTTGCGGTCTAGAACACCACATGGACGAAGAATTTATGGACGCACTTTGTACGCTCCTTTCTCACCCAAAAAAATGTCCTCATGGACACCCGATTCCGAAAGGAAAATGCTGCACCTGAAAAAAAGATCCAACAAAACATTATTTTGGCAAACTTGGACAAGAAAATTTAGACTAATGTTTTTTATAAGGGATTACTGATTCCATGTTTAGGTTTCAGTGTTGAGCTTCGAAATTAAAGAAAAAGATTTGCTAGGCAGAATAGGCAAACTTAAAACTAAAAGCGGGGCAGTGGAAACCCCGCTTCTCTACCCAGTAATTAACCCCAGCATTCAGCTTGTCACCCCTAAGCGGCTTAAGGAAACATTCGGTTTCGAAGCAATCATAACTAACGCCTACATTCTCAAAAAACGCTACGGCGATAAAGTCGTTGAAGAAGGCTTACATAAATTTTTGGACTTCGACGGCGCTGTAATGACTGATTCAGGCGCTTATCAAATTCTAGTTTACGGAGGAGTTGAAGTTAGCCAAAAAGAGATCGTTGCCTACCAAGAAGGGATTGGGAGCGACATCGCAACAATGCTTGACATACCAACAGGCTGGAAAATAACCAAAGAACAAGCAGAAGTAACCGTAGCCGAAACCTTACGCAGAGCAAAATCTTTTTTCAAAACCAAAACGAGAGACGATATTTTATGGGTTGGGCCAGTGCAAGGTGGAAGACACTTAGACCTTGTCGCTAGCTCAGCTGTTGAAATGGGAAAACTGCCTTTTCAAATCCATGCGCTTGGAAGTCCAACTGAAGTTATGGAAAGCTACCGCTACGATGTGTTAGCTGAAATGATATTGACCGCGAAAAAGGGCTTACCTGTAGAGCGTCCGCTACACCTTTTTGGTGCCGGACACCCAGCCATGTTCTCGTTGGCTGTGGCTTTGGGTTGTGACCTTTTCGATTCAGCGGCTTACGTTTTGTACGCGCGTGAAAACCGTTACATGACCGAGAATGGAACGTCACGGCTTAACGAGCTTGATTATTTCCCTTGCGATTGCCCAAGATGCGCCGTCGGAAACACCAAGGGGACTTGAAATGAAGCCCAAGAAGGAGCAGGAAGTTTTCTTAGCTGAACATAACCTCTATGTTTGTCAAGCAGAGCTTAGACGTATCAAGCAAGCCATAAGAGACGGCAGGTTATGGGAGCATACTGAAATGCGCGTTCATGGTCACCCCGCGCTGCTTTCAGCGCTAAAAAAACTGCGGAACCACGCAGATTTCCTTGAAAACTACAGCCCAACAGTAAAAAGTAGCGGATTCTTCTATTTCGACTCCGTGGGCATCGTGCGTCCAGAAATCACACATTATCGCAAACGCCTAAGCGAAAGATATGATCCACCCACAAGCGCGAAGGTTCTTTTTCTAGTGCCTCAAACTCGAAATAAACCGTTTCACAAAGCTCCTGAGTTTAAGAAGATTAGGCAGCTTTTCCGTAGTTTAGGCGAGCTTTCAGAGAAGATTCACATTTGCGTTTATGCTGCTCCTTTTGGCGTGGTTCCATTGGAACTAGATGAGGTTTACCCGCTCAGCCAACATGAGATAGCTTTGCCGCTTGATTTGGATACTGTTGATTACGTTGCAAATCAAACCGCCGAATACATAAAACGCACAGCATACACAGGAGTTGTTCTGCTTAACGACCCTAAACTTTGGAAAGACACCATTAAGAAAGCCTGCAAGTTAGCTTGTAAAAAGAAGTGTTTAGACTTTGACTGTATAGATGCTGATGTGGCAGGAAGCAAAGAGATTTTAGCTCGTTTAGCCAACATTTTTCGAGAGAAGCTTGGCGAATAATCTTGATTCAAGCAGACCTTCATATCCACACGGTTTATTCTCCTGATTCCGTTATTCAACCCAAAACGCTTGTTGACCAGCTTGTAGCGCACAGTTTCATAAAGGTAGCAGCCGTGACGGATCATGATAGCGTCCGCGGGTGCAGGGCAACTGTTGCGTTAGCTTCAGCTTACCAGGACATTTTGATTATTCCAGGTTGTGAAATCAGCACGCCACAGGGAGATATGGTAATTTTGGGAACTGAAGAGTTGCCCCCAAAGCCTTGGACACCCGAAGGTGTTGTTGATTTTGCAAAAAACATAGGTGCAATATCTATTGTAGCCCATCCTTTTCGTGAATATGGTATGGGTGATTTGGCGAGAAACTTTAAGGTTGATGCAATAGAAGTTCTGAATGGTGGATCGACAGCAACTGCGAATAATCAAGCAAAAGAACTTGCTAAAAGTATGGGGTTACCCGGTACCGCAGGCAGCGATGCGCATCAGCTGTCGGAATTGTTTAGTGTCTACTCTAAGATTGAAGCTTCAATGAGTGTTGACGGAATTTTAAAGGCTATTAAGAAAGGTTCTGTATCTACGCAGGTCACTAGAGGGTCAATACATTTTTAAAACAGCTCAATTCATTTTTAACCATTGATAAGTTTAACATAAGGATTGGTTTGATTGCAGGTTGGATTTTTAGGTGGAGCCCGTGAAGTAGGCAGAATTGGTATAACGGTCAAGTCCCAGAAAAGTAAAGTTGTTGTAGATTACGGCGTCATGCTTGATCGTGAACCGGGTTTTCCTATGCACGTCCCACCTAAAGAAATCGATGCAGTAATTTTAACTCACAGCCACCTTGACCATTCAGGCGCTATCCCAATTTTTTACATAAACGATAGAAAACCCTTAATCACAAATAAACTAAATTTAGAATTAACTCAGGTTCTTATTCAAGATTTTATTCATTTGTCAAGTTACTATTTGCCTTTTGAATATCTTGAACTTAACACGATGATGCGAAGCAACAAACATTTAGATTTTAAAGTCGAAGAAAGCATTGGTGACATGAAAGTAAAACTGTTTGATGCCGGACATACACCTGGAAGTGCTCAAGTACTCATTGAGGCTGATGGCAAAAAGATTCTCTACACCGGCGACTACAACATGGAAGACAGCAAGTTGCTGAAGGGCGCATCGATGGATTACGGAGATTTAGATGCTGTTGTTACTGAAAGTACCTATGCAAATGCAGATCATACTTTGCGGCCTGAGCTTGAGAAAAATTTCGTTGAGGCGGCAACTGAGGTTGTTGAGAAAGGGGGAACTGTTCTGGTGCCAGCATTCGGTGTAGGACGGGCTCAAGAGATTGCATGTGTGTTGGCATCTAATCATTTCGAGTATCCAATTGTTTTAGACGGTATGGCAAGGGAAGCTAGCAGAATAATAATGAATTACAAAGAATTCCTCAGAGATCCAAAGATGTTTGTGAATGCTATGCACTCGCTGGATTGGGTTGATGGTTGGCGAGATCGACGAAGAGCAGCAAAGGATCCAGGAGTAATCATTTCGCCTGCGGGAATGTTAAAGGGCGGTCCATCTCAGTTTTATGTTTCCAAAATAGGCAATAAAGCAAATAACGCTATTTTCTTAGTTAGCTACCAGATTCCTGGAACGCCCGGCAAACAACTGTTAGAGAAGGGTATCTGCACTATTGACGGAAAAGTAAAAAAGGTTAAAGCTCAATATCGGCACTTTGATTTCTCTTCTCATTGTGGAGCAAGTCAACTCAAAGAAGGATTGCGTCGTCTTGGAGGCAAACCTAAAGTTTTTGTCGTTCACGGTGCCGAAGGTAACTGTGAACTTTTTGCAAATTGGGCTAAAACAGAGCTAGGGTTAGATGCAGTGGCTCCAAGAACCGGAGAAACCTATGAAATTTAGGCTATCGCTATGAAGATCGGTATTTTACCTGTTGGCCAAATAGATCCCGATGTACTGGTGAGACTGGGGCAAGGGTTAATTAAAATTTATCCAGATACCACTTGCTCAGTTATCGGTGATATTCTGCCCGTTTCCAAGCTGGCATTCGATAAGAAACGTAACCAATACAATTCAAGCGTAATACTTAATGAACTCAGGGTCTTTGAAGCCAAAAAAGAAGAATACCATCGAATTTTGGGTGTAGTTGATGTCGACATTTTTGCTTCAGGATTAAATTATGTTTTTGGGGAAGCTTATGTTCCTGGGTCAGCTGCTTTGATTTCGCTGTGGAGACTTAAACCAGAATTCTACGGTGAAAAGGCTGACTCGAGTGTTTTTTTGTTGAGGGTGCTAAAGGAGGCGGTTCACGAGTTAGGGCATACTTTGGGTTTGCCTCATTGCCCTAGGGGTTTTTGTGTTATGCATTTTTCTAATTCTATTTTTGATACCGATAAAAAGCAAAGCTTATTGTGTGACCAATCTTATTTGCAAGCGGCGTTAGCTATTAACAATTTAGGGTAAGCACTGTGACTGAGCAAAACAAAGAAGTAAAAGATGACAGATTCAAGTTTGAAATTGTTTATTTGGCTCCGATACTGGCCAGTTTGTTTTTTGGTTTAGCTTGTGCTTATTTAATTGCGCCTCATCAAACTGCGCTTATACCTCAATCAACACCAATAAGCTCAGATACGCCAGGAGCCCCAGTTTTTAATGGTTTATATTTCGTAATCCTTGTCGGTATAAGCGCAACCATATTTTACGTTTTGCTTAAGCGAAGAAGCAAAGGACTAATCAAAGCTTTGATCGTCGTAGCAATGACGACTGCCTCCCTTTTGTTGTCAGTGATTTACTTACTGGCGCTGTTCTCTAATTCACCTGCTTGGACTTTCTACCTGGTGATAGCGTTGTCGCTAGTTTTCACAGCATTGTTTGATCTTGCTATCTTTAAATTTGGAGGAGTAGCCAGAAATGCTGCTGTAGTTTGTGTTGGCGGTGCGCTAGGTATTTTCTTTGGCAGTTCGCTTCTTCAATTCGGCGGCTTGTACAGTGTTATTTTGATTTTGACGTTTTTGGCAGTGTATGATGTTTTTGCAGTATATCGTGGTCCAGTAGGAAAAATCGCACAATCATCAGGGCTCGATGAATTGCAGGGCTTAAGCTTTTCATTTAAAGATATTCAGATGGGACTAGGTGACTTAGTTTTCTATTCCGTACTGACAGGTGCCATATTCTTTAATTTCATGAACATTCTGCCAACAATAGGTGCGATTGTCGGCATCTTAGCAGGCTCAATCATAACCTTTTTCATGCTTGAGAAAAAAGGAATCTTCCCCGGCTTACCCTTCCCAATCATGCTGGGTTTAGCAGGCGGGTTAATTACTGGCTTCATTATTCTTCCGCTTCTATAGCTTTTTCAAAAATTGTGGCAGCCCTTAGGTTTGAAAAAGGTCCCCAAAATTGACCACTAACAAAAAGGTCATCTGAGGAATTGCAATGTTAACTTAAGATAAACGTTTAAACCTTAATTAAACCAATAGAAAGTGGTGTAGAAAATGGAGAAATCAACCGTCGCAATTGTCAAAGGAGAAAGAGGACATGAACCTGTCTTCAAAGCTCTCGACTTAATTGATTACAAATCTTGTTTATCGGGTTACAGAAGGGCACTCATAAAAGTTAATTTCATAACAACCAAAACATGGGAGAGCGGAGGGACAACGGACCCAATGGTTGTTGAAGCTATAATAAAAAAGCTCAAACCGCTCGGCATCGAAATTTTCGTTGTGGAGTCAGATGCAACTATGACTAACGCCGACAAAGCATTTGAAGCTACAGGAATGAAAGAAATGTGTCAACAAAACGATATCCAATTCCTAAACTTGAGGTATCAAAAAGAGAAAGTCAAGATTCCAATTCCTGGCTGCGAAACCTTAGGCAGCATCACCGTCCCCAAAATCATAACAGAATCAGCCATAATTAGCGCTGCAAAACTCAAAACCCACATGGCAACAAAAGTCACTTTAGGCATGAAAAACATGTTTGGTCTACTGCCCGATAAATTTAAAGCAAAATATCACGCACGAGGCATAAGCAGCGTTATAGTGGATATAAACTCTGTAATCAAACCTGCCTTAACAGTGATAGATGGGTTTGTCGCGATGGAAGGCAGAGGCCCAACCGACGGCACACCAGTCAAAATGGATTTGATAATCGCAGGAAAAGATGTTGTTGCCACAGACGCAACTGGCAGCCAGAGTTATGGGATTTGAACCAAAAGAAATCAGCCACATCAGAAGAGCAGGCGAAAAAGGCATAGGAAACATTGACAACATAGAAATCGTCGGCTCAAAGCTTGAAGACGTAAGAAAGGTGTTTAAAAGAAGTAAGTAGCCATTTTCTGGTAACTGGTTGGTAGTGTAAAGTTAGTTTTGATGCTCGGTTCGGTTTTCTTTTCCTCGGGTTGCTGATAGTATTGCTGCTACTGCCAAGATTGCTATTGAGGCGTAGAGTGCGGCTTGTATGCCAGTTATGAAAGATGAGCTTAAACCGCCTGAGAGTTTTACTGTGCTGATGAATACTTGGAAGGCTAACTGACGGGGAATAGATGCAGAGGCCACGGTTATTGCCACCACGAAGCTGCCCAAAATGCCTACGTTCTGCAGAGTTCTTAGCAGTCCAGAGATGCTGCCATAATTGCCTTGTCTTGCTTTTGCCATGACGGCGGAGTTGTTGGCGGGGAAAAACATTGCTGTGCCAAAACCAGATACAGCGGATGCGATAATAATAATGTAGAGAGATGAATTTTGGCTGATGGCGGTAAAGATTAGTGTTGCTGCTGCAAGGCATATGATGCCGACAGTGGCTATTGTTCTGGCGCCTATTTTGTCTGAGTGTCTGCCCATTACTGGGGCAAAGAAGCTTCCAATCACATAGCCAGGTATTAAGAGAAGAGATGCGTTTAGAGGCGATAAGCCGCGTACACCTTGCAGGTACATTATGATGAGAAAAACAACGGAGATATAGCCGACGCTGACAAAGAATGTGGCCAAGCAAGAGTTTCTTAAAACCTTGTCTTTGAAGGCTGCGAAGTCAACCATTGGGGTTTCTAAACGGTTTTCGTACATTATGAATATTGGAATGAGAAAGGCGCCAAGCAGAAGTGAAATTGTGTTTGGGATTCCTATTCCTGTTGAGGCTAAACTGGTTGCGCCGTAAGAGATGAGTAGACAGGCTTGTTGCAAGAAGAACCATGCCGCCGAAGTCAAGTTTTGCTTTTACTTTTGGAGCTGGTTTAAGATATTTGAATCCAAGGATTAATGCGATTGCACCAATCGGGATGTTGATGAAAAAGATGAATTGCCATCCAACGAATGTAGTGACTATTCCGCCTAAGACTATGCCAAGCATTGAACCTATTGTCCAGCCTAACGAACTGAAACCATAGGCTTTGCCACGTGCGTTTGGCGGAAAAGTATCGGCAATTATGGCGCCGCTGTTAGATTGCATTAATGCGCCTCCCAGCGCTTGTACCACTCTGGAGCCAATTAGAAAGTAAATGTTTGGTGAAAACCCGCATAGGGCTGAGCCGACAGTGAAGATGCCAAAGCCAGCATTGAACATGGTGGTTCTTCCGTAGAGGTCGCCTATTCGTCCAAGCTGGGTTGTGGTGACAGCAATTACCAGCAGATAAGTTAGGATTATCCAGATAGTAGTGATGAAGTCTGAGCGTAAACCATCAGTTATCGCTGGAAAAGCCAACAACACAATAGTGCTATCTAAGGCACCCATCAAAGTACCCAGAACAACGATAACCAAGATGATGCTCTGACTTTTCACCATAAGCTCTTAACGATTTAAAAAACTGCTTCTTATGCGTTTACCCATATTGCTCATGTATTGAATCTCATTAGTTTTTTTGATGAATAACCGAATTATTTCGATTGCTGCTTTTTTTTCATTTTTATTTACTACATTTTTTCTTTTGCGTTAACTCTCTGTAGAAGAAATTCATCCTTTTAGGCAGAAGCTAAACTCCAAAGGGCATGAGGTATCGGGAAAGGTTTATTTCATTGCATAGCAGTATGATGTGAAATTGCAGGCGGACAATCATGTCCGTTGGGATGTGGCCGAAAGGCTGAACCGTAAGCAAATAATACATTGAGGAGGAAAATTGTAAAATGGCATACAAGTACATAGCTGAAGAGTGGTCTGCTCCAGAAAAATCCTTCGTTGAAGAACTCATGCGCGAAAGATTAGTGCAATGGCGAAAGCAACCATCAACACTACGCATTGAACATCCAACAAGGCTTGACAAAGCAAGAAAATTAGGCTACAAAGCCAAGCAAGGCTTCGTAGTTGCCCGTACAAAAGTCCGCAGAGGAGGACTGAGGAAGAAACGTCCAGTGTCGGGAAGACGACCCAAACGCATGGGTGTCGCCAAATTTAAACCAGCAAAAAGCTTAAGGCTTATAGCTGAGGAACGAACAGCAAAACATTTCCCAAACATGGAAGTTCTAAACAGTTATTGGGTGGGAGAAGACGGACGACACAAATGGTTCGAAGTTATGCTGGTAGATCCAAAGGCTCCAGGCATAAAAACAGACAAAGACGTTAGCTGGATAACTGAGAAACAACACACAAGCAGAGTATTTAGAAGCATGACAAGTGCAGGCAAAAACGTCAGAGGTTTACACCACCGCGGAAGAGGCGCAGAAAAAGTTAGACCAAGTCACCGTAGAGGAGCAAGATACAACAGATAAGCAGAGATGGTAAAATATGCATCACATCACAGCAGTAATAATTAAACAAAACGGAAAACAAAGCATCGGAAGAGGATTTAGCCCAACTGAACTTAAAAAAGCAGGCTTAAACAAGCAAGACGCAAAAAAAATGGGCATACCGCAAGATATCAAACGGAAATCAGCCCATGATGAAAACATCGCAACCCTAAAAGCACACGCAGAAAAAGCAAAAGCCGAAGCAGCCGCAAAACCAAAAACTCCGAAAATCGAGCCGACAGTGACGCCAAAGAAAAAAGCTAAAAGCTAGAAGCCTAAAGACAAAACGGTAACCAATGTCTTCGAAATCGCCAATAGCATATATCGATGTTCGAGTCTTCGCACACGCAACTGAGAACTCAGACAAAGTACAAACAGCAGTACGTAACCTATTGCCAACTGAATTGGCAGAAACCCTTATTTTCCAAACAACAAGCTTAATGGGGCATTACGGAAATCCCATAACAATTATTACAGCCAAACTAACCGACAAAAAAGCCCTTCCAGAAGCACTGGAAAAAATCGGCTCAAGCCTAAATTCACTAGACAAAGACGAGCTAAGTCGCGATCTAAAACTTCATTTAGAAAAAGGAAACCTCTACCTTAGATTTGACAAGCAATCAGCCTTTTTAGGAAGTATCAGGTTTTCGCAAAATGACCCTATTCACATCAAAATCCATTTTAAAAATAAAACGGCTACGGAAATAGTAGATATTTGCAAAAGTTCTGGGTTGCTGCTATGACCAGAGCTTTTGCCGATTTGCATTTACGTGTTAACCCAAAAGACCAACAGGCAGTACAGCAGCTCATCGGCAAATCTGCAAAGTTCGGTTATCACCTGATTTCTATTCCCTTCACATCGGGAATGCGCCAAGATGAATTAGCCAACTTAAAATCAGTATGCTCAAAAGTAGGCGTAGATTTTGTTTCACGAGCGGATTTTCACCCTCGAAATGAAAACGATCTGACACATTTTCTGCGCAAATTCAGACGACAATTCGAGATAATAAGCATTTCATGTGACGATAAAGAAGTGGCCAGGCAAGCGGCAAAAGATAGGCGTGTTGATCTTCTAAACTTTTTTAGCCTTGATTATCATAAGCGGTTTTTTGACCGCGCAGAAGCTGAATTAGCTAGTTGCAGCTTAGCCGCTTTGGAAGTGGATGTTAAGCCACTTTTGATTTTGGAGGGTCCACCCCGTGTACAGGTTACTTATGAGTCTGCGCCGGGAAGTCGCACTTGCACGAGAATTTAAAATTCCTATAGTGATTTCCAGTGGTGTTGCTGAAGAGCGGCTTATGCGGATCGCCCAGAGACATGTCAAGTTTAGCTTACCTGATTGGGCTGGATGAGGCTTCAGCTTTAGATGCAGTTTCAACTAATCCATCAGCAATTGTTGCTAATAATCGTGAGAAACTCAGCAGTAGGTTTGTTGCGCCTGGCATTACTATCGTTAAGGAGGGTAAAACTTTTTGAAGCGGGTTAAACGACGATATTTAGCCGTGCAACTGGAATCCGAAAACTTACCTACAGAAAGGGAATTTATTGATGCAGTTTGGGCTAGCGTAACTAAACTTTATGGTGAAGTTGGAGCAAGCTTAACTGGTTTAGCTTTAATCCATTTTAACATTGAAGGCAAAGTTGCTGTGATTAGGGTTTCGTTGGTTGCGTTGGACATGGCGAGAGCTTCCTTGGCTTCAATTACTCATATCGTTGGACGGGAGGCTGCGGTGCATGTTTTAGCCGTTTCAGGAACGCTTAAAGCACTGTATTCTCACGCAAAATAAGATTTGCTATATTTATGTAAAGTTTTTACTTGAGTATGACAAGACGATTTGATGCTGAGTCTTGTATTAGCTTGAACAGATTTACAAAAGTAGTGCAGAAATGTTTATCAATTACAGAGAAGCGTTAGTTACCATTACAAAAAAGCTTGCAAGAAGCATAAAACGTAAAGAGTAGAGCCAAAATGGATTTACAAGACTTTTATTTCAAATTACCATTAAAAACTGACCCGATATTAGATGATACTACATTGCGTGATGGCATTCAAATGCCCGGTTTAGCTGCGGGGCCAAAAGACTCAGCAAAAATAGCCGGATTCCTCGCTGATATCGGCGTCGAACGCATCGAACTATTCCATTACCAAGAGCCCGATAAGAAGGCAGCAAAACTCATTTGCGATTTAAATCTTAATCTACGCGTGGCTGGATGGTGCAGAGCAGTAAAAGAAGACATTGACAGCGCAGTAGCGTGTGGACTTGAGGAAGTTGGAATCTCTCATCCAGTCTCAGATATACATTTTAGGGCTAAGTGGCCAGAAAGAACCAAAGAACAAATCTTAGCCAACATAGTGGATGTCGTTGAATATGCGGCTAAAACTTGCGGATTAAGAACTTTTGTTCATGGCGAAGACAGTACACGTGCTAGACTGGGACTTTGAAAAAAGCCTCATCAACGCCGTTGCCGATGCAGGAGCAGAATGTTACCGAATATGTGATACTGTTGGGATTGGCTTATCTGATCCTGAGGCGCCTTTGCCTAACGGTGTTCCAGCTAAAGTAGTAGCAATCAAGAAAGAAACCAAAATGGGCGCTATTGAGATTCATGCGCACGACGATTTTGGTAACGCTGTTGAAAATACAATGGCTGCGATTAAAGCTGCTTCAGGAGTATGGGACAAAATTTACGCTAGCACAACTTATCTTGGCATCGGTGAACGAGCAGGCAACGCTGAAACCGAAAAGGTTCTTTTGAACTTGTATTTGCATTACGGCATCAAAAAATATGAGGGCAAAACCCAAAAACTAAAGCAAACCGCTGATTACATCGGCAAAGCAACAGGTTTTGTCGTTCCTCCTAACAAAGCAATCGTCGGGGATTATGGATTCGCACATGAGTCAGGAATCCATACACACGGCGTCCTAAATGATCCATGGACATATGAGCCTTACCCGCCTGAACTAGTTGGAAACGAGCGACGTTTAACCATTGGGAAACAATCAGGAAAAGGCATAATCAAACACAAAATAACAGAGCTTGCAGGAAACACACCAGACGACCAAACGGTTGCAACAGTCGTCGATAGAGTAAAAGACATCTATGCTACAGGCAGAAGAGCATCGCTAAAAGAAGAAGAATTCAAAAAAATCTTACGCATACTAAAAATACTTCCAGAAAACAATCACTAAACCACTTTTCTATCTTTTAATTTTAAATCGCTCAACGAAAATGAAATAACCGATCTAATTTCGTATAATAATTAGTATTGTCATGGTTAGTATCCCTTTAATTGTCATTGTGAGCAACACCTTGTAATGGTCTTAGTCACTTTTCACAGCAACCCTTTTTTGAATTAAAATTTGAGCGCGAGCAAAATGAACTTTCAAAACGAATCGATTTAGGTTTTAACGATTATAAATTGATTGGATTACCTTTTAACCCATCGGACGTGGCTGTGGTTGACCGTGCGTCCAACGCCACTGCAAAGTGAAGTAAAAGAACAAGAAACCAACTGCAACAGCTATTAAAGATACACCTAAAATAGAGAAAAGCAATTCATACAATGAACCAGCAGGAAAAACGCTTAAAACCGCAATAAACGCGATGCCCGAGATACCGCATAGAAGAGCCATTAAGCCATAAATGCGAGAATTAGTTGATTTTTCAGACATCCTCTTCCCTTGATAAATAAACTATTATTCTTTGCTTAAGAATTTTTGGTAGAGAAAAGGGATTCGTTAGGATCTGAGCTATAAATTGAAAATTTTGCTATAATTTGATAAAAAAATTAAGAAAAGAAAAAGGGTTTAAGCTGGCTCGCATTTTTGAAGAAGTCGTTGCCAACGTTCGTCAGTTAAACTTTGCATTTTATCGATTATATGCTGGTTTTGCGGGGTAAAGAGGTGTCTAAATCTGCCTTGTCCAGTTAGATAATCTTTAACTGGTTTCTTCTTTTGTGGTGCTAGGGCAATCAATTTGCTTGGTGTTGAAAGTTGTCGTTTGCCATTTATTGCTTCCCAGATTGGAAACACGCATGATTCTACTGACAGCTTAGAGTATTCTAAAGTCTTGCCTGGTTCTGTGCGCCATCCTCTTGGACAAGGAGCAAATACGTGGAGGAATGCTGGTCCTTCAACTTCTAAGCCTTTGCGAACTTTAGTTAGCATGTCTTTCCAATAGTATGGCGTTGCTGTAGCAACATACTGCATTTCGTGGGCAAGCATGATTTCGGTGATGGGTTTTTTTGTTTCAAGTTTCCCTGGATTTACTGAGCCTGCAGGAGTAGTTGTTGTGGCGGCGCCCATTGGCGTTGAACTGCTTCTTTGGATTCCCGTGTTCATGTAACCCTCGTTATCATAAAGGATAAAGAGGAAATCGTGTCCACGTTCAACAGCGCCAGACAAAGCTTGTAAGCCAATATCGTAAGTTCCGCCATCACCCGCCAACGCAATAATATCAATGTGCTCTTTGATTTTGCCTTTTTTCTGCATTATCTTAAGTGCTGCGTCGATGCCTGAAGCATTAGCAGCAGCATTCTCGAAGGCAGTGTGAAGCCATGGTAGCGCCCAAGACGTGTATGGATAAATTGATCCAACTATTTCCATGCAGCCTGTTGCTTGAGTTACAATTGTTGGTCCACGCGTAGCTTTCATTATAAGTCTTAGCGCCGTTGCTGGTCCACAGCCTGCACATGCTCTATGACCAGATAGGAACAGATCGGGTTTGGATGCAATATCTTTTGCTGTAAATTTCCATTCTTGAGTGGTCAACTTCTTTTCCTCCTTACTCCCTTAATCCAAAATAGTGGACTTCTTTTTCCACATACCCAGTTTTAACAATATGTGTTAACTCATCAAATATTTTTCGCAGATCACGCGGGCTTGTATCTCTTCCGCCTAAACCGAAAATGTAACTTACGATAGTTGGATGATCCTTTGTATTATATAGAGCGTTTCGAACTTCACTGAAGACAGCGCCGCCAAAGCCGCCAGGTAGCATGCTTTTATCCATAACCGCTATGGCTTTCACATTTTTTAATGCATTTTGTAGATCTTCGACTGGTAGAGGTCTAAATGTACGTAAGCGTAGAACCCCTGCTTTAATGCCTTCTTTCCTTAGTTGATCAACTATCACTTTTAATGTTCCAGCGGTTGAACCGATAACGACAATTGCGATTTCAGCGTCTTCAAGCTGATAAGCATCAATGAGTCCGTTTCCATAGCTTCTGCCGCTGATTTTAGCGTATTCACTGTTAACTTCTTGTATTTTCTTTAGAGCGATTTTCATGCCTTCTTCCTGTTGCCGCTTAAACTCAAAATAGTAATTCTGCAAAGCGTTAGGTCCCATTGTCATGGGATTCTGTGGGTCAAGTTTGAAAGGCACTGTCTTTCCTTCTTGATTAGTCACCATTGGAAGTTGCCGTTCACCAATGAACTGCTTGACTTCATCTTCTGAGAGCACATCTACTCTTTCAAGGGTGTGACTGATTGTAAAGCCATCTAAACCCACAATTATCGGCAACGAAACGTCAACATCCTCAGCTATTTTGAACGCCTGAATTATAGCGTCATATGCTTCTTGGGCGTTTTCAACGTAAATATGAAGCCATCCGCTGTCCCTCTCTGCCATGCTGTCTGAGTGGTCACCATGAATGTTTAACGGCGAAGATAATGCTCGGTTAGCAACAGCCATAACAACGGGAGCTCGCGAACCAGAAGTTACAAAGAGCATCTCATGCATAAGTGCTAATCCTGCCGAGGCGCTAGCAGTGAATGTTCTTGCTCCCGTAGCTGAAGCAGCAAGGCAAGCGGTCATAGCGCTATGTTCTGATTCAGTACAGACAAACTCTGTTTGAACTTCACCGTTTGCGACGTATTCGCTGAATTTTTCAACGATTATTGTTTGTGGGGTAATTGGATAAGCAGCAACCACATCAACATCGCATTGTTTAACTGCGAAAGCAACTGCTTCATCCCCATTTAAAGCCATTGTTTCCTGTTTAACTTGTGACTTCATTTTCTTACTCCTCATTATCGGGCAATTTCATTGTTATAGCTTTAGTTGGGCATTCATTGGCACAAATTCCGCAGCCTTTGCAGAAGCTAAAGTCAAATTCGATTTTGCCCATTTCAGGACGCCACTTTATTGCACCGTCAGGACAAAACATTACACACGTTAAGCATACTGTACATTTCTCTAAATCTCTGACTGGCATGTAAGTTTTCCAATCGCCCGTCATAAATCCAATGCTAGATTTTGAACATACTCCAGCAATTGAGACTTCTTTCCAAGTTTTCTCTTTGCTGCTCACTCTGTCTTTGCCTCCACATAAGCTTCCTTGATTACTGCAAAATTCTTCTCAGCTAGGTCTGGTCGGAAACGGCCCTTTAGCGTTTTTTGGATGCCTTCTAAAGTAACGATGTTTGTTGCTTTAGCTACGCAGCCAAGTAATGCTGTGTTGGTTATTGGTGCTCCCAAAATTCTTAGGGCAATTTCGGTTGCTGGAACCGTCCATACTTTGCCTTTTGTTACCTTAAGGTTTTCTCTTAGGGCTGCTGGCTCCTCAGTGGAGTTAATGATCAGTATATCGTCGTCTTGGTTTAATCCTGCTGTAACAGGGACGGTTTTTAATAGCGTATTGTCTAAGACGATAACGACATCTGGGTCATAAATTGCGCAATGCAGCCTAATCGGTTCAGTGCTTATTCTTGTAAAGGCAGTTACCGGCGCGCCCATTCTTTCAGGCCCAAATTCAGGGAATGATTGAATGTATTTGCCTTCGTCAAGGGCTGTTCTTGCCAGCAGTTCGCTAGCTGTCCATGCTCCTTGGCCGCCTCTACCATGCCACCTAAACTCAATCATGTTTTTCAAATAATTCTCCTCTCTATCTGAATGAGTGTTTCTCATTAAATTGTTAAATACCTTCATATAGATTTTCCTTGTTAAATGCACAAACCTGAGGCTTTAATGTAAAAAATTCACCTTTTAAAGTTGACAAAAGTTACTTCACGAGTATTGTTTTTACTCTCAGTTAAAGCAAAAAATGTATTTAACTCCTACATCTGATTGCTGAAGCAAATGTTTTAAATGGCGCATTTTGTCGGGTTTAAACCTGTAGCGCAACTTAAACGTGATATCGGGCCAGCGTTCAATTTATGTTAATCGAGCTAGCAATAACATTATATCTGCCACGTACTTTCTAAGAGTGGAACATTTAAAAGGTTTTAAATGAATAATGGCAAAGGGGCAAAGCTATGGCAGATATAGTGTTAACTGCTGATCGGACTTTAATGAGCAATTATCACAATAACGAATTCTTAGGGTTTGGTACATGTGCCCCTCCCAATTTTATTCCAGAATGGCTATTTAGTTACCTTTTCTTTCCTCCATTAAAAACAAAAAGTGGACTCCCTAAGCAAGCACCTTATGGCTTAAGAAAAGCTGAAGCTCAACTTTTAAAAGAAGGCTTCCAAGTTGAAACAGTGAGCCCCAGGCATTTAGGCAAATATCTTGCTGACGCAAAAGTTCTCGGCATACACACTATGGATCCATTTGGGTTAGGTCCAGCTTCCACAACTCTTGCATCAATTTTCAAAAAAGAACCATACCTTGCAAAACACTTTCAAATTTTAATGAAAAATCCAGCGATAAAAAAAGCGAAGCAAAATGGGTTAAAAGTTATTGTTGGTGGACCGGGCGCCTGGCAGTTCCGATTCAGAGAAAAAGCTGTTCATGATTTAGGTATTGACTGCGTTGTTGAAGGCGAAGCAGAAAATATTATTGGAAAAATTTTCAAAGGAGCCATCGAAGGCGAGTCCATTTTAAGTCATTATGAAGTTGGAGTTGGTGAGGCGCCAACTTTGGAAGAAATTCCTGATATTGTCTCGCCCTCGGTTAACGGTTTGGTTGAGCTTGGTAGAGGTTGCTGCAGAGGCTGTCAATTTTGTAACGTTACGATCAGACCGCTACGTTGGTATCCCATTGAAAAGATTAATCGAGAATTGAGCGTTAACATTGACGCCGGCAATACTGGCACATGTATCCACGCCGAGGATGTCATGCTTTACGGCTCAAATAATACTACGCCAAACGAAGAAAAACTGATTCAGTTACATGAATTAGTAACCAAAAGATGCACAGGACTAAGTTGGAGCCATTGTTCTTTGGCGGCGGTTGCATCAAAGCCTAAGCTGCTTTCGAAATTGTCAGAGCTTATTTTGCAGAATCAAACTTGGTGGGGGGCAGAAGTCGGCATTGAAACCGGGTCTTCGGAGATAGCTAAGAAGATTATGCCCGCAAAAGCACATCCGTTTAGCGCCGATAACTGGCATGATGTAGTTGTGCAGGGCATGGGCGTAATGCATGATAACATGCTTGCTCCAGCTTGCACATTAATTGTTGGGTTACCCGAGGAGCAGGAATCAGATGTTCTCAAAACAATGGAGTTGGTTGATGATCTTAAAGACATGCGCAGTCTCATTGTTCCATTGTTTTTTGTTCCCTTGGGCAAATTAAAAAGTGAAGACTGGTTTACTGATACCCAACTAAGCGACGTGCATAAGCAACTTTTGATTGCTTGTGCTGAACATGATTTTCACTGGGTTGATAATCTGCTTGACTTGTCTTTCTCAGGCAGATGGTATCAGCGGATAACTAAAGAATTCTACAAGGGCTTCTCAGCAATTGCAAAAAGAAAAGTGCGAAAGATAGAATAGTTTGGTTTGATTTAATCGCTTTATAGGGACGTTTGAGTATTATAGGCTTAACAATGATTAATTGGTGATGGAAAAATGACTGAAAAACAAAAAATTGTTTTCGTTGGAAATAAAATGCCGATGGATTATGTTTTAGCAATTATTACAGGGTTGTCGGCGGGCGATGCCAAAGATATAACTTTGAAGGCTAGAGGGCAAGCAATAACTACAGCTGTTGACGCAGCTGAAATAACGAGAAATCGCTTCCTAAAAGACTTAAAAGTTAACAAAATCGTGATTGGAACAGAGGAGATGCCGGCAAGAGAGGGCGAAACCAGATCACGGATGGTTTCAACCATTGAAATACAGCTTACAAAACCCTAGGATACTTTGAGAAACAAGTTCTACAGGCACGCCATGTGAATGGTCTTCTGCGGTGCAATAGAAAAACCGTTGCAGAACCAAAACAATAAGAACGCTTTCCATACTTTCTTATTTCTTTAACCGTTGAGCGAAACGGCTGCTCTAATTTTTGGAAAATTAATACGTAAGTATTAACTTTTGAAAGCTTTGATGCTTTGTCCTTGAATAGCATTTTCAGCAGGCGGGATTATACTTAAATAGTATATTAGAACTGAAAAGGTGCAGTAAGCATTGTGATGTGCCGTCGTGGCTCAGCCCGGTAGAGCGGCTGGCTGTTAACCAGTCGGTCAAAGGTCCGAATCCTTTCGACGGCGCCACTTTATCTCTTAATCCAGCATTGGGGCTTAATTTGGGGCTTTCTTCCATGCCCATCAAATGGGAATCAAACCACCAACAAGGTTCTTCAATCATTTTCTATGTTTTGCAAAATTGATTTGTTGCGAGCGCAGAAAACAATCAAGGAACATGTGAATTGCTTAAAGCGTTATGTTAAGAAAATGGGTCGAACTATCGACGGAGTTAAAATACGGGAATTCTTATTCTGTGTCAAAAACAAGTTTCCTAACCCCAGAACCTACCGATTATATCTCTGTGCCGTCAAAGTATTTTGGAGATTTTCAAAGCTCATGTTGATAGTGCGAGTGAGGAATTAGATTAGTTTTTGAATTAGGTTTTGTTTTTTATTTATTAAGCGTGAATTATCTCGGGTTGGTAGCATAAGTAGTGTTTTATACTGCAATCTGTTTTTGGGCATCCTTCACAACTGCTAAAGTTGGCTTTTTGGCATGGCAAGATGTAAGCGCGGTCCATTATTTTCACTTCCTTTTCTTTGTAATGTATATTGTGTCTTAATATACTCAGGTACTTAAATTTAACGGACTGATATTCAAGCTTAAATCAATAAAACATCGGGATTGATGACGTTTCGACCTATTCCTTTCTTGGAAATATCCTTCTTAAGCCACATAACCGGTTTCTTTGTTTGAGGAGAAAGGAGAGTTTCTCATTCATGGAACTTTATTGAGGTAGAGTTATTGTTGAAGAAATCTTTAACTTAATATTAGACAGCCCAGATGACGACTCTATCACTCAAGCCCAAGGCCTCGGCTCTGTTCTTTTTCAATATAATGCATAGAAACGGTTATTCGGTTTCGGCTTAGATGCTGCGTAATCCATTATTTATTCTGGTGTTTCCTCGTCCTTTGTTTGCGTTTCCAAAACGAGTTATTTTCAAGTTTTCTGTTGGCTTGTTCAATTTGGTTTAGGAAGGGAATTAATCCATTCAGCGAGTTCTTTGAACATTTTGGCAAAACGTATGTCTTCACCGACCAGCAATTGCGAATATTGTGTTAGCGCGTTATCGTCTAGTTCTTCGGTTAGTTTTGGCAGCTTGAAATCATATTTTTCGATTATTTTTGGTCCAACCTCAAATGCCGGATCAGAAAGCAGTGGCATTAATTCTTGCTTTTTTTGCTTCATTTGGGAGTAAATGTCTTTTCTTAAGTCCGAAATCATTGCTTTCATTTTTTCGTCAATTTCAGGAAGTCCCTGTTTGATTTCTCGGTTGACGTTGTCTGCCGCTTCTTTTCCACCCATTGCTTCCGCCATTCCTGACGCCATAGCTCCAGTTGCGTTCACAATTACATCTGTAAATGCACCCATTATTGTGCTCATTAGAATAACACTTGTATTAGCCATAGCGTTTATGATTTTGTCTTCAAGAACCGTCTTACTTTTTAGAACATCGTCGTTTGTTTTTGAGGTTTGATTTTTTGTGTAAGAAGACTTTTTTCTCACCGTTAAGCCACCAATGTATGGTACATGTTTGGATAACTAATAACAATTATTGCTTTGACAGAACATTTAAAGTTGTTTTTCAAAGATTTACAACAAAATTGATTTTGATTATGAAATGCATTTACGTTGGCGATGAATCAACAAAAGCAAATTATGTGTGAATACATTATGACCTGAGTAAATCATGGGATTGGAAATTCGATCATAAATCCTGTGCCATGACCTAATTTGCTCTCAAAACTTACTTTACCATTTAACTCTTCAACGAGTCTTTTAACCACGGCTAAGCCTAAGCCTTGACCCTTAGATTTAGTAGTAAATAATGGCTTAAACATGTTAGGTTTAACATCCTCTGGAATACCTGCCCCTGTATCTTTGACGCAAATCGCCGTCCTTTCATTTTTTGTACATGCTTCAATTATCAATTTGCCTCCATTAGGCATAGCTTGAACTGCATTGATCGAAAGGTTTGTTAATATTCGTTTAAAGTAATCAATATCAGTATTGAGGGTCAAATTATCTTCTACAATGACTTCAGTTTTTATTCGCTCAGGAACATTTACGGCTATGAGAGTGCTTTTTATCAGATCTTTTAAGTTGACTATTTCGAGATTTGGCTTTAGATGTCTAGTATAATCCTGCAAGTCACTAACTATCTTATTTATGTAAGCAATATTCTCATCGATAGATTCAATACTCTCTTGCATTTCTTGTCTGCTCTCGTTTGGAGCTATGCTTTTGAGTTCTTCTCTTAATAAATACAAATCACTAGTAATCGCTTGCAGAGGATTTCGAATATCATGGCCAACCATGCTGGCGGTTTGACCTATTACCGATAGCCTCTTTGTTTCCTCTTCCTTGGTTTTGTCCTCCACAATAACAATTATGCCCAGTGAAGATGGATATGTTGAAATTTCAAATGTTGCATTCTGTCCGGTCTGCCTACTAACAGAATTCATCATAAACCTAACGGGTTTTTTCTCTTGTAAATCTTTGTAAAAAGAGGTAACGTCAACAGAAGACATCTCAGGAAGAACATCATAAATTTTCTTTCCCAAAGCCTCTTTTGCCGATACTGTTGTTACGCGTTCGGCAGCTTTATTCCAATGTATAACATTTAGTTCCCAATCAGTAGCGATGAAGGCTTCATCAAAACTCTCGTAAAGATCGCGATAGTTTTGTTCACTCCTACGTATTTCCTCGGTGCGTTCTTCAACCAACTTTTCCAAGTTCTTGCTGTTCTGCTCTAGCTTTTCCTCTGCGCTTTTGCGATCTGTTATGTTTGAAAGCATAGCAAGAATACCCGTAAATTTGCCTTGTTCATTTTTTAGTCGAGTAGCGTTGACTATTACCCATACATCGCCGCCATCCTTTCGTTGAAACCTAAAATCAAATTGATGTATTTCACCTGCTTTTTTAGCCATCCAACTGTTCCTGGCATAGGCTAAATCTTCTCGTCTCACAAACTTGAACGGATGCTGGTTAACTATTTCCTCAACTTTACGTCCTAACCATTTGGACATGACCTCATTCGCAAATGTAATATTGCCCTTTGCATCAATCATCAAAATTCCTTCCTGAGCAGTATTGACCATCTGGCGATACTTTTCTTCACTTCGCTTCAAGGCTTCTTCAGTTTTTTTGCGTTCAGTAATGTCGGTTACTATCCCCATGACAGCTTTTTCGCCTTTATAATCTATTAGCTTGGTAGCGATTATGGCATCAATTCTCTTGCCCTCTTTTGTGATAAGCACATATTCATACGAAGGAACATGCTCTCCTTTCGAGTGCCTAGACTGTGCTAAATTTACCGCTTCGACGCATTCAGGAGAAATAAGAGCAAGAAAGCTAAAGGTAGGCGAATAAAACTCATCTCTCCTATAACCCAGAATATCTTTGCTTTTTTTGTTCGCATAAACTACTCTACCGCCTTGATTTATGAAAATCATGTTAGGCGATTCTTCCGCAAGGTTCCTGAATTTTTCTTCACTTTCTTTCAAAGCATCTTCAGCTTTTTTGGTTTCAGTAATATCATTCCAATAGATTGCGATACCTTCAGGAGTACGGTACACTTTTTCTTCATACCATCGGTTGGTAATTACTCCGCATGTTTGAAATTGAAGACTTCTATGATTCATCATTACCTTTCTGTAGTTCTTTTCTTCATCAGTGCCAATAATCTGAGGAAACATTTCCCAAATATTTTTGCCAATCAAATCGTTAGATTCATAACCAACATTATTTGCTGCTTTTCTGTTAATATATACAAATTGCCAATTTTTATCGAGCGAAAAGAAACCATTATCAATATTTTCTAAAATCGCTGCCATCGCATTCTTTAAGTGCATCATCGCTTCTTTAGATTCTTCATTCGAGCGAGGCATAGATTAACAGCTCACCATGTTACTTTGGATTAACTAATATTTGCAGGTATCGGAAGACTCGAGCATAAACAGTTCCATAATAATTTCTAGTAAACGTTTTCACAACCTTAAATGAAGTTTTCTATTCGAATCAACTCGTTGATCCTCAATTTTAGTATTTCAGATGCAATTACCGAATTTGCTGAGGTATCAAATTTTATTTTTCATTTTATTAGATTTCTGTAAACCAGATATTCTTACTAAAAAACATGGTTTATTCAACCTTCACTGCGCTAGATTAAGCAAAGGATTATGCAAAAGTGTGGCGGAGACAAAATCCTGAATAACAATTTTCAAATTACTTCATCGGTTCTTTCCAGAGCAACAATAATTCAGTAATTTCAAAACAACAGTACATGAAAGCTATCAGTTGTTGAGCTGAAAGTTTAATTCTTAAAGATTGTAACAATCTTCATTCCTTATCAATCATTACTATTATCGGATAAAAATCGTTTAAAACTTTCGAAATCTCATCAACTAAGCCCTTGATAATAAAAATGAAACCTTCTGGTTGTCTATTGATTACTTTACTAATTAAATACCTGTTTGCCGTCAAGGGACTTCCTTCGAGCTGCTTGGTCTCTTCAATAGCTCTCTCGATAGCAAGCTTAGTACTATTATATAGAGTAAGAGACCATTGAAGGGATTGAATATTTCTTAAGTGATAATACCAAAAAGTGTCACAAAGGCAATATCCCAGGTCTTTGCGATTGAGAGACTCAAAAGCATTCATTAATTCTCCATTCTCTAGCATTTCATAATACTTTATTCTATACTTGTGAGCCTGATTGCCGAAATTCAAGCCTATTCTAATATTAATTGGGGTAAAGGATACGCCAATACTTGCCCTATCGGCGTTTCCTCCATTATCCGGTTTTTCACATGTCAAAAATGGAAGCCATATTCCGCCAGTATTAGGAGCGAAACTCGATATTTGCGCTCTTTTCAGTGGTACCGTCAATCTCTTTTCTATTTCTCTTTGAATAAAGAGACATTTGTCATAGAGCTTGTCAAGATTATCAAAATCTGATTCCACAACTTCAGACTCTGTGTTTTTAGAAGATTTTTCTGCCCGTAGCGTTTCAATATTCTCAAATGTTCTTTTAAAAGGTCTATAATTAGTACACCTACTTCCAATAGCTGCCTATCTTTGGTTTAAGCGGATTTGAGTTTTTTTGAGAATCGGGTTTCACTAATTAGTTAACCAAACTTGGAAAGTAAGCTAACGCTAATTTACAAGTTTGTTAAATTAAGAAACTGAATTTTCCCAACGCAATTAAGTAGCCCAATCTTGTTTAATATTGAATGAAATCTCAATCTTCCTTTCCGGAATTATATCTTATTCAAATAGATTTATTTGCATAGGGACACGGATTAGAAATTTTTTGCCAACCTCTACAGAAACAAAGTTGAGTTTGGAGTTTGTGGAAGAGGCATGAAGATGGCGAACCACCCAGCTTTTCCCTCCGAACCCAACTAATAACCAAAAACTGTCAAGCTATTCTTAAACTTTATGAACTTAGAATCACAATCGACTGTTATACCGTAATATCTACATTGGCTTTCTTCATCGCTTCATCTTTCAGATCCCCGGCAGACTTCTTATTTTCAACAAACAGTTCGTACAAGCCTGCATTCTACGCTGGTTCCAGCGTTATTTCCAGAATGCATTCTGATTGGTTTGTTTTTTCATCTTGCATTATTGTTCGTATTAATTTTGGGATTGTTATTCGACCGTCTTTTCCAATTTTAGAGAAAAGTATTGCCAGCCTTTCCAGCCGTCTTGTATATTTACGCCTATTTTTAGTATTTGATTGGTTTCTAATTTGAATTGCCCTCTTATTGTGCTTGGAACTTGTATTTTGTAGCATGCTTCTAGCAACCCTTGAAAAGTTACTTTTTGGTTTAGTGGCATGTTGAAAAATGTTCTGTGCAGACTTTTTTAAACTTTTCCAGACTTTCCCAGACTTTTTAAGACTTTTTTAAACTCAACCTACAACTGAATAAAGCCCCAAATCAAGAAAGCAAACTGAAATAACAATTCACTGCAAAAACAATTCAGCTTAGCATTAAATTACTATACATTTTAGTTATATCGGTACTAATTCCGGTATTTTGTGGTCTGTCAATAATGCTGAATATTACTCTTCCCTAATAGAAATATCCTGATATGATTTTACATCTTGCGGAATCGAACCTTAAATGGACGAAGGTCACATTTTCGTAACAGTTATGGCGGATACGGGGCAGGCTTTAGCTGCATCTTGACTATCAGCGATTTTATCATCGCCGACTGTATTAGTGGATGTTGATTCATCTGTTTGCCCCCCAACAACGTTAGGTTGCTGGTTCTTACCTGCTTGAAAATGCATCTTATCAGCCTCATCGCATGCAGCGGTTGAAACGCAAGTTTTAAGATCGGCTTCAATTTTGTATTTAACCAAACTTTCTTAAATGAGTTAATTAAATTTTTCAAAATTGAATTGTAAGAAACCTTTAATTATCCGCTTCATTAGAATTATTTGAGGTTTTTTGTTTGATTTTTAACGGGGTAACTATTACCTTAGCAGGCATACTTGTAACTTTGATTGCATTAATAATTCTGTGGATTATTGTTTCC
>CAVVRN010000013.1:0-5080 GCA_963750605.1 Candidatus Bathyarchaeota archaeon
AGCAATGGCTTGCGCAACTTTAGCGGAAAACGCGTAACGGTTTCATTACAATATGTTTCTTAATTATTGCAGATTAAGTTTTAGTCCCGTCCTGCGAAATGTACGCAACCGAAAATTGCTTATATACTACCGCAACAGATGAGAGATTAATGGAAACAATGTTTCCAGACCCGATAAGAAATCAAATTCTTGGGGTCAAAAAATTTTTAGAGGTAGAAAAGAAATGACAACGAAAAAATCCAAAAACAATAGCTTAACACCCAAAGCAGACTTCAAATATAGACTCAAAGAGGTCCAAAAGAAAAATCAAAACACCAACAAAAGAATTGAGACATTTTCACCCATTTTGAATGAAGAGCCACCCAAAACTAAGTAATTACAGCAAATAGGTGAAGTATCTTTTTCTCTGAATTTACTTCATCCTGAACTTCAGTGAAGGCAAGTATGTGTGGGACTAAATGTTTAGTGTTTTGCAGACTGAATCCTTTTTTGAACTGCTTTCCATGAATTTGTAATAAAAAAGCTTTCCTCCATGTTTTGAACCATGCGCTTGAACTTGCTCATAGGTGCTGAAAACGTAAGCTTGTTCTCTGGAACAAATGGACGTGCTGAAACATCAAATAAGCCTATGACCGCTTTTGGTCGGGCAGAATCTTTCTCAAGAAAAGGATATTGAACAATAGATGAGCATCCTGAACTAAAAGGAGATATCACACTATTAGGATCTGTTTCATCTATATTTGCCAACGTGAAAAGACCTGAGAGAACATCAGGTTGGGCAAAGAAAACTACAACTTCGGGTTTATCTGAATCATCCAATCGATCCCATCTCTTGAAGACAATAAACTTTGCAGGAGCCTTGAACTTAGGCACATTCTTCACAAATTCAGCTGCAATTTCTGGCGTTTTTTTGTAACGCTCACCTTCAATCTTCCCTGGAATTCCACAAGACAGGAAGAACTCAAAATTAGGCACCACATTCTCGGAGAACCCCAAGAACCTTCGTCCTCCGAAACAAACAATTGACCCAACATCAAAACACAACGCTTTGCCATTTCTAACAACGGAAAGAGCATCAAATATACATCTTTGACCCGATCCAGGCTTAACTAGTTCTGCATGTCCTTCCTCATTAGTGTAGTAAAAAGTGATTGGAAGTTCAGCCTCTCCAAAAAAACGTTTCCACAAAACAATAAAATCCTCTTTCAACTTGCTATCCATAACAAAAGACCCGGGCC
Source organism: Candidatus Bathyarchaeota archaeon (assembly GCA_963750605.1). Classification (GTDB taxonomy): domain Archaea; phylum Thermoproteota; class Bathyarchaeia; order Bathyarchaeales; family Bathycorpusculaceae; genus Bathycorpusculum. The sequence continues at coordinate 1,239 of CAVVRN010000013.1, forward strand.
TAATTTTGATTATTTAGCGAAAAATAAATAGTTTATGATTAAGAAAAAACAAGGGTATTTAGAAAATATGTTAACCTTTCCCATAGAGATACACTAACTATGGAATTGAAACGCTATTTACGAACAGCAAACTTAACCGTATTGCAAACAGCAACTAATCCTATTTCTTAAGCCAAAGGTTATGATTTTGTGTAGAAACCAAATCATAATTAAAAACGTTGAATTTTTCAACCATTGTTGCTCCCAAAACTTGCATAGAAGCCTCCACTGTCTTATCATCTAGCATTTTCCATGTACCAGACAAACAAGTGCTGTTAGCTGATGCTTGAACTAAAAGCGTTCCATTTGCACTTAGTTCCATACTCTGTCCGGGCCCAGTCGTTGTTTGCTCAACATAAGTACCAACCAAACCTGCCGGTACAGTCGATTTTGTAACATAAAACGTAGATGCTACATATACCCCAATTGCCACTACAAATACCAACAGCACCACCAACAAGACAATTTTCATTCTCATTAACTTCAATGGTCTAAAACCTCCTTTTATTAGTCTATTCCCAACAATTCTATTTCTATACTGCGCAGATTTAAAACTTATCATCAATGAAAGAATAGTACAAAGCATACTTTCCTCCTATAACTTTTCACACATAAATCCCAAAAATTGACCTCAGAATAAGATTTTTCGCATTCATCAAACTTTTTTAAAAGATTCTCGCACTTACTCACTCTGTTTCTCTCTAATCTTTCCAAGAGTAATACTCACGAGTAACCCTCAGATTATCAGAAGCAGTATGAAAAATTGGAAGATAACTCGTTTCGGCCATGCAAGCAAAGGACGAGGCAATAGCCGAATAAACAACAGTTGCACATAGCCTTAGCCGTAAACGAATAACCGCTTCGTTGCAATATGTACGAAAGGAAATGACTATCAGAAAAGCAGTATTGGCTGAATAGAACTTAGCCATAAATATATTAATTCTATTATAGCATAACAATTGGCAACTTGGTGGGGGTTCCTAATTGTCCAAAATCTCGGCTCCATTTATTCGCCCGGAATTTGATTATTTCACTTTTACTTTTTCAACAATTCTGACCCAGAATAAGCATGGTTCTAAACTTGATGATTCAATCAAGGTCGACCAATCATTTCTTAATCCCTTGCAGTCAAAGACGCTGTTTCCAAACAAAAGGGCAATGTGGGAACTTCAATGTTCTCACAAACGTAGCGTAATTTCGAGACAGGTTGAAAAAACATTCTTCGATTTAACTAAACAAAAAGCCTTTGATGAAATGTTATATGGTCTTTACGCTCGAAAGCTCCAATTATTGACTGATAATGAGGCACAAAAGATAATTTACCTCAAAATTGAATATCTAAAAAGTATCCGAGTTTTCGCAGTTCCCAAAGGCAAAGAAGACAAGGAACTAATGCAAAAAAATGAGCGCTTCAGAATCTTGGAAGATTTTTCGGAGAAAAGTGAAGGGTCCGACGGAGAACAATATCCTTATTATGAAATTGGGTGCGCCGATGTGACCATTTATCTTTTGTTAAAGAAACCAAGTATTTCAGACGTAGAGAAGTACAAGTCGATTGTTACTCTCTGCTTACTTGTGGCCTCCTACGTCAGAAGATGAAAAAACAGATGAACGATTTTTGCAGCAAATTGCGCCTATTCGAGAATGGAAGTTTGAGATAGGTCCAGCCCCTGCTCACGGCAATAAAGTGCACGCTATTTCCTTAACCGATTTAGGCAGAATGTCGTTGCAAAAATCTTTCATTGATCCTTGTAATAGCTTTCAAAGTCTCAAGAGTAAAGAAATCATGATGGAGGATGACGATAGCGACCCCATAATTTCTCATGTAGTATTTGTGAATGACTTAAACGCCTATTCATTTGACCCATTGCGAACATACTCAGAAAGCCAACAGATTGGTGGCTCTCTTTTTGATTTTAATATGTTCTTGATACGCCAACTTATTGACTCAATTTACAGTGTAGATTCAAATCTCGTCAAAGATAACAAGGTTTTTGCAGGAAGAACACATAAAATTACAAGTCCAGTAGGCGTTGATACGCCAATTTACCTTGCACCTTATCGGACGGTCTCAATAGTTGACAATTCAAAAGAAAACATAATATCTGAACTCAAGCAGCCACCTGCTTCGCGGGACTACTCGAAAGTTTACCCATTTATCGTTGCTTCTTGGAATTACCTTTTGGATAGTTTTGTCACTTCACAGTCCCTAATATTTACTCAATACAGCCAGGCTTTAACAAAATCACCGAATGTTGGAAAATTTTCCCGCCGTTATCACTTTCGTAATCGACGAACAAAAGGTCCCCGAGTAAAAGTTCTAAAAGAAATGACTGAGCAAGCACTTGATGATTTTGAAGAATATTATGACATGAATATCATGACGAGCGAAGGAAAAACATGTTTTACGGAACAATATGAATTATCAAAGGCACTAAATAACGTGAATTATTATTTCAATACTATAAAGGAAAAAATACACATGTACGGACAATTTCAGATTGCGGAAGAGCAAAGAAATGAAAATTGGGTACTTCTTGCATTAACCATAGCTGTCGGTTTAGTTCCAGTGGGAATAGAATTAGCACGAAAGCTGTGGGGTTTCTGAAATCCGCTTAAGTAGCCAACGCCTAACTCCTTAACCGCCCTATCAATATGCGCCTTGAAAATCTTAGTAGCTCGCACACTAAACTCTTAAGGTATAATTTTCTTAAGTTAGAGAGAGCACCAGATTCAATAAATCAATGAGTAAATAGGGCAATGCAAAACACAGTTCTAAATGTGAAATTAAGCTTGTTAACCAAAATTGAACTTGCGTTTTTAAAATCTCCTGAAAGCTCAAAGTTAATACAGCTCAGATGCGCGATGCGTTCCTTTACTTGAATCCTCTGAGCTAAACGTTACTGAAAAATGTAATGGCGTTATGGAATTTAGTAACGGTCAACAAAATCAACAGAACTTGAATTATGTTGCTTTTAAGCAAATCATGGCGGGTCCGACGGTTATCACGATACCTGGTGGACATTTATACCGATGCCTCTTGATGTATTAATTGCCGTAGCTGTTGGCTAAGCATCTGGAGTTGGTAGTTTTGGAGTTCTTCAGCGTTTTTGTAGGTGGCGGCTCCTTGTGACAGGGCATCTTTGGTTAGCATTTGTTCTGGGTTCAAGCCTAGTGCTCTGATCATTTCTTTGAGGGTGTCGATTTTGTTGATTTGGGTTTTCTTTCTTATGGATAGTCCAGATGAGGCGTAGACGTTTCTTAGTTTGTCTATTCCAATGCTTTGGATGTCGTGGTATGTATCGACTGTGTGTCCCATCATGTAATCGACATAGTCTGGTTGGACGCCTAGTGCTAAGAGTTGGGTTTTGAAGAATTTGCGTAAGCTGTGTACTCTTAGGTCGTACATTCGCCCGTTTTTTACTTTAATTAGGCCTGCTTTTAGGTAGAGGTTGTGGACTCGTAGGCGGATTTGTTTTGGGGTTATTTCTCGGATGGTGCTTTTGGTTGCATCGCGGATTAGGGGTGATTCGTCTGTTAGGTTTTCAGGTGGTACTTTTGAGGTTCCTTTGCGTCTGTGTTGCAGGTATAGTTTCAGATAAAGTGCTGCTTCGGTACCAAGAAAGGTATCGTAATCGTGGTATTTTCCTTTGGTAATGTCTGCTTCGATGTGTACGTGGATGGGGATTATGTTGTTTTCTAAGTCTTCTTTGACGTGTCTATATTGTAGTTTAGTGAGTGTTTCTTCTCTGAAGGCGCCCAAGGCTAAGCAGGCTACAATAACTCTGTCTCGTAGGTTGGCC
>CAVVRN010000014.1:0-208306 GCA_963750605.1 Candidatus Bathyarchaeota archaeon
ACGTCGACGACGTCTTGTACTTGACCGGCACGGACCAGCTTCGCGAAGCAACGAACCACGAAGCTGTCCGACCGGACCAGCGGGTGCGTTTCGCCGCGGGCATCGTCGGCGACCCTGATCTACTCGTGCTCGACGAGGGAAAGCGGCGATCGACGTGGAGGGCCGCCACGTGTTCTGGCGGGCGATGCGGGCCGTGGCTGAGCGGGGAAAGACGATCCTCTTCGCTACTCACTACCTCGAGGAGGCCGACGCCTTCACGGAGTCGGATCCTGATCATGGCACGGGGGAGGATCGTCGCGGACGGGTCGGCCACCGAGATCAAGGCGCTGGCGGGGCTGCGTACGATCCGAGCAACGCTGCCGGTCGCGAGCCTCGCCCGCGCTGGCGGCGCTGCCTGGGGTTGAGAGCGTCGACCGCCACGGGGACACCGTGATTCTGTCGTGCTCCGACCCCGACGCTGCCCTTGAGGCCTTGTACCGCGCTTTTGGGGGTGCACCAACATCAAGGTGCGCGGGGGCGGCCTGGAAGAGGCGTTCATGGAGCTTACCGCAACTGGCAAGCCTGGGACCGAGCGGGCCACGATTGGAAAGGTGGCGGCAGCAGGATCGGGCCACACACGTGCGCTACGAGATCCTGCGGACCCTTCGCAAACAAAGTGCTGGAGAGCTACACCCTGGGGTTGCCGCTGGTGCTGTTCTTCGCGGTGGCCGGGGCGAACCGTCACGGGCAGGTCGAGGGGATCTCGTTCCCGCTGTATTTCATGGGCGCCATGGCCGCCTATGGGGCCATGTCTGGCCCGCGGTCCAGCCCGGGGCGGCGCGTGGCCCTGGAGCCGGTCCAAGGGCTGGACCCGCCAGCTGCGTATCACGCCCCTTCGGGCCCGCACCTACTTCGTGGCAGAAGTGAAAACGCGTACCTGGTCGCGCTGGTGAGCCTGGGGGCGCTGTTCCTGGCCGGCCCGCATCGCTTTCGTCGGGGTGCGCATGACGGCCGGACGATGGCTGGAACTGGCGGCACTGCTGCTCATCGGGCTCGCTCTTACCTTGGTCGTGCTCGGCGTCGCCCTCGGCCACCTGCTGGCCCCCGATTCCCTGACCCGGCGGTGGGTGGGCTCATGGTGGGCTTCGCCCTGCTCGGCGGGGCCTACGGCCCGTTGTTCACCGATGGGGCCATGCTCAGCGTGGTGAAGCTGCTGCCCTCCTACTGGCTGGTCAGGGCGAGCAGGGGTTGGCGGTGGGTGGCAGCAGGAGTGGCCGGGGGAAGCCTGGGCTGTCGTCGCCGCCTGGACTGCGGCCCGACGTCTGTGGTTGCCCTTCTGGCTTACCGGCGTGACACCGCACGAGTCTGACCTCCCGGCCCCGGTCAGGGTGGCAACGCTACTGTGAGGTCGGGTGCCGGAGCCCGGGGACGAACCGGCGGGCGCCCCGGGCTGCCGACCCGCGGGGCTGGGCGGACAAGCGACCGGCGCGGATCCTGCTCGCCGGGCTTCTCGGCTACGTGGGCGCAACCGCAGCCGGGGTGGCGCAGTACTCCAGCGGAGCGGACGCCGTGGCCGGCTTCGCCATCCTGGCCGCCTTCTGTTTTGCTGTTTCCTGGCCGTCGCCGTCTGGGTCGGACCTGCTACTGGCTGACGTGGCTGTGGCCCCTGCTCGGCACCATGGTCGCGCTCACCCTGGGCGAGATGTTCTACGCCCAGGGCTACGCCTTCTACCTCGCCGCCGTCCTTGTCGTGCCCACCGTCGGCCGCCTCGGGCGCCGTGGCGGCGCGCCGCTACGTCGTGGCGGCGGCGATCGCCAGCCTTGTCGTGCCGTGGGCGGTGCCCTCGTGGCACCAAGGGCTCGGCTGGGGTCCAGCGATCAGCATCGTTTTCACCGCCCTCATGGCGTACGCCTTCACCGAGATCATGTCGGCGAACCGAGCGCTTCGTGACGCCCACGAGCGAAATCGGCCGGCTGGCCTCGGAAACCGAGCGCAACCGGATAGCCCGCGACCTGCACGACCTGCTCGGCCACTCGCTGACCACCATCACGGTAAAGGCGCAACTGGCCACCGCTGGCCAGCCGCGACCGGCGGCGCGCGCGGCAAGAAATGGCCGAGGTGGAGGCCCTCGCCCGCCAAGCCCTGGCCGACGTGCGGGCCGCCGTCACCAATTACCACGTGACTCTGGCCGGAGAGCTGGCTTCCGGGGAGAGCGTCGGGCGGCGGGCATCGACGCCGACCTCCGGGGCCGTCGACGTGGTCGACCCGGCCAACCAGGAGCTCTTCGGATGGGTCGTGCGTGAAGGACTCACCAACATCGTCCGCCACGCCCATGCCACGGGTGCGCCATCCGCTTTCGGCGTGGTCGGTGGAGGTGCCGACAACGGCGTCGGCGGAGCCGTCTGTGGCATGCGGGAACGGCCTGCCGGGCTTCGCGACCGGGTGGCGGCTGCGGGTGGCGTCGTCGAGGCCGGGCCAGCGGAGCCAAGGGGATGGCTTGCTGGTGTCTGGCGCCCAAGCCGGCGAGGGCCGGCCGGGGGCCAGTGGACAGGGACGATTCAGGCTCCTGCTGGCCGACGACCAAGAGCTGGTCCGTAGCGCCCTGGCTGCTCTCCTGGAACTGGAAGACGACTTCGAGGTCGTCGCCACCGTGGGGCGGGGCGACGAAGTCGTCCCGGCGGCAAAGCTCACCACCCCGACGTCGCTCTCCTCGACATCGAGATGCCCGGGATCGACGGCCTGGCCGCGGCCGGCGTGCTGGCGCACGAGGTACCCGAATGCCGCTCGGTCATCCTCACCACCTTCGGGCGCCCGGGTTACCTGCGCCGGGCCATGGAGTCCGGTGCTTCGGGCTTCGTCGTCAAAGACGTCCCGGCCGAGCAATTGGCCGACGCCATCCGCCGGGTGATGGCCGGCGAGCGGGTGGTGGACCCGGCTCTGGCGGCATAGACGCTGGCCGCCGGAAAGTCGCCGTTGACCGCTCGCGAACGCGACGTGCTGGTCGCTTCCCGCTCTGGGGCAACCATGGCGACATCGCCGCCAAGCTCTACCTTTCAGAAGGGACCGTTCGCAATTACCTCTCCGGCGCCATCTCCAAGACTGCCGCCCGGAACCGCAGCGAGGCGCTACGTGTCGCCGACGACGCGGCTGGCTTTAGCAGAGGCCCAGTCGGGCTGCAAGCGTACGGCCCGACAGCAAAGGAATACCGGCCTAGCGCCGTGAACGGAACATCCCAGCGACGCGGCAGATATTCCATGTGCAACGCCCCCATCGGATGCCGCGGTAGCCCAGGGCAGTCCGGAACGACATCAGTTCGCGGAAGTCCGGTTGCCATAGGAGCCCATCCCATAACCGGATCTCCTGACTGATCTGTGGGTCATTTTCGGCCGGGTCAGGCCGGCCTGAAGCCGCCGAAGGAGAGCATGGCCAAGGCGATGAGTGCGTCGGCCGAGCGGAAGCCGAAGGCGACGCGGGTAATGACGCGGATCTTGGCGTTCATCGATTCGATGAGCCCGTTGGACAATCCGTGCTCGAGGGTGGCATCGATGGACGGGCGGATCCGGCGGATGCGGCGGGGAGTAGAGAACGGTTTGAGCTGGATCTCCAGGCCCGGGACGGCCAGGCGTCGAGGGCCTCCTTGCCCTCCTGGCCCTTGACGGCAAAGACGTAGCGCAGCCCTTCTTTGAGGCGATAGGCCCGCCAGAGCGAGGAGTGGTTCGGCTATCGAGTCGAGCTGGTGTTGCTGACGCTCGGTTAGGTCCTCGGGGTTCTTCCACAGGGCCCAGCGCACCCGACGCAGCTCGACCGCCGACTTGGGCCGGTCGTTGCATCGTCGGGTGAGGGCGTTGGCGGCGCCCCCTGGCCCTTACACAGGTTGCGGCGTACCTCGTCGATCCCCTCGCTCGCCCAGGCCACGATGTGGAACGGGTCGGCGCACAACACCGCAGTCGGGACATGCACGCCCGCGCGCCGGGCTATGATCGGCAGCGTCGGCCGAGACATGGGTGATCAAGGCACAGCGCTGTTCCCCCAGGGCCTCGAAGAACCGGTTCTAGGTGGCCATGTCCCTTCCCGGCGCCGCCCAGACCAGGCGCCGGATTCGTGGTCGACGACCACGGTGATGAAGCGGTGCCCACGCTTGTAGGAGATCTCGTCGATCCCGATGCGCCGGAGGCCCTCGAGGCGGTCGACCCTGGCATCGATGTGGGCCGATACCCGGGTGATGATCGCCCCGACACTTCGCCAGGCGATGCGCATGCGCTCGGTGACCGCCGTCTTGGAGGTCTGCACGGCGAGCCAGGCGACACTGTCATCGAAGTCGCGGGTGTGTCCGGCGTCGTGGCGTGCCCAGGGGACCTCCGCCACCGTCGGGCCGTGGGTGGGACGGTCGACCCTCACCGCCGCGCTCTGCAGGAAGCACCACTCCGGTCTCTCCGACGAGGAGCTGCTGGCGTTACCCCGCTACCGCCACAGCGACCTGTTCAGCGACGGGGAAAAGGCGGCGCTCGACTACACGGTCGGGGTCATGCGCACCCCGGTAGACGTCTCCGACGAGCTGTTCGCCCGCATGCAGGAGCACTTCAACGACAAGCAGCTGATCGAGATCACCGCCCTGTTAACCGTCGTCAACCTGAACCGGCTCAACGCCGCCTTCGGGATCAGCTCGGCCGGCTATTCCGAGGGAATGGTCTGCGCCGTGCCGGACCGGCCAGCGAACACTCCAGGTGACGGTCGGACTCCCGTGGCACCAATCCACTAGCCGCCACCGATCAGACCCCTATCACCCAAAAGGGCCGCCAATCTCGCCCCGCTGCTCCCGCCGCAAACATGGTTCCGAAGTCGTCCCAGAACATCCGCTTGAGCGATCCACTATCCACGGCCGCCAGGGTATCCCACACCGGCCTGGAGTCACTATCGAGCCGCCTCTGACGCCTTGGCGCCTTCTTAGGTGAGGTGGGCTCGTCCGGTTCCGAAGGCGCGAAGACATGCTTCAACGGCGCGGTCATCGAGGAGTGTCGCCGGTCGTGGTCGATCTGGTTGAGAGCGACCTCGATTCCGTTCCCTGGCCGGTAGGGGCGGTCCGCGGTCATGGCTTCGACGACGTCGGCTACGGCGATGATGCGTGCGCCTACAAGGATCTCTTCGCCTTGGAGGCCCCGCGGGTAGCCGGAGCCGTCCATCCGCTCGTGGTGCTGGCGGATCATCTCGGCCACCGGCCAGGGGAAGTCGATGCCGGCGACGATGTTGTATCCGGCCTCGGCGTGCTGCTTGATGAGTTCGAACTCGGGAGCGGACAACTGGCCGGGCCTGCTCAAGATCTCCGCGGGGATCGAGATCTTGCCGATGTCGTGGATGGTGGCTGCCGTCGTATGCCTTCGACGGCCGAGGGGTCGAGGCCCATTTCTTCTCCGATGACGGCGGCGATGTCTGCCACTCGCCGCTGGTGTCCGGCGGTGTAGGGGTCGCGGCATTCGACCGTTCTCGCGATAGTGTCGACCATGGCGGCGAGGTTGTGTTTGATGGTGTCGACGGCGTCTTTGAGTTCGGTGATGTCGATGACGACGTTGCCGACTCCGATGATTTCGTCATCGATGGACACGGGGTAGTAGCTGGCCAGCCAGTGCTTGGGATGCTCTGGGTCGTCGAGTCCCGGGGTGGTCACGTCCAGGTTGCAGGTGGCTTCGCCGGTAAGGGCTCGTCGGTAGACGTCTTCGAGTTGCGGCCAAAGGTCGGGCCACAGCTCGGGCACCGTTCGACCGAGGTGTTCATCGACCGATTTCCCGTAGACCGCGCCAGCCTGTCGTTGATCCGTATGACCCGGAAGTCGCGATCGACGAGCTTGAACCCGACCGGGGCGGAGGTCTCGATGCTCCGCAACAGCGTGACGGTTTCTTGGGCTTCACGTTTCCGCGGCGGAGCGAGTGTTCTTGCTCCTTCTGGTCTTCGATGTCGGTGGCGGTGCCGATCCAGACGGTTATCTCGCCTGCGGCGTCTCGGTGTGGCAGCGCCCGGACTGCGTGCCAACGGAAGGTGCCGTCGAAGCGGCGAAGCCGGTATTCGAGGGCGTACTCGGTTTCGGTCTCCGTCGCGTGTGCCCAGGCCTGCCGGGCGCGCTCGGCGTCATCGGCGTGCACGAGCGTCAGCCAGTCCCAGCCGTAGTTCGTCTCCCGCGGGCAGCCGGTGTATTCCGTGCCGCGGCGGTTGAAGTAGGTCGTCGCCCCATCAGGCGACGCTGTCCACACGATGTGCGGGATCGACTCGGCGATGCACTGAGGTTCGTGACCGCCGAGCGGGCACCCGTGCGCCAGCGTCTCGGCGGCGACGTCGAGCGCCGGATCGGATCCCGACGTGGTGGTCATGTGACGAGCGTCGGGCCGTACCTCCGGGGTACCGCCAGGGTCTTAAGTCACTTCTGATCGCCGCTGTCGCCGGACTGCCCTGTCGCGGCTCGGTACAGGCGGGCAACCGCTTGTCTCGAGATCCGCAACCTCTGCCCCACTTCGGATAGCGCCAGCCCATCCTCGTCGATCAGCGACCGAACCACCCCGGCGCGCATTGAGGCAACCGAACGTTCGAACTCGCGGAATGCCTCGGCCGCGCCCAAACGAACGTCCCTGCCGCCAGCCGTGATGAGCTCATCGACCATCTCGACCAGGGGCCGGCCAGCTGCTCGGGCATCGCGGCCGCTCTCCAACCGGTGGACGGCAGTTCGATCGCTGCGCAGGCCTGGCGCCCGGCACGAGCCACCTGCTCGACTGCGGCAACGAACCAGTCCTCGCTCACGGCCTTCCTCCAAATGGCACCAACCAGACAGAGCCTACGAACCTGGCGAACGAGACGCTCGAACGGGGGCAGAGGCGCAGAGTGCCGACCGCACGTTCGCTGGCTATCCACGCCGGGACGCTCCAATGGACTGGGCCTGTTCCTTCCCGCAGGCACCCACCTGACCCGATAGCGCCCTACGTGCCGTTCGCGCGCCAGTTGCCGCTCGTCGTTGTCGCGATGTATCGAGTTACCGCAGGTCCAGTGGTCGTCGGAGGGCGTCTGATGACCGCTGCCCATAATCACGGCGACCAAGGCGCCCCGAACGCCGGTTCACCGGCTACCTCCTACTCACCGAGGACGGAGACGGCTCAGACCTCAGGTCTGACAGGCCCGTCGACGCTGGTGGGCTGTGCCATTATTTGAGCGGATTTGGTATCGGCTGGGTGCCAGCGCACCGATTCGAAAGCCGTGGCGCGCAGCGTTCTCCAGCACGTCGTGATCGAAGTTGCCGGCAGCGTCGCGTGGTATGCGGATGAAGCTCGTAGACCGCGGGTTCTTGGCGACCAGCACACCGAGGAGGCTCTCGATCTGGTCGACGTCGCTGACCAGATCGGGCCGAGCGGTGATGTCATGGCCCCGTAGGCGGACGTGCACCGGTTGGCCGTCGAGGAGGTTGAGCTTCCAGTTGCCTCCGCCGGGGGTGAGCAGTGCGTCGCCGTAGTGGACGTAGCTAACGGGCTGACGGTAGTGGCGGCCGCTGCGGCGTCCGGTGAGGTACACGAGCATGAGCCGTGACCCGAGAGGAGTCGGGAAAGGCAGGCCGAGGACCGCGCGCATGGGCACGTTGACGATCCGCATGAGCCGCGCTTGGGCTCGTCGACCGGCGGGGCGTTTGGGTGAGGTGGTCATGATGTCTGTCCTTTCGTCACAGAGTTCTCACTGTCCGGTTTGGAGCAGCCCAGGCCCTGGGAGGCCGTGATCAAGCTCGGTGCCGACGTTGGCGGCCAGCCGGTCGAGCATGTCCTGGAGCTGTTCGATCTCCTTGTCGGTGATGCCGCGGCGGAGGCGACGGTCGAACTCGACCGCTGCGGAGCGAGCCGCGTGAACGTCGCCTCGCCCGACTCGGTCAGCTCGAGCAGATGGACTCGCCGATTGGCGGGGTCTCGGCGGCGGGTGATCAGCCCGTCGCTGTCCATGGCGTTGAGATGGTGCGTCAGGGTGGCCTCGGTGACCCCGATCGCCTCGGCGATCTGGCGTTGAGAGCCCCGTGGGTTGGCCTTGAGGTTGAGCAGCACCAGCCACACAGGCAGCGAACCGCCGGCTGCGGCCAGAGCGTCATCGAAGGCCCGACTGACGCTGCGGGCGGCCTGGGTCAGGCGTAGGCCGACGGGGTGCGGGCTGGTTGCATGCCAAGAGCATAGAGCTCAAACGAATAGAAGTAAAACCCTTTGATTTCTAAGGCTTAGTTCCCATGCTTTACGTCATGACCACACACGTGCAAGCAAGAACCGACACGATCGGGCGCAGGCAGCACAGTCCTCCCGGCGCTGGCTGGCGCTGGTGTGCATCTCGGTGGCCCAGTTGATGGTGGCCCTGGATGCCACCGTCATCGACATAGCGTTGCCCTCCGCGCAGCGGGGGCTGCACTTCTCGGTCGCCGAGCGCACCGTGGGTGGTGACCGCCTACACGTTGCCTTCGGCGGCCTGCTTCTGCTCGGAGGGCGGCTGGCTGACACCTTCGGCCGTCGACGCACGTTCCTTATCGGGCTGGCCGGTTTCGCCTCGGCGTCGGCGCTCAGTGGGCGGACCGTACTTCGGGTGGCTGTTAGCAGGCGCGGTGCCCAAGAGCGTTGCGGCACTGCTGGCACCGACGGCGCTGTCCTTGCTCGCCATCACGTTCGTCAAGGAGCACACGAACGGGCCAAGGCCTTCACGATCTCGCGCCAGTACCCGGCGCTGGCCGACGCTGGGCTGCTGCTCGGCGGCGTTCTCACCGTCGTCGCGATGGCGGTGGTGCTGCTCGTCGACGTCCCCATCGCGTTGGCCGCCTTCGTCGCCGAAGTTGCATCTGCATCCCCATCCGTCCGGGCCGGAAGAACACCCGACTGGACAGCGCCAGGGCGCCCTTCGTCACCGGCGGTCTGGTCTCGGTCGTCTACGGACTCTCCGAGGCCGCGCCGGGTGGTCGTCGACCATCGCCGTCGCCGCGCTGCCGCTGACCGCCGTCCTCCTTTTCGGCTTCGTTGCGGTCGAGGCCGCGGCGGGCGACCCGCTCCTGCCGTTGCGCATCCCCGGCGATCGCAACCGCGGCGGTGCCAGTCTGGCCGTCGGCCTGTCCGTCGTCGCCCTTTACGGGTTGTTCCTTCTCCTCACCTACGACTTCCAGAGTAGCTGGGTTACTCGCCGGCCAGCAGCCTGGCCTTGCTGCCATCTGACCGCGGTCATCGTCAGCTCGACCACCACTATCTCCGGGCACTGCTACCTCGGGTGGCGCCACGAGCGCTGATGATTGCCGACATTGCTCGGCGCTGTGAAGATGGCCATCCTCACCCATCTCCAGCCCGGTCGGCGTACTTTTCGCAGCCGTTGACGACAAATCAGCCGCGAAATATCAACGGCGCGCCGTAGTGGAAACGCGCGGCGTAAACCGTGGGACCAATTTGAACCAACCAGACGGAGCGACGGCCGAACGAGCGGGGCATCCCAAACGAAAGGGGCTGCAACAGCTACGCTCGGCCTACAGCAACTGCGCCCACACACTGAGCCGTCATCAGCTGCGCCTTAACGTGCAGTTTTGAACAATCGTCCGGTGACCCCAGGTCTGCCCGCAAGGATGGAGGAGCCCGTGCGCATCGATCAATGCAACAGCATCAAGGATTTTCGCTCGATGGCAAGGCGGAGATTACCCGGGCCGATCTTCCACTATATCGACGGGGCGGCAGACGATGAGGTCACTTATCGAAGAAATGCCGAGGCCTATGAGCGATGCGATCTGGTGCCAAACGTTCTCGCCGGGGTCGAAAGCATCGACATGTCGACAACTGTCATGGGGCAGAAACTGAAGATGCCCTTGTTCTGCTCACCGACAGCGCTGCAGCGGCTGTTCCACCTGACGGCGAAAGGGCGGTCGCCAAAGCCGCGGAGAAGTTTGGCACCATGTTCGGCGTTTCCTCCCTGGGGACGGTGAGCGTCGAGGAGATCGGTTCCGCAATCAGCACGCCGAAGCTCTTCCAATTGTACTTTCATAAGGACAGAGGGCTAACTGGCAGTATGATCGAGCGATGCATCGCCGCGGATTTTGACGTGCTGGCACTGACCGTCGACACGATCACGGGGGGAAATCGAGAGCGTGATTTGCGGACGGGCTTCACTTCGCCACCGCGCTTGACTCTTAAGAGTCTCCTCAGCTTCGCCGTGCACCCGAGATGGGCGGTCAACTACTTCACGCACGAGAAGTTTGCGCTACCCCAGCTGAAAGACTATGTGAAGGAGGGTTCGAATGTCTCGGTATCCGTCGGCGATTATTTTAGCACGATGCTAGACCAATCGATGAACTGGAAAGATGCCGAGAGTGTCCGAAAGAAATGGGGCAAACAGTTCTGCCTCAAAGGCATCATGAGTGTTGCTGACGCAAAGCGTGCTCTCGACATCGGTGCGACCGCTATCATGCTGTCCAATCACGGCGGACGTCAGCTCGACGGGTCGAGGAGCCCATTCGACCAGCTCGCCGAGATCATCGATGCTGTCGGCGACAGGATAGATGTGATTTGCGACGGGGGAATTCGCCGTGGCACCCACGTTTTGAAAGCCCTCTCCCTGGGTGCGAAAGCATGTTCGGGAGGCAGATTTTATCTGTATGCCCTCGCGGCCGCGGGGCAGGTCGGCGTCGAAAGAGCCCTTCAAAATCTCCACAATGAGATCGAACGCGACATGAAGCTGATGGGCTGTCGGTCGATCAACGAGCTAAGCCGGGAGAACTTGAGGTTCAGATGACAATATCTCTTCGAGCACGCCCAACAGCTGGGCGTCCCCGCCCAAACCGCTCCACCTTGCCGGATTCAACTCCAGCCTGAGGTAACAACCTGCCCGCCACAGGCGAGCAACGGCCGCGAAAACCCTATCAACGATGCCATCGGCCCCAGTCCGCGTTTGCATACGGCCTCGGTCGAACTGAGCCGTCTGATGCCACCACTGCAAACGACCGTTCATGGGGCAACTCAGCCGTTGCTCCGCGCGGGTCGGGCTGGGTTGTGGTCGCGTCATATTCCGCCGAGATATCCATGCCAGTGTAGTCCGGCATCAGACCCGCCGACACTAGGCTCACCACCGCGCAGGCTGCGATATAGATCGCGACGGCATAGCCCGTGTGGTACGCGGCGAACAGCGCGGTTGCGATGAGCGGCGCCGGGCCGCCGGCGATGACCGACGCGAGCTGATAGCCGAGCGATGCGCCACTGTAGCGTAGACGCGGGGTGAACGCCTCGGCGATCAGCGCAGCCTGGGGGCCGTACTGGATATCGTGCGGGATCAGCGACAAGACGATCGCGATGAACACCGCGGACGGAATCGCGCTGTCCAGCATGCCGAAATAAAGGAACCCGAACAGCCCGGTGACTGCCGCGCCGATCAGGTACATCTTCCGCCGCCCGATCCGATCGGAGATATGGCCGGACAGCGGGATAGTGATGAACGACACGCACGAGGCCACGAGCACCGCGCTCAGGATCAGATTCCGCGACATCTTCAACGTGCCGACGCCGTAGGCGAACACGAAGGCGGTAAAGATGTAGAACGGTGCCTGCTCGGCCATGCGCAACAAGGCGGACAGGATGATCTCGCGCGGCTGTTTCTTGATTACCTCGACGATAGGTGCCCGTTCGATCTTCTTCGTCGCGACAAGCTGCTGGAAAACGGGGGTCTCGAGAATGCCGAGCCGGATCCAGAGGCCGATGCCGATCAGGACAATGCTGAGGAAGAATGGCACGCGCCAGCCCCAGGTAGCGAAATCGGCGCCCGACCAGGCGCTGACTGCTAGGATCACCAAGTTCGATAGGAACAGGCCTGACGGCACGCCGAATTGCGGCCACGCGGCAACGAGCCCGCGGCTGCCATGGCCACGCGCCCATTCCATGGAGATCAGCACTGAGCCACCCCATTCACCGCCGACGCCAATGCCTTGCAGCATCCTCAGGTACTGTCAGGATGATCGCGCCCCAGATACCGATTGATGCGTAGCTCGGGACAAAAGCGACGAGGAATGTGGCGATGCCCATCAGCATCAGTGTGGCAATGAGGGTCGCCTTGCGGCCGATGCGGTCGCCATAATGCCCGAAGATCGCGGCCCCAATCGGCCGACCGACGAAGCCGATGAAGTAGGTGCCGAAAGCTGCGAGCGTTCCGGTCAATGGAATTCGTTTGGGAAGGAAACACAGGTCAACCTCCAGGTCCAATCATCAGCCAATTAAACGGTGTTGGCTTACCTACAAGAATTGAGTCTGGCAGCGTTTGGGTCAGCAAAGACACTCTTGTAGTTCGCAGGGGAGAAGAAATCAACGAGCAACTTGCAGGTGTCCTCTCAAAACTAGGCATTAAAGCAGTTGAACTCGGCATTTCAATGCGTGCAGTTTTTGACAATGGCTTAATGATTACTGGTGACCAACTCAAAGTTGACGTTGACGCAACAAGAAGAAGCGTTGAGCAAAGCAACCAAGAAGCTTTTGCATTAGCAATGGGAATCTCTTACCCAACCAAAGACACAATCAAGCCATTATTGCAGAATGCACACCAAAAAGCTATTGCATTAGCTGTCGGCGCTGCAATACCAACCAAAGAAACAATCGGCGACCTAATTCGAAAAGCAAACGCGGAAATGACAAGCTTAAGCGGTGCAGTAGACAAAGCTAAAGCCAAAAGCAGCTTAAACTCAATTTCTTTTTACTTCGATTTTTCTATTGCTAAATAAGTACCCTTACTAGCTTATTTACTAGCAACTTTGATGATGCAGTTTCTAGATTTTTCGGTTTGTTTTGATAAGGCTTAATAGTTTCTTACGTCGTGTACATTTAAATTATAACGTGACTAGCCATGGTTGATGTTTGGCTTCCCTACGGAAAAACCGACGTATGCGTCCGAGTTCCAGCCCGAAACCTTCTTGGCACAATCGAACCTGCAGAGCGCCAAGGCGCACCAGACGCTAAAGCTGAGGTTGAACGAGCCCTAAAAGAACCAATCCCATCGGCTCAAAACGTTTAAGCGAAATTGCCAAGCCCGAAAGCAAAGTCGCCATAGTCGTTGACGATGCCACCCGCAAAGCGCCAAGTGAAATGATGCTTTTGCCAGTGCTCGCCGAATTAAATCTGGCTGGCGTAAAAGACGAGAATATCACAGTTATTTTTGGCTGCGGAACACATCGGGCGGTTAAGCCTGAAGAAGCCGCAGCAATTGCTTGGTGCAGAAGTGCTTAAACGGGTAAAAACCGTCAGCCATGACTGCCGAGCCACAGATTTAGTGAATGTGGGCACAACTAAGACACATGGCAACAAAGTGTTTGTTAACCGCATGTTTGCTGAAGCAGACGTGAGAGTGCTTTTGGGCGATGTTGGCTTTCACTATTATGCAGGTTATGGCGGTGGAAGAAAAAGCGTTTTGCCAGCGGTCTGCGGCGAAGAAACCATCAAGCAAAACCATGCAATGCTGCTGCATGCAAACGCGCGAACAGGAAACTTGGACGATAACCCAGTGCATCGGGACATGACTGAAGCGGCAAGATTAGCCAAAGTTGACTTCATCGTTAACGTTGTAGAGAACAAGAAGGGTGAAATCGTAAAAGCCTTTGCTGGCGATTTAGAGCAGGCGTTTCTGGAAGCCGTAAAACTTGTTGACGAAATGTACCGTGTAACGGTGGACCGTCGAGCAGACATTATAGTTGTAAGTGCAGGCGGATATCCAGCGGACATGAATCTCTATCAAGCTTACAAAGCGCTTAGACAACGCTTTGGATGCAGTTAAACGTGGAGGAGTAATAATTCTTGTTGCTGAATGTCCTGAAGGGCATGGGAACCAAGTGTTTTACGATTGGATGACGCGGTTGGGCGACTTGAAAAATGTTGAGCGTGAGATAAAACGCAACTTTGTCATGGGCGGACACAAAGCGTATTATCTTTTAAAAGCCCTGCAAAACCACCAAATAATATTGGTTTCTTCCTTGCCAGATTACTATGCAACAAGCATATTCAAACTGAAAACTGCTCGAGCTGTAAACGATGCTTTAACTGAAGCATTAAAAATTGCGGGTTCAGCTTCAAGAGTTTGGGCGATGCCTCAAGGCAGCTACACATTACCAGTGTTCAAGGCGCCTGAAGAAACAAAGACTTAAACAATCTGCATTACGCATCCAAAAAGCAAGATAGTTGAAGCTATAAAGCGTAACCTTTAAGTTACAACAGTGAAATGTGGTTTAAGAAGGCGAAACAATGCAACAAACCTTCAAGCTACGCAAATTCGTTCCCGATGACTTACAAAATGTAATGCAAATCAACCGAGTCTGCTTACCAGAAAACTACACTGACTTTTTCTTTATGGACTTGCATCAGCGGTTTCCAGAAACCTTTATTGTAGCAGAAGAAAATGGAGAAATTGCAGGTTACATAATGTGCCGCATTGAAGTTGGCTTATCAAATTATGGTTTCGGCGGCTTAATAAAAAAAGGGCATGTGGTATCCATAGCGGTTATGCCACAGTACAGACGCAAAGGCGTCGCCCAAGCAGTAATCAACAAGAGCATTGGAAGGCATGCAATATTACAAAGCAAAACAATGCTTCCTAGAAGTTAGAGTAACAAACGACGCCGGAATTTCGCTGTACAAGAAATTGGGTTTTGAAGTTACCAGAACCATAAACGGCTATTACTCTGACGGCGAAGACGCATACGTCATGACAAAACGACTTTAAGCTGGTACTATTCTTTTGAGCATAACTTCAACTCAATTCTGTAAATGCCATAGATTGAACAATCACATCTACTTCAAGATAAGCTATGTTCAGCTGGTCGAATTGAAAAAAGATGATTTGAGAAACAATAATAAAGTTATTTTCTAGACGAATATGGCAAATAACACAACTTCTTTAAAACGCTGGATACATAATTAGTCTTTGAGGAATCAAGTTTATGTCGATCCAGAAAATACCAGAAAAAAACACTGTCTTATTCGTTTGGTTAAACCAATATGCTGGAATACTGCTGAAAACCCCCAGCAAAACTCTTGCCATAGACCCAGTTGACGTCAAACCCAAAAGCCTCCAAAACGTAGATGCAATCCTAATAACCCATGAACACTATGACCATTTGGACCCAAGACTTAATCACAGAAATCCAGAAAGCAACAAACTGCATAATAATCGCTGATGCTGCCTCAACCAAAAAACTGCAACATGCCATACCCGCCGAAAAACTTCAAGAAATCAAGCCAGGCGATGAAATAAAAATCGGCGAAGTCTCTGTAAAAGCAGAAAAATGCAACCACACTGCACAAGCCCAGTAACATACATTATAACCAGCGAAGACGAAGTCAAAGTCTACCATACAGCAGACAGTTTACCTTTCCCAGAACTTGCAGCTATGGGGCAAAAAGAAAAATTTGACGTGGTTTTCTGCACAGTTGGCATAGCTCCAGGCTCCACGCCGCAAACAGGCTTTGAAATAGCACGGTTAACTAAGCCTCAAGTCGCAGTGCCCTACCACACAGCGATCAGCTGCAAGCCAAACAGAATTTGCGGAAATATTAAAGAAGGAGTTGCCAAGAACTGCATGCTTGATTCCAGAACAAAACAAAATTTATCAAGTATCAAAAAGGAAGTGAAAAAATTGAAAACAGAAAAAACTAGTCCAAGAAAAGAAAGACGAAATGGCAAACATACTTTTCAAAATTGACGCAATAAAATTTGGAGTATTCAAACTATCAAGCGGAAAAGCAAGCCCCTACTACATTGACTTAAGAGTAATTCCCAGTTTCCCAGATGCTTTCAGAGAAATCTGCGACTTCTACGCTGAATACATAACCAACCAAATTGGAGTAAAAAACTTCGACAGAATAGCAGGAGTACCCGTAACAGGAATCATATTTGCATCCCAAGTTGCATATAACCTCAAAAAACCCTTCCTTTACGTGCGCAAAGGTGTCCGACTGCATGGAAGAGAACGAAGAGTGGAAGGAGTTTTAGCATCAGGAGACAAAGTTCTATTAATTGATGATTTAGTCACCACTGGGTTAACACTTAAAAAAGCTGCTGAAGCCGTTAGAGCTGAAGGTGGAGTGGTAACAGAGCCGTTGTTTTTCTTGACCGAGAAGAAGGCGGAAAACAACTGCTTGAAAAAAGCGGAATAAAACTTCATGCATTGCTGAAAATAAGCGAAATAGCTAACACACTCTATGAATTAGGCGCCATAGACCAAGAAAACCTAAAAACAATCCTAAAACAAGTAAAAAAGCAATAAGCTCAAATTTTATTCGTAAAATATTAGGCTGGTTTCTTCAAGTAGCGTATGCAATTTTTCCACGGCGTCATAAACGTCTTGTTCTTTTTTGGCTCCGGTGCAAACAAGTTTTCCGCTTGCAAAAAGCAAAATCACAACTTTTGGCTCTGCCATTCTGTAAATTAAGCCTGGAAACTGTTCAGGCTCATACATGGCATGTCCAAGCGTGTATGCGGCTTTTTCCAAGTCAATCATGCCGCCAAGACCGCCTGAGGCAACAATATTTTGAATTTTAAGTTCTGGTTTGCTGATGATTATTATGCCGCCTTTTTTAAGTTCCTTAACAACTTTCATGACGGCTCGACGAGCTTCTTTCTCTGATTTGGCGCCAGTGCAAACCATTTTTCCAGAACTAAAAATTAAAGTTGCTGTTTTGGGACGTTTTAACCTGAAAACTAAGCCCGGGAAATTGTTCAGGGCGATATTCAACGCCTGGGTAACCTTTAACTACAGCGTTTAAGTCAACTTTTTGGTTGAGCGTTGCAGAAGCGACCACGTTCTCAATGCTTATTAGTAGCTTTAACTTTTGGCAATCAATTTCCCTCTTGCTTTAACCGCCCTTTAAATATCCATTTATCAAAGGCTATCTTTATAAAGACATCTGTGACTGCGGCTGGCGTTGTGTTCTGTTGTTCAGGTTTCTTTTTGCTCTCTTAATATAGGAATTACAAATTCGATAATTACAAGCAACAATATTAGTGCCAATAATCACTGGTAAACCCCAAGAATTATCTCTCATGAAAAGTGTTATCCAACCAAACCATGGAATACGCATAATCACTTTGCCAACCACTAAGTTTTGGGGAACTCCCGGTGGGTTGTTGCTAGTCCCATGGATCTAAGCCTGATGTTGGGGTTTGTGGCCATGTATCTGGTTATCCGTTTCCGTCACCTTTAGTTAGGAAATATGTTGTGCCGTTGACTATTTCTGATGGTAATTATGCGGTGAACAATTAGTATGGTTGGATCTATTGGGCTGTGGAAAACGATTATGTCGCTGTTTGGGTAGTTGGTGTTTAGGTCTTTAGGGTTTACGCCTTGGACAATTATGATGTCGCCTATACTTAGGGTTCGATCAAACGGGTGAGTTATGCTTAACCAGAAGTTAGTCGTTGCCGTCGTAAGGAATACTCATGCTGCCGCTTTCCACAGTTAACAATGGATAAGACGTGTTAAGCCCTAATTGCAAACCAAAGAAAAAGCCAAGAACTATCGCAACAATCAAAACGATTGCAATTACTGTTTTGAAATAATCGTTTTTCCACAACTTTTTTAGAGCAATCAAACTTTTGCCTCTGCAACTGAAAGTATTCCAGTTCATAAAGGGCTTTCTATGTTTTAAAACTTACCGTTTAAAAATAAAGAAAAAATAAGAGAGGACAGAATGATGCAATCAGTTAATTTCTGGTTGCAACTGTTTAAATTTTCTTTTTACTTAGTACTTCGCGGAATACGTTGCCGCATTTTGGGCATTCGTAGAGTCCGATTTCTAGTTGCATGCGTTTTCCAGCTTTATCTGGACGACCGGCCATTTTCCATGTCTTTTTTGGTTTTGAAACTTCAGTTCCGCATTTTGGACATTTAGCCATTCAAATTTCCTCCGTATTACTGCTTCCATGCTTTATCATTATAGAATAAAAAACTTTCCATAGCTTTCAAATACGATATTTTTCATTTCAACATTATAGTTTAAACAAATTTTTGTCAATATACTATGAAAGCATTTAAACGAAATGGTTGAAAGCGTTTACAATAAACTCTTGAATATTAACCAAAACAGCAATAATTAATCAAGCTCTTAATCATAAAAGTGTAAAATTGTCAAAAAACCTGAAATTCTCGTAAATTTTCCCTAACATTTTTTATAGCAGAACTCCTCGCTTAACTTATCATTCGAGGTTCATTTATATTGCAAACAACTTCTGAAAATGCTTTTGAAATGCTTGTGAAGCCAGTTCGAAGGCTCGTTGAACAGAAAGGATTCTCTAAACCAACTGAACCTCAAGAAAAAACAATCCCCAAAATCCTCGAAGGCAAAAATGTCCTGTTAATTTCACCCACAGCCACAGGCAAAACAGAAGCTGCTTTCCTGCCTGTGCTAAGCATGCTTCTTAAGGAACCCAAAACTCCAGGCATAAAAGTTCTCTACATCACTCCGCTTGCGGGCTTTGAACAGAGATTTGCTTGAGCGGCTTCAATGGTGGTGCAACAGCCTAGACATAAAACTCGCTGTTAGGCATGGTGACACTGAAACCAAAGAAAGAACCCGTCAATCCCGAAGTCCACCTGATATTCTAATAACTACTCCTGAAACCTTGCAAGCTATACTTTCCGGTTGGGTTTTGCGTCAGCACCTGCAAAGCTTAAGATGGGTAATAATTGATGAAGTCCATGAGTTAGCTGACAGCAAACGTGGAAGCCAACTGTCTTTGGCGCTGGAACGTATCAGAAGCTTAATCGGCAAAGACTTCCAAATGATCGGTTTATCCGCCACAATTGGCAGCCCAGAAAAAGTCGCCCAATTCCTAGTTGGCAACAAACGCCCTGTAGAAATTATCCGTGTTCCCGTTGCCAAAATGGTGAAGCTGCAAGTAATCTACCCTAAGCCAACTGAGGAAGATGTCAGGTTTGCATCGAAAATTTATACGCATCCAGAAGTAGCGGCTAGACTGCGTATTATCCGCGATTACATGGATAAACGAAAATCTGTTTTACTTTTTACAAATACTCGTTCAATCTCGGAAGTTTTGGCTTCCAGATTTAAAGTCTGGGATATTGATTTTCCAATATCAATCCATCATGGCTCATTAGCTAAGGTTTCAAGGATAGCTGCTGAAACCGGTTTAAAGCGTGGTGAACTTAAGGGTTTAATTGCCACCAGCAGCCTCGAATTGGGCATAGATGTTGGGCGAATAGATTTTGTTATTCAATATATGAGTCCACGGCAGGTTACACGGCTTATCCAGCGGGTTGGACGGGCAGGTCACACTTACGGGGATGTTGCTGAAGGCGTAATAATCGGCATGGATTCCGATGATACGCTTGAAGCCTTAGTTATCGCCCGCAGAGCTCTCAATCGAAGAGTTGGAGCCACTTCAAATTCCAGACAAACCCTACGATGTTTTGGTCCATCAGATCGCTGGGTTAATGCTGAAGAACAGGCGGTTAGAATTTAGCGATGTTTTAGAATTAGCCCGCAAACGCTGCTCCCTACGAAAACTTAACCATAGAAGATGTTGCAAAAGCTTTCAAGTACATGCATGAGCGTTTTCCACGTTTAGCTTGGGTTTCATTTGAAGACCAAGTTGCTTTGAAGCCTCAGCGGTCAAAGGCTCTGTTTGAATACTATTTTGATAATTTATCAATGATTCCTGTGGAGAAACAGTTCCTCGTAATTGACGAGTCAACTGACACCTCAATCGGCGTTTTAGATGAAGCGTTCATGGCGGAGTACGGCAAACCTGGAACAAAATTCATCATACGAGGCAGCCCATGGCAAATAATCCATGCCACAGAAGACAAAGTGTACGTGCGCCCAGTTGACGACCCAACAGGTTCAATTCCCAGTTGGATAGGCGAAGAAATTCCCGTGCCATACGAGATAGCGCAGGAACTGGCGGAAATACGCGGATTTGTAGAAGAAAAAATGCACAGTGGGCTTTCGCCTGAAGCAGATCAGTGCTTTGCTTTCTGAGCGTTATCCAGCCGACGCAGAAACAATTTTGCATGCTTTGGCGGAAACGGTTGAGCAAGTGAACTGCTGGCTTTGCAGTTCCTACTCCTAAACGGATTGTGGTTGAGGATTGGGGTGAATTCGTTATTATTCACTCTAATTTTGGTTCACTAATTAACCGTGCCTTAGCTCAGTTTCTTGGAGAAGTGTTGTCTGATAAGCTTGGGCGTGGCATGGTGGTTCAGCATGACCCTTACCGCATTTTTGTGCAAACCATGGGCAGCATGAGTGCTGAACGGCTGGTTGAAGTTTTCAATGAATTAAAAGGCATGAGCACCCAAACGGTTAAAGACACGTTAACAAGGTCAACAGTGAAGACTGGATTATTCAAACGACGAGTAATACAGGTAGCAAGGCGTTTTGGTGCACTAAAGAAGTGGGCTGACTTTAGCAACGTAAGCATCCAGAAGCTGATTTCAAGTTTTGAAGGCACCCCGATTTATGAGGAGGGGCTGAAGGAGGTTTTCTCCAAAGACCTTGATGCCGATGGGCTTGTCATGGTGCTTAAGCGGATTCGTGACGGTGACGTAGGCTTCCAAGTGGTTGAAACAGGCGGAGATGCAACTCCAGTTGCTCGAGTGGGAATTGAACGGGTAAGCATGAAAACCGACCTTATTCCGCCTGAAAAAATGCGTGCAGTGCTTGTTGCAGCAGCCAAAGCACGATTGCTAAATGAAACAGGCAATTTTGTTTGCACAAACTGTTGGGATTACATGGAAACGATTCGCATCAAAGATTTGCCTGATAAACCAAAATGTCCCAGATGCGGGTCTTTTGCGCTTGGAATGTTGAAGGTGGATGAGGAGAAGGCTTTGCCGTTAATTGAGAAGAAAGGCGAGCATTTAGCTAAGGATGAGGAAAAGATGCAGTTGCAGGCTAAACGGACTGCTGAATTGATTGAAAAATATGGTAAAGCGGCTGCAGTGGCGTTGAGCGCTAGGCGGGTCTCAACAGCTGATATTGCAGCTGTTTTAGAGAAGGAGCCTAAGCTTTCAGACCGATTTTACGAGTTGGTTATGGAGGCTGAACGTAAATCGTTGAGTAAACGTTTCTGATAAATGATTCATTTCTTTTTTTAAAATTGTGTGTTTTTGTCGGAATAACAGCAACTTTTTAAACCTAGAACCGCTTATTTGCTTATCTGCTTATAGTGCCAGTAGGAGATTAAAAAAGAGTGGAAATAAGCCGAAAGAATTTACGCAATGAAGTTCTTGAACGCATCAAATACGTCAAAACTTGCGTTATGGCGCGGGAACTTTGTTTACTTGTTCGCACCAACAGAGCTGTTTTGGAACCTAAAGATGTGCAAGAAATTTGCCAGTACATTTCAAACTATGCAAAGAAGAAGGCTGCTCCGAACCAAGTGAACTGTGCACAAAAGCAGCTAAAGCAGTTGGCTCGGCAGATGAAGAAAAATACCTTGAATTATGCGCTCAAAGCTGCGTAAAATGCGGCGAAGCAAGAAGACCGATTCCGAAAAAAGACGCTTACGTGGCATAAAAGCATGAATAACATTCAGGTGAAGTCTGAAAATGTTTATTGCTCCTTTTGTTCCAAGTCCAAACAGCGTTGTAGAATACATGCTTAAAGTTGGCTGATTTGAAAGCTGGCGAAGTCCTGTTTGATATGGGTTCTGGAGATGGCAGAACCGTAATTATGGCGGCAAAAACTTTTGGTGCACAGAGGCGTCGGCATCGAGTTGCGTGAGGATTTGGCGAAAAAAGCGATGAGCTAACATTCATGAGAATGGTCTTGAAGACAGAGTAACCATCGTGAACGGCGACATGTTTAACGTCAACTTAACTTCAGCAGACGTAGTTTACCTGTATTTGACAACAAGTGCAAACGAGAAAATCAGGCCTAAACTTGACAGCGACCTAAAAAAAGGTGCACGTGTGGTCTCGCATGACTACGAGATTATTGGTTGGCGACCCTGAGAAAGTTGAGAATTTCTGTGAAAACCCCCAGTTAGGCTATCCTTCCCACACAATCTACCTGTACAGAAACCATAGTTTTTCAATTTTACTCAATGTTTTCACTATCTACCCGTAGTAGATGAATTATTTTTCAAATTTTTGCTTTGTGTTTTGGTTGTTTTCGTTTAGCTTTAATCTGTAGGTTGCGTACAAAAAATATTAGAAAGTATTAAAAATTCAGAATGTATCAGAATGTTGCGATTTCAAAACATATCCTTTAAACCTTCAAAACATTTTTCGCTATTTCTGACCTGCGTAAAGAGTGTCCTTTAAAGATGCAGTTTGTTCCATGGCAAAACATAGCGGATTGGCATTGCAAAGCATGCGGTTACTGCTGCAAACTCTACAGCGTAGTCTTAGGCTTCCCAGAATGGCTACAGAATCAACCAAAACCTTCGGCGTCAGAAACCACAGTGCAGGCTTAGACCGCTTCTTCATTAAACGCGCCAGCGACGGCTCATGCGCTTTTCTCTGCAACGACGCAAACAATTACTATTGTGGACTGCAAAATATGAAGCCTGAAGCATGCAAAATTTGGCCTTTCAAAGTGCTTTCAGAACCCAAATATGGCGAACCAAACCAAGCCGCATACGATTATCGGGCGTGCGATTTTACGTTTACGGGGACACCATGTGCAGCGGTTTACGATATGGCACGCCAACATGGGATTTCCGATACACAACCATAAAAGAGTTCACAGAACTAGCACTTGGCGTTAGGCAGGTCCAGTACAAAACAACTAGATCCGTCACTTTAGGTCCAGCAACAATGGGGAAGACAACTATTCCCATAAATAGGACTTATTTTGACTTTAACTTGATTTGATTTGCCAATTAGGTTATTAAGTGGTTTTAAACTCTTAACCAACAAATCAATCTGTTAATAAGTGAGGTAACTGCTGTATGTCCAAAGCTAAGGTTGGCGTTTCAATGCTTTACTGCCTAGGTGAACCATTCAACCGGATGGTTAAACGTTTAGGCACAATGAATACGCGGTACATTGAAATTGTAGATGATGGCACCCATGAACTTGACAAAAAACGAGTTGCCACACTTAAAGAAACCGCAAAATCTTACAATTAGAGTATTCATTGCATGCTCCTTTCGCCGACATCAACATTGCTTCCCCATCCAAAACTATGCTTAATGCTTCAATGAAACGGCTTAAGCAATCCATGGCTTACGCCAACGCAATGGATGCTAAGGTTTGGGTTTTTCATCCTGGAGCAAAAACAGGCATCGGCCAATTTTACCCTGGAGCTGACTGGAAACAAAACATCGAAAGCATTCAAGAACTCTACAAGGCAGCGGAAGAATACGGCTTAAACATTGCTTTGGAGAATTTGCCTGCAAAATACTATTTTTTCATGAGTAAACCTGAAGAGTTTGCTCGTTTCTACCGAGAAACAAACTTGCCCGTCGGCATTGTCATGGATCTTGGGCACGCTAACTTGGAAGGTCAAATTGAACCCTTCTTCAAATTGTTAACCGACAAAATCGTTCACATCCATGCCAGCGACAACGACGGCTCAGACGACCAGCACTTGGCATAGGCCAAGGCAAAATCGATTATAACTGGTTCGCAGCAAACCCTAAAGAAAATGGGTTACGACAAATCAGTAATCATCGAATCCATAACAAACGTTCCAGAAAGCATCAAAAAACTAAAACAGCTTCTTGCTTAGCTTTTCTTTAAGCGGCAACTCCAGCTCCATAAAATCCTCAGCCACCACCGTGTTCGCAAAGACTTTTTTTGCTTGTTCCAAAAGCAAAGTGGCATCAGGATACCTTGCGCTAATATGCGTTAAAACCAGCTGTTTCGCCTCAGCTGCCTTCGCTTCCTTCTGCTGCTTGGCTAGGCGTTGAATGCCCATCCAACTGCTGCTTTCTCAGCTAATGAATCGTCAAAGGTGCTTTCATGAATAACTAAGTCTGCGTCTGCCGCAAACTTTGCAAACGCTTCGAACGGTCGAGTGTCGCCTGTGTAAACGATTTTTCGTCCAGCCCGAGGCGGTCCCATTACATCGCTTGGCTTAACCACTTTGCCATCTGGCAACGTGATTTCTTCTCCGCTTTGAAGCTTGGACCATAATTCTCCTTTGGGAACTCCGAGTGCTTGGGCTTTTTTAGGGTAAAACTTTCCAGGACGCGGCTTTTCCACAAACGCGTAAGCGTAACTTTCTACCGCATGGTTAGACTTGACAGCTGTTAAGGTGTAGTCTTCTTCATCTAGAATTGTGCCTTCGCTTAGAATCTCGTTGATTTCAACTGGGAAAGTTAAGCCAAAATTTAGTGTTTCTTTGGTGCAAACCAGAAAATCCTTAATTCCAGGCGGTCCATAAATTGCGACTGGTTCTTTGCGGTCCATCAGTGCCATCGTCTGCAAAACTCCTGGCAAACCCAACACGTGGTCTCCATGCAGATGGGTGAGGAAAACTTTTAGTTTTTTGTGGAAGCTTACTTTTCCCTGCATCATTTGCCGCTGCGTGTTTTCGCCGCAGTCAAACATCCACAGCTCCTTTGGGCATTGAACAACGACAGATGGCAAGCTCCGCTTTAGGGTTGGTACGCTGCCGCTTGTTCCCAAAAACACGACACGAATACTCATTGTATGCCTACCGCTTTAATGGTTTATTGTCTTATGCGAAGCAATACAAATCTCTTACTATTGATACTTAGTGAGCGTAGCTTTGCCATTTTCTTTTGTCAAGCTGGACGCTCGATGCCTTGAAACTACGGTAGAAAGCCATACAGCACCTACAAGGAAAGACGCTGATTGCAAATAATCAAATTCTGAATCAAAAAAGCAACCTAAAACCAACATAAAAATTTAGCGTTCTTCTTGTATACTCTTCAAGTTTTCTCGCACAGTAGATATGAGTTCTTCAGGTTTAACTGGTTTAACTAAAAAATCGTCTGCTCCATACTCGGCAGCTTTTTTTCCAACCTCACCCGATGAGAACCCTGTCATAATAATTTTGATTGATTTAGGCACTTTTGGTATTTTGAGGAGAAGTTCGGTTCCGTCAATGTCAGGAAGCTTAACGTCAACTATGTATGCATTGAACTTGCTTTTTCTTATTTTCTTTAAGGCGTCTTTGCCTGCCTCAGCAGTCTCCACTGCGTATCCTTCTTTTTCTAAAATTCCTTGAAAAACTCTCAAAACATTTACATCATCATCAACTAAAAGAATCCGCTTTTTATTCCAGTTCAAATTTAAATCCTCCAATCAAACTAAAACCAAATTTCGTTAATTGTGGCAACGCGACCCTACCAGAAAACACATCGGAAATGAAATGATTTTTGTTCAAATGTAACTTTCAAACTCTTGACACCACAGCCTTGTCATTACTTCTAATTACCATTCAGTCATTTAGTGAGTTAATGGCGTATTTTGTTTAAAGGAGAAATTGTTGGTTGAGACTCTTTGTTTTGCGGGTCTCCTTCCTCTCTTTAACATGGCTAATATCTCAGCATTAGTGATTCCAAAAGGAAGAAAATCCTGATGGAATAGTTCAAAATGCACTCGAACCTGGGCAACGGCGTCTTTTTCATCCTTTAACTTATCAAATACATACCCGCAAGGGCATTGAACTCTTAGTTTTCTTTTCAATCAGCCCACTTCGGTGGTAATGTTAGTGCGTTAAGATAGAATATGAACTTCAGTGGTTGTTTAACTACAATCACAACATGCATATTTTTTCTTCATTTCTTTCAATGTTCCTTAATCTTTTCAATTGCAGTTTCAATGGCAAACTCTTCTGAAATTCCAAGTTCAGCACTAATTACTTTTGCTAGGGAAATTTGTTTGCCAATCAACAAAATGCGTAAAACTAAACAAAATGGAAAATATGTCAAAAGTCAATTTGCTTTCTCTTGAACAAATTATCGATGTCTAAGAGTGATAACCATAATTATGTCTTTTCATAAACCATTATTTCACGAGTCAGCGTTCGATGAACAAAGACTTTGTGAGATTCTATCGTACGGTATCCCAATTCTTTTACTAAGTCGGCGACATCTGCAGACATTTGATTAGTTTTGTTAACTCCGTTGCCCGTTATGGGAAGCGCTATACAAAGACGCTGAAATTTGGAAAAAGCAGGATGAAACCTCTCATAGACAAATGAAAGAAATTATGAAGCAAGAAGATTCCTGCAGGGCAATGCTTGAAGTTGTTGTAATTGAATGTTTAAATTCACATGACACTGCATTAACTCAGATAGAACTTGAAAGAAACCTGATAAAACGCGTTTTAGCTCAGATTGCTCAGTTAACTAAAGATGGGATAACTCTAAAACAACCCTCGGTTGAACAAATCAGGGAGATACTAGATAATTTGAAAAGCGAAGACTCAACGAAAACTGGCATGAAGTATTTCTACTTGAGAGATGAAGAAAGATTGGGCCGTAGATTAGCAAATAATTGGGGGCTAATAAATACAAGGCTTAAATTAGTGTCAAAAAAAGGCACCGCCAGCAGTTCTCCGCGGACGATATTTTAAGTCGTATGATCAAAGTAATTTTTTGCCCAAGTAGAATAATAATCGAGCTGATTTGTTGCGCTCTTTCATTTGGTCTTGGGCTGATTTTACTTCAACGGCAATTATTTTACATTTACGAAAAAAACTATATTGCATTTTCGTGAACGTACTGTTACTTCATAAAGACAATTGGACACTTCTTTGAAGAATTTTTCGACAGCCTGAGTATCTATGGATCCTAAAACTTTTTGGTTAGATACATATACTTTCAGAGTTAGAAATTCCACTTGTTCATGATATGAAAACGTTATTTTGGATTAGGCGTATTCAGGCTGAACTTTCTACCTAAAATTATGCTGCCGAAGGTGGCTATTAGAACGCCTATAGTAAAAACCCCCATGTAAACAGGCGCATTATTAGATGAATTTATGTTAAAGCTAATACTTAGTTTATACAACGTACTGTTTAACCCCCAATACGTGTCGTAAACCATAATTCCAGAAACAGCACCACCAACAAAAGAACCCACTATTATCAAAAGTACACAGTATCTAATTCTAAGATTTATTTTACCTATAGAATATTTTTGAGCCTTTTGCATTCTAATGACTAAGAATACACTTAGTGCCCAAAGAAAAATTCCAAAGAAACCAATAGTTGCGCGATAGTAGTATGGCACAGTTACATCAAAATAGGCTACTGTGAGCAAAGTAATTCCTGTTAGGAATAAAAGAACAATTTTTGTTAGGGCCATTAATTTCCTATTGTTCAAGTAAGGTTAAAAGCTTTTGCAATAAGAGGGTAATTAAGTCGCACTTTAGCTGAAAACATAAAGTTCTCCCTTCCTTTAGAAAATCTTGTTACTAAATTATAAAATTTGGTCAATTCATAACTTCAATTTTTTTGAAGGAAAGATTCGTCATTTTGGTAAAAAATTGAATTATAAAATTAGATCATCAAAACAATCATAAAAACGTTCTAAATTATTATGAAAATAGGAAACTTTCTCTGCACCTTTTTCAGTTAAAATGAAAAGATGATTGGTTTTTTTAAGTAATCTTTCGATGTCTCCATCTTTTTCCATCTTACAGAATACTGGATAAACAGTTCCTGGACTTATATTGATGTCATATTTTGTTTTAAAAAATGTGATTATGTGGCTAGGACCGACAATGCCTGTAGACGACAATTTTTTCAATATTGCTACGGCAAGGCATGCCTTTATTATTCTTTTTTGAATTTTTTCTATTTCTATGTCATTTTTTAAATTAAAAGTTTCAAGAGATGATTTATCAACTACATATGCTGAACTTTTTGAAGCCAAACCGAGCACGGTGATTAACCCAATTATTGCTTTAGGTGAATTAACACCCAACAAATGGCTTACTAAGAAAACTTGTACACGTAAAATCAATACTGAACCCGCTAAAATGCTTGACGGAAGACTTATGTGGATCATTTCCAGCAGACGCTCCACGTAATATAATGTATCGATATAGCGTATAAGCTTTTCAGCGGTTTCTATATCGTTTAGACTCTTTCCATTTTGTACCTTTAGGTAAAAGTTAGGTTGCAAAAGGCTAAAAAAAACGGGCGATCATTGCTTTTCAATGGGACTTTGGGGCTGAAATACCTATTTCCTTTAAAGGAGTGTAGGTGGAGGGGGAACCAAAAAAGTTGTCCGAAAACTGGAAAAAATAGCGAAAGAGGCTTATAATATTTGAAGACAAATTTGTAATTACAAAAAACTGTATGAATGCATTGCAATGTCTTTTAAAATTTATTCTAAATCCTATTTTAAGACTCCTGTTTGTGAATACCATAATGTCGTTTTCTCATAAAAACCATAATTGCAACAATTAGAATACTCAAGAATAATGAAAGCATTATCAAAGATGGAAGCTCAATTGCAACAGCACTGTGCGTTATTGATGTAGTTGCTAAAGGAGCAGGGTTCTGGGTTGAGCGCAAGAAAGGGGTTGGTGACGAGGTTGGCTCAGTAATTGATTTCAAATTTGAAGCTGACGTAGGGGGAAAAGATGGTAAAATGCTAGAATAGGGCTGGGGTATAATTAATGAACTTGACAACATTACATCATCTATGTACATATTTCCATTGCTATAGCCATTACAGAGAACGTTTCCAAGTCTAAAAGAAGTAGGATCCCAATTCAAATGGACATCAGAGACTGAGAAAACAGGTGAGTCATTTATCGAAAAATTGAATGATCCAAAGGAATTACTAACTGAAATTGCAATATCAAACTTATACCACATGTTTGTCTGAATGTCTGAAGAAATAATCTTCATTTGAATGCCCCCGTTTGTTGGGTAAGAAAACACCCAGTCTAATTCACTGGCTCCATCCCTGCTTAAAATAATACTAATCAACGGACCCTGATTATCAATTATTGTTCCCAGCATAATATCCGTGTTTGAGGAGGGTGAAATTGTATTAGTTTGAAAATAAAATTCGAGCGTTACTGTATTTGTTTTTGGAAATGCTGCTTGAATATAAGACATACTAGAGCTTAAGTTAAACTGAACTGCATACGAACCATTTTCCACGGGTGTAGCAACAATAATTGGCGAACCCGAAACTGTCCAGTTGGCTAGATTTTTGTTTTCGAATCCATCATTTAAAATAACCTCTGCTCTTACAGCCGTTAAATTAACAACTATCGCAATTAATATCACTGTTACAATAAATGTACGCTTTTTTATATTCAGACTTTGCTGAGACAAACTCTTCTGCATCCCTTCAAACAATACCTTCAATTAACTATAAAATATTTAGGGTTAAGTTGCTTTATTGGCTTTTTTAGAAACCTTTTTTCGAATAAGTGCCTGAAGAGTACTTAATTCTTGTGAGAAGTTTAAATTGCAGAAATCGATTATTTGGAGCCAAGCTATTTAAATTAGAGAAATTCATACATAAATTGCGACTTTTCTTTTAAAATTATTTCTCGAAATTCGAATTACTCACAGCTTTTATAACCTGTATCTAACAGATGACTGACTGAGCGCTGAGTGAGGGGCGCAATGATAAAAATTACCCAAAATATTAGGAGGATAAAAAAATGAATAAAAAAATGCAAATTGTAGTAATGTGTTTGTTGACAGTTCTGATGCTGACCGTTTTGATTGGCCCTTCTTTAGCCGCGGAACAAGTACAGTCTGCAGGACAAATACACCCTTCTTCGGTTTATTCTGACCAAGACATTTCTAAGAGCTTCGATTCGCATTTCCTCAATTTATTCGGCTATAATTATTCAAATGCAATAGGCTACTCAGCTACAGCCACCGCTAATGGAGAAAATGCCGTAGGTGTTTACTCCGTTAAGGAAGGTGGAAAAGCAACAACAGTAAGTGTTAAAAATAATTTATACATTAATGATGTCGCTAACGACAAAAGTTATGATTACAATGCCCAATTCTACACTAGTGACGGCAAAATATTTTCTGTTGTACAATCATATTCCGAGACGAAAAATGCAAATATGACAACTTCCGTAGGTGCTGAAAAAGTCGCTGGCGCGATGAAATATGCATCGTTTGTAAGCCAAAATAAGACACTTGGTCCAGTTGTTCAAGAGCAGATGGCAGGGTCCTATCAAGTCGGAGATACCTCAGCTAATTTTACTTTTGCTGGAATTATCGATAACAGTCAATCCTACATTCTAAATGGAACAATGAATCTGAACCAAAACATGTATGAACCCTTCGGAAACTATAGCTTTTCATTCAGTCCTGATTCTACTCAATTAGGCTCTGGCTCCAAGTTTACAATTACGTTTCCCAACGGAACACAAATTGACCCTGGAATTAATCAGTTTGCAAACGGTCTTTGGTCGGGTTCAAGTGATCTTTACGGCTGGTACATATGGTGGGAAGCAATAAATGATGACTATGTCCATATAATTCTCTTTGGTTTGACATTAGCTGTTACTTTAATTCCTTGCCTTTTAGAGTTTGAACCTATTGTTGATAACCTAGATTACCTTGCGCTCGCAGCTTATCCTTACGCATCTAGCATGGGCCCTGGAAATTACATTATGTATTTCAACGCTGTCCTGTGGCTGGGGTTCATTCCAGTTTACGGTGAAGCTGGCTTTTACACTGATACTTATCTTTACGTTCCTTTAGGCAATTGGTACTATATCCCTTTAGTGCCTATTCCATTGGCGTTTCATACAACTATGTGGCCTATTTTCTCTGCTCCTGATCCACCATTGACCGCTCTTGCTTACGACGAATCATCTAGTTCATACGTTTCAGGTCTTCCTCTAACCATTAATAGCACATGGAATCAACTTTCAGGCTCAACTTGTGAATTGGCACCAGGAACTTATACAATTCTAGCTCCGAATGATGGTTCAGCATTCGATTATTTCGATGTTGGTGGAACCGCAGTTTATGACAATCCTGCCACGATAACAGTCACAGAAGATACAACGGTAACAATGTGCTATCATTATACTCCATGCTCTTGGTTAACTGTAAGTTATTACGATTTCGGGAATAATTGGTTAAGCAGCGACAGCCAATATCTTCCATGGGGAACGTATGTAATCTATCCGTACAATGGTTCATTTTGGGATGAATATTATCAAGTTTACGTGATGCCAGTAGGAACCGCTTCAATAGTCACTTTGATCAGCGACACTGAGATATTTTACCAATGTACCTATTAGAAACCTTGTTACCAATAATTTTCCCTTCTTTTTTTGTTTAATTTTTCAAAATTCGGTTTTAAAAAAATATGTTATGTTTTTTCATAAACCATTATTTCGCGAGTCAGTGTTCGATGGATAAAGACTTTGTGAGATTCAATCGTTTTATAGCCAAGATTCTTAACAACCTCTAAGACATCTTCTGACATTCTATTTACCTTCCCCAATCCGTTCACCGTTATCGGAAGGGCTATACAAATAGTTACTTCTTTGTTGGCCATGAAGGGAGGACTTCAAAACAAGCTGGTGCTGCTATATAGTGAATATTGATTAACCTTATATGCTGTATCAAGATAATATAATAATGGAGTTCAGTGGAATGATCCATTTTATTCCTTCTTTATTCACATCAGTGAACTTTCCAATAATGTTACGGTTTCACGTTTTTCTTGTAACTCATTTGCCTAGTTTTAACATGGCTAAGATAGTTTGTTCCGTCAGTTTAATCGGTATATTGTTAAAAAATTCACAAGATATGAATGGTAAATCATCTTTTGAAACCAAAAAGAATGAACTAAAAAATACAGACCTAGAACAGACACAAAAAAGGATATTAAATGCTTGCCTTCCAGCAATAATAATGAAACGAATGGATGAAACAACAATTACAGGTCCGAAAGACATTAGTAGATTATTAAAAGAACATTATGGTGTAATGATAAGCCCTGGAACGTTATATAACGCATTTTCTAAGTTGGAATCTCAAGGCGAAATAGAAAGATTGAAGGTCAAAACTCACAGATTGTATGCAACAAGCTTAAGAGGAAAAAAATCTACCCAAAAAATTGTTATTTCAACTAAAAATCTATTGAAAGATTTGGAGAGATAGTTAGTTTTAGTAATTACTTTAAGTGCAAAGTGATCGCTAACTAAAAAATCGTTTAGTTGCACAAGAAAGAAAAAATTGAAATTCTTTACGAAGGACGCCAGGCAAATCCAAAACAAGGCTACTCTTAGGTGTCTTTATCAGAAGAGAAGAAAGAATAAGAGAGTTAAAATCTTTAAGAAAGGGGAGTATTCCAATAAAGAAGGTAATTACACAAAACTTTTTAAGCTAAAACTGGACAACGGACACTGAGGATGCACTTGAACACTAAAAGGAACCTTCGCTATGTTTTTGGGATAATTGGTGTAGCGCTTTTTTCTTTCGGCGGAGGGATTCTCTTTACTACGTTAAGTGAACAATTTGCGTTTAATTATAGTCTTACGGACTTTCAACGTGATCTTGCATTTACCTTGGGTTTTGCACTTTTAAGTGGTGGCTTAGTTTTGATGAGCAATTTCAGAAAACCTCTTGTTAACAGCGCTACAAAAAACGCATTTGAGATTCTAATTGGATTTTTAAGTCTTGTTTTTGGGGGACAAATTTTTTTAAATGAAATAAATGCTATCTTTTACTATTATTACAAAACTGATCATGCGCTAAATAGTTTAACGGCTATTGATGTTTGGAGTTGGTCTGTAATTGCTTTCTTATTTCTGGGTTTAGGCATCTGGTTAATACTAAAAGGTAAAGAATAATCACCTAAAATCATAAGTAGTTGGTTTTTATCGATAATAAAACTATTTTCCATATGAAGCAAAACTTCACACCTTGGCTCGTCAACTTCGACCCGCACTGATAGATAGAAAAGCATATCAAAAAAACAATGAAAACTTACTTTTAGGAAACTAAAGCACGGTTTTTTTGGGCATCGAAAAGTTAACTATTTGCAATACTGACCATTAGTCTTTTCTTAAGCCTGTTTCTAGTTCCGTCGATAACTTTATGCCATAATAACATCAACAGTTAATACTCTAATATCACCTATCTACTTCAGTTTGTCACCTAACGAAGCGTAATTCTGTTCGAAGAAATAGTTCTTTCCATTAGACTTATTTAGATTGAAAATAAGTCGTTTGAAAGGTTATTTAAGATTTGTGATTCATTCAATAATCGAATTTAAACAAGCTTTTATAGGCATTTCTTGCCAACAAAGAATCAGGCGCTGAAACGCGCACTTTGTTAAACGAGGAATAAAAAATGAAAAATTCAGTCAAAGAAATAGGAATTATTCTCATAACGATTTTGTTGTTAAGTTTCATTACAATACCTACATTAGTTAAAGGCGATTCCGTTTCTTCATCAACAAGTAGTGGAAATAGTGCTGAATTAAAACAAGTTTTAGACAATAAGTACATCGGCTTACTAGGGCTAACTAATAATATTACAAGTATTAAAAGCTCAATTACTCTGGAATCCAACGCAAAAGAAGGCTTTTCATACGTTGGCAACTTCTCAACAAGCAAAGCATCTTACTTGATTCGGGCTTCCCAATTTCAAGAAACCATTGGAAATCAAGTGTTGAGTACTGCAACACAAAACATCACTGGTGCAACTAACTCTTCCGCTTCAGACGTTCAAAATGTAACAACTACAAGTAATTTGATTATAAAGCACATCGTCAGTTACCTTCAAGAATCTAACTCTTCGGGAAATTATTACTTGAGCATAAGCCTAAATGACACAGCAAATACTCTTAGTCCTAATAAATTAAGTGGGAACGTATCAGTCTCAGAAAACTATTTTGGGCCTATCGGAATATACACTGCAATTCTATCACCTCAGATTAACTCGAATGGTACAAACGCGATAATAACCTCTCCCGCTGGAGAACGAATGACGGCGGGTTACGGACCTGTTCAAACCTCTGCCACATCTAGCGAATCTTCAAGTAAGGTTACGAACCCAAGCCCAGATTATGCACAAGGTCCCCCTCCGCCAATGGGGTGGGGGCAAATTGACATAAGCCCATTTATTGAAGGGTCTTATTCAATGAGCGGCCTCTTTGTTTATTGGTCACCTGGATGGGGCATAGTTTTTGGCATCATAGCTGGAATAGTAGGTGCAATTATTGGATCGGTTGATCCGATGGTGTGGGTCCTAATGACATATGGTGGCTTAGTATTGGCACTATCGTCTGCATTTCCTTGTACAATGTGGTTCGACAATGTTCTTGCAACTTATAATGTAATGTACATTTTGGTTAAATACTATGACCTCGTAGTAATGTTTAACTCGCCTTGGGTTCGCATTCCATGCTACGCCGAATTAGGATATTACTCGAATGACATCATTTGTCCAACTATTAACAATGGTCAGCAAACACATTGGCCTTTAGGGAGTGACGGGAACACTTATACTTATTTTGACGCAGCCAATTCTGAGGTATGGTGGATAGCCTTTATAGAAACAATCATTTGGGGCGGGCATACAGACCCCTGGGACACTGATCCGCCTGTTAATTACCTTCTTACTTTAGCAGCCTACGATGAATCCAGCAGTAGCTATGTTGAAGGCATACCCATTGCAATTGACGCAACTGACAGCAATTGGCTTCCCACGTCCAATTCTGCTTTTTCATTCCCTGCTGGAGATCATTGTTTCCAAGCAGCGAATGATGGAAGTGCATTTGATTACTTTGATGTTGGTGGTACTCCTGTCTACTCGAACCCAACGACCACAACAATCTCTCAGGACACAACAATAGTTGCCGTCTATCATTATACACCATGTGCTTGGCTCACAGTTGACTTCGTAGATACTTCTAATAATGACTTAGGCAGTTCGAGTTCATACGTTCCATTTGGCTTTTACACAGTCGGCGGTGGCGGTAGTCCGATATGGGATGATTACCTAGGATACTACGTTGTGCCAGAGGGACAAGCTTATACAATAGCTATGGTCAGCGATACGTATATAACAATACTTTGCGGCTTAGCCTAACATTTTCTCCTTTTTTTATTGCAACATTGCATTTTTGCTTTTTTCTAGTTGTTTTGTAAAAGTTGTTTACTAGTGGCTGTTGTGCATTAATTAATTATATTGCGTTTTTTCATAAACCATTATTTCTCTTGTTAATGTTCGGTGGATAAAGACTTTGTGAGATTCTATAGTGCGATATCCTAATTTTTTAACTAAATCCGCTACATCTGCAGACATTTGGTTAGTTTTGTTAACTCCGTTACCCGTTATAGGAAGGGCTATACAAATCCGTTGTCCCACACCCAACAAGTCATACGTTGAAACCAAAACATCTTGCACTAATTGCTTAGTGGTTGACTTAAACGTGCTTGATGAGCGACCATAGGGCGGGTCAGTAACAACACAATCAACTTTAAAGAATGGCAACTTTCTTGCGTCACCCCAAATTAAACCTTCAGCAGAAATGTTGAAATGCCGTAGGTTTTTTCTGCAACCCAAAATCATTCGCCTCTGAGCATCAACACCTACAGCTCTGCAGCCAATGTAGGTGGCTTCAATAAGCGAAGTGCCCGTGCCGCAAAATGGATCCAAAACTAAGCTTTCGGCTTTGCCATGAGTTAAATTTACCATGCAACGCGCCATCTTCGAAGGCATTGCAGAAGGGTGGAAAAAGGGTTTTTTGCGCGGTCTGCGTTCCGAGAAGGTTTTGGATGTTATATCGGTGAGTTTTAAGCCTAAGACAAGTTTTTCGTTTGTTATTATGCCTAGAAATGTTTTATCTGGGTTTTTTAGGCTTACTTTTGTGCCTTCGGTGCTGTTTAGGATTTGTTTGCCCAGTTTGCCTTCAAGCACCATTGTATTCAAAGCTTCGTCAGCGTAGTTTTTTATGCGGTTTATTCTCACAGCAAAGCTTTCGCCTGCTTTGAGCACGGCTTTGAAGTCTGTTTCGGAAGCCGCCTTAGCAATGTCAGTTAGGTTTGCGTTTGACACAAAAAGTTCTAAGGCACAAACCCGCGTGTACGCCGAGCGAACCTGAACTGTTTGCACGCTGCCCACCTCTGCTTCTAATCGCAAGACCTGGTCGATACTCCTCAGCATTTGTGTATTGGTAGCCTTCAGCTTCAAGAATCGCTTTAACTTCTGCAGCAGGAAGCGACTCATTCTCGCCTGACAAAAGGAAAAAAAGTTTAGCCACTATTTTTGCGCCCTAAGTTCTTGACTCAAAAGTGGCGCTAACGAAACCTTGCTTACACTCCCAGGTACGCTGTCGGTTCCCACAATTTCTTCCACGCCAGCGTCAAGGATACGTTTTTGTGCGTCGCCAATCAGCAAGCCATGTACGCAAGCGCAGAAAACATGTTTGGCGCCTTGTTCGCGGAGAATTTTTGCTGCTCCCACAATAGTGCCGCCGGTGCTGATTATGTCGTCAAGGATGATTACGGTTTGGTCTTTAACGTTTAAGCCTTCAGCCGTCTGCACTGTTTGCCCAGTATAGCGGTCACGCTGCTTGTTTAGGTGTCCACAGTCGCCGCCTAGAACCTGCTGCGCTTGCTTTGCAATGTACATCGCCCCCTTGTCAGGCGACAGCGCGAAAGCACCTTTGAAGCCCTTATCTACGAAATACTGTGCCAAAAGCGGTATGGCGCTTAATGTTTTGGCTGGAAACGGAAACTGCTTGAGTGCGGGTTCGGAGTGAATGTTAACTGTAATTAATTCGTCGATTCCTGATGCTTTGAGCATTCGCGCAATGGTTTCAACGCTTATGCCTTCGCCCGATAGAAACATCTTGTCTTGACGTGCATAAGCCAAATACGGCACAACGGCCGTCACTTTGCTGGCGCCGCCTCGTTTTGCTGCATCAGCCATGAATGCTAACTGGAAAAGCCTCCCATCTTGAGCAGGAGGGCAAGTAGTTTGCACAATGGCGACGTTTTCGCCTTTCACATCGCCTTCTAAACGAACATATGATTCTCCATCAGGAAAAACTTTGGATGCAACAGGAATATTGTCAAAGCCAGTTAACGCTGAAACCCGTTCAGCAAGCTCTTTCGACGCTGGACCACAGATAACCTTCAATTATTTTGCCCTCTTTGCCCTTTAAAATGCAGGTTTAGGTTTTAAGGCTTTATCCTAAAATGCAATTTTTCTTTTAAACAATAATTCGATAAAAATAGATTCTATTTTAGAAGCTTTTGAAATTGCGATCAAGGAGTTTTGCTTTAACTTCTGATAACCCTCAATAGCTTCTTTGATATTGTTCAATGTCTCTTCTTTAGTTTCGCCTTCACTTGCAACTGGCAACTCCACACACTTTACTACGAACCTTCTTTCTTCGGCTGGTTCCAATAAAACCGTGAATTTACGAGCAACCATTAGAATCCCAACATTTTTACTTACTTAGCAACTTACATATGAATATGTCTGCATTAGATACTTTTCGTTTGCATAACAGTTTTAAGCTTAACTCAATTTTTCATTGCAGAAGGATTGAAACTTTATGGATACTTGGCGTTTACTGCCTCTCGAAACTAACAATGCGTTTATGAACATGGCAATTGATGAGGCAATCTTAAATGCGCGAATCGCTGGGCAAGTTCCGAACACGCTTAGGTTTTATCGTTGGCAACCATCCGCCGTTAGCATTGGCAAAAACCAGAATCCTGAAGCTGAGATTTACCTTGATGCTTGCAAACAGTTGGGCGTTGATGTGGTTCGGCGTATTAGCGGCGGCGGCACCGTTTACCATGATTTTGAAGGTGAAGTCACTTACAGCATAATCGCCAAAACCGAAACCTTAGGCACTGCAGGAGACATCACTACTGTTTACGCCAAAATTTATGAGGCGATAAAGGATGCGCTTAGGCTTTTGGGAATAACAGCCGACTTCAGTACTGGCGACGCCAAAAACTGTCCAAACATGACGGTTAATGGCAAAAAAATCTCAGGCAGCAGCCAAACCATCACCCGAGGCGTTGTTCTCCAACATGGCACTCTTTTGCGAAGTGTTGATTTGCCAAAAATGTTTCAGCTTCTAAAACTAAAAAACGCGAGTTGCACCCAAGCTGCAGACATCGGCAAACGTAAAATCACCAGCATCCAAAACGAGCTTAGGCCACGCTGTTATGCCTGAAACAGTCGCCAACGCGTTGGCTCAGGGTTTTAAGGCAATGCTGAAAATTCAGCTAGAGCCTGGCGAGTTAACAGCTTACGAGTTGGAGCTTGCAAATAAGCTTTACAAAGAAAAATACGCTGACTAAAGAATGGAATTTTGAGGGCAAAACCTTAAGTTTTTTCTTTATGCCACCGAACGCCTTGCGCTGTATCCTCAAGCACGATGCCCATTGCTTTAAGTTGTGCTCTTATCTCGTCGGCTTCTTTCCAATTCTTTGCTTTTCGTGCTGCCTCACGTTTCTGCACCAATGCATCAATGTCTGCTGTTAAGGCTTCTTCCACTTCTACTTTGCCAATAACACCCAAAACCTCATCTATCAGCATCATTAATCCGCCAACATCTGTTGCCTCCGCCTTGCTTATCATGTTTGCATCAAGCAGGTTGTTTATTTCCCGAACAAAATCAAATAACGACGCCAACGCCGTTCCAATGTCTAAGTCATCATCCATTGAGCCGCCAAAGCACGCTTCAAGTTTTTCAGTTAAAACAGCGACTTTTCCTTTGCTATCTTTACTGCCATCGACATCATGCAAGCGCCTAACAAAATTCCTCAGCCTATCCACCGCGCTTTTCGCGGATTCTAAGCCTTCAAAAGTAAAGTTGAACTGCTGCCGATAATGCGTAGACATAAGCAGATATCTTATCGCAATTGGGTCATAACCTTTCGCTAACAGGTCGCGAAGCGTGTAGAAGTTGCCAAGACGCTTGGCCATTTTTTTGCCTTCAACAAGCAAATGCTCATTATGTAACCAATAATTAACAAACTTCTTGCCCGTCGCCGCCTCGCTTTGCGCAATCTCGTTCTCATGATGTGGAAACATGTTATCGACTCCGCCGCAGTGAATGTCAAAGGTTTCGCCAAGATACTTCATGCTCATGGCGCTGCATTCAATATGCCAGCCTGGTCTGCCTTTGCCAAGCTCAGTCTCCCAAAACACATCGCCGTCTTCAGGTGTCCAAGCCTTCCAAAGAGCAAAGTCTTGAGCTTCTTCTTTGGCATATTCATCTTGGCTTACTCTTGCACCTGCTTTAAGTTCGGTCAATTTTGATTTTTGAAAGTTTACCGTAATCTGAGAATTTGCAAACGCATAGTAGATTGAGCCGTCTTCGCCTCTGTAAGCGAAGCCTCTTATCCATCAAAGTCTTAATTAAAGCAACCATTTCGGGAATAAGGTCGGTGGCTCTGGGATAAACATCGGCGGGTTCAATGTTTAGGGCTTTGATATCTTCAAAAAACGCTTTCACATAGAAATCGGTGAATTGCCTAAGAGGCACTTGCTGTTTTTGGCTGCCTTTGATGGTTTTGTCATCAATATCGGTTAGGTTCATGACATGCGTGACTTTGAAGCCTCGGTGCACAAGCCAACGCTTAAGCAAATCCTCAAACAAAAAAGCCCTGAAAATTGCCAATATGAGCATAATCATAAACCGTGGGGCCGCAAGTGTACATTTTCACTTTGCCCGCTTCCAACGGCTTAAAAACTTCTTTTTTACGTGTTAACGTGTTAAAAAAGTGAATACTTGATTGCGTAGTGGTCATTATTTAGCCCGAAGAAAATACAAGAGCCGAAATTATTTAAGCATTCTATTATCCATTTTTGTACAGTCTTAGAATAAAGCTTGAAGTGCAACGAACTATGCTGAAACAAGCCAGTGTGTAAAAAACATAAACAATAAAAGTTACGTAATAACATGTTATTAGTAGGCAAAGGCAAACAAAATCATTGACGAAGTTAGGGATAGCCTCCAAATCAAGCTAAAGGAACCCAAACTCGCTCCGTAATCTCTTCATCGATGCTCAGTAAGAATTGAGCACAATGTTTCTAAGTCGGAGCAGAGGGTTCAAATCCTTTCTCGCACGCCAAGACAGCCCCACCAATTGATAACCAATTATCACAAAATTTGCTTTTGCCTATATTCAAAAGTGGTGGCGTAAAAAATGGCGAAAAAACTCAAATGTCTCCAATGTTGAAAAGAGTAATGTCTCATATCTTCACAAAACCAGCAACAACAATGTATCCCTGCGAGGAACCTCAGATATCGGATAACTTTCGAGGTCAACCAGTATTTGATTGCAAGCTTTGTGTCGGTTGCGGTATATGTAGTAAAGAGTGCCCAGCAAAAGCAATAGAAATGATTGAAGTGTAACGGAAAAAAATATCCCCAATTCAACTTGCTAAATGTCATATTCTGCTACAACTGCGCTGAAACCTGCCCAAAAAAAGCAATCAAAAACTCAACTGTACTTCGAGTTAGCTACGACTGATAAATCCTCATTAATTTATCAAGCCTACACTGAATGTTTAAGATAAATCGGCACTATATTTGAACTACAATCTCTATTAACTTGAGGCTAAAAAACAATTAATCAGATCCACTTTCTATTTCCTTTAAGATAAGTTGTCGAAGCCTCCACAACCTTAACCCTCACCGTTTTACCCAGCAAGTTATCGGTGCTTTTTACGGCGATTGGTTTGTAGGCAAAGTTGCGTCCCACCCATGAACCTTCCACTTTGCCCTTCTCATCAACAAGCACTTCGCCAACCCAGCCGACCCAACGCTGATTCCGCTCAAAAGAAATCCGCTTAGCCAACTCTGCTGCAACAGTACTTCTGCGCTTAATTTCTTCGCGTTCAACCAAACCATCTTGAATTTTTGCCGCAGCAGTTTTGGGTCTAGCAAAAAACTTTGAAACATTAATCACATCAGGCTTAACTTCCTCCAAAAGCTTAAGCGTATTCTCAAAAGCCTCTGCTGTTTCACCTGGAAAACCAACAATAACATCAGTTGCAAGCGTCAAATCAGGAAACTCTGCCCTAAACGCATCCACAATGCCCTTGAATCTGCTCGGCTGTGTAAAATCTTCGCATACGCTTTAACGTTTCGTCATCTCCGCTTTGAACTGGCAAATGCAAAAACTT
The DNA here is from genome assembly GCA_963750605.1 of Candidatus Bathyarchaeota archaeon. Lineage (GTDB taxonomy): Archaea > Thermoproteota > Bathyarchaeia > Bathyarchaeales > Bathycorpusculaceae > Bathycorpusculum. The sequence continues at coordinate 41,040 of CAVVRN010000014.1, forward strand.
GAAAATCTTATCGCTATCTAAAAGCACTCAATCAGCTTATCCTGCATGTCAGTGACCATGTTCGGCGTCATCATGCCAACCCGAACCTTAAAATCCCCGCTAAACCACCAATCGCTTCCAGCAACTCCGCAAGGTTACTGCCTAAATCTCTTCCATAAGCATGCTGTATCTTGAGAAGTTATCCAAAACTCTTTGGCGCCCGCTGCAAAATCGCTTTCTACCCGTTCTGCAATTTCTTTTATGCTGTAGCTTCGCAGGTGACCTCGGGCAAAAACAACGCAGCAGTAAGCGCAAGAGCCTAAACAACCATAATTCACTGGAACAACGCTGATGACTGGATTGGATTTTACTCTTGGAAGATCAAGCTTCGGTTTACAATTTAAATTTGATAATTCCACAACTTTTTCGCCAGCTAAAACACGGGAAACAACATCGACGATTCCGTTGCCAACCGAGGGACCAACTGCGCCGTCAAAATGCACTTCGCGCATCAGCCGCTCAAAACTAATCATGGGTAAACAACCTGCAACAATAAGCTTCTTGTCTTTTGGCGCGTGCTTCATGGCGTTGATGATGCGGTTTTCTGTTGGACCTTTAACGGCGCAGGTGTTGTAGATTAACACGTCAGCTTCTGACTTCTGAAGTAGCAAGTTGGAAGCCAGCTTGTGCTAGGCAGCCTGCTAAGACTTCGCCATCTGCTGTATTTGCTGAGCAGCCAAAGTTTCTAACGAAAACCTGCAAAGACCATGTACCACCAGCTCGTAAGAAGCTTCAACAAGAGATAAAAACATAAAGGTTGCTTAGCGGAAATTGACAGAAACCTGCAACATTGACTGTTTAAATGCTTATAAGCTGTGGCACGAACATGTTATAAGCATATTTGTAGCATATTATATAGATGTATATCTAACAAGGCACTGTTTGATTATTTAACTCACTAAATTGGGAGCGATAACTAATGAAGATGATTACTCTGTATTTGCCTGAAACGTATATAAAAGCTTTGGATCAGCTTGTCGACGAAAGGTTCTACCCGAACCGTGCCGAAGCAATCCGAGTTGCAATTCGAGACTTAATCAGTGCTGAAGTCTGGAGGCGCAAAGGCGTTGACTAAACATTTACATGAAGACACATTAAAGCCATTGGGCATTGACGATGTGAAGATTGAGGTTATTCCAAAAATCATCGACCACTCAATGGTAATTGGCGGCGAGCAAATTGTTCGTAAACCTAAAAACAAAATGAAAGTCAGGATGGTTAAGACTAAAATGCCCGTTAAAAAAACTAGCCGATTAGAGAAAGCCACAAGTCACCTCTACGACCTTGAAGATGCACATGGACCTGAAAAACCATTAAACATCGACTTCGGCCTCTACCAAATGGAAGACTACTAACCTCAATTCCTTCCTTATTTTTTGTATCTTTGATTTATTTTTAAGAAAAGCTATTATTCTCAAAAAACCGCTTTATCTACATGAACAATATTCTTGCCCAAATAAGAGAAGAACTTAAAAGCCAACACTGATCTGCAAACACAAAAAAGTTTTCAGCGTTTCTTTAAAGAACAAGTAAAATATTATGGCGTTAAAACTGAAATTGTTGGCAAAATAGCCAAAAAATATTGGAAACAAATAGAAAACTCTGGACAAACAAGCAATTTTTAGTTCTTTGCGAAGAGCTTTACCGTTCAGACTACACTGAAGAAGCGTTCATAGTTGCTTTCTGGCTGCCCAACTACATTGAACATCTTGAACCAAGCGATTTGACAACTTTCAAAGATGTGGATTGAACGGTACATAAATAATTGGGCAAAATGCGACGGCTTCTGCAACCACACCATCGGCGACTTAATCCAGAAATACCCAGAAACCTTAAATGAAGTTAAAAGTTGGGCTAAATCTGAGAACCGTTGGCTTAAACGGGCTGCGGCTGTTTCGCTTATTGTTCCAGCAAAAAAAGGCTGTTTCCTGCAAGATGCCTTCGAAATATGTGATCGTGTTGTTGATTGATGAGGACGATATGGTGCAGAAAGGTTATGGGTGGCTGCTTAAAGAGGAAAGCCGAAAGCACCAAAAAGAAGTTTTCGACTACGTTGTCAAAAACAGGAAGATTATGCCTCGAACAGCTTTACGATACGCTATTGAACTAATGCCTAAAGAGCTCAAGACAGAGGCAATGAAGAAAGACTGACTTGTTGCATATTGCTTTTTGGCGCCTCAGTTCTCCAGCCTGGAGCAGCTTTTTTCCTGAAAACAATCACTTGGATAGAACCAATAATTATTATAGCCATCCAAATGTTTGAGTAGAAAAAGTAGTAAACGAATAATTCGTGAAGTTTCATTTCTCTGAAACCGAGTTTTCTTGAGAAACCGTAGAAAACAGCGGCAGTTAACCCGAAGCCAGACAGCGAAATAACCAAATTTTTAGCAGGTTTGCGGTTGCAAGAGAAACAAGAAAAACTGGCAGCATAATGTTGAATTTTACTGAAAGAAACAGTGAGAAAACCAGTAGTGAATTGTACATCCAGAGGTTTGGCACAATAGCGCTTAAGAAGAAAATGGCGACGGAAGGATAGAGAAAGAACAAGCTTGGCAGGAAAACTTGGGGTTTCTTAACGAATTTTTTTGCTAAATCGCGATACCAATCATACTATCCACGAGGCTTGACCTATTGCCCATCTTCGTCGTTGCTTAAACCATTTTCCCCATTCGGAGTAAACAACATTTTTTACTTCAACATCGGTGGTGTAGGCGAAACTGCTGTCTTGCAAGAAAGCTCTTGTTGCAAGATCAATGTCTTCAGCAATAACTTTGTGGAAGCCGCCGACTTTCTCAAATGTTTCCCGTTTAATCGCAAATGCTGCGCCGTTCACGGCGGGGCATTTATGCATGTACTTTGACGATAACCAGGCGCTAACATTAAAGGTAAAGTATTCGTAATAAGCCATTTTGGACAAGAAATGATTTTCCTTTTGTAACTCTCTTTTTTATGTCAACAAGTCAGCGGTTTGTGATTTCCATAATGATTTTTCTTAAAAAATCTGGGTCATCGCTTATTTGAACATCAGAATCTAAGAAAAGAAGCACTTTTCCTGAAGACAACTTTACTGTGCTGTTTACGGCGTTTGCTTTTCCCACGCGTTCTTTGTTAACAATGAATTTGATGTTTTCGTTTTCAAGTGTTTTTATTTTTTGCGAAAAATCTTCGGTTGGCTCATCAACTGTTACAAAAATTTCTTTTGCAACATTTTGAGAATTAAGCTCATTTAGCATGCTGGCTAAGTTGATTTGATTCTTTGTAGACTGGAATAAAGATGCTGATGTCCAAAGCGTTGCCAGTCCTCATTAGTGAGCATAAATCCACATATTTAATTTTCAAATGAGTTTTTAAATTATTCTAGAAAAAGGGGAGCAAGCATGTTATTGGATGGTTGAAAGCTATTTTTTTATGCTTGAATTCATCTGGTTTTTCTTTTGAGTTTTATAGGTAAATTATTATTTGACAAGATAATCATCAATAATTCTTATATATGTACTCTTTTGTACATATTCTATGTCCAAAGACACAGTCAATTTGACTCGGTACACAGAAGTTCAAAACTGGCTCAAAGGCAAGAGCAAAGGAACTAAAACTGTCTACACTTCTGCACTCAAAATATTCACAGAATACACCAAAATGAACCCAGTACAACTTATTGATGAACCTGAAGCAGACTCTAAGAAAATTGGCAGAGAAAAAGGAGACCCTCAAAGAAAAATAATTGGTTTTTTCGAGTATTTAAGAACAGAATACAGGTCAACACGCAACGGATTCCAAAACTCAAAATTCAACGGAAAAAGCGGAGTATCAGTAAATCTCGCCTGCACCTACAGCCACTCCATCCAAAGCTTCTATAACGCAAACAACTTCCCCATCAAAGTTAAAATCCAAAAAGCTGTTCCAAAGAAAGAAAACCTCAAACTCGCACTCAGAATCCCAGAAGTAAAACGCTTACTGGACGCAACCACAAATCTAAGAGACAAAGCAATAATTCTGACTCTTTTCCAGACGGGGATGAGCATCAGAAACCTATGCGACTTAACTTATGGAGACGTCTCAGAGGGCTTGGAGAAAAATGAGGAACCACTTCATTTGAGTCTTATGCGGGAGAAAACTTGGCTCCAATATACCACCTTCATGGGAAAGGACTCTATAGATGCACTCAAGGCGTATCTGGACTTGAGAAGAAGAAATGGAGAAGTACTAAAGCTAAATTCACCCCTTTTTATTAAACAATTCACAAAATTCAACTCAAAAAGCGTGAACATCAAGGCTATAAACCCTATAATTATTGAAGAGAATTTTCAGTCTTTAGCCATCAAGTCCGGTTTGGTGAGCAAGGAGAAGTTGGAGGCAGCTGACATTAACCCAGCCAGACCTCATTCTTTGAGGTCGAGTTTCATAAGCATCTTAAAATTAGCTGGCATGAATAACGTGGCTGTTGAACTTCTCTGCGGACACACCATTTCAATTCTCGATTCCGCATATTCACAGTTCAGCTTGGAGGAACTGCGAAACCTCTACAAAAAATTCGAAAAGCATCTGTCAATAACTGGAATGGTTGACACAGAGAAAATTGAAGCCTTAGAAATTAAATCTCAAACACTTGAGCAACAGTCAAAGAACAGTCAAGGAGTAATTTCAGCTTTATTAGAAAATGGAAGAAACAAAGACCAGCAAGTCAACAACATGGCAACTTTACTATCTCAAGTACAGGAAAGCCTAAACAGAATCAATGATGAAATGAACTTCCACAAACTTGAAGACATAGCACGATTTGTGGCAGCAAAGTCCCCGACAAGAGAAGAAATGACTAACTTTCTGACAAAAAGACAAATCAACGAAAGCATTTTCAGACGAGCAGAATTGAATTGTATAGCTTTTTCTCCACAAACAAACACTTGGGTCTATACAGCAGACAACGATACATCCAATTTGCTTATGGCTTAGCAGAATCAAGCAGGTAAGATTGGTTTTAGTTTTCTAGTTTTATAGCAATTTCACGCTAGAGTTCTTATCATTTCTAATTGAACAAACGGATTAAGCTAAAAAACTAAAAATCTAAAAATATAAATAAGCTCTAAATGTTGAGTGTCATTAACAAAGAACAATGAACGCTTGTTTTAGAAAATAGAGCAATATTTAGGCTCATAATTCTTAAATAGGTCCATTTATTATATAATTATATAAAATTAGCCCATAGGAGGCTTATTTTTTCATGGGGCAAATCACTTTTAGAATAGACCCTAAACTGGAAGAAGCTTTTCGAAAGCAGGCAGGGATACTTTTTGGCGGACGAAAAGACTGCATAGGACTTGCGCTGAGACATGTGATTCGAGAATTTTTAGTAAACAGTGACAACCCAAATGAAAAGTTCAAGCAAGAGGTGAACGAAGATTGAAGATAGGAAATGACATAACAGCAACCAAAACATCTGGGCTTAATACAAAGGACAGCCAAGACTTCGAAAAATTTGTTCAAGAACGGAAAAAGAAGCAGTTAAAGCCGGAAGAGAAAGAAGAAAAAATAACTGGTAAAATGCCATCCAACGAAGGCGACGCTTCAGCTCAGGACTTAGCAAGGCAAACCCAAGCGCTTGTAAAAGAAAAGAATGATTTCGACTCCCGACACGATGTCCAACTAGAGGATATCGAAAGAGAGTAACTGATCCATTATTTTTTTAAAAATTAAGCAAGTCAATTGAAACTAAATAGGTGAAGAATATGGAAGAGAAAACTAAGAGAACAAAAAAAGTATGTTCAATCTACATCCACAAAGACCTCAGAGAAAAAGTGAAGAAAAAAGGAATCAACATGTCTGCAACCTGTGAAAACGCCTTAGAAAATTTAGTAGAAAAAATAGAGAGAGCCGAGATTTAGAGTCTCTACGATTAGGGGAATTAAGTTGCCAACAAAAGACAAAATGGAAGCAAACGATGCAATTTTTAGAAGCTGGGAAACGTATCTAAATGAACATCCTGACGGAGCAGATTTTCTTGAATACTGTAGAATGGCAATTAGACATTCGCGAGAGTGGGTTTTTGCAAAACTTGATGCAATGAATACAACATACGACTTGAAAATTGATGAACATACGCCTTTCTATAACATGAATGTGATTCGGAGAGGACAGATAATAGTATCAAAACAAAGAACGTCTAAACCAATAGAGGTCCCAAAAGAACTTCCCAAAATTGTTGATTCCAAATTTTGTCCTAAATGCGGAAAGCCTTTGAGTTCTTACAAGTGCTGTGTTTTTTGTGGAAGTGACTTCGCATGATTAGAGATACACACATAGATGAGAGAGAGACACACAGACAAAAATCAGAGGAATCATCAATGGCTTCAGTAGCGTACATTACATTATACATACATACAAACACAAACACATAGAGATAGAGATGATGAGATGATAATAAACGAAAAGAAAACGAGAAGGAAAACAGACACACACACAGAGAGATATCCGTAGGAGTCTCGAAGGTCAATAGACCGAAGAGACAATTCAAGTCATCAAATTATCAATTGTTGTTCAAATGAACGACTGTAACACATTATGAGGCTGCTGCTCTTGGCTCATTGCTCGGCACTGCTGTGCCGGGATTCATTCCAAATAAGATAGAACATCTACGACGAGGGAAAATATTCCCAAGGAATTTTCCGAGTCATCTACATATGTCTTTATGGGAAATTGCACAAAGCTTATCACTAAACTGGGCAATAAACACTAACTTATGGGAGATCCAGAATTCGTCTCAAAAAAATATGACCCCTTAGCTCCTACCTACAATTTTCTTGGCGCAATCACAGGTTCAATAAGGGTTGAATCCGAAATTGGCTTATTCATCAAGAAAGGTAAATCAGATTTAGACCAAAGATTAGTAAAGTGTTTCAAAGTAGCCTTAGAGAAACGCAAACTTAGTGAATTTTTAATCAATGACCTGAGTCAGTTTGCATCCTCTTTTGAAACACTCTCACAAATTAGTAATTCGTCCAATCAGGAATATTCGCTTCCTTGGATAAAGACTGACATCCTCACTTTTGAAGGAGACCTTTCGAACCAAGAATTTGAAGATGCGTGGAAATCCGATTGGATAAGACTTCTCTCAAGCAAGAAGTCTGCGGTGAATGGTCGAATTTCAAATGAGTGGGCAATTACAAACGTTGAACCTTCAGCATATGATCAGGATTGGAAAGTAGCATACGACCTTTTATTGCTTCTTGGACTAAGACGGTCGCATATTTTCACCTTCGAAATGGCAACCAGAGTCTTTAACATATCGTTACCAATAGGGCGACTAAAACCTGTGGAAAAAAGAGAAGAACTAACATATGCCAAAAAAAGATATCAGGATGAGGTTGGAAATTATCTTGTACTTCCAATAATTTCGCTAAATGGAAGGGTAACCAAAAATATTTCTAACTTTCGAAATACTCTAGCTGTCAGTCTTTTACTCGTCCCAGTGAATAATATTTTTAGTAACAAAAGGAAAGTCTCGCCTCACGAAATGCACCATGTTTACGAAAAAACAGAATTCGAGTTGATTGATTCCCCACTTAAAAAATTTCTAAAATCAGGCGCCGCTTTCGAAGGATTAACACTTTCTAATTTTTTGAGACATATTTGTTTAGAAACGGTTGAAATGATGAACGTCAATGAAGAATCAATTGAAATAGAACTTAGCAATATTCTCCCAATTTCTATGCAAATCACCGAAGCAATTCTTAGTCCAAACGTAACAGACTCAAATATAGAAGAATTTCAACAGGAATCTGTCGCTACAGAGCTATTCAATGATTTCAGGAACATCATAACTCCTCATCAGTCTCTTGATGATGTTGCTTTTGCATACTACCCAAACGTGGCAGATTTTAGAAAGATGAGCATTACCGATAATTTAAAACTCGACTCAAATTACATGACATTTTATAATCGACAACGTTCAAGGTTAATAATATTTCATGGAATTAATCAAGAAAGATTCCCCCAAAGTTCAATCTTTTGGAGCTTATCTTGGGGTTTCTACATGAACCTAAGCGTTTCGGTACTAAAAGCAATGATTCATTCCTTTTACCATGAAATTAGTTCATCAGATAAGCGACAAGTCAAAACTTTAATGAAAATAGAAAGTGATTTAATTGAAGATATTGATGAGTTCTATGATCTGGATCTTAGAATATCAGTCTATAAAGAAATGTATGAAAAAATTAGAAGATTGGATGGTGTCAATAAAGATTTCAGGATGCTTAAAGAAAAGCTTGGCTCGCTGAAGACTAACTTGGTCTTGGAAGAACAAACAAAAGTTAATAGCAGAATACTTTTGCTTACAGGTGTATCCACAGTGTCCGCAATTGCAAGTTTGATTATTTTGGCACCTGAGATTGCTAAGTTACTGAATATTTGAACGAAAGATGGAATAGGTGGCATAGGTCAAGCTATTCTAAGTCTTCCTTGAATTTTAGCTGGAAAAGTCTTTGCTGGCGTAATTATATATTATCACCATCTTGTTTCAGGGAATTATCCAGTAGTCTCCAAGTAGAAACAAGTGAAGAATTGAGAACCAGTCAAGAATCACTGAACATTTTTACGACAAACTTCTAACTAAATTCAAAACATGAAAAGATTTAGTTCAAGAAGAAGAATCCAAAACAGGTTAGTAAAAAGAAAAATCGTTCAATACCATAGCAACGATTCTGGATTTAATTTCGTTTTGGGTAAGGAAAATCTTCCTTAGAAAGAAACGGTTTGAATGGAGAAATAAGAAAATACTATGATTCCATCAGCGATTACAAACGAAAATTAGCTGAGTTAAAGAATTATTGAAACTTCTCGAATGTGAGGTTGTTGGAAACATGACTGACTTAGCGTTTGTTTTCATTGAATTATTTAGATTTTTGAAAAATAATAAGTAGAATGATCTGTTTTCTGTTGACTGGAAGGAAAACATCCTAATATTTTCAGAGACTACGGTGGCGCAGACTTATTTTTTTGGAGAAATTCGTATGTACATATTTCCATCCGACATTGGTTCAATGTTTATGAGATTTTGTTTTAATAATAACGACATGACTACAAACACCTCTGCAAATAAGCCATTAAATGTTGATGAAATGCTCGCATCATCCAAAACATTCAATGTCCTTTCTGCTCGAAGTATTCTCTTTCCAATATCCAAACCTTTTTCAGAATCTATTTTCCAAGGAAATGCAACGCTTGCATCGCCTTGATTCAGAAATGAAACATTAAAGATACGAGTGCCATCTAAGGATTTGCTGCAAAATCCGTTTGGTTTAAAAGAAAGATTGATTACGTTCCTAAAAGACTCGTATAGCCAATCAGCGTTCACTATTGCCTGTCTTACCAGTCCTTTTCTTTCTCTAAAGTAGTCCTTTCTATCTCTGTGTACGTTTCTATCATCAAGTGCAAATGTCAGTTGAAGAGCTTCGACAACTTCTTCTCTTTGTTTTGGCGAAAACAACTTTTCAAAGATAATGTTCCAATTGGCTTTGGCATTAACCACTTCTGCGTACTCGCTTCTAGTTAGATGGTAGAACATATTTTTATCAACAGACCTTTTCAGCTGAAGGGGTCCTCTGTTTTCAAGTTGAGAAATTCGTATCTGTGCTGTCTCTGGCAGGTATTTTATATAATCAGGTCCAAAACGTAAGGAAAACATCAGGTGAAAAACAGAACGTATTCTTTTTTCCATATTAGAATTAATCAAATCTATTGCCTTGTCTAATTCTCCAGCTTCGAGGTAATTGATAGCATTGAAAAGAACTTTCATTTCTTCTTTAGAGTTGTGTGAGGAGATAAGGTTTACAACATTTTGAGCGTTAAGTAGCTGTTCAAGTTTTTCCAGAAGCACCGAAGCCGATTGTCTAAAACGCTGATAATACTCCATAGCTTCCACATCAACAAGAGACTCTTGTTGTAGCAGGGGTATAATCGTCGGAAGAATAGGGATATCAAGCCACGTTGTCCTGAGCCATTCTTCAGCATTCAGATTGTTCTTCAAGATTAGTTGCGCACATTCTACAAGGTCTAGAAGGGCATTCTTGCAGTCATTACAGATTTCGGAATTAAGGTCTGCGGGACCAAGATTGATAACTCTTTCAGTTTTCTCAAGAAATGCTTTAATTGGCAATACAATTTCGGGCCATCCTGATTCCCATTTCGCTAAATAATCTTGTGCTTTATTCATTAGAGGATCGTTTGCTGTCTTGTTTTTCTTTGTTATTTTAGGATCAAGTGCAAATGTCAGAAAAACGATTTCTGGCGGATATCCTTCTTCATTTAAACTATCTAGCGCAGTAATGAATTCTGTTGATAACGCCCAACCTGTACCTCTGGGCGTTTTGAGTTTTCGAATAAGATATGCATTTCTTAGAGTGTATAAAGCAGCCTTATTTTCAACAAATTGTTGTTCTTTCTCCACCAGACAAGTTCTTTTATATATTATCCTCAAAACATTTGCGCACGATTGTTTTAACCCTTTTCTATCTTTAGTTGCGTCTTTAAACAAAGAGTAATTATTTTTTATAGCTGAGGATTTCAAAGCTTTGTCAATTTTCTGTGCGTCTTCAATGTCAATTGATATTGAGATTCCAAGTTCTTTCAAGTCACCTTTTTGAAGTTTTGGCAATATATAGTCAATGAAATCTCTGAAGGTGGCAAAACCAGCTTCAGCTCGCACACAATCGAATGCAAACCTCACAGTAGATTTCTCAAAAAAAATCGGTATATTTGGGTCTCTAAAGGCTTCGAATCGCTTTTGGAGAAGTGAATATGCATCTTCAAAAGTGAGTTGTGGAATTTCGTCTATTTTATAAAACGAACCTTTGAAGGCGGGATTCTGTGCGATTTTTCTTTGCCAAAGAGGTGAGCCTGCGATAAAGATTGAGACCTTAAGTCCTTTGTTGTTTAGGAACTCATGAAAATTCTGAAGTTGTTTTACAAATTCAAGAGCGGTATCTAACGTTGACTCAGCTTTATGTAAACCGTCAATCATAATCGAGAAACCATCAATCTGAGCTTCTTCTGAAAGGTAAGCCAACAAATCCGCTATCGTCGTTTTGTCAACAGAAATTCCCATAGGACGTGGGTCAACAAGACCTCTTTGTTTTAAGGCTCTACCTATTTGGCTAAACAGATCCGAATAAAAGCTCTGTCGCAAAGAATCAATATCTCCGACTGCATCTAAAAGCAGTTGATAAGGAATTATTTTGTATTGAGCTAACTTGTAAGAAATGTATGCCATAAAAGTGGTTTTTCCAGACCCAAATTGCCCATTAATTAGAATAGTTTTTCCGTAAAAAGAACTTGGATCTGCATCAATTAGTCCTAGATAGTCTTTGAATATACTCGTAAAGACAACTACTTTTTCATATTTATCGGTTGGAATAAAATCCAGACCAAGCTTGTTGGGGAATGGATCACCAGCAAGTCCAATTTTCTGCCACCAAGTTGCGAACTGCTTGCCTTCTTTTTTCTCTTCTTCAATGAAACTTTCAGGATTTTGACTTTCCGAGAAGCTATCCAGTAGGCTCTCGACATTCTTTACCTCTTCTAATCTATCTTCCGCAGATTTGCGTAATTCTTCAAGATGTTGGCGTTCTTTGTTGACTTCATCCATCGCATTTTTTATTTTTTTCTCAGTTTCCACTTCTACCAATTGAGTAACTTTATCCAGCATTTCCTTCTCTTTAGTTTGGAGAAATTGTTCTTGACCTAACTTGCCTAAATCATTAGCAGTGAGTACCGATAATTTAAGAGGATTGATTAATCCTATAAAACCTTCAATTTGGTGTTCTGTAAGAAATTCAGAAAGAAAGAAGGATTTCGTAATGACTTTTCTTAGCTCGTCTTCTGTTTGAATATTGTGCAGACGAATAATGTATTTAACGGTTTCAAAAGCCACATCCTTTAATGAAAATGAAGCGCTTAATCTATTCCTTTCAAAAAACTCCTTTTTCCTTAGTTTAATAGCTTCTGTTCGGTTATCGCCAGACAAAAGTAAGCCCAAGTTTTCAACTGCAAACTTTTGAACTAACTCCAATTAAGAATCCTCTTGAACTTTGATGTGTACATTTTAGCTTTAAGGCTTTGCATTTATCAGCGCACTAATAAAGATAAGTCTTAAATCTGAACAACGTAGAAATAGAATTAAGGAGAAAAATAGTTGCGACAATGGACTGTTAGAAACAGAGTGCTTTCAATTATGATTACGGTTTACATGTTCTTAACAATATTAGATCTTAGGCGTAATTGCTTTGTTGGATGCTAAAAGCTGCTGAAAAAAGCTTATTTTAAGCAAAAAGGGTATCGTTAGATGATAGATTTACCGACAGATATCTGTCAGCGTATTAACCTGAGATATCGCTAGATGTTGGATCAACTTATTCTTTATGTCAGCCAACTTACCAGTCGGCGACACTCTTGCTCAGCTACAAAACCCTAACAAAAAAGCATGCCATGTTTAGATCCTTAACTGGACTTGAAGTGGCAGAGTTTGACTCTATATACACAAAAGCACATGACAACTACGACCAGTATGAGAAATTGAGACTGGGAAACGAGACTAGACTGCGCAAGATAGGCGCTGGCCACCCTTTCAAACTGCAGCTCTAAACAAGTTGCCCTAAGCCCTTCCCACCAAATATCAAATGCTTCCTTTCTTTCAGGCTCAATTTTGTCTTCATGTAATTTGTAGGTTAATGCATTATTTTTGTACTGGAGTTCAGCAACTCAGTCAACAGGTAAACCAAATTGTACTGACTCATAGAGGAGACCTTCGAGGCGCCATAAATGACCTTGAAGAATACCTTTAAAGAAGGTAAACTGCCATGACTCAACAACAAAACAATATAGGAAAACTCCAAGTCGAAATCCCGTTTGTCGATACAATAAACTTCGCTAACTACTTCAGGAAACTAACTACCTGCCAATACATCAAAGCTATCTTTTCCAGACCCGTAAGCGTACAACTTATGGCTGGCGAGGTAGTCTTTGACAAAACTTGGACTTTATTCGAAGCCAAGCCTAATGTCAAATCACACGCCAACCCACCAATTTTGGTTTTGGACCATGAAGGCTTGGTAACCCCGGGACGAGTTGCCTATCCATTGCGATTGTATCAGCCCAAGGACGTGGTCTCATATGCCGAACTATGGGATGATGTCCCCCCAGCAGTAATCGAAAAAATCCAAAAACTGCTCAAGTACTACCCAACGACTGCAACAAGTAAGAGTTTTGACCCCTCCGTTTTGCTGAAGCATAAAATTTTATACGAGCCAACACTACGTCTTGCCGACACTAAACTTCTTGACAAAATCGATTGGGATAACTTCGTCGAAAAGGAACTTTTATCTTTCCAAGCGGAAAAAGACCCACGACTCAAACTTATATTCAAAGCGACAATATTACGAGGATCGGAGATGCAATACTGCCCTCACACGCTCCTCTGCACGGGGGCAGGAACTGGGAAAAGCTACATTTACGACATTGCGGGAATACGAAGAGACAAGATTACCCCAGTTTCGCTTATTGGAACTCGAACTGAAAACCGCTACTCCGCAGGTTTAGTTCAAGACCAAACGCTTCCAATCTGTATCGAACAACTTGAATCGCAGTCGGCTCATGAAATCTTCAGGTTCATGTTGACTTTCATGGAAAAAGGCAGAGCCAGTGCATCCACAGCATTCGGAAGCCTCAATGTAGAAGGACAATGCACATTTGTCGTAACAGCAAACCCAACGGGCTATGAAACAGACAAGATAGCGACATTTAGAAGTTTAATAGACTCTTTGGGTTCAAACCATGTCGCGCTTGGAAGACGATTAGGGCTTTTGATTTATGGTGGAGAAGGCGTTTACCAAAGGGTAAAAAGCCTGCAAAGTTTAGATGAAAATGCTTGGAATATAAGGTTTGAACTATTCCGTTCTATCGAAGAATACGCTTATCCGTTAATTCAAAAACTGTTCAAAGAACCTCAAATCAGAGCATGGCTTGAAACACCAATACCAGATTATGAAGCAAACGTCAACACACTTGCAAGTCAAGTAGAAGATAGGTCAATCAAGGAATTCCTACGAACGCATGGTTACGGAGCCTACAGGCACATTCGAGGCGGAGCTTTAAACTGTGCAATCATGGACTTGCTTTTGAAATTTGTAAAGCTTATGCAAGCAAACGCGGGAATCCCTCAAGAAACAATTGATCATTTGCTTTTCAAAGCTAACGAATATACAAGCCAGTTGGTGAGCATAAATCTCGAAAGCGTCGCTAACATTTCGAAAACTCTTGAAACCGAGTGGCAGCTTCAGGCTATGCTTTTTCAAAAGTTTCCTAAGTACCTAAAGGATGCCGTAACCACAGTAAAAGCTTACAAAGAACAAAACAAAGGACACGTTGCACAAGAAGTAACCTTTGCAAGCCTTGAAACCTATTTCAGTCAAACAAACAATTACTACTGGAGTAATGTAGAATGCAATTTAGCAAACAGTAACATTGAAAACCATAACGTGATTTTAGGCAAGTACTTTGGGTTCCAAGTTATCAAAAAAGCCGAAGATGTCTGGATGGTAGTGTTTACTGATGCTAACAAAACATTTTAGTTGAAAACCGTAGTCTATTAATTTAACCAATTGTTAGGTGAAGGAAATGTCTATCAAAGCTGAAGTTGAACAATTAATTAAAGAACAGATTGACCCATTGCTTTCTGATAACAAATTAATGGATACTTTTTTTAGCTTATTAATGAATGACGATTTTGCCCACCGCTTAATAGATAGACTGTTTTCGGGACAACCTTCGGAGTTAATCCAGATTCTGCAAAAAGACCCGACCATAACGCAATCAAAAAATAGAATAACAATATTCAACTCCATAGCATACATGATTGCCGTCGAAACCGATTCAGACCTCTTGGTTGATGAATTGATTCTTTTGTTGGTAGCAAAAGGAATTGATTTTCACGTCGACGGAGATTTAGACCATAAATTCATTAGACATGTTATGAACTTGGGAGACCTCGAATCGGTATCGGTTACTCTTGGTGCTAAATTAGATTTCCTTGACAACTATGGCATGACTTGCTTTTCCACATGCATAGACCGCCGACTTAGAAACAAGATTGCCCATGGTGATTATTTGATTGATAATGAAGGGAAATTTCGCACAATAGAGAAAAAAGGAAGAAAGGAAGTTGACCTAAAAAGCAAACTGGAAAAGCTTGAATGTTTCAATAATCTAATGGCAACTCGCTTGTACGATGCTTTAGTGAGAATTGGTAAAGTTCCACCTCTTGATTCGGGCAAAAAAGACAAAGACAAATCTACTGCAACAGCTTAGCCAAACTTAACAAAATTCAGTTTTCTTTTTTGAATTGCTTGCTTTGATAGAAGTAAAGAAGAATCAAAGCTTTAAGCTGCTAAGCCTAAAACATTATATAATACAACAGATAACCAACACGAAAAATTATTATTTATGGCAAAAGAATGCTATGGCATTATGACGCGTGTTAAGGCTATAGGTTTGCTTTCTGGCGGTTTAGATAGTATCCTTGCAACGGAAATGATTTTAAAGCAAGGCATTGACGTAACTGCGTTTAACGTTAGAAGCCCTTTTTGTCTTTGTAAAAAAGATGGCTGCGCAGCAGTGGACGCGGCTAAACAGCTAAAGGTGCCGCTAAAAATGGTTGCAGCTGGCAACGATTATCTTAGGATGCTTCGTAACCCCAAGCATGGATACGGCAGAAACATGAACCCTTGCATTGACTGCAGAATCTTTCTCTTTAAAAGAGCTAAGAAGTACGCAAAGGAGATTGGCGCGGAAATCATTTTTACGGGTGAGGTTCTTGATGAGCGACCCATGTCTCAACATTATCCAGCCATGAAGCTAATTGAGAAGGAAGCTGGGTTGGAAGGTAAAGTTTTGAGACCCTTGTCCGCTAGGTTGCTACCTGAAACTGATGTTGAAAAGAAGGGTTTAGTTGACCGCTCTAAGCTACTTGACATTCAGGGACGATCACGTAAGCCTCAATTCAAGCTAGCCGAAGAATTTAACATTAAGGATTTTCCTTGCCCGGCTGGGGGATGTTTATTAACTTATGAAGAATACGCCAAAAAAATTCGAGACCTCTTCAAATATAAAAAACAAGTTTCCATGGCAGATATCGCCTTACTAAGAATAGGCAGACATTTCAGAATTGGCAAAAACAAGTTTGTGGTTGGGCGACAGGAAGCGGAAAACAAGCTTTTAGTTGCCAGAAAAACAAAAAATGAATACTATTTTGAGTTGCCAGATATTGTTGGCCCAATTACCATTTTGCAGGGACCTAAAACAAAAAAGGCGATTGAAACCGCTGCAAAGTTAACAGCGTTTTATTCAGATGCTAAGACCGGTGAGGTCAAAGTGAATTTTGGCCGAGAAGCCCTCGACAAATCCATAACAGTTGCCCTTCCCGAAAAAGCTGAAGTGGATAAATTAAGAGTTGGAAGCAAATAGTACTCTTTAAGAGAGTAAAGTTAACTAAAAGAGAAAAACAATACCTGTTTTGCATTTGTTGTACAAAGTTGTTTTGGGCTGATTTGAAGGTTTGAGGCTTTTTGCAGGTTGCATAATTATTTTAAATTATTTGACAAAATTTTGCAGACTCTTACATTTTTAGACAAATGTAGTTTTCACTGATATAAGACGGGCATTGCTTATAGCAAAAAACTTATCCCTTAAACGTTACCTAATAGTTAATTGCGAGGCTGCAAAAGTTGACCATTGAATCTAACAGATCTTTGGGCGGAATCGCCGCTATTTTAACTTTACTTGGTATTCTCAGCCAGCTTTCAACCATTTTCCGATATGCTTTTCCCAACGCAATTGGGCTTAACATATTATTTTCTGTGGTAGGTGGCCTCATTGGGATTTTAGCTTTTGTTGGCTTTATTTTATTCCTTATTGCAATGTATGGTTTCTCCAAAGATTACAATGATCACAGAATATTCAGTTATCTGTTATATGGAATTGTAATTACGATTGTTGCTGCCGTCATAATGATTGTTATTTTTGTAATCGTTATTTTGTTTAATTTCGCTGTCATGTTTCCAAGTTCATCAGCAGCTTCGTCATCTCAAATATCTTCTTCAATATCGAAGATTTTTAGTTTAATTTTGCCTTTATTTGGCCTTGTTGGTGTAATTTGGGTGGTGTTTAATGTCAAGGCATTTAATTTATTGTCAGATAAATCTAAGGTGCCCCTGTTTAGAACTGGCGCTAAAGTGTTGTTAGCTGGTGCATTGGTAAATGTTGTACTTGCAATTATATTTGCTATAGTTGGATTTTACGTTTCAATATCGCTCAACAATCTGCTTGCTCTTCTGACCGTTGGATTCATAGTTCAGGATGTCGCTTGGGTATTTTTGCGATGGCGTATTTCAGAATACAAGCGTCAGCAGCTCCAGTGCAAGCGGTCCCACCCATCAATATTCCGCCTATATCTGGGCAAGTAAAATATTGCACCTACTGTGGAGCACCAAACCAATCAGACGCCATTTACTGCAGTCGATGCGGACAAAAACTATAGCCAATGCCTCATTTCAATTTTTTGGCGTTAAGCGATAGGTAAAATTATATTTGTTAGTGTTTCATTAAAGTGCCCGATAAGGGCCCGTGGCGCAGTACGGATAGCGCGTCAGCCTTCTAAGCTGAAAGTCATGGGTTCAAATCCCATCGGGCCCGCTTCGGTTTCCATTTTAGAGCTTAATTTAAGTGAATTTGGATTTTTAATGGTCTTACTGATTTCTGTAATCTTACTAAATTCAATAAGACCAGCCCTCTCAAGTAGCGCCAAATCTTCATTCAAAGTTCTGACTTTACTTTTTATCTTATGTTTAAGAACATAAGAATAATCAGCGGTGAAGCTTTCAGGCGATTTTAGAAATTCAATCTCTTTTTGACTAAGCATTCCATTTTGAACTCCGTTGGTAGAAAAAATGGCAATTTGGGCTTAAAAGGCTTTTCAACCCACAGGAAGAAGGTGAATCTCAGAACAAGGTTCGGTAGTACATCTTAACCCTTCAATGTACTCGGTAACAGCCATAACCGTTTAATCGTCTCTGGAAATTTTAAGCTTTATTGCGTTTTAAATTCCTTCGTCAAAATCTCAATTTCATATGTGTTCTAAGGTTCTTGAAAAGGAGAGAAAATTAGAAAAATCGTTGCCGCGTACATCCTAAAACTTAGCTCAGGTCAATTCTTCTTGGGTTGTAATTATTTTTTCCATTATTTCAAATTCGTTCTTTTCAAACGAAACCACATCAACTTGATAGAAACGAAGAACAAAATTTTCTCTAAGAGCGTTGCAATAATCTTTTCTCTGACCTGAAAAAAGTTTAGCTTTGCCAGATTTCACTTCAACTAATTCTATATCACCGTTGACTATTGGAAGGTGAACGCTTTCAGAATCAGTTTGTTTTTTGAAAGCTTTTACTTCTCCAGTTTTCTTGAATTTAAACAAATAACCATCTGGAAAGTGGTTTAGTAAACTTAGCAATTTCTTCAATTTATTCATAAAGTCCTCTGTTGGATACAAACCATTTTCTATAAAAAATCCATACGCAATATTATTCCAAACGCCTTGCATATGTGTTGGTCGTAGTAACTCATTTTCATCAAAGAAAATTTTAAAACCTTGGTCTTGTGAGTAAATGACTTCGCTCCAACCTTGATGTGTTAACTCTGGAATTATCACATCTTCAATGTAATTACCAACAAGTCGTTCGGTGACAGAAGCTTGCCAGTTGTTATGCAAATTTCTTAAACCTGTTTTTAGGCTTTTATAGTCGTTAGAATTAAGAGAATATTTCAACCTTTTTCGCTCTTAAGATATGTCTACCCTTTTCAGATTTAAGACTTAGCTACTCTAAATAGCGAAGTTTCTAAACCTTGAATGTACTCGGTAATAGCCCTAACCGTCTAATGTACTCTGGAAGCTTCGTAATTTCTCGAAAGTCAAAAAACAAAGGTATAGGAGACTATTTAATCCTAAAAAGTGAAAAGTCAATATTGGGTATTTTCAAATCCCTTTTCACGAAATCAAATTTAACGGAGTTAATGTAATTACATGCAACCTTTATCGTAAATTTGGATGCATGCCAAACTTTGTGCAAGCGCTCATTCTCCATTTGTATGAATAACATGTTAATGACTTTAGTTAGCTCATCTAAGTTATGTTTAGTTCTTGCGTAATCCGCTATTTGATTAAGTAAAGAAATTATTGTTGTAAAATCCTTTTCAATTTCAAGTATTTTTTCCCTATCATGTGCCATATCTAAGATTTGTAAGGTTAACCCACATATCTCTTCTTTTTTCTTAGTGAGCATTAATCGTTCTTTCTCGGTTAGCTCCATGTTTAGCCTAATTCTACGCTTTGCGGTTTTAAGTTTTGCCGTCGCTAAGTTACTTGTCGTTTCTAATCCTCATTTTTGATTTATTACAATCGTTGCATAAGGTCCACTAAGTCCAGTGATTGCACCAAAACTATCTCCATAAGTGACTGAATATTGCAAAGTAAAAGGGCTATTCAGAATTTGTGACTGTGGGGGATATAATGTTGGACTACCAAATTGGAAAATTACTATTCCAATTACACTTCCTGTGTTGAGTAATGTCGCTGGGTCTGGTAATGCTGAATTAAAGGAATAAACGCTCTTCATGCCATAAAAGTCAGATGTTGACCCATTATACAATCCGGTAGGTGTAACAATAGGTGGTGTGTAATTATTACCATTTACTAACACAGAAAATCCAAATTCTCCAATTACATTAATTTGTGAGTAGCCATGATTGATAACAGTCACATTTAGTACAAGATATGTGTAATTGTAATTAGTATCAGTTAAACTGTCACCTGAGTTGCTATAAAACCATCCTACTGTCTGATAATCCAACTCAACGTAAGATAATGTTAATGTTGGCAGAGCGGTTGGCGTTGATGTTGATGATGAGCTTGCAGTTGGAGCAGATGCGGGTGTAGGTGATGTGGAAAATGTTGGTTTAGCGAACGTGGATAAGTAAACTATTGCTCCAACACTTCCCAGAAAAATAACAACCACAACAATCACTATGGCAACTTTAACGATTATCTTCATTCTTAGGTTTCCTTTTCTTAGTGCTTATTCACCATTAGGCTACTTCTGCGCTATGCAGATTTAAGACTTATCATCAATGAAAACTTAGTTAATTATTTAGTAAAAAACTTGAGGGGAAAAAGTTATTGTTCTGTGTAAACTAAAACATGTTTTCAATCATGATTATCTCAATTTTTAATCTAAAAAGCCCAATTTTGCGATAGCAAATTGCTCGTTTCATAAGTTTCCATGAAAATTACGTAAAATCACGCAACATCCTTTCCTTAACAAGTTTATATCCATCATCATAATTTTCTTTAACATTGCCCGTTCAAGAACGAATGGGAACCTGTAAACGAGAGCGACTAAACTTTGTAGCAATTGTTCTACTTTCAGTCTTGACTATGCATGTTCCGACGGAGTAAAACACAGTCTATTAGGAGAGCTCCTAAACGGAGGTGCTCTATACGCTCGTTTTTAAAACGAGACAAATCAAAAGAGAATGAACAGAAAAATGTTAGAGAAAATTGAAAACGGCAGAATAACTGCTGCAATAATCTTGGACACTACATCCAAAGATATGGATGAAATTGAAAGGTTACTAAACGAAAGAACTGGAACAAACTTGATTTTCGTTAAGCGAGCTCCCAGATGGGTCAAGTTGAAAGTTAAGCAAGATTTCAGTTCACGAGAAGGTGTTGAAGAGAATGAGTTATCAGAAACAAGAACAAATGGCAAAGACTCTGCTCGGACTTAAAAACCAAATTGTCGTTGTCGAGAAGGTCACTCGGGCAGGCGTAACAACGAGTTTGATTAAACATGCTGTTGATGACTATAAGAAAGTGGCATTCTTCGCTCCGACACATAAGATTGGTGAGGATACGGTTAAGAAAGCTATCGCTTTAAGTCAAAGAAAAGACGCTAACGTGCTCTACATTAAGGCTAACGGTGTAATTTGTAAATCGCTATCAGATGTGTTATCTAAAAACAAACGACTGAAGAAAGTCAAGTGGCTAATGCTACCTCAGAAATGCTCACGTTGCAAGTACCATAAAAACGCTGAATGCGAGCTTCAAAGAATACTTTTAAGCGAAAACTGGGATATTCTGGTTGTAACGTATCATAAGCTTAAAGCTTTAGTTTTTAGCGAAACCAACAGCGAAACTTCACAACAGCTCATGGCAAAAATAACAAGTGCAGACGTAGGTATCTTTGATGAATACACTCAAGGCTTACTTGGTTTGACGCCATCTGTAGAAATTTCCGATGAATACTCTGATAGACTTTCTACTCTATTATTGGATGAGTGGAACACTATCTTGGCTCCATTGTTAGAATTTAACGTTCAAGCAATCATGGCTGGGCAATCGCTCAAAAAAGGCGAGGGTAAACGATTTGAAAACCCTCTCTCAGAAATTCAACTACAGACGCACCGGGGAAACTTCAGGGGCATATGGAACAAGGTGATAAACCTCACTGGGAAAGGCTGTGACACAGAGTTTCTCCAGAAGTTGACCCAAATTTCTTGTTATGAGAAACTATTCATCCACAAGAGCGCAAAAGGTGTAATCACGATTAAACCTCTTGAACCGCTGGAAGAAGGATTATCATTTATCAACTGCTTTGCAGACAACTTCACAAATCAAGGTAAACTTTCTATCTTGGTAGACTCACATCTTCCAGACTTTAATCTTCAAGAACACTTTACAGCGCAAGTGCAAAAGTTTCCGTGGGGCGACCCAAACAATACAAACTTGCAGACTGCTTACTTCTGCGACTCAAGAGCATACAATTATCAGAGTTTACATTTTCCAAGCACACAAAAGCGTCTTCAAAAGACAATTACAGACATCTGCAAATATCACTGCAAAGGTGAAGACTTGCAACTCAAAGACATCTTGATAGTCTGCATGAATATCTCTATGGCGAATTTTGTCAAGAAATGGAAAGCAGACGGGGTTATTCCGAAGGTTCCAGATGATAATATCACTTGGTACAGAAGCAAGCTAACACGAGGTGTCAAAGTAGAAGGAAACGTGCAAATCATGCTTTGTGGTCCATTCATACCTTTAGTAGCTTATCATCACAAAGTTATGCTGGCGCAATCAGTTGGTATAGACAAAGCAAAAGCGTGGGATTATGCTTTCAGAAAATCAAATATGGTTTCCGAGTTCATCAATGCAAGCACACGTGTTAAAGACCCCGAAGGCAAGCGTGATAGCTTCATTTATTGCTTAGGCATGACAAAACAGGCGGTCGAAAGTTTTCTCGATATTAACTGCGATATGTATCATAATGCAAGTGCTCAACCACCGTTCATTATTTCATCGCTTACGACAGGAGCAACAAGTGACGACTTCATAACAGCAGCCAAGCTTTTTGAGGGCAGAAACGAAATTGCTGAACCACGCAGACATATACCGTACTTGATGAAACTCATTAAAGCTAATTTACACTTCAAAACTAAAGGTTGCACGGAAGTTCCGCTGTATCAAATTTTCAGAGACAAAACTGTTGAAGCTGTAGATGCAATCGAAAAGAATAGGGCGTTCATCAAGAAACTCGGAATCAGCATAAAAACTTGCAACAACGGCGGATTAAGCATCATATTTGAAGACAACAAAAAGCTACTTTTAGAATATATAGCAGGTTCTTGTCGTCTTGAAAATGTAATGGAAATATCAAATCAATGAATTCAGGGTTTAGGTTTAGGAGTATCTTGGTAGAGCTTCATCTGTCTCTACAAGCACTCTTTTCAACAAATTTGGGGGTGAAATAAAAACGCGAAAAAATCCGAATTGCAAAATATGTCGCTCAGAATACGCGCAATCATTGCTTTACTTGAATCACTGCAAGCATGTCCCTTATCTAAAAATAATCCAAGAATACGAAGATTGCATTCCATGCCTTAACCTCTATAACCTTAGCACACATTTTAACCGCCATGTTGAACAAAAAGATATCAGAGAAGTTGAAGCGCTCAAAGCAAAGTATGAACCAGATTGATTAAAAATTGCAAATGCTCGACCAGTAAATCCCCACAAATTGAAGTTTTTTAGCTCCTAAACAAATTTTTAAAAACTAAAATCTGACTTCCAAAGAAATAATCACACGGCAAAAGCTCTGCCACGAAAATACTACGTCCAACGGCTCTCATAAAGCAAAACAAATCTGCAAGACTTCGCTGGTCGAGAAATTGAAAGCTTCGCCATCGAAAAGCTCCGCTGTTAAACTCAAAATCCTATGCTGTTGCTCTTCGCTGAGTCTCGACCCACGCTTTTGTCTTTGCAATCTTTCTATTGATGAAAATAAAGAAACGTGTGCTCAAAATTTGTGTCGGTCTACCAAGTAATAACAAGATGAGCTCCACAAGTTGCAAAAAAACAGACGAAACTTCAGTACTTAATCTTTGAATTCCTTTCTTGCCCTTAGCATCACTAATGACCCTGCAATTGTAATCGCAAACGGTATCACAGTCCATAACAACTCATTGACATAATATCCGTGAGCTGTTCCCCAATTATTTGTCTCCGAATAATAAAGGAACCTTTGAGCCACTTGCCAAACAATTATCAGTTCCACGATGACTGTAATTTCACATACAATCATCGTTATCGTGTGTTTTCTCCTAAGTGCAGTAGTGTTCAACATGATTAGCATAAGAATTATCAACGGTATTGTCCAAAATCCAAAATAGTTTATGCTATTGCCCAATGCAAATGCAAGTATGCCTACAACCATTGCTCCGCAACCGACAAATCGAAGATTATTTTTCGGCAAGTATTTAATTCCAATAATTATTGCGACAGCTAAAGCCGTGATAATCCCAGCTAAGCTTATTGCGTTTTCCATGAATTGAATTGTAGAGCGAGTGAAAAGTGGTTTAGTAGGGGTAGCTGTTGGAGTTGGCGTAATCGTTGGAAGGAGTGTTGGGATAGGTGTTGCAGTTGGAGCCAAAGTTGGCGTTATTGCTGCATAAGGTGTTGAAACAGAAACTGGACTTGAGGTAGGAATCGGCGATGGTGTGGGCATTGGTGAAGTTGTCGGCGACCCATTTATTATGATATTTACTATAACGTTTGTCGCATAACCATTGTTTTGCGGAACTGAAAGTGTCCATTGTAATGTTACAGTATCCCATGTATTCCACATTCGCCCCGTATTTATGTTCCATACTTCGGGACCATTCCAATATCCACTTATTGTATCTCCTGACGGCAAGTTAGTTGCATTCCATGACGGATAAACCGTAGCGCTGTCATTCGACCTCATGGTTACAGTTAGAGTACTTGAAGTTCCTGGCGCAACGCTTTGAAAAATAGCTTGAGAAATTGGATTGCCGTTAGTATCGTACAATTGAAATGTCACTAACGGTGTACCACTTTGAGCTGAGCTAAAATGTTGACCACCAAATAAAACCAATGAACTAACTATTAATGCTATTAATACGACACTAAAACGTGATTTATTCAACATTTCAGTTTTCCTTTTGTTATTGCTTAGGTAGCTGGTTTTGTTTTTAAGACTTGCTGTGCTACCCGAAAGGTATACCCTAATAGGGTCTACAATAAAATGTAAGCAATGCGGTCATTGGAATAGACTGGAAGTTGAAAAGATATTCCTAAATCCAGAAAGTCAGGAGCCTAAGTTGCAAGTATTCTTGCCTTCCTACTTACCTCTTAAGACTGAAGTATGCTCTAAGTGCAAAGCTATTATTGCTGAACCAAAGGAAATAATTAGAAGCATTCAAGGGAAAACAAATGAAATACGAGCTAGACATGAATTGTAATAATTTCGGTCACTTGAATAGTATTGAAGTTGAAAAAGTAATAGTTCAACAAAAGTTTAAAGAAGAACTCAAACTCAAAGTCCTTACCCACATTACAAACCGCTAAAAGAAGAAAAATCCTCAAACTGTGGCTTTGTGATTGCAGATCCTGAAGAATTAATCGAAGTAATAGAAAAGCAAGATAAATAACATACATCCGTAAGGTGACTACTCAGTTTTAAGTGCAAAAGCGAATAGCTGACAAGAGAAAACAATTGTGTTAAATTAGGTACGATTATTATGAGCAAGGAACAAAGATTTTTCATTAACGGTCTTCCAGCACTTTATAGCTATTTAAAGAAACAAGGTAAAGAAGATCAAGCAAGAGACGGAATCAGAAACTTCCTTAAGAAAACATTCGAAGAAGATTTAGAAAGAAAAGCAGACCGTTTTCTTGCCATACCTGGAGGGCTAAAGCCCGTAGATTATGAATACTTCAAGATTTATTGGGAATTAATGCAATTATACATCAATGGTCTTTTTTATTCTACTGTAGTTTTGAGTGGAGTGCTCAGTGAGCGAATATGTTATGATATATTGGCAAGACAGAAAATTAATCTAGAAGGAAAGGCGTGTCTAACTGAAGAGCAAATAAGTTATCTCTTTAAAATGAATCTGAGGGACATTATTGAAGTCTTGGCAAAATGGAATCTAATCAAAGAAAAGACTAGGCATGAAATGATTGAAATCAATAATAAACGTAATTCTTATGTTCATCCGACAAAAACATCAACAGTGGATGCCGAAAAGGATTCAAGAGAAATGATTGATAGAATTTCAAAGATATTAGAAAACGAATTTGAAGTAAAAATGATGTGAATGTCATAACTGATCAAAAGTTACTTTTATTCTCTCAAATAAGTAGTGTTCAGAGTTTTTCTGATTTCTAACTGATCTCAAATAAATAGAAAAATATTCTCATCAGTAGCGAATAAATATTTCAATAATATAAATTAATTTATTTATTAAATAATTAAACAAATATTGTCTTAGACATTTTTTTGCTTTATTTCCCATAATGGTGATTAGTCATGTTAATTAATTACATACAAAAAAATTTCAACTAATCTTAAATAACATAGTGGTATATGTTCTTATTATTAAATAATAAGATAAAACAATATGCGGTTGCAAGGGCAAACCCAAGGACAGACTATCACTGGCACACCGTCTGGGGTGGCATGACAGAGGAGCTCCAACTTGGATCCTGCAGCGCCCCTGCAACCTAACCTAATTACTAATGTATCCGCATATATATGCCATTTCCACATTAAACTGATAATACAGTTCATAAAATAGATCAAGTATTCATAAAAAATAAACAAAAAACGCAAAATAAAAAATTAAGAAAAAGCCCCTTTTTTGCAATTAGGTCATTTTACTCGTAAATACTAGTTTGTTTAGGTTTACGCACAAAACATAATTAATTGAGCTAAAATTGTTTGTTAAGTCAAAATCTCAAATAATAGAGCTGTTTTTTGAAATCAAGCACAAATTATAGCTTAAGCTTTTAAGTGCTAAGAAAAACCTAAGGTGCCAGTTCTGGATAGTCTTCTTTTTTCGCCCAATGCAAGTCAACTGCTAACTTGTGCAGCAATACATCCACCATAATCGTAGCTGTCATAAGCTTCTCATAACATGGCTCTACTATATCTTTAGGTGCTTTACCTCTTATCACTATTTTGTCTTCATTTAGCTCAAAATTTAAGTGAGCTATATCGTTCCTTAATTGGCTGTCAAGGATTGAACTAAAAGCCTTAATGCCGTTATCTCTTAGAAAAAATAATTTGGTGGTTAAGGGTACTCTTTCCTTCTTTAAATCAACTATAGAATTAACGTGCCTAATTCTTGGATTTGAATACATGGATTCTATGTGAAAATCTACTCCGTTCGATATTAAAAGCATAACTAGCAAGTCAACATAACAGTTGCCATAACTCTCAACTAATCCTAAGTAGAAAAATAGATCTAGTATCTGGTCGCTAACAGGAGAATTGGCATTAATTTCTGCAATTTGACCTCCCATGATGAACAGTACCATTTTAGAGGATTTTTCGCTCCTTTGCACAAATTCTAAGTATGAGTTTTTGAAAATTTGAAGTCTGTCTTGGGGAATAAAAAATAGTTTATCTAATAAAGGCTTCAATTCTTTCTCTAGCTGATCTTGTAACTTTCTAGTTTCGGCAATATATTGAGTGTTTGGCATGCCAACCACATAGCTATAACAATCCTAACCATATTTTAGCTTAAGCTTTTAAGTGCTAACTATCTAAATTAGAATTGACAAATATGTCTATGAATCAAACAGACTTCAATAATCTAATAACATCATTAATGACAAATTACACTTCACAGACAACTGCTCACGCAGGATACCTTATTGCTTTAGCTGTTGGTATTGGTGCTATTTTTTATCAGGCTGATTTTAAAACCTTTTTTACTTATAGATTGAGAAAACGTGGTTTGATTTTTTATTTTCCTGTAGGTATATTGGCTGGAACAATTATCTATTTTATTCTGCGGACAATTTTTTGGGCTTGGATGAGCAGTGAAATAGTTACAATTCCAAACAATATTCCTCCTGCTAATGCAACAACTCCTCTCGGATACATACAATCTACATTAGTTACTAACTATTCACAAATCACAGGATGGTCAAATCTCGCTTATAATATAGACCAAAAATCTTTTGGGCTGTCTCTTGTTTTATCGGTTTCTATTATGGTTCTTTTAATGTTGATTTTTGATTTTGCTTACTTTCATCTCTATCATAAAAATGATATTTACTTACGTGGAACTCATATAATCCTTAAGGATACAAAAAAATGGAAAATATGCAGTGCCTATATCCTCCTCCTGATTTTCATCGCTTTAATATTAATTTCCATAATCTATCCCCCTTGGATAACTCCCTCTTTACAGTCAATTGTAAATTGTCTCTTTCCAAAAAAGTGAGGAATCAATTTTTCAATATTGTTGTTGCCATTTCAATCTTTGGTTTAAGCAAACTATTCTCTAAGTTGTTGCTTAGGTCTAGTATTTGTTTACTGAACTCTTTCATGCTCTCTCCAAGATAGTGCCTACAGAATACCGTCTTTGGCACTCTTCCAGCCAGAATACTCTACCAGCTCAGAGATAACACCATTCTTCCTAAGATAGCTATTATGACAGCTTCTTAGCTCCTTTATTCTCATAGGAATTTTCAATCTTCTAAGTCTACATTGAATTGCAAAGATACTGACTGGCTGGCTATTGCATATCTCTTTAACTAATTCTGGTGATACAAAGCTAATATAGCAATTCTTTGTTCCCCGCAAGAAAACTTTGCCATACTTGAAGTGCTCTAAAACATTTAGCTCTGAATTATAATACTCGCCTAGTTTATTTTCACTGTTTAGTTTAATTATCATGTTGAAGCTGGTTAATCCTTCATTCTTCCTTAAGCCCGTAACAGATAGAAACTTTACAAATATTTTTTCATTATCACTGAGGTGGGGTTGAATCTGCTTTATCCAATCTAGAATCGTGTCATGTTTATGGTTGAATATGGCTAAGAATCCATTAAAAGAAGTGTCTTCATTGCTCCATTTAATACCGTAGCTCTTTAGCTTAGTTTTGTATTCTTCATAAAATCCTAAGTATTTACTAGCACAAACTAATGCTTTCAGGGCTGTATGTCTCACTGTTTGAGGTACTTGTAATAACTTCGCTGGATTATCTAAGCAACCAGCATGCTGTATTGTCTTATTGTATATCTGCTTAGCATAATGTTTGCTGTACTTTTGGAATAGGAAAACTTTGTACTGGTCAAGATTTAATCCATTGATTTTAGCCCCTTCTAAGCTGAAAGTCATGGGTTCAAATCCCATCGGGCCCGCCACATTTCTCAATTTAGAGTTTAATTCTGTCTTTGACGGTCTTCATTTTCTTAACCTGAAATTCGGACTAAGAACGAAGAGTATGAGCTAAAATATGATCTAAATTTGCTTAATCAAACAAGATAGGTTGGTTTAATCGGAAATAATTTTGGAGATAATTGAGCAAAAACGTTAAAGCATACTTAAGCAGAAATTGACATTGTGTCAATAATAGATAGCTTATTACAACTGCTTGTGGCATTACTAATTTTTATTCTCCCATATCCTATTTTCATTATGGGGTTAGCCGTATACTTCTTGCGGTCCCACCATAGGTTAACTATGGGAATATTAATGGTTATTTTTGAACAGTAGTGGTCTTCTTTTGGACATATCTACTTGATTCTTACTCGAAAATATTTGGAACCTACTCTTCTGTCATATTAAGTGACATGAGTTCGTCTAAGCTGCCTCTTACAATAGGAGTATTAAGTATAGTTTTAGGAATGCTGTCCATAATTCGTAGAAATCATTATAATGCCCATTCTGTCTCAATAAAATAAATATCTGCAATAATAATGCTTAACCTCTCAATTCATTGAAGCTATAACATTAAAACAAAATTATCGATTCGTGAATTATTTTGGATACTTATTAGATGTTCTCAGTCTTTGTAATGCGGATTACATTTACGTTATTGCAACCTGAAGCTCTCGCACATGTTTTTTGAAGCAGTTTTCACTGACTCGTGAATTGGAACTTCCCATGTGTTCTAATAGCCAAATTAATTTCGTTCTATCAAATAACCATAACGTAGCATCCTATTGCATGAAGTTGAATTTACAAAGGATTCAGTTGACTTTTTAGTTTGCCAAATTCCAAAGCACTTTTAATTAATCGTTCAAATGTTTCAAAATCGGTATGCTGTAGAGTTGTTTGCTCAGAGTTTATGTAATTGTTATTTTTGGCTTTGCGGACAAATCTTTCGAGTTCGTCTTCTAAAATATCTTTGGTCATAATTGGTTTACCATCAAGCAATCTTAGCTTACAATCAAGGCAATATTCAAAATCAAATTCTAACACTCTTCCTTTGGAGTTGCCTTCACCAAAGTATTTGGCGTCTTTAGCTAATTTAGTAAACATGACGTCGTCAAATTCTATGAAGGACAAATGGGTCTTTTTCAGATTATGCGTATGGCTCAAGTTAACACGCTTCTTAACTTTATTTATTTTTGATGTTTATAAAAGTCTTATAACAACGAAGTCGAAATGTATTGTTGGGATTTGTTACTTAAACTATTCAATAGTGAAGTATATGGTAGCAGAGAAAAAATTCAAAAGTATAGATGAATACATCGTTACTTTTCCCAAGAACGTACAAGTTATTTTAAAGAACTCAGGCAAGCAATCAGGGAAGCTGCACCTGAAGCTCAAGAGGTAATTAGCTATCAAATGCCAGCCTTCAAACAAAATGGCATTTTGGTATGGTTTGCAGCATTCAAGAATCATATTGGATTTTTCCCTAAAGTCTCAGCAATCGAAGCCTTCAAAGAAAAATTGTCCGATTATCAAACAAGCAAGGGCACAATCCAATTTCCGCTAAATGAACCCATTCCACTAAAGTTGGTGAAGGAAATAGTGAAATTTAGAATAAAAGAAAACTTGGAAAAAAGTAAGCAATTATGACATAGAATTTGTCGGATAACGTCCCAAAGCCACAAGGATATCTTCTGAAGTCGTCTTTTTGCCAATGTTGCGGATAAAATCCGACGCCACAACGATTCCGACGAGTTTATCGTTCTTTAAAACAGGCAGCCTGTGTATTTTATTAGCCGACATAAGTCTCGATGCTTCCTTAAGTGATGTGTCAGGTCCAACTGTAATGAGATACTTCGACATTATCTCAGAAATTTTAACTTCAAAGGAACCTTGTTTTGCTACAATTCTTCTTACAAAATCACGTTCAGTGACCATTCCAACGGGAATATCATTTCTTGTAATCACCAAGCAGCCTATGCTTTTTGTGGTCATGAGTTTTGCCGCTTCAAACACGCTTTGGTTAACATCGATTGTTACAACATCTCTAGTCATGATGTCTTTAACTGAAGGCATATAAAATCAATTAAAGTTAATCCTGACTGAATAAAAGCTTTGTTATTATTCTTCGATTGCTGGTTGCTGCTGAGAAATGCAGTGAATTGCCCCAAACCCACAAATCAAGTCAACGCAATCTACTCCGACAACTTTTCTTTTCGGAAACAGTTTTTGCAGAATAGATAACGCTGCTTTGTCGTTTTCAGATTGGAACGTTGGAACCAAAACTGTTTTGTTGCCTATGTAGAAGTTTGTGTAGCTTGCGGGAAGCCTTTTTTTGTTGCATTCTACGTTTCCAGGCATAGGCAGCTTGACGATTTTTAGTTTTTTGCCATCTTGGTCAGTGGATTGGCAGAGAATTTCATAGTTTTTTCTCAGGGCTTCTGCATTTTCGTCGTTGCCTTCTTCATAAGCGCACACAACTGTTGTCGGGTTAACAAATCGTGCAAGGTCATCAACATGGCCATCTGTGTCGTCTCCAACAATGCCGCATTTTAACCAGATAATGTGAGTTACACCCAAGTAATCTTTGTAGGTATTTCTCGATTTTTTCTTTGCCAAGCTGAGCATTCCGGTTCTTGTTAAGCAGGCATTGTTCGGTTGTAAGCAAGGTTCCTTTTCCATTAACATCAATAGAGCCGCCTTCCAAAACTGATGCCGGCTCAAAACAATTCAAACGCATTGCTTGGTTTATTACATGGGGAATCTGTGCGTCTTTCATAATTCCTCATATTTTTCTCCCCAAGAATTAAAAATCCAACGAACCATCGCCAACTTTTGTTCTCTATTCATAACAAAAATCGGACCATAATCTCGGAACCAAACATCAGCATAATCAAATTCAAAAAAACGTATTTTCTTTAAATCAATGTTTCTTTTCTCAAACAAACCCGTTATTTTTTGCTTCATATCTGTCATCTTTGACAAAAAGGTTAACGTATTCGTCTTTATGGATTAACTCGATAATTTGAAGAAAGGTTTCCTCGACTTTTTCAACGCCTGTCGTGAAGGTTGTTGGGTCATGTGGCCATGCTAACCAGATTGCTTCATGCTTACTCCATTCAGGGGGCATGCAGTATCCTAGTTCACGGGGAGTCTTGTTTGAAAAACAATTTGCGTATGTCATTATGATGCCTCAGGTACAACCTTCAATAAGCGAATTATAGGTGTCTGGTCGCCGATTTTTCAGAAAACCCCATCCTTCTTGGATTTTTTTGTTTTTGCTAAGATCCACTTTAACAACCAGTACTTCTTCTTTTGTGTAGCTTGCTTCTCCAAGCATTTTTCCAAAGGAGTCACAAACAAATGAGCCACCCCAAAACTTCAGTTGTCCTTCGTCACCTACACGATTCACAGCAGCGACATGAACTCCATTTGCTATGGCGTGGGCACGCTGCACTGTTTTCCAAGCATCATGCCAATCCCCATCAGACGAAGTATGACCTTTAATGTAGCCAATTGCTGTTGGGTAAAAAATGATTTCTGCACCTTTAAGAGCGTTGATTCTGGCGGCTTCAGGAAACCATTGGTCATAGCAGATAAGCACCCCTACATGCGCATAACTGGTTTTGTGGACACAGTAGCCTTGGTCGCCTGCTTCAAAATAGTTCTTTTCATAAAACAATGGGTCTTGCGGAATGTGCATCTTGCGATAGCAACCTGCAGATTTTTCCATCTGAATCAATTATGGCAGCTGAATTGTAATATTTCCCGTTTGAAGCCTTTTCAAATAATGGTGCAATTATAACTATTTTTTTCTCTTTCGCCAACTTTGAGAAAGCTTTTGTAGATTCTCCTGGAATGGTTTCAGCTAATCTGGCTGACATCTTGTTTTTCTTTTTGTGGAAAATACTTGTTCTATACAGTTCTTGAAGGCAAACAATTTGAGCGCCTTTTGCCGCGGCTTCTTGATTTTTTCTTTGTTTTTTTCATGTTGGCTGCTATGTTTTCTGAAACAGTGGTTTGAATTAGCCCAATGCTGACCATTTTTGTTTTTTCTTTTGCTTCAAAGGGCGTCATTATGTTTCCTTAATTTCAATTAAGTGAGTCCTAGTCGTAATAACTTTTCTGAGTAAAATGAGGTGACAAGACAATTGGCTAAACCAAAATTAAAAATATTTTCAGTTAGGTCCTGTCTAAGTGCTTACTAAAGTCAGTGTCAAAATTATTAATTAGCGTTTGGAGGCTATCAGTAATTTCTTTTACTTTCTGTTTTGCATCTTGCTTTATTTTTGAAGGTTCAACTATGCTGTAGATGTGATGTATTCCCTATTGAATGCCGTATGCATAAACTTCAATCGACCAAAACAAGTTTTTTCGGTGTAGTGAGGTCATGCTGCAAAAGCCTGTCCTATTAACGCGCGATTTTCTGCAAAGATAATCGAGACACAAACGTTTTGGACCCAAAATTTTGTCTTGGACGATGTGATGGCACGCAAAATGCAATGGTAAAGCCTGAATCTTGAAAAAAAAAGTTAGCGTTTAGTATTTTCAAGTTTTTTGTGTAAAAAGTTTCATAAGGTGACCTTATTATAGAGTATCAGCGTGGTCTTAATGACGTCCTCAATCTTGGATGATTTGGATAAGCGTATACTTAAGTTGTTACAATTTAATTGCAGACTCTCGTTTGCAGAACTTAGCCGTGAACTCAATGTTGCAGAAGCTACGGTTAGATTTCGAGTTAACCGACTGGTAGATGACGGAGTCATTACAAGGTTTGCTGCTTTGGTAAATCCTACTAAAGTTGGTATGAAAGTGAGCGGAGCAATTTTGCTTAAAATTGATCCAGCCTATTTAGAAGAAGCTTGCAGGCAACTGGTATCTTTTAACGAAACACTTTATCTTTTTCAAAGCACCGGTGAATACGATGTTGTTTCAGTGATTGTTACCCGAGATATGGAGCACTTAAACAACTTAGTTAAGAACACTAAGATGATTCCAGGGGTAAAGGATGCAAGGGTTTCAGTGACGACAAGGTTTTTGAAGTTTGACCCAAGCATTATGTTATAGTTTAGCTTTAAGCGAGGCACGCTCATCTAATTTTTTATATTGCGGAATCAGCAACAATTTTTCTTTCAATCTTAGTTTTCCACAAGATTAATACGTGAAGCAACGTCAATAAGGAGAGTTAAAACGCTAAATCCTAAGGATTAAGCAATCACTTCAACTTTAGGTGAAATTGATGAAGGAGAAAGCAAATCAGAATAATAATAGCCAAGACAGAAGTTTCCCAATAAGTTTAGATCAAACCGACCGAAAAATACTGCAATTGATCCAAGACGACTTCCCCCTTTTACAAGAACCTTGGCTTGAAATAAGCCACCGCCTCAAAATTAGCGAAGACGAAGTAATTACACGTTTAAAACGGCTAATCGAAGCAGGTGCCATAGTAAAGATAGGCCCAACATTTGATTCTTCAAAAATCGGCTTAAAGGCTGCTACTTTGGTTGCAATGAGAGTACCAAAAAATCAAGTTGATGATATTGCACATGTTATAAACCAATATGATAATGTTTCCCACAACTACGAACGCGAAGATGAATTCAATATATGGTTTACCCTCGCTGCATCAAGCAGTGAAGAATTAACAAAAACACTCAATGACATCAAACAAAAAACAAGGGTCAAAGAAAATGACATACTTGACTTACCAACCATCCATCGTTTCAAAATAAACGTACGTTTTCAATTAATTTAATTTTTTATGGTGATCGAATTTGGATGAAATTGACCAACAACTTTTAGCGCAAATAGGAAAAGGAATTGCTCTTACTCCAGAGCCATTCAACGAAATTGCCCGTGAACTTGGAATCACACAAAAAGAGGTTATTGCCAGGTTAACTAAGCTTAAAGCGGAAGGCGTAATTCGTAAATTTGGGGCTTCAATAAAACCTAACAATATTGGTTTTTCGGCAAATGCTTTAGTGGCTTGGAAAGTGCCTGCTGACCGCATCCGAGAAATTGGGTCTCAGCTTTCAAATTTATCCGATATTTCGCATTGTTACGAGCGTAAAGCCGTCAGTGGAAAGTGGGAGTACAATCTCTACACTGTTATGCATGCGCGAGAACGTCAAAATATTCAAAGTTTAGTTAATCAAATTTCAGCTGGAACGGGTATAAATGATTACAAAATACTCTACAGTACAAGAGACCTGAAAAGAAAAAGACTTTTTCGATACGGTTCAGATGCGATTCAATCCGATGCCTCTACTGTGTCTCCACAAAATCTAACGGGGATGAATAACCTTTGATTAATATTTCTAAGCTTTGGTGTGGAATCCCAGGGTCAATGGATCAGCTGCGGTACAGTCGCGAAACCCACCAAAAACCAGTTGTAGTTTGGAACAGTACTCAACGGTGTAATCTCCATTGTATGCATTGCTATTCAAAATCCGAGAACCAACTATACCCAAACGAGTTAACTACAGATGAAGCTAAAGCTTTTGTAAAAGACATTATCAGAATTCAAAGTTCCCGTTCTATTGTTTTCAGGCGGAGAACCGTTGCTCAGACATGACCTCTTCGAAGTTGCACGCTCAGCAACCGAAGCAGGTATACGAGCAGTATTATCTACTAATGGCACACTCATAACAGAAGAGAAAGCAAAGCAGCTAAAAAATGCAGGCTTCTCGTATGTAGGCGTTAGCTTAGATGGCATTGGCGAAACTAACAACAAGTTCAGAGGCAAACCTGAAGCTTTTGAGTTCGCGGTTAAAGGAATAAAGAATTGCCTAAAAGCTGGAGTTAAAACGGGTTTACGTTTCACTGTAACGAAATACAATTTAAAAGATGTTCCTGCAATCTTCGACTTCATCGAAACCCAAAAAATCCCTCGAGTTTGCTTTTACCACTTAGCATACGCAGGGCGAGGAACTACAATTACAAATGACGACCTCACGCATGATGAGACAAGAGCCTTTATGGACTACGTTTTAAAGAAGACAGAGAGCTTTCACAACAAAGGCTTAACCACTGAAATCCTATCCGTAGACAACCATGCTGATGCTCCTTACCTATACCTCAAACTAAAAGAAAAAGATCCTCAAATAGCCAAAGACGTGCTACGGCTTCTCAAATTGAATGGGGGAAATAGCTCCGGCGCAGGAATAGCATGTGTAGATTTTAACGGTAATGTTCATCCCGACCAATTCTGGCAACATTACTCACTTGGCAACATTAGAACGCGCCCTTTCAGCCAAATTTGGACTGACAACTCGGAGCCGTTGCTTCAAAGTCTTAGAAACAGAAAAATCCACCTCCACGGAAAATGTGCAGAATGCCAATTTCTCGATATCTGTAACGGTAATCTCAGAGTTCGAGCCGAGGCAGTTTATGAAGATACATGGGCACCTGATCCAGCATGCTACCTAACAAATGAAGAAATAAAAGCCAACTGACAAGGGCAAATGAAATGAGTGCAACAGACAAACCACAGCATTCAAAGGCACAAGAAATCGCGCCTAGAGTCATTGCTTGGGAATCGACTAGGGCTTGCAATTTTTCATGTGTCCACTGCAGAGCGAAAGCACAAAAAGAGGCTGATCCAAAACAGCTCACAACTCAAGAAGCTCTTAATTTGGTAGATCAGATTGCTGAGTTTTGCAAGCCAGTATTTATAATCAGCGGCGGTGACCCCCTTCGGAGACATGACATCTTTGAAATCGCGTCACATGCTTCAAGTTTAGGGTTGAGAGTGGTTATGTCTCCAAGTGGTAGCAACCTCACAGCCGAAACGTTTGGGAAAATGAAAGCTGCTGGCGTAAAAATGATTTCACTAAGTCTTGACGGCTCTAACTCTGACGTGCATGACAATTTCAGGCAGGTTTCAGGCGCCTTCGATTTAACAATGAGAAACATGAGATTGGCTCGGCAGATCGGTTTTCCATTTCGAGTAAACACAACTGTTACTCAACATAACCTCGGCGATATTTTTAACATTCAGAAGGTTGCATTTGACATGGGAGCATCTGAATGGGACGTTTTTATGTTAGTGCCCACCGGACGAGGTAAGATCCAAATGGAAATAACACCTAGCCAATATGAAGAAACACTTCAATCCATCTACAAAGTTAGCCTCGCGTCGCCAATTCCCATTAAAATGACCTGTGCCCCCCAATATACCCGCGTTATCGCTCAACAAAAAGAAATATCCCCGCTCAATAAGGGCAGATATGGCGGCGCCAGAGGATGCATGGCAGGCAACGGTTTCTGCTTTATCTCTCACATTGGCGAAGTCTTCGGCTGCGGCTTCTTTCCAGTTCAGGCAGGAAATATTAAACAACAGAGCTTAAAAGAAATCTACCAGAAGTCACAATTATTTGTTGAGTTGCGTAATCCTGAATCGTTAAAAGGAAAATGCGGCATATGTGAATACAAGATAATGTGTGGCGGTTGCCGTGCAAGAGCATTATCAGTTAACAAGGATCACTTCGAAGAGGAACCATACTGTCCTTACCAGCCCGCAAAATAGGGGTGGTTATTTTTAGTTTACTTTTTTAATTCCTTTCAATGCATAGTCAAAGAATTTTTCGATCGTTTCTTCGGACGTCCATTCTGAACGAATGCTTGTTTTCTTTTCAACCTTGCGCAATTCAGAAAGCAGTGACCGATTTAAGTCTCTGGCGCTTTCTCCTTTGAACTCGGCAAGAACTTCAAACTTTCCATCGGCTGGGGTTATTGAGCCTTTGTTTCCAATTATGCGTTCTAATACGGGTTTTACTGCTGATGGGTTGGCGCTGTTTATACTAGCGAATACTTTGAATTTTTTCTCAGGCATGAGGGTCAGGTCCAATGTTAAAGGTTTGCGTGCCTTTCCGAATGCAATTGCCCACCAGTTGCCCAATTACATTTCGGCTCTTCATAAATAACGATGGTGACTGCTTCCTTTGGAATTCCCATATCTTCAAAGACTTTAGTTATTCCTTCTACTGTTTTCTTTTTATTTTCAAGGGTCATTCCTTCCCAGACAGAAATTTGAATTACAGGCATGCATTTTTACCTCATTCACATTTTCTTGTTCATTTTATTATATCTTCTCTTGGTAAAATTTTTTGGCATGTGCAGTGGCAGTAAAATTACCATGACGAATCAGTTATCTATTTTTCAGGTCAATACATTGGTAAGAGTTTTGTTTCCTTCAGCCGTGATTTGAATAGTATCCTCAATCTTCACTCCTCCAACGCTTTTCACAGGCAAAATTGAGTGTCCAATAGCCAAAGTCCAGTTTTCTTTTATCTCTAATTGTACATGATTAAAATAGTGACTTGGATGAGGCCACTCCTCAAACTCTAAACCTACTCCATGCACTGGTCCTGGAATCCAAACGTCACCGTAGCCTCTCGCCGTGAAAGCATTAGTGAATGCTTTAGTTACTTCGCCCACTTTCCAGCCAGATTTTACACTTGCGATTATGCTTTGCTGTGCTTCGCTGTAGGTTTGTATTAATTCACTTTGCTTTTCGGTTGCTTCTCCGCAGACAATTGTTCTAGCGCAGTCTGAAGAGTACATGTCAACCACTGGATGCACATCAACCACCACGAGGTCGCCATTTTCGATTTTGCGCCTTGAAGTTCCACCATGCAACCAAATAGAATGAGGTCCACTGTCCACGAAAGTGCTGGATCCAAAACGCATCGCACCCGACCTTCTCATCGTATATTCAGCTTCTGCAGCAACCTCAATCTCCGTGACACCAGGCTTAACTGCAGCGATTGCTGCGGCTACACCTTTGCTTGCTACTTCAGCAGCTTTTTTCATAGCTTCAATTTCCTCCAAATCCTTAACATACCGTTGGGGCATCAAGATTTCTTCGTTTTCTATTACTGTCATCTTAGGGTTTGATTTCAGAAACTTGTAAACTAGAAAACCTTGATTCGAGTGAACGCAAAAACCCACTTTCTTTTCCGAAATGTTATGTTGCTTGACTAATTGAAAGAAATTTTGCATGAGTTGCTTTGGCGTACGCCAGCCACGGATATCTTTGATTCCGGAAACTTTCGCTGCGGCTTCTGCTTCTTCGTCAAAAACAATTATTGTCGGTTCCCCTTCTTGAGGAAGAAACAGTCGGGCAACACTTCGCACGTCACCCGTCAAATAATAGTAGTTTTCTCGACTTGTAACTTGAAGCGCCGCAACTTCTTGTTCAACCATTAACTGTTGAGCCTTTTTCCTGCGCATCTCAAAACGATTCATAACTAACCCTACAAATAATTATTTTTCTGGGACCTTATCAATATAGCGTAATTGGCAAACTTTAAATTACTGCTTATTTCCTTAAAATTTAAGGATGATATGTTTTGCAGCAATCAAATACTCAACAACCTGTCTCTTCACCTAAGAGAGCAATGTTAGGCTTTGCATTTTCGTTGGCAGGAGCTATTCTGATTCTAACTCGTGGTCATAGTGCGAATTGTACTGGGAGATGTTATTACTTTTGCCGGGTCCGATGAAGTTCGAAGAAGATTCTTAGCTGGATTGGCATTTAATATTGTTGGTGGAATTGCTGTTGTATTTGCTATTCTCATTATTGTTGGAGCCTATTTAATTTACAGCAGAATGGAAGTAGCGGGAGGCACAATCGTCATAATCTTTTCACTGCTAAGCATCTTTGTCGGCAGCGGATGGTTAATAGGCTTAATTCTTGGCGTAATAGGCGGCATCCTTGCGCTACTCAAAAAATAGCCACTCCGTTTGTTTAGAA
This sequence comes from Candidatus Bathyarchaeota archaeon, assembly GCA_963750605.1. Taxonomy (GTDB): domain Archaea; phylum Thermoproteota; class Bathyarchaeia; order Bathyarchaeales; family Bathycorpusculaceae; genus Bathycorpusculum. The sequence goes on from CAVVRN010000014.1 coordinate 80,679, forward strand.
GGACAGAAGAAATCCAACATCAACTCACCGAAATAATATTAAAATTCAAAGAAAAAGGCGCTACGAGCCCAGAAAAAGCAATGACACTTAAAGAGCAAGGGCTTCCGCAATAGTTCAAAGAAGCGAGGCATAGACGCTTGGGCAGAATCGGAATTTTCGTCGAACTTGACGGGAAATATTATCTTTCGGGAAGAACGGCTTAAAGAGGTTCAAGACAGAATTCTTCTAAGATTTTGATGATAAGATTTTGCACGCAAGTTCGTCACTCTTTAAATATAGAAAGCTATCTCCATAATTCAACAGGAACTATAATTCAGGCGTAACTTGGATGGAAAGAAAAGATTACCTCCAAACACCAGTTAAGCACATAAAAATCGACGGAGCATTAACTGTTGATCAGTTGATGCAGCAGTTTAAGGGTTCAGGTTCCCTTGGCGCTGGTCGGTTATCTAGTGCATGCGACATTTACGAGAAAATGGTCAAGGACAAAGACTGCACTATCTTCTTGGCTCTTTCAGGTGCAGTTGTTCCTGCAGGTATGCGGACCATTGTTACTGATTTGATAAGGAAAAGACTTGTAGACGTGATTGTCAGTACAGGTGCATGCATGGTTCATGATGCTATCGAAGCCGTTGGAGGTCACCATTACATTGGAGGCTGGGCAGTAAATGACAGTGAACTCTACAAGTATCATCTTTTCAGGATTTACGATATTTTTGTTCCTGAAGAAGATTATGTTAAATTGGACTTTAAACTGTCGGAAATGTACGATAACATTGCGTTAGAGCGTAAAGGTGAAAGTTTAGCGTCTAATGAGTTTAGTTGGGAAATCGGCAAACGGTTAACCGACGAAAACTCCATCCTAAGGGCGGCGTATGAAGAGAATGTTCCAATTTTCCTTCCTGCGGTGCGTGATTCAGAATTTGGTTTCATCCATTGGCTCCATTCATCGCAGGAAAAATCGAAACCTGTCCTTCAGGTTGATGCTTTCAAAGATGTGCCCACAATTTGTAACATTTGTGCTAAATCACCCAAAAATGGGATGATAGTAATAGGGGGCGGAGTGCCACGCAACACCATTCAATCGTCAGCTCTTGCTTCAAAGAAAGGCTTAGATTACGCAGTAGTAATTACTTTGGATCGACCTGAAACTGGAGGGTTATCCGGCTCAACATTGGAGGAAACGGTAAGTTGGGGAAAAATGAAAGGCCAAGCAGATCATGTAATGGTAATTGGTGAAGCGTTGATGGTTTTTCCATTTGTAGTTGCTTCTGTAACTGAACGATTAGGCAAGAACTTTAAGCGTGCTCCATTTTTGAAGTTTGAACAACAAAACAAAGGAATTTAAAAAAATGAGCGGTAACAACGGAGAAAAGTATTGCGGCAATTGCGACAGCCACAACTCATACGGTTATCCATCCAAAATTTTCTGCTCCACTCGACACTGGCATAACCAAAACCCAATAGTTGATACACTTTGGCACTGTGAGAGCTGGAATAAGGTTAGCCAAGAATGCTACTGTGTCAAGGAAGCGTTAAAGAAGAAAAACGGCGACGAATTGGCACAACGTTAAAGTTAATAAAGTGAAGCATGTTTTTGTGGTGATACTGCAGCCCGGTGGTGTAGTGGTCAAGCATAGGGGCCTCTGGAGCCTCTGACGAGAGTCCGAATCTCTCCCGGGCTACTTTGAACCCATTTAGAATCTCGGTAATCTAACAACATCAGAAGATAAATTGTAAAAATGTCCTATCTTTAGTGTTCAACTTTTATATGACAAATTTACATTAGATGTATTTCATAAAATATTCGGGGGTTTATGAATGGCAGATTTGAAAGATTGCCCTTTTGGGCAAGACATAAAAGATGATTGCAAAAACTGTGATTACTCTAAGAGTAACCATTATGACCCAACTTCTGGAAAATGTGTTAAAAGATAACCGTGCTTTACTTTAGATAAAGCTGGGTCATTAAAAAAATTGATATTTCTTATTTAGTTGCCTGTGTGTGCCACCGCACAATCACATATGCTTAAGAACCAAAAATGATTCAAGAATTTAGGTGAAATTTTTGAAATTCCTTATCATCGGGAAAGACATTGATTATGGCGGTCCTATAAGCCCCGTGGATCTTGCCATGCTTCTTGAAAATGTGTACATGCCTAGCTTTGAGATGTTAAAGAAGTGGGAACAAGACAAAAAAATTGTAGGCGGTTTTCTAGCAGCCCAACGAGGAGGCGCCTTTATAATTGAAGCTTCCTCTGCTGAAGAGCTGAGCAGTTGGATGACTAGCCTGCCTTTTTGGGGGCGTCTCAATTGGAAAGTAATACCACTCCAAACGTTCCAATCTGGAATTGATGATGCGAAACGGCAGGTTGATGAAATAAAGAAAATGGCTGCTATAGCTCAGAAGTCTCAACAAGAACCTTTACCTTGATCGCGAAGCTTTTGAGGATATAAGTTTCTGAATATAAAACTGAGCACCAGCTCACTTATGAATTTAATTGACTGAGTTTTTTTAATCTCTACATCGACTTTGGAGGTTTCTACCTTTCTTCAATAGGCAAATGCTGTGGAAAGCCAAATGTTACGCTAAGAAACAAGAGGTTTTTTTAGGTATAGATATTAACCTTGCTCGCCTATTGTAAATGAAGTCTTGATTGAAATGAGTGTTCGGTTGCAGGTTTTCGAGCAAAACGGCAAGGAAGATAATCCTTTTAGGAGAAGCTTCCGCTTTGCTGTTGTAGACTTCAGTAAGTCTGAAAGTTACCCCTCAAATTTCGTTTGTATGTTGCCCTTAAAATTAGGCGCTGGAAAACCTGATAGCGTTTTCTTGAAAGTTTACGGGAATAGAAGTTTAGAACAAGCTAAAGTATTGTTAAATGGAGCTTTGAAGGTAGAAAATGATTCAGCGATTAAAGCTGAAATTGAAAGAAGACTAAAAATGCTTGACCCTGTCCAGGCATCGCAAATTAAATGTAGTTCTTGCGGTAGTCTTTTTCGGCCCCTAAGAATAAGACGTTATAAAAAGAATTTTTGTCAAGCTTGTATGAAGAAACGATACGGGAACCGTTAGGTTAATCTCTTCTTGGGCAAATTTAGTGAAGTAACTTACTTATTCTTCAATCTGACTCGTTTTTCTTTCTAACTAAACAAGTAAGGATAAACTATCAAACATGTCAAGTCAAAAGAAATACCGAACGGAGAATGATTCCTGTAAATGGTTGTTTAGGTGTCGTATGTGAGCAGACCTAGACAAAAACGTTTTGAAATGACTGAGTGCAAAACTTGCATATATAAGGCAAACTCATATTGCTCAAATCAATGCCCCTTTAACGTTTGGCAAAATCAAAACTAACCTTAGAATAATGAAAATCTAAAATAAAATTTGAAGACGTAGGGCTCTATTATCTACGTCGCGCCCACGCTTGTTTTGGTTCAAAATTACTGTTACCATTTGTTTTAGTGGGTTGAGTAGCCATATGTTTGGAAAAGCAAGTTTTACAGTAAACTGGCTTGCCTGGAGTTGGCTTAAAGGGTACAGTTGCGGCTTGATTGCAAGAAGTGCATTTTACTTCATACATGGTTCTTTGTTGAGACATTTTTTCACCTCTTTACTCCACTGTTAAAGAGAAAATACTCAATAACTTTGATTTTGGGAAGCTCAATTCTCGGTAAATTAAGCTTTTTCGCCTTTTTTCTTGTTATCGGTATAGGTTTTTTTACCTGCTTTTTTTCTCAGGACGCAATTTAGCCGCACTGAAGATTTACATCTGCGGCAGTTTTTAACTAAACCTGCTCTTAACATACACATTTTCATTTACCTCATTTCTTGAAAAGAATCAGTTATACAAAGGGTACGCCCAAGAGAATAAAAGAGACTCTTCAACCATAAGGACTTGTGTCGCACTTATAAAGGAGACATGAGAAAAATGTTCTTTTTTATCATAAATTTCGTTAATTTGAGTTTAAAAGATAGGTTAAAGCTATAACTTGATGTGTTGTCCCATCAGTACTCGAAACCCGCCTTCTCGAGCAAGAACAGTGCAGTTGCCAAACGTTTCATTGAAAAGAGCCGGCAAAGCTTTTGCGCCAATTTTAGATCGAATAACCATTTGGAAAGTGGCCTTATTCACCATAACTTTTGGTGCTTGTTTCACTATTGCTTTCACCGTTTCCATGCCTGCGCTAACAGGCGGATTTGAAAGAACACAATCAAACATTTGGTCCTCTACAGGCTCATAAAAGTAGCCATATAGGACTTCGGCATTGAAGACCTTGTTTAATCCGACGTTTTTTCTCGCTAAACGGACAGCTCTCGAGTTCACATCCGTCATGATCACTCTTAGTTTAGAATTAAGAACGGCTGCAACTATCCCAACTGCGCCATATCCACATCCAATATCAAGAATGCAACCTGTTTTTGGAAAAACCATAGATTCGATGAGCAACCTAGTGCCCAGATCAACCCGTCTTTTCGAAAAAACGCTTGATGCAGTCAAAAACTCGAAGGATTTGCCCAAAAGACAAGTTCGAACTAAACCGAACCTCTCCTTTGATTTAGGCTCAGCAGCAAAATAATGATCTGTGTTATCGTTTTCCCGATTCATGTTCGCTACCGCTTTTCCAAACCTTCGGATAAGTGCCCCTCAACATCAACACTCTCTCTAAGCCTGCAACTTCACCATGTTTCAAATCCAAAATTTCCTGACTAGACACCAATGCCTTTCCCAACGCAACTGCTTCACCCTTCAACGTGAAAATCGCTAAAATCGACCCTTTCTGAATTCCGCTTGTAACCTGCAACACACCAGGAGCCGTCAAGTTCGCACCATGGCACAAAGCGTCAACTGCCGAATCTCGAACAACAATTTTCGGTAATGAACCCAACGCTTCTTCCATTGGCACAATGAATTTGTGCAGAATTGTTTCATCTTTTTTCTGCTCCCACTCACCAAACCAGTAAGCTACATCATGTAAAGTTACTTTTGTACTGCTGTTTTCGGTGAATGATCCTGAACGTGTTCTACGCAATTCTTGCATGTGTGCGCCAGTGCCAAGAATTTCGCCGATGTCAAAGCAGAGTTTGCGTATGTATGTTCCAGCTTCGCAGCCAACTTTGAAGAGAACATTTCTTCCATCTGTTTCCAGATAGTCAATATAGTAAATTCGTCTCGTTCTTAGTTGACGTTTTACTGAAGAGCGAAGGGGTGGACGCTGATAAATTTCGTCTTCAAATTCACTTAGAACTTCTTTAATTTGATTCTCTTGAGCATCTTTGTGAAGCTTCATCACGCAAACATATTCTTTGCCGCTGTATAGAAATGCCTGAACGACCTTTGTGGAATCCTCCAAGGTAATAGGTAAAATCCCCGTAACTTTTGGATCTAGAGTTCCCCCATGCCCGATACAGTTTACATGCATGATTCTTTTAACCCATGCAGCAACTTCGTGACTTGTTGGACCAGCTGGCTTATCCAAGTTGATTGTTCCATATTGAATGTAGTCTTTGCCTGGTCTTTCAGAAGGCAGATGTCCATATTTTGGATCGGTTGTATCCTCTGTTTTCGTCAACATTTCACGTTTGATTTCCCACGGAGGGGTTGTTCGAGCCATCTGCGTATATTCTCTCCTAATTAAATGTAAGAAAAAGAAATTAGAGGTATTAAAGCTTAAAATTATGCGTTTTTAACAGCTTGGGTCATTTCTTGCAGTTTACCTGCAGCCTCTAAAACTTGAGCAACTTCATCATCTGAAGCGCCACGTTTTACTTCAATCTTTTCTTGCAGAGGCATAACATGGTTTATGTTTACTCGTCTCCGCTTGATTCCAGTGATTTTTTTTGGGCCAGTTACTAAGACAAAACTTTTATCCATAACGTCAATTACGACGCATTTTTTGCCAGTCTCTCGGCCAACTTGTTTTACGCATATTCTGCCAACTTCTATAGCGGGCATCTTTTTTCAGTCTCCTTAAAAACAGAATACACCAATCGGCAGATATAAGCATAACATAAATACATGCAAAAAAAGTCAATTGCATCTAAAAAATTTGTCTACGAAGTTTGATTTTAAAAATAAGTTTTGCCAATTGAGTCTAAACCCCAAAGCAAACACCGCCTTTTCCCCAAGCACTTTCAAGCATTCCTTGATCTTATCGCAGAACGCCTGCAGTTTCTTTAGGCAAGTTCGATGCCACCGTAGAGCGTGTTCCTCAACTGGCAAATACAACTTTCTCTCCATCAAATATAATCTTATGTTGTCACATGTCGGCAACAAGCAAGAAATATTAGAGAAACAAAACGGATGCAAAAAACTTAAACAATACAGTGTTATGTGTTACGGTGCTGGTGCCGGGGTATCCGAGCCAGGTCTAAATAGGTGGCCAGATAAAAAAACACCTAAGATATGGAGGAGGACTTAAGATCCTCTGGCGCAGGCCTTCGTGGGTTCAAGTCCCACCCCCGGCACCACTAAGGTATCTTTTTACAGGGGGTTTGCGCTGGCAATCTTAAAGATTCTATTTTTAATATTTGATTGGTTTCCAATTTGAATTGCCTTCTCAATTGCGCTTGGAACTAGCCTTTGTGGCATGCCTCTAGCAACCCTTGAAACGTTACTTTTTGCTTTAGTGCATGTTGAAAAACGTTCTGTGCAGACTTTTTTAAACTTTTCCAGACTTTCCCAGACTTTTTAAGACTTTTTTAAACTCAACCTACAACTGAATAAAGCCCTGAATCAAAAAAGCAACCTGAAACAACAATTCATTGCAAAAACAATTCAGTTTTTAATAAAATGATCATATTAGTAAAGCTAAATTCTGTTTTTTCAGGCACTTTGCGTTCTATCATTAAGCTGATTACTGCCCTCCTCTAATGGGATATTCTGGCATGATTTTACGTCCCGTAAGTCCCTTACTGTTTGTTATTGTACAACTTCATCATAAAATTGTGCACGTCCTCTTTTGACAGGATGATCGCTATTATGGACTGGGTTGATTTCATTTTGTGTGCAATTATGGATTAATTAATTGATTTCTTACCCTTCAAGGCAGGCAAAGCGTATCGACCACACCAAAAAACCTTCTACCACAGAAGAAAATTTAAGTGAGCATCTAGCTGTGCCTCCATCTCTACTTGAAACGAAGCTCTCTTGGTAATTTCTTCCAATTCATGATAGTTAGCATCAAAATTAAGGGCCAAACCTGTAAGGAAGGTCCGCGTCATAACTGTTGCAGGTCAATCTGTTTCTGATTCAGGTAAGAAACTTGATGGCTAATAAAACGAAAAAAGAAGGCAGTATAGAGCGCAAAAGTGTATTATCTAAAGGAATTTTAGGTAATTCGCCCAAAAAGATACCAAATCATTTTTACGGAAACCTAATATAACAGAAGGGAAGCCGCATAAGCAAAAAGAGTTGCCAATTATTATCTGTGTTCTTTGAGAATCGTCATAGGTGAGGTGCTAGTATCGGCGATGCCTGGAATAGCTCGTAAGACCTCGCCGACGAAGTGAAGGCTATTTTCATTGCTGTCGGCTTTGAAGAAAATAACGAAATCCCAGAATCCATACAAGCTCCATGAAGACTCGATCATTACTCCTTTCATAGGCTCGGTAGGCATCTTTTGGAAAGCTTCCCAGAACTCGCCGCCCTTACCTGCAATCGTTTTGACTAAAACTTGATATTTCATCATGCTTTTTTCCAACTAAACACCAACCTTATTTTGTCAAGACATGCCTTTAAGACTCTGTGACTGCTTAATCCCAACCACAACCTTCAATCGTCCAACGCCAACTTCAACTCATGTTCAAATACTCTCCATAAGCACCCTGAGTTTCCACATAGGCAATCTCATAGTTTGCTTCTGTGGTAATTCATGTTTGTTGTTTATGCAAAATTTAAACTAAATCAAGAGAACATCGTGATAAACTTGACAAAAGGTGGTTAGCGCGAAATCTCCATTTTAAGATGCGAGTCTAAGCCCCCTCAGCACCACAAAAAACTATCTTACATTATAATGAGTTACTTAAAACTTAAAAACAATAGACGAGACATTTTAGCTTTTGTGTTATTGGTATTCCGTTATGGATTTTAGAGCTATCTCTAAAATGGTTTCCTCTTTTAATGTTTGTCCCGTTATTCTTCTGTGTTCAACAATATGTCTTCTTATTGCTTTTTCCATTGCAGGTAAATCCGGAACGACTAAAATAATTTCTCCACATGAACATTTGAAAATTGGCATTTTAGTTTTTTTAAGGTCGCTTTTCCAATATTTTAAGTGTGTTTTATTTTGGTCGTTAGTTATCATTTGAATCACCTTGATGCCAAATCGGAAGTATTCTATATTCAGATTAAATCTGCCAGCGAGATAACATTTTTTACAAAGCATAATTCACTTGTTTAGCATCAGAGCCTTTGCAAGCTTGTTACGTAAGGCTGACAAATTTTGTCATGTTTGCTTGCTAAACAAACTTAAATGTTATTCGATTGTTGATTTCAGCGTTAATGGATCGATAACACGATTAAGTCCTTCTCCTTATCCTTTTCCATTTAAAAAAACTAGCTAAGCTCACTTTATCAAAAGCCTTGTAACCGACGCTTGATACAAACCGATAAACCTTTACAAATCAAGGTTCAAGTCATCTCGGCACCGGTTTAATTTCAATCCACACATTAAATCTTAAGAGTTTCAAAAATAAAAACTGAACCCAAGAGTCAAGATTTGGGTAAGATTTGGAGATTGCCTTAAAGGTTCAATTTATTTTTTAAAAGAAGACTAAGGCAAAACCAAGGTCACAAGAAAGAGTTCAAAGGAGAAATAACTTTGCGTTTCAGAAGCAAAAAAGCGATTTTCATGGGAGTAATAACAATTATATTGTTTCTTGTGCTTTCCGGTTTTTCGCCCATAGTTCATTCTCAAACTGGCACTAACTTTACCTTACCCTGCACCATTAACACATATGGAAACGCATGGAATGGCGACATAGCGTTTGACCTATCAGGAAACACTTCATATTTGGCTGTCATGAATACCAATGGGACCGTGCTAGACCTACGTGAAAGTGCTGGCTCCACGGGCTACAATGCCGCATACAACATAGCCCCCGGTATTCTAATGTTCGAGGGTGAGCCTGAAAAAGACGTAGCAAACACTGTATGGGGAACTTATGCTACGCATTTCTGGAATTTAAGCTCAAATACAACACAAGACTTTCCAAATGTTTTTAGCGAACATGATATTCAATACGATCCAATCAACAATACTTTTCTCACGTTGCAAGACTACGTTAAGCAGATAGGAAACAACTCAATTCTTTTCGATAAGATTGTTCAAGTCGCCCCAAACGGCACTGTCCTTTGGAGCTGGGACACCTATAATTACATTCCTCTTAGTGAAGCTTCCCAATTCGACGAAACAGCTGCCACCAAAATTAACGATCAAACAGTGGAAGATGTCACTCATGCGAACGATCTTGACTGGGACTACAATAATGGTGTCATATACCTAAATTTACGAGTTACAAACACTTTCTATAAAATTAACCAAACAACAGGAGCAATAATTTGGGCTTGTGGCGAATTTGGCAACTTTACGCTTCTTGGCGCTAATGGGCAGCCGCTTGTAGGTTCTAATGGTCTGCCCCCAAGTTTATGGTACCACAGCCATGATGTCAAAGAAGTGGCTCCGGATGTCTTTACTATGTTTGACAACGATTTCGAAAATAACACTAACCCTAATGATTGCCATAGCGAAATGTTAGAAGTTACCTTAAATGAAACAAGCATGACAGCGTACGTTAATTGGAGCTGGGAAGCCCCAACGCAATACTGGACACCATACGGAGGCGCAACCATAATTCTTCCAAACGGAGACTTCATAGGTGATTTCGGAGACCCATCCCACCAAAATCCACAATTTCCGCAAAACAAACCTTGGAACTTCAATAACACTGGCGCAGTGTTTGTGGAAGTAAACCCTTCAGGACAAATAGTTAGAACTTGGACATTCCCAGTCGGATGGTACGTCTACAGAATTGAAGCAGTAACTAACCTAACTCCAACAGCTACTCCAACCTCATCGATCTCAATCAATTCTCAAACAATAATCCTAACTATCTTATTTACAGCAATTATCGTGGTTGCCGCAATCATAGTTGTCGCATTCTACAAGACCAAAAGAAACAATAACCATAAACTGATTGCAAAATAAAGAATCGCTGCATTTAAGACGACCTAACTTTAGCTCAAATGCATTGATTGTTTCGGCAAAGGAACAGCTGAGAAACATGGGTGTCTTTCACAAGTGCAAAATAGATACTGAAACACTTAATGACATAATCTAAGTTGTAATTTCTGGTTCTATATGTATCGTTTGTATTGCTACAGATTTGTTGACATATGGTACGAAGAATAAGCTTAATTTTGTTAGTCAAGAAAGCTTGACTAAGAATAGTCAACAAACTTTGACGATAATTCTTTTATTGAAAAGCAAATTGAGTGCTAGTGGTGAAAACTGCATGAAAAATGGATGCGGCCTCGTCGTTTTTGTTATATTAGGTTTATTATTGTTCAATGTTTTATCTTCAGGGATTTCTTTAACGGTAAGGGCGGATTTTCTAAACACCATAACCGTGCAATTCTATAATATAGGTGCCAGCCAAACCTCTCTGACTAATGAGACAACTCATAGCAGCCCGTATGCCGCAAAACTTGTGCTTTCATCGCAAGGTTCCGCCTGCATGGTGATGTACCCCTACAATAAATCGTTAAACTCTCTTCAGTCATTTCAAGTATACACATCATACATTAACGCTTCACCCAGATTTGTCATGTTTCTTGACACAAACGGTGACGGCTTGACAGACATTGCGTTGCTAAGTGACTATCAACTCACAAGTGACGGCAATTGGCAGCTAACGCAAGGTGGACAGCGCTGGGGGTGGAGTGAAGCAAGCCCTACATTAGCCACCTACGGAAAAACCTGGAATATTTTTAGCTATTGGAAAGGCATTTACGGAAATGCAACTGTTATCTCTGTTGGAGTAGCATTAGAGTACTGGGGCGTTAAAGACTCAAACGGTTTTGACCAACCATTATACACAGATGAAGTCATATTAAACGGACTAACCTACAACATCGACTCAGCATTAAACCAATCAATAATAAATCCTCCTCCTCCACTATCCACCACAGAATTTGGAAGTTTGAAATTAGACAATAGACTTTACGGTCAAGCATCGCTAACCAATGAAACGATCCATAGTGACCCTTATTCTGCAAAACTTGTCATTCCATCCACTGCAACACCGAATTCCTGCGCAATGGCCTTGTATTCATATAATAGATCATTGAACACACTAGCATCATTTTCAGTCTGGGCTTCTTTTACAACTGCCGTTCCACGATTCGTAATTTATGTAGACAACAATAGCGATGGCTTAACTGACTTCATATTGTTAAGTGATTACCAATTTGTAAGTAACGGCTCATGGCAAATTACCACGGGCGGAAACAGATGGGGCTGGACTCAAGCAAACTATCAATTAAACAATTATGGGACAACGTGGAATCAACTTGACTACTGGAAAAACCAATACGGAAACTGTACCGCCCTTTATGTTGGCATTTGTCTAGAATACTGGGGCGTCTATGATCGAGGAGGCTCTGATCAACCTCTCTATGCAGATGAATTCATAATAAATGGCGTCACATACAATATTAACGCCAGTTCCATGCAACTTCCGATAAATGCAAATCTCACACCTCTGCCAACCGCAACCGTCTCATCAATACCTTCTCCAACTCCGAGCTTAGCACCTGCAAACACAACTAAACCTATCCCTCCTCAATCAATTACAATTCCAAATGCAACAGCAACACCGACCCCCAATCAAGACCCGATTCCAATATCGACAACTCAACCAACAAAGCCAATTCTTGCTGTTGAACCTCTCGAAAACGGATCAGACGATTCAATTCTTCTTGCAATCATCACTACTATAGCGTTAATAGCAATAGTGTCGCTAGCACTAATTTTCAAAAGAAACAATAACAACTCAACAAAACTAACGAGCACTGCAACTTAAACAAAACTCTAAAGAGAACAAAACGAGGTGACCAATACTCCGATTATCCGTCAATGATAAAAAGCAAATTCATCTTCGGAGGGCCTTTCACATATCCCTTTTTTACTTTGTAAAACAAGAAGCCACAATTGAAATTACGCGAAACCTTATAGGCAGCCGGCTGAATACCCAGAATAGAGAAAATGTTAATCTTAACCAGAAAAGCTTTTCACGCTTCAATAATTTTGAGCTTGCTCTGTGCAGCACTTTTTTTGTTTATGGCAAGCAGTTTCTTAGGTTCGTCTTCGGAAGCAATTATCCAACCCGTTGCCTCTGGAAACGGAAATGTTGTGGTAATTGCAGATTTTAACGTTCAGGTTGATCCTGGCTCAGTTGCTTTTATGTCCCGTGTTGTTGCCACTGCACAAAGTCAAAATGCGGCGGCTATAGTGATCGAGATGAATACACCTGGCGGAAGCCTCGGCGATATGCTTTCAATTATATCCTCTATTACAGATGCGAATCAATCAGGCATCCCAACATACACATTCATAACACCTAACGGTTTAGGCGCTTCCGCCGGCAGCTACATAGCCATGGCAACAAACAAAATTCTTATGGCTCCAGGCTCTATAATTGGTCCAAGTACACCATATATAATCGGCGGCACAGCGCTGGAGCAAAATCACACCCAAGCCGCCATGCTAAGTTTACTAACTAGCCTTGCCGAGAATTGGGGACGTAACACCACAGCCGTTTATGATATGGTTCAATCTAATCAAGCATTTTCCGCTAACCAGGCAATAGCTATTCACGTTGCCGACGGTTCTGCAAATTCACTTTCTGATGCTCTTAGTCAATTAGGGTTGTCTGGCAATTCTCAGATGCATCTAAGTGAGGACCTCTATGAACAAATCATCAGTGCTTTGAGTAACTCTGTTCTTGACGGTATTCTTTTTCTCTTAGGTGTCATTGCAATTGTTTTGGACTTTTATCACCCAACCATCTTGCTGACCATCATAGGTGTTATTGCCATTGTCGCAGGCTTGATTGGAGCAGAAATAATTGGGGCTTCTCTGCTGGGGATAGTTATACTAGTCATCGCAGCGGCTTTGATTGTTGCGGAGTTAAAGCTTGGGCATGGGTTTGCGCTTATGGCTGGAGTTGTGCTTGGTGCTTTCGGTATTTACTATCTTTCGTTGGGGTTGCAGTATTCGCCTTCGCCGATTACTGAGTTGGTGGAAATTGAACTTGGTTTGCTTGTTGCTTTTGGAGTCATCATTGGTTTGTACATCAGGTGGGTAATTGGGCCGCTTAGGCATCGCTCTAAACTTACTGGACCCGAAGCAATGATAGGCAAAAAAGGTGTAGCTATTACTGACATTAAACCTAAAGGAGATGTTAGAGTCGAAGGCGAAATCTGGCGTGCTGAATCAACATCTGGAAACATCGAAAAAGGCGAACAAATAACAGTTAAAGCCCTGAAGGGTCTGGTTCTCACAGTAGAAAAAACCGAAGACTAAGTTGATTACAAATAGCGCGTTGTCATTGTATCCCGAGAATTTACTTCTGTGAACCGTTTATACTCTTGCGAACCTTTTGCTTAGGAACAAGAAAGTAAACAAATGCACAGTCAATTAAATTGTTCAATTGTTTAACTAATGCATATTAGAGACTGTAAATTAGTCAAGCTTATATATTAAGAGTTAAGTAACAATAGTGTAGCAGGCACCCAATATGCCAAAATCAACCTATAGAAAAAAACGTAACAAACTCACAGTTATCCTCCTATCACCCATACTTGTCATCGTCTTCGTCGTTGGTTGGTGCCTCTACTTCTTTGGGCGATCAACACAAACAAAAGCTAAGCAACCACAAAAATTAATCAACAGAACGCTTGCACTGGAAGATGAAGTCGAGTTAATTGCAATTCCTCAAGAAGAAAAGCAAATACCAGCAAAATAAAACCGCTTAGTCGGTGCTCCCGAAAGTTCCGCCTGAACATCTTAGCAAAAATCTTTAACAGACATACAGTTATAGTGCGATTTCTCGAAGAAATTACTATTTGTTAGAAACTAAACTTATCCTTCAAACATTAGTTCAATAATCAATTTGTCCAGCATCAAACATCATAAACCAAACACTTCTCTCAACAAGTATATCATCATCCTTTAACAGAATCAGTGAAAAAAGGCGCTAACTGACTTGATTACCGATTTGCATAATTCCTTACGTAATCTTTGCGAAAGCATTTAGAAATACCAATTTTTAGGCACCGGGTAAGAACGCTAAGTCAAAATAAAGAAAAAGAGGAATTGATATTCTTTAGGAACTGTAAAAGTAGCCCGGGAGAGATTCGAACTCTCGTCGGAGGGTCCAAAGCCCTCTATGCTTGACCACTACACCACCGGGCTTCAACGTTGCAATTTATTCGTCGCTAGACTTTAAAGGTCGTCTGTTTTCCTAATAAGCGTTCCCACAGTCCTTGCGATTTTACTTATAGGTAGTTAAATATATTTTTAAAAAACTAAAAATGCGTGCCAACAGTTTTGTTATTTTCCCCATACCTTCAAAGAAATAGGTATGTAAAATATACACGATTTTAGGTGATTTTCATTACTGAAAATTTTGAGTGAGCAAAGATTATCAATCTACTTGTGCAATAAGTTTATTAAACCAAAAAGCTTAAATAGTAAAATACTAACTTTGGTTAGTTTACGCGGGCCGAATGTACTATTTTCTAAGCCAAATTGGCCAATGGTGACGGTTCTGCGCATATCAAAATTGAGGTTGAAATAATTGAGCAAAAAAGAAACCAAAACACAGCAGCGTTTAGCTGATAAGTGTGCAGAGTGCGGTAGCGAAAACCTAGTTCACGATTATGACACGGGTGAAACCGTGTGCGGAGACTGCGGATTAGTTCTCTATGAGCAAATGATGGATAAAGGACCAGAATGGCGCGCATTTACTCAAGAAGAAAAAGCGTCAAGAAGTCGAGTTGGTGTTCCCACATCCTACTCTGTTCATGACAAAGGGTTATCAACAGCAATTAGTCAAGTAGATCGAGATGCCTTCGGAAGAAAACTGCCGCTTTCAACAAGGCTGCAAATGTGGCGTTTGAGGAAATGGCAAATACGAAGCCGAGTACATTCATCTGTTGACCGAAACCTTGCTCAAGCAATGGCAGAACTTGACCGCCTTTCTGATAAAGTTTACATTCCACCACCAATCAAGGAAAAAGCCGCTGTAGTTTACCGAAAAGCTCTAGACAAAGGGTTGGTTCGAGGAAGATCAATTGCCGCTATCGCTGCTGCTGCGCTATATGCTGCTTGCCGTGGAAGCGGAACACCGCGAACGCTACGAGAAATTGCTGAAGCAAGTCTGGTTGATAAAAAAGATGTTGCAAGATGTTACAGGCTATTGTTACGAGAACTTGATGTACACATGCCTATCGCTGATCCATTGACTTACGTTTCAAAAATTGCTGAGAAAACTGGAATTTCAGGAAAAACTCAGGGTGCAGCCATTCAAATTCTTAGAGAAGCAAGGCGTAAACGTGCTGCTGCAGGTAAAGATCCGATGGGTTTAGCTGCTGCTGCACTTTACATTGCTTGTTTGCAGAATGGCGAGAAAAAGACTCAAAAAGACATTGCTGAAGCTGCTGGCGTTACAGAAGTAACTGTACGTAATCGCTACAAGACACTTAAAAAACAATTAAATCTTGAGCTGCCCGATTAGAAACACTTTTTCTTTTCACGTCATCAGTTTCTTCTTTTTCTTTTTCAAGTTCCATAACAACAATTCCAACGTAACCGCATTCTTCACAGTAATATTGTTTAGGTGTTAACCAAACCGCTAAACTGCTTGTTAAATGCATTTTTGGACTACAACATCGTGGACAGAAAATCTGGGTAGGTTTACCATGTTTAACGGACTTGAATACTTCGCGAATGTCATCTAGTTTTTTCATAAAGATAGCGCCGGTGTGATTTAACTTGCGTTTATTGGACTTCGATGTTTTCTGTTGGATAACCCATTTTGATCAAGAATTCGCGTATTCTATCTCGATGATCCCCTTGCAACATTATTTGGCCATTTTTACTGGTTCCGCCACAAGCACAATACGTTTTTAATTTTTGCGCAATATTTGCTAAATTAATATTTTTATCTTCCATACCGTCGATAACGGTAGTGGGTCTGCCAAATTTCCTTGTTTCAAGTCGAACACGAATTCTCTGTTGCTCTTTCTCTATTTCTCCACAAACGCATAAATCCTTAGGAAGCCCGCACGTTGAACAAACTTCAGCCATGAAACTCAATCATTGAATTAGCGTCAGCAATATATAAAAGTTTCAAACAAAAAACAATGTCTTTTTTAACCTGTTATCTTGCCTTAACCATTAATTGTGGCTATTCGTTTTGCCAGTTCAGCAATTTGCTGAATAAATGTTTCTCTCATCTTTGTGAACCGCATGGCAGCTGAAGGATGAACAATTTGTACGTATTCTATTCCCTCAAACCTTGGTGTCTCTTTTGCTGATGCACCTAACAAAACGATGATTTTTGGTTTAATAACACTGATTTGAGTCTTTAAGTAAGGCAAACATGCTGCTACCTCGTCTGGGTAAGGTTTTCTGTTCTGAGGCGAAACATGCTTGACTATGTTGGTTATGAAAACTTCTTCTCGTTTAATACCGTTCTCTGCTAAAATCTTGGTTAAAAATTTTCCTGCTCTTCCAATGAAGGGTCTTCCTGTTTCGTCCTCGTCTGCTCCCGGATTCTGGCCTATCAACATAATCTTAGCATTAATTGGACCTTCTCCCGGTACTCCATGTTTTGCTCCCTGCCAGAGCCTGCATTTTTTGCACCCATAAATTTGGTAATTCAAATCTTCAAACGCCACATTAAGTCGCCTTGTTGTTGTATAATGACAGTCACACAACCTTAAAAAAATCGTGTTGTTACTTTTAATTACGTTCTTGTATGTTTTGAAGGAAGTAAAATGACGCAGGGAGAATCAATTTCTGAATCGCTTATTGACAGTGCTGTTAGGGTTCTTTTAAGAGTAGCCTTTACTTTTGAACCTCTTGCGCCGACGGCTATTACGGTGTTGGTGAATCAGCAGTTACATAAGTTCAAGGAAGCCGGGGCAATTGGCGATTATAAAACTAAGTCTAAACGTCTTGGAAAATTTCATTACCGAATTGAAGTTAATTTGGACGTTACAGGCATGCAAGCGGTTCATATTCTCGCTAACTTATTTCCCAAACAATTAAGCAGGTTTAGGAGGTGGTTCCATGACTGAAATGACTGAAAAGAAAGGTAAATTGAAGTTGACAGTTGAGGTTGAAGTAAACGAAGAACTGATGGATTTAGCCAAAGAAACTATATCAAAGATGCCGATGAGAATGCAAGAAATGTGGAAGGGACAGGGCAACCAAAAGAAAGAGTAAACCTCCACTAAACTCAATGTTTTTCCCTTAATTTTTAAGGGAATGTTTTTTCACAATATAAAAAGTTACTTTTTTTTCTTTTACTAGCTATTCTAATACATGGGCTATCAAGTTCTTACGTAAACCTTCTTCTTAGCTTTAAGATCCTTTATTTTCCGCTTATGTTTTTCAACGTGTGCTTCAATTGCTTCGATCATAAGTTCAACGTTGGGTAGTAACATAATCTTGGCTCCACAGACAGTGAATTTAATAAAAGGGAAATTATGGTTGCCCAGTTTAGGAACCCGAACAGACCATTATCTCCACCTTCTTGCCTAGTGTATTGTCGTAGCAGTTACTTTTAATTTGGGATGTGTTTTCTTAAAAACGTAACTCGCGTTGATAGTAATGGCAAAAGTTTCTCTACTGCAACAAACGCGATGGTAGCATAAGCTATTCCTCCTAGAACATCAACGAAATAGTGTTCGCCGAGGTAGACTGCGCTGAACCACGTTCCAACTGGAATAATTGCTACTGGAAGAGCTTTCCATTTCCAAATTTTAAAGGCAAAAAGGAAAACCAGCCAAGGCATAGCTGAATGCATACTTGGAAAGGCGGCAAAGATGTTTGGGCTTAGAAAATCAAATAAGTGTTTTGTAAACAGGAAGATGCAGGTTAACATCCACTGATCCAGTTAAGATTCTAATTACTTGTGGTCCTGCATATGCATGGTTAAAGACCGAGTTGAACTGGAACCATGGGGGCGCAACAGGGTAAAAGAGGAAGGTTAACAATGCAGCGTAGGTTAATACTCCGAAGGCCACGATGTATTTCCAGTAGTTTTTGGGACTTTTTTTCCAAAGAACAAAAGCAAAGATGGTTGGTACAAAGAAATATATTCCGTAGAAGACGGCTCCCATGTAATCTAAAATCGGAAACCTAAAATTTTGTTGAAGAATCAAAGTCGGAAGCTGCCCGAACATTTGGATATCCAAAATACGTGGTCCAGCATGAAGAATATCCACATCGATACTGCCGACGACGCTATACATGATTTCATAGGAGATAAATACCGTGACGAAGGGAAGCCAATCCTTTAAGGCACGCCAAGTTCGTTGATTATATGCAGCGTAGAATAAGATGCCTAAAACAAGAAATTCAGGTCCAGGAATAATTTTGTATTCTATGCAGAAAAGTGTTATGGCAATCGCATAAATTGCTGAGAAAAGAAGAGACAAAGAACCGTGAAGAATGATAGTCAAAACCCAAGTCAATCTTCTTCAATTTTTCAATATTCAGCTTTGGATTCTCTTCTTTTTTCTTCACCATTACTTAATCGTCCAGCTTTTCAATTAGCTTATATGATCCTTTTTAAATGCCTTTTCCCAATTCCATCCAAAACAAGATACAATGAAACATAGGATAAGCATTAAGATTAAACCATTTCCTAAAAGAAATAAAATACTGTTTTCTCAAACAACAGTTATATTATCGCACAAAAAACTTTAGAAACCACACAAACCCTAGCATACATGTGGAACTGATGGAGAAAGTCTGGAACGAACTTAAAAAAGATCGAAACCAAAGCCGAGCAGATTCAGAAGCGAAGCCAAAAACAAAGCCAAAAAATTAACTGACTTAGCAAAGCAAGAAGCTGAAAAGTTACTTGCAAACAGCAAAATTTACGCTGAAGAAGAAGGTCAGCAGCTCTACGATAGCATAATTCAGGAAGCCAACCGTAACAGCGATGAACAACTAAGAGCAAACCAAAGCGCCACGGAGAAACTAAAAGCAAAAGCGGAAAAACGCATGGACCAAGCGTCTTCAGCCAGTTGTGAATGCAGTGCTTGAGGAAACCAAACCTTGACCCAGACGACACATTACGCGCAAGTTTTAGCTAAAATCGGAGCGGAAAGAAGTAAACTGCTTGGGGAAACAAAACTCAAAATGCTAACAGAAAGCAAAAGTCTCCAAGAATTTGTAGCGCAACTCCGAGATACTGCTTATCAAGGACAAATAGCCAAAGTGCCTTTGCCTCTTACAAGCCGCAAACTTGAAAGAGCGTTTCATGAAAACCTTATTGAAACCATTCTAAAAATAATTAAAAACTCACCCGAGGATGCCTCGAAATATCTTCTAATGTACCTCTACAGATTTGAGGTTGAAAACGTAAAGACGCTAATTAAAGCAATCAACGCTAAGCTGAGCTTTGAGCAAAAAATAGCTATGCTTTACCTTAGCGTAGAAGATTATCTTAAAAATCGAGTACTCATTGAGGAAGCGGCAAAAGCCCAGACAATAAAGCAAGCAGTCAACATCCTTAAGCGCACAAAGTACGCTTTGGCTCTGAGCATGGGGCTTCAAAGTTATGAAGAAGATGGCACAACTGCATGTTTAGATGTGCTTCTTGACAAGGTATTTCACGAAGAGATATGCAAAAGTTTATGAAAGTCTTTCACAAAAAGAAAAACCTTACGCATATTTTTATGCAAGCATGGAAAACGATAGCTTCACTTTGTTGACGCTTTTGAGGGGAAAAAATCTAAACTACGATTCTAATTGGCTAAGATTGGCAGTTCCACAAAACAATTTTAAGATTTTTGGTGAAACCGTTGAGGAAATCGTTACAGCAGTTGATTTTGAATCAGCTTTTAAAGTTGTTCTGGAGAGTCCTTATTCAAGTTTTTTTCTAAGAGTCCAAAATCCAGAGGAAACAATTGCGGATGCTGAAAAAACCTTCAAAATGGCGATTCTGCACCATGCTAAAGGAAGCATAATTTCTCAAAGTTTCTCCATTGGTGCAGCACTTGGTTTCTTGACACAGAAAGAAGCTGAAGTCCATAATCTAACCGCAGTTAGCTCAGGTTTGGAAGGAGAAATTAAAGCTGACGAAATTCAGCGTCAACTATTATTTTAACTCTGTTTTTTCTGAAGAACAACTTCTGAATATACAAAGTTTCGCTTAAACGCTTTGAACTCTGATCCGTTACCTTGGTAGAATTTGCTAAACCACTCGTAGAAGTGTAATCTTAAGGTATGAATGAAAACGATCAATCCTTCAAGGGCAAGCACAAACATGTTTCCGCCAACAATTATTATGCCGCTAATTACCAGACCTAAAAGCGAGGCTGTACCTATTAAGCCAACCACAGTGTAAGTTACAAGAATTAATGCCCAATGAGCCATAAGCAAAGCAAGAATTCGAGTATAAGAAATAGTGTTGCTGAGCAAACGTGTAACTAAATCTCCACTTTCAAACAGCCTTTGGCCAAAAGTGGTTTTTTCATTTTGTGCCTCAACAGCCTGCAGAGAAAAACTCTGAAGGGCTACCAAACATAGGCTTTGCAAAAACCAAAACAACAAAGGGCACAATTACAAGCAAAATTGGACCGCTAAACCATGCTGCAAAATTCAACTGATAGATTCCCACCAGAATTACAGCTCCAGCATAAAACGCGATTTTCGGCAATGAAGTTAAAACGGCGTCTGCATAGTTTCGTCTAAAAAGAAAATTAACCATTTCTAATGCTAAACCGCTCATAATTTGTATTATTCCAACAAATAGACTGAAAATCAGAAACATGAATACGTTGGTGAGAGGGCTAAAAGGACTAAACCACAAAGGATGAAAAAGCTCTATTCCAAAGAATTCACCGTACAATGCTCCTGCAACCATTGCACCTATGCCGCATGCGGCTAAAATCCAGCATATATTTTTTATCGCTTGATTTTTCTTAATCAACTTCCCAAGAGTTAATCCACCTACTAATAGGATTAAGCCGTGTCCAATATCGCCGAACATTAACCCAAAAATAAGCGGAAAAGTAATGGCCATAATTGGCGTCGGGTCAACCTCGTCGTAATGAGGTATGCCATAAAGCTTAGTTAGTTCTTCAAAAGGCGAAACAAATTTACTGTGGCTAAACTTTGTGGGGGGGTCATCCGGTTCTATCTCGTTTTTTAACACTAAAACTTTTTCTCCAAGCATTCCGCGAATTTTTTTTGTGAGTGTATTGAACTTTTTCGTTGGCACAAACCCTTTGACAGTTGCTAGCCGTCCAGATTCTAGGATTTTTCTTTTTGTTTGAAGAGAAGTGAGAATGTTTTCCGTGATTTCACGCCATGACGCAAGTTTGCTATTGTTTTCTTTGCCTAATTTATTTAGTGCATCCGTAAGTGCATTTTCTTTCTGTATACTTTCTTTTATTTGATTGTTAACTTCAGTAAGAGCTTCAGTTGCGTCGTGTGGTAAATTCTGGGGTATTTCAAAAATGCCGGCGTGATGTATCTTGAGGATTCGTTCGATTTCGTTACGATACTTGCTTGGCATCGCTAAACAGACAAAATCATCGTTCTTGGCTAAATAGCTGCGATGCAGAATTATTGGAAACTTGGCGAGAGCTGTTTTGAGTCCTTCGAGGTTTTTGTGTGGAACGGCTGCAATCGTCAAATGGATTAGCTTTAGTTCTTCCATTGCGGCAAGGTCCACTTCCATGTTTTCTATTGTCGTCAACATGTCTTTAAGATGGTTGAGTTGAGAAGTTTTTTCTTGGAGGATCGATAGCGAAGAGTTAAGTTTATCAACTTCTTTTTTCAGTATCAAGATTTGTTGACTAGTGGTTTCAAGGAGAGCTTCCCAGTTTTCCGCTATTACTTGAGTTTTTATAATCTGTTTTAATTTGAACACATCAAGAAAACCTGTTCGTTCTTCACAAAGCTGTTTAGTCAATTCGTTAATGCTTGTAAGGGAATCCTCAGCCTTCTGGATACTTGGATTGTATTCTTGTAAGCTTGCATTGTCCCCAACTTCTTCTATGTGAAATTCCCCGAAGCTGCTTAGCGCTTCCAGTACAGATTCAACATCTTTTCTAACACATATGATTGAAGTAAAAGTCATTCGCTCTGATCGGAGCATAGTATCCTTAACAAAAAAGTGGTTAAACTAAGCATTTAAAGGTTAATTTTCTGAGCTAAAATTTAATAGCCCTAATGTGATATTTAGCGAAAATAACTATATCCAAATACCTTTAACGTAACTGCACAACTTTATCAGTCTCTTACTTTGACAAGAAAAATCTGATGTGATAAAAAACTCTTAGATATCTGCCTTTGAAGGGCTGAGAACTAACAGGTTACGATAGCAGCATTTTAAAGGGTAACTTCATTTTAACGCTGAAGTCAGCGGTTGTAACATCGCACTTTATTAGGCACTGAATTTAAAGTTCATTAGGCGAACGGAATGCTTGGTTTTGTTATTGGAGATAGCGACATGACTACTGGTTTTCGGCTTGTTGGCGTTGAAGGAACTGAGATAACTTCACTTGCTGAGGCATCGCAAGCTCTAAACAAAGCGCTTGGGCGCAGTGATTTAGCAATCATAATTATAAGCGAAGAATTCTCCACTGAACCGAAAATTCATGAGACAATCGATGAAGTTCGTCGAGAACGCAGAACCCCCCTGATCGTGGAGATACCGGGAAGCAAAGGGAGACCAAGGGAAACACGAATGTCTGATTTCATCAGCAAAACCTTAGGCGTAAAACTATAAAGGCGGCATAAATTGAGCATTAAAGATGGTCTCTTAGCGATTACAAACGAGGTTTTAGACGACGTACAAAAAGAAGCGCAAGCCATAATCTTGGAAACTGAAACCCGCGCCAAAGAAGCTTTGAAGTCGGCAAAAGAACAAGCTTACCAAAACTACCAAACCATCATAGATCAGGCGAAAATAAAAGCTGAAAATGAACGGAGAAAAATCGCTTCCGTAACTGAAGCGGAAATCAGAAATCGACTTCTACAAGCAAAAGAAGATTTGATTGATGAGGCATTTGATAAAGCCCTTGCTAAACTTAAGGATTTTACAACGACAAATAATTATCCTGATTACTTGCTTAAGCTAATTGAGCAAGTGGCTAGGCGTATTGGCCAAAAAGACCTTGTTATACAGGTTAATGCCAAAGACAAGAGTTTGTTAACAACAGAAGTTCTAAATCGTTTATCCAAGCATTTGCATTGTGAACTAACGTTGTCAGAAGAAACTCCAGAATTCATCGGCGGCTGCAAACTGCAAACTGCAGACGGCATAATAACCTTCGATGGCACCATAGATAACCGGTTGCAAGAACTCAAACCTACTTTGCGCGTTGAAGTTGCGAAAATACTGTTTGAAGGAGAAGCCTAGAAAATGTTTGTTAAAGGCAGCGTAATCCGAGTTGCAGGACCAGTCGTCGAAGCCAAAGGCATGGAACAAGCTGTTATGCATGAACTAGTCGAAGTTGGCAAAGAAGGTTTAATTGGCGAAATTATTCGTTTAGATGGCGAACGAGCAACGATACAAGTTTATCAGAATACTTCTGGATTAAAACTTAACGAGCCTGTAATAGGTACTGGAAACCCCCTTTCGGTAGAGTTAGCTCCGGGCTTAGTGGGGAACGTTTTTGATGGAATCCAAAGGCCCTTAGAGGTGCTGAGAACGATTACTGGGGCATTTATCAAGCAAGTGCACGGTGTACCATATCTTTCAAGGGATAAAAAATGGGCCTTTACCCCTAAGGCAAAGATTGGGGATAAGCTAGCAGGCGGCGACGTCATTGGAACTGTAACAGAAACCGACCTAGTGGAACACCGCATAATGGTCCCGCCTACCATTCAGGGTAAATTAGTCCAAATTGCGTCACACGGGAACTACACAATCACTGAGATAGTTGCCAAATTAGAATTAAATGGTTCAAAAACTGAGATGTCAATGTTGCAGAAATGGCCGGTGAGAATGCCTAGACCTCATAGCCGAAGGCTTCCAGCTTCTGCTCCTTTAATCACAGGGCAACGAGTAATTGACACGTTCTTTCCAATAGCTAAAGGTGGAAGTGCTTCTATCCCAGGCGGCTTTGGTACCGGCAAAACTATCACTCAGCAGCAACTAGCGAAATGGTCAGATGCAAACTTGGTAATTTATGTGGGGTGTGGCGAACGAGGTAACGAAATGGTGGATGTGTTGACTAGCTTTCCTAAACTCGTTGATCCTACAACGGGGCACCCGCTTATGGAGCGAACGATACTTATTGCGAACACAAGCAACCTGCCTGTCTCCGCGCGAGAAGCTAGCATCTACACGGGCATAACCATTGCTGAATACTATCGAGATATGGGCTACGCAGTCGCTTTGATGGCAGATTCCACAAGCAGGTGGGCAGAAGCATTAAGAGAAGTCTCAGGAAGACTCGAAGAAATGCCTGCTGAAGAAGGCTTCCCAAGCTACTTACCGTCACGGCTTGCAGAATTTTACGAGCGGACAGGCGTTGTTGAAGCTTTAGGTGCAGAAAAAAGGGTTGGCTCAATTTGTGCGATTGGAGCAGTTTCACCTCCTGGCGGGGACTTTTCCGAACCCGTAACACAACATACAAAGCGTTTCACAAGGGTTTTCTGGGCATTAGATTCTGAATTGGCAGATGCTCGGCATTATCCAGCGATTAATTGGATTCAAAGTTATAGCGGCTATATTAGTGAGCTGGCAGGCTGGTGGCATGATAAAGTTGATAAAGAATGGAATACGTATCGAGAAGAGGCTATGCGTTTACTGCAAGCTGAAGACGATTTAAAAAACATTGTTAAGCTGGTTGGTCCAGAAGCTTTGCCCGATCGACAGCGCTTAATCTTGGAGACAGCCCGAATAATTCGTATAGCTTTCCTACAACAGAACGCTTTAGATTCAGTAGATACTTACTGTTCTCCCCAAAAACAGTTCAAAATGCTAAAAATAATTTTGGTTTTCCACAAGTCGGCTGAGCGTGTTGTAAACAAGGGTGCACCAATATTCAAAATTACTCAGATGCCTATTACAGAAGAGATAATGCGCATGAAAACTTCAGTGCCAAACGACAAAGTAGAGCAATTGGATGATTTGGAAAAAAGGATGCAGCAGTATTTTGAAAGATTGGAGGCAAGTTTGAGGTAACGCATATGGTGGGAAGTGGACTTGAGTATAAAGGCGTAGCTTCAATTTCTGGTCCAATAATTGTTGTAGAGAATGTTCGAGAAGTGGGGTACGATGAACTTGTCTCGGTCAAAATGCAGAGCGGAGAAACACGACTTGGTAAAGTTATTGAAGTTACTCAAAAAGCCGTAACTGTGCAAGTGTTTGAAGGTACGACAGGCATGTCGCCTTCTGAAACACGTACTCGATTTCTCGGAAAACCTCTAGAAGTACCTGTATCAACAGAGATGCTTGGGCGTATAATGAACAGTTTCGGCGAACCAATTGATGGACACCCCAAATTTTTCACCGAAGAAAGACATGACGTGAATGGTTTACCTTTGAATCCAACTGCTCGGGAATATCCACGGGATTTTATACAAACAGGCATATCAGCAATTGACGGATTAACTAGTCTCGTAAGGGGACAAAAACTTCCAATTTTTAGTGGACCTGGTTTAGCACACAATCAGCTTGCTGCTCAAATTGTGAGGCAAGCGCAGATTCGAGGTGGTGGCGAAGATTTTTATATTGTTTTCATTGCCATGGGGCTTGAACATGATGATGCAGCTTTTTTCCAAAAAAGTTTCGAGGAAACTGGTGCAATAAAAAATGTGGCGATGTTTCTTAACTTAGCTGAGGACCCGCCTGTGGAGCGAATCATTACTCCCAGAGCTGGTTTGACTTTGGCGGAGTATTTGGCATTTGAACAAGAATCGCATGTACTTGTGGTTTTGACTGATATGACTAATTACTGTGAAGCTCTCCGCGAAGTTAGCGCTTCAATGGAAGAAGTGCCTAGCAGAAAGGGGTATCCGGGTTACATGTACAGTGATCTTGCAAGCTTGTATGAGCGCGCAGGCAGAATCGCTGGCAAGAAGGGATCAATTACACAAATGCCCATTTTAACCATGCCAAATGACGACATTACACATCCCATTCCTGATCTTACAGGTTACATAACAGAAGGGCAAATTGTTTTATCACGCTCTCTCGAAAAACAAGGCATTTATCCCCCAATCAATATTGCAACAAGTTTGTCAAGGCTAATGAAAGATGGCATAGGCAAAGAACACACACGAGAAGACCACTCTGATGTTGCAAGCCAATTGTACTCAGCTTATGCACAATACAATGCCGTAAAGTCTCTAGTTACAATTATCGGCGAAGAAGGATTAGGTAGTAGAGATAAAGACTACTTGCGTTTTGGTGAGCGTTTTGAGCGGACACTAATTAATCAAGGCAGAGACGAAAATAGGTCAATTGAGCAGACGCTTTCAATTGCTTGGAATGCCCTGTCAATTTTGCCAGATGAAGAACTCACACGAATACATCCTGAATATGTCAAGAAATACTTTCCAAAAATTATTAAGGAGATAGAGTAAACGCATGTCTCTTGAGAATATCAGCCCAACAAGAATTAATTTAATTCAAACTAAAAAAACTCTAAATTTAGCGGAGTCTGGGCGTGAGGTGCTTGAACGCAAACGCGACATTTTGCTCCGTGAATTAAGAAATACCATTTATGAGTCTGAACGAATCAGAGGCGATTTATCTGAAGCTCTTGCCAAAGCTTATCAAAACCTAAAGGAAGCAAATATGGCTAAAGGTTCAGAAACTATTGCAAATGTAGCTTTGGGTTCCAGTTATGAAGCTGGTTTTCTCTTAGACTTTCGAAGCATTATGGGTGTCACAATTCCAATTGTAAAGTTTCAAAGTGAATCTAACGTGAAGCCAGATTACGGTTTTGCAAATACAAGCGCGGAACTTGATAAAGCGTTTAAACAATTCTACAATGTGCTAGGATTAATCGCTGATTTAGCTAGAAGTGAAGGTTCAGCGTTTCAGATTGCTAACGACGTCAAAAGGACTCAGCGCAGAGTAAACGCCTTAAATCACGTACTTATTCCGATGTATCGAAATATTACCAAGAAGATTGAACTTGTTCTGGAAGAAAAAGATCGTGAAGAGTTCGTTCGAACTAAACGAATTAAACACATGATTAAGGAGCATGCAAAAGCGTGAGTTTAAACTTCAAAAATACCCAAAAGATATTGATCCCAGCCGACGGCTCAGATTATAGCCTTCGAGCAGCAGAATATGGTATAAGCATTGCCAAAATGCTTGGCGCCCAAATTATGGTTGTTTACGTCATGGATGAAATCGTACTTAACCAAATTTCAAAAGTAACAGACCGTGAAGATGTTGAACGGGAGCTAAAGAAAGATGGACAACGCTACATCAATTATATTCTTGGTGTAGCAGAAAAAGAAGGCGTTAAGGCAGCTTCCATACTTGCCAAAGGAAGACCCTTTGAGCAGATCGTGCATATAGCTAAAGGATTAAACATGGACTTGATTGTAATGGGGACCTACGGGCTAAGAGGCGCGGAGAGAATTCTCATTGGAAGCGTTGCGGAAAGAGTTATTGAATACGCTCCTTGTCCAGTGATAGTTATTAAATGAAAACGCTGAAGAGATATTTATGGCAAAAAAAGAAAAGTTAGAAAAAGACTACAATGAGTTTAACATAAATATCGAACGAATGGCTGAAACCGAGATAAAAAATATCGAGCAAGAAACCAATTTAATCCGAGGCGAAGCCAAAAAAATCGGTGCAGCAGTTGAACTCGCCCAAAAAGACAAAGAACCAAATCGAATAAGAAAAAAAGTTAATACTTAGGCATGAGTTGTTTTTAGTGGGAGCTAGGTTGGTTTGAAACATAAACTTCTAATTTTGTTCTTTTTGCTTCCTTTGGCACTTCTGCCTCTTGTTGGAGTAGCAGCTGCATTCACAATTTCCACCGTTCAAGCGACGACTACCAATACAACCACAGCTGGACCATACGACAGATTGGGCATCGCAATCGGGGCAGGACTAGCTATTGGATTATCCGCGTTAGGTGCCGGTCTCGCAATATCCGCTGCTGGCAGCGCTGCAATCAGTGCCTTAGCTGAGAAGCCTGACACGTTCTTTAGAAGCTTCTTAATTGTAGCGTTAGCAGAAGCATTGGCGATTTACGGTTTAATTATGGGTATCTTGCTTTGGCTGAAACTTTAAAAATCCATTTTTCCAAAGTTAATTCAAGCCATAAAATGCAAATTACCCTTTAGAATAAATTGATTAACAGAGCGCTTTTTTGTAACATGCCATATACAACAACATAGGCTTAAATTGCTTTTCGAGAATCACTTTATTTGAGGTCTTTTTGTGCCAATGAATAGGCGTGAATTTATAAAAGTTGGTGCAGCAGCTGCCATAGGTGTTGGAGTTGCAAGCGCAATTGAAATCCCGATTTTAGAGAGTGTCATCAGCAACAAAAACAATGACATTAAAAATCTTCAAAGCCAAGCAATTTCTTCGCAGCAAGCGTTTCTTATACTTAACTCAGATGAACAAAAAGAGCTTGAAGCCATGGTTGAAACAATAATCCCGACTGATTCGAACGGTCCGGGCGCAAAAGAAGCGGGAGTAATATTTTTCATAGACCATCAACTTGCAGGTGAATACGGCATAAATGGTCGAATGTACACTAAGGGACCCTTCGTAATGCCAGGGCAAGCAGGTCCGATAACTGTTAACGGCATCACTTATTCAGACGGTGTACCTGCACAGCCATTTCCAGGACCAGCTTACCAGTACAACTTTTTGATGAGAGAATTCTGGAGGTACGCACTTTTAGCCGTGGAAACTTACTCTAACAGCACTTATAGCAAAAACATTGAGGCCTTAAGTCCTACTCAGATCACGCAGGTATTAACTGATCTTTATAACAATAAACCGTCAGCTGCAGACTTCAATAATATAACTCCTCAAGATTTCTTTAATGAATTGATATTCATGACTTATTCAGGCTTCTTGATGGACCCCATTTACGGAGGCAATGCTAACATGGTTGGTTGGAAGCTTACAGGCTTCACAGGCGCTAACAGGGGCGACAGTTTTAATGAGGGTCGAAAGGTCACGGATCTTATGGTGGCCTCTAAACCTACAAGGTATCCTCCGCATAGCTTAGCAGAATATGAACAAGTGAGAGGAGAAATGTGAGGTAAGAATATGAGTCAAATTATAAACCACAGTACAGCCGATGTCGTCGTACTCGGCATGGGCGCGATGAGCGGCGTCGTTGCCGTTGAATTAGCAAAAGCAGGTTACACTGTAGTAGGCTTAGAAAGAGGTCCTCAATGGGATTTCGCAAGAGACTTCAATGACTCAAAATTCGACGAGTGGGGCATTGGCTTTATGCGTAAATTCGATATTAACCTCGGCATAACCACTTCCACTATAAGGAATAACATCAACCAGTTTGCTGTCCCTGTTCGCAGAAACTCAATCGGGTTTTTCGGGCAACTTATTTCAGAAGGCTGGGGCGTTGGAGGTATGGCTCAGCATTATGGTGGCGCGATGGGACGATTTCCTCCATGGGCATATACAATGTATTCCAGCACGGTCAGCAAATATGGCTTGGACTTTTTGAATTCAGTGGTACCTCACCAAGATATTCAGGATTGGCCTATGACCTATGATGATTACATGCCATACTACGAAGAATGGGAAAAGATGTGGGGCGTATGCGGCACAAATCAGGGATCGTTACTACCTGGCTTCACCAATTACAGTTATCCGATGCCTCCAAACCCAGCTACGCCTGTTGGAACCAAATTTCAAAGTGCAACTGAAGCCTTGGGCTACAGCCCTTTTATTTCCCCGACAGCGTTAGCAACTCAAGGATACGTTAACTCATACGGCGTCGGTGTAAACGCATGCATTTATGAGGGGTGGTGCGGTGCAGCCTGCAACTATGTCTGTGAAACAGGTGCAAAAGCCAATTCAGACTTTAGAACTGTTCCAGCGGCGATAAACACTGGAAAGTTGGATCTAAGACTAAACAGCTACGTTTTTCGGCTAGATACAGACTCTTCCGGCAAAGTTACAGATGTAAGGTACTACGACCAAAACGGAAACGTAAACGTTCAACCAGGCAAGGTTTTCTTCAATGGCTTATGGGGTTTCAACATAATCAAACTCATGCTACACTCTGGAATAGGCAATCCATACAATCCGGCAACTGTAAAAGGCTCTCTAGGAAGAGGTATCACCATGGGAGTGCCACCATTGGACGGAAGCACAAGAATCGCCTTGGGAACTCTTGAAAACGTCGGCGGTAACGGATATCCCGCGGGCAACGCTACTGGCGGCGGATATTCAATTCTGGACCTCGCTGACGACTACTTTGACCACACAGGATTAGACTTCATTGGAGGAGCAATAATATCAGCCGGAAGTTATCCAGGAGGAGGACCTGGCAACTTTAATTTTTACGCAAATGCACCGGCACCAAGCATGATCGGAAGCACTTTCAAAGCAAGCCTTAAAGATGCGTTTCTGCCGACAAAGTCCCTCGTTGTTCTTTCCCCAAGTGGAATCGAGCCTCCTATCACTGACTGGAATGTGGATTTAGACCCAAACTACACAGACATTTATGGTGATCCTCTGCCCAGAACAACTATAGACTTCACATCGAGCAGCTACAACTGCGCGAACTATTTAGCACCAAAATGCGCTGACATACTTACAAAGATGGGTTGCACTAACGTCACCACAACTCCTGCCACAACAATTTTGAGTCATGTTCCTGCTTGGCAAGCACATATGAGAGGCGGTGCACGGATAGGTTCTGACCCAAATACTTCAGTGTTCAATAAGTGGCAGCAATGCTGGGTAAGCGAAAATCTTTTCGCAGCAGGAGAAATCACCGAAACAACTGGAGACGACACAACGGCAGGTACGCATGCTGCAGGTCCAGGATCATATGTGGCTGCTGAAGGCATCCGAAAGTACTTGACAAGCCCAGGACCTTTAGTCTAATTTTTTTTTCTATATTTATTTTAACTCCGAGGCATCGATGCATGAAATATCAATTAAACCCTCTTTTAGTAATTGTTCCTCCACAATATGTTTCTGCTTTGTTGAAGCTTCATCAAAAACTTGAAGGCAAAGGCATTAATTGGGTTTTAAGCGGGAATCTTAGTGAAGAGCTACAGGGAGTTAAAATTGACGCAGACTGCATAGAAATCGTCACATCAAAGGATGATGCAGAGAAAATTCAAGATTCAGTTAAGGAGTTTAACCCTGAACCATTATCTTACCAGGTTCAACAGATACCCCAAAATGCAGTTGTAAATGATCAAGAATATCCAGTCTTTTCCAGAAGCCATTATTTTGAATTTTTCATCGATGGAATAAAAGTTAAGGTGAACGGTGACTTACAGTATAAAGTTGGCGACTGGGGTTGGGGAGACAAATTTGAATTCAACCCAAAAAGTATTTACATTGTAAACAAAAATACTTTTATTGTCCCTCTTTACGTAAACTTCGAACTCTATCAGAAGTTGGGTTGGACGGACAGACTTGAAAAAATAATTTCGGTAATTGTTAACCATCAGCGAATGTACAAAAGATTTTAGGTGAAAAATGCTAACTCAAAGTTGAGATTCCTAGATATAAATATCTAAATAATATTTTTAATTAATAATTTTATAAGCTTTTTTGCGTCAAAAATACTCTTTTAAAAAAAAGAAAAGGTTTAGAAAATTTTGATTTTGTTTTTTTGTTTCGCAAAGAAAGCTACGAGACCTGTTGCTGCAAGCGCTAAGAACAACAAAGGTAATGTCGCGGGGAACTCTGGAACTGTGGATTGTACTACCACTTTTCCCCACATGCCAAGTTCTATGTGTGCTGGAAATGTGCATACGTAGTAGAAGTTGCCTGTTTGGGTAGGTGTGAATTCGACTGATCCTGAGCCTCCTACTGGTATGTAATTAGTTGTGTCGATGGCTGCTCCCCACAATGGTGTGCCTACTGTCTCTGACTCTGTGATCTCCCATGAGTGCAACATGCCCATGGTGCTTACGTTGAATACCGTCATGTTATATGTTGTACCTTCCGAAAGTGTAAGAGTTGGTCCTGGTGAAGAAATGCTGGTTGCGCTGTTGCCAAAGCCGTATTCGCCTGATGACTTTTCTCCCGCATACATCGTTAATTGTGTTATGCTTTGAGCTTTAACTGGAACTGTAGACGCTGATATTCCACCGATAACGAGTGCAATTAACAATACAAAAGTCAAGGTTAAAATTTTTCTTCGCAAAAAAATGCCTCTAACTATCTTACCGTTTTTGTCTTTAAAAGGCTTTTGTTTCAACAACTGTTCTTTACAGTTAGAAAAGAGCGGTTTTTTAGTGTTTATAGAAACTATGCTTCCTTGACTATGCAACTGTGAAATTGACGTCAAATCATTATAAAAAATTTACTGCAAAGACGATTTTGTCAATTATTAATCCAATCATCAAACAAGTTAAATAGGGCATTGAAGCAAGAAACACTTTGAACCCGCGTGCTTCAGAAGCTGAAAAAAGCAATCCACGATTCTGAAAAAGAAAAACTGTTCCTGCACTAAATGCAACAAACAAATAAACTGTCCCGGTTAGATGTGAAAGAGGCAAAAGAAACGAAAAAGCAACTGTGAAAAGATTCGTTAGGAAAACAATCTTTGAAGCTTTATTTATCCCAGCCTTAACAGGCAACATGGGAACCCCAGCTTTTTTGTACTCATTCAACTTTTTGATTGCGAGTCCCCAAAGATGTCCAGGTGTCCACAGAAAACCCAGCATTGCAACCAACAGAGGCATTAAACTAATCGTGTTCACGACAGCTGTCCAACCGGAAAGGGCAGCAAAACATCCTGCGAATCCGCCAATAACCACGTTCCATGCGCTGATGCGTTTTAGCCAAACAGTATATATGAGTAAGTAAAAAGCGGTTCCAAGACCGATCATTAAAGCGGTTAACGGGTTAAAGAAGATTAGGACTAAAGCAAAACTTATAGTAATCATCGCCAACCCGAAAACTAATGCCATATTTTGGGACACGTGTCCCGCTGGAATTGCTCTTCTTGAAGTGCGGGTCATCAACCTATCAATGTCTTGGTCATATGCGCTGTTTAAAACACCGCATCCGCCTGCAGCCAAGTAACCCACAACAAAGAACATAGTGAACTTAAACCAGTTTACTGCAGGAAACGCTGCTATAATAAAACAGGTAATACCTACAAGTATGTTCAGCAATGTAACTTTGGGTTTCGTTAGCTCTAAGTAATTGCCAATTTTTATTTTCATGTCGCTATAACTATGTGCGATTATTTATCAACCCGTTATTATAACTGAACCATACATTCCAGATTCAGCATGCCCTGGAACGGGACAGATGTAGTAGAATGAGGAGCCAGCTGTGTTAGGCGCGAAAATTACTGATTTTTGTTGGCCTGGTGGAAGCGGATTCGAAGCGGAGCCAATTTCTGCTCCAAAAAGGACTTTAGCTCCTGTTTTTGCTGCGTTGGTTATTGCGAAAGCGTGGGGCATCTTCCCAACGTTGACCACTGTTATGTTAACAATATCTTTAGTGTTGAATTTCAGCGTGGGCCCCGGCGAAGTTAATGTGGTTGATGAGTTACCAAAGCCATAAAGGCTCCCGGTTATCTCTCCTTCATAAAGCAAGATGTTTACAGTTGGGGTCTTGCCTGAGACGTTAGAAGTTGGTGTCAGCGGAGGTTGAAGGTTGAAGACCAGCACAACCATTGTTGCACAGTAGAAGGTTGCTGCGAGCAAAATGACCGCGATTAGCGGTAAATATGATTTACGCATTGTACTTTACATCCCCATGACGATAGTCATTGCTGCGGAAACCGCCAGAAAAACTATGCCTATAACTGCTGCTATGGGTAAGGCTGAGAGTCTGATTCCGTCATAACGCAGGTGCTGATAGTAAAGAGCTATTACGACAGCTTTTGCTGAGGCAATTAAACTTATTACCAGCACAATCAGCGAGGCTCCCCCTGGCAAAGATCGCACTACAACTTCCATGACGGTTGCTATTACAAGTCCAAGCCAGATTCCAATGTAGAGTTTAATTCCAGGCATTCTTTTTCACCTAAATTAAATAAAATATTGGAAAAAGGATCATCCACACAATGTCCACAAAATGCCAGTACAAACCGATGTTCTCGACTGCAACATGATTTGTGCTGGTGAATCCTCCGTTGTAGGCTCTAAACATGAGATATCCAACTCCGACTAAACCGACAGCAACGTGCACTGCATGAAGACCAGTTAATACAAAATAGCTGGACGCTGGTAAACCGCTATTTACGGTGAAGCCGCTTTGGATGAGGGCAGGCCATTCTATTCCAAGTTTTATTACAAGGAAAGATAATCCTAAGGCAAAAGTGCCGCCTAAACAAATCTTTAATCTCTTCACGTTGCCCAATCGTATAAAGTAAAGACCTAGAATCATTGTCAAGCTACTTGTGAGCAGAATAATGGTGTTCGTCATTCCAAGAAGAACGTTATGCGTTTGCGTAGCAACAGGCCATGAACCGCTGCTCACTCGGACGTACAGGTAAGAGACGATGAGCGATCCAAAAATTAAGATCTCTGATGCAAGAAAAATCCATAAACCAAGTTTCTCCTTACTTACTGTTTCAAGCGGGTATGTCTCTTCATCAGCCTGTTTGCGTTGGGCGAATTTCTCTGAAGCACCATCTTTGAAAACTTTGCTTATTGCCGCCGCTATGATAACCAATCCAGCTACAATGAGGGGAATATAAATTACAATTCCGAGCAGTAAAACTGCGATTCCTGCTGCAAGTATCAGCGGCAAGAATGTAGATTTGTTTTCTTCAGTAGCTCTTTCTTCATCTTTCATTTCAAATCACTATTCTCAGGTTCCTTTGAATTCTCAACTGATAACGATGAGTCCGCAGTTTTTTCAGCGATGCCGAGCGCATTCGTCGATTGATTATCGGGAGCTAATCCACTGTAGTTGCCTGTCCATTCCATCTCTCTTGCATCCCATGGGTTCGGTTCGCAGACCTCGTTTTTTCTGTAGCTGACAATCAGATTCAGAAGAGTTAGCAGTATGGCTGGTCCGAAAACAAAAGCTCCAACAGTCGCATCAAAATTCAATGATGCCCATCCTGTGTTTGCAGCATAGGTGTATATTCTCCTCGGCATATCCAAGAGGAAAAAGTAGGGAAAATATAGGACATTAAATCCAATGAAGGAAATTGCGAAAGTTATTTTGGCAAATGTTTCGTTATATTTTCTTTTAGTTATTTTTGGCCACCAATAATAGAGGCCTGCTATGAGAGCGAAAAGCGTAGTTCCGGCCATAACATAGTGAAAGTGACCTACAATCCAGTATGTACCGTTGAAGGCGTAGTCTAAAACTGGGAAGGCTTGTAAAACTCCGGTTACGCCTCCTAAAGTGACTGTGAAAATTGCTGCTAAACAATATAACATTGGAGCCTTCAACTTGATGTTGCCCTTGTACAGAGTTAGCACCAAGCCAAGAACTAATCCTTCAAATGGAACGGAAATAGCTAACGTCGTAATGGAGAAAACTTGTAACGTATTGTAATCTACTCCAGTTGTGAACATATGGTGCATCCAAACGCCCATGCTGAGAAAAGTTACTGCAGCAAACTCTAGTATGAAAATTTTTTTCTGGAACAATGGTCTCTTTGCGAACGTCATAAAAACTTCAGCAATTATGCCTAAGGCAGGAAATACAACTATGTAAACTTCGGGATGCCCGAAGAACCAGAAAAGCTCTTCCCACAGAATGCTACCTCCCTGTGTCGAACTGAAGAAAACGGTACCAAAGACTCTGTCAGTTGTAAGCAGCAACAATCCTGCGGCTAAAGGTGGAAATGCAAAAAGTGCCAGCGCCATGGTCATCAATATGGACCAAGTGAAAACTGGTAGGCGAGTCCACGTTACACCTTTAGCTCGGTGTTTAGCAATGGTTGTGATGAAGTTAATTGAGGACATTGTGACTGATACAGCGAATAGCGCCAGTGCCAACGCGGTAAGCGTCGTTCCTGCTTGAGGGGAGAATTGTATAGTGTTTAGGGGGGCATAAAGCGTCCACCCATTGTTTGCACTACCACCTGGAAGAAACACCGTTCCAACAAGAAGTAAACCGCTAAAAAGGTACGTCCAGTAGCTTGTAGCATTTAAACGCGGAAACGCCAGGTCTTTTGCGCCTATCTGCAGTGGCACAATATAATTTGCTAGTCCAGCTCCAAGGGGTGTGAGAACCCAAAGTATCATTAAAAGTCCATGCAACGTTACGATTTGCCCATAAGTGAAGGGGGTAAGGAGAGTTTCCGCAGGTGTGGCAAGCTGCGTTCGCATAAGCATGCCAAGTGAACCAGCTATGATTAGGAAGAACACTGCTGTTACGATGTACAGTATGCCTACCCGTTTGTGGTTAGTTGTAGTTAACCATTCTTTTATGGAGAACTCAGTGTACAATGTTTTAGCCTCCAGACATGGTTGTGTTTGAAGCTGTCTGGTTGCTCAGCCACTGGGTAAAAACTGTTGGATCCATAACAATAAGTGCCGCAGACATGTCAGTGTGCCCAACACCACAGTATTCAAAGCACCGAATAGTGTAATTTAGCTCGCTATTTCCATCTAAAGTCGGAGTCGTTATTCCAATAACATTATACCTGCCTGGTATTGCCTCAATTTTAACTCTGAAATCCATCAAGCCAAAACCATGCATGACGTCAGTGCTTGTTACATTAAAAATGATGCTTTTATTAGCTGGAACATTGCAGGTTCCAGTAATGTTAAAACCGTTGGGATAAGTAAACCTAAAATCCCACTGGTACGCGGTGACTTTGATAACTAAGCTTTCAGAAACAGGCGGAGGAAAACGCGCATTTGGTGTACTATATGAGGCTATAGTTAAGCTAAGCAACAGTATAATCGAGATTGAAGCGAATATCATGGCTTCTCTGGCGTGGCTTTTCGATAAGCCGGTTGGCGGAATAAATTTGGGTTGTCCCTTTTTTTGGCGGTATTTTATTATAAAATAAACCATTGCCACCATGACAATTGCTACAGCTATTACTGCTATGTAGGCTGCCAAATTGAAGAGATTATTCCAATCTAGCGCTGAGGGGGGCATTGGTTGTGACAAACCATTCAACCTTTTGTTTAAATTAACATCATGAAGCGAAATAAGCGATTTTTACTCGCTATTGTTGTTTCATACTGACTTTCACTTGAAAGTCATTGAATACTATTCAGAAAGTTCGGGTTTTAAAGTTGTGTGGGTTGCATAGTGCAGTCACAAGTTAGCGATTGGCAAACAGGTCTGGAAATAGTCGTTTGGGGATATCACTTTAGCAAGAGCTTAGCTTTAAACTAGGCATCGAGAGATTGATTAAGCAATTAAATATGAAAATGCAATCTTAACTCGAAAGAGAATGTGAACAGCTAATGGCTAGCTTAGAACTCGTCATATCAGGATTCTTGCTTTTGACTTTCATAGCCGCCCTTATACCTTTCGTCTCCCGACCGGTAAAAGAATGTTCCCCGACTGACGAATAGTCGGAACAATCCCCAGAATAATGAACAAGCTTATCCGAAGTACCAAACATCTTATATCACAAATCTCAGGATACAACGTCAACGCAGACAAGAAAAACAATTCCGGGAATAGTTATAAGCAGCCGAACGGGTTCAAGTTTACCATACTTTTTCTTAAGCATCAAGTCAATCTCTTGCTCTGTCAATCCATCAACTCTAAGAGATCGATATTTTGATTTATCTCAAAAACATCGAGAGAAGAAGCTTCAAATTACCTCTCCAATGCGATGTCACGTTTTCTAAACTCACCTGGTGCGATTCTTAACACCAGTACTGAAGCCAGTTCGGTATGTTCGATGCCTTAGCAAACTGCGAAGCCATCTGAATTCTTGTGGAGGAACATAGCCTGTTTGCAACCAGTTCATCCTCGTCAAGTCGCCCACGTCCTGCTATCTACTTTATCGTTCTTCGCATCTTCTGCTCGAAGCTTTACTTTCACTGGATTTGTAAGCATTGTTTCATACTCAAATTGATCAAGAAAATCAATCCAAGGCAGCAAAAACCAATAAATTCCAAAGCTACCTTACTTCGTTTAGAAACAAATTGCAGACTGCGTTGCAACTCGGCTTTAGTGATAAAAAACCTAGCAGAATACCTGCCGCGTTAGCGGCAAGATGAATGCGTCCACCACGTAGTTCTATTACCCGTTCAAGCCGATAAGTCTGTCACCACTGGATAAGGAGTGGGAGACTGGATAAAGCTCGGACGTGTGCTTACCAAGTCAACTACCACCTTATCTGGGCCACTAAATACCGGCGCAAGGTACTCTTAGGCTCAGTTAAGACCCTACGCGCTTAGAGCGCAGGGGCTATTTCACTAAGACGACGAGTGAACTGTTGTTGGTTAATAACCACAGCACAGCGTTATATAGCTTGCACGTAAATAGGTTTTGGCTATGACATACACCATGCCCCAATGAATAAAAATTAGAAAAATTGGTGAAGGACTTGGATTTTGCAACTCTAATTCTCCTCTTGATAATAGAAGGATTGATGGCTATCTTCACTGCATGGCTTGTCAAGAAAGGCTCGGAAATCAAGACTCCACAGGAAGCTTGGAAGGTGCTCTTCTTACTCTCAATGATGGCTCAGATGGTTATCAGTGTTGTACTTTACTTCTACTTTTCATGGGCACTTCCCGAAATAGTATTAGGAGGTGGGTTTTTGATGATGGTCATAGTCTTCGCTTTGGGTGTTATGTATTTACTTGGGGAACCCAAGACTTTGGATGAAACTATAGTCGGTAGTGTGCGGTTAAAGTCCCTAATAATTGTCTTGATCATAATCTTGGTCTTACTGTCTGTAGTCTTCATGGCCTGGACCTTTGCACTTGTCGGGGGAACTGTATCAACGGCTGGCGGTCTCCAAGGAATTTTCACCGCAATAACAAGCTCTTCGAGTTCTTTTTGGTTTATTTTCATGATGTCTGCCGAAATGGCAATCACACTTTATTTCATCAGAGATAGACTGCCAAAGTCATTTAGCTGGCTCATTGCGTCTCAAGTTATTATAATGGTTCTTTCTCCAACTGCGATCGTCAACCATGTTTGGGCTAGCCTTTCTCTGGCTGTCGGCAGCGCCATCATGACTTTTCTGTTCATATATATATTCAAGGTCCTTCATGAGAACCAGACCATAAGCAAAGGTATCCTGAACTATCTGCTCTTCCTCATACTGGCCTATGCCCTTATGATGACAGGGCAATTCATCTGGCTTCTTAACGGCGATGCCACAGTTTTTGTCCTATCCATAATATTTGAAATGGTGGTGTACTTAGGAATAGTATTAGACGAAAAGAAGCTTATTTCTTCGAAATCGGTAAGTTGGCAGTCAATGCCGTACTGGGTCATTAGCTTCCTGTTTCTCATATTCGTGGTAGAGTTCTTTATGAGCGGGGTAATGGCCATCGAGGTGTACGGGCAAGGCTTTTTAAATGGAATCATATCTGCGTCAGCAACGTGGCCGCTTACGCGAATATTGAGCGCAGGCTTTTACGTTGGAACGATGACTGTCTTCACGGCATGGCTCATCAAAAAAGGCGCAGAAGTCAAGACCTTAATCGACACGGGCATCGTGTTCTTCCTCCTTTCAATGATAGCTACGACGTTCATCAGCACACTCGTTTACCTCTACATCCAATCATCATTTACAATCCTTGATCTGGTGGCCATTAACATGGCGGTAGCAGGCGTCACAATTGCTGCAATTCTTTTTGCAATACGCGGAAACGATAACCTCCTGAAGATTAAGGCGGGCAACATCAGACTTCTTTTGATCGCATCGATCATCGCCTTAGTCATCCTTTCTGAAGTGTTTATGGGCTGGACCCTTGCGCTCCTTGGCGGTACGGTATCGATTTCTAGCGGTTTACAATGGGTCTATTCAGCCCTTATTCACGCTACGAGCTCCTTCTGGTTCATCTTCATGATGTCTGCCGAGATGGGAATAACGCTTTTCTTCATAAGAGGCAGGCTGCCAAAGCCACTCATCTGGATCATGGCAGCCCAAACCATCATAATGATTCTGTCTCCCACAGCGATTGGCAACTCTCTTTGGACCAGCATCTCTCTGGTTGCGGGCAGCGCCGTCATGGTTTTTCTTTTCATTTACGTCTTTGAGTTCCTTTACAAGAATCGGACCACCAGTTCAAGCATCCTGCACTATCTTCTCTTTCTTATGCTGGCCTATGCGTTGATGATGGCGGGCCAGTTCATCTGGCTTCTCATGGGCGACGCCACAGTCTTCGTACTATCCATAATAGTCGAGATGGTAGTGTACTTCGGAATCGTGCTGGACGAAAGAAGACTTGTTTCATCCAAATCCGTAAGTTGGCAAGCAAAGCCGTATTGGGTCTTCGGTTTTTTGGGGCTACTTTTCGTGGCAGAGTTCTTCATGGGCGGAGTCTTGGACATTCAAGTGTATGGCGCAGGCTTTTTTAATGGAATTATGTTTGCCTCTACGGCAGGGTCCTTTGTGAATGCCCTAAGTGCGGGCTTTTTCAATTTCATAATGTTCTTCACCAGAATAACCATGTCTCCGTGGTACCTGATAATGATGGGCATAGAGATGGGGGCGCTTGTAGTTTTCAGAATCAAGTATACGCGGGAGCTCGAAACTAAGATAAGGCTCCTGCTTTTGATTCTCGCTTTCGGCGCGTACAGTATAATCTTGCCCATATTCGTAATCCCGTTCGACCTCCTTAGGCAGACGCCGTGGCTAGGTTGGGCCATGGGGATAGGAAGCTCAGGTGCCATAGGTTCAGCCGTAGTAATGGCATTGCTTGGCACATTTCTAATCAGCGGCATCCTTTCCTTTCTTTTTGGAAGCAGGCAACTTTGTTCTGTA
The DNA here is from genome assembly GCA_963750605.1 of Candidatus Bathyarchaeota archaeon. Classification (GTDB taxonomy): domain Archaea; phylum Thermoproteota; class Bathyarchaeia; order Bathyarchaeales; family Bathycorpusculaceae; genus Bathycorpusculum. Next base: position 121,985 of record CAVVRN010000014.1, read on the forward strand.
ACGTGTATGGCTCCCCTCATGTACCAGGGGACGACTATGGATGCAATGAACTCATTTAGTAGAACTTCCAGGCTTGCGTGCAGGCTGCACACGAACAAGATATCATCCGCCTATAAAGTAGCTGTATCGGCGGTGTGGATCTCGTTGCTGGCTGCGGCTTTACTATCCTACTTAGCATCTGTAGGAATTTTAGGTATCTCCGTTTTCGGCATGGATCCCGCCTACTTCCTTTACATGTTCTACTTTGGCTTTCTTTGGTACGTAATCTGGATGATGATTCCCTTTGTCGGGACTTACGGCTGCATCTCAACTGGCATGTGCGGCTGGGGAGCTTTCAACCAGCTCATATCCCGAGCTGGGTTGTTTAGGCTAAAGGTGAAGGACAAAGCGCTTTGCAGCAGTTGCACGACAAAGGACTGCTCAAAAGTCTGCCCCCTGGGGCTCACAGGTCAACCGGCGGCATTCGCTTCTAAAGGCGAGTTTAGAAACTACAAATGCATTGGCGACGGAAACTGCGTTTCAGCCTGCCCAAACAGAAATATATCCTTCTACGATGTAAGACACTGGTTAAGAGAGAGATTTCGGAATTCTGATAATAGCACGCGTTGAACGTAGAAAAACTCTATAATGGGTTTATTCTCAAACGCTTTAGGCGTTGGGCAATTAGTCAGCACATGGCACTTTGGAAAGCTCTGCTTTGGGTCAAATAATCATAGTCTTATCACTTTGTCCACAGTCTATTTTGAAAGCCTTTGGCAATCAGCTAACGAAACAAACAAGCGTCTCAGTTCAAACATTAATTATCGAGCTAAAAGAAACAACGCTGGTTCAGCAAACAGGTCTGGAAATAGTCGTTTGCGGATGTTACTTTAGCAAGAGCTTAGCTTTAAATCAGCATCGAGAGATTGATTAAGCAATTAAATATGAAAATGCAATCTTAACTCGAAAGAGAATGTGAAAAGCTAATGGCTAGCATAGAACTCGTCATATCAGGATTCTTGCTTTTGACTTTCATAGCTGTCCTTATCTCAATACGTGTCAAGATACCTTACACTTTGGTTTTAGTTTTCATAGGCGTCTTAATCAGCATAGTTGTAACTTTGCTTTCTTTTCATGGCGGTCCACTTCAGGTTACTATGCAGAACATATCTTTACAAATACAATCAATTTACAATCAATTGATTCAGGGAGGCGGCGGTGGTATCTTTGTGGGATTAATTGTGCCTCCCCTAATATTTGAAGCAATGATTCACATTCGGGGAAGCGACCTCAAGGCGGTAATCAAACCGTCATTGGCGCTAGCAACCATTGGGGTCTTGATAGCGACAACGGTGGGCGGCTTGATTTTATGGAAAGTGATAGGTCTATCCCCATATGTTTCATTTCTATTTGCTGCACTAATAGCTCCGACAGATGTTGTGACCGTTTTAGAGGTATTCAGACGAGTAAAAGTCCCGTCTAAACTGTCGACGCTCCTAGATACTGAGGCAGCGTTTAATGATGCAACCGCAATAATCATTTTTACCATTATACTGTCGTCTGTAGGATTACAACAAATAACTGTAGTGGGTTCATTTCTGAGTTTTGGATTCACCCTTGGCGCTGGTGTGTTAATAGGGTTGGTTGTTGCATTCACTGGAGAAGTTCTTTCGAGCTTAATTGAGGATAGAGTCGCTGAAACCATTTTAACAATAGTAGTCGTTTATGGCTCTTATGCGCTCGCTTCGGGAGTCGGCGCATCTGGACTTATTGCTGTAGCCGTTGCAGGATTATATTTTGGTAACAATACGCTTAAAACTGCAATGGAACCAGCAACACGAGAAGCGGTGACTATATTTTGGCAATTAGCCGCCTTTTTAGGTAACTCAGTCGCCTTTCTTCTTATTGGGTTCCAAGCAAACATCATTACAACTTTTCCACAGTCACTTGTGATCATCGTAGCAGCTTTTGCAGCCGTTACTGTGGCTAGAGCCGCCACAGTGTATCCAATATTTGCAATCTTCAGGAAGATAGGCGGAAAAATGTCACCAGTCTGGGCAACGTCGCGATGCTTGGCGGTGTAAGAGGAGCTCTTTCAATAGCACTTGCAGCCACAATCACAACTTCCGCGGTAATTTCTCAAACAGACTTACATACGATAAATACTATGGTCTTTGGCGTAGCTTTCATCTCAATTATGGTCCAAGTGCCTCTTTTACTCCGATATGTAAGGCTAAAAATGCCTGATTCTGGTGCCTTTAAAGAAACTGAGCTCGACGACCAATTTGCCAAGATATCTTCGTCAATAGAAGAAGTGCATAGACTAAAGTCTAAAGGGAAGATCTCTGATAGAGAATTCAATGAAAAACTTGAAGAAAGCAGAATAGAAATAGAAAAGATGATTACAAAATCTCGGGCTACGCTTGAAACAAGAAATATTATTCGCGCAAGAGCATCAATACTATTTCCGTATTTGCAAAAGATACCTAAACGCAAACGAAAAACTGAGCCTCACGATAAAGCAAATTCGAATGAAAAGTTAGATTCTAACTGAGAACTTTTGGTATTATTGCTGGCCCTTCTAAATTTTACAAATAATCCATTCAGCGATTGGCATTCCCCTTGTAGCTTTGACAGCAATGTATCTATTCAATGATTTACCTCAACCAACAAAGAAATGGATGCGAATCACAGTTGCGCTTTGGTTGATAAGCATTGTTTTAGGCGCAGTCGTTTACTACACTATGCCCAGTTAAGTTAAGCATAAAATGGTTAAGTTTAATGTTTCCCAATTATTTGATTAATTCTTTTTCAACGACTTATTTCTTATGGAATTTAGGAATCTCCTTAGAAATCAACAACTCATCTATCCGCAACATCATCGAGGCAACCTCGTAAGCCCTCCTAATTACTGAACGCTTCATTTTAGCTGGTTCCAAGCAAACCATGTCACAGCAACTTTTGTTCATCTATCCCATAGTTGCTAAATCCATCAGCATGATGTTTTTTCAATTCAACAAAATGTCGGTTGCGTTTAAGCCATAATTTTCCGCTAAACATCTTGGAATATCCATCAATGCAGTTACCAAATGCTTCAATCGCAAGTTGTTCTCTGCCTGCAAAACTTTTAGCGATAGTGTTTGAGTTCTTCTGCGATATGAGTTTCTGCTGCTCCTCCTCCGGGCAAAACTTGATTGTCATCGCCCAAAATTTTAAGCAATCGTTAGGCTGTTGCGGATTGCGGTTTCCAATTCATCGATTTTTTGTGAGGTGCTTCCTCTTAAGCATAAAAGTTGCTCCTCTGCATCCCTTGGATTGTTACTGTTTTTTCAAGCTCTATTTTGTCAGTATAAGAGTTCATCTGCAATGCCTAAGTCTTCTTCTGTAAGGTCGTTGAGCTTTCCCACAATTTTGGCGCCAGTGGCTTTAGCGACCGCCTGCGTATCTTTTTTGTCAACTTTTTCAAGAGCAAAAATTCCGTTTATAAGCAATTTGTCTTTTAAACTCTCATCAATTGGCTGCTCGCAAAGCAAAACATTTGCTTTAAGCTCAATCATCTTGTCTAAAGCTTCTGATCTTAGCTTGTCTTCAGCTTCTTTGATATTTTCTCATTTGATCAGCGTTTTAATATTTAATTTGATTTGTGTTGGTCCTTCGCCTTTCATTTTAACATCCAAACGGTTTATCCCTGGTCTTTCGCTTGTTATTGCAATCCGAAGGTTTTCCATTTTATCTGGCATGTTGGGATGGGCTTTTTCTTTTTTTATGACTACTCCTTTGATTAAGGTTTGATTCTTGGATGCTGCCGCCTGGTTTTTTTAAAAATCTAATATTTTCTTTGTCAAATCTGCCTTCGGATAAAGCCAGAGGATATGCTTCCATAATCATTGAAGCGATATTTGGAGTCAAAAGGTTTCTTTTACAGTCAACAATATCTAAAACATCAGCGCTTTACGCCGTTATGAGTTCATGCTTTGGTTATCTATAATTTCCAATGCTTTATTTGTGGCTAAAAAGTAGCCATGAATAATGGTGTTAGCGTGAATTTTACTCGATAAAAGCTCATCTGCCTTTTTTAAAGGGCAGATAAGAGTATAACAAAAGATGCCGCCCCATCACCTGCTTCTTCACGTTGCATCTTGGCAGACTTCGGCAATGATGACTGCTGGGGGATATTGAATTGCAAGTTCATCCAAAATTGCAATAGGGTCTTTAGTGATTTTGACAACTTGTTCGGGACCACGATTATAGCTAACAATTTTGTATGCTCCTTGTGGACCCAAAGTGCTTCTGATTTTGTCGGCTGCAAAAATGGCTAAGCGCAAGTTTTCTCGCCAAACATCTTTTCCTGTTGTGCGTTTGTATTTTGGAGAAATTATTGTTTCCATAGTTATCATTCTTGAGTGGTTAGTTGGCAGTGTATGTAAAAGTCTGCGCATACTTGCTTAGCTCTTGTAGCTCTTAAAACTAAGTGGTTGTAGCAACACAGCAACAAATGTTTTTGCAATTTATCTTTCCAATGTTAAATGAATTTGTCCTCTCTCAGGAATCTTTTCAACTATTTCTTCGAAAGAAGGGTTAAGTTGAATACATGGGCACACAGTTAATTTTGAACCAAACGTTCTTGCTAAGGTGTAACCTCTTTTTAATCCAAATCTTTGAACAAAATCGTAATATTCATAGTTCATCTCGTTTATGGCGGTATGAACCTTGAAGTTTTGGCTATATAAACATCGAAGAAGATTAACTGCATTTTTTTTGTTGAAAGGAGGTAAAACATGTAACTCGATATTTATGCTGTCAATTTGGTCAGGGATGCGCTCGGAAAGTATGCGGTATTCATGTCCTTCCACATCCATCCTTACCATAGTTATCGGATATTTCTCTTCCATGCTTTGAAGTGTTTCTGCCCTCGCCATAATCTCGTATGCTAACGAGTGACCAGTATTAACAAAAAGTTGTCTAAATGAAGAAGTTACATTACGATCAGTTCCAACATACAATTTCAGACTTTCTTTACGGTCTGAAATTGCCATGTTTAAAGATTCAGCCTCTTTGTATTTTTCCAAAGTCTTAGTAAGCAGACTTAAACGTTGATGGGACAGGCTCCACTGAAATAACTTTTTTAGCGCCCGCTTGAAGCTCAATCAATGAAAAATACCCTAGATTTCCGCCTATATCCAAAACACCGGTTTCTTTTTAGCTACATCACAGAAAAACGCGAAAGTGTTTAAAGGTTCACGGAAACCATAAACATTGAATTCTCTTGAAAAACCCATATCTAATGGGTTAAGAAGAATTTTTGCTGAACCATGAAGGTTTAAAGCTTTAAAATTAATTTCCTTCCAACAGTAATCGTTTAATTGCGAGTACAGCTTTTTCTTCAAAAACCTATTATATAACCTTCTTTTGAGATAATTTTGAGAGTAATAAGTAAGTCCTTGAGATCGAATTATACCGATGGCACGTCTAATTTTCGCAGATTTACTTTTTGAACTTGGCCATATGTAATTACGGTTTGCTTGTTGACAATATGACCCTTCTAAAATTCAAAGAAACTATGAATAGTAAATTGAACTGAAAAAAGATCAATTTGAAATGGATCGATTAATCTATAAGTCTCATTTTTTGTTCTCCTCAATTACACATTCAAGAAAAGATTTAATTTAGTACAAGTGTTTGCCAACACCAACAGGGGTCATATTTGGGAAAATATTAACATAGGACTGCCAAGCCTTCGATAAGACGAGACCATGGAAACGACAACTGAAACTTTAACTGAACTGGGGCTAACGCTTAATCAGGCAAGAATTTACGTCGCTCTTCTTAGTTCGGAGCGTCTTTTAACTGTTAAAGAAATCTCGAAAATAACAAATATCACTCGACAAGATGTTTATCGAATAATGCCATCGCTTCAGAACAATGGTCTGGTAGAAAAAACTATAACAGCGCCGACTATGTTCAAAGCAACTCCATTAAAACTTGGCTTATCAATTTTAGTGGAAAATAGGAAATTGCAGTTATAATGAATTGATTAAAAAAGCAAATAAACTATCAACTGAAAGTGAAAACAAAAAACTGCCAGCTAATAGAAGAGAGCCTGAATTTATTCTCATTCCGGGAAATCATGCAGTTATACAAAAAATAAATAATTTTACTAAGGATGTTCAGATAAGCCTTGATATTGTTACTTCGAGAAAAAGGTTTCCAAGAGCTATCTTTGAATTTTTTGAATCACGAATGCAATCACTACAAAGAGGGGTAAAAATTCGAGTAGTCAGTGAAAGACTTACCTCAATTAACATACCTCTGAGAAGAAATATTGGCAATTGAGAAACAAGCTGGGGCAGATGACCAGGTTTCTTTCCACGCCACCTCCAGCTTTAATCCTTTTAAGTTGATGAAAAAGAAGTGATGATTATTACTTCTGCAACTGGAACTTTGGAAACATCTGCATTATGGTCTAACAATCCTAGCCTTATCGCTTTGGCTAAAATCTATTTTGATAACATTTGGCAATCAGCATCGATAAGTATTGAGAGACCACAATCTGCCGATATTGTTTTGCAAAAAACAATCAAGTCCACAATATCAAACAGGGAATTATGTCGTTAAAAGAAATAGCCCAATTTCAGCAAACACATTTGGAAACAGTTTGACCTTCGGTGCCTTTTCGAATAAAAGCCGCATCTTCGATGTGGATATTTACTTTTTTTGCAGTAATCTTTGAAGTCAGCGATGCCTGAGAAAATGTAGGTTTGGGGTGTCATACCACTCGTAAGGCAACGCTTTAGTACTGGAACTCTTCCTTTGAAGAATATTTGGAATCTGGCTGAGGCTTGAACGAAATTTGGGAAACCCAACAATCACTTTTTTTCCCACTCTTAATGCCTCTTTTAAAGCAAATCTGGCTTTTTCACCTGTTGCAATGTCTGGTTTAGTATAACATAATCAAATGAGTTGTCAGCGTATTCAGATAGCCTGTGTCTATATCTTGTTGGAAAACACTTAATCCTTGGGCAACGCATCGGTGAATAGCTGTTTCGCTTAATTCTACTCCCTGTGCATGAACTTGTTTTTCCCTTATGAGTAGGGATAAAAGTTCTCCATCGCCGCATCCAAGATCCAACACAGACGCTTCTTTGGTTATCCAGCCTAGAATGATTTTGTGTTTTGCCTTTAGTGTTGCCTGTGTCATTATGCATCACCATTATGATCGTTTGATACCGTGTTAAGAAAGTGTTTGATTAATTGGGTTTCTTGCTCTGTTTCCAGAAGAAACGAATCATGTCCATATGTGGAGTTTATTTCGCAGTAAGTAGTGTCTACACCTGCAATTTGCAGGCTTTCACAATATCTTGAGATTGATATGATGGGTAAAGCCAATCTGATTTGAAGGATATTACAAGCACTTTTGCTTTTAATCCTTTGAAGATGTTGGCTAAGTTTTTGTTTCCGTTAAGAATATTGAAGTAATCTATGGCTTTGGTAATGTAGAGGTATGAGTTGGCGTCGAATCGTTTAACAAAGTTGTCGCCTTGATAACGCAAGTAGCCTTCTACTTCAAACTCTGCCCCAAACTTGAATGGTTCTTTGTCTTCTCGGATTCGTCTGCCAAACTTTTCAGCCATTGAAGCATCACTCATGTACGTTATGTGTCCAATCATTCGTGCTACAGCTAAGCCTTTCGCTGGAACACTTGAGCCATAATAGTGTCCATTTTTCCAGTCAGGATCAGCCATGATTGCTTGGCGGCCAACTTCATTGAAAGCTATTTGCTGAGGGGTATGCTTCATTGTGGTGGCGATTGGTATTGCCGATCGAATTCGTTCTGGGTAGGCAACCATCCACTGGAGAACTTGCATTCCACCCATTGATCCGCCGATAACAGCCAGTAGTTTTTCTATGCCTAAATGGTCAATTAGTTGAGCTTGAGCGTTTACCATGTCGCCAATAGTTACTAATGGGAAAGTCGGTGCCGTAAGGTTTGCCTGTTTTCGGGTTAATAGAAGATGGACCTGTTGAGCCCTGGCAACCCCCAATAACGTTGGAGCAGATTACAAAATACTTGTTTGTGTCTAAACCTTTGCCTGGACCAATTAAACTGTCCCACCAACCGTTAGCTCCAGCGGCATGAGCATCTCCGCTTAGTGCATGAAGGACAAGAATAGCGTTTGATTTTTGTGTGTTGAGCTCGCCATATGTTTCGTAGGCAAGCGTTATTGGACCGAGTTTCTCACCTGATTCAAGAATTAGTTCCGCTGGTGGATTAGCCGAAGGTGAATGTTTTAGTTCCTGAATTCGTCAGGCTTTATTAGTGATTGCTAAGTTTTTTTCCTCCAAAAATGAGAGTTGAGCAGTTATAACACTGCTATAGATTTAAGGTTTCGCTGAAATTTCAGTGCTTGGTCAATGTCTTCAATGATGTCTTCAGCATCTTCAATACCTATTGAAAGTCTAATGTAGTCTTGAGTTACTCCAGTTGCTTCTTGTTCTTCAGAACTCAATTGTTGATGTGTAGTTGATGCTGGATGGATGACTAGGCTTTTTGCATCGCCAATGTTTGCTAAATGTGAGAAGAGCTTAACTGATTCGATGAATTTTTTGCCGAGCTTAAACCGCCTTTAATGCCAAAGCCTACGATCCCGCCATAGTTGCTTTTGAGGTATTTTGCTGCTATTTTATGGTTTGGGTTATCAGTTAATCCTGGATAGTTTACCCAGTTAACTAGTGGATTGAGTTTTAGGAATTCAGCGACTTTTAGTGCGTTTTCTGAGTGTTTGCGTTGTCGAAGCGGCAGGTTTCTAAGTCCTTGTAGGAATAGGAAGGAGTTGAATGGGCTTAAAGTAGGTCCAAGTCTCGGAGTAATTGTACTCGAACTTTGAAGATGAATGCAACATTTCCTAAACCTGGAAAGTTTCCGAAGGCATCCCAATATTTGATTCCATGATAGCTTGGGTCTGGTTCAGTGAATTCTGGGAAATTGCCGTTGTTCCATTTGAATTTGCCGCTATCAACGATTACTCCGCCGATGCTTGTGCCGTGTCCTCCGATGTATTTTGTTGCTGAAGCCACAGTGATGTCTGCTCCATAATCTATGGGTCTGACTAAGCCTACGCCAACTGTGTTGTCTACGACTAAAGGGAATTCCTGCGTCATGCGCAATTTTGGCTATAGCTTCAAAGTCTGGCACATCAAGTTTCGGGTTGCCAATTGTTTCAGCATAGATCGCTTTTGTTTTGGTTGTTATGGCTTTTTTGAACTCTTCTGGTTTTTTTGAGTCGACGAATTTTACTGTTCTGCCAAGTTTTGGAAAAGTGTAGTGGAAGAGTTCGTAGGTTCCTCCGTAGAGGTTGTTTGCAGCGACGATTTCGTCGCCAACTTGTGTTATAGCAAGTAGTGCTAGTGATTTAGCTGCTTGTCCTGAGGCTACGGCAAGTGCGCCTGTTCCGCCTTCGATTGCTGCAATTCTTTTCTCGAAAACATCGGTTGTTGGGTTCATTATTCGGGTGTAAATGTTTCCTAGTTCTTTTAGAGCAAACAGGTTTGCTGCATGCTCAGTGCTTTGAAAGACGTATGAGGCTGTTTGGTATATTGGGACTGCTCTTGCGTTTGTTGCTGGGTCGGCTGTTTCTTGTCCAGCGTGGATTGCGAGAGTGTCCAGTTTTTTTGTGGTCAATTCGTTTTCACCTGTTATATGTCAAATACTGCATAACGGCGTTATATTGGTTTTTGACAAAAATATTCCAAAAAGAATATTACCCTACACAATCAATTACTAAACCATGTTCCCAACCTTAGAAGACATCGCCAAACGCAGACGCCAACTAGGCCTAAAACAGTCAGAACTAGCCAAAATGGCAGGCGTCAGCCAATCCCTAATCGCCAAACTAGAAGCAGGAACAATAGACTCCTCCTACACCAAAGTAAAAACAATCTTCGACGTCCTAGAACGGCTAGAATTTAAAACAAAAACTCAAGCCGACAAAGTACTCTCACAAAAACGTCGTAACTGTCCAGAAAAACGAGCCAATATCAAAAGTCGTAAAACTAATGAAGGAACATGGTTACTCGCAAATTCCCGTTTTTGAAGGCAAACATTCAGTCGGAAGCATATCTGAAAAAGCTATCTTGCGCCAAATCATGGCGGGAAAAGATTTAGAGGAAATATCCAAGTTGCCAACAGAGGAAATCATGGAAGAAGCTTTCCCTCAGATAAATGAGGATGCACCTTTATCTTTGATATCTAGTCTTTTGCAGACTTATTCGGGTGTTTTGGTTGTGAAAAAAGGTGAAGTGATTGGCATAATTACGAAGGCAGATTTGCTAAGAATGATTTAATGAATTGCCTTCTACCTAAACAATTGTTGATTTAGAAATCTGCGACAAAAAATGCTATGTTTTATCCTACTTTTTTATTTACGATAGCTAAAGAATAATATGACTCAAAATAGTGACTGTCCTCCTTTTCGCACGTAATTTATTAAGTATAATGCTGTTATATTTCTGCGGAACCAAAATGAGTGCTCGATGCGAAACTATAGGAAAATTTGTGCTTCCTGTCTTCAGATCCCTTGTAGCTAAAGAACTCATCAACACTTACCATTTAACGCAGGTTGAAGCGGCAAAGAAACTCAAAACCACCCAAGCAGCAGTAAGCCAATACATAAACTCCAAACGCGCAATCAAAGCCACCGAACAATTCAACGAAATATTGCCTAGAATCCAGGCAGAAGCCAAAAAAACTGCTAAACAACTTGCAAACCAAGAGACAACTTGGGATGAAGTGACAATTGATTTTTGCAAGCTTTGCTCAACCTTTTATGTAACAGAAGAAAACAAAACAGGCGACAACTACACAATATAAAGAAGGAAAATGGTACCCTTTAGACGAAGTTGATCGTGAAGACTTGGCCGTATGGTTTAGAAAAAATCTCAAAAGAATCGCCAAACGACTGCAATTGTTAAAAGAACAAAGGTAGACACATTTATTCCAAAGCAAGAATTTTCAAGTACATTTGAAACTTAAAATATAACTTGACACTAACAAGATAGTGGAGATTGTTTTATGGGTAGTTTTTCAGTGTCTTTACCTGCAAATTGGGAAGAGTTTTTGAAACGTTTAGCTGACGAGCATGAAATAGACGTTAGCAAAGTTATCAGTGGATTATGTGAATGGGCTTTTTCTGTTTCTGACAGCAAGAGACAGTTTGAAGTTTGGTTAGATAAGACTTATCCGCCAAAAGGTGAAGCTGAAGATAAAGCAAAGGCTGAAGGCGAAGAAGCAAGCGAGGCTGAAGAAGAAAGCGAAGATGAAGCTGAAGAGGAAGTCCACGAGGACAGAGACTACAGTGAAGACAGAGAACTAAAGCCATAATGCTGTGCCTTTCTAAAATAGCGTGTATATTATTCAAAAAATAAAAATCGGATAGCTGAGGTGAAAATAGCATGAGTGAAAAAGAAGACATTAAGGGTATTAACCAAGAAAAGCAACCACACTCTCACGTAAAAGAAGTGAAACGATACAGTGGTGAGAAAAACCAAAAAATTCCCAAAGTGAACGAAAACAGAAACAGGACTACGACAATCTCGCGGAAAAAAACAAAGACGACAATTCAAACTTGCCCCAAACAGAGGATAAGGTTTCCTTATCATCCAACAATTAACTCCTTTTTTTTAGGTCCTAATAATAAATTAATCGAGGTGAAAAAAAAGTGACTGAAAAAGAAAAAAAGACGCCGGTGAAGGCGATCGTAAAATCTGAAGTCGCAGTAAAATCTGTAAAACATGTTCCTGCTAAACATATTCCTGCAAACAAATTCCCGCAGTTCATGTTCTGACGACATTCGACGATTTAATGGATAATTTCCGCAAAAACTTCATTGAAAGTATAGCTTTTCCATTTGAGTGGATAAGTGTTGAACCTGTAGTTCCGGTTCGTGAGGCAACTGTAGATCTAGTTGATGAGGGAAACAAGTTTGTGGTGCATGCTGAGATGCCTGGCGTAGCTAAAGACAAGATCGACGTAGCGTTAACAAAGGATGGCATAGAAATCTCGGCTGAAACAGATGTTGAAACGGAAGATAAGGAGAAGAACTTTGTTGTCAGAGAACGCGTTTACTCGCATATTTACAAACAACTGTCGTTCCCTGAAGAAGTAATCCCTGAAAAAGCTGAATCCACATTTAGGGACGGATTACTTGAAGTCAGTATCCCAAAGAAGACGATTGCACCCGCACCTAAAAAGCACAAAGTGACGGTGAAATAGCTGTTTAGTTGCAAATTGCTCACTCACTGTTTCCTGCTATATTTTGAAAGTTGAAAATGCTGCCTCAAGAAACTAGAAAGGCAGTGGATAAAGGCATCAAAAGAGGCGCTAAACCTGTAGATGACTTTGGGAAAGGCATAAAGAAAGAACTCAAGAAAAAAGAATAAAGACAATTTCCCTTTCTCCAAACAAAAAAGAAAAGTACTTCTTATATTATCTAAGTGAAGTTACAGAGTTCAAAATTGATCTTGGAGGATAGGGCAGGTTTATAATTATTCTGGGGAAGAAAAAAACATTCACCATTATGTAGAGGACTTTTGGCTAGGGCTAAGAGTTTATCGCGGCTTTATCTCAAATTTACTTCATGTGAAGGCTCCTTTGTTTTGCGGGCATAAGGTGACCTATAATTGTAATCTTCGCTGCAAGATGTGTCCGTTTTGGAAAAGAACCAGTCCAAATTCAAGCCTTGAGCAGGAAAAAGAAATTTTAAAACGGGTTTATGCTTCGGGAGCAGTCGGAATCGCTTTTGAAGGTGGGGAGCCGCTCCTCAGGAACGATTTGGTTGATATTCTTGCTTTTTCCCGTTCTCTTCCTTTGCATACAAGCCTCATAACCAACGGGACTTTGCTCGAATCCAGAATTGACGAGATAGCCCCATATATCAACGGTGTGGTTTACGTTTCGTTGGATGGGCTGGAGAAAACTCATGATGCTATCCGAGGAGTCGACGGAAGTTTTAAGAAAGCGGTTCGGGGCATTGGTGCGGCGAAAGAAAAAGTTTCTTTAACCATCAATACGACGATAATGACTGAGAATATTGATGAAATAGAAAGCTTAGTGGGGTTAGCGAAAGAGTTGGGTACAAAAATTTCAGTAGCCGTGGCTCATGAGTATTGTAATGTCGATGCATCCTCAGCTAAAACTGATAAGACATCGAAAATAGCGCATAGACTTATGGAAATGAAACGTGAAGGTTACCCGCTTGTCAACTCAATTGGTTACTTGAAAGTGATGGCTAAAGAGAAAAAATGGCAATGCAAACCATGGGCTATGGTAAACATTGATCCTAACGGGAAAGTTGTTTTGCCCTGTTATGTTCATAATGATTATGCAAGCAGTGTTTCTATTTTTGATAACAGTATTAACGAAGCTGTTGCTGGTTTTGATTGGAAAAAAATAGAAAATTGCGTGAAATGTAGTCTTCATTGTTACGTTGAGCCTTCTTTAGTGCTTTCAGGAGATTTTAGATCATTTATGCATTGGGCATTTCGAGTAAGCATATAATTCTTGAGCAATCACAACGTACGAGCGCTTGGCGAAAAAACTTAAGCGAAAGAAAATAAACGCTATTATCAGCTATTTTTAGCAAGGACTTAGGTTATTATGAGTTATTCAAAAAGGCAAGCGTAATTACTAGGGTAGACGGGATAATGGCAAAGGTTTTAAACGTAACCAAGTTGAGGTGGGCGAAGAATTAGAAGTGGATATTGTGGAATGTAGCCCAAAAGGCGAGCGCATCGCTAGAGTTCAAGGTTTAGTAATACATGTTGCCGATGCAAGCTTAGTGACCGTGTAAAAATAAAGATAAATCGGGTAACGGCACAACTGCTGAAGCAGAAGTAATAACGTAATTATACGTTGAAGCTTAAAACTTTCACGATTCTTTAGAGACCAGTCACAATCTTGAGGTGTCTCGTTTTTCTTTATTGTTTCTTGAATAATATGGAGCAAACATTTTTGTCTGTGACCACGCGCCCCAATATGGAGCAAAAAATGAATTCTAACGGCAAATTCATCTGCAATGCTGATAGCAAAACCTTCAACACGAAGAGCAGACTAGATAGGCACTGCTCCGAAGCCCATATGAAAAACGGAACCAAAAGCTGGTAACTTCAAATAAATAGAAACTAAAACCTTTCATCTCTATTTTTTTCGCCTTCCGTTTTGAAAGAAAAACCTCAAAAAATCGGAAATATTATTCAAAATTTTAACGTCTCCAAAAAATTTGCATTAAGAGGGTTGTAGACAGAATGTTTAATTGAATGAAAAGAAATGTTTATATCAGTTGAACTAGCTTCTGTAAGAATTCAGCTATAATTGCTAGCCCCGCAATTTTCACATGGCGGCGGCTCAACCCCTACCGAAACGGCGTTTGCCTTGCAGGAATGACGGAGTTGGCCTCCAATTGCGGGGACACGAATGTGGACCTGACTAATTGCTCAGTTAGGTCTGAATTGGGCTTTGACGTATTGAGTGGAATGTTTTTCCCTCCAAATCCAGTTAGGCACAAATCATGCGAAAAGTGCAGAACGTACCACACAAAAAACAAGATAGAAAGATCCGCAGAAATCAATACGGAGTGTCACAACTCCGGTTGATCCTGCCGGACCCCACTGCTATCGGGATAGGACTAAGACATGCTAGTCGAGCGCTTCCTAGCCAATTTGGGAGCGCGGCGCACAGCTCAGTAACACGTGGCTAACCTGCCCTTGGGACAAGAACAACCCCGGGAAACTGGGGCTAATTCTCGATAGGTGAAGAACTCTGGAATGAGTCTTCGCCCAAAAGACGTTGGGGTTATGCTCTCCAGCGTCGCCCAAGGATGGGGCCGCGGCCGATCAGGTTGTTGGTGAGGTAATGGCTCACCAAGCCTTTTACCGGTGCGGGCCGTGAGAGCGGGAGCCCGGAGATGGGCACTGAGACAAGGGCCCAGGCCCTACGGGGCGCAGCAGTCGCGAAAACTTTGCAATAAGCGAAAGCTTGACAGGGCTATCCCGAGTGCCATCCGCTGAGGAAGGCTTTTACCCAGTCTAGAACGCTGGGGGAATAAGGAGAGGGCAAGTCTGGTGTCAGCCGCCGCGGTAATACCAGCTCTCCGAGTGGTGTGGATGTTTATTGGGCCTAAAGCATCCGTAGCTGGCTAGGTTAGTCCCCTGTTAAATCCACCGAATTAATCGTTGGATTGCGGGGGATACTGCTTGGCTAGGGGACGAGAGAGGCAGACGGTATTTCCGGGGTAGGGGTGAAATCCTATAATCCCGGGAAGACCACCAGTGGCGAAGGCTGTCTGCTAGAAACGCGCCCGACGGTGAGGGATGAAAGCTGGGGGAGCGAACCGGATTAGATACCCGGGTAGTCCCAGCTGTAAACGATGCAGACTAGGTGTTTGGACGGCCACGTGCCGTTCTAGTGCCGCAGGGAAGCTGTTAAGTCTGCCGCCTGGGGAGTACGATCGCAAGATTGAAACTTAAAGGAATTGGCGGGGGAGCACCACAAGGGGTGAAGCTTGCGGTTTAATTGGAGTCAACGCCGGAAATCTCACCGGGAGCGACAGCAGTATGAAGGCCAGATTAAAGGTCTTGCCAGACGAGCTGAGAGGAGGTGCATGGCCGTCGCCAGTTCGTGCCGTGAGGTGTCCTGTTAAGTCAGGCAACGATCGAGACCCGCGTCCACTGTTGCAACTAGCTTTGTGCTGGGCACACTGTGGAGACCGCCACTGATAAAGTGGAGGAAGGAGCGGGCCACGGCAGGTCAGTATGCCCCGAATCTCCCGGGCCACACGCGAGCTGCAATGGCAGGTACAATGGGTTCCGACCTCGAAAGGGGAAGGCAATCTCGAAAGCCTGCCGTAGTTGGGATCGAGGGCTGTAACCCGTCCTCGTGAACATGGAATCCCTAGTAATCGCGTGTCATTAGCGCGCGGTGAATACGTCCCTGCTCCTTGCACACACCGCCCGTCGTTCCATCCGAGCGACTCTTGGGTGAGGCGCCGTCTTTCATGGCGGTGTCGAATCTAAGTTTCGTAAGGAGGGAAAAGTCGTAACAAGGTGGCCGTAGGGGAACCTGCGGCCGGATCACCTCCTAAGTAAAAAGCATGAAGAGTGCTTAACTGGAGGAGCAAGGAGAACATACGAACCCACAAAGGTACGTCAAAGCCCAATTAAGCATTAGCAATATAGCCCAGGGTTAATCTTTTCTTCTTTCTTTTAAAAAAATAAGAATTGATTATTCTATTAGTTTTTTTGTGTAATCCCAGATTTTGTCGCTTACCCAATGCAGCGTTTTAACTATTGGGCCATTCTTGGTTTGCCTTGCTGTGTCGGCGTCCATAAGAGCTTTCACCCAACCCAAAGCTTTGCCAAACTTCATATCGACGACCAAATACCAGCTCGCCCTTGGCAAAATTCTCCTTCAATAGCGTACTATGCCTGGAGCCATAACGGTTGCGCCTTTGCAAACATATGGAACGGCGCCCATGTCAACTACTATTTTTGGGGCTTTAGCAGTAAACTCGGTAAAGTGCAGAGTGGGCAGGATTTTGTCGCCAGCTTTGTAGAGAAGGGTTTTCCGCCAATAAGGTAAACTTCGCCTACAGTCGGATTCTACAACTTCACGGTTGCTTTACCGAAAAGCGTTTCCATGTCGAGTTTTAACTTTTTTGAGGTTTCTTCTAGGATTTGTTTTGCTTCTTTTGTTTTTAGAGGATATCGTCTGTTTGAGTTGGCATGTTAATCACTTGTTTGTTTTTTGTTGCCTTTTAATTTTTTTATTATTTTAGCCGTTTCTTTCCCAACATCCACTTTAAACATTACAACTGTAATGACGGTGGTTAGGACTATAGAGACGATCATCATTTCAATAGGAGTATAGTGAACCTGAAAAGTTGGCTTCAACCAACTGCCCAAAAAAGCGCCTGCAATTGTAATCGTAATTTTTCCCAAAAAGTAAGATAGGAAAAACTTTGCTGGACTATACTTCATTAAGCCCTAGTGGGATGACTACGGGTTCATCTGGAATAGGCGTGGCCGCTGCTAAATAAAGTAGCAGAAAAGCCCAGCGCCTAATCTTTTCCGCTTTGACATCAAGTCGTTTTTGACTTTTTTCGCTGAGATGTCCACTGACAAAGAAGGTAATCATGTAGTGGATGCCTTTTGCTAGGGCTGCTGCCAAGGCGATGAGGAAAGCTATTGTGAGCAGTGCGGTTGCGTCTGCGTTTACCATGCCGATGGCTGCTGTGGATGCAATTAAGAGGTTTGAGGGTCCAAAGAAGGGTATCAAGTTTAGCCCAAAAGCAACCAGGAAAGTAATGATGAATTCAATGGTGAATAGCATATACTTTCCGTTTTCCCAGAAAACAATCAGGTAGCACCCTTATAAGCAAAAGGAAATCAAAAGAGACAATCTATTTCAAATGAAGTTGATGTGGTGGCAGATAACAAATAGAAAAAGAAAATTCTCATTTCTTCTTACGAACTGCAAAGGCAACAATTACCACAGCTGCTACTATCACAACAGCGATCGCAACAATGATAACATAAAATGCTGATGGATTGAGCCCTAATATTTGGGGCGTCCACATGTTTGTCGCGTAAGTGGCCGCTGTAACATTGTAGTCAGGGTAGGTGTCTACGGTTTGCACAAATACGCCTGTTGCTTTGTCCCATTCTTTATTTCTCTCTGCAGTATGTACGTATGTGATTGTTCGAGCCACTCCATCTATTGTCTCAGTTTTTTCGCCTTGAATGGTTACAGTGCTGTTTGATAAATTGTCGTAAAAGGAGTCTCCTGGACCAAGGTTGGCTGGTATAATTATCCATGCTTGTGTGTCGCCCGTGGTGAAATCGATGGTTCTGATTGCGCTTGTTAAGGTGCCGTTATGTGATTCTGCAACAATATTCACGAAGATTTGGGTGGCCGTTGTGTTGATGATTTCCATTTTAAACCATATTACGTCATGCCCGACTGGAAGATTGCCTTCTGTATTTGAATTGAACTCTATCCAATCGCCCGCTTTAACGCCGACGGAATCGGTTTTTGCCTGCCCAATCTCCATAAAAGTCATAGAGCTCAACAAAAGAACAATTGCAATCGTGATAACCATTTTATTCATAAAAGGCATCAAAAAGATATAGTTTTTCTATCTTTAAATATTTTTTCTAAAAACTGACGAGATTACTAACCCATGTCGTTAATCGGTTCAGAGTAACGATGGTGAAGGAAAGTCGCCTAAACATGCTTGCCTAAAACCAATCGGAAAACAAACAAACTGGTTGCAGCCATAAAGTTAACTTAACCTAAGCAAGCCGAATGAAGCCCAGATAGGTTTAAATGTGGAGAGTTCGAGTATAGAAGACATAAAGATACATGAGGATTCCAAAATGAGCGAAATGACAACCGAAATCCTTGAACAAAACCTCAGCAAAGTCGTACTTGTAAGACTCAAAGGCGGAAAAAGCCTGAGAGGAAGACTGAAGGGTTTCGACCAACACTTAAACCTTGTTCTAGAAGAAACAGAAGACACAACAGCAGTTGAAAACCAAAAGAAACTGGGACTAATAATCGTTCGAGGAGACAACGTAGTCCTCATATCGCCTCCGCCTAGGTGACTGTCGTGGGAAAAGGAACTCCATCAATGGGCAAGCGCCAAGGAAAAACTGTCCATATTAAATGTAGGCGCTGCGGAAGGCGAGCATACCATGTACGCCATAAACGTTGTGCAGCATGCGGCTATGGCGAAACCACAACCATGCGGCATTATACTTGGATGCGAAAAACTCTTCAAAGAGTAAGAGTAGTCTAAGCCAATCCTTCGTATTAGGTTTTATTTTTCACTTCATAATTCTTTACAGGTCAAGAATTATTTTTTCCTTATTTCTCCTATGAAGCTTAATTTACTATTTAGTTATTTTTTTTTGGCGTTCTCCACTGTTAGAAAGATAGAGCTACAACACAAATCCTATAGTGTTGGCTTTGATCATTGCAACAACAAACTGCCCAACACTTTTTGCTGTAAGGCTAAAAAATTGTACAAGCGCTAGTATAAGAGATATATCTGCTAATTACGAAGCTAACCAAGGCAGCTCCTTTCAAAAGATAAGCTCTTCCAACAATTTTTGTTGAAATTAATCCAGAAATTAACCCTATAAATATAGGTGTAAAATTTGATAAAAACCATCGCTTGAAGCCATGCCGATAATAAAAATGTGATAACGAGCACATGATGGTTTGCTTGTTATTTCGCAATAATTTACTGCGACGAAGTTACAATATTAGCTTTTAAGCTCTCAACTCTCTATAAACTATTGATGTCGCTTAACAAAAATAATGGTTGTAGAAAACAAAAGATGATTTATCTAGTTTGGAGCATTGTAGTAGCCTTTATCTATCTTGACAAAGATTAGTGGACCTTTGCTTTGCGCCATTTCACGGGCTTTCCGTAATGCTTCGTTGACCACGATGAAAATTCTTTCTTTATCGTTTAGGTTTTCAACATTTTTTTCTCCAAGTTCCATCTTGATAGATTTTCAGACAAGATTTCGGTTCCGCAGATTTCACCGTTTTTTACCAAAGTGGAAACTACCATTTCTTGCAGTTCTTGTTTGTGTTCAATTCTTTTCCATATTGGTTCTGCGTTGCTGAGTGTTTTTGAGATTTTGTTCCATTTGTTTGCGTTTTGTTCACCTATTAGTAGCTTAACTCGTTCTTTCCATTTTTTGAACCAGATGCCAATCCAAACTGATTAAAAACGCGTCCAGTTCAGCTGAATCTTCCTTGAAAATATTTTCAAGTTTTTCAACGAGTTCGCATTGGTTTGCTTCTTTTCCCATCAAGTTCCAATGGAACTTAAGGTAGTTGGTGAAGTCTTGGCAGGCAACCTGCAAAACTTTGCGGTCTGACCCCATGATGTCAAGGTCTGGATCCGCTTCTTTCAATTTCTCCCCTATCAATAATTCCACAAAGTTCATACTGATTCCCGCTGAAGCCTTCTCCAATATTGATTTAAGATTAAGCTTTTAATTAAACTTTATTTTTATGTGGGCATATAACAGCTTAAGCAGGATTCGAGCAATATTTCAAATTTCGATATAATGAAATAGCATTATTTAATAAATTTTGGAAGCGCATTAACATCGTTCAAAATCAAATCTGGTTATTCTTTGACAAGTTCTTCACATTGAAAAAGCCCAGATAAAACCGCTACTGTTCTTGCACCCGCAGCTTTTCCCGCACGCACATCATTAACTGGAGTCTCCAGCAATAATGCAATTGCATATTTCAACATCTAAGGCTTTTACGCATTTTATTAAGTGCTTCAGGTGAAGGCTTAGGTTTAGATGTGTCCAAAGCTGTTACAATATGGGTAAAATATTTTGAAATGCCAAATAACTCCAGCTCTTTTACTATATGACTTGTTTTGGAGCGTGCCGCATGGTTATCAGAGCAAGTTTGTACTTTTTAGCTAATACTTTCAAGTGTGACTGAAACGTTAGGCATAAGCTTGGTTTTTTGTTGCTGTATTGAATAATATGTCTTTAAGTACACATTTAGAAACTTTTTCGAGTCGCCTTTAGTAATGTCAGTTAATTGTAAGACCCTGCTCAAGTCTTCTTGGAATTTCCAAAGCGCTTTTTTTTCTGGCGCTATTTGCCCGATGGCTTGGAACGCTATTTTGGCGGCTTCTATGTAAGCTTCTGTGGAGTCAACTATTGTGCCATCTAAATCCAAAAAAATGCCTTTTACTTTCAATCCGTTTGGGTTCATGAGCTGTCTCTGTTGCTTGAAGGTGATTCTCTTATTTCTTAAAGGTTTCTTATCCGTTTGCAGAGATTAACCTTGGCAATATTGATTCTATATAGATTATAAAGAGAATCTCTATAGGCGCCTCTGACATTCTCACTACATTTGAACAAATGGAAGAGGTGAAAAAAGAAATGCTCTCACGAGATTGTGATGGCTGCTCCAAACTTAAAGAATGCAGTAAACGTTACCAAAAAGCTGTGAAAGGCGACAAAGTCTACTGCCCGGATGGAACAGCTCATCTGATTGATAGTTACAGTATAAATCAAAGCCCGGAAGTAATATGTTTCTTACAAGCATTCCAATGATCTGAACTGTGACATCTTAAGGTTTTCAAACAAAATAATATTGAGTATAATCTTGTTTTTTTAATTTCTTTTTAACCACTTTGAGTTGCTTTTTTTTATGATAATCAGCAAAAGCAATAAAAGATTGATTAAAATAAAAAAATTAACTTAAAACTGAATCAACGTTTAAGTTGAGCACAACTTCAGAGATGTCACTGGCGTATTCCGCTGTTCGTCTTACACTTTCAATCACAAGTCGCAAGTTAACAATTTCTTCAACTTTGACATTTTGCAAGAAAATGACAGTTTCTTTCTCTAATTTATGAACCTGACTTAGTTTTTCAATGACGCTTTCTGCCAAGTTAAAATCATGCCTAAACAATGCATCCATCGAACTTTCAAACATTGAATCAGCCAAACCGCTTAATTGATCAATTTTCGCTAAAAGTTCAGTCATTTATCTGTTCTTTTAACAGAAGAAGTGTTTTCAGCGATTTTAGTTGCGTGATCTGCAGTTCTCTCAACAGCTTTCCCTATTAGTCTATAACCTAAACAATCTTTTTGGCTATTTAAGCCAATTTCTTTAACTATTCTTGGATTTGAAACCGCTAATTTTAGAAGCCGAACAATGTAGAGGCTAAATCGGTTTACTTCCGGTCGGTTTCAATAACTGATTTTGCAGATGAATAATCAAGTTTCTTAAGTGCACCTATGGCTTCTTTGTGCATGGATGAGGCGATAATTGACATTCTGCTTAGAGCATTTTGAACGGTGAGTTCAGGATAATTAAGTAAAACTTGTAGCGTCAAATCGGTTGGTGTGTCAATTACGATTTCTGTTCCAACTAAATAGTGTCTGGCGAAATTTTTAAGATGGTTTCGAAGTTTTGAGGAGAGCACTTTTTGTCCTTGTGCTCTAATATGCAGAATGTTGTAACCGTCTAAATAGGCGGAGATTGCTGTTCTCATGACTGCGTCAGGGTTATCGTTTAAGGATGCTTTGATGAAGGCTTCATCTTGTTTTTCTTTTTTTGCAAAACTTGATGGAGATATTGAGAGTGAGCCATCGTCTTCTTCGCGAACAACCATTGAGCTTCCTCTTTTAAGTTCATTTCGAATAGCCCAATTCTTTGGTAAGGAGAGTATGAATGTTGATCCGCCTGTTACCTGAAGTTTGCGTTGTTCTTCGTTTATGTTTTTCAGCTTCTTTAGTCACGCATAACTTGACCCAACATATTTTTCTATTGTGTTACTCATTATATTAGTTATATCTATATAGACTATGAATTATATTGAGATTTACTATATAAAAATATTAAACTTTTAGCTAAAATTAAAAACGGTAGCCGTATGAAAACTAAATATCTTGTTAAGCAAAACACTGGATCAACTTCTATAATAAATGAATAGTGGCATGATCAAAAAATACGCGCTTGGCTTATGATGTCTCAACCTAAAGTTCAATAACAACTTTTGGTGCTCCCAATCTTCTTTTTTGCTCAGTAGACGTTAAAAATCTTTCAAGAAATTTAACATTGCCTCTCGTAAAGATTAATTTCTCAATTACTTTGTAATTTTAACGCTCCAGATCGTAATTTATATTTTTACATATTTGTTTTACAAATATATATAGTCTATAATGTTTATGGAGGGCACACTCATATAACGAAGCACTAAATAGTTGTGTTTGAAGGTAAAAAAAATGAAAAGTACCTATGTAATAATTGCAGCAATCGTCGTAATCGCCATTATCATCGGCGGCGTCTTTGCTTATATTTCCTTATCAAGTCCAACAACCTCATCGAATAACGCAACGCCTACTCCAAGTCCATCACCGTCATCCACAGCTTCAGTAACAGCGACTCCTACAACAACTCCTACGGTAACTCCCAAACCAACTCACAACGGTATCACCGACTTCGACGGTAACACCTACTGTTACGCCAACGCCAACAGCATTACCAACCCCAGTGCCAACAATAACGCCGGCAACCCTTAACGGAGGAGGAGGCACACTTGTCGCCCCGCTAATGTCAGTTTGGCAAGCAGCCTACGGATCAGTCGAACCACAAATAACAGTTAACTACAATCCAGATGGAAGCGGCGCAGGAATTACTCAATTCAACAATCAAGTAGTCGATTTCGGTGAATCAGATGCCCCAATGACCGCAGCACAGTACGCGGCACTTCCATCAGGCACAACCGCTATTAACAATCCCAATATCCGCCAGCGCAGTCGTACCCGCATACAACTTGAAACTTCGTTAACGGTACAGTTTGTCAGAATGGCCTCAATTTCACAGGCACAGTTCTTGCAAATATTTTCTTAGGAACTGTATCTACATGGAATGACCCCGCAATCCAAGCTTTACAAAGTCCAGATGTAGCAGCTCAATTGCCTAGCACACCAATAACTCACAGTTCACCGATCTGATGGAAGCGGAACCATGTTCGCCTTCAGTTGATTTCTTATCTGAATCAAGCTAGCAGTTGGTAAGACAACGTTGGAGCACCAAGTACAGTCTCCAAGTTGGCCAACTACTCCTGGCGGTACAAATAGCAGCTCCCAAAAATGCTGGTGTAGCAGGCAGCCATTTCTGCAAAAAATGGAGCAATCGGTCCACTTGAAATAGCCTATATACTTGAAAACACAGGTCAAACCTCACTTTACTATGGCACTGTTCAAAATGCCGCAGGCAACTTCATCTTAGCTAACGTAACAAACATTGCAGCAGCTCTTCAAGCAGGAGCCTCTACTGGTCTTCCAGCGGGAAGTGCCTCATGGACAAGTGTCTCGATAGTCGACAACATATATCAGCAATACAACAGCCACAACTGTGTATCCAATTGTAACAATGACATATGCTCTGGTATATCAAGCGCAAACTCCATCGTCCATAACTAAGCTGCCTCAGCCACGGCTCTCGTCAACTTCCTTCAGTGGATCGTAAACTCAGGTCAAAACATTAGGAACAGGTTTAGGATATGTTCCATTGCCAGCCAACATAGTCGCAGTAGACAACAGCAACACTCAAGTTCAGTAACCTACAACGGTGAACACCAATACTTTAGCTATAATTTAATAGCTATTCTTCCCTATCTTTTTTAGTATTAACCCAAAAATACTGAGGACCGCAAAATTGCGATTCAGACTGTTAAGAGGAGATGCAATACTAAAAATCGTTCTTGCAGCAGCAGCTTTGTTCGTTATCGGTGTTGTTGTTGGACTTGCCGTTGAACTTTTTCTCGGCTCAGCGCCATCATTATTTAAATTTGGACCAAGCTTTTTGGTTGGAATCAAAATGGCAACCAAGTCAATAATGTATTTGGTGCTTTGCCGTTTATTTATGGAACATTGGTCACTTCGGCGATTGCTATTGTCATAGGTTTCCCAATTAGTCTGGGAGTAGCTGTTTTTATAACTGAGAAGCTAAAAAGCCACCTAACCTTTGGTTATTCATTAGGAACACTTGTTGACCTCTTAGCGGCTGTGCCCAGCGTGATTTACGGTCTATGGGGCGTTTTTGTCTTAATTCCGCTTTTACGCGATTATGTAGAAAGACCCTTACATAAGTCTCTTGGCTTCATCCCCTTATTCTCAGGGAATCCTTTTGGATACGATTTTTTTACAGCGGGAGTCATATTAGCTATAATGATTATTCCAACAATGTCAGCAGTTACTAGAGATGTATTAAGTGTGGTCCCAAATAGTCAGCGTGAAGCAATGTACTCGCTTGGCGCTACAGATTGGGAAGTTACTCAGAAAAGCGTTTTGCCTTATGCAAGGTCAGGTATATTTGGCGCCTTCATTTTGGGGCTGGGACGTGCTTTCGGCGAAACAATGGCTGTCACCATGGTGATAGGCAACATTCCTCAATATTACTATCAAGTTTGTTTTCGGCTGGCGCCACTTTATCTTCATTAATAGCCAACCAATTCGGCGAGTCTTCAGGGGTTTATCAATCCGCTTTAATCGAAATAGGGTTAATCTTGTTTTTTGTAGCGTTATTAGTTAACGGTCTTGCTCGACTTATTGCTTTGGAGGATGACTCGTGGGACACGGGTTAAAGCTTAGGAGGGAATGTGATGATGCAAAATCTAATCTACCCACGAGTATTTCACTCTGGCGAAAAATCGTTAACAAATTAATGACAATATTGGTGATAGTGGCTGTAGCTCTAGCCGTAATACCCCTATTACTCATACTTGGAGACGTTATCATGCGAGGGGCACCAGCTATAAGCATAGGTTTCCTAACCAATTTGCCGACAGCCACCAAATGTTACGGGCGGAGGAATAGCCAATGCAATAGTTGGAACTTTCACGATGGTGGGTATAGCCTCTCTTATCTCAGTACCAATCGGTATTGGAGCAGGCATCTTTTTTTCAGAATGGTCATCATCTAAGATTTCAACAGTTTCAGGTTTCATGAACGATGTGCTTACTGGATTTCCTTCAATTGTGTTGGGACTGTTCGTTTTCGTTGTAATTGTTTATCCTACGAAACAGTTTTCTGCTTTTGCAGGCGGTGTCGCCCTTAGTTTTGTAATGCTTCCCATCATCGCAAGGACAACAGGTGAATCTCTTAAGCTTGTTCCAAAGACATTAAGAGAAGCGTCGATGGCTCTTGGAATTCCAAGATGGAAAACTGTGCTGAGAATCGTTTTAAGCACAGGAAAAAATGGGCTTTTAACGGGCATATTGTTGGCTGTTGCACGTGCAACAGGGGAAACAGCTCCGATACTGTTAACGGCATCCACTAGCATTTACTTTGCAAAAAGTATATTTCCAGCCAACAGCTTCATTAACCGTCCTCATTTACAATTATGCTACTTCTGCCGTACGCAACTTGGCAAACTCAGGCATGGGGAGCCGCTTTAGTGTCTAATACTAATTATGCTTGGGTTGAATCTTGCTGGTTAAGCTTACTATAGGAAGAAACCTATCTGGGAAAAAGGTGGAGTTGTAAAATAATGACTAAAAATTCAATAGAGTTGCATACAACATCATGTTAGGAGGAGCAATAAAAATAAGTAAATATAAAACCATGGATTCATCAACTGTTAAGCTAGCAACAAAAGACTTGAAAGCTAGATTTGGCAAACTACAAGTTCTAAAAGGAATCAACTTAACATTCCCTGAAAACAAAGTAACTGCCATAATGGGTCCATCAGGATGCGGAAAAACGACATTGATAAGATGCCTGAACCGAATTCACGAATTAACTCCAAATGCAAAAGTTGAAGGAGAAGTCATTTTGGATGGAGTAAACATTTATTCTCCACAAGTTGATCCTGTCGCAATTCGCAGAAGAATAGGTATGGTTTTCCAAAAAGCCAATCCGTTTCCCTACAATGTCAATTTACGATAATGCGGTAGCAGGCTTGAAACTTGCTGGTGTGAGAAACAAAGAGAAACTCGATAGTGATGGCAGAAAAAAGTCTTCGAATGGCTTTCCTCTGGGATGAAGTCAAAGATGATCTCAAGAAATCAGGAACCAACTTGTCTGGGGGGCAGCAACAGAGATTATGCATTGCACGTGCTCTTGCTGTTGAGCCAGAAGTTATTCTTATGGATGAGCCATGTTCAGCTCTTGACCCTATTGCAACAGCCAAAATTGAAGAGTCGATTGCGTCGCTTAAGAAGGAATTCACGATTGTAATTGTTACCCATAATTTGCAGCAGGCTGCCCGCGTTTCAGACTACACAGCTTTCATGTACTTAGGTCAGCTTATAGAGTTTGGGGACACTAAAGATATTTTTGAGCATCCTAAGAACCCGTTAACAGAGAAATATATAACTGGAGAATTCGGATAAGAGGTGAATAGCTATGAGCAGAATAATTGACCAGTGGATTAGAAGAACAATCAGTACTGATAACTAGGATGGCCGAGTTAACTTACGAAACGCTTGCTCTGTCCATTCAAGGATATCTTAAAGGAAAAAGTGTTCAAGAAGACGTGCGGGAAATGTCAGATATGTTGGTTGCGATGGCAGATAAGATTGAAGACAAAAGCATTTGAGTTAATCGCTCGGTTTCCAGCCAGTCGCAACTGATCTTAGAACAATAAAATCTTACATGAAAATTGGCAATGACTTTGCAAGATTTGGTAGGTACGCGCTTGATATATCATTCATTAATGACAAACTTAACGGCTTAAAAGAATGTGACGACTTGGTGCAAAAGATGACATTGAGGAAATGAGTGAAAAAGTTCTCTTAATGGTCAAAATAAGCATTGATTCTCTAAGAAAACATGACGTAACTCTCGCCAAATCCATCTCTGAAACTGAACGCGAAGTTGACAAAATGTACCTTGATTACCTGCAGAAGCTTAATTGATCAGATGAGCAAGCTAACAGTAAATGCGTTATTTCCAGCGTATTAATGACTAGGTATCTTGAGCGTATAGCTGACCATGCAACTTACGTTTGTGAATCAATCGTTTACATAGTAACTGGCGAAAAAATAAGACTAGGCTAAAACAATATTTTTTAATGGCGAGTTAACTTTAGGTCTGCTCTTTCCTTTGCCAAATTTGTATCTCTACATGGATGACACGATTTCTTTCAAAAATAGGGTAACCTTCAAAAGCAACTCTTCAACCTGAGAATAGGTAATGATACCTCTTCTGAATGTTAATTGGCAAAGCCTTCCAGCCGACTATTCCCTCAGCGAACGCGACGCTGACGTGTTGGCGCTAATCGAAAACGAAGACTTAGCCATATTCACATTCGATGGGTTAAAAAGAAGAACGGGACTGCATTCTGAAACGCTATCTCGCATTCTTAACCGACTCGAGGAAGAGGGCATAGTTAAAAAAGAACCCGAAGGCTACCGAGTAACCCCAAAAGTAACTGAACTAAAGCTTCACCAATCACATAATGAGGAGCCGACAACGCCGCTTATTCAAACTTTTCTTCCATCTGACCTCATGACGCAACAGCTTATTTTGGCGCTTAAGGGGAAATGGTTCGGTGTACTTACGTTGGCTCGGCATATCAGAAAACAATCAAGGCGTGACATTGAAGTGGATCACTGAAGACGGCGGCATTCAGATATCTGCAAACATTCAAGGTACAGCTCTAAACATCGATGCTAAATTCTTAACAAACAACAACTTAAATTTGGCGTTGAAAGCTTCATACCAGCTTATGTCAAATATCGGCAAGCTTTGCCAAAGCTCACATGCAGCCAAGACTGCTTTAGCCCAGAATGTTGCTTATTATGGAGATTCACCTTTTATGATGCCAGCTTAAGTTTTGTGACTAACTTTTGGTGTTCCTTAGTCAACAAATACCATTTTAACATATACTCTGTTGGTGAAAAACAAAGTGACTCAACTAGTTAATCCATTAGAGGTTCTCAAATCTCTCTCAGAAGCAACAAGCACTTTAATCAAACAAATTTCGGAGTCCGTAGTTAGCGTAAAAGCACAAATGTCACGCGGCACAGGCGTCGTCCTAACTAAAGACGGCTACATCGTTACTTGCAACCATGTTCTCCAAGGATGCGGACGCAGTCAAAATTGGGCAAGGAGAAAAAACATTCAACGCAAAAATCGTCGGAACAGACCCATACAACGACTTAGCCTTATTAAAAGCAGAGAAAGGCGAATTTACACCCATAGAGCTGGGCGATTCAGAAAAACTAAACGTAGGCCAATATGTTTTGGCTCTTGCTAACCCATTCAACAGAAACCAACCAACAGCCACAACCGGAATTGTAACCAGCGTAAATAGCACAATCAGAGGCTGGCGAGGAAGTACCCAAATGGAAAACGTAATCGCTACCGATGCACAACTTAACCCAGGCTTTAGCGGTGGACCACTCGTAGATGTAGAGGGCAGAATCATAGGAATAAACACAGCTTACGTTTGGCAAAGAGGCATAGCTACCCCAATAAACAAAGTTAAAGCAGTCACAGACAGACTAATGACTGGAAAAATAGCTCAAAAAGGCTACCTTGGCATAATCGCAAACACCGTTGGCTATCCCAGAAGAAATTGCTGAACAAGCAGGTTTAGAACAAGAAAGTGGAGTAATGATTTTCTCCGTTGAATCAGGTTCCCCAGCACGCAAAGCAGGACTTAGCAATGGGCGATGTACTAGTGAAATTCAACGGCAAACCCGTTACAGACTTCTACGACTTACCAAGATTACTTACTGAAGATGTAATAGACAAGGAAACTAAACTGACAATCATCCGACGAGAAAATCTTGCTTGAAGTAACAATTGTTCCAATTGTTCATGGAGGCGAAGAAGACTGATAAATAAAATTCCGTTAGAACTTGAACCACCAACGCCAATGCAACCACCGCCACTCCGACGCTCACCTCATCCCATGCCACAACTCAGCAATGTTAGCTCTGTTGCTTCCGCGGCTCCTTTTCCAGTCTATTTTAGATTAGACTGAAGAAGCCATTTTCCTTTTTTTGTAGCTTAAATTATATGCCGATTAGAGCACTATTGGTTTTTTGTGTATGAATTAATTTATAAATAAATTCAGACTATCAATTAGTCAAGTGGTTCGAATGCATGCTGGATTAGCTTTTCTTATAGGCATTTTAGTAACTATCGCGGCGTTCCTATTTTACGCTGCAATTTCAGGTACCACATATTATGGATTAGCAGTTCAGGTTGAATTAACCATAGGAATAGCCTTCATAATTATTGCTTTGATCGTCTCCTTAATATTTTACATTGGAGTCAAAGCCCAGTTTAGACGCGTTAAAACAGGAAAAGAAGCCTTAATCGGTGCAAAAGGCATTGCAACAAGCGACTTGAAACCTAAAGGCGAAGTTCGAGTTATGGGCGAGTTTTGGGAAGCCACTGCGAAAGACACCACAATTTCTATTGGCCAAGCCGTGGAAGTCGTGGGCATGGACGGAATGTTTCTTGTGGTGAAACCAGCCGAGCAAAAAGCTTAATTCTTCAAACCACCGAATACCACTAGTTGAGGATATGAAAGTTGGTTGATGTTTTAACTCCAATAATTGGTTTTATAGCTATAGTTGTTGCACTTTTCCTGTTAAGCGGTATCCGGGTTCTTAGAGAATGGGAGCGAATGCCAGTTTTAAGACTCGGACGCTACATTGGCCTGAGAGGTCCTGGGATAATCTATCTCGTTCCATTAATTGACAGAGCGCCACTAAAAATCTCCACGCGACTAGATACAATTCAATTCCGCACAGAGTCAACTTTAACTAAAGACAACGTCCCAGTAAACGTAGATTCAGTTTTATACATGAAACCTGTAGATTTGGAGAAAGCAGTTTTGCAAGTTGAAAATTATTATCAGGCCACCCAATTAGCTTCACAAACAACTTTACGCGAAGTCATCGGCAAAGTTAGCCTCAACGAATTGCTTGCTGAACGAGAAAAAGTCGGCGCACACCTGCGCGAAATTATTGATGAAAAAACTGAAGCTTGGGGAATCAAAGCCACATCCGTCGAAGTTCGAGATGTTATAATACCAAGTAACCTGCAAGATGCCATGAGCCGCCAAGCACAAGCTGAACGAGAACGCATGGCAAGAGTCACGTTAGCCACAGCTGAGTTCGAAGCTTCACAAAAAATGATTGAAGCAGCGAAAGTGTATGAAGCAAGCCCAGAAGGTCTAAGGCTCAGATGGATGAACATACTTTATGAGTTAGGTCAGCAATCACAAACAAACACAATAATGTTAGTGCCATCATTTATGCCAGAGGCAGGTTGGCCCCCAGTTGGAACCTACGGCTTCAAAGACTTGACCATGGCACAACAAGCTCAGGCAGCAAAGAAGAAACCAATGCCTAGACAAGAACCGTCATCACAACCTGAACCTGAACAACCAGAGTAAACAAACTTTTTCTTTTTTTTCCTTTTTGTCGATAAATCTAACGTGTTAGACAATTTTTACTGCTTTGACCGTGTGCTCAAGCAACAACGCGGCTGCTTCTTGGTTAGGCCAACCGCCTAAACCGCAATCGGGACCCGTAAAAGTCATCCGTTCACCATATTTTTCTTTGGCAAACTTGAATCTCTTCTTCATAGTCTCAATAGGTTCAACTAACTGTTCAATTGTTGGTTGCGTTATGCCTTTCTCGTAGAGTTCAGCCCATATGCTATCGATGTCTGTTCTCGCGATGCCGACACGAATTTGTTTATCAGCTTTTTCCAAAATGCTTTTTGGGACCGCGTCGATATTTTTCGGAGACGCAGCATACTCAAATGATAAAACATCAAGGCCTTTTACGGATAGCAAATCGTGTATTCCTGAGGCAAAATGCAGATGAATCTGCTTTATTGGCCCTTGGAAGTCATAGGCTTTTTCGAGTGTCTCCCGAATTAATTCCGGAGTACCTGAAAAGCTGCTGTGACCTAAACTGGGTTCATCTATTGAGACCACTTTAGTTTCAATATATTTGTTGTTTAGAATGCTGTTTTTTGCGAAGCGATTTATGGTTTGCGCGAAGCCATCTAATACGTCGGGGAAAGCTGTTGTACCTACTTCGCTAAGATATTGTTCGATTGGACCAAAAATTGAAACTCGTAACAGAATTTTTTTTCCGATTTCTTCACTGAGAAGTTTTGCTTTTTGATTTAGAACATAGATTTCTGGAAGGAATGCTCTTTCTTGGTCAACGACAAAGGAGCCATTTGCCATAGCTGTATGAATAGCATCGCCAACCTGTTTCATGCCGCTGTAATGTTGCGGAAAATTGATTACGTCTAAGCCTGAAAACATTTTTTTCTTAAATGACTCAACAATTACAGAGCTGAAGTTTTTTTGGATAAACTCGTCTTGAGATGGGTTCTCGCCTTTAATTATGGCCTCTCTTGCTGCTTCGTATGCCCTGCAATAATCTTCCCTTCTAATTCCTGTTGGCAAAGGGAAACTGCCAATGTCGTCAACTAAAGTGTCCATAACACATATCAGACGAGGAAATTCTATTAAAGCTAATCCTAGCTCTACACAACTTTAAGTATGAATCAAATGTCCCAATGTATATTCTGCCAAATAATCAGCAAAGATGTGTCTTCAAACAGAGTTTACGAGGATGAGCGAGTATTGGGTTTTTTAAGTAACCGCCCAGTGAATGTTGGTCATACGCTTGTATTTCCAAAAAAACATTATGCGAACATTTACGATATACCAGAGAAAGAAGCGGCTTACTTGTTTAGGATTGTTAAAAGGGTCGCGAATGCTGTAAAGGATGAGTGGGAGTTGAGGGCTTCGGATAGTGCAGAACAATGGATAAGCAGCTGGGCAAGTGGTTTTTCATTTGCATGTGAACATAATTCCCATGAAACCGTATAATCAATTCAGCCTTTGGCAACACTCACCATGATCAAAGCCCTTTTCGTGATGCCGAGGCGTTAGAAAGAGATGCTGAAAAAATAAGACGACGCTTGTTTTACTTTAGTAGAATAAAATTATAAACAAAATTGAGTTCTATTCTCTTTTTAAGATTTATTTTTCTTAGAAATAAAACTCTTAGCTAACCAAGTATTAACTAAAATGGTTTTTTATGGGCACACCTATAAAAGAGGGAAAAACAACAATGGTTTAATCAAAAGCTGGATAAACATGACTCAACAACCAAACGAGCAAAATAACAATAACCAACCATCTCCCCAAATAGAAAAACTTTTAATCGACGACCCATCAAACTTTCAATTCCATGCTGCATACCTTGTTTACTCGGACACATTTGATGTAGTAACCGATGTTAAAGCAAAACAGGAACTGAACCAGAACCTTGAAGATCTAAAATCAACCAAAATAGATTATGAAACATTTTACATGAACATTTCACATTACAGAAAACTAGACGTTCCCCGTCAAGAAAGATTCTCAATGCAGACTCAACGAAAGAAAGACTGGCGCAAGAAAACTCAAAGACAAGAGCGAATCAAAAGACACAAAAAATAAACCTTTTCTCCAGAAGTTTTCCATTATTCCTTTTATTGAATGAATCTCGTACATTAAGTTTAATCATGTTTAAACGTTATAAACGGAACACTTAATTGGGCGTTGAGTTTTCACTGTGTAAATTAACTGTAGTTGACTCAACTTGAAAACGATAAATGTTGCCGCTTTGGCATTAAACATAGCTTTGTATGTTGCTGTAGGTTACATTTTCTTCTCACTTATTCCAATTAGATTTGAACAGGTTAGGTTTTGGCCTCCGGTGATTGTTCCTGCCGTTTTCGCGGTTGTCTTTGGTCCCCTCGTTGGTGGCATTGGCGCTGCAGTTGGAATTTTTATAAGTGATGCTCTATTTGGTAACAATTTATTTCTCAGCTTGTTGGCTGGCGTAACTAGCAATTTCGTTGCTTTCTTCTTAATCGGTTACATTGCAAAAAAGAAAATCCGTTGGATTTTACCTGTTGTAGCTTATGGCGCAGCGACTGCACTTTTTGTCTGGATGGGTTACGCTTATCTTGGCCTTGATTTTTGGACGAAAACCGCTTTCATCGGCGTAGCTATAGCCAGCTACATTATTTTCCTTATACCCGTCGTAGTTTTGAGAAATTCCAAGTGGCGCAGCTTCGAAGTAGGCTCAATTATAGGTATGTTACTGGGCGCCACAATAATTGGTATAACAGTGCCTGTTTTCACTCAGTTCTTTACACCAGCTGCAACCCCCTTCACTGCTCCAGTTGCAATTGCAACTTTCTTTTTTACATTTTTCACAGAGATACCGTTTGTAATAATTCTTGGTCCACCCATAATCTTGGCGGTTTACAGAGCATTTCCCAACCTCAGTCACAAAGAAGAATCAAGTGACGTAAAGTGAAAAAAACAGCGCAAGCTTTTGCACCGGCTGCAATCTCAAGTTTTTTTGAAATCCATGACACTGAAGGTAATAAGCCGATTATTGATTTAGAAAGGGTGGGCGCGAAGGGAGGCGGTTTTGGACTACAGAAAGGTGTCTTAACACAAGTTATTGTTGAAGAGGCAAAAAATTCAGGCATCAGTGTTACGATTAATGGAAAACGCGCGCCTAGAAGCGAAAACAACCAAAATGGTAATTGAAACATTACTAAGTAAACATCGGAAATCATACGTTGTTATAGTTAACCATAAAATTGAAGTTCCTATTGGCACAGGTTTTGGGACAAGTGCCGGCGGCGCATTAACGGCGGGATTAGCGCTTAAGGAAGCGCTGGATTTACCGTTAACGTATAATCAAATCGGCAAAATAGCACATGTGGCCGAGATCCAATGTCGAACAGGCTTAGGGACTGTAAGTTCTTTAACGTCGATTGGGGGTTGCGTACTAGTTGTAGAGGCTGGTGCGCCAGGTGTCTGCCAATTAGATCGCATACCTATAACCACCGACTACATGGTCGTGGCTGGCTATTTTGAATCAAAAACTCTCAGCAAGAGTGTGCTTGCAAATGCTGAAAAAAGGCTGATAGTTAACCGCTACGGAAAAGAAACATTGGATGCAATTCTTGCTGAGCCCAGTTTAGAGAATTTTCTTGATTGCTGTTGGACCTTTTCCGAAAAAGCCGGTTTTGCAACGGACAACACGCGCTTACTAGTTAGGTTGGCTAAGAAGGCTGGTGCTGTCGGTGCGGCTCAAAACATGATTGGCGAAGCAGTTCACGCCCTTGTGCTTAAAGAAAACGTCAAAGATGTGGAAGAAGCTTTTAAGCAAGTTTTACCCTCTGGAAAAGTGATTATAAGTGAGATCGATTTTCAAGGCGCTAGGCTGATTGGGAATGAAAAAATTTAAGAGAGTTGCGGTTGGCGGAACTTTTGACGAGCTTCATAGAGGGCATAAAACTTTGTTAAATAAGGCATTTGATATCGGCGAAAAAGTGGTCATTGGCTTATCTTCTGATGAATTTGTGTCAAAAATGGGTAAACCACACAAAACCGCACCTTATATCGAAAGACTCCAGGAACTAGAGACTTTTTTTGAAAAATCAGGCTTAGCTGATCGAGCAGAAATCGTTCCGTTAAAAGACCCTTATGGCCTTACTGTTTCGGGCAAGGGTTTAGATGCCTTGGTTGTTAGCAAAGAAACCGAAGCGATAGCTGAAAAAATAAATAAAATACGCGTTCAAACAGGTCTTCCTTCATTAAAGATTATTACTTTACGCATGGTTCCGGCGGAAAACTGCTCGCCAATTTCGACAACGCGGATCAGAAGTGGGGAAATCGATCGAAACGGATGCTTGTTAAAAAGTGTCTAATAACTGTTAAAGTATTTCTCCTATGACATTGACGGGTTTAGGGATTAAAGACGTTAGATCTTCAAGTTTTTCTCTATCTATAGTTGCAAGAACAACTGTGGCTGGACCCGCTGACTTGTTCAAATTTACCTTTTGCACCTCGGCAAGCTTCAATTGTCTACCAACCCCATATGCCATCATCTTAGCCTCGTCAGCAATGCCAAATGAGCCAACTGCCGTGATGTCATGAACATATTTTTTCTGAGAAAGTTGGGTTACATTTTTTAGGTCAGCGATTTCACCTTTCGCTTCAGCCAAAATCACTTCATCACCAACTATTGGTTTGCCAATTGCAACTATTAAGTCGCCAGGACATGTTTTTCCTATTCTTAACTCCTCTTCATTTGCAAAACCAACAACCGTTAATCCTGCGCCAGTTTGAACGGTTTCAAAATTGTCTTCTGTGTTTTCCATAAGCACTTGGTTTGGATCCAGACCTATGCTTCTTGCTTCTCGCCTTATTCCTTCAAATATATTGTTGCCTGTTGGTTCCTTCTCGACACCTAAAGTGGCAGATAATAGAAGAGGAAAAGCGCCTGTTGCAATCACATCCATTAATGCTACTCTTGCCAAGAACTTTCCCAGCACCCGTCCCTCAACTTTAACTTTATCCATTATTTTTGGACCGACCGCTCCAGAAGATGTTGAACCTGTTACAATTGCATGGCCTGTTGGGACTTTTAGGATTGAGACGTCGCCTCTATGTGTATAGTTGATCTGGGCTGGTTTGACTTGGAATGTCATGGGTCTTAGCATTGTGCCGCATGTTTTCTACGAGGTGCAGGTAGATAGTTAATGCTTGTCGCATTACTTCTGATCGGGTGAGATTGTGTTTTTTAGCAAGGTTATCAATGTCTAAAGCAAGTTTGTCAGGTAAGCGTACGTTTATTATTTCCACATGTTCACATCCGTGTTACCTTGGTAATACAGAACTCTCTTATCATTTGCTATCAAATCATCATGAGCAGACAGAACATGGTCCAAGTTTAATGAAAAACTTCTTCATTAACCGATTTGCAGTTCTAAGATCTTTGTGCGGCTCAAAAGTAGTCTAAATTAACTGTTTTCTTTGACCCAGTGCAAGTAGCACAAATGTTATATGCATCATTCACTTAAAAAACATGAAGGAGAGCGCTAATAATGAAAAACAAAATCTTAACTCTAAGTATAATTATTCTCTTGACATTAACAACAGTTTTTGTCAATTATGCACCTGTTAAAGCAGCAACCGGTGATGGGCAATGGATTACAAAATACACAATTACTGATTCTACGACAGGAAATCAATTAATTACTAAAGATCTCGTGGCAGGAACATCTAGTGGGAATGGCGAAATAAGCAATGGTGAAGAATTGACGGTGACAGTTACAATTCATGTCGCCACAAGCAATCCCTCATCGACATTAACCCTTAGCACCTCAATGGCACATTCTTCGAGTTTAGACCATTACTGGGCACACGATTCAAGTGACGGCTATACGTTTGGGCAAGTTATAATCCTAATTCTGCCAGCATTCTCATTCAATCGGGTTGCAGGAACCTAACAATAACCTGTTGTTGGTATTGCTTCCGGTGCAGTTGCCACAGTTGCTGGACCGGTAACATTGCACATAGCAGTCCCAATTAGCCTTGTATGCACTCAAAGACCCAAGCGGAGCCTATTAGATGAGATAAAGCCTAGCATAACATGACTCATCGATCAACGATTTTAACACTAAACTGGCAGAACACCAGAAAACACTGTCAAACTTACAAGGTTCCGGCGTTGATCCAGGCATACGTACAGATCTATACAAAACGTGCTTAATGAGCTCAACAGTTGCCAATCAAGGATTAACAGACAGCGCAACGGCCATGTTAGACAGCCTAGACAATCCCAAGCTCCAGCATCAGCGACACTGCAAATCACTCTTCATACCGTGATAGTTGTCATCTTAGCGGCAGTAGCCGGTCATTTTTGCATTCCTGTTCATTAGAAGCAGAGGAAAAGTCAGCTACTTCCAGCTTGTAGTTGAAGACCAAATCAAAGACTTAGAAGGATTAACGATTCGAGCATCTCAAAAATCGATCGAACAATGGCTTCAAACTTAGAACAGTGTAAAAGACAGATTGAAACATTTAGTTGGGATGTGATAACACACGAAAATATACCAAAACAGCGTTCAACTGATAGGACTCGGTTCAGCAGGAACCAACATCGTCGAAGCTTTCCTTAAAAACCAAAAAACCATGGAGCTACTGGGGAACGATATTACTCGTCTCTCCCTTTTAGCAATCGACATAGCAGACCCAGAAATCAGAAGCTTGCTGGAAGCTGACGAAAAAATCACTAAATCAATGATAAGAGCAGGCATTCCAAGAGAACGATTGCGCGTAGTTGCCCAATCGGTAAAGTTTCCAACCGCCGAAGCAATGTTTGATTTCATTAACCAAAAATACAACGAGTACCTGATAGGCGAAGGAGCAAAACTTGAAAATTTCACGCCATGGCTACAATCAACAATGGCTATTCCACCAATGGCAGGCGGCGCAGGCAGAAGAAGAGCATTAGCCAAAGCAATTTACGCCCTAAACTATTATCAACTAGGAATAATCAAAAACTGCATAAACGTTTTCAAAGAACAAGCTCTCTCATCAATTATTACTCCAACCATGGTTCTGGTCTACGGTTTAGGCGGAGGAACAGGAAGCGGCATCTTCTTTGACTTCGTTAGACATCTACGAAAAGTCATAGGCTCAGGTGTACCTATAATAGCTTTCGTAATCACTCCTTGCGGCGGAGACGACCCTCCAGCAAAAGGATGCTCATCATTCACTGCAATAAACGAGCTCTCTCTGTTGCTGAATAAAGATTACAACCAATATGTCATCAATGAATTCGGCGACTTATACCGAAACCCCTTAAATGCTCTTGTATACTTGCCATTACTTCCAGCGTTCTCAAAAGTAGGCAACATAGTTACAGCCCGAAAAGAAATGGATGACATGGTTGTCGACATGCTTTATGTTCTAATGGATTTTGACTTAGCAGACTTGATGGGTGGAATAGGCACAGAAGTTGGACTCACCAATAACTCAGCGCACACTTTAGGCATGACGAAAGTTATTTATCCAGTGGATGAATACATTGCAGCCTTTAAAGTAAATTTTGAAAGCTTAGAATTACTTCAAGAGCACCGCAAAGAAAAGCTTCTGTTGCTGGATGCAATGGACTGTTTAGTCAAAAACAACTATGATGTAGCAAAAGAATACTACAAGAATTACCTGATAAGAACAGGCACTTATAACGAGGAGCAGTTTGAAGAAAAACTCAAGGCATTAATCACGAGTAATCCACGAATGGAAGACGACTTAGATTTGCACATTAAAGGTATCGAGATACAAGTCAGAAATTGGATGGCGTGAATTAACAAGGTTCCTATCTACAATCAGATTCATGGGAAAACCCGGTCCAATAGAAGAAGCCATAATCGACCTAACACTCAAAGAAAGCAGGTTCAAGAAAAATTGACAGCCTTGAAGCTTTGCTTGGTAATCTAACAAAGACTCATCTTGAATTCTCAGAGCAGCAAAGCAGCTATCATCGAACGATTAAAGCAGTTGATTCCAAGTTCCCAGGTCTTTACTGTAAGGCAAAAAAGGATTCTAGATGATTTCGTCAATATTGCAGAAGTTGCTGAGAAATCCCTAAACACGTTAAAATTCTATGATGAAACCCGATATTTAACCGATGCCTTAGTTCAGATACTATGATGTTATGCCAGAATGCAGCATGCGAACAGAATGAATTAAAAGACATACAATCTGAATTGCCAACAATCTACCTCTTAGTTCAACTGATGCTTAGATCACCTCAAGACGAAGCAAAAATGATTGAGGAACACCTCGCTTACGTAAACGGAATTATCCTTAAACGCCAAGACAAACGGGGCAAAGTAGACAATGAAGTTGTAAGAATTCAAGAATCAAGGAAACGAAAAGAATTTGACAAATCAAAAATGGAAGCACAGCTCCGTAAAACTTTCAGTTCAAAAAAATACGCAAGAGAACAACTGCTGCAGTTAGATAGAGATTTGAAGAGAATCGAAACTGAAGAAGCAATGCCACTTGAGAATTTAAATAAAGCTGATGAACTCAATCAAATTATACGAGAACTTGGCGAAGAAAATCGAGTTAATATCTGAATACCGCAAACGACTAAACAAAATTGTTGACATGCAAAATGATTACCAAGAAAGACTTGCTAAAATAGTCGAGCCAAAGAAATACTTCGAAAAATCGGCTGAACTCACTGAACTTGAACAAAGAAAAATCTTATTCAAGATATTAACTGAGCAAGAAGAAATGCTGACAAAAGAGGTCATATTCAAAGATATACTAGATATGGATCACTTCAAAGACTACATGAAAAGCGTAATTAGAGCATTCAAAACACCAAGCGTCATGGGATTCAAACCAATCCTACAAAACAGATTACATCTGGGTCACTGTCCAGTCTCCTCCAAACATGTGGACCGAAGACATGTCTCAAGAGGTTTACACGGCACTAGCAGGATACGTTACCAGTGAAGTATCAAGAACAATCACTGTTCGAGTAACCGAATCACGGGATCCATGGACAACACGCGTACTAGTAGTCGGCGGCAGAGCAAAAACTTCATGATATGGAAGCATTCGACGAAATGTCACTGCTCTACAGCAAATCAAACGATTTCGAAAGACACCTCTCAAGATCATACCTACTTGAACATGGAGTTGCAGCAGCACAAATCGTCAAAGAACTCAACGGAAACGGCAACGCCTGAAACGCAAACAACAACGGCAAAAACAACAAAAAGTAAAGAAGGAGCTTTAACTCCTTTTTCATATTTCTTTTTATTCCAATAAACTTTTTGTAATTAACTGCCAGTCTTCTTCTGTTATTGAACCTTTTTTCACGGCTTTATTTTTCATCTTTCCAACTCTTTTCTCGAGTGCAGCAAACCTTGTTGCTGTGTCAAAGCCGCCTACAAACAAGGCGATGTCAATGCGGTCATTGCTGTCTTCAACGTAAATTGGGTCAGCTATGTAGATTGATTCAAGATTTGCTTTATCCTTAAACCAATTAGCTACTGCTAACTCAATTTTTCCTCGTGGAAGATTATCTTTTAAGTTAAAGGGCATGCGGATAAGAACGTACAGCAAAGTGGCGGTTGATAGATCAAAGGTGAAAAGAGGCCTAAGCAAAGTGGTGTTAAGCATGTTTTCTAATGAACCATAAATTTTCAAGCTTACGCCAGACGCTAATAAGACAGTGAACATTTTAGAACCAAAAGACTTTGACATCTCGCATAGTTCAGGCACAAAAGTTTCTTTCGCCAACATTAACTCAAGAAGATAATTCGTGATATCGCTGCCATTAATTGCGTAACCATTTCTGTCAACACCAGTGTAATCTTTCAAGATTATCCCTGTCTAAAAGAAAGATGTTGTTGCGTCTTTTGAAGCCAAAATGCCGAGAGAGGCAAAAGTGTTGAATTGGCCATCTAACGGCTGAGCTTTCGAAGGCAAAAGCGCTAGAGCTATTGAGTTTATGTTCCATTCTTTGAATTGAGAATTTAAAGTTGGCAATAAAGCGCTGCCAATCCCATTCCAAGTAGATGAAACTATAATGGCGCCTTGAAGCTTCTCTAATAGGCTTGCTTTTTATTCTTGCAAAAAAGCCTTCATTATTAACAAATAAGGTAAAATGTCATACCAGAAATGAGTGTCAATGTCCTCATCCAAACACACGATGTTGCTTTTGGTCAAGCCGTCCTTGACTCCATTTAATCACATCTTTACTTGATTTTTCAACAAAAATAGGTAAGACTCCCTCGTCTTTTTTGCCCTCAAAGGATCCTTTCAAGACGAATATTTATCGGGTATTCACCGATGCATATCACTGCTTTTGTTGGCAAAAGACGCTTTAAGCTATCAGTGTATTTTTCTATGTTTACTACACTGTCAGTTAAAGGCACTTTAACTTCAGTTTCAATTTGTTCTTCTTTATTTTCTGGTTCACTTGAGGTTACAATAGGTGCCATAGGGCTTTCGATTTGCTCAAGCTGGCTATCACTTTTAGTTGACGCCTGCTTAACGTTTTCGGCTGGTTCGGGAGGAATAATATTTTGCTCTATCGTCGGTCCTGTGGGTGTTTCAGTTGGCAATGATTCATTTTCACTTTTGACTGGTGATTCTACAGTCTCAGTTTCAGATTTAAGCACCTTATTTTCACTTTCAACTAATGGATTGGTGGCGTTTTCGGTGAACTCTTCACTGGTGGCTACAGTTGGCTGTAATTCAGTCTTGCTTTCAAATTTTTGTTGTTGATTTCCGCTTTCTGCCATCGGCATCTCTATGGTGTTTTCAATTGGGGGCATTTTTTCTGTTGGCTGTACTTTGTTTCGATTTCTTATAAAACCAAAAAAGCTTCTCTTTTTTTCTTCAATTTTTTCTGGTTGAGTCCGATTATTATCGCTCTCAATTACTGTTTCGTTGTCGCTGTTTGTTGTTTGCTCTTTCTGGTTTTCATCTACAGTTAGCTGCGTTTTTTTTGTCGGTTCAATATTTTGCATTTGCTTGTCCGGTTCATTTTGAGGCAATTCTTCTTTGCTTTGGATGAGTGCAGGCTCTTCTTTGGATGCCTCTGCTTTTTGGGGACGGTTCAAGCCAAATCTGCTTTTCTTTTTAAGCCGAAGATTTACCTTTTCGAAGTAGTCGTCAGTGCTAATATTTTCTGGCTGTTCTGTCTTGTTATCGCTCTCAGCTTCTTTCGGGTTCGTGTTTTCAGGGTTATTCTCAGATTCAGGCATTTATTCTCGATAAGCTTAAGAGGACTATTATAAAATAAGGTTTTAGGTATTTACTCTTGAATGCGGGAGAGAGAACGAAGAAATCACGTTTCAAAGGATTATTTAGAAGAGGCAAGAAGGTCCAGAAAAAGGAAAACCAAATCGAAGAGAGCGGATCTGAAGCGGCAGCGCCAAAGAAGCCTTCGGGTTTTGATCGGTTCCGAATTAGTAATATTAGGCAGAAGATGAAAGAGACCGAGAAAAGGGAACGTGCGCTTGAAACAACCAGAATCAAAATCATTGCGCTTATTGCCACTTTTATTGCAATGGCCTTGGCTTTTTCACTTATACCCTTGTTGCTACAACCTCTCCCGATACTTCTAGCGCTTTTAGTAGCTTTTGTTACTTGGCAAAAACCGAGAATCGGCATGCCTGTCGGAAGCGTCATTATAGGCTTAGGATTGCTATATCATCTATCAATATATTCAGCAGATACACCTGCTCAATCGATTAACTTCATTGCTTTGATAGGTGATTTACAATACAGAGTCGCTTTTGCGGCGGTTCTTATGGGGCTATTTGTGGCGTTGCCCATAATTTTCTATCGCTATAGGCATGTTATAGCTATCGACTTTGGAATAATGGCGGCGATGTCGCTTGCCAGTAACTCAACATATTTTTTAGCCATCCCATTAATCTTAACCCCAATTGTATTTTACAAAAAGGACGCTGTAGTTGCTGCCGTATATTATGGTCTAATCAGTGTTCCCTTGATGATTGTTGAATATTTTAAGTTCTTTATTGCACAAACTCCCGATTCAGTTACTGAATGGTGGAAACTACCTGGGTCAAGTCCTCCCCTCTTTGAACCTCTCACAAAGACTTTTAGTATTCTTAGCAGTTCGATGGGGTCTTTTAGGCTCTTTAATGCAAACCAGCTTACGAACACTATAATGTATCAATTCACGTCTTTTCCTGAATGGCAAGGCAAAACCATGCGTGCGGCCATTGTTCAATACCGCGACTCTTTCCCAGGCATACTGCTGTTTATAGTAATTATCGTCGGGACAGTTTTGGTTCTTATGCTTTTATCGAACTCCTTTGTAAAAAGAACAAACATGGGGAACCGCGTGATGCCCTCTTTAACTGCCACTTTGGTAACGGCATTATTCTTCGTTTTACTTGGTTCATTGCAGGGTCCGTTAGCGTACACAGCTAAAGTTGATGGCGGAACAATAGCCCTCGCCACATTGGCAACATTGGCTTTTACTCTACCCATATCGCTGATGAACTATCAGCCAAAGAAGAATGCTACTTCAGATATGATTACTGAAAAAGCAAATGAACTCATGACAAAGCTCCAGGCATTCGAAACTCAAATGGATATTGTCAAATCCAGTATTCCTGTGAACGTTAGTGCTACTGAAGGAAAAATGCTCCTTATAAAAGACAAACTTAACGATATTCTAAACAAAGCAAAAAACAACTTCTTTGATCCATCAGAAATAGACAAAATCTACAATGACCTTGACAAGGTATTACGTTTAGAAATAGACAATCTCTATTCAGAACTTAACGTTGTGCTCAGCGAATTCCAAATATTTGTTAATACCGAATATGCTTCATGGTTTGGAAGACTAAAAGAGGACATCGGCTTAGACTTCAAAGCAATTATAAAACCACATTATGAAGATGACTTGCCCTTAGAGCTGCGTATACAAAGCATTCAAGAAGTGTTGGAAGCAGGCAGAGTTCTTGCTGTTGAAACCATCGAAGTCGTTGACCCCATCTACACAATCACCCGAGTGCTTTACGATCAAAGTCTTCCTAAAGA
Source organism: Candidatus Bathyarchaeota archaeon (assembly GCA_963750605.1). Taxonomy (GTDB): domain Archaea; phylum Thermoproteota; class Bathyarchaeia; order Bathyarchaeales; family Bathycorpusculaceae; genus Bathycorpusculum. The sequence continues at coordinate 165,975 of CAVVRN010000014.1, forward strand.
AAGCGAAGCGATAACGTTCGCTAAAAAGAAACTTGATGAGAAAGCACCTTGGCTAGCGATTGAGGCTCTTTACAAGGCACTTAACAATTGGCGCAAGCAGTATAGCGCTGAAATTGCAAAGTCAACTGAATATCTCAAAAACTCGTTGACACCCATCATTGATTTACCTCTCCGAAACGATAATTTAGGGGCAATTTTAGGCGACAAAATGCCCGCGATAATTGCAGATGCAAAGAAAGCCCAACAATCAAAGTTGCCAGCGAGAAAAAACGCGCTAAATGTTTTGAACTTATTAACAATTCAATATCTTCTCGACGGGTTCCTTGATATTTCCAAAGACGTTTTTTCAATCCTTAATGATTCATTGCAGAAACAGGAAAAAGACATCCTGGAAATGATGCCTACAAGCGATTACCTATGGGAAAAGAATGCTACCATTGAACGAAAGAATGACCGAGGCATTGACTGAGCTATCAAAACCAAGAAGCAAAGTAAATGAAATCATGGAAAACCTGCCAAAATTCGAAGGTTACATCGACGAATGCATACAAACACTAATCTTATACAATGATCGCAGAGAGTTCCTACTGAACTATCCGATGGCAAAAATCGCAATAGAAGACCAACTTAAACATAAAACTCGCGTAACAATATCTGACTTGCCGTTTGAAACAAAATATTCCGCAGAATACTTACGGCTCTATTATTTAGAAAAGTACCGCGAATTTGACTTTGACAAGCAAAACGTTTGGTTAACAAAGAAAACCTGAAATTCCTAACGAAAAAAGTTTGACGGTCTCTTAAGTTTTTTCGATTGACATCGTAGTCAACCACTTTTTATATTACAATCTTCTCATTATTCTAACAGATAACTTTTGAGGAATAAAAAATGCCTTATTTTAATGACCGAATTGATGCTGGCAAACGGTTGGCTTCAGCATTGGTAGATTATAAGGTTAAAGACGGAATTGTTTTAGCGATTCCAAGGGGTGGCGTGGTTGTGGGCTTTGAGATTGCTAAGGCCCTTAACTTTCCACTTGATGTTATTATTCCTCGTAAGATTGGTGCACCAGATAATCCTGAATTGGCTATAGGCGCCATGACTGAAGATGGCACAATAATTCTTGATGAAAATTTAGTCACATACTTACGCGTTTCCAAAGATTATATTAAAGAAGAAAGCAGCGTCAAAAAACCGAAATTGAGCGTAGGCTCCAAATGTATCGTCAAAACGAACCCTATCCCAACTTGAAAGGTCGTGACGTAATAGTTGTGGATGATGGGATAGCGACAGGCTCAACAATGAAAGCAGCCTTAGCATCAGTCAGAAACAGAGGAGCAAAAACTGTTGCAGTGGCAGTTCCAGTTGGTCCCCCTTCAACCATCCAAGAGTTAAAAAAACAAGCTGACAAAGTAGTTTGTCTTTACACGCCTGAGTATTTCCAAGCAATAGGACAATTCTACGAAGATTTTAATCAAACAAGTGACGATGAAGTGATAAATTTGCTTAAGCAAAGCAGACAAATGAACCATAAAGAAAATACAGGAAAGGTGACGGCATGATTAATCAGAAAATGACCGTTAAAATTCCTGTTGACGGTGTAGTTGTCGAAGGCAATTTAACAATTCCAGCTGACGCTAAAGGCATCGTTTTATTTGCACATGGCAGCGGTAGCAGCAGATTCAGCCCAAGAAACCAATATGTTGCAAAAGAATTTAACAAAGCAAAAATCGGAACATTACTATTTGATCTGCTTACAAGTGAAGAGGAAGAAGAAGACATGGAAACAGCAGAATACCGGTTTAATATTGAATTACTTGCGACACGTCTTATCGGCGCAACCGAATGGCTCAAAAAAGACCCGAAAACAAAAAACTGTGCCTTTGGTTATTTTGGAGCAAGTACAGGTGCAGCGGCAGCTTTAATTGCGGCAGCAAAACTTCCAAATGAAATCGCTACTGTTGTTTCGCGTGGAGGACGACCCGACTTAGCTGGAGATTATCTTCCTAAGGTTGTTGCGCCAACTCTTTTGTTGGTAGGCGGCTTGGATACAGAGGTGATTGAGTTAAATAAGCAGGCGATGGAGTAGATGTCCGCGGAAAAAAGATGTTAATTATTCCTGGTGCAACGCATCTTTTTGAGGAACCAGGAAAACTTGAAGAAGTGGCAAAGTTATCAACAGAATGGTTCATGCGTTACCTGTCTTGAATGTGTCGTAAAACTTTTTTTGTTATGTCGATCCTATTCAGCTTTAGGCTGTTTGTACATTTTGAATAGCGCGTAGTTTTCTGCCATCTCTGCTGAGAACAGAAAGCTGAAGATTAAAGCTTCTTCCAAAGGCACGTTCAAGTAAACCTTGTCTTTTGAAACTTTTACGGCTTTTTTATTGGCCGTTAAAATCACAGTTAAAATATCTCCCAACCGCAAGTTCATCGCCGATTTGGTGTCCATCTTCGGAAACATCGTCTAAAGCTATTGCTGTCTTGTATGATCCTCCATGTCCAAAATCTACTATGATATATGGGTGCCCCATTTGGACAAGTGATGAGGTAGAAATTGATGGCATGCATTCTTTGCACTGGATTGCAAGTTCATTCATTTCTGTATTGCTTAGGGGTACTGAGAGAACTTTATGTTTGATATTGGATTCGTCTTTTACAGTAAAAAATTGCATAAAATCACAGAATAGTTATCTCTTCTTTAAGCTATAACTTTTTCTGTTGTGTCGACATTAGGTTTAGTTGTGCTGCTTTAGGTTATAGGCATTTTTTGTTCAGTCTGATTTGAGTTGATTTTTTGGTTTGGGGTTTGTTTTATTTGTAGGTTGCGACTCTAATCGACTGCGCTCGACTGCATTCGACCCGAGATGACTGGTAAAGACTAGAAAAGACCCGTTTCGACTCTAAACGCTTAAGTATACAGCAAAAAGCTTGAATGTATATGCCGTTAACAGAAAAGGTATCATTCACAACAAAACTTCAGAGTTTAAATAAAGTCCAAATTCCAGAATTAATTAGATGGCGTTTTAAAATTGATAATGATCAAGCTCTAAAGATAGGCGTGAATTTTTTGGGTATGCATATGGGCTGGCATTTTTTTTATAGCAAAATGCGCAAGGATGGTCGGATAACAGTTCCAAAATTGGTATTAAACCTCATGCATGATGAAGCGGGAAAATTTGTAGGTTCCGCAATAGATGTGATGATTGAGCCAGCGTGACTAATTCCGGGTCGCTTTTTGAAAATAACCTTTGATTGTCGCTATTTTTTTGAGTCGGGACAGTGTCGTTTGTCGGCGCCAAAATATTTTTAAGCTCAAACGCATGGTTTAACCATGCAACCATCCGCCTTCTCTGTAAAAGCGTTCGTTACTTTGCTGCAAAGAGTGGTTAACAGTGGAATGTGCCTGGCAAGAAATTGGGCCAAAAAATCATCGATTAATTTTTCGTTACGTTCATTGCTTGAATTCATATGTTATCATTTTTTCGCATTTTCCATCTCTTGTTCCCTACAAAGAAATAGAATTGCCCGAAGGGAGGTGACAAAGAAATGAGACATAAACAAAATTATGGTCTTTCTGTTGAACGGCGCATGCTGAATATCCGCGAGAGCGTTAGACTTGATATGCAGGGCTTGAGGAACAAATGGCTCACTGAATTAGATGACTTATTTGATACCGCTACTGCAATTGCTAAAGGAAAAGTAGGTCAGCAACAAGTTGGAGATAAATTGCAGTATATAACTCCAAAAGAGCGACAAATGTGGGCTCAAATAGCCACTAATATTGGAATGGTCATGAGTAGTTTAGCCAAAGGATATGATGAACGTCAATTTAACGAAGATTTTGCCCGCCTTGAAAAACTAGTCGACAACTGGAAAACGTTCCAAGAGAACACTCAAAAGGAAGGGTCAACCAAAGAAGAGAAACCAGAAAACACGAATGTGTCCAGAGGCGGCTGCTAAATTTCATAAGAACTCTGCACTTTTCAACAAAGGTGCCTTTTTACATTTTGACTAGTAAATTTCAGATTGTTGGGGGAAACAGTCTGGGAAATTGGAAAATAACTCGCTTTGGACACGCAAGCAAAGGAAGAAATGACTCAAGAATAAATGATGGAGTAGAAAGCGGTCTTAGCCGAAAACGCACAACCGTTTCATTACGGTATGTTTCTTAATTATAGTGGATTGAATTTTAATCCGCTCCTCCTCCTCCTGCGAAATGTACGAAACCGAAAATTGCTTATATACTACCGCGACAGATGAGGGAATTAATGAAAACAATGTTTCCTTGTCCGATAAGAAATCAAATTCTTCGAATCAAAAAATTTTTAGAGGTAGAAAAGAAATGACAACGAAAAAATCCAAAAAAAATAGCTTAACACCCAAAGCGGACTTCAAATATAGACTCAAAGAGGTCCAAAAGAAAAATCAAAACGCCAACAAAAGAATTGAGACATTTTTACCCATTTCAAATGAAGAGACACCCAAAAACTAACTAATCATAGTAAATAGTTGATGTATCGTTTTCTCTTAATTTTTTTAATACTGAACTTTAGTGAAAGTAAGTTTGTGTGGGATTAAATTTTAACCCAAACTCAAACGTATTCACTTTTACTTATTTTTTACCACACAAACTTACATTCAGCCTTAGCGAAATGCAGTTTGTTCCAACAGAAAGAGGCTTACTAATTAAGAAAATCTTGAAAGTGTAAATGTTCAATACTCCATAACATTTTACACACTTAAACACATATGCTTATAAGCACGTATATGCACATATGCTTATAAGTTAATAAGCGAACCAAAAAGGGTAAAACACTTTGCAATTATTAATACACGCTTATTTCAAAAAATAAAAAACAAGTGACTAAAAATGGGCCGAATTAACGTTGACATCTCAGACGAATTAGAAAAACAATTAAGATTGAAAACTGTGGAACAATTCGGCGGCAAAAAAGGCGACTTATCCAAAGCAGTTCAAGAAGCAGTAAGAACATGGATCAACATCAAACAATAAAGTCGCCTCCTCAAAAATACTGATAACTATATTATAAGAAGCCTATGTAAAAGGCAAGGGCAAGCCAGTTAGCCTGGAACATCCTCACATGAGGGATATGGGCAATCTAGCTGGAAAATCCCTTTGCAAAATAGTTCAAAGCAAAGCTGAAACATTATTGTTAACCAGCTCAGAAAGAAAATTCGAGAATGTTCTCGAGATTAATATTAATTGAATGGAGTCAGAAAAATGAGTATAACCCAAATCATAACTAAAGAAGTTCCAATAATTAATTCGCGTTTAGTTGATAAGTGCACTGAATGTGCCAGTAAAAATCTAGTTCACGACAATGACACAGGCGAAACCATCTGTGGTGACTGCGGCCTAGTTGTTTACGAACAAATGATGGATAAAGGACCTGAGTGGCGGGCTTTTACTTCAGAAGAAAAAGCTTCAAGAAGCCGTGTTGGCATGCCAACATCATATTCAATTTCTGACAAAGGATTATCAACAACAATTAGCCAAGTTGACAGAGATGCATTTGGAAGGAAATTGCCGATGTCCACCAGATTGCAGATGTGGCGTCTTAGGAAATGGCAAATACGCAGTCGAGTACACTCATCCATCGATCGAAACCTTGCACAAGCAATGGCAGAACTTGAACGTCTATCCAGTAAGGTTTCTATCTCTCCGCCAATAAAAGAAAAAGCCGCTGTCGCTTACAGAAAAGCACTCGATAAAGGCTTAGTTCGAGGAAGATCAATCAACGCCATCGCCGCAGCCGCACTTTACGCTGCTTGCCGCAAAAGTGGGTCACCCAGATCCCTTAGCGAAATCGCTAACGCAAGTCTTGTTGATAAGAAGGATGTCGCAAGATGCTATAGATTGTTGCTCCAAGAACTCGATTTTCATATGCCAGTTTCTGATCCGTTAACATACGTTTCAAAGATTGCAGAAAAAACTGGAATATCTGGCAAAACACAAGGCGCAGCTATAGCAATACTTAGAGAGGCTAGACAAAAACGATTTTCAGCAGGAAAAGACCCAATGGGATTAGCTGCAGCCGCACTTTACATTGCATGCTTGCAGAACACCGAGAAAATCACACAAAAAGACATCGCGGAAGCATCTGGAGTAACCGAAGTTACAGTTAGAAACAGATACAAGGACCTGATAAAGCAGCTTCACATAGAAACACCCGACCAAAAAACTCGTTGTTAAAGTTGCTTTAGCCTAAAACCTTGATGAAATTAATTGCAATGGTTGTGGAAAACTTTTTTTGCTGAGAAGTATTCGCAGATTCAACAACATTTTTTGTACGGATTGTTTAAAGAAAAGTTTGGAAGCCGACAATGACAAAAATCTCATCTATCTAAATCCCACAGAAACATAACGATAAGAGAGACAGCATAGTTTAACGAGAAAAATGAAGCAAAAATTGGGAATATTTGGATTTAGATAAAAAGATTTTAAGTATCTACTAAATGAGCTGTACCGTCAGGACAAAATACTTTTTCGCCGACGTTTACTTTTCCAAAGCGTTGTTTGCACTCAAACATCATTCTGGAGCAGCCATCGCAATCTCGCGATAACATTTTTTCAGTTACACCTCTATGTTATATTGAATCTTACTATATAGTGAATTCAGGGAAATAAGGGTTTCGTTAAAAGTTAATTCTTAGGCAAAGAAAAAGAGCAATCGTCTTTGCAAATAAGCGCAAAAATTGACTGCTTCAACGAACCCCAAGCCCTTAGTCCCAAAGGTATGAAAGTGGGATACTACGACCAGATAAGCAACGACTTAAACTCTGCCTAAAATATGATTTCCCGCAAAACCACAAATGAACAAACCTCCAAATATCAAATAATTAGCGTATCTAAGCCTGCACATAACTCATCAATAGCCCTATCAATATGTGTCATAATAGGAAATTTGGGAAATTGGAAAATAACACGATTTGCACACGCAAGTAAACGACAAGGCAATAGCCGAATAAACAATGGCTTGCGCATAGCCTTAGCCGAAAACGAATAACTGTAACTCTACAATATGTTAAAGCGATAGATCAAATTTTAATCACAAACCCAAACATTTCAAATTTCTTTTCATTCTCAAAGAAGATGATTAACTGGGCTTTCAGTGCATTCATTCCGACTTGATTGACCCTTTATCAGAAATGGGTTCGGACTTCACGATGCGACGTTTGAAATCACGTTTTGAAGCGGTGATCTTGTCAAAGTCTTTATTATTCTTCACTTCCATTTCAACAAATAATGGCTTGTCAAGATTTTCCGAATAAAGCTCGATGTGAAGAAAATAGTCCTTTCTTTCTGGTGTGAGATTTATGCCGCAGGGATCTGTTCTAGTCCAACTGCTCGAAGGTGGAACCTCGCCGGGTGGTCAGACCATGTATGAATGAAATCTGATACTCGTATTCGAGCCGATTTATGTCCACGGGTTTGTCGTCTAATTTCCCAACCCAATGTAAAACGATTGGATCAAAATCCAATAGTTCTTTCTTATTTTGAGCGTCTATGACCTTTGTTAGCACCGCATGACATTTTTTAGCTGCCGACTTTCCAATGTTTTTAACTCGAAGCCGCATCCAAAAAACTTGGTAACTTGAGTTTTCATTTTTGGTTTTACAGGGGTCATTATTCGTAGTTCGGCACCAGGGAATATCGTTTTCAAAAGAAACAGCAAATTTTGGCTTGTTTCGCCAATTAATAATTTGTGGATACAACGAGAGAACTATTGCAGCAACCACTGCTGAAATAGTGCCTATTGCAGAAAGCCAATCGGGAGTGATTTGGAACAATCTCCAAACCCATATTTAAATTGTGCAATGTTTTACTAATATTTTGTGCAAGTATTCCTATTCCCCTAAACGAACTTGACTAATTTAGTTGACTTTTCTTCTCAATAGGTCTCTACAAATATGGCGCATTAGAACATTTAGAGATATTCTCTTTTATTTGATCTTACTTTGAAGCTCAGGTAGAAGTCACATTCTTAATTAATTTATTAAGGCGCTCAGTTTACAATTTCTTGTTGTATCATGAATTTTTATAACCCGATGCTTGCTAAGCCAATTTCTAAGCCTTTTTTCTGGCAAAGATTGGGTTTTTGAAATTAAATGGGATAATTCAAGAATAAACGATGGATTATGCAGTATTCTAAGTAGAAATCGAATAACCTTTTCCTTACAAATATGCCAAGAGGCTGTAGATTAAAATTTTATCAACCAACTAATCAACCATAAAAAGATACGCCGATTCAATCCTTGACGCAGCCATCAAGTCTCGACCATGTTTAAATAAATTCACCAACAAATTGAACGTAGATGTAATTCTTATCGGCTTGAATCAGTGTTATTGCCTCTGTAAACCAATGACGCTATAATGAGAGTTACGATTAGTACGGCAGTGAAGAGGTATTCGAGGGTGTTAATTGCAGGAGGGGTTGGTACCGAGAAGAAGGAACCGGTTCGATCTATCGAAAATGATCAGGAAGAAGAGGACCGAGCTGATGATCGCCAGACTCGAAGCTAATCTAACTCTAACTCTCTTGAAGAGAAGAGGACGATTGATGTCAGATCCAGTGCGAGACCGACAAAAATAGTGGTAATCGCGATGTAGCCGAAAGTCTTCAAGGCGGATATGCGGGCGGGTCTCAAAGCCGATTGGAGTCAAGAGGATGATTATCACGACGTTCACAATCATCACTATGGCAAATATAATGGCGTTTCTGGAGAGTTTTGTTCCTGTTCCTTTGGAAATGTTTGAGATCATGATTTAACCTTCAATAGGATAACAATTTTGTTTAGAAAAATTTTTCTCTACCCGATTTTCGGGTTTATCTATATTTCTTCTTAAATTGGGCCTTTATATAAAGATTTGCTTATTCGCAGGGAATTCCAATTATACAGGCTTGAAATACGTTGTTTTTTAAGCAAATCATGGCGGGTCCGACGGTTATCACGATACCTGGTGGACATTTATACCGATGCCTCTTGATGTATTAATTGCCGTAGCTGTTGGCTAAGCATCTGGAGTTGGTAGTTTTGGAGTTCTTCAGCGTTTTTGTAGGTGGCGGCTCCTTGTGACAGGGCATCTTTGGTTAGCATTTGTTCTGGGTTCAAGCCTAGTGCTCTGATCATTTCTTTGAGGGTGTCGATTTTGTTGATTTGGGTTTTCTTTCTTATGGATAGTCCAGATGAGGCGTAGACGTTTCTTAGTTTGTCTATTCCAATGCTTTGGATGTCGTGGTATGTATCGACTGTGTGTCCCATCATGTAATCGACATAGTCTGGTTGGACGCCTAGTGCTAAGAGTTGGGTTTTGAAGAATTTGCGTAAGCTGTGTACTCTTAGGTCGTACATTCGCCCGTTTTTTACTTTAATTAGGCCTGCTTTTAGGTAGAGGTTGTGGACTCGTAGGCGGATTTGTTTTGGGGTTATTTCTCGGATGGTGCTTTTGGTTGCATCGCGGATTAGGGGTGATTCGTCTGTTAGGTTTTCAGGTGGTACTTTTGAGGTTCCTTTGCGTCTGTGTTGCAGGTATAGTTTCAGATAAAGTGCTGCTTCGGTACCAAGAAAGGTATCGTAATCGTGGTATTTTCCTTTGGTAATGTCTGCTTCGATGTGTACGTGGATGGGGATTATGTTGTTTTCTAAGTCTTCTTTGACGTGTCTATATTGAAGTTTAGTGAGTGTTTCTTCTCTGAAGGCGCCCAAGGCTAAGCAGGCTACAATAACTCTGTCTCGTAGGTTGGCCATTTCCAGTAGTTTATCTAGTTCTTCTGGTTTTGGTGCTCTGTCTTTATAGGTTACTCGTCTACTGAGGGGCTCTGTTAGGTCGATTTTTACTCCGTTGATTCGGTAGAATGTTTTGACTGCTTTGATGTAGTTGTTGACTGGACCAGGTTTTAATCCGTCATCTTGTAGCACTGCTAGGTAGTCGTTTAGGTATACTGTATGGCTTTGAACTCTTAAAGGGTCTGGGATGGCGCCGATTGGTTTGGTATCTTGTATGATAAGGTCTGGGTTGTATCCAAGCCATGTGGCATATTTTCTGATTTGGACAATGTAGTTGCGGCAGGTGTTTGCATGACCCTGAGCAGTGGCGTAGTAGGTGTCTTGAGACTTTGAGGAGGCTTTGGTTGTCAAAGACATATGGGAGTAGTCCTGGTCTGTCTGAGAGAAAAGCATTGAAGATGTATTCGACTAAACCTTTTTCTCTGGCGGCCAACACTTTCGGAAGATTTACGGTTACCGGTTCTCTTAGCTTGAAGCCACGTTTGCTATATTCAAAGAGAATGGTGTCGCCCTGTATTGTCATTTTGAAGGGTAGTTTTTTGAGTTCTTCTATGGATAGTTGGCTGTTTCTTACAATAAGCGGAGCTACGGTTATGGCATCGGTCATTTTGTCTTTCTCCTTTGTTGAGTTTTTCGCTCCGATGGTCGGAACGCATACTCACCTTTTCTTATAGACTCTGGAGAATTTAATTGCCACTCTGAAATTTCTTGTAATGGTGCCTTCTTTAACTCAAGAATATCCGATCTCAGCAAAACTAAACCAGATGCTTTAGGATCGCCACGATGTAGAGTAGGCGGTTCATCATCAGAATCCCAAGTGAGCGTAATGTATTGCTCACATTCATAGATTAACCAGCCAATAGCCTTCCTAACTTGAGGCTTCATAACCAAAGCAGAAGCACGATTGTATAAAACATGATCAAGATATCGAACAAAAATCAATCCTGTGAATTCGGTACCGTTTAGTTTGGGTTCTTTTGGAAGTGTCTCAGACGGGGAAATGGAGGGTTTGTTTTTGAAACGGATATTGCCAATTTTGTCCTTTAAGGCCGATGCCTCTCTCTCAAACTGTCACCATCGAGTTAAGAAACCTCCGGGTAATAATGTGCGTTTTCATAAGGCGCAATTTTTGCGCTCTGCCAGGGTAAGTCAGCAAGGCAACTGGTAAGAATCGTAACAAGCATTGCCCGTCGTATACCCAAATATCCCTTGCGCGGTACAACTGAGCCTTTTTCGGGGATATTGCAGCAAAGATTACGATTTGCCAGGAACGCTTTTCCTTCCAAAGCCTCAACCAACCTAGAAAGCCTCCTCACTTCTGAAACGGATTAGCTGCCCCAAAGGCTGGTTACGATTTGCAAGAACTTCAAGCGTCGCCCCCTCAAATTCGACAGCCCTGTCGAAACATAGGTAACGATTTCCAAACGGTATCATCCAGAACCGGTAAACAGGTCGCCAATCAAAATTACGATTATTCCAAAACCTGAAATTCAGCGGGTTTTAGCGGATTTTCCAAGTAACGATTTGCAGCCCCACCTGTTGTGTGCAAAATAGTGCAATTTCTGGCAACGCTGCAATAACGATTCTGAGGAAGGTTAAGGCCTGCCATTTAGAACCTCCCGAAATTTGTTAAATTCTTCAATGTCTTCTGCAGTGTTTAGCTTTTTTTCGACTTTTTCCTCGTTATACAGGGGATTTTCGGCTTCCACAATTTTGTAATTTACCCTTTTTGTAACGATTGCGCCATTCCGTTGAAGTCTTCTTTTGCGCCTGAATTGAGCAACTCTATGGCGGGTGCTGCAGAAACGTGCCTTACTGTTTTTAGGAGTAAAAACCTGACCACAATAGAAGCATTGCTTTTGTTTATTCATTACAAGCCTCCATTGCTTTGCCAAGGATTTGTGTGTCCAGCCATTTTTTTCCGACCGATAGTTAGCTTAAGGTGAGTTTGGTGTTGTGGGTTTGATTATTTCTTGTTTGGGTTCTTTCTCAAAAATGGGTTGTATGGTTATGGTTCCGTCGACTTCCATTGCGAGTGCTATTATTTTTCTTCCTGTTTTTTCTTCGGCGTTTGTGATCCATGATTTTGGTATGGTGACGGCTTTGCTGTTTCCCAGGTCTATTACGCTTCTTATTATAGGCATGTTTGTTCCTTCATTATGCGTGTTTGTGCATGATTACGTTTATATTCTATATTAACCTTTTTTATGCATGATGGTGGCAAATTGGCGCATAATGAATTTTCAAGTATTGAAAAGTCTAGCAAAAAAGAAGAATCTTTGTTTGCACCCTTAACGTATCTTGCACTACACAAAGAAGCAACAATCGAAGAAATGGCCGAACTCGCTGGAAAAAACTACTCAACCATTCTAAGAGCCGCAAACCAACTTGTAAAAAACTGCTTTGTCTTTATCCGTTTTGAGCGAACCGCTCCCAAAGGAAAAGAGCTCCGTTTCTACGCACTGACCTTCAGCGGCTTAATCATGTACCTTAGCAAGAAAATAACTCTCAATGAAATAAGAGAGGTTGCAAAAGCGCACGAGGATATGCTCCTGGTTTTTAAGAAATGGGACAAGTTTGTCACTGCGGGATGCGAGGAAGAAATCTTTCTCCAGCTAAGGAACGCATTAAGATTTGAGCGGCAACGATACATAATTCAATACAGCATCGATTTCTTAACTGCTTTTGGAAAAAACCCGCAAAAGGAAACTAACAGTAGTCCGCTGGATTTTTTTGATTCTGCGGTTTTAGGCTTAATTTTTATGGACCAGCCAATTGAGTATCTGAAGGAAAGTCTGCCTGAACAATGGAAAGTGTTGCAGAAGATTTGGCAAGTAATAGAGAAAGATTATGAGTTAAGAAAGAAACGTGACGAATTTTTGAGCTATTTGGAAAGAGAGCATAATGAAGGACTCAAAGCTATTGCTGAATGGAGAAGTTACGTTAAGCAAGAACAATCAACAAAGGCTTAGTGATTGTACGGTGTTGCCGACCTAAAAGACAACTTAAAAGTTACTGAAACCACAGTCGAATGCCCCGTTAAGGGATGCACGCGTTCAGTTCCTCGTCAAAGAAAAAATTTTAGGCGCTCAAGCGAATTCAAATGCCCTGATCACAGCATCTTTATTTCTCCTTCAACCTTCGAGTATGAGAACAAAATAGATAACCTTCTTTGGAAAAGTGAACTGGACCAAGATTTACTTTTAACAAAATCTTAAGTTAAACGGGAAACTGAGAGAATTGCAAGGATAACAGTGAGGATGCGGTGACATGGAATGTTTTTAGATTTCTTGAAAAGCAAAATCTGCTGAACGGGTTTCTGTCTAACTTGACAGGCTTTCCGGCTGATGATTGTGAGATAATCTACTGGTCGTATTGCCAACCGGAAAAGCAATGCTGGTCTAGGCTCCAACAAGTACGTAATGAGTTTGAGATAAACCCTTCAAAGGGATCGGAACCTGACCTAATTGTAAAGTGTAGTAACAGCTTGTTTTTCATTGAAGCGAAATTGAATGCTGACAACAACACTGTACCAAGTTCGAGTGATTCAGCGGTAAGGCGAAAGTATGAAAACGGTTGTCAACGTTGGTTCGATAAAGTGTTCAAATCAGATTTTAACGACATTGCGGTAGTGAATAAGAAGTACGAGATGTTCAGGTTTTGGCTGCTCGGGTCAAAAATTGCTGACCGCTTGCATTCTAACTTTTTCCTTATCAATTTGGTGCCTCAAGAAAAAGAGAAATGTATAGAATCGGTTTTTGGGTCTTTGATAAAAGAAAGCGAAAATAGACGGTTTATGAGAATAACTTGGGAAGGGGTTTTCGGCTATTTTCTAAATGCTAGTGTTGAAAGCAAAGATAAGGAAACCCTCCTCAAGTATTTCCGTGAAAAGACTGTGGGTTATAACCGGGAAAATCGATTGCAAAAGGCGTTCACGCTCGAATAGGTTTGAATTCTTAATGAAAGGAAACACCGTGAGAATAAAATAATGCTCAGGGTCCTGAAAAAACCCATTTTTGCTTGGTGACAAAATTTATATTGATGGATGTTTATCGACTTCCAAAAACATGGAAAAGTGAACGCTAAATTTGTCTCATTTTCCAGTTTTTTGCGCTGAAACAGAGGATATGTAAGGAGGGAAAAGCTTGGAAAACGAACATTTTCCTGAAATAAGTGATATTACGGAAGTTCAGTTCCAGAAAAAAGGGCAATTCAGCAACAAAACTGGGCATACTGAGGCGAAAGAGGCGTCTTATCGCAAGGTTTCGGTCTATACTAAGAGTGTGAAGAGGTACCACCAAGAAAGAGAGCGTAGACGGCAGGTTCGGATTTTGGCTGAAAAGGGGCTTACACAGAAGCAGATCGCTAATGAACTTGGCGTGTCTACACGGACGGTTAAGCGTGACTGGGATAAGATACGATCCTACGTTAAAGGTAAATTCCGCAAGGAGATTAGGCAAGTTGTGGATGAACGGCAGCGAGAGTTCGAGCAGCGGTATGAAGGGTTAACTGTCAATGAAGAGCTTAGGCTTCTCAAACAAGACATTAAGCAAGCAGCTAAGAAAGTGCATGCACCGCGGGGAAGCACTAGGTGGCAAGATCTGCACCAGCAAAATGTTCAGCAATTAGATTACACTTTTGATCTTGATTCCCCGACAGCCGAAGGTTTCCCCCGTATAATCGTTCCTCCACAAGGTAGCATTCCGCTTGCAGGAGGAGTTGGAATGAAGTTTTACGCAATAAAGAATTGGAGAAAAAAGAGAACTACTAAATATCACCATTTCAACAAAGACTAACTCTGCTTTCCTCTAAACTCTAGATATTTGATCTCTACAAATTGCGTAATCTGACGCTATTGATATTCTTGGAAAAAAGCTTGAAGAAGCACTACATGAGGTCTCCAACTATAGAGTTGGATTCTTCTGTTAACTGCTCATCCCAGCACTCCCAAAATATGACTCATAACTAGCCCTGTATAACATGTGCTGCTATGTAGGATTCCGTTTCTTTGGAAAGTCTTAATTGTCCACTTCGCCTATATGCTAAGTTGTTAACATCTGGAGTGAATCCCATGTGTGGGAGTTGAATGATAGTTGCCTGTTGAAATCAGCTTAGAAATGTATGCTGAGAAGCCTGTTGTTTTGCCGTTCTTCACTGGTCACGTGGCTCGGGGTTTGTTGTTGCATTTTATTCGGCTGGTTGATCCTGCCGCGTCCGGGTTGCTGCACGAGTTGAATGCGTCTAAGCCTTATAGTGTGACGCCTTTACGGTTCAGGAGCAGCCAGCGAACAGTCGACGGTTACGTTTTGGACCCCCAGTTTCCCTGCAAAGTCGGTTTTAGGTTTCTAAAAGACGAGTACTCCACCTATCTGCTTAACTTCTTTCAAAAACAGAACAGTGCCTTGATTTTTGATACGACTTTCCAGATTGCGTCAATGAGCATAAACTGCAAGACATATGCCGATTTGGAGAAAGAAGCCCAAGCAGTTGACGCGCTAACGCTGAATTTTAGGACACCGACATACTTGGCAAACTTAAACAGCAATTATCACTGGATGTTTCCTGACCCTGTGAAAGTGTTCTGCAGCCTGATGCGGTGCTGGAACCAGTTCAGCGACGAACGACGCTTCAGCAAAGAAGAGTACGTAGCATACAAGGATTGGCTAACGAAGAATGTGGGCGTGGGCAGGTATGAGCTACAGACGCGGCTAGCGGTTATGCGGAACAAGAAAGCAACAGGCTTCACTGGCTACGCCACCTACGAGCTCAAAGACAAAGAAAACCTCTACAACAAAACCACCTACATGCTCGCACAATACGCAGAATACGCCAACATAGGCGGAAACAAAACAGCAGCATACGGACAAACAAAACTAATTTGATGCATAGCTTGAAAACTTTCATTAAAAGCTATATGTTAAAGCATAAATAGCGCTTGCACCGATTCTTTTTCTATGAACATTTCCTTAACTGGGAATCCATTTGTTGATACTGGCCTTGCCGTTTTAGCTTACAAAAGTAACTGCAAGAATATTGATGAGTTAACGTTAGAAAAAATGAAAGCTGTTCATGGTGATGGAACTGAGCTTGCTCGTCGTAACTCAAAGCTTAAGAGCACCAGTATGATTTTTACGATAAACTCTCTTGTCACTCATCCAGGCATTAAACCTGTTGAAAAAAGGCTTCAATTGTACAGCGCCATTACAACTGCTTTTTTAAACAAGATAGGCTTTGAAGATATTCACGAAAGATGTGAGAGCTGCGGTAACGAATACAGCTTAAACCTCAACAAACTTATTCATGAAAATCTTGTTGTTCCTTTAGGCTTAAAGAAGGAAACAAGATATACGGGCAGAGACTGGTTCCCGCTTGCTGGAAGTATCGGTAGTGATGCTCAAGCTTTACCTGCGGGGTCAAGAACACCTAATCTCTGTGCTAAATGCCTTTTCGCAGTGCATTACTTGCCGCAAGGTGTAATTTTAAGAGATGGACGCTTAGCAGTATTTCAATCAACTTCAAAAGAATTCTTTTACAACTATGTTAGCCTAATTGCGATGGATATTGATGATAGAATTAGCGCTGACAATTTTCAGACATGTGGTTCAAAAGAAGGCAGCATGGCAGTCGTTAAAAAAACCCTTGCCACTATGTCTCATATGCAGTTTATAGATCCTGGCACATCTCTTTTTGTCTGGTTATTTTCTAATTCTGGAACAGGTCCAGAGTGCTCAATTGATGAAATTCCAAATGATGTCCTTCAATTTCTCTTTGAGGCAAACAAGGAACCCCTTCAGCGAGAAGAATTATTGCAACTCGTAAGGAAAAATAAAAATCCTGAATATTCTTTCATGAAAAGCATAGAAAAAGGCGCTGATTATTATGGATTGTATCCGAGTAAAAAGTATTCTGGTGTGTCGCCTGAACTTTTCGTTCTATATCAGACTAGAATTCGTAAAGTTTCAAACCACAGTTTGAATGTTGCTTGCAAAATTGCAAGGTACTTAAAGGAAAGCTTTTCAGACGCCAAAAAATTTGAAGACTTTAAAAGAGATTTTAAAAATGACTTTACTAAGCAAAATCGTGTAAAAAAAACTGTTGCTGAACTGGTCAGTAATGGGGAGCTAACATTTAGTGATTATCTTGCTCTTTTTACAAAAAGCCCGAACGATTCTCTAACTGTAAATGGGGACGCTTGGAAGTTTATCTCTTATTATTTATATCATACAGATTGGGTAAATCACGTTGATTCTCAGGTAACATACAGAACCGTTAGTGATGACCTACTTCTGTATGTGGGCGTTATCATATTTGAAGACCAACTCGCAAATCTTGGAGCTGAAAGATTCAAAAAAGAAGTTATTGATAAATTTACTTTAGGAAAAATAACTCCTTTCTGGTTAAGGCGGCAATTTTTAAAAAGTGCTATAAGCCATGAAGGTTTCACTTATGAAACTTGGAAAGCCTTATTCTTAAACGCACAAGGCAAGGAAATTCTGTATGAACCGCTTTTTAGATTCAGACTTATGTGGAGTGAGTGGTTAAGGACAAACGATTTGCCCAAAATCGTTTCTCCACATATTAAAACAAGCATGGGATATGGAACAGATTTATCTGTTGATGTCGAAAAAGCGTTAATCTCAATTGCTCAAGATTACATCGACAAGCGTGGTTTAACGCGATTTAAAAAAGACATTATTGACCAATTGATAAATGGAGAAAAGGGGCTATACTGGTTTAGAAAGCATTTATCAATTTTTGACGCTACATATTCAGATGATGCTTGCTGGGAACAATTTTGCGTAAAAGATGGGGAGTCTATTGCATATCTGCGATTATTTCAATTAAATTTAATCTTAACTAACTGTTATAAAGAGCAAGCTTTTAAAGCCAAACTTATATACTAATTTCTATGTCAACCCCTAAAAATCTCACTCACATCGCAGGTACCTTTCTTATTGAGGCACCTGCATCTTTCCTTAATGGCGCTGGTTTAGCAAAAGTTGAGAATCAAAACGTTACTGTTCCCAAAACTTTCAAGGATGGCCCTAATAGAGTTCCTTATGTTTCATCTCAAGCATGGAAACGATGGCTAAGAAATACCTTAATTGAAGAAACAGGATGGACAGCTAGCGAATTAACCGTCGCTGATTTGTCTGATGCTAAACAGACCACTAATAAAATTGCTGGTGCACTAAACCCAGTTGAGTATCCAGAAGACGACATCTTTGGATACATGTTCGCGAAGCGTGGGCAAGGAAAACGCGATACCGAAGATGATGAAACCGCTAACTCGGAGACAACCGAAAAAAATGGCAAAAAAATAAAAGCTTTGATTCGCGCTTCTCCTTTTTGTGCATCAATCCTCTGTTCTATTAGAAAAACTGGGTGGCAAGGTAAAGATGAAGGCTTTGTGCATCTGAAGGAAGGAACACCTTTACCTTATACTACTGAGTTCTATAATACACATTTACAAGGAATTTTTTGTCTAAATTATTCTCGTCTCGGGGTTTTTTGGAATGTCGGCGACAGAGTCGAGTTAGATGAGAACAAAGTAGATTGTTTTCTCCAAAACAAGCAAATCAAAATAACCAAAGACCTTGGTAAGAGCGGTAAAATTTACGAAATGACCGATGCCCAAACAAAGCGTAAAGAGCGTGCTTCTGCGTTATTGAAAGCTCTTGCCTGCATGCGCGGTGGCTCAAAACAAGCCGCCTTTGGCACCGATGTTGCTCCTAAAGTTATGATTTTGGCTGGAAGTAGCTGTGGCAACCCAATTTTCAATAGCCTTTTCATTGACGATGGAACTGGGCCTGTATTGAAAGTTGAGACACTTAAAGAAGTTGCCCGAGATTACTCTACTAGACTCGTGACGCCTATCTATATTGGTATAAGAAAAGGCTATCTGAAAAACGAGACCGACGTCTTGCAACTTGAAAAAGTTACTGAGAACAATGTGTCCTTTAAGATTACGACGCCTATTGATTGCGCTGAGCAAATATCTAAAGCCTTGACCTAAAATGCCAAGCATTACCGCTCTCCATGTTCAAATGGAAGGATTCACTGCTTTTTTTAAGCATCCTCTAACGATTACAGGAACCCAAATTTCTCTACCCTGCCCACCTTACAGCACTCTACTTGGCATGCTAAGCGCCGTTGCTGGCAGATTCGTTTCTCATACTGAGACAAGAATAGGCTTTGAGTTCCATTGCTCTTCTCAAGATGTAGAAATTGAAAAAACTAATCGATTAGCCCTGAATAAAGGCACATTATCGCCTCACCGAGAAGGTCAGGGAGTTCTAAAGAGATATATCTATTTCCAACCTAAACTTGACATCTACCTTACCAACCTTGGATTTGAACAAGCTTTTCAATCCCCTGTTTATACCCCTTCTCTAGGTCGGTCACAAGATATTGCTTGGATAAAAAAGATTGAAACAGTCGAGTTAACCGAGATGTCTTCAGGATTGATAGGGCCCACTTTAATTCCTGAAATAAAAAATAACATTCCCTCCTTGTTAGTTCGATGTCCTGAATGGTTTGAGAATAATGTTGAAGGTAGAACAAGAATATCCGGTCCATTTGGTTTCTATCAAGGGTTGCTGCCAACATCTAAAGAGCGTTTTCCTGTCACTATGAAAAATCTTTACCACCCCTCTAATTTAGCTGACCCTCAAGGTGGCATATATCTCCATGAATGGTTATCTTAATGGACATGACCACAAGGCTTTTGGCTAAAGACAATGGTGAAACTTTAGCTCAGCATACTATACACTGCTTAGAAGTTGCCAAAAGTGTTGTTGCCAATCTTCCTTTTGATGAAACTTTTTCAACATCAATAAGTGCTGACCTTCAGGATGCACTTGCCTTACATGATTCAGGCAAAGCTGCGGTAGGTTTTCAAAGGTCTTTGATTGATAATTCTAAAAGGTGGGGCAGGCGACATGAGATTATCTCTAGCTCGTTTGCTTCTTTTCAAAACTTAAAAGAAGAAGTGGTTTTTGCTGTCTTAACACATCATAAAACTATCCCTGCAGATGGAATTCATAACAGTAAAGGCTGTTTGTCCTTTGATGACCTTCCTCTGCCATCTGCTACGTATCCTGTCTGGTTTAGTATGGCTAAAGAATGGGAAGATAACAAGCCTTTATTTGCTGTTGAGTGGAACGAAATATTGGACAATGTTAAAAGCAAAAATCTTAACGCTAATTTGGGCCTAAGTTCTCTCAACTTGTCTGCTGCATGGATAGATAGTTGGTTTCAGACAAAGAAGGTGCCTTATGAAAAGCGTTTTTATGCTTCACTTTTGCGTGGGCTCCTCATGACTTGTGACCACGTCGCAAGCAGTAACGTAAAGCTTGCCTTTCCAAAGATTCCAGCTCTAAAAAATATACCTACAGCTGTTCTAAACCTGTATAATTATCAAAAACGAGCCAGTGATTTGCAAGGTAATTTAATTCTCCAAGCTCCAACTGGTTCAGGTAAAACGCTGGCGGCTCTTCTTTGGGCAGGCAAGAACCAAAAAAAGAACGGCCGCCTTTTTTATTGTCTTCCTAATACTGCCAGCATTAATGCAATGTACCTGCGACTTTGCCAATATTATCATAAAGAAAACGTTGGACTTTTACATTCACGTGCAGTATCTTCATTATATTCTCTTTGGGAAGATGACGACGTTTCTGCTTTTGTTCGCCAAAAAAACGCGCGCATAGCAAAGTCTCTGGCAAAGGAGATATGGTACCCAATTCGTGTCTGCACTCCGCACCAAGTCCTTAGATATACTCTACATGGAAAGGGTTGGGAAATGATGCTCTCGGAGTTTCCTAATTCGTGTTTTGTTTTTGATGAAATTCACGCCTATGACCCGGTGATTACCGGACTTGTGATAGCAACGGCCAAATTTTTAACTGAAAATAATGCATCCTGTCTTTTTCTATCGGCAACCCTGCCTGATTTCATAAAAAACATACTATCAAACGAGATCTCTCCAATTAATTTTATAGCGCCGTTACCTGATGAGCCATCTGACAAACAATTAATTGAAAAACAGAGACATAACTTGCAAATAATTGATGAGACTCTTATATCGAACCTGAATAGAGTTGTTGAAAGTATTAACGCTACTAATTCAACTCTGATTGTTTGCAATCATGTTCCAACAGCGCAGATGATTTTTGAAGAAATTGTAAAAAAAGGTGTGAAAGATGCTGTTCTTCTTCACAGCCGCTTTTGCCGCAGAGATCGGGATAATATTGAGAAAAAAATTCAAAAGCAGTTGCCTAAAGTTTTAGTGGCAACTCAGGTTATTGAAGTTAGCTTGGACGTGGATTTTGAGCAAGCATTTTCTGAACCGGCCCCCATTGATGCCCTAATTCAAAGATTTGGCAGAGTAAATAGAAAAGGCAATCGACCACCCGCAAATGCTATGGTGTTCACAGAACAACTCAACAAGTTCCCAATTTATAATAGAGATACAGTTGAGCGTTCCCTTGCTGAGCTTCAGCGGCTTTCAAATCCTTTACGAGAAATGGACCTAATCGAGGCTGCAAATCGGGTCTACCAGAAGGGCTATTCGGGTGAAGATTTAGTTCGTTACAATAATGCCCTGAATCATCGTCTGATAAAAAATTTCAAAGAGAGTTTGCTAGCTGGCTCTCATAATGATTGGACCGACGATATTATTGATCGGTCAGATGGAACAATTGAAGTTCTTCCACATTGTTTAGCCCAATTGTATGACAAGTATCAATCTCTGGGTTTATGGCTTGAATCAAATCTGCTACTTGTTCCTATTAGAACAGGTAGCCTGTCTTATTTATCCCAATTTATAGATGATAAAACACATGACCCTTGGATTATCAATAAACCCTATTCTGAGTCAGCGGGTCTTTTCTTGAATGCGAAAGACGAACTAGAATGAGTTCTGATAGGGTTGACAGGTTTGTTTGTGTCCGCATCCGCCTTGGCATTTGTGTTTTGCTACGCGTATGGGGGGCAGGTCTTCGGTTTGGATTATTCTTTTTATGTGCCCTAGGACGCGTTTGACGTGGGTTTTCATGGTTGGCGTTATCTCGAATTGCAAGATTTGTGTTTCTGGGAGGTAGTTTACGATGCCCTGCTTTACGATTGTGCCGAAGCTTTCTTCTATGAGCAAGGCGTAGGCGACAAGCTGGTATTTGTGGTCCATGCAGACTCTGCCGCCGTCGGAACTCATGTTCTTGTACTCGACAGGAATAAACTCGCCTCGGGCGGTTCTGATTATGAGGTCAACGTTGCCCTGCAGCCCCAGCGCATCCGAACACAACGTGGCAAACAGTAGTTTCTCGGCGCCTACAAACTCAGACGAATAATAAACCGCGTCCTTGCGCCGAAGCTCCTTAGCAATTTGCTCCTCATGCGACTCTTTGCCCTCTTCCTGTTGAGAACCAAATATGGGCGTTGCATGCAAAACTCTGTCAAAGTAGATTAGTCTTGGACAATAAATGTAATGTTTGACGTCAGTTACAGAGATAAAAGACTCAGCAATGTCTGACATGTGCAGCTTCTGTTGATTCTTCAACCACTTATCTTCTCTCGCCGTTTTAGCCTTCATGTAGTCTCGCCATTTTAGAAATATGCGATTTTGTCTTTCTTTTCCTTGAACTCGTACTTTTTGGGTTTGCCCACTTCTTTCTTTCCCTTCAAGCAGCTATCACACATGGGAAACAACTGTACGTTCTCAACTAAATCCTTAATCAAATTCTTCAAGTCCACAAGCAAACTGTTCAATTCATCACGCCGAAGGTCGCCCATGAAACCGCTGTACTGAATCCGCTGCAACCCATAATCCTTAAGTGTCTCAGAAACAAGTGTGCGCAAATTATCGTCCGAAACATCATAAATAACAACATAACGCATAAGCCCTCACCAGCCCAAACAGAACGGAACATACTCTGCTTCTTTTAACAAGAAACGGACCATGCAACGCGGTTGCAAATGAATGAAACTCTTCAAAGAACCCTTCTGACCGTTAAACATGACTTCACTGTCCAAGCGCTCTTGGAGACTGTCTAACAAAACTTTAATGACTTCTTTGCGTAAAACCCGCCCTTCCTCAACCGATTCAGCGGCAATAATTTCGTCTGGCTTTATGACGTTCTTTGTAATTAGCCCAATCAAGGTTCTATCTACAAGTTGCTGACGAAACTCCTCCATCATATCCAAAACAAGAGAAGGCTTCCCAGAACGGTCAGCATGCAAATATCCCGCATAAAAATCCAATCCAGCATAGCTCACAGCCTTCCAAACTTCAGTAAACAGAACCGCTTGATAACCAAAATTCAACATAGCATTGAAAGGGTCAGTAGCACCGCGGGTTATCCGTCCTGTAAAGCCCAGTTCAACGGGTAAAATCTGTCGAACACAATTCCAATAGTAACGTGCGGCTTCAGCTTCTAAATTCATGATTTGCTGCCGCTTCTCATCTATGTTGCTCCCTTGTTCTCTGCTGATCCGGTCATTTGCGTCATCAATAAGTTTACCTGAATCATACAGTTTCTCAGCAAGTTTTGGGTCAGTCTGTCGCCTATTCTTCGCCATAAGCTTCAAAAAATTCGCCTGGTTCACAAGCTTTCCCGCGATGAATTTCTTGGCAAGAACAACACTACGTTCATCGTTATAGGCAAGGAACTGCTCTCTTCTTGCCCTGACGGAGCCTGTTAATGTTGCTGGCATCAGAACAGCGTAAGGCCATCCGCGATATTTAGCGAAGATCACTTGAATGTTGTTCTCTGTAGCCAGCTCCAACGCGCTGGCTGAAAAAGAAACGCCTGAGGAGCAACAGATTATCGAGTCAACATCGTCTGCCACTATTTCTTTTACCTCACCATTCTTCTTGATGCTAAACCGGTTTCTTTTCCTTCCCAAGAAAATGCCAAAATCATCTAAAAATATATTCATAACAGACCATCAGCCTGCATCTTATCCATAGCAGATGTTGTAGTATTGACAGTAGTCTTTGCATTGTGAATGCTCAGGCTTGCCAGGGTCTTTTCTTTCCGCCACGATTTCCAGTT
Organism: Candidatus Bathyarchaeota archaeon; assembly: GCA_963750605.1. GTDB lineage: Archaea > Thermoproteota > Bathyarchaeia > Bathyarchaeales > Bathycorpusculaceae > Bathycorpusculum. Next base: position 189,839 of record CAVVRN010000014.1, read on the forward strand.
TTTTGTCTCTTTCTTCAATCCACCATTGTCTTAATTCATCGTTGGCAAAAAACAGGTCCTTTTGGACGCTTATCTTGCCGTTCTCGACGTTCAAGTAGACGGTGCAACAAATATCCACGGGAACCTCATGAATGCTTTCAAATACAAGCGCATAACCAAGAGAATAAAGCCTATGCCAGTCTTCCTTTAAACTTGTTACTTTAAGATCAAACATTATTGTCCTAAGATAATCAAAACAATCTACACTAAGTATATCGCTCAAGCCAAGCAGTTCGCCAGAAAGCTTATGCTCAACCAAAAAAGGAACTGCAGTGGTCATCAAATCCATTTCAGAAGCATACGGTTGGCTACAGGAAAGCCCAGCCATCTCAGCATCACACATTTTCTGCACGAAATTCCAGACTTGTCTGCACTTATCAACCACGTTCTCAGGTTTTTCTGAAATTTCTTGCCACCTAATTTTTTGCCACCATGCTTCAAAAGTTAGATTTTGTCGCTGGCGAAAATTCTGCAAGCAATCGCTTACTACGCCATGGAATAGTTTGCCTAAAGCCATCCGCGAGTTTGGAGCACAATACTTCTTTTCAATGTTTCGCAGGTAAATGTCGCGGTTTGTTGGGCAATACTTTGAACTTACTTGGTACATTGGCAATTTGATGTTATCAAAATAAGGTTTTAATGGAGGTTGATGCCAGTTCCAGCCTCTCAGCTCTTTACTGACGCCCACTTCCCTTGCGGTTGGCAGAAGCTGATAGAGAAGATGCTTCTGTTCGATGTCTGACAGAAAATACAACTATGGTCAACCATCAAAAAGAATATGTCCGATTATGTTTATAAACTAAATGACATTTCAATAATAATCGAGCACACATATCCAGAATCATGTTTAAAGCTACGCCCAATCGACGAATAAAGCCAAAATAGGCTCGGGTGCATGGAAAAATCCCAAGTAACGGGAATTGAAAGGACTGTTACATATTTGTACTCATCATACTAGTATAGCTAAGGTGCATGGAAAAATCCCAAGTAACGGGAATTGAAAGACATAGAAATCATATGCATTATAGAGCTACGAATTGAGAGGTGCATGGAAAAATCCCAAGTAACGGGAATTGAAAGTATAGTAAGATTGTGGTACTGTAAAACTTATAGCGATGAGGTGCATGGAAAAATCCCAAGTAACGGGAATTGAAAGTAGATTGAGCATAGCTTGCAACCTGTATCAATAACACTGCTAGGTGCATGGAAAAATCCCAAGTAACGGGAATTGAAAGTGTCGAAATGCGTATGCATATAAACATTGTACATTGACGTAATAGGGTGCATGGAAAAATCCCAAGTAACGGGAATTGAAAGTTGATTTCAGATACATTCTAGATATGAGTACTTCAAGTCGGTGCATGGAAAAATCCCAAGTAACGGGAATTGAAAGATAAGTCAGATTAACCATCAAATTTGAGAAATCGTGAGGTGCATGGAAAAATCCCAAGTAACGGGAATTGAAAGGATGAGCAGACTTATCGTTAAGCGATTAGAATAAGGGTGCATGGAAAAATCCCAAGTAACGGGAATTGAAAGTGTAATACTGCTGACTATAATGAACCGATAAAACGTAAGGTGCATGGAAAAATCCCAAGTAACGGGAATTGAAAGTTATAAGCTGCTGATTACTCACTAGTTGATCATATTAGGTGCATGGAAAAATCCCAAGTAACGGGAATTGAAAGTAGAATTCACTGTATCAACTATGATGTAATCGACTTATGGTGCATGGAAAAATCCCAAGTAACGGGAATTGAAAGTGTTATTGCATAGCTATGCATTTGCGAATACTGTTACTACTGGTGCATGGAAAAATCCCAAGTAACGGGAATTGAAAGTATGTAAAACTTGAATCAGATTATGAATGTAGATAGGTGCATGGAAAAATCCCAAGTAACGGGAATTGAAAGTGACTAAGCTTAGACATCTGTACTTGAAGTCAACGTAGGTGCATGGAAAAATCCCAAGTAACGGGAATTGAAAGAGTAATATATCGCATATCAACATGATTAGAAAATATGGTGCATGGAAAAATCCCAAGTAACGGGAATTGAAAGAATATGAACTGCTTATCAGTTCATGTTAGTGCAAAGGGTGCATGGAAAAATCCCAAGTAACGGGAATTGAAAGGTATCGATATCTCATCGCGATATATACCTAACAGTAAGGTGCATGGAAAAATCCCAAGTAACGGGAATTGAAAGATGTAATAGCAGCTATTGAAACTGTGCTCGAATGCTATAAGGTGCATGGAAAAATCCCAAGTAACGGGAATTGAAAGATATACAATAGACGTATGATACTACAAATTGCATAAATTGGGTGCATGGAAAAATCCCAAGTAACGGGAATTGAAAGTAGCTATTAGCATAGTCACAGAGATCTAAAAGTTATGACAGGTGCATGGAAAAATCCCAAGTAACGGGAATTGAAAGTACTTCTCCAAAAGAAGATTAAGCAGCTACAATAGCAGGTGCATGGAAAAATCCCAAGTAACGGGAATTGAAAGTTAAGTTCATGCATCTTCAATTAAAACGCAATCATTATAGGTGCATGGAAAAATCCCAAGTAACGGGAATTGAAAGTATCATAGCGCATGAATAGTACTACATTTGCGTACATGCATAGGTGCATGGAAAAATCCCAAGTAACGGGAATTGAAAGATATCATGACGGAAGCTGCATAATAGCAATTTATAGGGTGCATGGAAAAATCCCAAGTAACGGGAATTGAAAGGTTATAAGGTACCTGCTCAGTTTCATGGTGCATGGAAAAATCCCAAGTAACGGGAATTGAAAGACATAACATGAAAACAATTATCTCTATGGTGCATGGAAAAATCCCAAGTAACGGGAATTGAAAGTTTATGTTTGTCACCATCCCTATATAAGTCAGAATACGCTAGGTGCATGGAAAAATCCCAAGTAACGGGAATTGAAAGATTCAGTAATGTTACAGCTAAACCATACCGAGCATACATTAAGGTGCATGGAAAAATCCCAAGTAACGGGAATTGAAAGGCATATGATCACTTGACTGCTGGCGTATTGACGATTGTTAAGGTGCATGGAAAAATCCCAAGTAACGGGAATTGAAAGTGCTCTATGTAATGTGGCTTCTTTAGCTCAAAAGTTGTTTTTCTGCGATAGAGTAGTCTTCTTCTTTTCGGACGGTGTAAATCGTGTCAGCGACGTCTTCTATTTCTGTATGATGTGTAATTATGAGCATTTGTGGTATTATTCTGCCGCCTTCCCTGAAGAAAGAGCTGAGAATGTTCACAAGCTCCTTTCTTCTTTGCTCATCCAAGTGCGTTGTGGGTTCGTCCATTATGATGGTCTCGATTTTTCCTGACAATACTTGAGCAATAGCTAATCTAAGAGCAATCGCTAATGCTACCCGTTCACCCCCACTTATCTGGTCAATATCTTTCTCGCCACTTGCACCTATTACAGCGATATTATAATCATCATCGATTTTAATGTCGGAATAGGAAAGATTGAACCGTTCAAACAGGTCACGGGTAGACCGTTCAAGTAGAGGTCTAGCTCTTGCTCTGATTATCTTTTGTATTCCATCTTTTCCATAGGCATCTCTTATCTGGTTGAGTTTACCGATGAAATTCTCAACCTTTTTCTTTTCTGCGGCTTTCTTTTCCAAAGCCTGTAGCTCTTCTCCGCATCTTCTTGCCTCTTCCTCAGCACTCGTTTTGGCTTGATTCAATTTGACGACTTCTTTCTCAAGACTACCCAGAGCATCCTTCTTTGAGTCATAAGCTACCTGTTGCTTTTCATGTTCTTTTTCCGAGTAGCCAAGCTTTTCAATTGCTTGAATTAAATCAGCGTATTTTCCGTTAACGATAGAAATCTCTTCTTTGGTTTTTTGCAAGATCAACTCGTATTCAGTTTTCTTCATTGCAAGAGGTAGCTTTTGGTCATAGGTTTCTTTTTTATTTCGCAACTCCCGGAGTTCTTTTTGTGGCTCTTGAGGTTTGTATCCGAGCTTTTCCAAAGAAACATCGATTAATCCAGAAATATTGCCCAGTGCTTCGGTGATTGGCGTAATTTGTTTTTCAATTTCTTCCTGGGCAGGAAGCTTTTCTAGACGTCGTTTTGCCGAATCAAACTCTTTGTATGAGTCTTCGAGACTCTTTTTTCCACCTTCTAGCTCTTCTATCGTTAGATCTAATTGTCTTAGAGCCTCTGCCTGTTGCTCAATCTCTTTAATCTCATTTTCTTGAAGTGTTATACGGCTTTTTGCTTCTTCAAACTCTGTAGCCAACGTTCTTATTCTCTCAGGGTCGATAGCGTCTACTTTCTTTGCTTTTCTTTTAGTCTGTTCCAAACTGCTGATTACTTCGTTCAACACGTTTTGAAGTTTTGATTTCTTGCTTTCCGATTCGGTTTTCTCTAAAGAGTATTTGTTTACTAACTGATTAAGACGCTCGTGTAGTTAATTCGGCTTCACAGGTTGGGCAGCTTTTAATCTCACTTGCTGCTCGCAAATTTTGAGAGGTTCTCATCTAAATCCTTCAGGCGCTGGGTCAGAACACTTATTATTCCATTGGTTTCAGAAGTTCTTAGAATCGAGTTCTTGTACTGTTTTTTGATACTCTTGCTTTTTCCGTTCAAGAATAAGCTCAACGTTATCTATAGAAACTGGTTCATCTAACGCTTTTGAAGCTTTTTCAAGATCCTTCTCTAAATTGCTTGTTTGCTTATCTTTTCTTCAGCGATTTGCTTGAGCTGCTTCTTAGCTTTGGTTAACGATGCTTCAGCGCCTTCATAATTTTTGCGTTCCTTTAAGTTTGTTAGCGATTAACTTTTCCTTTTCGAGATAGCCTTCATGGTCTTTCGAAGTGTCCTCTAATGTTTTTTTGAGTTGCTTTACTTCCTCTAATTTTGCTGAATATGAGGAGAGCGCTAATTCCTGTTTCTCTTTCTCCGTCAAATGGTCAATATAGTCTTCCAAGAAAGGCAATTGAGCAATAGAATTTTCTAGTTTCTTCACAACTTCCTCGGCTGCAACAGCCTGGCCAAGCTCTTCTGTTTCCCTCTGAAGTTTTTGCTTAAGGTTCTCGATATTGCCTTCAATTACTCGTTTCTCTTTGTCATAGTTCTCAAATTGCTTTTTCGTATTTTTCAAGTCGTCCAAAACAGTTTGCAAGCGTTTGAGTTCAGACTCAATTTCCGAAAGGCTTGTCTTCTTTGACGAAATTAGCGCTTGTAATTCTGATGCCTTTGCTTCGTAATCCTCTCTTAGTTTTCTCAACTACCGGCTTCCGATCAAGCTCCGTTTTTAGCGCAATCTGTTTTTCGCGATATACCTGAATAACGCTCTTTATGCCTTCCCAAGCTATCTCAAGTTCTTCGACACCAAGCAGTCTAGAAATAAGTTCTTTTCTGTCACCTGGCGTTGACGTGACAAGTTTTTCAATCTCACCTTGTCGAACATAAACAGACTGCATGAACATATTCTTGTCAAAGCCTAAAACCTTTTGAATCTCAGGAACGACAGAGCGCTCGCCGTCTTTAACAAGAAGCTTTCGCTCGCCATCAACCGTCCGAAAAAGGCTGCCATGAGCAGACCCTTTTCGCTCAATAGACCATTCAGCATCGTAACTTATTCCAGCTTCAGTAAAGCATATTCCGACTTTGCATTTTTTGGCTCTGTCGTTTATGAGTTTTTCTTTCTTTCCACGGTTACTATAGTCATTAAATAAAGCGAAGCTTATAGCGTCTAGAATACTGGTTTTGCCTGCTCCGTTAGGTCCTACAACAACGTTTATTCCATAACCAAGGTCAATTTCAGTATTTTGGTGAGAAATGAAATTTTCAAGTTTGACCTTATTGAGAATCATTGTGGGACCTCTTTTTGAAAGTATTCTTCAGCGATTTTCTTGGCTTCATCAATGTCCTTGTGTCGAAGATGACTCCACAATTCTAGTGCTAGCCCCGCCGTGTTTTCATCCTTAAAGTAATCTTGAATGACATTATTGACTTGGAATGAACCTGGTTTTAGGTCAGGAAGCCTTTGTTCATTTTCCTCAATAATTTCTTGCCTAAAAGTGAGAACTCTTCCTGTTAAGGCAGATGTTAGAGTCTGATGAACATTCTGTCGATCAATGTTTTTGCCTTCAACAAGCACATGGATAATCGGCTGCTTTTCCATGCGCTCAACTTGCTTTACGAGAGATTCTAGTTCACTATCAAATCGTGCATAGTTCAGCCTAGCCTCAATCTGCGGCCTAATTCGTTCAATGTTGACATTTCGAACTTCAACATCGTCGTGTTCAAAATCGACTATGTAGAATCCTTTTCCATTTTTTTGCCAGCTAACAATCTCGTCTCTTCTCAAAACTTCGGTGGAACCAGGATAACGCAAGTTCGCCTTTGCCAAATGAAGCCCGAATTCGTGTATGAAGATGCCCCATTGCTAGATAATCAAAATTTTTTGGAAGCTCGTCCATGTATAGCTCAAATGATCCTTCAAATGGGAGAAACTTGTCAATCCCTTCATGTAGCAAAAGAATACTAATCTTGCCATCAAACTTGAGAGTTGCAAGCTTCTTCATTTCTTCAACGAGAACGACACGATAAGAGCGAGTTAGATTAGATAACCCTGCGATAACAACTTCGCTACCGTCAATATTCAATTGCTGTTGTTGTGCGCTCCCTCCTACCCCGAGGATTTGCATTTGATCTTCAAAAAGTATGTGGGGCGCTATGCCTCGACTTTTGGGCCTGTCGTGGTCTCCAAGCACCGAAAAAATCTTTGTTTTTCCATCAAGCTTCTTCAAAAAATTCTTGAACGCACGATAAGCCTGCGGTGTGGGCCTTGGAGAATCAAAGAGATCCCCGCTATGAACTACGATATCTACGTGTTCTTCTAGAATTTTATCGCTGATTTCCTCTAATGCATCATAAATGTCTTTTTCTCGTTCATCCAAGTTATATTGTTTGTACCCAAGATGCGTATCAGCCAAATGAGCAATCCGAACCATGACGAAGTCTCCTATTCACCTGGACCCATCAGGTCCTTCATTTCTCTGCGCAAACGCTCGCCATCATTTTCCACAGTTTCTTCCTTGGACTTCTCAACGGCAGCCTTCATCTTACCAACAATATCTATATCGCTTCCGCCTTCCCTAGTTCTGCGTCGTTTCACTCTCACCATAACCGGAGCCCTTGTCATCTCGCCAACGAGCACAGCTTCACCAGTGTTAAGTCCAGGCAAATCTTCAAGCAGACTCTGCCCCAATCGCTCAGAACTCTTGGCAATCGCTAACTGATCATCAGGATTCGTCATGCGCATAACTATCTGGCTGTTGCATTGACTTAAAGCATCAGGATGAATTTTTGAAGGCCGCTGAGTAATCACGACAAGGAAGACACCAAACTTTCTACCCTCTGCCGCAATTTTCTTTATGATTCTACTGGATTTTGTGTTACCCTGAAAAGGAATAAAGCGATGCGCCTCTTCCACAAAAACAAAAACAGGAAACTCAAACTCGCCGCTAGACGCCTTGTCATAAATGTCAGACAATAATCGAAACGCGATATAATCCGCGACCTCATCACTTAACCCTGAAAGATCCACGTCAGACAAATGCCTAGGCTTAAGTAAAGCACCAATATTGGTTGAAGCAGAAGTGAATACCTGCATTTTCACGATTTGCTTAATATATTTCTGGGCTGACTTGGCACCTGCTATCTTACTTTTTTCTATTCCGCGGTCTTTCCAGCTCTCAGCATTCTTTAACTCTTCAAGCAAATCTTCCGGCTGGAAAACCGCTTTATCTGCCTTCAAATACTCAATTGCCTGTTCTAAACCATCTCGAATATTCGCCATATTTTTACCGATATTAGCGATCAGGCAAATTTCTTCAACGTCCAAATCCGAGAAACAAATCTCATAAGGCTCAACCTTGCCAACATCCCCAGCCGAGTACCTTCCAGTGCTTGCAGGGTTCCTAAACACAGTAATCCTGTCAGAAAGTTCATGTCTCTTCCCATCTGAATCTCTTCCCAAAAAAACATAATCCGCATGCGGATCTAACATTACAATCGTGCCACCCTTGGCAAGCAATTCATCTGCAAGAATCCCTGCGAGATACGTTTTTCCCGAACCTGTCTGCGCTAAAAGCGCCAAATGCCTTCGAAAACCTTTAATCGAAAGCGCAACAGGAACCTCGCTACGAGTAATTAAGCTGCCCACCCTAATTGCTTCATCCAAAGGATAAGAATAGAACGTCTCAAGCAACTCAGCAGGTGCAACATAAACAGGCTTACCTGGAATAATTGCTTTTTTTGGCAACTGAAGCTCCCCGCTATCAGTCAGAAAACCCAAAACCCTTGCTTTACCCCATACCTTACTATCTGCCAAACCCGCCTGTATTATCTTCTTAATTATATCAAAATCCAGCTCTCTAGTCAAGGCCTGACTAGCAGACATTACCCTATCAATCTGAGCAACAATCTGAACAGGAATCAATTTCCCATCCTGCTCTTCTTCGGAATAAATCATCAAATACTCCCAACGCGATGGCATCTCACTTGGCTTAGATGAAAAATAAAACTCATTCGAACTAGCTTCACCGACTATTACTCCAATTTCTTTAAGGGTACTTGACACGTCTATAACTCCTCCCGCGCATAATTTTCTCCCCAAACATTTTCTCCATGTAAGGGAAGTAGATATTATCAACGACTTTCTTCTTAAGCCTAACCCGTTCATCCACATTCTTCAACCAAAGATTGTGGCAATCCAAACCGCCATAACCAGTAACCATAACATTCAACAGATCATCAACTTTTAGGTCGACGGGTTTAGGCCATCCTGTATTGGTAAATGTCTGATCCCAATAGGGTAAATCAACTCGTATAGGAGAATCACGAGCATCAAGCAAAAGATGTAAGGACACAATTCCGGGAAAAGTCGTAAAACTGGAAACAATATTTGAAGCATATTTGACGAATTCTTGCCCCTTTTCTCTATAAGTAACAGGGAAATACCTGCGCACATATCTTTCAGGATTATTACGACATAACTCAAAAAACCGAGACATCACCGGCGAAGGACCAAGCAGCAAAGGCTTCGTGTACCCAGTAGACTCAGCAAGACTCATAATTAGCTGATAATCTGGTCGCGAAGAAGTTAACTCTTCAAAAACCAAAGTTACCAACTCAAGATTATCTCCACATTTCTCCTTTAACTGTGAAAACTTCCTGAACGCAGATTCCTTAGCAGTTTCCCCGCTCAGTAGCTCCAAGAACAAGGGCTTTAGTTTTTGAATAATTACCGGATCTACTCGTGAACTTACGTTTTCAAGTTCTTCATCAAACAGAAGCCTTAGCAGATAATTACGATAAAAATCCGCACGGCTCTCCTTGCTCACCCCAATAGGCACAATGTCCTTGCTATTGCAAGTTTCCAAAAACTCTCGAAAGGTCTGAAGATAATCAAGAAGTGTAAGCCTCTGCTCCTCAATTTTCGTTTCTATAGGTAAATGAACAGCTCGCCCATACAAAGAGCCATCAATCAAAACTCGACTGCATTCACAATCTTCCTTCAAAAAATTTAGGGCAACCTGAAACTCCAGCATCTCCATTTTCATGCTCACAAAACGCTGAGCATCAAGCAAACTTCCTTTGGTAAAAACTACATCTGTCTCCAGCAGTTTTCGAGTCTCATCCTTGCAAACTGCAAGCGATCTAACAACGTAAAAAATCCCTCCAGTAGACAGAGGATTAGTATAGACGCTCGAATCAACTGCCGCTACCCCTAAATCACCGGGATTTCGCAGAAAAACTTTCCAATATGGTCTATTTGAATCCAATTGGAAAGAAAGTGCTTCTCTAATCTGTCGCGGAGAGGATTTGTCTTGCCCTCTAGCATCCGCTCCTTCATAATTCCCTCTTTCTTACTGAAGGAAGATGCAAACTCGCCGAGAAAATCTGGTGCCAAGACATCCCCTACTTGTCCATAGTGTTAGTTGAAACAATATAAAAGATTTAGGAATCTATTGTCAATATTCTCTGATAAGAGCATCCTCCTATATAACAAAAAGGATAGAGGAAAAGGTCCGCGTTAAAACGGCATGCGACGCCTGATTGATTTTTTAAGTCGAACTTTTTTGCTCCATAGTCTCCAATAAGAAATGGTTATTTCATGTCTGCAGGATTCTGGGCAAGTTGATTAATTTATCTAACTGACTAAACCACCTGTCTACCTCAAGTATAGTTTCTACCTAGTGACCATTGACTAAAAATTCGGGGCACATGGTAACCCAATATACATTTGTCAATATACGCGATTTGTTGCCAAACGTATCCAACAAAAACAGCCCCTTACCCTTTACCTCATGGGCGGAGGCGCCACGTACATAATATTATGTACCTAAGTACATACAACCTGAGTCGTTATATGATCCTGCGATTTGCTCGTTTTAGGCGGCATGACAATAACTGAGCTAACTGTTCCTTTCTCTTTCAGGCAAACCCTCTATTACTTTTTTTAGAAAAGCTCTCAGTTTTTCAATGAACTTGTAAAAGTCATTCTCATCGATTTCCTTTAACAGAAGTCCTTTCTCTTCACCCCAGTTGAAAGGCGCTGAAAGAACACTTTGTTTTTTCGCCTCTAAGTTCTGGCGGTACCTTTCATAGAGATCAAGCGTAAATTGAGTCTTTTCTAATACGCAAACATAAATGTTATCTAATGAAATTTCGAATTGCTTTTCAATCAGGTAAACATCAAGGAAGTCTCTTGCTTTTGTGCCTTGACGAGTAAGTATCGCTCGAATTTTCTCCGCTAAAATCTCATAGTAATCGTAAACGTCAAAAGCTATTTTCATGGTGTATTCTTGGTATTCAGGGTACAACAAAACAAGCTCTTTGGTGTCCTCTGAAATTAGGCTTTTCAGTTCAGCGCTTTTGAAGGGATAGCATATTTTTTCTACAAAGTTCATTTGAACTTTAAGAAAGATCTTGCGACCAAGAACTTCAGATTGGTACCAAACCTTAAACGTGCAGATTTTATCTCCACCAGTTAACTCAACATAATCTCTGTTCTCTTTTAGACATCTGAAATCCAAACCACGAACTTTAGCGATGTCTTCAAAAATTTGCCCAATATTATCAATAACCTCCGAAAGATACCGTCTAACTTCTTTCTGAGATTTTCCCTCAAAAACAGTCTGATCTTTCCATGTGAAATCAATATCTTCAGAGAATCTGAAGTAATCGAGATAGCATTTGGCAAGACAGGTTCCGCCTTTGAAAGCAAAATTGTCATGGAAGAAATTGTTTTTCGAGAGGTCAAAGAGCACTTGGTGCAGGATGAGGTCTTTCTCTATCAGGTCTGCTCTCTTGACATTCTGAGTTTTGGCTACTTCATTTACGAAGTCTTTTCTCATCTAATCACCAGTTCAGCGATTTCCTGAACGGTTTTTGGATAGTTGACTGCGTATTTTTTGGTTTTTTCGCCTGATATGCCCTTAGCCCACTCTGAAACATCAAGGGCTATCTTCTCCTTAGGAACCCCATTATACCGCCATGTATAAATAAAATCTAGAATGGTTTTTTCAGGATCCGAGTATCTGAGGCTGTCTTCGATAATGCCGAATTGCAGTAGTTTGGGTGCCAGCTTGATGAATCTGTACTTGTACCCAGCTATGTTAATGGGCTTAGACCGTAACAGTTTGTCGTTGACGACGTAGTCGACAGCAAAGGATTCGTGTGTCATGTTGTTGAATTTTAGGGCTGTGTATAATCCGAAGTACCAGTTCTTGACGCCTTTGAGTTCAAGACCTTTGGCAACAAGCTCTAGATTGCTATATTTGGACTTGCCAAGCTTAGCTTCATCTAAGGATTTGACGTAGAATATTCCCTTAAAAATTCGGATTAAATAGCCTCGGGAAACTAAATGTCTTATGGTTATCTCGTAGTTTAGACCCATCGATTTGCAGTAGCGTTTAAGCTCCTCTGAAGTGATGAATTCTTTTTCGTCTATCTTGAGTTTCTTTAACAGGAAATTGGATTTTATCATTTATATCACAATATCACATTTTTGTGATGTTATGATATAAATCACAAAGTCACATTTAAGCTTAACTAAACAACAAGACAACGCCAACCGATAGAAAACCAAGTGAAAAAAGCCTTGTCTTTTCTGAGTTTGAACAGGTTTTTCGCTTACTTCCATGTCAAAGTGCTCACTCCAAGAATTCATCTTCATCAACACATGGCAAAACTAACAGTGATTAATCAGGACTAACCAAATGCAGAAAAGAGACTTCTAAAAAGCATGGACTTTTACCATGCCCAGGTCATAGTGGTAAAATTGCTTTGAACAGGTTTTAACCGAAATTAACATGGCATTACTGCGTGCAAAATAGAGCCAAGATTTACTACGTCCTGCCTAAGAGACATAGCTGGCGCCTCCCTTTTCAGAACCTTTAGATGCCTCTTGATTGCTTGCAGTGAAATCCACCAGTTTGGTGAGTGCGCTAAACATTGCCGTATTCAACTTCTCCAATTCATACAACCGGCTGTTAGCAAACTTTACCGCTTCCGAGACACGTTTAACCTCTTCCTTCAACTCAAAAGACGCCTGAACCCGATCATGCTCGCCTATGCCTTTCTTTATGGCTGCTTCAAAAGCGTTAACACTCATCGGCTGAGAAACCTTCCATTCCTTCCGGACCAAGTTTTCTTCTTTCTGGTAGACCCGTTCAACCATGCCGTACAGGTCCATCTTGGTGACACATTGGACTCCGTCGATTCGCACGCCATAGTAGTCCTTGTTGCACTCAAACGTAAGGAGCTCCAAATCCACAACCGACCGCCCCAGCTTGCCCTCAACGATGTCGAACCAGCGATTCAACGCCAGAAGGCAAGCATCATGACTCATACCGCCAATGTCGCAGGCAATATACCCGCTAATCTTGCGGCGCTCCTGCCCAAAACAAACATGAATCTTCACCCCACCCACAAACTCATCCTTCTCCCAATGAGATACCGTTCCAGCAAAAAACCGCAAACTAACATTGTGCACGCATAGCGGTACGAACCGCATCCCGTAGGTGATTTTGTTACAGTATGCTCCAGGATAAGGCTGCAAAATCAGGCCTCGGTCAAGTAATTTCCGCAAAATAACTCTGACAGAGGACCTTTTAGCATGGGCTTTCTTGGCTATCTCGTATGGTGCAAGCTCAATTTCGCTTTCATCAATTAACTTTAGCACTCGCTCTTCCACACTAAAACCTGAGCTTGGATGGTAACTGTTATCACAGGTGTTACCTGCCTTCGATAACTTGTCTTCAGATACTCCAGCCAAAATACTCAGGCCTCCGCTAAGTTTTCTCCCTTTGCAGCTCACGCAACTTTAACGCCCTAAGTGGGCAAGAAGCGTTTACCAACCGGTTAAAAAAATGAAAACAAGCGCTGCTATCAACACGGTTGAATGAAAAAAACTTACGTTTGTCAAAATAAAAAAAGTGGGTGGAGAAGAAGCAGGTCAGTATAAATGTCCGCCGTGGAAGGCGGGTCCGACGGGAATTGAACCCGCGACCCCCGGATTAAAAGTCCGGTGCTCTAGCCTGACTGAGCTACGGACCCGCTTTGATTTGTTGCGGCTATAGGAAAACAAGAAGGGGTTTTTTAGCGTTTCTATTAAAAGTGGGTTAAAAAGAAATAGATTAGGGGGGTGTTTGGGGCTTTAAGGACTGTTGTCATGAAGCCTTTGATTTTGTCTTGAGAGTTGAGTATGGTTCGGATGGTTTGTCCGCCTTTTTCGGTTAGTTTGTAGACTCTTTTTCTCTCGATCCACGCTCCTTCAACTAAGCCGTTTCGCTCAAGGGAATACAGCAGTGAATAGACTGTGCCTGAACTTGCTAAGAATCCGAACTTGTTGTGGATAAATGATATCACGTCGTATCCGCTTATGGGTCCGTTTTGTAATTCACCCATTATTATTGTGTCCATAAAGGTTTTGATTACTCTTTCATGCATTTTTTTTATTATTCTTGCTTCTGATTTTTCACCGTTAACTGTTATTGTTAATGCTACCATAATTTTACACGCTTCATATTGTTTATTCATGTTTAGATATATAAGACTTATTCGGATTTAGAATAACTATGTTATAACAAAAACTAAAAAAGTATAAACATGCACGATATAAAACACTGGTTAAATACAAAACGTTTAACGACTTAGCGGTTTCATATATTATGCCATAAAGGGGCAGTGAATAGATGAGATTTTACATAAAAATGTCATACACCCCCAATAGCTTTTAAAAAAATTTCATTTTTCATATACATACCCGCACATAAACTATGACGAATTTAAATGCAAAAATTTGTTTTCCCTAGGTGCCCAAATGATTTTACTAGCTACCGATATATGCGCATGTTACGAAACGTTATCTCTTCTTTTGACTTAAGAGGAACAAGGTGCCTTTAAATTGATTTCATGGAAATATACATTTAAACGATTAAATGAAGAATACGAAATTGCTAACAAAAAGAAGCAAGCGTTAGACAAACTTTTTACATCCGGCAAAATTTCGCAGTCAACTCGCGACTCTTTTAACGGCGAAATCAGTGACAGCAATAGCAACAATTGAGAAACAACAAAAAGAACTGATTGAAAGCATGGCTGGAAAAACCCAGGAACTGGAAAACCAGATAAAAATGTTAGAAACACTTCTTGCTAACTATGAGATTCAGCATGTCGTAGGCGAAATTGATGAGGAGATTTATCAAAGAGAAATAAGCCTTCTCACAACAGGTTTGGAAACAACCAAAAACGAATTGAATGTGATAAAACAAGTCACAACTCAGCTCTCACCCACAACTCCCGCAATAGCAGCGCCACAAGCCCCAGAGCCAGTTGCCCCAGTTATCGAAGCAGAAGTTGCACAACCAACAATAATTGAAACGGCTCCGATCGAGGTTCCAGTTATTGAAGCTCCAATTGAAACTATTATAGAAACCGTTCCAATCGAATCTGCTCCAGCTGAGATTCCAATTGAAACTGTAAAAGCTGAAGCGGCCCCAGCGGAAAGCGCTCCAATAGAAACAGCGCCCGTAGAACCAGCGCCAGTAGAAACTGTTCAAGCCCCAATCGAAGCTGCTCCAGTTGAACCAGCGCCAGTAATAGAAGCCGCTCCAGTTGTTGAAGTTCCAGTTGTAGAGACGCCAATCATTGAAGCAACTCCAGTCTGAAGCCGCGCCAGTCGAGACAGCCCCAATTGTTGAAGCAACTCCAGTTGTTGAAGAAAACGCAGTAATTGAAACAGCCCCAATCGAAACACCCGTTGAAGCTCCAATTATTGAAACAACTCAAGAAGCAACTCCAATTGAAACTCCAATATTGGAGGCAACACCAATTGAAGCCGCTCCAGTTGTTGAAGTTCCAATTGAAACCCCAATCGTTGTTGAAGCTCCAGTTGTTGAGACGCCAATCGTTGAAGCAGCCCCAGCTGAAGAAGCCCCAATTATTCCAGCAGAGCCAGAAGTCCAAGTAATAGCTGAACCAGTAATTGAAATTGCTCCACAGGAGCCAGCGCCACAAGAACCGATCATAACCGTTGAACCCCAAGCCGAATCAGCGCCAGAAGAAATTGAGGAGCCCGCCCAAATCGAAGCAGCTCCAGTTGAAGCAGCGCCAGTAATTGAACAACCAATCGTTGAAGAAGCAACAATTGTAACACCCGCCGAAGTAGCTGCTGAGCCAACCCAACAAGCAACAGTCGAAGCTACACTACAAGATTTTGAAGTTACCGAGCCAGCCCAAATTGAAACTACCCTTGAAAAAGTTATGTCGTCCAGCAATAGAAACGTTAGGTTCACCAGTTATAGTCGAGGAGGCTACAATTCCGGCCCACCCTTTGGAAGCGCCACACCTGGCGCACACCGAAATGGTACAAAGCGCAGAAACCGCAACAGAAACAGAAGACTCCAATAAACAAACAGAATAAACGTATTCTCAATTTTTCTTTTCTTTTTATTTTTTGTCTTAATTAGTTTGGAATAATTAAACTTACTTTGTTTTAAAATAGAATAGGATTTCCATTCTGAAGAATGTGTTTTAGGCTGCTTTTTGGATTTAGCCTTTGATTTAGTTTTAGGTTGCTCCCAATTTGATCCAAAAGTCTTAGTGGTTAGTTCGTCAAGAGGGTCTGCAGTAATTTAATCGCTGACCATGCCGCCAGTGCACTTGTATGTGGATTATCTGGGTGTGGGTCATTAGCAAAGCGCAGAAACATTTCACCAAACCGCCATTTTACCAGGATTTCGTGTGTGTTGCGATTAACCGATGGGTCAGAAATAACTTGCACTTTTACTTTTGCTGGTTTAACAGTTAACGCTAAAGTTGCTGCCACATTCATTTCTCTTGGAAACAGCTTGACTGCTTCTTCAGCATATCCTTCGTAAACAACTTTTTCTTCTTTGTTGTCTTTTCCCAGTGCTTTGGGGTTTTTTCGTGAAGTCAAAGTGACTTCATCAATTCCTGCTAAAGTTGCGCTTGAGAGTGCATCTAAACCGCCGATTGCCCCTGAAGGAACATGAACTTTGCTTAAATCAACGTTCAAACCTAAAGTGCGCCCGTGCTCATTACGATTAATTCGGTTCCGGCCGAAACGATTTTTGGAACATAATCTTTTGCTGCTTGCTGGGACGCTGCTTCCACAATAACTTTAGGCTTTTGCGCAAGCAATTCATCAAGTTTTCAACAATTGTTACTGGAAAATTAATTGCGCTTTTGAGTTTCTGAGCTTTTGAAGCGTCAAAATCATAAACAACAAGTTCATCGCAGACAACAAGTTTTCGCTCTATAGCTTCTGCTAAAACCGTACCAATTGCACCGCATCCTATCAAGCCAACCTTAACTTTGTTAACCATACTTTCCCCTCAATATTCGGCTTTGACAAAAATGTCGTAGGGGCTAACTTGCCGTCCTTCACTGCGTTTTTCAGCAAGAACTTTCTATGTTGGGTACTTTAAGGGTTCCAGCAATGTCTTCTTTATTTGAGTCGATAACTTTGGCGTTCTCCTTCGAGCCAGCGTAAATAAATAAGCTTTTCATTGGTGCATTGAGTGGCAGTTTTTTCTCTGCTTTATCATGTCGAACTTCACTAATGATGGCAATGACTAAGTCACCGTTTTTTTCTGCTTCTTCATCCACAAGGGCAGCGTTGAATTTTGGCCATGGGGAAATTTGTAAGCTCTCAAAGCCTTTGTTTTCAGCGAACATGTGCTGGTAAATCTCTTCCGTCAGGTGAGGTGTTACTGGCGCAAGCAGTTGCAGTATGCGATAGAGAACTTCATAGAGCGTTTATTGTGCCGCTGCCTTTTTCGATTGATTATTGGAGTCTTGATTGTAGAGTCTATCTTTAACGGCTTCAACATAGTAGTCGCAGAAAACATGCCAGGTGAAATTGCGTACTTCTTCAACGGCTACGTTAAATTGGCATTTTTCAAAAGCTTCAGTAACTTTTTTGGTGACGTTTTCGGCTTTGCTAATTATCCATTTGTCAAGAGGCTGAAGATCGAAATCTCGCGTTTGCATCAGGCTTGTAGTCTGCTAAGAGGTTGCTTGTGAAGCCTGAAGCGTTCCAGAGCTTATTTAGAAAACGTCTGCCATACTCAACATCCTGCGCCCGATAGGGAATGTCTGAACCTGTTGCTCCTCCACCCGCAGCCCATTGGCTTGTTGCGTCAGCACCACTTTTGTTTAACACTTCGGGTGCAGCTGCGTAGTTTTTGAGTGATTTGCTCATTTTTCTGCCGTCTGCGCCAAGCACCATGCCGTTAATGAGGACACTGTTAAATGGGCGTTCATCAAATAGGGCTAAGTGGCGTACCATGAGGTAGTATGCCCAGGTTCGGATGATGTCTGTGCCTGAAGGGTGCATGCTTGCAGGGAACAGGTGTTTCCAATCAGCGCGGTCTGGCCAGCCTGCGTGAACGGCGCAGGTGATTGAGGAATCCATCCAGGTGTCCAAAACATCGGTTTCGCCCATGAATTCGGTTCCGCCGCATTTGGGGCATTTGTCAATTCGAGGTTTTTCCATTCTAGGGTCAATTGGCACCCAGTTTTCTTGGGCAACGATGACTTCGCCACAACTCTTGCAGTACCAAACAGGAATTGGCGTAGCAAACAATCTTTGGCGGCTAACAACCCAATCCCAATCCAATGCCCGAGTCCAATCGATTAAGCGGTTTTTCATGTAATCGGGATACCATGGAATCTCGTTAGCGTTCTTCTCCACTGCCTCAGATAACGGCAGGGTTTTCATGAACCACTGTTTAACCTCTAAAATTTCGACTTGGGCTTTGCAGCGGTCGCAGACGCCCACTTCCTGCTGAATCTTCTCAGACTTCTCAAGTAAGCCTGCCGCAGTTAAGTCAGCAACAATAG
>CAVVRN010000015.1:0-128161 GCA_963750605.1 Candidatus Bathyarchaeota archaeon
GTTAAACAATGAAGCCTAATATAAATATTATCGGGTTTAATCTTCGACAACATGAAATTTAAGATTCAAAACGGCAAAGAGGTTAGGCAAGACAAATCAGGGCAGTGAAAAGTCTTTGGAACATCGAAAGTCTTAAGTACTTAACCAAAATTTTTTTTTCTGGTTTTTGCATTTCCCCAAATTGTTTCGTTTTTCAGAAGAAGTTAAGTCACATTTTTCTGTAGGATAAAAAGAAAAAATATGCGTTAATTGTAGCGAAGCCAAGTATCCATAGCGCTTTCGCATAAAGCATAAGGTCGAAATAAGCTGGTAAACAGCCTAAGCTTAGAGTTATTAGACCGCAAAAACCCAAGGTTTCTTTATTGATGTTCAGTTTTTTTGGCAGATTTGACCCAGCTTCAACAGCTTTTCAAGCTCTACGTTAATCTTTGCTGGTTCAACAGAAATAAGGCTTATGAACCGAAAATATACATAATAAATAGATTAGCGATTTTTTTCTTTTCTTCGTTCTTCTTTTGCGAGTTCTTAGAGGCAGGGTAGAACCAGATAAAATAGAGAATAATCCTTGTTTTTTTAACTCACCGATGCTATTGCTCTTAGCACTGAGCCTCTAAGATCGATTCTTGCGCGGAAAACATAACTGCAGTTTCCACAGCCGTCAGAGTTCTACTTTCAGTTCTCTAAGGTTCTCTTTCTTGCTTTTGCGAATACTTCCTTTATTAAAACTGGACTTAGGGATGCCAACAAACGCGCATACATACACCGCATCGGATACAAGCGACTGTTTTAGCATTTTGTTTTCTCTTAACATTTTCGAGCTTTTGCGATAATGCCGATGTCATACGTAAACACCCAATAAAAAAACCTAACCCTCCTGGAATGTAATGTACGTTTACTACGTTTATGTTAAAACAATTTTTTTCCCTCATCAACCTTGCGAATAGTTCTTGTTTTTCAATTCCCTGCAGCAAACGGTTACACCGGAAGATGCATTCTTAAAAATTGCCTTGTTCAGATGGTCGCTGCAGTGATGAAAGGGAGTAATTTTGGCATCCAAAAGCTTTATCTTTAAAAAGCAATAGACTAGTAGCGTAGTTTTCAACCGCTTTTAAGCTGCGAGAAGTTTTTATGAGCGAGACCAAAATAAAGAAACTCTCTGATGAGGACCTCAAACAATTTGACGGGTTAAATGGTCATCCGTTATACATAGTATTCGAAGGGAAAGTTTACGACTTGACAAGCAGCAAGCTTTGGCCGCAGGGTAAACATATGGGAATGCATAACCAAAGCCAAGATTTGACTGAAGCCATAAAAAAGGCTCCTCATGGCGACGATAACGTTTATCGATTTCCGCTGGTGGGCGAATTAACTGGACCTATTTTACAGGTTCCTACCGCACCCGCCGTCGAGAAAAAACTGGCTGCCCCAGTAGCTCAGGTGCCTATTCAACATAAGTCTGCCGGCATGGAGAGGAGGGAGTTCCTGAAGTTGGCAGCCGCTGCAGGCGGAGCAATAACTCTGGCAGCTGTGTTGTCTTCTTTAAAAGCTGGAACGTTTGTACCTCCACCAACAACTGTAGCTGCGTGGCCAATAGTTACTGTTACAAACATAAGTAACCTTACAAACCTCACGCCAGTTGTTTTTTATTATCCCTTAACTAATACGCCAAATTATCTTGTAAAATTAGGTGTCGCCGCTACCGGCGGTATTGGACCAAATAACGATATAGTGGCTTTCAGCGCCATCTGCCAGCATTTGGGATGCGAGTACGGTTTCCTTGCGCCAGGCAGCTCACCTGTTTGCAACTCCTCATATAAAGCGGTTATTCCGATGGGTTATTGTTGTTGCCATGGGTCACAATACAATTTCCTTACCGGCGCCAAAGTAATCGGCGGACCCGCTCCAAGACCAGTACCTATGGTTCAATTGCAGCTCGATACAGCTACAGGGACTATAAGCGCAGTTGGCATGGGTCCGCCTACGATTTTTGGGCATGGTCCGCCTGGAACAACTGATCCTGCGTCGGTGATGCAGTATGATTTGCAGGGTGGAGATTTGGTGACTCAATCAACCGTGATGGGATGAGACGTATATGACTGAAGAAAAAACCGCCTATGACAAGCTTGTTGACTGGTTTGACGTCAAGTTCGGTTTCGCCAAGACTCCGCTTAACCCAATTCCTGACTTTGCGATGAACCCAATTTACTGGCTCGGCTTGCTTTTGGCGGTGACTTTTGGTATGCAGGCTACAACAGGCATATTCATGCTTCTCTACTATGTACCTACACCCACTCAAGCGTATTCGTCAACAGCGTCTGTAATTAGCTCCGTGCCCTTAGGTTCACTTATAGAAACTATTCACTTATACGGCGCTTACGCCATGATTATCCTTACTTTTTTGCATTTAGTTAGAAATTATTTTGGCAGCGCACACAAAGGAAACAGGGATTTGATGTGGCTGGCAGGAATTGTATTAGGCACTATCGTAGTTGGTTTTGGCGTGACGGGGTATCTTTTGCCTTGGACAGTAATTTCCAAGTCTGCCAGCGACGTCGCCATTGGATTTCTAAACTTCTTCCCCATAGGAATCGCAAATCTGGGAAAATTCGTGGCAGTAGGCTCCGGCAGTGACGCCTCAGAATTAACGACGTTTCTTCACATACATACGGTGTTTCTTCCGTTGGCTCTAATTGCTTTTCTCGGCTTGAAAATTTACATGTACGAAGTGCATGGTCCAGCATATGTGTCAGCATACGGGAAACCTAAATCAGACAAGATTCATGCGTGGTTCCCAAAGGTTTTCCTCTTTGCCGTCATGCTTTTTAGCGTTTACATCGCGATTTTGCTAGCTGTTGCTTCTCTTTTTCCGCTCGCTTTGCCGCCTGCATACTCAGCCACAACAGCTGGCACAATAGTTGTTCAGCCTGACTGGTACCTGCTGTGGCTATATCAGCTGCTGAAAATTCAGATATTTGAAGGACCAGCGGCAGTCGACGTATTAGTGGCAGTGATTATTTTTGGCGTGCTTCTTTTTCTGATGCCGTTTTACGACCGAAGCAAACGTCGAAACCTTAGCCAAAGACCAATCTTCGCAACAATAGGATCTATATTAATAGCTGAGCTCATCACGTTAACTATCTGGGGCTATATGACTCCTGGACAAATAATTCCCAATTATCAAGCTGCTCTAGTCTTGTTCGGATTTGCTGCCGTAACAGCTGTTGCAGTATTGTCAGTCTATCGGTTTATAGAAAAAAAGAAAGTGGCTAACGCACCGGCTGCTTCCACTATGCCCAGCCCATCGAAGCCAAATTCACCTGTCCAAAGCAACGAGTCAGTTCAAAAAAAGAAGAGCCTGATCAAGAATGCAAGAAACGCCGGCGAAAGCATACTTAATAAGTTCACAGCTATTTTCGTGGTTTTCTTGGTGGTTGCTTCGGTTTCTTTGGCATCCGCAGTGAACATGGTGCCTAACATTTTGGCGAATGCTCCGTTTTTTGCTTTAGCTTTGATTGTTTTCGTTGTTTCGTCTTTTTTCATGTGCCTCATGCTTCGCAAATTTGTTTTAGCTTATGAAGGAGTCGTGGCTAAACGATGAATCGCACCAGCGACCCGCTTCGGTCGATAGCAATTTTCCTCTTAGCGTTTCTGGTTATCGTAGGAATCGCCATATGGTTTCTTGACTTTATTTCTCAGCAGAGAGTTTTCGGCTTCCTTGTGAGCGCAGAACTTATTGCATTTGCGCTGTTGGTCTACATTTTTTATGAGCAAAACCCCGGAGTCAGCAAAAAAATGTTAACAGCCGGTTTTGTTGCTTTAGCAGTTCTTGTTGTGTTGGCGGCTGCCGTGTTTGCAGGAGTTGGCACATCGCCTCCCCTGCCTCCACCCAATGTCTCAATGACTCTGTATGCCGGTCAAATTTCTTTAACAGTGTATGGCTTTGGAAACAGCGCAAACAATATAACTTCGCCAGGTCCAACTTTAACCTTTAAAGTCGGCGACGTCGTAAACATGACCGTTATCAATGTAGGAACCATGCCTCACAATTGGGCATTGACCACTACCAATCAAACATCCGCCAAAGTACTCTTCGGCGCACAAATCGACAGCGGCTCAGTCCCCATAGAAATGAACCAAAGCGCATCAGTAGTTTTTAAAGTCGCTGAATCAGGCAACTTTAACTACATCTGCCAAGTTCCAGGTCATGTACAACTAGGCATGTGGGGCAGCGTGGTAATTAACCCGTGAACACCAAAATAACCAAGAAAATCGCTTCCACATTTCTATTTTTTATGGCAAGTTTACTTACAGGATTTATGAGCTTTCTGGCATTTAGTTCCGTTTGGGCAAAGCAAAAAGGTGCAATGTCAGATGGCACTCAGAAAGTTGGGGGTTTCCTTGCTGATAAGCAGAAGGCATTGAATTTTTACAGAATATTTTCGCACGCCTACGACCTTTTGAATCCTTATCTTTACACCGACGCAATGAGAGAAGAAATGGTGAGCCAAATTAAAATCGGCACGGACCTGCGGGTGCTGGACGTCGGTTGCGGAACAGGCTATACCACTTCGGGAGTTTTGAGTAGAAAAGACGTTTGCGAAGTAGTTGGTTTGGATATGAATCCAGTGCAATTAAACAAAGCCGTTAAGAACCTGCATTCAAAAAAAGATAGGCTGTCGATTTCGAGAGGCGATGCGGAGAACCTGCCGTTTTTAGATGATTCTTTTGACGCAGTTATTTCCGTTGGAGCCATAGAGTATTTCCCTGAACCTGAAAAAGTGTTAAAAGAATTAGCAAGGGTCGCGAATCCGAACGGAACCATCATTGTGGGTGGTCCCGAATCTGCGTGGTTTAGCAAGTATGCCTTGAACAGAGTTTTCTATACCCCCTCAGTCAAAGAAATGAACGAGATTTTTCGCAATTCAGGGCTTGTTCAGGTGAAATCGGTTTTGACGGGTGTTAACACTTTTTTCGGAACAGGCAGATACGTCGTATTTACTGTTGGAACAAAACCAACTTAACATCTTTTGCCATGAGATCTCTCAGTTTAAAAGTACTGGTCTATTTTGTAATGATTGCTCAATCGAATCGACAAAGAGTGCGCATAGAAAAGTACAATACTCACTTTAACTGTGAAAAGTTGAAGAAACTATGAAATGGCTGTCGGTGAAAATAAATGCATGAATTATATGCATTTGTAAACATTTTCGTTGAGGCGCCGCTTATGGATGAAGTGGTTGCAAGCCCTCTCCCAAATAGATGCAGTGGAGGAACTCTACGAGGTAACAGGCGAGTACGACCTCGTTATGCTTGTATGCGCGTCGGATATTGAGGAATTAAGCGATGTCTTGAAAAACAAAATTATGAAGATCAAAGGCGTAAAGAGCACAATAACCTCAATTGCATTAAGTCCCCAAAAAGGCATAAAATGTACAAAAGCAGCAACTGAAACTACTGCTTCAGATAAAGAAAATCCGATTTGACTCTTAGGGGTCAAGTTTTTTTCTTTGTGTTAAGAAGCATCCATGCCACTGGGGCATAAGCGATTGCGAGCAGCACTAAAATAAATAATAATTGAAATGCATTTGCCTTGTTTAAGAGTCCTTGGATTGCGTAGCCTGCGATTAAACCGAAGGCGGTGATGCTGTGTGCTTTTATCATGTCAAGGTTTGCTGGAGCCATCAGCCGTGGATCATCGTAGTTTTGTCGCAGTATCCTAATTGAACGGTACACAAGGGGCAACGAGAACAAAGCAAAAAGCGTATAAAGCGGGAGAATTCGAAACGCAACTGATCCGATGATTACTGCGTATGTGCAGATCCAGCTTGCCATGTAAAGTTTTGCGCCAGCTTTTTTCCCGTATCTTGCCACAAGCGTGAGTTTTCCTGCAGCGCGGTCTTCTTTTATGTCGGGAATTTCGTTTATGACAATCATGGAGAACAGCATAATTCCCAATGGCAATGTCGCTAAGAAACGCCTGCAGCGTCAAGGTGCGCGCTTGGACATAAAAGGCGCCTAAACCGATTACTGAGCCAAAGTTCACTAGCAAAGCAAGCTCACCTAAACCGTGGTGGCTAAATTTTATTGGTGGAGCGGTGTAGAAAACTGCGCAGAAACCCCCGAAAAACCCGATTGCTAAAACTGGTAAGCCTCTGGTCAAAGTGAGATAGAAGCCGACAGCTATAGTGATTAGAAAGCAGAGCGTGAAAGCCTTGAACATGCTTTTAGGCGTTAGAAGGCCACTGCTGAGGGTGCCGCTGCCGCCTGTGTACGGGTTTTTTTCGCCTGGCGTAAGTTTGTCAACACTATGTTTGTAATCGAAATAATCATCAGTCATGTTTAACCCGATATGGTTGATAATGATGGCGACAAGCACAAGCAGAAAATAAAATGGAATAAACCCAGCGTTAGTTGCCCAACTAACTAAGCCGCCTAAGACGGCGGGAAAAATGCTGGGCGGCACGTAGTGGTAGCGTAATGCTCGCCACCAAACTTTCGCTTTGGACATTTGTCGTGTGCTCGTCATGATTGTTCAGACCAGCTGGATGTTTCTTATTTTTTTAACGTAAAAAAGGGTTTTTATCTAGCTTCTAGCGTTATTCGGTTGGTTCTGCCGCTTTGCGTTTCCTAAAGAGAATAAACACGTGACCTCTAACCTCAACCAAAGCAGAACAGGTTTGTTCAGCAGCTTTAGCCGCTATCGCTTGAGCTGTAGTTATCTCCTTGCAATGCGGCAGGCAAAATTCTGACCTTTACCATCTTGTTCTGTTGGAGTTGCTTCTCAATTTCGCTTACTAATTGAGGAGTTAAGCCGTCTTTGCCTACCCAAATGGTTGGGTTTTCATCTTTCAATACGTGCCTAACATGCCGTTTCATTCTGGTTGTTATTTTGCTCAAGTTCATTTTTGCTCCTTTTTCTTGCTAATAATATGCGGGTTTGGTTGCCGCAGTTTAAACATGTTATTACGATGTGAGGCTCCCTTTTCTGCTTTATCCTAACCCGGCAGTTATAACCCTGCACAAGCAGCGCATTGCAGTTTTTACAGGTTTGCCGCCTAAACTCAGCGGGTAAACGAATTTTTGCGGCCATAGCAATCCTTCTTGCGGATCTTACGTACTGCATGGCTAACTGAGGATTAGTTTTGCAGACCAGCTTTGCCTGCTCAAAGAGGATTTGAATGCGCTGCCTCGCTATCTGCTTAACATTGGTCTGTTTCATTTAGCGTTACCAAATAACCAGAAATGGAGAGGACTTGCACATAAACACTTGCATCTAACCCATCTGCTAAAAAACGAGCGTGTTCCGAATCTTAGTTGCTGATAGTTATTTTGAAGGAGAATATTTTTCCTAATTTTTTGTTCTTGTTGTTTCGGGTTGCTTTTTTGTTGAGGAAGCTTAAATCGTTTGCAGGTTGCGTACAGAAATGTATCAGAACGTATCAGAACGTATGAGAATGTATCAGAATGTATCGAAATGTAGCAAAATGTATTTTTATGTCCTTTAAACCCTCCCCATGCTGTTCTCAGTACCAATATTTATGTGCTGTTTGTTCAAATTGTTCATTGTTGCTTTTTTGAATCAGAGCTTAAATTCTTTGCGGGTTGAGGGAAGAAAAGTGATAGAAATAACGAAAAGTGAGCAAAAGTGAAAGAAAACTTTGATTACGTTACCGCTATCAAAGAGCTTGAATTTAAAAAGAAATAGTTGTTTTTTGAATTAACGTTTTTTCTTTGAAATCTCAATTTTTAAGCGTTTCAATGCTTCACCATTTCAAGCGGCTTATTTTGCAGTGTCTGCTGGGCTTTTGATGTGTCAAGCGAGGAGTCCATAGGTCGTTTAGCTGGCCACGTAAACTGTGAAGACAAAACAGGATCAATCAGGCTCTTATCCAAACCGAAAGCTTCAGCGATTAATTCTGCAAACTCGAAATCGGCTAACACGTGTGGCACCGCAAAGATGAAACGTTCCGGTTAATTTGCGTTCAACAACTTCAAGGGTCATTTCAGCCAAATTAGTGTTCAACGTCGGCGTGTTCCACTGGTCAGTAACAATCTTAACGCGTTCGCCTTTACGGAGGGTTTCAATTAGCCAGAGAGCAAAGTTGACTTTTCCAGCCGCAGGAGTTGAACCGTAAATAACGCTTGGGCGCCCAATAAAATATTCAGCTTGCGTTTTTACAAGTTCTTCAGCTTTAAGCTTAGTTAATCCGTAATAATTAATCGGGTCAGGCTTATCTGTTTCTTTATAGTTGCCTTTTTCGCCGTTGAAAACGTAATCTGTTGAAATATAAATCAGAAAAGAGCCCGCGTTTTTGGCTGCTTCAACAATGTTTTTTGTTCCTTCAACATTTATTTTCCAAGCAAGCTCCTTATTCAACTCGCATTTATCCACATCAGTTAAGGTAGCGGCGTGAACTACAACATCGGGCTTAACTCGTTTAAACGCTTCATTAACCAACTCTTTATTTGAAACGTCAAATTTAACAAAGTTACCGCAAACCGGCAGTTCTTGAACATCACAGGAATAAACCTCAAAGTTTTTTGCAAGAGCAAGCTCGGCTAGTTTGGAGCCGTAGAGGCCGCTGGCGCCGGTGATTAAGAGCTTCAATGAGAGACCACCCAGCTTCCAAGGCGTCGGATGAAGAATCACTTCTGTGGCAAACGGCGTCCACCAATGCTCATTTTCAAGATACCACTGAACAGTCGACTCTAAAGATTCTCAAAACTGAATTTTGTTTGCCAACCCAACGTGGATCTTATTTTTGAGGAATCCAAACTGTACCGTGTATCATGTCCGGGGCGATCTTCCACAAAAGTAATCAAGCTTTCAGGTTTATGCAGCAAAGCAACGATTTTTTTGCAATTTCAATGTTGGGAATTTCGTTTCCAGCTGAAACATTGTATATTTCTCCAGCATTTCCCTTCTCAAGAACCGTGGCGATTGCTTCACAGTGATCTTGAACGTAAATCCAATCACGAATGTTTTGTCCTGACCCGTAAATTGGAATCGGAAGATCTCTGAGCGCTCGGATAATGGTTTTTGGGATCAGTTTTTCTGGAAGTTGGTATGGACCAAAATTGTTGGTGCATCGAGTGATGGACACGTTTAAATTATAAGTTTTATGGTAAGATAGAACAAACATGTCAGCGGCAGCTTTAGAGGCTGAGTAAGGATTAGATGGTTTAGGCGGAGTATTCTCCGTAAATGAGCCTTCAAGTGCTTCACCGTAAACTTCGTCAGTGGAAACCTGCAGAAGCCTTGCTTTATGATTATGCCTGCGTATGGCTTCTAAAATCGTAAATGTGCCAAGCGTATTATTCTGCAAAAACACGTTTGGGTCAGCGATGCTTCTGTCCACATGAGTCTCCGCTGCAATGTTTACAACGGCATCAACTTGATGGATTAGCCTGTTCATAAGCTGCGGATTACAAATGTCGCCTTTAATGAAAGTGTACCTTTTGTCATTTTCAATATCATGAAGATTAGCTGGGTTAGCGCCTATGCCTATCTTATCAACATTTATCAATTCATAATCAGGATAATTCGCAAGCATGTACCTGCAAAAGTTGCTTCCGATAAATCCTAAACCGCCAGTAACTAACAATTTCATAATTCATCACTTATGAGGGGGATAATTCCAATCCCAAGGTTTACCAACACGTGCATCATTTTTTTTGCCGTTAACAGATTTTAGGAATAAGTGTTGGGTCATTCCATGGTCTGCGTTCTTCATCAGGGTGAGCAGGGTCATACAGGTTAGTGGTGAAGTACAGGAGCATAGCTGGTTCATTGCCGAGGGCTTTAAAGCCATGCCAGTAATGACCAGGAATACGGACTACTTGCAAATTTAAGGCGCTTGAGACAACTTCGTTTAGTTCCTCTGTTTTTTCGTCAAAAGCGCCGATTTTTATTGATCCTTTTAACGCCAAAAAATAGTCCGTTTGCCCTTTAAGATGCCTATGCCATGCACGAATGATGTTTGGATAAGTAAATGAAAGATTTGCTTGCGCAATTGTGTCTTCTTCAAATAGGTCTTTCCAGTCTTTGCGCATAACTTCGCAGAAGAAGCCTCTTTCGTCTGGTAATCGACTTATTGGTTTAATTCTTATCCCTTTTAACATTGATATCCCTTGCTTGCTTGCTAACATATGTTTTAAAAATATTTATAATAGTTGTTATGCTCTCGGGGCTAAACTTCCACTTCCGAGTAATCGCCTACATGCAATTTGATGGTTCTGTTCCGTTGGTTTCTTGTCACTTTCGCGTTTTTGCCAATTAAACTATCTTCTAACCGTCTCCACATCTTTAACGACAACGTTTTCTTGTATAACACAGTATTCAACGTTAGAATTAATAATTTCTGAGCAATCTGCCAACGCTTGTGTATGGTCCAATGAAGGAGTTTTCAATCAAAACGTTCTTCCCAATTACGCATGGTCCCCTCATTGTGCTATTAATTATTTTTGCTCCTGGTTCGAGCTTTGACTCTGCCATCTATAACGCTGTTTGTTACCGTTCCTTTAACGTCGTGTTCGATATATTCGTCAAGTATTCTCGCGTTAGCCGATAAAATATCGTCTTTTTTGCCTGTGTCAAGCCACCAAGAATTCAAGATTTCAGCTTTAACCGAAAAGCCCATGTTAATCATTTCTTGAATTGCATCAGTAATTTCCAGTTCTCCACGCCAAGATGGCTTTATTCTTTCTATAGCTTGATGAACTTTGTTGGAAAAGAGGTAAGTGCCGATAATGGCAAGATTACCCATTGGGGTTTTAGGCTTCTCCACCAACTTGATAATATTGCCTTTATCATCAAGCTGAGCAATACCAAAACTTGATGGATTCTCAACTTCTTTTAGAATAATCAGAGCATCAAGATGTTCATTTTTAAATTTTTTAACAAACGAGTTCAAGCCTTGACCCGTAACGTTATCGCCTAAACACATGACAAAAGAATCCTGCCCCAAAAATCGCTTAGCAGTCTTCACCGCATGCGCTAAGCCAAGCGGTTCCTGAGGAATATAGTTGACTTTAAGGTTCCAGTTTGAACCGTCATTAACATAGTCTTTAACAAACTGTCCCGTTTCAGGCGCAGTAATAATGCCTACTTTTTTTATGTTGGTTGAAGCTACCTGGTCAAGAACATATCCTAAGAATGGGCTTGTTAGCTACTGGAATAAGCTGTTTAGCGCAGGTAAAAGTTAAAGGTCTAAGTCTGGTTCCTTTTCCGCCGCTGAGAACAAGTGCTTTCATGCTAATCACTAGTACGTTGAATGCTTACTTTAATTAGCATTGATTTTATCACTTAAATAAGTTTACGTTGAAGTCAGTTGTGGTTGTAGCTGTAC
Source organism: Candidatus Bathyarchaeota archaeon (assembly GCA_963750605.1). Classification (GTDB taxonomy): domain Archaea; phylum Thermoproteota; class Bathyarchaeia; order Bathyarchaeales; family Bathycorpusculaceae; genus Bathycorpusculum. The sequence goes on from CAVVRN010000015.1 coordinate 11,349, forward strand.
AATCACATAATTCTATTAGCAATTGAAAAGAAATAGCATATTAGAGATTGCTTAATTTGGTGAGTATTAAACGAGAACCATAATTAAACGCAATGTGTGGTCTTCTGTTCGCAAACCGGGAATAAAATGCAAGTTTACTCGTTCATGCAGCCTTTACTCAAACTCGAGCTACACATGCACACATGTCGGCGGAAGCTACTGCGGCAAGTACAGATCACTAGCCGGCATAACCGACGGCAAGTTTGCTAATGAAAATAAACGGAAACTTAACGGAAAACCGCCTAATACAATAAATATTCTTTAAAAGTGCAGCTTTGTTGCCGCTGCTTTTTTAGTTTAGTTTGCATGAAGGATTGTCATTAATTTCTCAATGATATTTAGCAGAAAAAGCAAAGGTCTGCGAAGAGGCCCAAGCACATTAACAATTTCTCGAAGACTAACCAGGTCGCCTCTGTTAATTGTTCGAGTAAGCATTGTTGCAGCGACGAAAATAACTACGAAAGCAATTACGCCGATGACTAATCGTACTGGGTTGGAAAAAGCCAGTTGAGATATAAGAGTGTATGTTAAGAGTGCGGTTATTGCTGAAGAAAACAGAATTTTGATGGAAGATACCCAGTCTACTGATACTCTGAATTGTTTTTTGATGAATCGTAAACTTATGAATAGGCTTGGAAGACTGACTGTTAAGGAAGTTGCGATTAATCCTATGACGCCGAAGTGAGAAATTAAAAGGAAACCGAGAGGAAAACCAATTGCGACTGTAAGAAATGAGAGTTTCATATTGTATGTTGTGTAACCTTGGCCGTTTATCAAGTTGCCTATACTCAAATTTCCGAAAGCAGTATAAAAGTAAGTTATTGACAGCAAAGCCAAAAATAATGGTGCTTCAGCATATTGTTTTGATAAATCGTGCCAATGCCCGGTTGTGCGAGGGCAATTACTATGGCTGTAACTGGCACCACTATAAGCGAGGCATACTTTACTGAATATTGGAAGACGTTTTTTAGAGTTTCATATCTTTTCGATAGTCCAGTTTGGAGAATGCAGGAAACAGCATAGTTGTTACTGGAGTAGCGAAGAAAGTGATCAGAACTACGAGAAGTTTACGGCTAAGATGTAGTTGCCGATGATAGCGTTGTTAGTTACATAGATTGCAAGTACGTAGCTGTAGAATACTGTTAAAAATCCTGTAAGGATGGCGCCTATTGAAACTGGTAAACCGTATTTTAACATGGTTTTAATTGTTGCCATTATTTCTAGTTTGCTGTTGGTTGATTTAGGCAAGGACCTGTACAATGTCCACATTAGAAGTACACCAGCTAACCCCGCCATAAATGAGGCTGCTGTAAAACCTGTCACTGCTCCAAGAGTGCCAAATCCCAAGAGTACGAGTGCAACTATCAGAGCAGTTTTGACTATTGATTGAATTATCAGCATGAAACTGTACAGATGCATTGTTTCCATGCCTGTGAATGCGGCAGTTGCCGCGTTCACAAGCCCGCCGGTTAAGATGAAGAAAGAACAGATTTGAATTAAGGGAACTATTGTGGGACGGTGCAGGCTTGAGGCTAAGAAGGGTGAGAGGCCAAATGAGAGGAAGGAAAGCGATAAACCTAAGATGATCTCGAAAACTAAGCCTGAGAAAAAGATGCTTCTTATTTTGGCTTTGTTTTCGGCGTTGTATTGCGCAGAATATTTTACCATGGCTGAGTTGACTCCCCAGTCTCGGAATGTGGCGATTAAGGTTGGCGCAATCAAGCGCAATTGAGTATAAACCGTAATTTTCTGCACCCAAAATGTAAGTGATAGCTATGGTGCCTACAGCTGAGATGACCGTAGAAGCAACTAAACCCCATAGAAGGTTAAAGCCGCCTCTCGCCGAAACTCTTGCCATCTCTGCAGCCTTACTCATATCTCTTTCCCAATTGCCATTAAGCTTTTAAGCTAAATGTTGTCGGCGGGTGCTCTTTATCACTTTTGGTTTAATATATGAAAATCAGCGATAGCTCTTGTTACTGCGTGGCAAAGGCAGCCATCCACTGCCAAAAGATGAACAAAAGGCAATCCTATTGCAGAAGAAAACTCGTTTTGGCATTTGTTGCTGATGTGGCTCTACCACAAGGGTATTTAAAGCCATGACGGTTGATTTTGCTAGGTAGAGCGCGTTTGTAGCCTTAATTGCTGGGCTCCGCGGTTTCGTGCATTTGGTTGAAGGGAGATTTTTGGTTTTCAGAGCGGTTTATGCGAGATTCGGGAAAGCCTTTGCTTTAGCGTTCTTCATTTTTCTGTTCTTTTTGTTCATGTCAAGAATAGACTTCATCATAAACTCAGTATTGTACAATTACGGTTTAGAGTTCTCCTACAACTGGGCCAACACATACTGGCTGACTTACAACCTCACCTTTGTCGTTTTTTCCGCTATAGCAGCCTTCATTTACTGGCTGGGTTCACGCAAAACCGCCTTCGACAAGAAAGTTGTAGTTGCCCTCTTAGTAACAATCAATTTGCTTGTAATAGGAGGATTGCAAGACATTTTGTACTTTGTATTTTGGGCTGGCGGCTTACCTGTAAACAGTGTGGTTTGGTGGTGGTCACAGTGGAAAGGCATCTTCGGTACATGGAACACGGTGCTGCAGTTGGAGTTGATGTTTGGAATGGTGGCGTTTTCGGTTTTGACATGGGGTTTGGCGTTGAATCAGAAGAGATAACCTGCTAGTTCCTGGTAGAGGATGCTTGGTTCTGCTAACTTGAATTGGTTTAGAATTTTGGCGAGTATTTCTGCACATTTTTCACTGAGGTTCATCAGCTTTTAATGCAGCGATAAAGACATTGGAGTCGAGAGTAAGGATTCTAATTGGTTGCTGCATGTCGTCTAGACCTGCGTGTTTCTTCTAGTACTGATTGTGCTGTTATTCCATTTAGCTGAAACTGAGTTTTTAGGTTTAGAAAATTTTTGACACCAGTAGCTTGGTTTCTACAAAAGCAGTAGCGCGTCGCGTTAGTTTGGGATGTTTGGCTTGTTGTTTTTTGGCGTTGGTGACTGCTTTATTGTGTGTTTCTTTGTCTGATAGAACAACAACAGTGGTGTTGCCATTTCTGTTCAGGCTGGTTTGGGTTGCTTTTTTGAAGCAAAACCTTAATCCTTTGCAGGTCGGTTCATTTAACATTATTGACATATTGACATTATTTGACATTATTTGACAAAAATTGACATTGTTTGTTTGCCGTTAACACAAATAGTCATTTTCAAAACAATGTTGAGGAGCGCATGGCTGTTCCGAAATTGGTCAAAATGTCATAATTCCTTTTTTGCTCTCTGTCACACGTAAGTTGACCATTCACAACACACGCTTTAAAGCTTGACCCAAAAGCAGAAAGGGAACTTAAAACCCTTTTTCACCATTTTAGGACCACGCATGCGTGGGTTTTCCTAAATTAAGTTAGATCCTGATGGAATTGGCCATGCAACCTTGATAATCTCAAGTGAAAAATATGAACCCATGACCTTCCTGAAATAAACGCAGAAGAGCAACGTCGTGAAGATGATGGGCAGTGCGTGCCTAGAAAAAGTTTAATGTTTTAAATAATTGAATTGTGCATACTCAACCGAGAATGTGATAGGGATTTTGACAAAAATTGAAAAATCAATTGAAATTGCAGCTTCGCCAGAAAAACTCTATTCCAAAGGCATCTGGGAAAGAATTCTGGAATGGCATGGCGGGTTCAAGACTGTCGAATGGACTTCTAAGGAAAAGAACAAAGTTGGCTCAACTCTCCACGTAACTGGCGAAGTGGCAGGCATTAAAGCGGAAGCAGACATTGAGATCACGGAATGGAGAGACAATGAGATAGTTGCTTGGAGAACCCTAAGTGGAAACATAAAAGGTTCTGGTTCAGCTTCTCTGACTCCAACGAAAGTCGGAACCAAATACACCGTGATGATCGAGTACCAGTTGCCCTATTCGATCTTTGGCAAGATAATCGACAGAGCAACTGTTCGCAAAAGAATGGAAAAGATAAGTGACAATGCATTGAAGAAATTGAAAGAGAAAGTAGAGAAGGAAGATTTCTAAAGCACAGCGCTAGACTGAATGTTATAACTTTTAGCATATTTTTTGGGAAGCGGCATAGTTAAACACGGTTTAACGTAGAATCGATTTTAGGTTAAATTGATATGCCAACAATCAAGGATGTGACGACAAAACAATCTCGATCATTCCAGCGTTCAAGTTCTTTTAGAAGTGATTTTTCAAATGCATAATCAAACTTTAAAATAAATGGCACTTTCTCATAGACGTCTACATACTTGATTTGTTGAATAAAATTGAAGAAGCAGCCAAATGTAAATCAGTCATAGAATTTCATCCGTTGCAGAAAGATGACCCAAAAAGGCGCTGCCCAGAATCAAAAGTTAGACAGTGAACGCTCAGAGTAAAACTGTTTTTAACGATGACTAATGTTTTACGGCGGACTTGCTAGAAATGTAGGAGATTCAAAATAGGAAAAAGAATTGTAGCGCTATCCAGTAGTGTATAGATGGTCTATTTTCCTAAGCCTATGGCGGTAAATTTGAGTTTTTGGCTGAAGGCTTCGGGGTTATAGATTCGTCTGCCATCGATGAGTATAGGTTGTTTCATGTTTTTGATGAAGTCTTCGGGTGTGAGTTTTTTGAATTCATCCCATTCAGTCACCAATATGCGCAGTCTGCGTTTTTGAGGCATTCAATTGCTGAGGATGGCGTATTGGATTTTGTTGTTGAAAATAGTTTTTGCAGTGGGTACGGCAACTGGGTCGTAAGCGGTCACGTTGGCGCCTTCCTTTAGCAACTGATTTATTATGGGTATAACTCGGGCTTCTCTCATGTCGTCCGTGTCAGGTTTGAAAGCTAAGCCTAAAATGGCTATTTTTTTGCCTTCGAGACTGCCGAGTTGTTGCTTGCAGAACTGCGACGGCTTTGAGGGGTTGAGTGTGATTTACTGTTTTCAACGGATTCTAAAAGTTCAGGATTGTAACCTGAAGCTTTTGAGGAGGCAATCAGGGCTTTAACATCTTTAGGAAAACATGAGCCGCCATAGCCTAAGCCAGCATCCAAGAAAAAGCGGACCAATGCGTTTGTCCAGTCCCATGGCTGCCGCCACAACTTTAACGTCTGCGCCGGGGATTTTTTCGCATATGTTCGCGATGGTGTTTATGAAGCTGATTTTTGTGGCAAGCATGGCGTTGCTGGCGTATTTGATAAGTTCAGCTGTGGAAAGAGTGGTTCGAATTATCGTGCGGTAAATGTGTGCTGTAGAAGTCTTTGTATAAATCTTCCAAAACATCGCCTGATCGTTTATCATATGAGCCTATAACTACGCGGTCGGCGTTTACGGTGTCTTGGAATGCTGAGCCCTGACGGAGAAACTCTGGATTCATGCATAAACCAAAATCTGCGCCGCATTTCTTTTTTGATTCTTTTTCAAGTATGGGTTTGACGGTGTTTTGGGTTGTTCCAGGCACAACAGTGCTTTTAATTATGGTAACATGGATAGTTGTCTTTTTTGTTTTAGTGCTTTGCCAATGTCATGTGCGGCTGACTCTATGTATTTTAGGTCTATGCTGCCGTCCGGTTTGCTTGGAGTTCCAACTGTTACAAAAGTCAAGTCTGATTCGAATATTGCTTTTTCTGTTTGATTAACTAAACATTTCAGAGTTGCCTTTTTGAATGCATCCTTGAGTTTTTCTTGAAGCCCAGGTTCATGAAAAGGGGGAATGCCCTGGTTGATTTTTGCTGCTTTCTCGGCATCAACATCAGAAGTTAAGACAGTGTAGCCCTTGCTTGCGAATCCGACTGCTGTGCATAAACCCACATAGCCTAGCGCCTATAACAGATATTTTTGGTTGTTTTTTCAAAGTGTAAACCCTCAATTAAATGTCAATTTGGATTAAGTTATCATATTAAATATATATGGGTTGATATAAGAACAGAAAGGCAAAGGGAATGTTAATGATTCGCAAAGTTATAATTCCAGCTGCAGGTTTGGGAACACGTTTATTTCCAGCCACTAAGGAGCAGCCTAAAGAGATGCTTCCAATTTTCACAAAGACAGCGCAATGGTGACATGGCAGTGAAGCCAGTGGTGCAGATGGTTTTTGAGCAATTATATGATGCAGGGCTTCGTGAGTTCTGTTATGTTGTGGGCAGAGGAAAACGGGGAATAGAGGACCATTTCACTCCTGACGCAAATTGTGTCAGAACACTTGAAGGCATGGGCAAAAACGGGCAAGCTTCTGACCTTGAGGATTTTTATGAGAAACTTGAGACTTCAACAATTATGTGGGTTAATCAGCCTGAACCGAAAGGGTTTGGAAACGCGGTTTTAATGGCTCAACCCTTCGTGCAGAACGAAAGCTGCTTGGTGCATGCGGGGGACAGCTGCATAATATCGAAAGATATGGATTACCTAAAAAAGCTGCTTGAAGCCTTTGAACGGTTTAATGCGGACGCGGCTTTTCTTGTGTTGGAGATTGAGAATCCAAAGCAATACGGAATTGTTGAAGGAAACGAGGTTGAGCCGGGAATAATAAAAGTAAAGTCAGTGGTTGAGAAACCTGAAAAGCCCAAGACGAACTGGGCAATCATGGCAATGTATGTTTTTCACCCAATTATTTTCAAAGCCTTAGAAGCAACACAGCCTGGAAAGAACGGAGAAATCCAGCTTACCGATGCAATCCAGAAGCTGATTGACTGGGGCTTAAAGGTTTACGCAGTAAAATTGGACAAAAGCTATGCACATTTGGATATCGGCAGCCCAGAAAGATATTGGGAAGCCCTAGAATTGTCATATCAGCAATTTTGCAAGAGAACCAAACATATGATGGATAAAATAATCACGCGAAGACATTGAAACTATAAAGAGCGCATGTTAAAGAAGAATGTCTTTGCGGAAAAGAAAGTGCTCGTAACCGGCGGCGCAGGATTTATTGGCAGTTGGCTTTGCGATGTGCTGCTTGGTTTTGGCGCTGAAGTGACAGCTGTGGATGATTTTTCAACTGGAAGAATGAAAAACATTGACCACTTAACGCAAAAACCAAATGTTCAAGCTTGATAAAATCAGATGTTTGCACGTTTAAAAGCAAAGAAAAGTTTGATTTTATTTTTCATATGGCGGGACATGCATCTCCAGACGAATACCAAACGCACCCGATTGAAACCCTGCAAACCAGTGCTTTAGGAAGCTTTAACATGGCGGAGTTAGCCAGAAAAAACGATGCCACATTGCTGTTTGCTTCAACCTCAGAGGTTTATGGCGACGCAGAAGTTAGTTCCTACGCCTGAGAGTTACTGGGGAAAAGTTAACCCCATTGGACCAAGATCATGTTATGATGAAGGAAAACGTTTTGCCGAAGCATTGCTAATGGCTTACAGCAAACAGTATGGTTTGGATGTGAGGGTTCCAAGAATTTTCAATTCATATGGTCCGCGCTTACGAGAAGACGGCTTGTATGGCAGAGCCATGTCACGTTTCATATCTGCAGGCGTTAACTAATCAGCCCATAACGGTTTATGGCGATGGAAAACAGACAAGGTCATTTTGCTACATAACAGACACAGTTACAGGCTTGTTGCTGCTGGCGGACTGCGAGAAGCTAAGGGAGAAGTTGTAAACATCGGCAACACCAAAGAAGTCACCATACTTGAGCTTGCAAAGAAAATTAAAGAAATAACAAAATGCAAATCAACCATAGAATTCCATCCATTGCCCAAAGATGACCCGAAAAGACGCTGCCCAGACACAACCAAACTGGAGAAAGCTAGTAGGGTGGAAACCAAACGTAAGCTTTGAGGAAGGACTAAAGAGAACGATAACGTGGTTTGCATCAAAAAACCGCAGTTCATAGATGAACAGGAAAAACGGAAAAATACGATAATCCTGTCTGACCTTAACTATGAAGAACCCTGCTTGTACAAATCGTAAAAGCAGAAAGATTTAGCAATGCACGTTAAAATCGAGCATTTGAGAAAAAGCCGATACGCAGCTTCTGAAGACTACAGAGACTAACCGGAAGGAAGAAAAAGCGTCTACTCGGTTTGGCTTAGATATACTGAGAGGCGATGTTTACAGCAAAAAATAACAACATAAACGATTTATGAATCAAAACGCGTCTTGAAGGAGAAAGATCCTTTGCTTTTTTTCACAATAAAGGGAATTTCTAAAGTCAGGATTATTTTTTGGCAGTAACTATCCATTGGTCACAATACTTTCCAATTCGCAAGTATCTAAATATTTTCATAAAGAATGGATCAATTTTGTAATTTTGAAATTCTGAGTTTTTCAACAGGCTTTTGATATCCGATTCGTCGTATTCAAAAACGTGGTCTGTATTCATTGGGTAGGGATAAGGGCTTTTCTTAATGACTTTCAATATTACAGAATAAAGCTTGGTGAATCTGTTTGCATTTGGTGTGACTATGAGAGCACTTCCATTTTTTTTGAGCACACGGTAGATTTCCTTCAAGGTAGCCTGATCATTTTTTATGTGTTCTATTACGTGTAATATTGTTACTAATTCAAAGGAACTCTCTTTAAACGGCAGATTTGTTGCGTCGCAAAAAACAAAGGGTGAAATTTTTCTTCTGCAAATATCAGACATTGTCAATTGACCTTTGGTTATCATATAGTGCGCTTTTATGCCGTCCTTGCTTCCAATATCAAGAACCATCGAATCTTCGGTTAAGTTAAGATTTAGAATCCGTTTTCTACAATCAGCCCAATCTAAAGTTGGTTTGCTCATTTTGTGCACCATTTGTTCTTGTAATTCGGAGAAACAAATTTGACAGTAACCAATGATACTGACAATGAGCAATCGGTACAAAATGCTAGAAGAAATAGACCGTGAAAGAGAACATATTTGAGGATTTTTTATTTTTTTCGCACCCGTTTCAGATTCCTCACAGTTGCAAGAATTATATAGACCGAAACCGAAATAAGCACCACAACGGAAGCAATCCAGCTGATAATATAAGTTGTCTGAGGCTCGTAGTATATGTCAATCGCCATGCTGCCCGTATAATTTATGTACCAACTATTAAACCCGTCACTATTTTCATTATTAGTTGTTAATTTTGTTCCATTAACTGAAGCTATCCAAGCTGAAGAATAGACTTGATTAAGCACAAGTAAATAGGGTGAAGTAGAATTAGCTTGGATTTTGTACGTTGTAGGGTCATGATATGTAATTTCCACGGTAGCATTTGAGTTGTCCGAATAAACAACTGGCTTTGCGTATTCGTCCTGATAAACAACTACGTCAGGGAAACTTGCAACTTTCACTATACCCGATTGCACGGAGAGGCTACTCAATATGGCAGTCACATTGTAAGGAGCGCCCACGTTGGTATAAACTACAATATACTTTATACTGAAGGAACCCCAAATTTCGCCCACTTGCGAGTTGTTCCCCAAAAGCTCATTGAGAAGCAAGCTGCTATTCGATGCTGAAACGCTAGGTAGATTATTAACCTCAGAATATATGACGCCATTAACCCTTCCATAAGGTCCATAGGAATCTGAGAAATAGCCGGTATTCCCGATAAACACGTTTCCACCAGGTAGACAAAGCACAAAGTGTTCGTTGTCCCCAGCTACCACATTGCTCCATTCCGTGTAGCCAGAAGGAATCTGGTAAAGGTTCAGCTTTAACGCCGGGCCAAAAATTGGCTTGCCTGAAGTCTGTCCTGTCCACCAGGGAATGCTCGCTGAAATTACTAGAATCAAAATTATGATAAAACACGCATTGTGAAATAGATGCCGCGACGCAACTTTATTAAATTTGCTAAAAACGCGAGAAATGTCTTGGCTCGCATATCCTATTAGTAAGGCTAAACCAAGACTTGCGGGAATTAGAAAAATACTTGGCGCCTCAAATATAGATCCATACGGTAAGTCGAAGACGAGATAATGCAAGTTAATGTATGACTGATACGAAAAAAACACAAAAAGGTAAGCAAGAGCGCAAAAAAGAACGCGCCTATCACGTGGTCTTAATAACAGAGCTATTGCGGTCACCAGAAGCGGCAAGAAAGAAAGAAATATTAGCTGTTTGGGGAAATAGGTTTCAAACTGGTAATTAAATGTGCTTCCCCATAACCTGATGGGATCTATTAGAGACGAAAAATGATTGAATTGACTCAGCATTACATCAAAATAGTTACCTTGATAAAAGGATAGTGCTGCTGTACGTGATGTGAAAAAGCTTAACGCTGTTAAAAACCAAATGGATAAAGAGATTGCAGTGAGGACAATTCCTCTTCGAATGATTTTTAGACAACCTCTTGATTCAAATAACACAAACAGAAAGCCCAACAGAGGATAAATTAGAATAAAGGTTGGTTGTGCCATAGCAATTGATAGCATAATACCGTTGATCAAGGCATACCGTAAATCATTGGTTTCTAAGAACCTCTTAGTGGTTAAAATCAAAAGCGGTAGAAGGAGATAAGCAATTAAATAATACACATAACCCTGCATGAGCCAATCGAATACGACAGCTGTAGACATAAAGAATAGTCCAGATAAAAAAGAAGAGAGGAAACTCAGATCAAATGATTTAGCTAAGGAGGTACATAGTTATTCCCGATAGGGCAACAAGTGAAATTGATAACAACTTTATTTCAGTCCCGCCGACAAAACCAAATGGAGCCAAAGCGGCATTTAGAAGTGGAAAGAAGGGAAAACCAACATTCCCAATACTTACGCTCCCGAAGCCATTATATGACCAAACAAATTGGAAGGAGTGAAAAAGGTTTAGCGCAGCACTGGCTGTCAGAGGTATACCCCAGTCAGCTTGCGCTACGTTCCCACGACTTGTAACTACTCCAAAGAGAAAGATTATTGAAAGAACCACATAAGTAAGTGCAGCTAAGAAAAACCCACGAATTCCATCAACAATGATTAATGCTTTCTTTGAGCTTTCGTGCCCCCAATGCGAGTCTAACTTAGTGTAAAGCCTCATTGGCAAAGAGTTTAAAGTAAATGATATGGAATTACATTTTCGCCTGATCGTTTCAAGTGAGAATATTGTTGATATATTAACCATTGTTTAGATTCAACCGATTTCTATTGAAAACACTAGTTTGCAGCATATAGGAGCGCTTGCCAACGTAGATCTCAGTACTCGAAGAACACTTGAACAGGTCAAATCTAACTATTGAAAGGATATGCATGGAGACTAGCCTTCATTTTTTATGATGGTAATTGCAATTTGTAAGATATAGGTCTTATCAGAGAATTGAGTGGGAGAGAGTATAAACTTGTGATTGTTCAAATGGGCAGTTACTTGATTGAACTTTCCTGTTTTGTAAACATTTATCGTGCACCACATTCATTTTTGTAGGGCTTCCATCAATAGTATTTCTTGTTTTGCAACTTTGTCCCAATCATATCTTTCTATGAATTTCTGACCTTCAAGTCCAAAAATTCGTCTCAACTTGTCATTATTGAGAAAATTCAGGATGGCATCTGCGAATTGCTTCAGATCACCTAAAGCAACCTTCGAAATATTTTCCCCATATAAGTCTTTGTAAATTGGCAGATCATAGGCGACTACAGGTAGTGCACAAGCCATCGCTTCAGCTATGACAATTGCGAAACTTTCATAGTGGCTTGGGCATAAGAAAATGTCACTCGATTTTAACAGTAGAAATTTCTCATCGCCGGTTTTGGAACCAACTAAAACTACATTATCGGAAAGACTATTTTCTGTTATTGCCGCCGTGACTTTTTCTGTTATCGATGCTGAACCACTTCCTATTATGCATAATTTGGCTTTAGGCTTCTTTTCACAAATCAATTTCCATATTCTTATTAAATCAAAGATGCCTTTTTGCGGATGAAAACGTCCAAGAAAAACTCCATCGTATAACTTGGCGTCAGTTTTTAAACTGTTTATATGATCATAATCTATGCCGCCATTAACCACGCTGACTCTAGACACATCAACACCTTTGTTGTATACTAAATATTCTTTGTCCATCTTGTTCAGAACTAAAATTTGATCAGCCCAACGTTTTCCCCATGTTATGGCGAACTGTTGACTTAGGAAATAAAGTAACCTCTTAGGTGTTGGCACCGAAAGTCTATTATTTTTGTCAAAACTTTGGGTGTAATCTCTAAATAAATTTGGAACAACCAAAAAGATACAGGTAATCCATTTTATCTTCTTATTTCTCAATTTGCAAATAAAGGCGGGAAAAATATCCCAAAGAAAGTCTGACGGCGAATAAATTACGATATTTTTGTGATTAGAAAAAATAATTGTTATGCTTGCGTCTAGTCTTATGCTTGCATAAAATGTGCGAATAATCGAATCGAGAAGGAGACGAAAATCGCTTGTTCCTTTCACAAACACCGGTGCAACTTTGTAATTTGCACGTATACCATTTCTTACGAAGATTTTGCAAACGCCTTCTGTAGAGAAAACATTTAAATTTACCCCATCCACCTCGCTTATTCTTTTCATAATCTCTAAGAGACGTTGATTTCCTCCACTAGGCATACATACTTTCAATGTTTTCCGAGATTGCACGTTTGATCTGTTTCATTTGGATTCCACGTGATTTTAGGTACATCTTTTTATATTGTCTAACGATGTTTCCAGCAATAAATTCCCATGAATAGAAAGACCCAAACCGTTTTTCTTACATGCAACACCTTTTTTCTTAACTCGAGCGAATCTCCCTCGCACTAATCAAGACGCTGGCAGCGTTGATAGTCAGTACAGAATTATTAAGAGAGAAGCAAACAGCCAAATCTATTTTGCAATAATGACGTAATAGCGGTATTATAGTCGATCACACCTCATTGATTTAACACCGCTTTTAGCATATCAGCACCAAGAGCAGACAGTCTATACACAGTGAAGCCGTTTTTTTGAAAATGAATAATCAATAACCTATCAATTTCCTTGCTATGCGTCTCTATTAGCCATGTCGGAATATTCACAATTGACGGAATCGACAACAAAAATTTCTCTGCACCTTCGATATATACCTTTGCCACGTCGATATCTTTCCGGCATATGAACTTATTTAAATCTTCAGTTGACCCTATCATCAATTCCTCGCACATAACTTTTCCTGAACTTTGATATCTCTTCTTCAACTCTTGTGCAAGCTTTGGATTTCCTTCCACGGCAATAATGAATCTTGCGCCTTTTTTCAAGAAATATCTTACAGTGCTACCATAATCCGCACCTAAATCTAATATGACTTTATCTTTAAATGAAGTATAGTTCCAATGCGCATCACAATCTTCTTTTTGATAATTCGCATAGCCAATATTAGGATATATTCTTCGCAAAAACGTCATAAACGAAGACTTGGGTCGCGCAGACATTTCTTGCTTGAAACTAGACACACTCGTTTGTAGCAACAAGCTCCATACTCGTTGCCATAAGTAATATTTGTGGCCCTTCTTGTTTCCTTGTTTAGGTGGTCCTTTACGTGCTTGCGGGGCTTTCTTCAGCAATTCCATTACCAAAGTTCTACTTGATGTAACCTGCAAATAACGTTTGTGGATAAATATTCTATTACGTCGCACCAGTCCGCGCTAGTAAGAACTCATTTCAAGAACACTTTTAACAACATGATTATTCGAAGAACTTTATTAGCCCAAAGAATTTTGGTAATTGACTTTCCGCCATAAGTCTGAGGATTGCATCATCTGAAATACATCGTATCTGCTTTTGTACAATCAATCGCTGACTCATTAAGTATGAAATATGTTTGATGTTCCAAAATATGGCTTTTAAGCGAATAATAGCTAATTTATAGTCTTTCCTAACGAAAATCTCGCCGAGAAACATCATTAAATAAGTTGACAAAAGTATGGGCAGAGATTGTATTAAATTTTTTAAGCTATAGTTTTTTAGTATTGTTGCTATTTGATTTTTATAGAAATGTTGTTTGACTGTCAAATTTAATTCTTTTAATTCTAAAGAGTTTCCAGAGTAGGAGGCGCCTCTTCTATGATAAATTATAGCTCCAGGTATTGATACTACTTTGTAACCTCTAAGCCACACGCGTAAAGCTAAATCTAAATCTTCGTACCCAATCACAAATTCAGGATCATAAAATCCAATCTCGCTCGTTATATTTTTTCGAAGAATACAGGCGGAACCGGCAGCGCACAATATCTCCATTACTTTGCCATATTGATTCTTATCTTCTTCACCGTGGCCTAACTCAACTGCATTGCCATAAATATCGGTTGTTTCCCCTACGCAATCAATTTTGTCCCTTCTAAAAAAATTAATCAGCTTAAATTGAGCCAGAGCTATTTCTTTATGCCGTTCTAATACGTTGATAACCTCTTTAATACATTCAGGGTGAAGGGTTACATCATTATTAAGAAAAACGACATATTTCCCTTTAGAACTGTTAAGTCCGATATTAAGCCCTAAACTATAATTGTTTTGAGGGTTATTTACACACTTGATACGTGAATTTTCGCCAAACGTTTTTTTTATAAAATCTAAACTTTTGTCATGTGAATCGTTATCAATAACAATTACTTCATATTGTGGGTAATTAATCGCCAAAATAGATTCTAAACACGGTTCCAATATGTTAAGTCTCCATCCATTATGGTTAGAGACCACAATTGAAACAAAAGGAAAACTGCTCATTTCAAACCATCATCGCTTTTTAAACACCCATCTTTAATTATCCTAATCCCTTAATGGTGGTTGCACTTTCAGAATAAAACGGTTGCCCTTTGATTGGGAAGTGAGGAAGGAGAGAAGTAATTTGAGATTAAAAGGCACCATAAATTTTAATACTTCTTTATCAGGAACCTTTCGCACTTTATTTTGTATTATCCATCGTTTTTGCAAGGTTGGTTTTAGGTCACTTAAGAGTAGGAAAAATCCTTTGAATATTGCAAAAGCGAAAGCGGGCCTTTTTTTTAGTGACAAATAGACAGCCTTGCCAACATCCGACTGTTATGACGAATGGAATAGTTTGAAATAGGGTTATGGCACTATGATTCTTAATGAGAGTAGCTATATGGTTTGTTGTGTACCATGTGGAATTTCGTAACCTTTGAAGAAAGTTCTTCCCTGCGTTCCGCCTCTTACATGGTATACGATTGCTGTTGCAACAAAGAAAACTTGATATCCAGCCAATATGGTACGCCATGAAAAATCTTGATCATCAAATTCCATAAAATAGTCCTCGTCAAGCATACCGATTTCGGATCAACTACAGTTCTCCTCGTTGCCCAAGCTAGGTCCTTCTGCAAAAGTCACAGCCATAGGCTTTCCTGTTGACTCAAAACCATAAGAAAAACCAAACTTATCAAGATAGTTCATCGCAGAATCAGGCGTTTTTCTATCCCAAACTGAAATAGAGTTACACTGAATCAAACCCACTTTTGGATTTGAATTCATGACCTTAATGATTTCCTTAAGCCATTCGCGGTCGACTTCTACATCGTTACTTATAGCAGCAATAATTTCTCCTGTCGCCATTTTCATTCCTTTATTGATTGCCTTAGCCCAGCCTAAATTTTCCGAGTTTTGAATCATCATAAGATAAGGGTTTGATTCGAGTTTCGTTAAAACAAATTCAACGCTTCCATCTTTGGATCCATTGTCTATTAGAATTACCTGTTTCTTTTCCGTGGGGTAATCACAATTAAGAACAGAATCAAGGAATTTTTCTAACCATCGCTTGCCGTTAAAGTTAACTATTAAGACCGAAACCCTTGGCAGACTCGTTTCATTTGAATTTGTTATCGATTTCATCAGATCACCGATTTTTTTT
The DNA here is from genome assembly GCA_963750605.1 of Candidatus Bathyarchaeota archaeon. Classification (GTDB taxonomy): domain Archaea; phylum Thermoproteota; class Bathyarchaeia; order Bathyarchaeales; family Bathycorpusculaceae; genus Bathycorpusculum. The sequence continues at coordinate 27,157 of CAVVRN010000015.1, forward strand.
CATACGTACAATAATTTCGGATAAAGGCAGTCTTTTGCCCATAATGCATTTAAGATTTTTGGTATCTTTCTGATAACATCTTGAATGTAGCGCCTTTGATTAAGAGTGCTTGGAAGATTCACAATATTCCAAACCATTGCTTGTGTAAACCCTATAATTGGGATACCCGTTTTTTAAATGAAACGTAGTAAACCGCACGAATAGCCATGAGAGTAATAGCCACAGGCAGATACAAAAAAATCTGTTTCGTGCCGTAGTTTTTTATAAGCATCCTAGTTACATTTTTGTTGCGATTTTTTTCGGCGAATTTATTGTTGAATTCGCTCTTGGTCGCTAGAACCGCCAATGGCATGATAGACTTTAGACTTTGGGAATAGAACTACTCGATATCCCATTAGCCAAACTCGCCAAGCAAGGTCAGCCTCATCAGAAAACATGAAAAACTCGGAGTCAAAACCACCCCCGCTGAAAAACAAGTCTCGACGTATAACCATCGCAGCTCCCATGGCTGCAAAAATTTCAAATGGACGCGAAAAAGTCTTTGCAAAAATGTCATAACCTGAGTCTCTGGAAAGTGCCCATGTCCATCCACTAAAATCAATCATGTAAAGACCGGCACATTGGACAAGCTGCCGGTTATAATAATCCAAAAGTAAGCTTTGAGCCATTCCAATCGTACTATCTGACTCCATGGCGCTAACTATTTCTTTGAGCCAGTTTTCATCAACTTGAGTATCAGGATTTAGAAAAATAATGTATCGGGCATTTTTGGTTATGTACCTTGAGCCAATATTGTTGCCCTCAGTAAACCCATAATTTCTGTTCAGGGCTACTATTTTAATTCTAGGGGAATCATTACCAAATCTTAGTTTTACATATTCAACGCTTTTATCAGATGAGTTGTTATCCACAAAGACAACTTCCAATCTGTCTTCTGGATAATCGCTTGCTAAAATAGATGCAAATAATTCTTTGAGCCATTTTTTCCCATTCAGACTGACGGTTATTATTGAAACAGTTGGCCATCCATTTTCTGCTTCTTGCACATTCCACCAGTCCTATTTTCTATCCTACTTCTGTCTTAACAAATAATAAGTTATTGCTGGAATAGAGTTAAAAATAGATTACTTTCAGAAAAATTTTTCCTATATATTTCGGTAAGGTAATGCGATATTAAGGTAAGTGCCTCGCGAAAGCACCCAAGGCGACAGAAAACGTTTGTACAATTTTCATGACGAAAATCCCAACATAATGTAAAGGATCGGAAACAAAATAGTTACGATGCCTGAAATATGAGGGTCTAATTATTGATATTTGCTTTAATCCGCCCAAACCATGTTTTTTAGTAAATAAACCTAATGATCCAGTTTTCCCATATCTAACCATTCTGATCACAATTTCACCTAAAGAAGAAGCCTCACCAAGATGCCACAAGAGCAGAATCTTGTAACGAAGATACTCGACAGCCTGATTTAAGCAACCTATTGTGGAGGTCATAATCTTCCCAAGCAACGATGGTTTCATCATAGCCACCTACCGCCAAGAAAACATCTCGATCAATGAATCGCGGGGCAACATTAACCATATCATCCAATAACATTTTCTGTTCCAGTATTCTGCAAGATACCCAAAAATTATTTGGTCCGTTTGGATGCGGCAAAACTGGAACCACAACTGCTTGAGACCCCTTTGTAGCAAAGCTCAAGACATTTTTCGATAAGATCTTTGTCCAAAATCATATCTGAGTCTACACGAAGAATGTATTTTCCCTTTGCACAGAATACACCATGATTCATTTGAGCTGATCTTTCAGGTCCTTTCGTTAAAGTTTTAACTCCGAGACTTTCAGCGATTATTTTTGTTCTGTCTGAACTATAAGTTATCAATAACGATTATCTCAATATTCTGATAAGTTTGCATTTTAGCTGATTCGATGCATTGCTTTATCGTACTGCTTGAGTTATATGTTGGAATTAAAACGGAAACTAACGGTTAATATCGTTCGAAAGGATTGATTTGATTTCTCAAAGAATTATTTGTTTTTTCCAAAGTCTTTCACGTGCCCCAAAACTTTTGCTGCACCCTTAACTGAGTATTTAACATCTTTAATGATCGTATTCGAACAAGTTGTTTAAGCATGTATTGCGGTGTTAGGAATACTTTGTATATTTCGTCGCAGAGTTTCATTACTTCTTCAGGCGTCATATCAGGCGTGGTCATAACAGGTTCTTTCATGTCGAAACGTTCATAATCTTTTGGGTCAACTCGGAACCAGCCATTTTTCAAGGCTTCAGCATACAATTTACTTCCCGGATAAGGAATAACAACGGTGGATTGCAGGGTAACAGCCCAGCCTTTCTGCATCATCGTTTTGGCAACATTCAAAGTACTTAATGCATCTTGGCGTGTTTCCCATGGATAACCCACCATAATCGTTATGTGTGGTTCTAACCCTTCTTCTCGGGGTATTCTGCATTCGTTCATGATATCGTCGATTTTTGTTCCTTTGTTAAGTCTGATCAAGTGTAGCTTGGCTTCCAGATTCCACACCGAAAAGAAGCATTCGGAAACCCGCCTTCTTCATTAACCGATAATCATCCCGCGTTAACGCGCCAAACCGCATGTTGCAGCTAAACTGAACTTTTTTGTTATATCCTCGTTCTATCATCAGGTTGGCAAAGCGTCTAAGCCATTCTCCCGCTGGAAAACAGCCAGTGTCATCAAACACTGACTTAACTCCGTAATTTTCAATTAACAATCCAATCTCGTCTGCTAAACGTTCAGGCTTCATCGCTCGGAAAGTTGGATACAAAGTTGGCCATGAGCAGAAAGTGCAGCCGCCGTCTTTTCTCCACCAACAATCGCGACCTGCCATAGTGTAGGCACCTGGAGTAACTTTGAAGTTGCCGTTTCGTTCATTGTAAAGCTGCCATTTTGATAAATCGCGATTAATATGTGGCAAATCATCTAAACTATGATTTAGCTTGAATTGTCCTGTGTTTTTTATGTTGCCGTTTTCTCGATACCAAACCCCAGGTTCAAGCTGCTTTACTTTGCCATCTAAGAAATTAACCAAGTTTAGCAATAGAAAGTCATAGTCGCCGCCTGTCAGAACAAAATCAACTTTGCTCTGCTCCATTGATTCCTGAGGCAATGCGGTAACATGATCGCCAACCAAAACAACTTTTGAATTAGGAAGAGTTTTTTTCACATCACTAATAATAGACCAATGCTTTTTAACAACAGGAGTTTTAGTCTCAATCATGATAACATCGGGATTGCTTCGCTCCAAATCGTTTAGCCATTGGCTGTAAGTTTTTTCTTCAGCAATCCCATCATCCCAAACAACATCATAACCTGCATTTGCCAACAAAGTCGCAGCATACGCTGGAACAACAGGATAAATGTAAGTTGGCGATTTGAAATACTGGAATTGCCTGTTTTGTGATAGAAGTGGAACACCTTTCTCCGAAATGATTGGTGGATAGGAAATGCTGATTTTCATCTTTTTAGATCACGCTTAATTAAGCCCGATAGGAAGAAAGAGCCGTAGATGAAATGTGTTACTATTATACCTAGCCAAACTGAGAAAAGCAACTTTACACTTCTAACTTGCAGTGCAGCTGCAATTAAGCTTGAAACAAGATACACTGCTACACCAAAGAGCAGAATGTAGGCAAAGAACGAGAAAAATAAAGAAAACATTATTCCAGCAATAAAGAAAAGATAGAGCAGAGACGGAAAGAAATATGTGAGTTTCGCGGAGTTTTCGGGAAACTTTTTGGCAAAGAAACCTCTGTGTTCCCCAAATCTTGAAACTTGTTTGAGATGTGGTTTAAAAAGTGAACGTCGATGATGATAAACAACCACATCGGATGATTCAATAAGTTTTTTGCCAAGTTTCTTAATTGCCAAGCACATAAGTGTGTCTTCGCCTGGCCAGTATTTCTCATTCCATCCACCAGCCGCTTCAATTACCGTTTTTCGGGCAATAAAATTGCATGAGTGGATGTCATCTGACTCGAAACAGCTTTTGGTTTTATATCGGCTTGATAAGTTACCAACCATAAACGAGGAAAGAACATAGCCGCCAGCTTTTTGCATGAAACCGTCTGCTTCAGGCGTTAATCCAGGTCCTCCGACACCGCCAACTTCTGGGTCTTCAAAATATTTCAAAGCGTTGGTCAGCCAGTCGCTTCGAGGATAAGCGTCATTATCAATGAAAGCACAGAACTCGCCATTTGAGTTTTTGACGCCTATGTTTCGTTTAATTCCAGGAGATACTGGTCCAGTTGCTAATAACTTTGACACCATTAATCGCTTCAGTAGAATAGTCAGGTAACAATATTATCTCAAAATTTGAATAATCCAAGCGTCTGCAGTATTCAATACATTCTTTCGTGTAGTCGTCTACTTCTTTACAAGGTATAATAATTGAAACAAGCGGTTTTGAAGACATTAATGTTCACGAAGAACAAGTGAAACCATGTTTTGAAAACCATTTTTACTTGGGAAGCTGGCGTTGATACCAATGGATGATCCGAAGTCTATATGCTATTCCAAGCAAATCAACAAACATGTGCCACATTTCTTTTGGCTTAAATTTAGCATCCAACTTGATGTTTACAGGCATCTCAACAACTTTCAATCCATAAAGATTCGCGACAGCCAGCAACTCAACGTCAAAAGCATAACGCTTAACAGCCAATCTGGGAAAAATGTCGATGAACGCACTTTTCCTCATCGCTTTAAGCCCAGACTGGGTATCTTTAAGAGGCACCCCTGTAAGAAGACGAACTAAGCCATTGAAGACTTCGCTCAAAATTCTTCGAGACACGGGCACTTCCACATGTGAATCTCTATGCCGTTTAGAAGCTATAACAATGTCACCGTACTTCAAAGCATCAAGATACTTCGAAATAGTTCTCAAGTCGATTTCCATGTCGCCATCAGCAAAAATCACGACGTTCCCGCTGGTTTGCATAAAACCAGTCTTTACAGCATGCCCTTTCCCCACGTTCTCGCTGTAACTCACCACTTTGACATGACCGTTTCTTCCAGCGTACCTCCTTGCTTTTGCTAAAGTGTCGTCTCTGCTGCCGTCATCAACTACCACAATTTCATACGGCAAATTTTTGTCCTTGATAACTGCATCTATTGTTCCGAGTGTGTCCTCAATGAAGTCTTCTTCATTGTATGCTGGAATAACAAAGGATAATTCTACTTGCTCCATTAAACAGCCACCTCATCATTGCTTTTTCCGCGATATTTCAGAAAGCTGGCAAGTTGGAGAAAAACCCCAGCCACCAAGGCATAATACGCGTAAACGGCTACAGTGTTAGCTAAGGAAGACAAGCCTGCAGACAAGGAAACAGCGGCAACAACCAAAAGTAGCATAAACCCCACAATAAAGGGAGAGCCCCAGTTCTCCTTAACGTATCCTTTGACTTTAAGCATAATCTTGTTGAAGCCAAATTGTGTCATGTTACAGAGGCACTGCTATGCTTAAAGCGAAGCTCAGAATTTAACGTTTGCCATAATCTCTGGATACACACAAAAAAATTCTCTAAGCGCCACCTAACAAAGAGTCATGACTGCACAATTTTGAATTATCGTTTGAACATTTTAACATCATTAAAATGCATCACAGCCTAAGTAGATTGCGAACGAAGAATCACATGCCCAGCCGTCGGCAGAAATATTTCCTAACTTCTGAGCCGTGAAACTAATTTTTCGAGCCAATGGAAACCCAATCTCCCTTAAACAATTCGAAAAACTGTTTTTCATGGCATCTTCCAGCTTCCTTGTGAGCGCTAGCATGCTTTTTGCTAATTTTGAACTGCGGATGTTATCTACAACTCTTATCGTTAAATCAAAGAGCACTCTGTCTATTCTTTGCAATGATTTGAACCATGCGCCAGAACGCATAGCTCTAGTTTTCAGATTCAACAGTTGCTTTTTATTAAGGAAGAAGAAAGCATCAACACTAGATAAGACCATGGAATTGCTTAGGTTCCCCATTCTCGTTCTTTATAAGAGTCTTAACTCGGAATATTTATAAATTATGCATATTAAATGAAATTTGCACCTGAAAATCAAATCAGATTATGATCAGAGTTTCAATCACAATTAAATATTTTCTTAAACATTAAATATTAATACAATTGCATTTTATTTGAAAGTTTATGTGATAACGATTTTTGAGTCAACATTATAATTTCTCCGCGTTTTCGCTAATTGGAATAGCATAACAACCAGCAAAATAGAAAATACGCAACCTAATAGGGCGAGAGCCACAATTCTCAGGGATTCAACAGCCCAGATAGCATGCACCATATCCAGCAAAATATTGGTATACCGTGGAGCTAAAGGCAAAAAGAAGAAAGGAAGCGGACAATTCAGTACAGCGTAAAGTAACGCCACTATTGAAGCAGCCCAGTAAAAAGCCCCTTTAACGCGTCCTCCCACACATAATATGACTAGAAAGGGTAATGCCCAAACAAAATACTGTTCAGCGAATAATTCTATATGAAAGAAACAAGGCAATCACAGGTAAAAGCATTACCAAAGCCAAATCATAGGCGGGTCTCTGAAAAGTCATTTTCACAGTTCTCCAGTAAACAAGCCCCAAAGCAACAGCCACAAGCACAATCGACGCCGTCGAAACAAAAGAAACGAATCCAGCAGTAATGGGAAAGTTGAGTAGCCGATTTAGCTGGTAAAGCGACCAGTAAGAAAGACCGAAAGCCACAGGGTTAGTGACTTGATTAGCCACAGCACTGGACGCTGTAGGATTTGACACAAAGTAGCTAGTGAAAAAGCTTTCCACCATGCCTAAATAGGGAAGAAAAAGCAAAACTGTAGTAGCTGTAAAGACGGAAAAAAACTTCAAGCTATTCTTCCATCTATCTCCAACAGGACTCAACTTAAAAATATAAACTGCAATAGGCACCAAAAACAAAGCAGGATACAATTTTGCAGCTACACCGAAGCTGAGAAAAACCGCGGCAAGGGCATATTTCTTCCTCAACAAAAAGAAGAAGGCAACCAAAGAAAAAAGCGCAGGCAAAGTATCCCCACTGCCCCAACCAGCTGAAATCCAAATTACAAATGGATTGAGGAACCAGAAAAACGCGGCTTTTTCAGCAAGCCCCTTGCTATGCGTTAATTCCTCCACTATTTTGTAGAGAAGAAAAGTTATCGCAACATCTGAAAACAAGAAGGGGATTTTAACTACAAAATTAAAAAGCATTCCTGGAACATATTGAATATTAAAAGAAGGATAGAAGTTCAATGCCGACGGAAGAGAAGACATGGGAATAGCCTTTGCAGAGAAAATGCCTGCAAGCCAACCGTAACTGTACGCAACTGGAATCTGAATATAATGATACAACAAAGGTGGAAAAGCCTGCAAAGTGAACGGCCCATTTTTCAAAATACTCATTGAAATATTATACCAAGCGTACACATCAAAAGGGTGAGCGGAAATCGGCATCAGAATAACTCTTATGGCTACGCCGACGATGATTATGCTGGCTAACTTATGTTTTGAAATTAACTCGCGGATTTTGGAAATTATCAGTTTTTCAACTCTACATTAGTTAATTTGGGGCGTAGTGGTAAATGGCGATTTCGCCGCTTTGATATATTTCGTGAAATGCCGCTGCAACGGTGGTTGCCCAGCCCATCCTTGCCCATTTATCTGCCTATCTGATATATTTGACTATATCCTTGCGTTGACATTTAAAAAAGAAAACAAGTTGAAGAGCAACAAACAAGGCATAGAAACCTAAATGACTAAGGGACAGATAGGGGAAGGCTAATCAGAGATGGGAAAACAGTGGTATACTTCAAAAGCAGTACTTGATGCTTCTTAACATCGGGCAGACGCCAACCTCGCGCGCTCAGTAAAGCCATCGCGCTAAATACGACGCTTGTGAAACCAGAATTTAACCGACAATCTTTATTAGCAAAATACAAACCATATTTCCTAATTGCGGGAGAATTCAAAATTGGCCCAAACGGTCTCTCCAGTAAGGTCACTTGAAGAAGTGAAAAGGCAACTGCAAGCGTTGAAGCCGACGTTAAAGAAACGGTTCAAAGTGGAAACCATTGACATTTTTGGGTCTTATGCCAGAAAGGAACAGACCGAAAAGAGCGATTTAGACATTTTAGTATCGTATTCTGAGGTAGTTAGTCTCTTCACAATCTACGACCTAAAACAGTATCTGAAGCGAAAGCTGCGTATGAAAGTGGATATAGTGTCAAAAGAATACCTAAACAAGCACATCAAAGATCAGGTACTGAAAGAGGCTGTTGCCGTGTGACAGAGGTCCATGAGCCAAGAGACCCTAAACTTTACCTGAAAGAAATCATAGAATACATCGACGATATAAAAGACATAACACAGGGGTTAACTTACGAAACTTTTCTACAACATAAAATAAACAGGCACGCTTTGAAAGACGTCCTGCGAGATATCGCTGAAGCGGTATGGGCAATATCAAAGAATAAAAAAGTAAGAGAACTATTCTACCACTACCACATCCCTTACGAAAAACTATGCGGCATGAGACACGAACTTACGCACGAATACTTCAGCGCAAACTGGCCCTCTATATGGAACACAGCGATAAACGACTTACCGAAACTGCAGCCGCAATTCAAAAAAATCCTAAACGACCTCTAAACTTATCAAGCAAATCAAGTTACGTTGAACTCCGACATAGTCTCGCGTTTCAGTGTTCTTGTTTGCTTTAGCTATACACCTAATGCTTTGATTATGACTCGTTGACTGCTCAAAAGTTAAGTTTCCAGATTTGATTAGTTAATTAAGTTCATATTGGTAAATGGCGATTTCGCCGCTTTGATATATTTCGTGAAATGCCGATGCCACGGTCGGTTGCCCGTCCCATCCTTTTCCATTTATCCACCATATGAGGTATATTTGACTATACCCTTGCTTGGGCAACTGTTGTTGCAGCGTTTAAAGGATTACCGAACTCGTATAGGTACACCTGATCTGGGTTAAATGTTGTGAGCGCCCAACCATAAAACACCCTGTGCGTTAGCAAAATCGAGTTTCCTGTCATGTTATCTTTAAGCCATTGGAGGGCATTTACTGTTCCTTGGCAGTCGGTTATGGATACGGTGTTTTGAAGCATAGAGGTCGGAATCGAGTAAACGTAGGGGTTCACTCCCTGAGCAAAATAGGGAAAAGGACTTGCTGGAGTCATCACCATGAAACCTAAACTCAGAACCACAGTTACAAGCATCAGATAAACTAAGCCTACGCGCAGCGAAGTTACCTTAAAACGCTTCCAGCGAACAGACTTAAGCCAGCTTAACCCTTCAGTCACATAGAAAGCTAAGGGATAAACAAGCAGCATTACAATGCGCAGGTCGCTGGGGCTAACCATGGGAATTAAAGATGCGATAAAAACTAAAATGAAAAAGCTGCGCATCTGGAAGTTGCCGAAAGCGTTTCACGCTCAAAAGTGCTAATGGAAGTAGTGGCAACGAAACAGTACAGGAAAAAACCTGCTTCATTTGCCAACATTGCTAGGATAAGAGGAGTAACCAAACAGCGCCAGCCAGCCGTCAGAGTTGTTGTGGGGAAACCGAAAATCAAACGGTACTCAGGCACTGCAGGACTCAAATAAAAGATAGCGAAAAAAAGCAGCACCGCAGGCAAAGAAAACAGAATTATACGAACGGCATCAACTCGGTTTTCGCGAATCAGCTTATAAATAACAGTGAACAGCAGCACTCCAAGCACAAGAACAGCCACCACTTGATTGGACAACACAACTGCGGCTAGAGCCAAAGAAAACGCCACGTAACGCTTCCAAGAAAACTTGCCCGAGTCTCCGGCTTTGGTGACAAGCAACATGAGAACTACAAAGAAAAAGATTAACGCTAATTCTTCTCGAAATGCATCCCATGAAACCCGCAGAGCCACAAAATACAGTGTTCCAACCAGAGCGGGCACAATGCTCTTTTTAGGCGACCAGCCTAAGCCGCGTCTAGCATAACCATACATGGCTAAACCTAAAAAGCCCAAGAAGCACAGGTGGAAGCACCTTAAGCACCAAAACAACTGAACCGCCGGCTAAGGATAACCCCGACAGTCAAAGTGTACAGCAGCGGCGCTGTAGCAATAAAACTCCATAGGCTCACACTGCCATGTAGCCACAGCAGTAGTGGTCGGAACATAATAACGCCATTGTGTCAAAGCCAACAACGTAGGGTCCCATCAAAACTTCAGGGATAAATCTAACCAACAGCGGAACCGCGAACGCAAGCAACGGAAACAGATACTTTTTGGGAAACAAATTACTTACAACTCGGATTTGAAGAAGTTAAGTTTTTCCCAAAATGCCCCAAAAAACCATTATTCAACGAGAAGCCAATTTTGCTTTGCGAAGAAATCAGCGAGGATTAGGAGCAGTGACATTGTTATTTATCGCGTATAATGCGGCTGCCAAGATTAACCCGTTAGTTTTATCAATCACTGTTGAAACCGCCTGACCATTTTCGTTAATTCCGTCTTGGTACCCGCTCTTTGTAAGGGAAACAGGGCGCAATTGCGTCAACCATACTCTGCGTGTAGTTTGTGTTATAAAGTGCATCTAAGCCAACCGCTACTTTCAAGTAAACAACCGGCGTCACGGAAATAACTGATGTTTGATCTTTCTCGATAACCCATGTGCTTCCATCAGGCAGCACCACCCACTCCCACACGTAAGTTTCCCCACTCTCCCCTACGATGTTTCCTTCACTAAAAGCCGTGTATTTTCCCGTTGCATTATATCGCGCTTCCTCAGCAAGGTAAACTTGCCTTGACAAATTCAGCAAGCTTGCGTTAGGTTGTTGAAAATTAAAAATGGAGAGAAGCAAAGGCTCAGACGTTATTTTAGCTTCAGGCAACGCAACACCATAAGTTTCGACTGTAGGAGCGTTAACAATGTTGCTAAGGATAGTGTTTGCTTCTGAAGAAAACTGGCTAGGCCAAAAATCCGCAAACCCGCATACGACATAATAGTCATAGATGTTAACAGAGCCAGCTAACACGCTAACAGCTTCACATCTCAGACTGCGTAATTGGTGCGGTTATAAACGATATAATCGATGGTGCTTGCTAAATCAGGTCTGTAAGCCTTCAAGTTATTTAGAGCCACAAACAAATTTCCCGCGTCAGTGGCAACTTGAGCTGAATTATCTTGATTTTGCCCATTTGCTGTACAATACCAGTCATAGGGTTGACCATCACTCATTAATGGACGAGTTTCAAGAAAGGTCAATATTTTGTTGAATCTCCAATCAGCGCCATAAGTTCCGTTGTTGCTTATTATGCCCAGTTTATTAGCGTCAATAATTGCTTGGATGTAAACGCCTAAATCCCAATCAGTAAAATAGGGGTAGCCCTAGACCTGAAGCATGCAAGTCCAGTTGCAGAGTTTACGCCTTTTCCAACCTGAAAATACTGCCAAGCATTAGTAGCCAAACTCATCCAATACGCTGCAACTGTTGCAGCAGCGAGGATTTGGGGCAAATTGATTAATTGAGGGGTTTTCTGCAAGCCAAAAGCCCTGCGAAGCAACCACACGACTACCATAATCACTGCAAACACCACTGATGCACGAACCTTTATGCCCTTCAGCACCATGCCTCCCATTTAATCAACTGAATTCGAAACTTTACAGACAACTCTGAACATTCCAATTAATCTTCGCTTATATCATTTACTTAATTCAAACATAATTCCTGCAAAACAGGCATCGATGCAACTGTAAATTTGACGAAAAAATAGGGCAAAATGTGGCAGAATAAACCGCTTCAGCTCTGTTTTAAAGAGTCAGCAGTGTAAAAGCGATAGGTATGCTTGTTCGTAGGCTTTTGCCACGGCGCTCCAGCTTTCTCTCTTGAGCAAAATTCAAGTTCTGATCGCTCATTTTAGTGGCTAATTCTTTGTCGAAGAGGACTTTTAAAATTGCGTTTTTTAGAGCGTCTGCGTCGCCGGGAGGCACAAGAATTGCTGAAGCACCATCGTTAACCATTTCTCTGATTTCTGGCAGATCAGAAGCCACAATAGGTCGCCCATAGCCGCAGGCGAGATGGAATACTCCGCTTGTTCCTGGTGCGGCATTATAAGGCAGAACCACTACGTCAGCCTTTCTGAAAACAGACGCAAGCTTTTCCTGTAGGGACATAACCTGTGAATTCAACGTTGGGAGTATGTATTTGATAAATTCGTCTAAGTAATGGGGAAAGTTTGGGTGATTTGAACCAGCAACTACCAGTTTGATGTTGCTTTTTTTCTTCGTGATTTTTTCAAAAGCTTCAAACATTAAGGGGAGTCCCTTTGTGGGGTCCCATGTGACCGAAAATCAAAATGACTTTTCCATCAGAATTCATATGTGGATTTGTGTCCACTGTGGCGCCGTGAGGTATGTACTGAACGCCTTTGTGTCCGTAACGTTTCTTCAAAAAATCGCCGTAGGAGCGAACAAGCACCACTACGGTTTGGGCCGATAGGATAATTTTTGTTGCCATAAGAATTCCGACTCGGTTGAGCAAACTATCTTTCAAGCTAAATTTTTCTAAATTTGCTTTTTCACCTAGTGTGTGCACTGCAGCTAGAACACGAAAACCGAAAAGGCGGCTAAGAAGAATCAGCGATAAACCAGTTACGTTGGTGAGTTTATTCTTGCCGAAACTTTGGAAACTCACGTTAAAATGCACGACATCGGGTCTTAGCTTCAAGATGAAGTACATTAAGCTTAGCACTGAAGGCAAATTATCGGCTTTCCAAATCCTCAAAACTTTAACCTTGGGATCTTCAGGTAACACTTTTGCTGAAAGGGTGGTTTTGTCGACTAAAAGATACAGGGCATCTATCGCGGGTCTGCCTGCTATGGCAGTCACTAAATTCTGGGCATATTCGCTTAAACGTGCGTGATTAGGTGGATAAGAAGAGACAAAACAGACACGCAACCACGCTATTCTCCTTATCCACAGAATTTAGAAACCGAAACCTGTAAGATGCTAAATGAAATCGCCGTAGCCAAGCAGAACGCAGTTATCTTTTTCTCAGCAATCATTCAACATTGTTCCTGAAACGTCTTTAAAGGCGTTCGCTGGGTCCAGATTCATTCATCTTGCCTCTTACGAGTTTGAAGTTACATGGATGTCCCATCTTAAGAGGTTTTAGGTTCTCAATTTATTTTACGCACCACAATCCACAAAATAATCGCACTCATAATTACGAGCATAGATAAAAAATTGCCAAAATTTAAAGTTGGTCAACTGGTTGATCAGATTTCACGTATTATATGCGCTATGGATTATTTTGTATGGCGTAGAGTGCAGCATCCAATATTAGCTGATTCGTGTTACTGCCAATAGCCAAAATCGGAAATCCACTGTTATTGGCTCCGTCAGTGTAACCGATTACGGGCAAAGGAAGATTTTGTTCAAGGTAAATGATCATGTTGCGGGCATATGTCGTGTTGTAGAGAGCTAAGAAGCTAAACGCCACTTTAGTGTAAATAACAGGATCTACGCTCAAATATCCACTGACTCCAGCCGTCGTTATCACCCACGTATTACCATTAGGCACAACAACCCACTCGTCTATGAAAGTGCCATTGTAGCCATTTCCTTCACTAAAAGCCGTATAGTTTCCTGTCGAGTTATAATAGTCTTCAGAAGCCAAATAAACCTGCTGTGATAAAGTCATCAACTTGAGAATCATTATTGTTGAGTTCAAAAACAGAACATAAGTAACGGGTCTTCAGAAATCGAAGCATCAGGCAACGAAACATTACCATAAGGTGAGTACGTAACATCAGCGTTTAAAATATTGGTCAGTATTTCATTCGGAGCATTAGAAAGAGCTGGGAAAAAGCTTGCAAAACCGCTGTAAACAAAGTAGGAATACATATCAACTGAGGTAAGGCTATCTTGCTCGATGCTAGGCACTAAAGCAGCATAATCAGATTTTTTGTATACTATGTCATTTATTTGCGTCGTAAAGTTACTGTTATAACTTTCAAGATTGTTGAGGGCAACAAACAACCTTCCTGTATCAGCAATATCAACCGTATTCTCTTGGGATATATTGCAAGCGCTTCCATTTGTAGCATCGTAGAATTGGTATGGGTAAGTAGTATTGGAATTTAGGGTTCGGTTTTCCAGGAAAGTTAAAACCATGTTTATTCTTGCATAAAAGCCCCAAAGTGCTGTCGTTTCCTATTAGTCCTAATTTCTGAGCGTCAATGAGAGCTTGGATATAGCAGCCTAAATCCCAATCCGTGAAACCAGTAAAGCCTGTGCCTAAGCGTAGGGAAGCCCGGTGTTAGAATCGACACCTACTGTCAGGTTGGAAATAATGCCCAAGCATATGCAGCAACTTGCAGCCAAACAGTCGCTGTTGATGTTTGTGCAGACTGGATTAAGCCAGGAGGGCGAACATGAGCTGCTGGTGAACCTGAATCTGAAATTGAACCTATTTCAGTTAAAGGGTGAGTTGAATTAATAGACACTAAGCCTTTACTTTTGCTGGGAGGTTTAGCTGTCGGCGATGGAGTTGCGGTTGAGTTGCCACTTGGCGGAATAACATTGCCTTTGGTAACGCCTTGTTTTGGCAAAAACGCAAAAACAGAAATCAGCAAAACAGCTACAATCGCAAACACTGTCAGACACTTTGCTTTTCTGCCAAATCGCCAATGATTCTGCCTGAAAAAGCCTTTTTTCTGCTCAGCTTCAATAGAGACCTCTAAGGAAGCAAACCAACCTAAGGGAAGACCGCAGCTTTTTCTGAAATTAACCAAAGTATTTGTCATTCGTAACTGGACTGCACCGTTTTTGATGAGTGGTTATGCCCTTCTCCATTAAACCGAACTACACGATCTTTGAAACAATCAATGAATAGGCGTAGGCTGAATTTAAAACTATAGCTTAGAAATTTAAACTCCGATGAATTATTTGCCAATTAACTTACAATTTTTTATGTGTGTGAACAGTTACTTTGTAATGTTGGGTGTTATGAATCCTTTTTTAACTGTTTTAGTCCAAACCCTCTTCCGTCTAAATATTAAATTTAGAAAAGCCCATCCTGCAATGCACATTTGGATAAACCAGTAAACGTAAACTGCAGGAATCCACAGCAGGTTTCGAAGTTTGATGGGTTTCTCAGATGCCATTAATCCAACACCGACCGAAACTAAAGAGACAGCGGTTAAAGCTATAACTAGTCCCTGTGAAATTTATGACTGGGTTGCTTTCCGAGAGAAACAGTGCAAGGAAAAACCAGTTCACGTAGCTTAATAGTGAAACAACCATCATGAAGGGTCCAGCAAGCGAAATTTCGGCATCCACAGTCTTCTTATTTAAAGTGTCAAGAAGACGCCCATACTTTAAAGCCGTCTCCATGTATCCTCTATACCAACGAACCCGCTGCTTTACTAAGTCTCTTAAACCGTTAGGCGATTCCTGCCCACAGCAAACATCTTCAGCATACTTTATCTGATGCTTCTTTTCAACAAGCCGCAAAGCCAACTCTACATCTTCCGTAAGAGAAGCCTCATCCCACCCGCCTAACTCTTCCAACGCGCTGCGTCTTATAAATTGGCAACTACCGTTTAGGGGAACAAACAGCTGCAACTTTTCTCTTCCGCTAAGCAAAGCCTGATACCAAGCTTTCTCTTCAGACGCAATAACCCTTGTCAAAATGTTTTTTTTCTCATTCAGCGAGGTGGTTCTGCCCTGCACAGCCATTAATTTCGTATCTTCAAGGTACGACGCAACTTTCCTGAGCACATCTTTTTCGGGAACACTGTCAGCGTCAAAAACCCCCACGATTTCGCCTGTCGTATAGGTCAATGCAAGGTTGAGAGCAGCAGGCTTGCCCCTTGATTCGTTTTCGTTAATTATCTTAAAGGTTCCAGTATATGTGGATGAAAAATCCGAGCACACCTTGCAAGTGCCGTCGCTTGAATTACCATCCACCACTATAATTTCTAACTTATCTAATGGATAATCTAAATCCCGTAAGCTATTCAAGCAGCGACCAATAACTGCTTCCTCATCCTTGGTCGGCACAATAATTGAAATCTTGGGCGTCTCACTCGAATAACTAACGCTTTGAGTACGCTTGCGCCTATTTTTTACGCCTACATATATGATTGAGCCGTTATAAGCCGTCCAAAAAAGCAAGACTGAGAGCAAAATGATAGATGTGATATCAAAAAAAAGGATCATTTACATCCAGCCCCAGTTAACGCTCTACCGAGAATTAAAAGCATGTTTTTGAGTGATTGAGCTGCAAGATTTATCTGCAAAGCTATAAAGCACACGCCAAACACCTGAAGCCGCTAATTTTATCAGTATCTTTTTTCTAATGCGAGATTGAACCATTCTACACTACAGCTCATTATATACTATTAAGCTCTTTTAAGTTTTGTTTATCAATGCTTAATTGCTAAGCTATAAACCCATAGTTTAGAACACAAACAATAAAAAAGTATCTCAAGAAACACTACATTATTGTTGAAGCTGCTAAGGCTCATTCATAAAGACAATAAAATCTTCTAGGCTTCTGGGCTCTAACGTGTAATTAGACTTTCTTTCCTCGCCAATAGTTGACGAAGGCTTCCATCCGTAATCATGCCCCGGATAAACTTCCACAGAATCATTTAGTTTCAAAAGCTTATTGAATAAACTGTCATACATGCTCTTTGAGCTGCCGCCTGGAAAATCAGTTCTTCCACATTCGCCAACAAATAAAGTGTCGCCCGTCAACAGCTTCCTATTATCCACCAGCAAACAAATGCTGTCTATTGTGTGCCCCGGCGTATAAATAACCTTAATCGAAACTCCGCCAACAGTTAGCATGTCACCGTCTTCAACCGCAACATCATAGTTTAATTTTGACAGTTTATGAGCAACCAGTTTCGCTCCAAAAATAGAGGTTAACTCTGTGTTTCCAGCAGTATGGTCGGAGTGTCCATGAGTGTTTATGATGTACTTTAAATTGAAGTTTTTATTTTTTAAAACCTTTATTATTTCGCCACTGTTAAAGCTTGAATCCACAACCGCCGCTTCCAAAGCAGCTTCGTCCGCTATAATGTACGAGAAATTGTCGCCGTGCTGCTGGATTTGTTTAAAAAACATACATCTCAACCATTAAAGAGGCTAATCAAAAAACAAACTTTTGTTCTTTTCGCTTCTCCTCCAGCAAATTTCCGCGCAATATACTCCTCCTATTTAAATCTCAGCTGAAAATTTTAGGTCTGAACTGCACAATAAGCTTAAAAAACTTGTTAGCTGTGCAAACCATCCTTTCGGCAGTGCCAACCACAGTTGATTGAAAAACTGGCTACAGACAGGAGTTTTGAGAGTAAATTTATGTCTGAAGGAGGATAACCTGAGTAGTATTTTCCGAAGTAGCCAAAAAATGCTCATTTGCTTGCTTAGGTAAGGCTTTATTTTATCTGCCCATACCACGCAAGTCTTCTTGGACGTCAACTTCTATTTTGCCTAAGGTTCCCTTGACTTTTGTCCGGTCGCCCTCCCAGCGGATATACAAAAAATCAGAAGTAACTTCGCTAGTGATAGGCATAAAGGGACCATCAACCCATGCCAAAGCAACATTGTTATCTCTTAAAAGCGAATAAAACTCTTCGTTAAGAAACCGTTCATCCCGAACCTCAACCACATAGCGATGAGTTTTAGGCAAGTTGTTTCAGAAAATCAGCCAAATCAGGCAGGCGCTCAACACCGAAAACAGGAGGAAACTGCAACAGCAAAGGTCCAAGCTTTTCGCCGAGAAGCTTTGTTCTTTCAAGAAAAAGGTGGTTTCACGCTGGCAATCCTTAAGCATTTTAACATGCGTTATTACTGCGGGGAATTTTAGCGAAAAACGAAAGCCGTCGGGCGTTTGCTCTTTCCAGTTGGTTACGGCTTGCGGGTTTGGAATCCGATAAAATGTGTTATCAACTTCAACCGTGTTGAATTTGGTTGCGTAATAAGCCAAAAAGTCTTTGGAAGCAGTTTTATTTGGGTAAAAATTGCCCTTCCAGAAACTGTAGCTCCAGCCAATAGTGCCTAAATGAAGGTTTTGCATGCTACTCTTTTCCCTTTAGCAGCAACCAGTCCTTATCCCCAGCCTTCTTCAACCGCACCAAGAATATAGCGTCCATGAAGGCGTTTGCCGTCTAAGGGTGAACTTCGATTTTATCGTTCTCCCAAAGTTTGGGTTCGTAGTGGCCTTTATCCCAGATTTTCACAGTGCCAGCGCCATATTGGCCCTTGGGAATTTCACCTTCAAAACTGCCATATTCGTAGGGGTGGTCCTCGGTTTCCACTGCCAAACGCCGCTCACGCAGCATTCCAGGCATTCCTTTCGGAACAGCCCAGCTTTTCAGAACACCGTCTTTTTCCAATCTTAAGTCATAGTGGAGTCCTCGTGCATGGTGTTCTTGGATAACAAAGATCAGTTTTTCAGCCTTCTTTTCTCAGCAGCTCCTTTTGGTTCAGGGGTTTCTTCAAAATGACGTTTTGACGCGTACTCTGAAAGCTTATCCAGTGTTTGCGTTCGTCCTGTTTTCGTGTTCTCGACAATTTGGTCAAGGGTGCATTCGGCGGGCGATTTGTCTTCTCTTAAATGGTGAAAACGCGCCATCCGCAGCTTTGTATCATCGGTGACTACTTGATACGCCACTTCACAAACCAACTCGGGTTTAAGCCAGGTCACCCGGTCGCCAGCCTCGGGTTGGAAAGGAGCAACATCCGTTTTTACCTTTTCAAATTTATCAGTTAAAACTCCAAGCATCTCCTCAGTAAAGCCTGTTCCAACTTTACCCACATAAACCGCTCTTCCATCTTTATCATAAACGCCAAGCAGCAGTGCACCAAAAGTATCGCCTCTAGACTGAGCCCCACGGGTATACCCAAAAATTACGCAGTCGCAAGTTCGCAGTTTCTTTAATTTTCAGCCAGCTGCCAGTCCGCATGCCTTCCTCGTAGCGGCTGTCTTTTCTCTTCGCCATCACGCCTTCCAAGCCTTTTTCAAGAGCTGATTCAAAGTAAGCTTCGCCTTTTTCCTCAACAAAACTCGAAACAACCACATGTTCGCCTTCACTCAACGAATCCTTCAAGATTTTTTTTCTTTCCAACAAAAGAAGATTCGTTAAAGGCTTTCCATCCTTCTCTAAAATATCAAAAACCACATATATCACGGGTGACCGCGCCGTTTGCCTTTTAATTTCAACTTCAGAAACCGCTTGACCCCTTTTCAGCAAGCTTTGAAAATCAGGCTTCCCTTCTTTCAAAACGACAATTTCGCCATCCACAACAATATTGCTGCTCAACTGCTGAAGCTCAGATAACTCGGGAAAATTTTGTTTAAGCTCTTTTCCGTTGCGGCTTTTCAGACTTAAGTCTTTGTCAACATAGGCGATAGCTCTGAAACCGTCCCATTTAACCTCAAAAATCCAGTCTTTGCCCGAAAAAGGCTTCTCAGCGACCTGTGCCAGCATCGGCGTGTAGATGTGGCGGCTCATTGCTTTTCCAACTGTTTAATGGTTTCTCGCAGTGAAACCATGAGGCTTTTAGCTTCCACTTCAGGAGGCTTCTCAATGTGGATTTTTTCGCCCTTCACCTTTTGCGCTATGAGTTCTTCAACTCTTTTCTTGTAGGAGTCCTCGAATTCGGACATATCAAAGTCGCCTGAGAGGTCAGTTACTATTTTTACAGCCATATCCAACTCGGCTTTCGCGGGCTCCTCAAGTTTTTTGACCTCTTCAAAATCTTGCGGGTCAACCACATCGTAGGCGTAACGCAAGGTAGTCAAAACTAATGCGCCTTTGTAGGCGTGCAGCAGAGCTGGGTACTCTTTGGTTCTCAAGGTTATGCGTCCAGCACCCGCCTTGTTTTTCTTTTCAAGCGCCGTTAAGAGTAAACTGTATGCTTCTTTGCTTTTTTCGGGCATAAGAGCGTAAGTCTTGTCAAAGTAGATGGGGTCAACCGAGAAGTAATCGACAAACTTGCTGATTCGGATGCGACTGTCAGATTCGGGTCTTGCAGCATCCAGCTCCTTTTTGTCAAACGTGATGAACTCGTTTTTTGAGACTTCGAAGCCGCGGACAACCTCGTCCCACGGCACTATTTTGTCATCTTTAGTGCACATTTTAACGTATTTTAAAGGTTGACCGTCAACTTTATGCAGAAAATGAAACGCTATGCCCTTATCATAAATCATCGAATACAAGTTAACAGGGACATTAACCAAGCCTATTGTGATACTGCCCGACCAAATTGATCTCCTTGGAGCTTGAGCACTTACTTTCTTAGCTTGAGGTTTCCTCAACATTTTCTTGCGCCATAATTAAATCTCCAGTTTACATTTTTTTTCAAAAATATCTTTCCACGGATTACTAGTCCGTTTAACTACACTAAAAATAGTGTAGTCGGAGGGGTTTATTCCTTTCTTTACTTCACTCCAGTCTAATGGAGCTGAAACAGTGGCTTCAGGCGTAGGTCGCAAACTGTAGGGAACCACCATCGTGCGCAACGGCGAATTCTGAAGGTAATCAGCGAAAACTTTTCCCGGTTTCTTGGTATCCTTGAATTCTGAAACAACAATGTCGCTTTCTTTTGCCAAGTCAACCCCGATTTTATGCACAAAAGCCCTTGCTTCTTCAAAGGTATGTTCTGGAATCAATGGGAATTACGACATGAAGCCCTTTTTTGCCTGAAGTCTTAACAAAAGGCGTAAGCCTAAGTCAAGAAGCTTATCTTTAAGCAAAAGTGCAACATCCGCGGCATCACTTAAGGTGGCTGGCGGTTCAGGGTCAATATCGAAGAACAGCAAATCAGGCGTATCCAAGGCGTTAATCTTGGAGAAGGGCATGTGGATTTCTAACGAAGCCAAGTTTGCAAGCCAAATAAGCGTATCTAAGTCATTGCAGACGATGTAGTGAACGTCGCGTTTGGATGTTGGCGAATAAATCGTTTTTGTTTTAACCCATTGTGGAGTGCCTTCAGGAGCGTTTTTTTCAAAAAAACTGAATTTATCGCCTTCAATGCCGTCAGGGTACCTTGTTAAAACTAACGGTCTATCAGCTATGATGGGAAGCATTTTCGGCGCCATTTTAATGTAATATTCAATAACTTGCGCCTTTGTCACTTTATTTTTTGGATAAAGAATTTTATCTAAATTTGTTAGTTTAACTTTAGTTAATTCGCTTAGACTCATCATCCGCCACAATTTTCACCAAAACCGTAGAGTTCAAAAACAACTTATTTACACTTAAACACTATAAAGTACTAGTTTTTTTCCTTTTTGGACAAAAACGGATCTAAATCTGCATCAAACAAAACAGGCAAATCACCCCTGAAAAACTTTGATTTTTCATAGCTAAACCTAAATAGTTAACAAGATATAGTTATAAAATTGTCAGAATTAATCGAGAAAAAGTAAATTTTGAAACCCATGTTTGCTTTTTTCAAGATAATTCGCTATAAAAAAAGGAGAAAAAATAGTATGAAACCAAAAAAGCCGACACTAGAAGATCAACTTGCATTCATTTCAGCGCAGCATGAGAGTTTATCCAACCGAGCTGTTTCAAACTTTAATTAAAGCAAAAGAACAGGGCAAATCCGCATGTGAAGATTTAACGGTTGAATACCGCGGAAGCGTTAACAACGAAGCCATTTTCCTAATAACAAAAGAAGTAAAGTAATAGCGCAGTTCCGGGTTCCCGAAGAAACTCTCTTACAAAAAGATGTTTCATTCGATAATTGGATGGAGACAAGCAGAGTTCGAAAAGAAATCGCAAAGCAAAACCCAGCTCCCTCACACATGAAGATAGAGAATTTACATGTAGGCATGAAAAAAATCAATGTGCTAGCCAAAGTTTTGGAAACTTCTGAGCCATCCAAAGTCCATACTCAATTTCGAGACAACGCTCTTGTTTCCAACGCATGGATAGGAGATGAAACAGGAAAAATTATGCTTTGCCTCTGGGACCAACAGGTAAACGCCGTTTCACTTGGCGACTCCATAGAAGTAAAGAATGCGCATGTGGCAATGTTTAAGGCTGAAAAGCAACTTCGTCTTGGAAAAAACGGAACAATCACAATATTGGAAAAAGTCCCTGCTTAACGAAACGTTGTAAAAATTATAAAATATAAAATAAATATTAAAATTGAAAAAGATTTCAAGATATCTGCTGTTTATGGTTTAGACATATTTTTTGTCGTTGTAGCAGTACCATCTTTTGTATTGCGGAATCCATGTGAGAGGCTGATTACATGTGGGGCAGGGTCGTTGAGTTGCCTGTTTCTCATTCACCGCAACGTATTTTTTGTCGGTGTAGCAGTACCATCGTTTGTATTGAGGAATCCACGTGAGAGCTTGATTACACGTTGGGCAAAGTGGTTGAGTGGATTCTTGCTTAACTTCAGTTTGAACCGCTTGATGCTGCTCTGCTTGATATGGCCCAAAAACTTTTTCTTCCTCACTAAGAGAACTCGTCTGAGTAGGTTGCTGCTGCGGTTCATATGACTTAGAAATCTTTTCTGTCCC
Organism: Candidatus Bathyarchaeota archaeon; assembly: GCA_963750605.1. Taxonomy (GTDB): domain Archaea; phylum Thermoproteota; class Bathyarchaeia; order Bathyarchaeales; family Bathycorpusculaceae; genus Bathycorpusculum. Next base: position 49,748 of record CAVVRN010000015.1, read on the forward strand.
GCTCAGAGAACTGGTTAGAATAGGTTGCTGCTGTTGGCTGGCACTTCCCAGAACCGCTTTTAGAAGTATGAAGTCTGATGCTGCTTGAACGTCTTCCCATGGGATATTTTGGATTTCCCCGGTCTCATTTTCCACGGTCAAGCAATGCCTGTTTTTCCAACAGTGAAGGCAATATCTTTAACTTTTCCAACTAATCGTCCTTTTGCATCTATAACTTGCATTGAGACTAGTGCTTCTCTAGATAGAGGTTTATCGGTTTTTTCCATCTTGCACACCCTTCTTATCCGAATAGGAGCATCTTGTTTAAAGATTTTCGTTTCCTGCTCAAATCAGGTCATCAACCTTATTGTACTGGGATTTCCCAGTAGCTAATTATGTCGCCTTTCACCCATTTGCCGCCTAAACTTCGAACAACCTCATTGATGTCTTCCCATTCAGCCTTCAAAAACTGAACTGGCTTAACCACCACACAATCGCCCTTAACAGTGAAACTGAGCAGTTTGCGCTGTTCAGGGCTGAATTCATTTTCCATTTTAATGGCGGCTTTGATTGGCTGAGTTAACTTTACAGTTGCAGACTTAGCTTCAAGCTTGGATTCGATTTTAGCAACAGTTGTTAGTATTGGTTTAGACGTCGTTTTAGATTCTTTTACGTTTGTCAATTTCAATTCCGGGATAGGATACGTTTCGGCAACATCCTCAAAGCTGTCACTTCTCACAATTGCAACACTTGCTTGGTAAACAAATCAAGTTTTAAATCTAAAATTTCAGCATCGCCGGGCAAGTTGGAAGCCAAAGAGGACGCTTTTCCCTGCAGCAACTCGATAAGGGATTCGGGAGTTAATTTTATTATTCTGATTTTCATGTTCGAGCACTCAGAATGCTTTAGGTGACCGATAACTTAAAAGTATTTTCTATAATTAGGACGTTAACCCTATTGAGATTTGCCCACACATTACTTGAGTTGCGGGTTGGTTTAAGAAATAGGGTTGAAAAAGGGTTACTCAGGTTTTTTTCTTCGGCTTCTCCATTCTGCAAAGTTACCGGAGTAGACACCCCAGCTCTTCAGTCTCGGTGTTACTGTGCGAAGCAAAGCCGGGCATACGGCAAGTTGGATAACCAAGTTTAGGCTGTATGTAGAAACAAGAACAATTCCGAAGGAGAACTTACCTATAAAATTGAAGGGGAGAAGCCCTATGTTAAAGAGGTACAGGTATTGCCATAGGATGTAGGTGGTGCCAATGAAAAGGGTAACCGCATATACAATCATGAGAAGGATCAAATTTCTTTTTGTTCGTCCTTCGATAGCGCTCCGAGGTATGAAAACCCAGTTTAAACTGAAGATAATTAATGCAGTAACCGATTCTACCCATGCAGCATAAGGAGGGACTCCCTCAACGTACAATCCGCCAATAAAAGCGCCAATCATGCTGCCGAAGAGCCCTGGCCAGCCAAACCACACTGGGAGGACGCCTAGTAGAATAACTGGGAGGTAAAGAAGCGTAAAGCCCGGAAGCATACCTATTGCTGATCCGTAGAATAATATTGCGTAAATGGCTGCAACCATCGCCATTATTGAGACTTGCTTAGCTTTACTTTGCTTTATCATTACCATCTGTCAGCCAATCCTTTTGATGGGGGCATTTAACGGCTTCAAAGCAGAAATTGAATAAAAGCATTTTCGTTCGTATTACAATCGTAATACATGACTGTTTGATGAAACCAGCCATTTGGCAAAATTTTAGAACGCAGTCACTAAACATTTTTTTATTACGCAAAAACCCCACTTATTATTGCATCCTAAATAGGCATTTTGAAACCCAATCTTCAAGTTAAAAGCCCATGTTTACCATATGACTTTTCTCGACTTTTATCAACTCAACCTGCAAACGATCCGAACCCAAAAAAAGTGACAGCCCAAAACAACCAGAACAGTCAGCGCAGAAACAACAGATGTCAAGAACATCGCGGAAGGTCTTAACGGACATAAAAATACATTTTGGTACGTTTCAGTACTTTTTGATACATTCTGATACATCTTAATACATTTCTGTACGCAACCTGCAAACAATTTAAGCCCTAAACCAAAAAACCAACCCAAAACAAACCCAACAAAAAATGGCAACACACACTTGTTCTATCCAAACGATAGCAACATTAAGATTGCAGCCAGAGACATATGTGAAACTTTCGTAGCAAAAAATGCGTTATCAACCAAAGTATAAAAGTTCCAATGAGTATAAGATGCAAAAACTGCCAGCCAGAACGTTGGATAAAAATGATTAGCCAACCCCGCTTTACCAAAATTGTTTTCATCGTGGGAATTGCAGTGCTACTCGCTTTGAACTTGTACACTTTCATAGTGGCTTATCCGGAAACCTACGCCGTCAACGCAGGCATCAACGCTTCAGGCACCATATTGGCAAAAGATTTCTCAGCCTATTACATGGGTGCTTGGAGGCTGTGGAACAATCCAGCGCACATTTACACTTTCGGGGCTCTAAAAGACGGGGAACCACTCATCCTTCCGCATCCTGAAGCCTACAAGTACCTGCCGTCTTTTTTGCTTGTTGTCTCGCCTTTTCTCTCGTTGAATTATCAGCAGGCACTTTTAGCGTTTGACATAGTTCAGTTTATGCTTCTTCCCCTAATGGCTTACTTGATCTACAAGATGTTAGAAAGCAAGCCGCTTGCAGTTACCTTCGCGGTGATGGTTGTTGCGTTGCTGCTGCCGTTTCCTTCTCCGCAAGGGGGTCTTTCGCTGAGCTACTATTGGCAGTGGGGCGAGGGACAAGCCAAAGTCTTCATCACCTTCCTGCTTCTGCTCAGCTTTTATTTCGCCAGCAAAGAAAAACCATACCTGTCTGGAATCGCTTTTGCCTTCGGGTTTTTTGACCCAAGATTCGGACTGCTGGCGATACCGCTCTTTGTAATGTACAACCGCAAAAACCTCAAAGCAGCAACAGCAAGCGCAATCGGCGCATTGGCATTGTCGAATCTGATGCTCCTTTATCCAGGCATGGCATCTGGCTTCACCAGCATGGTTTTCTCCTCCGCCGTCAACACGCCACTCTACTATTACTCACTCATACCCCTCTTCACCCTGCTATCTCTAATCGTCGTTAACTACAAAGAAATCGGTTCGGCATTCGATCCCAGAAAGAAACCGACCAGCTTTACAAACACAACAAAACAACAACGAAAGTAACCCAGTGCTTCCCTTATCAATTTATGGCCAATTGGTTTGTTTCATTTAAAATGGTGTTCCTTCATCTTCCTTTCATTTGTGATTTTCAAAAAACTTAAGGTAGGAAAAAAAATTGTCATTCTTAGCAGCTAAACGGTTTGCTGTTTGATTCTTTAAGCGTTCTGGGTCCAATATAGAATATTGCCTTAAATGTTATAGGCTAGAAGCGCAGTAACAGATACTATCGCCTTCGCGGGCAATTAAGAGAGGAGTGGTGAAGAGTACGGGCGCAGCTGCAAGAACTAAAGAAAATGGTCAGGAGGCCCTCTCTGGCAAGGCAAAGTTAATTTTTGTTGGTTTAGTTCTAGCCATAATTGGGTCGGTTATATCCAGCTCTTACGCGAAAGCAACAACAACGAATTATACCGGTTTCGGCATGTTGCTTACTGGAATCGCCGTTTTCGTTTTTGGTACGTGTGCAACGGCTACAGCAATCATGGAAACTCGATTTAGCCAAGCTAAGCCCGCAAACATCAGGGTCAACAAGCCAAAAACGCTGAGTCTAAGCATATGGGCAATCGGCATCGGTGTGGCTCTGAGCATTATTGGCTCCATAATAGGCGGCACCTACGCAAAAAATACAATCATAAACGAGTCAGGTTTCGGGATGCTTCTAGCGGGAATATGCTTTTTTGTCTTAGGAGTATTTGGGTCATTGCTGGGGATGCTGCAGACCAACTTAAATAAGAGCAGAAAACAACCCGGCATCAGCGTTGATAGACCGAGGTTTCTAACTTACAGCATGTTGTCGGTCGGCATCGGGATAGTTTTTACTGTTATCGGGTCCATCGTGGCTGGCTGTTACGCAAAACAAACAGTAACGAATTATGCGGGCTTTGGACTGCTGCTGATTGGGGTAGCCATCTTAAGCATAGGCATGTCAGGAACTGTTGTAACAATCCTAAAAAGTAACTGGAGTCTAAACGGAAAAAGACGTGACCCCGAACCGAGAATCATATTGGGAAGCGTATGGGCAATCGGCATAGGCTCAATGCTCATCATTACTGGTTCATTAATAGCTAGTTCCTACGCAAAAAACACGCTGATGAATTATTCAGGCTTCGGAATGTTACTAGCAGGCACAGGCGTTTTTGTTTATGGAATATTTGAAACTGTCCGATTTTCAACAATGGGCTATTTGAATGGCCAATGGACGGTCCACACCGAGCAAGAAGAAAAATTGTCTAATCGACTGAGAAGTTCCTGGAGAAACATGGTAAAAACAAGCGCCGTCATTAACCTGGTGGGCATAATGGTTGCTACATGTTTGCTTTTTTTCAGTCTATGGCAACTCGACCTTATAGTAAGTGGACCAGTATGGTGGCAAGCTAGTCCATATGGCACCGGATGGAGCTGGCCTGGACCCGGCGCGTACGCAAAAGATTACTTTCAATGCTTCCTATGGAAAACCACCATTGGACAGGCATACGACACATTGTTTATGCTGGTCTTTATTTCGTTCATAGTCCTTTTTGCAAGCGCATTCTTCTGGCCACACACAAGAGCAAAAAACGATGACCTACGTTTGAACCGTCGGAATACCTTGGAAAATTATAAAACAAGGCCACGAAGAAAACAAGCTAAAAAACAACCTCCTGCCACATAGGCCTCGCCGTAGTATCTCTGTTGATGCTTAGAAAACAGCCGTAAAAAACCAAACGAAAACAACGTTTCCCTTTTTCTTTTTGATGTCTTAAAATCTTTTGAGAAAACAGGAGACCTGAGAAGGCTTGTTAAATTTTCCGTCTTTTGCAGAATAATATTGCTGTTGCCATCGCTATGAGCAAGATTGTGACAATAATGGCTGATGGAAACTCTGGGATTTTGGGCGTTGTTGATGGAGAAGACGATGAAGTAACGGTTGGGGTTGAGGTTGGCGTTGGGGTGCTTCCTACACTGAAGGTTGCTTTGGCTGTTGCTAATGTTGCGCCGTTGCTGGCTTCTACTGCCCCTACCGAAATCGTATAGGTTCCGTTCGGATCGGTTGAGCTGATTCGGAATTGTGTGCTGTATGTGTCTGCCGTTCCTGTAGCGACAATGGTGCTGTATGCAAGTTTGCCGGCTGAATCATACACAAAGACAGTAACGAGAGAGTTACTGCCAACCACTCCAGTTGTTGTATCGGTCAAGGTGCCGGTGATGGTCACTTGTTCGCCCTGAACATAGGTTGCGCTGTTCGGTTTAGCCGACAGAGACCACGTGTCAGCGAAGGCAGGCGCGGCGGATACGATGATTGCCAAAGACAGAGCTAAAAGCAGAACTGCGCAGACCGCAGTGTTGATTGTTCGTTGACGGTTAAAAGGTTTAGTCTGACTTGACGTCATTTGTAAACAGTATTCTGGCGTGTCCTAATAGGTTTTACGTTTCCATGCTGAAGGCAAAAATTCAGCCTGGATAAACCCCCGTATTTTTTAACAGGGTAGTGACTATGGTGGAACTTGAACTCTGGCACTCAGCTTGGGAAGCTGATGTCCTACTGAACTAGACTACAACCAAGCTTTGCTGTTTTGTTAGATTTGCGCTGATATATTGGTTTTGTAGTATTTGTGATCTTACCTTAAAAGTCTCTCAGCATCAACCGTATAGCCGCAGTTGGTGAGTTCACGTATAAGGGCAAGCTTCCAACTGTCGCGGTCATCTAAGTGCTGTGAATTTAACTCCTTCAAACTCTATTGGAAAGGCGAAGTTTGGGCTTTCCCTATAGAAGGCAAGCACCTTATCCTTCCCAAGTTTCCCTAATAGGAAGCCAAACATCAAAGTCACGTCTTGCTTTGGGATGCGTTCGCGTTTTGTAGCTTCTTCACCCTTCGGATAAACGTAAACGTCAGGTGAAAGCAACACCAAAGCAAAGCCCACATCGTTGTAGTCTGCGAAGCGGTCGACGATTTTTTTGCCCTGACCGGGTTCTTCACTCATAACTATGGCGGCGAGGCCGAGTTTTCTCAAAGCTCCAGTGATGGTTTGCTTCATTATTTCATCTGTTCCAGAAACAACGATTATTCGCCGTGGTATGCCACTTGGAGTTAAAACTACCGGTTGAGCTTGTGGAGCTTGCGCCGATTTTTTTTGGGTCACAGCCACAAATTCCTCGGTGCATAGGTAAACGCCTTTGACTTTGCCTTTGAGGACGTTGTCGATGAGGTATTTTTTGTCTTTAGCTGCTATGAGGCTTTCATGGTTGGGTAAATGCAGTTGGTCAGCTGTTTGGTGGGACCAAAAGATAACGATTTTGACGACTTTGATTGGGTTGAGGAGATGTCCCAATAAACCAGAAGGGTTCGCCGTTGGCAAATGGTTCTTGGAATGTTCCCTATTAGTTCTGCGTGGGAAACGTTGAAGCGAAAGCCAGACTTGTCAGGCTCACTATACTCGATGTAGATGTGATATTTGGGCGTCTGCACGGTGATCAAGCGTAGTGTGCGTGGTTTAGGCACTAAAACGTTGCCCTGTGCCTTCTGCTTGTGGCAGTCTCCACAACCAGCCAGCAACCCAAGACAAACGCTAAAGCCAAAACATACGGTGCACTCAAACACCGTTGGTTGTAGTTGTGTATAGGGGGTTTTCGGCAACAACTTCCATAGTAAAGAAGGACAAGTGGTGCCGGGGGTGGGACTTGAACCCACGAAGGCCTGCGCCAGAGGATCTTAAGTCCTCCTCCATATCTTAGGCAATCAATTTTTTCTGGCCGCCTATTTAGACCTGGCTCGGATACCCCGGCACCAGCACCGATACACATGAAGATGTATTCTTTAAGTTTTTTGCATGCAGTTTGCGCGTGCATATTTCTTTTTTGTAGCATCGTGGTACTAACATAATATTATAGGGTGTTACGAAAACACTATTGTTTGCCAGTTGAGGAACACGCTCTACGATAGCATCGTACGGCTTCTTGAGAGGCTGCGAGGCGTTGTCTGAGATAACATCAAAGAGGTGCTTGTGCAAGTGCTTATGACAAGGCGGTGATTATTGTGGGGTTTAGGCTCAACTGGCAATTTGCTCATTTTTAAAATAAGAAGTTGGGTGCCTGTTCAAGAGGCGCCGTTTGGCTATTTGTGGTGTTTTTGCTTAAAGTTATGTTATGCTTATATCTTCCGATTGTGGTATTTTGTTTTTAAGGAGGCAAAAATTAGGATGCCCGCTATAGAAGTTGGAAGAATATGCGTGAAACAAGTCGGTCGAGAGAACGGCAAAAAATGCGTCGTTATAGATGTAATGGATAAAAGCTTCGTTTTAGTGACAGGCCCAAAAAAGGTTACTGGCGTCAAGCGGAGACGAGTTAACATAAACCATGTTATGCCTCTTCAAGATAAAATTGAGGTTAAACGTGGCGCGTCAGACGATGAAGTGGCTCAAGTTTTGGACGCTGCAGGCAAACTGCAAGAAATGACTCAACCGGTTAAAACAGAGTAGTTTAAGCTTTAATTATCTCTTACCTATTTTTCTTACAACCAGTCAGGAGAAAAACAGTCATATGCCTAGAACAACCCCTCCGTGGGAAACCAAACGTGAACTGTTGACAAGGGCAGAGGACACGACGAACCCAAAATATGGACATTTGCCCTCGCAGAGACCAGCCAAAGAGTACATTCAATACGGCACAATAAACCTCGATAAGCCCGCTGGACCAACAAGCCATGAAGTTGCTGCTTGGGTTAAAAAAATCATGCACCTCTCCTGTATCGGACATGGAGGCACGTTAGATCCTAAAGTCACAGGCGTTTTACCAATCACGTTAGAGGACGCTACGAAGGTGGTTCAGGCGTTTCTCTACAGCGGCAAAGAATATGTTTGCGTGATGAAGCTTCACGGTAACGCGGCTGAGGAGCAGATTAAGCCGGTTTTGTTGGAGTTTGAAGATGAGATTTATCAGCGTCCGCCGCTGCGTTCTTCTGTTAAGCGGCAGCTTAGAACCCGGCGCATCTACTACATTGACTATTTGGAGACGGATGGACGCAACGTTCTGTTTAAAGTCGGCTGCGAAGCTGGTACCTACATTCGCAAGCTCTGCTTTGACATCGGCGAAATCCTGGGAGTCGGCGCTCACATGCAGGAGCTGCGCAGAACACGTTCAGGAGGCTTCACTGAAAACAGCACCTCAAAGGTTACTTTGCATGATGTTGCGTACTGGTTTGGGGAGTGGGAAACGAAAAAGGATGAGGAGATTCTTCACAAGTTTATCGTGCCCATGGAAGAGGCGTTGTCTTTGTTGCCGAAAATTGTGGTTCGAGATTCAACTGTTGACGCGCTTTGTCATGGCGCCAACTTGACTGCGCCGGGCGTGTTGCAGGTTACAGGCGGCATCCATAAGGGCTCCATTTTAGCTGTTTTCACGTTGAAAGGTGAAGCAGTGGCATTAGCGAAAGCGGCTGTGTCGGCGGAGGAAATGGTGGATTTGAAGCACGGTACGGTTGCTTCGCTGGAGAGAGTGTTGATGCCAAGAGGCACTTACCCGAAGGTTTGGAAGAGCGGTAGCGAACATGAATCAGCCCAACAATAGCATAGACCATTATTTTAGTGCTGAGCCCAAGTCAAAGGAGAGGTTCGGTTTAGTTCGAACAGCCATTTGCGGGAGAAGCTTCGAGTTTTTGACCGCTTCAAGCGTTTTTTCGAAGCGGCGAATTGATCCGGGCACGAGGCTTTTAATTGAATCGATGGTTCTGCCCAAATGCGGCTGCGTTCTTGACATCGGCTGCGGTTACGGTGCTGTGGGCATTGTTGCGGCTGCTCTTAACCCCAAGCTCAAAGTGGTTATGTCAGATGTGAACGTGAGAGCTGTGCGCTTGGCTAAGAAAAATGTTGAGTTAAACAAGATAGTCAACGCTGAGGTGCGCTACGGTTACATGTATGAGCCCACACAAAGCTTAATGTTTAATTGTGTGCTGTCGAATCCGCCTGTGAGCGCAGGGATGGAAACAGTGAAAGCCATAGTGAGTGAAGCACCCAAAGTGATGGCTGACAAAGCCACGTTCCAGATGGTTATCCGCTCTAAAATCGGCGCTAAAACGCTGCCTTCCCTTTTCAACGAGACTTTTGGGGGCTGTACTGTTCTTGCAAGAGAAAGCGGGTTTAGGGTGCTCATCGGGCAGCATTTAGCTGTATAGGCTGAATTATTAGTTAGAAATGTCAAGAAAATACGCTTGTTTTGTGGGGCAAACCTCTCTGCTTGTAGTTAAGATGGATGTTAAAAATTTATTTTTTTAAGTGTTTGTGGAAATAAATAAGAAGTGATTCTGTTTGGACAAGTTTTAATCATCCCGTTGAGGACACCAACCGTTTCTGGCAAACAAAAAGTAAATGTTTATCTGACAAGGATTTTTACGGCAGTCTTCTTGCACCTAAGGAATTGAAGTTAAATAAGCGTTTAAACGGTGACAGTTTGGTGTCTGACAGTAACAAAAGAGAACGCATCACTATTCGTCTTAAAAAAAGATATCTGGATTTGTTAAACATGCTAATCGAAAAAGGCGTGTACAACAGCCGCAACGAAGCCATCCAAGACGGGGTGCGAATCATGTATGAGTACCACGGGTTGAAAGTTTCTCCCGAGAAGAAATACGCGTTTAACGCTAAAGCAGATGAAGATCCCAAAGAGCAAGATTGATTGATTTTTACATGCCAAAAAAAACGGGTGTTCGGCAGTAGCTAAACTTAAAACCAAACTCTAAGCTGTAGTGCAACCGTCCAGTTGCCGATTTATTCTCTACAGGGAAGCCAACGATTTCCCGCAATATTTCTTTTTCAGTATATTCTAAAGAGTGCAACATAGCTTTTATTTTCTGTTTCCCCAGTTACACAAAGTCTGAAGGAGAAGGAAAGGAAATGATGAGGCAAAAATTTTCTAAAAATTACGATAGTGAAATGGCTGAAAAATGCCGAAGGGCGCTTGAAAAATCTTACGGTACGGATATTCCTATGCCAAAATGTATCGTTAAAAAAGTAAACTAGCCAAAGGCTTAAATTTTTTGAGGCGGAAAAATGTCCAAGAACAGATTACTTGAAACGCTCAAACGTTCTAAAAATGGGGATAAGCCGGATGTTAAGACGCTGCGAGCGATGACAAAAATTCGAAAGCACGAAAGACTCTCCAGCCAAGAATTCTTAAAGGTTTACGACGCAATCTGGCAGGAAGGCCCCAAAACTGAATATAAAAACCCAGACAGCTGGAGAAGCAGCGGAGACTCCTCGTAACTGGGTTGGGCCGCTTCAATCTCAGGCATATTCAGCGCCCGAAATAGCCTTTAAATTTTAATTTAAAACTGTAAGTATGTGGACGCATCCGACTATGCGAGGTGGAGAAGATGGCTGAGAATAGTTCTGCCAAGATGTGGCTTGGAATGTTTGGTGTTTTGCAGCCTTGGGATTTTTGTTTTGGCTGTTAATTTAAAGGTTGAAGCGGGATATTATGGAATCTGATATATTCTTTGCTTGAAGGTTTGCTTATATTGGAAGCTCTGGTTTCTGAAGGCAGGGAGAAGAATCAAATGGCACAAGCTGAGTTTGATGGTTTCTGCGAATTAGAAGTTAAGGGTCCATGCATAACCTGCGATTTCATTCAGCTCTGCAACGGCAAATGGAGAAATGGAACCAGGCATGGCGCAAGCGTCCAAGCCTAAGTTGCACGTAGATTTGACGTCTCAAATGCTTGATTTTTAAAAATCTCGGATGAGCCACCGTGAACTTTAGGAACTATGACCTTTTGAACCGCAAAATTGAAAAAGCCCCTTTGCCATAACACAAAGAAACAAGCGTGTAGGCAGTGTTCAAATGAAACTAAACAAAGTCGACGAAAAAGTCTATCAAACCCTCAAAACGGAAGGAAAAGAATTAACCCTCCAAGAACTAACCGACAAAACAGGCGAACCATGCAAAAAAGTCTTCAAATCATTGAAGAAGTTTTTTGAGCATGAAATCATCGAGACCAAAGCACGCAAATACTCGTTAACGGGTAAAGACCCTAAAGCAGCCAAAGAAGAAGCTGAGCCTGAAGTTTAAATTTTTTTGGAGCCTCGAGCGGGCCTCGCTCCCGCGGCCTGCTGCTTACAAGGCAGCCGCTCTACTGGGCTGAGCTATCGAGGCACCTCCAAACACGCCCAGAGTACACCAACACATAAAAACCAACCCAAATAAAAGTTACTGCTTTTTTCATTCATCTGCAAGGAAGCAGCCGAGCTCGGCGGGACTTTGAGTTTGCGTGGTCTTGCTACAGTGCCGCTGAGAAGCACTGCTTAAATATCAATTATTTCGTTTTTCTCCGGAATAGATACTTCGGTCATTTCTTGTATCTTTTCGGAAAGTGCTTCTGCTTGCTCAAGGTCGCCGTGGACAAGAACAGTTCGCTTGGGCTTTAGCTTAGCTACTAACTGGATAAGTTCCAGTTGATCAGCGTGCCCTGAGAGTTCAATCTGCCGTACGTCTGCTTTGACTGTGATTGTTTCACCATCTGCAGTTTTGAAATATTGGTTTTCTTTGGCTGATTTTAGCGGGCTGTCTGGGGGAAGGTACCCTGAGGTTACGATTACAGAGTTGGCTTTATTTTCTGCCCATTCGGCTAATAAGCGAAGACTTGCGCCGGCGTGGCCAAAACCTGCGGTGCAGATTACAATGGCTGGCTCGTCAATTTGGGCTGTTGTGTAGAGGTGCTTCACATGTTGGTAGTTGAAGGGGTTGTTTTGGTGTTTAATTTCTTTAGTAAATAACGGTTTATTTTGGTTAAAGTACCCCGTGATTCTGTTTGCAAGGTTGGATATCGTATAAACGTTATAGCGCGGCAAAATGCCCGTGTCTATCCAGGTATCTATTCTTTTAGCCATCTCTTGGCTTCTGTGAAACGCGAAAGTTGGGATCAAAACATTGCCTTTATTCTTCATAGTGAACAGCAGTTGTTTTAGAAATTGATCAATCAACTTGTTTCTAGGCGCCCTAACTTTTCCGCCATACGTAGATTCACTAATCAAAATGTCGGGTTTTCGGGTAAGTGTTTCGAATTTGCATCCTTGCAATATTTCAGTGTCATGAAAGCAAAAATCTCCAGTGTAGACAATTTTTTTGCCTTCAGCTTGAACAGTGGTGATTTTTGCTCCAGCCACATGCCCAGCAGATTGAAGATGGATTTTCATCCCCTGTAAAGCGTAAGAATCGCTGGTATGCCAGCATCCATCAATGTTGTCTGCGTGGCTGTTTTCAAAATCGTAGATGCCTTTTTCATTCTGGATTTTAATCATGTCACGTAAAAGATCTCCGGTGACGTCTCGCGTAATCTGGGATCCAATGAGGAGCGGATTTTCTTTGCTTAAACTCAAGAGACTTCCCGAATGGTCTAAGTGAGCGTGACTAATAATTACTGCATCAAAATCTTTCGGCAGCTTTTTTACTTCTCCATCAAACTTTGTACCGTAGTCTAATGCAACCTTGCAAGAATCAGTTTCAACTGCGATGCAAGAGCCGCCTACTTCCCTGGCTCCTCCCAGAACCTCAATCTTCAAACATAAACTCTCCAGTAAATTCTAATGTTACCTCGAAATAATGGCACTTTCCAACTTAAAGGTGCGTTCACTAAAAGAGCCAGACTACTCCGTTATGCAGCGTACTATTAGGGGCCAGATATTAAGTTATTGACATATTACTTGGTTTCCCGTAATTTAATGGAAGGGGTCAAGCCTGCTTCTTTGAAGCTACTACATTTCATGCAGCCAACCAACCTCTTTGACGCCTTTTGTTCTGATTGTAAAACAGGTTTTTCGCTTGTTTCAATATCAGAGTGCACACTCCAAGAATTCTGCTTCATCACACGTGGCAAAATTTACGGTGGGTAATCAGGACCAAGCAACTACAAAAAATCCTTAAGGGGGTTGCCAGACCCAACTATCTACGAAGGCTAGCTTTTGTTCGGGTATAAGCAGATGAGCGGCTTGTAATCTCATAATCGGGCCGATTAGACGACTATGTTGACGTAATTTTTTTCCCCATTTTTTATTATAAATCACCAAATTTCACCATTTTACACCTTTTCTCGACCGCGCCTTCAGCTAGAAATACTGAACCATGGCATTTTATTGCCGTTACTGACCCTGTAAAAAGAGAAGCCCTCTCAAAGGGCAGATACGCAAAGTTTTGTGCTAAAGCACACTGGTTATTGTTGCCTTGGGCGACAAAGAAGCTTCCCCTGACTGGTACGCCATAGACGTCGCCTTAGCCGTGGAAAACATATTTTAACCGGAGAAAACGAAGCGTTAAGCACCTGCTGCGTGCGGCAGCTTCGATAAGAAAGAAGTAAGGCAACAGTGAATGCCCAAAGCAACTTTGAGGTTCTTTTGCTTTTAGCAGTTGGCTACTCACGGGAAAAACTGGACTTATCAAGCAAGCTTCTGCATCTGGTTAGGTCAAGAAAAAACCTCAGCGAGATAGCCAGCGAAGAAACATTCGGCAAACACATTAGTTCACCAGAAAAACTCGAGAGCCCTAAAGCAGCGTCTTCTGCTTTTCCATCGAAACCAAACTTGACACGCGAACGCCAATCAGCCTAACTTTCCGATCCGTCACGCAAATAATGGAGTGAGTTGTTCTCTCGCGGTTTTTTGCAGGTCATACGAGGCGGTTAGTTAAGAAAGGCAGAGTTTTGCTTTTGGTATGGGTTTCAAAATGTTCGAAACGAATTTTCAAGCGTTACGGTTTTGAAGAGTAAATGTTGGTTTTCAGTTTCCTTTTGAACATCCACGCAAAGATCATCAAGCGCCTGCAAAATCACAGCGGCGTCGGCAGTGTCTTCTTCAAAAGTGGTTTCATGGCTTACACTTTTAACGCCGACTCGCTCTTCAACCTCACTTCGGTCAATACCCTTCGCCATCAAATGCATCTGCCAACCCATCACACCAAACAACGAAATCAACAGCTGAAGCATCATAACGTCGCCAAGTCTCCAATCGTGTTTACGCCCAACGCTTTCAGCTTCGCCTCAGTTTTACGTCCAACCCACAACAGCTTCCGCACGGGCAACGGCGCCAAAAACACCTCCACCTCCTCATCGCGGACAACTGTTAAGCCGTCAGGTTTCTGAAAGTCGCTGGCAACTTTGGCGACAAGCTTGTTGGGTCCAACACCTATTGAGCAAGTGAGACTCTCCTTCTCTTTAATCTCCTGCTTAATCTGACACGCCAACGCTTCTGCCTCAACGTAATCGCTAACTTTGCCCGTTACATCCAAAAAAGCCTCATCAATCCCCCACTGCTCAAACTTACCCGCGTACCTACGCGCTATCGCCATGATTTCATCTGAAACCTTAATGTAGAGAGGAAAATTCGGCGGCAAATAAACCGCTTCTGGACACAGCCGCCAAGCCTGCGAAATGGGCATGCCTGAACGCACCCCGACTTTTCTCGCCACGTAATTGCTTGTGCTGACCACACCTCTGCCTTTGCCGCCTTTAGGATCAGCGCCTACGATCACGGGTTTGCCTCTGATTTCCGGGCGCTCCCGCTCCTCAACCGCAGTGTAGAAATGATCCATATCTAAATGAAAAATAAAACGCTCCTTCTCACTCATCACAATCAAAAAGCCAAAGAGCAACCTACAAATTTGAATTTATCTGAAACCAAAAACCAGCAAAACGTTAGACACCAACACTAACAAACGCTAACAAACAATTCTCAAAATAAAATATTGCATACGCCATGCATAGGACCAAACAAAACTCGCAACATCACACCAGAAACATGCGTTCACGCAAATATCGCTCAAACACTACAATGACTCGACATCTCAGGCGATTGGTGGCCGCAGGCTGAGCTAGTCGACCGAAGTCTTCTAGCTTACACCCCGGCTCCATCAAACCCATCTTTTATGGGAGCCTTCGTCCAGTGAAACTGGAATGGCTGCCTCTTTTCGGGAGAGGCTTCGAGCTTAGATGCTTTCAGCTCTTATCCACAACAGCGTGGCTGCCCGGCAACTGCCTTATCAGACAACCGGTTAACTAGAGGCCACAGCGTCCCGTTCCTCTCGTACTAGGGACCCTTTCCCCTCAGGCAGCCAACACTCCCAGCAGATAAAGTCCGACCTGTCTCACGACGGTCTAAACCCAGCTCACGTTCCCTTTTAATAGGCGAGCAGCCTCACCCTTGGCCCCTTATGCAGGGCCAGGATAGGAAGAGCCGACATCGAGGTACCAAGCCGCGGGGTCGATGGGGACTCTCGCCCGCGACGAGCCTGTTATCCCTAGGGTAATTTTTCTGACACATCCAGCCCCCACCAAGGGAGACATGGATGATCGCTAAGCCCGGATTTCTCCTCTGCATCCCTTACTGTTTGGGATTCAGTCAGGCTGGCTTTTGCCCTTGCACTCTACGGAGGGTTTCTGTCCCTCCTGAGCCAACCTTAGGGCGCCCTTGATATCTTTTCAAGGGCGTGCCGCCCCAGCCGAACTGCCCACCTACCGTTGTTCCAGCCCGCAAGGGGCTCGGTGAGAAACACGGTTGCAGAAAGTCGGTGTTCCATTGTTGCCTCCCCCAGATCCCGGAGAACCTGAGATCGACGGCTCCCGACTACGCTCTGCATCCACAACCGTATTCCAGCGGCAGGCTGCAGTAAAACTCCACAGGGACTTCTTTTCCCGCTGGGAGATCGTGGACTGTTCGTCCACGTTATGTGGTTTCACCGGGTACTACGCGGGGACAGTGGGGCCCTCGTTGATCCATTCATGCACGTCGGAACTTACCCGACAAGGCATTTGGCTACCTTGAGAGAGTCAGAGTTACTCCCGGCGTTTGCAGGCCCTTAGCCCAGTTGGACCCAGGTTTCAGGTACCTGTACTGGCCAGGATTCAGAAGCCGTTCACAAGCTTTCGCTCTTGCGGCTTCCTGTGTTTTTATTAAACAGTCGAGACCCCTTTGTCACTGCGACCTGCTCTCTCAGCCGAAGCTGAAAGAACAGGCACCCCTTATACCAAAGGTACGGGGCTAATTTGCCGAGTTCCCTCGCATTAGTGTATACCCGACACGCCTTAGGTTTCTCGCCTAGGGACACCTGTGTCGGTTCTAGGTACGGTCATAAAGGATCCTTCTTAGTGTGTTTTTCAGTGGCTCCAGAGATCAGCTGAACCCCCCTAAAACGGGTGGCTATTCCCGATTTCGCCTAGTTCTCGCCATTACGGCACTCCCTAGGTTTATACGGTTAAACAAGGCGAAGACCTTGCTCAGCTTACCCCGAAACGTCAACACTAAGCTTGCGTCGCCGCATGTACCTCTATGGTTCCGGAATTTTAGCCGGATTCCCTTTTTCGGCATAATCGGTTAAGTTATGCCTTAGGATCGACTTACCCCCGGCTGACGATCGTTGCCGGGGAACCCTGGCCCCTTCGGCGGAGAAGATTCTCACTTCTCTTTGCTGTTACTACCACCGGGATTCGCAATCCTAATCGGTCCACTGGACCTCACAGCCCAGCTTCTGCCCAACTAGGACGCCTTCCTACCAGCGCAGTGTGCACTGCGTTCTGAGGTATCGGTAGCTGGCTTAGCCCCGTCAATTTTCGGGGCCGTCAGCCTCGGCGGGTGAGCTGTTACGCTTTCTTTGAAGGATGGCTGCTTCTAAGCCTACCTCCCCGCTGTCTGAGGCTGACGACGCCCTTTGGTTTGACATTTAGCCAGCATTTGGGGACCTTAACCTCAGTCTGGGTTGTCCCCCTCTCGGTCTGGAGCTTACCCCCAGTAACCCGTTTCCCAAGGTCTTACGGCGCGGGTGGATTCGTAGTTTGAAAGGAAAGTGGATCCTTTCGGGTCCTTGTTTTCCAATCAGTGCTCTACCCCACCAGCTACCTCGCTCGGGACTGGGCTCAGGCCCACTTCGGAAGGAACTAGCTATCACCAGACTAGATTGGTCTTTAGCCCCTAGCCCCAGGTCTGGGGAACGAATTGCACGTCAGAACCCTTTCGAGCCTCCACTAGGCTTTCGCCTAGCTTCGCCCTGCCCAGGGCTAGATCGTCTGGTTTCTAGTATGTATGGCTATGACTCCAGGCCCTTTCAGACCTTGCACCTGGCTCCTTGCGGAGTTGCGTGCTTGTTGGTTTCCCTATGCTTACGAGTTTATCACTCTTAGGCTTGCCATAGCCATAAACTCCCCGGCCCGTGTTTCTAGACGGAACGTGCGACCCTGATCCCCTTTCCTCGTACTGCCGCTTCACAGCGGGTTCCTATGGAGAGGATCTACTCTTCTGGGCCGCACACGTCTGTAACTGTCTGGTTTCAGGCACTTTTCACCCCCATTCCGGGGTACTTTTCAGTTTTCCGTCACCGTACTAGTGCGCTATCGGTCTTGAGGCGTATTTAGTCTTGGAAGTTGGTGACTCCCAACTTTCCGCACCAAAACCATGGTACGGTAGTCTGGGACTCCAGCTCAACTCTTTCTGGTTTACGTTTACGGGGCTATCACCCTCTGTGGCGGGCCATTTCAGGCCACTTCAGCTTAACCAGCGAAGAGGAAGCCGGGCCCTTAACCCTACATCTCCCGCACATTTCTGTGTGGGATTCGGTTTGGACTTTTCCCATTTCGCTCGCTGCTACTAAGGGAATCCCGTGTTTGGTTTCTTTTCCTCCCCCTACTAAGATGCTTCCGTTCGGGGGGTTCCCGCTCCGTGAAGGAGCATATTACTAGGAAGTCCCATTCAGGTATCCTCGGATCTAAGGCTGCATGCGCCTACCCGAGGCGGTATCGCGGCTTGCCGCGCCCTTCTTCGGCTCTCAAGCCGAGCCATCCTCCAGACAGCGTGGCATGTTTCGGGCCATATGGTGGTGTTTGTTTGGCGTTTGGTGAAACACATATTTCAATATATTGTGTTGCGTCGTTGTTGTTTGGCCTATGCATGGTGTCATTTTGATCTTCGCCGTGACTTGGCGAAGTCAATTCACCCTTCACTCCACATCGATGTAGGTGGGGAGTTGCATCTATTTTTATGGTATAACCCATATTGCTGAATTGCATTAGAAGCGGATTTCACTGATATAAGCATTACGTTGAAACATAATAAGGTTGCTTGAACGACGGTTTTCTGGCTCATGTGACATTTTTGTGGTGCTCCTAATGTTCCCGTCTGGTTCGGCATGATAAACTGCCTTGTTGCATCGGGAAGTAAATCTTAGGCGGGTTTTGGTAATATAAGTTTGGCGGCGAAAATAGAACAAAAGCACTGCATGGTGTCCCAATTAGAACTTCGGGAGTATGTTGACTGTTTATTCGGCTCTTTTTACTGTTGCGTGTTGGGTGTAAATAGTAGGGAGGCTTTGTCGATTATGCACTCCATTTTTATGGCTGAATTTTGGCACAAAAATTAGGTAGGTCAAAGGTAGGCGGTTAAGGTCAGGGCTTGTTTCAAGTCCTTTTTTTGGTATAGAGCTTAATTCAAGCATTTACAAGCAGTGGTTCCTAAAAAACCTTATACAAAACTCAATAAAATGAATAAGGAAAAAACTATTTAACGGAAGTGTTTTTCATATCTGAGCAACCCAGAAAGTGTGCAGAGTGCCAACTTTAGAGCTTTTGTGCGTGCTCAAGCCACCTTCGGCTGCCAGATGACACTATTAGGCTCAAATGTAATCAGCATACTTCAATATAACTAAAGCGCGCACTTTTGCATGCAGAACAGTGCGCTTTATACATGCTTTGTCGTTTAAATCAAGCTTTTTTCGGGTTTCTGCCAGGAGACTTTGTGCAGTAGTTTTGCTTTGTCCAAGACAGTTATTCCATAATTACATCAGACTTACACGAAACATTAGATGGAAAAACACCGACCGAAGTATGCGAAATAATTATCGAAGGGCAAAACAAATAAAAAATCTGATACAAAATGCAAGCAAAAAAACAATAGTAACCTAAAGCTTCCTATTGCTCAGTTGAAGAAGACTTTTGTTCTTTAGTTGCTTTTGCGCAATCAGACATCTCTTTAAGGCATTGTCCAATCTGCTTAATTGACTTTGGCGGACAACTTTTTTCAGATTGTTTAACTTTAGTTTTATGTTCTATTTGCAATTTTTCTGATTTCTTCAAAGTTCTTTTCACCTATTACGATTACTTGTTTCAAAATAAAAAAGAACGCTTTGATTTATTTTTTTCCGAGAAAAAGAATCACCCAAAATAAGCTAACGGACGAAAAGTAACATGGGAAATTGGGCAGTCGAAGAAGTAACAGAACCTAAAAGCGAAATATTAATAAAGTTCACGGAAAGATTACATGATGCTACTTCCTAGTGGATATGGCATTCCGCGAAACGATTGTTTTAGGGGAGCACAAAACTATGTCACAAAATAATAATGCTAGTCAATTAGTCCTTAAAGGAACAACTACGATTGGCGTCGTCTGCAAAGATGGCGTAATTTTGGCTTCTGACACACGGGTAACGATGGGTTACTATGTTGCCCATAAATTCGGGAAAAAAGTGTACAAAATCGATGACCACATAGGCATGACTATTGCCGGAACCGTGGCAGACGCTCAAAAAGTCGTGGATATACTTACAGCTAACGCGCAGCTCTACAAAATAAACTTGAACAGACCGATGCCAGTTAGCGCTGCAGCAAGGCTGGTTGCCAACTTGCTGTTTTCTGCACGCTACGTTCCTTTAGCAACGCAGGTTCTAGTCGGCGGCGTAGATGACACTGGACCGCACGTTTACAATTTGGATCCGTATGGCAGCTTAACTGAGGAAAAATCTGTTTCCACAGGCTCAGGTTCACCAATCGCTTACGGTATACTTGAAGACAAGTTCCATGAAGGCATGAGTATTGCTGAAGTGCTGCCAATAATTGTTAAAGCCGTTAATGCAGCTATGAAACGTGACGTTGCAAGCGGCAACAACTACAATATCATTGTAATCGACAAGAACGGTTACCGCGAATTATCAGCGGACGAAAAAAGCGAACTTCTCAAGGCAGGAAGTTAAAATCTGTGGCTCGAACTCAAGAAAAAGACAGAGAAAAGATAGAAATTAGCCAATATATTCTGGAGAAAGTTCCAAGAGAAGCAGAGGTCACCAGGATCGAATATGAAGGACCCATGCTTGCGGTTTACACCAAAAAACCAGAGATTTTGGTTGATCAAAGCAGCATAGTGGCTGAAATCGTCGGTGTAATCCGAAAAAGAATAGTTATACGCCCCGACCCCTCCGTGAGGATGCCTGAGGTTGAAGCGGAAAAAATCGCTCGGGAACTTATTCCGATCCGGAAGCTGAAATTACAGACATAAATTTTGACCCAAGCCTTGGCGAAATAATAATTGAAACCAAAAAGCCCGGCTTGGTTATTGGAAGAAACGGAGCGGTTTTGCAGGAAATCATAAAGAAAACCAAGTGGCGCCCCCATGTTCTGCGAAGCCCACCGATAAAATCCAAGATTGTTACTCACATGCGCCATTACTTGCATTCTGAAAGCAAAGAGCGAGAACGAATCCTGCGCACCGTAGGCGAACGAATTTTTAGACCCAAAACCTACGATGTCGGCGACATTCGCATGACGGTTCTTGGCGGAGCCCAAGAAGTCGGACGTTCAGCCTTCCTGATTAAAACACGGGAAAGCAGCGTGCTGTTGGACTGCGGCATTAATCCTGGTTCAAATCGGCCGTTTGAGGCGTTTCCACGGTTTGATTGTCCAGAATTCCAGATTGACTCGTTGGATGCAGTGGTTATTAGCCACGCTCACCTTGACCACTGCGGTTTAGCGCCGTTTCTCTACAAGTATGGTTATGATGGACCAATTTACTGTACTGCGCCAACTTCGAATTTGATGACTATGCTTGCAGCTGGATTATTTGGATGTTGCCGGCAAGCAGGGTGTTACCCCGTATTATGACCAAAAGGATGTGCGCGAATGCGTTTTGCACACGATTCCGCTGCGGTACGGTGTTGTCACTGACATTGCGCCTGATATTCGTTTGACGCTTCATAATTCGGGCCACATTTTGGGCGGTGCAATGGTTCATCTGCACATCGGCGAGGGTTTACATAACATTGTTTACACTAGCGACTACAAGTTTGCCCGAACTATGCTTCTGGAAGCTGCTGCAACAGAGTTTCCACGCATTGAAACCGTGATTACTGAGAGCACTTACGGCGGGGCGGATGATGTCATGCCTTCGCGGGTTGAAGCTGAAGAAGCCATGACACGAGTCATAAACCAGACTTTGGAACGCAAAGGCAAAGTCCTAATCCCAGTTCCAGCAGTCGGCAGAGCCCAAGAAATCATGCTCATCATCGACGGCTACATGAAACGCGGCCTAATGAAAGAAGCACCAGTCTTCATCGAAGGCATGATCAGCGAAGCCACAGCCATCCACACAGCCTACCCAGAATACCTCGGCAGAGAAGTTCGCCACAGCATCCTGCATGAAGGAATCAACCCATTCCAAAGCGACTACTTCACCATCGTTGAGCACCCAAGCGTACGCCAAAGCATCATAGAAGGAGAACCATGCATTGTTTTGGCAACTTCAGGCATGCTTGAAGGCGGACCAGTAATCGAGTACTTCAAGAACTGGGCAGACGACGAACGAAACACAATAATTTTTGTCAGCTACCAAATCGAAGGCACCATGGGCAGAACGAGTCCAAAAAGGCGTAAGCGAAGTCACCATGATGGATAACGAAGGCAAAATGGCAGCCCTACAGGTCAAAATGCAAAACGAATCAATAGAAGGATTCTCAGGTCACTCAGACAGACGACAACTAGTCAATTACTTAACCCATCTGACACCTAAGCCCGAACGAATCTTTGTGGTCCACGGAGAAAAACAGAAAACCATGAACTTCGCCAACTATCATGGATAACAAAGTAGGCATAAACACCGTTGTTCCAGCAATACTGGAAACTTTTAGGCTGCTGTAGGCAAAGCGCCTTCAGAAACAGGCTCATTGAGAACTCGGCGTTTTTTCCCGCCAAATCCTAATATTTTTTGGGCAGATAACCACGCGTTCTTCCCCTAAGCGTGCAATGTCGCCGCCGATGGATTCGGCGAACTCGTAGAGATCGTTAACTGCAGTTTTTACTTCTTCAATGCTTTTGCTTGCAAGAGGCGTAACCCGTAAAATTATGATATTTCCGTTTTTAACTTCATTTTTCACGTTTTCAATATCAGATAATTCTTTGAGAGGCATAGCTTTAAGATAAGTTTTACTTGCGGTTTCAGCGGCTTCTTGTTTTGGCTCTTGCAGAGGTGCAGGCGGTTTCTTGCTGCTGGCGCTGGTTGCTGAGTTGCGGCTGCATTCTTGTTTTGGTTCTTCGGAGACAGCGGCTGTTTCTTCTTTGGGTTCTTCCTGGGGCACGGCTGCATTTTCGGGTTCTACTGGTTGTTTGCGTTTGCCGAATAGGTTAAATTTCATTTTCCTCTCTCAACCTCATAGTATTGGGGGTTGCAACAGTTAAGCATTTCTTAACTTTTAAACCCTGAACTCTAAATGTTATAATGCTATGAATATTTTATTTATGCTTTACTAATCAGCACTACAAATTAAGCCGTTGACCAGGACGCAAAAAATCAAGTTTTCGACGCTCTTTCTTTTTTGCTCACGCTAACAGAATTAAAAGGTTATTTGCAATCACTATAAACATAAACACTATGATGCCTGCATAAGCAACTTTAAAAATTTATAAGAATACTTGAAAGATTTGCTGTTTTTGTTTGGGGTTTTCAGCAAAGTTTTGTTTGCTAAAAGATATGTGAAGGCTATGAGCATGGTTGCTGCGATTTTAACCACTAAAAAAGCTCCGATGTTTGTGCTAACTATACCCGCCATCAAGGGGTTTAACTCGGTAGCTCCAGAATATAGAACACCCACAACGGTGGTTAAGCAATCTATCGAACCCATCAGGATAAGAAGAAAACTCGGAATTACCTCTGTTTTTTGCATGTGATCGCCTTCTCGCTTTCTCCCAATACATTAATTTGGCAAAACCATTAATGAATCAAGCTTACGATTCTTGATATATTCCAAATTACGAACACATTTGCATCATTAATTGCCAGTTTAATTTGATGAACACGGATGGTTTCGGGGCTTTTGAAGGCAAAAAGACACTGGTCATTGCGCATAACCCTTATATTTTAAATGTTGAACCTTCTTGCTGGAAGGATTTAGCATGCACAAGAAACTCTTGATTCCTGGCCCCACAGAAGTAAGCCAAGAAATACTCAACGAGCAAACTCACCTCCTTATTGGTCACAGAGAAAAAGAATTCTCGGACCTGTACGGTGGAATAACTGCTAAACTAAGCAGGTATTTTGAGTTACCTGAGGACGTTAAACCACAGTAACAACTTCATCGGGAACACTTTGGTTTGACATAGTTGGCAGAAGCATAGTTAAACAAAAAGCGTTAGCATGCGTAAACGGCGCTTTCTCCCAGCGATGCGCTGAAACCCTGCGTGCATGCGGCAAAGAAACAGATTTCCTTAGAGGTTGAATGGGGCAAAGCGGTTAAACCGGAAATGATAGCGGAAAAACTTGACAGCGGCGAATACGACACATTAACGGTTTGCCACAACGAATCCTCCACCGGCGTAAGAAACCCCATAGCTGAAATCGGCAAACTGGTCCGCAAAAAATACCCAAACGTCATCTATGCAATCGATGCGGTTTCTTCCATGGCAGGAGACAAAACTTTGCCCAAGAAATTGGCTGCGACATCATTTTTGCTTCAACCCAAAAATGTTTGCTCTGCCACCAGGATTAACTGTTGCATTAGTGAACGACCGGGCAATCGAAAGAGCCAAGCAGGTGCCAAACAGAGGCGCATACACGGATATGGTTGAAATCTTCGAGTTTGAAAAGAAACACCAAACACCCTTCACCCCATGCATACCGTTAATTTACGCCTTGAACAAACGCATGGATCTTCTGCTTGAAGAAACCTACGAAAAAGTTTACCAGCGCCACTTAGAGATGGCAAAGTACACGCAGCAATGGGCAAAAAAACATTTTGAGATGTTCCCTGAACCAGGCTACGAATCGATAACTGTTAGCTGCATAAAAAACACGTTGGGCAAAAACGTTAAGGAACTCAACCAGAAACTCGGCGAAAAAGGCTACATGATTTCGAACGGTTACGGCAAAATGGCTGAGAAAACCTTCCGCATCGGACACATGGGCGAATGGAACTTGCAGGGAATCAAGGAAGTCATCGGCTTAATTGATTCTATTTGGGGATTAACGTGACCTATAAAATCCTCATAAGCGACAAAATATTCGAAGAAGGCATAAAACTTCTTGAAGAAAAAGGCTACCAAGTAAATCGCGCATGGGATATGCCGAAAACTGAACTGCCAAAAATAATTGCTGACTATGACGTGTTAATTGTTAGGTCAGCAACCAAAGTTAAAGGCGAACTTTTAGATAACGCAAAAAAACTCAAAGTAATCGGGCGCGCAGGCGAAGGCTTAGACAACGTTGATTTTGAAAGAGCTAAAAACCTCGGCATCACCTTGGTAAATACCCCCCATGTTTCCTACATGAGTGTTGCAGAATTAACAATAGGTCACTTGTTGGCGCTTGCAAGAAACATCGTGCAGGGAACAGAGAGTTTGCGTGAGGGCAAATGGGAAAAAGAAAAATTAATTGGCACAGAAGTCAACGGCAAAACCCTGGGCGTAATCGGCTGCGGCTACATTGGGAAAACAGTTGAGCGCTTAGCCGCTATCCTTGGGCATGAAAGTGCTTCCTGTTGAAGAATGCGTTTACGACCGTTTTGTGCCCCTGGCTGAAATGCTGCCCCAAGCAGACTTCATCACAATCCACGTACCCCTAACACCCCATACTAAACACATGATTTCCACAAAAGAGTTCAACCTGATGAAAGACGGCGTAATGCTGATTGACTGTTCACGCGGCGGAGTCGTAGACCAAGAAGCGCTCTACCAAGCGTTAGTTTCGGGAAAGTTAAGGGCGCTGCATTGGATGTTTTTGAGGAAGAACCGCCGAAAAACAGCAAACTTTTAACATTAAACAACGTGATTGCCACGCCGCATATGGGTGCCCAAACACATGAAGCCCAATTAAAGGCAAGTGTACAAATAGCTAAAGCAGTTATAGAAGCGCTGGAAAAAAAACCGTGAGCTGAAACGTTTGGTTGACATTAGACCCTTCAAAGCTATACGGTACACGCAAAAAGCAGGCAACCCAGAGAACCTCATAACTCAACCATACGATAAAATAGATGCAGAAATGCAGAAAGAATACTACCAGAAATCACCCTACAATTATTGCCGCTTGATTTTGCCAATGGAAGAAAACAAGTACCAAATGGCACAGCAGCGTATTGAGCAGTGGCTAAAAGAAGGAGTATTGGCTAAGGAAAATGAGCCTGCAGTTTTTGTTTCACGCCAAGAATTCACATTAGATGGCAAAAAATATGAGCGTACAGGAATAATCGCTGCCCTGCGCCTCTACGAGTACAGTGAAAACATGGTGTTTCCCCACGAAGGCACCTACAAAGCGCCAAAAGCTGACCGATTAAACATGCTGCGCACCGTCCAAAAAGACCTTGAACCCGTGTTTCTGATCTATTCAGATCCAGAACGGAAAACAATCGCTTTCCTGCAGGAAGCAGCGAAGACTAAACCGATAATCCAAGTTACTGACTCATTACAAGTTAAGCAACCGTTTGGAGAGTAACTGACCCACAAAAAATCAGAGCAGTTGCAAGCGGACTTAAGCGGCAAAACCATGGTGATAACTGATGGTCACCACCGATACGAGAGCGCTTTGGCTTACCGAGACGAAATGCGCAGTAAAGGAAAATGGACGTGAGGATTCAGCGTTTAATTTCCACATGAGCTACATGGTGCCAGTTCAAGAAGAAGGAC
This sequence comes from Candidatus Bathyarchaeota archaeon, assembly GCA_963750605.1. GTDB lineage: Archaea > Thermoproteota > Bathyarchaeia > Bathyarchaeales > Bathycorpusculaceae > Bathycorpusculum. Next base: position 75,822 of record CAVVRN010000015.1, read on the forward strand.
TTGTTGTTTTGCCAACGCACAGACTCCTTAAAGAATTCAAGTTAACCGATGAAGTTTTACAAGAATTCAAACGCTTCTTTGACGTTTCAGAAATTGACCCGACGGTGAAAGCATTGGAGGATTTTTTGAAAACCCATGCCAATGAACATGCTTTCTGCATTTACGATGGCTCGAAAGCTTACGGTTTAGTCTTGAAGCATGACAAAAGCGTTTATGATTTTGTGAAGGCGAAAGTCTCTAAAGAAACAAAAATTTTCGACGTGGTTATCCTTCGAGACATCGTTTTCAAACATATTCTCAAAACAGGTGAATTAAACATAGATGAACACATTCTCTATGTGCGTTGGACAAAGGAAGCAGTGGATAAAGTTAACCGTGGAGAAGCCAGCATCGCATTTCTGGTTAACCCGATAAGCGCCCAAACAGTTGCAGAGATAGCGCAGCAACATGAACTTTTGCCTGAAAAAAGCACGGATTTTTACCCCAAAATGGTTTCGGGACTTATGATGATGGATATTTCAGCAAGCGAGAAACTTTAATCTATTTTTCCTCTATGGAAACCGTTATAAGCGCTAACTTAGAAAACAGAAAGCTAAATCGGAAAAAGGGGAAACAAAGAATGGGCGAAATAGAAAAGAAATTAACCGAAATACCAAACCCTCCGCCAGCAACACCTCAAATTACTCCTATAAAAAAATACATTGCTGAACTGATTGGAACCATGGTGCTTGTGCTGATGGGCTGCGGCAGTGCAGTTATGGTAAGCTTATCTGCCTCGTTCTTAGGATATAATATTGGATATGTCGGTATAGCTTTTGCTTTCGGTATTGCAGTGTTGGCTATGGTTTACACTATAGGTGGCATTTCTGGTTGCCACATAAACCCTGCCATTTCAATTTCAATGCTGGTTGCTGGAAAACTAAGCATAAAAGACACTAGTATTCTACGTTGTTTTTCAATGTATAGGCGCAATAATTGGTGCAGGCATACTCTACGCAATAGCATCAGGAAACCCATCATATAGTTTAGCAACAATCGGTTTAGGAGCAAACGGATATGGAAGTGCTTCTGCAGCAATTATTCTTTAGCTGGCGTATTTCTTGCTGAAGTAGTCTTAACATTCATATTCGTTCTTGTCGTTCACGGTTCAACACATGAAAGAGCGCCAAAAGGATTCGCAGGATTAGCAATCGGCTTAACCTTGACAATGATTCACATAGTTGCAATACCTATAGATGGCACATCAGTAAACCCTGCAAGAAGCTTAGGACCAGCACTTATTGTCGGCGGCACCGCGTTAAGTCAACTTTGGGTCTTTTGGGTTGCTCCAATAATCGGCGGAATAATAGCTGCAATCGTCTGGAAAATCTTCAAGTAAACCTAAAAAACAACCAATCCCTTTCTTTTTTGGTTAAAACCAATTATTTAACGAATTTTGTGGCATGTCTCTTGAAGCGTTTCTTGCAAACGAGACTGCAGAAATGGTATGTTTCACCCTCATAAGTAATTTTAAATTTAGCAGTATCCTCGTTAAGAACCATGCCGCAAACTGGATCTCTAAACGACATTATTTTTTTTAAAGCCTCATGCAATGATTCTACTTTCTGCCTTTTATGGTTAATGGTAACATAAACCTGAAATAGCCTTTTTTTAATGCTTGGAGCAAAATTGTATCAAAACTTGTTTATATTTAGCTGGCTCTTTATTAGCTGAGAACCTGTTTTGGTTTGGTTATGTTCCATTTCAGGGCACTATTGTGTATAGAGAGTATTCAAAAATGATTTTCTGCCCTGTTTTTTGAAAAGCTTTTTTTAAGTTGCTTTTTTAGTTTAGAGCTTGATTTGTTTGCAGGTTGCGTACACAGAAGTACAGCAAAGTAGAGACAAGGAAGCACAAGGAAGCACAAGGAAGTACGGGGAAGTACAGGTGAGTATTTTCGCGTGTCCGAAGGTTTGGGATGAGTAGATATTTGGTTGGGGTTTAGCTTGAAAAGTCGCCGCTCCTCTTGTTTAACTGTTTTAGTTTTGTTGTTTTGGCGTTATTGAGGGGTTTGCGAGGATTTTTGTTCAGCTTGTTTTGGGTTGCTTTTTTCGTTCTGGCTTTGCTTCTTTTGCAGGTTGAGTCAAAAAAAGTCAAAAAAAGTGGGTCTATTCTCTAATGAGCTGCTGCTTCAACCTTTAACGGGGAGGGTCTCTAGGGAGCAAGAGTATGGTTACAATGTCATTGTGAGAGCTAAATGCGAATAAAACTTGATTTTGTAATGTTCAAAAGTTAAAGATTGCCACTTAAATGGGGGTAACCCGTAAGGTTTTGAGAATCTTTGAGGCTGTGAAGTTGTGGTTTAGCTGGTTGGCTAATCTTCTTCGCTGTCTTCTTTGGCCAATTCAACCGAAATTGAGTCATCGTGGCTGACGGCGTTCTTGCGTGTTTGTTTTTTGCTGGGCGGTTCCTGCTCTCTTCCCTTCATGAAGCCTTCTTCAGCAGCGGTGATTTCATCGTCATCCAGCATGTTTTCTCTCTCTTCAGTATCATAGAGGTCGTCTGTTTCCTCTTCCTTTTCTTGTTTACTTAAAGGAGGACCTTCGTAAAAGTGCGGTTGCGGTTTTTTTCTTGCTTTTGCATTACTCATTTTTTTAATCTCCAAAATTTAAACGTTCAAGTACTTTGTCTTGAAACAAATTATAATTCAATTACCTTTTATGATTATGTGACTGAGCCACAACAATCACAATTAAAAATTGACCTTTAGAAGAGAATAGTACTGTTTTTTACGAAAACCCGTTTTTTATATGTACCTAATTGCCTGAAATCATGCTAAACGTTTTTATACGCCAAACCCACTTTTTGGTTGTCACATTAACTCATGTATCACCCAAAGCTCCTGAAGCTTTTAGAGAAATCATGAAAAATTCTGTGGCAGGAGAAAAAATAATATATGCAAATTCAATCATTTAAGGACTTACCATTAACAGGAGAAGTCCTAAGAAGTATAGAAGAACTCGGGTTTGAGAGTCTTTTTCCAATTCAAGCCCAAGCAATAATTCCCTTGCTCGAAGGCAAAGATGTCATCGGGCAGGCACAAACTGGAACAGGAAAAACAGCCGCTTTCGGCGTTCCAATGGTTCAACGGTTAAACCGTGAAATTCGCGGCGTTCAAGGCCTAATTTTAGTGCCAACACGCGAGTTAGCTGTGCAAGTAGCTGAACAAATGGCGCTTTTTGCGAAATACGCTAGAATCAAGGTTTTGGCTGTTTACGGCGGAGAATCAATCAACAAACAAATCCATGCTCTATCAAACGGTGTCCACATCGTTGTCGGCACACCTGGCAGATTAATCGACCTTATGGAAAGGCGCGTTTTAAACCTCTCATCTGTGAAAATGGTGGTTCTTGACGAAGCCGACCGAATGCTGGACATGGGCTTCATAGAAGACATCGAATTCATTCTCTCAAAAACACCATGCGACAGGCAAACAAGCCTTTTCTCAGCAACAATCGAGCAATCAGTCATGAGAGTATGCAACAAATACATGAAGAACCCGCAGAAAATCCTCGTCAGCAAAGACGAAATCGCATTAACGCAGATGAAACAGTTCTACACCATCGTTAACCAAAATGGCAAATTCGACGCTCTCTGCGACATAATCCGCATGAAGACCGCGTGGACAAAGCAATAATTTTCTGCAGAACACGCAGGGAAACAAGCAGACTCTCAGACCAACTCTACAGCAAAGGTTACCGAGCACAAGCACTCCACGCAGGCTATCACTCAAGCTCAAAGAGACCGAGCAATCAACGACTTCCGCTCAGGCAGACTAAACCTGCTCGTAGCAACTGACGTTGCCGCAAGAGGCTTAGACATCGAAGGCATAACACACATAATCAACTATGACGTACCAAAGGATGCACCAGTATATTTCCACCGCATAGGCAGAACAGCCCGCAAAGGCGAAGAAGGCACAGCCATCACATTGGTAAGCTACGGCGAAATGTCAGACTTCAACAACATCAAAGCGTTAACAAAAACCAAAATCGAAGAAATAAAATGCGCAACCCTTGATGATGATTCACCCATCAAGAGTTTCTATTAAGAACCAAACTCTTAACTTGTTTTGGTTCCTTTTTTATTTTTTAACTTTTGTGTTTTTTTATTCATTAATTCTGCTTGTAATGCATTTTTTCAAATGCACTTAACATTTACCTAGACATAGCCTTGGTCGTATTTGCGTTGTCGCTTCATTTTTGGATGGACGACACAACATGGATTGGTTAGAAAAATCAGGAAAAATTATTCGCTAGAGGCTACTATTGGATAACATATTTCTGTGAGTATTAGTTATTGTTTAAGTGTGAAGCTTAAGCTTCTGCAGGTGGAGTGTTCAGAGGCGTTTTATTGAAGCGAATTTTAATCGTCACACTAACAATCGCGGTAATGATAATTTTGATTTTAGCTTCAACAGCGCTTTCGCCCTACCTTGACCTCAGCAGCCAAAATCAGCATGGGGGACCCTCTGACTTTTACGTTGGCGTTTCCTTCTGCGGCAACACTACGGCACAAGCAGAACTGCTTATTGACAAGGTGAAGGGTTACACGAACCTTTTTGTGGTGCAATCGGGTCCTGTCAGCGTTAACGAAACAGCTTTAAACGAGATAGTTAATTACGCTGTTTGCTCCGGCTTGGACGTGATTGTTTATTTTGGCTATTTTAATCCTCATTATCCTTGGCAGGTCCTTGGCTTGATTACGCGAAGCAACAGTGGGGCAGCTACTTATTAGGAGTCTACTTAAGTGATGAACCTGGCGGAAGCATTATAGATGCCAACTGGACAGGATTCTTTAACCAATTAAGCCTCAGCAATTCCTCAATATATTATTCGCATTTACCAGCGATAAATCTCGAAATGAACGGCTCACTTCCCCTTGACGATTATAATATTATGGATCAGCCTACCACTTTGTAACTGCCATAGAAACAGGCTTAGGACTCAACCAGCTTGAGAACCGTTCAATCAACTCTTTTACTTCGGATTATGCGCTTTACTGGTTCGATTACTAAGCCGGTTACGACACCATTTTTACCGAGTTTGGCTCCAACCAAAGGCTGCTCAAGTTCCCAAGCCATAGATTTGACAAGGGGCGCAGCATATCTGCAAAATAAAACTTGGGGAGACATAATAACTTGGACTTATACCAGCCGCCTTACCTTGAGAACGCCACGGAAATGTACAACCAACTTGTGGCTGGCTACATATCAGGGGCAAAATACGAGGTAATATTTGATTACCCGCAAATCACAGGCGACCCTTACGGAGTCTTGAATGATCAGCAATTTGGGGCTATTGAAAAATTCTGGAACAACATACCAACGCTGAAAGTTAACAGCGTAGCTGAAGCCGTCTTGGTTTTGCCTGAAAATTATGGGTGGGGAATGAGAAGCCCGCAGGACCTGATTTGGGGCTTATGGAAACCCGACGCCACTTCAGCGCAGATTTGGAGCATTTCGCAAAAGCTTCTCGCTGAATACGGCTTAAACCTGGATATAGTTTACCAGGACCCGCAGTTCCCTGTTGAAGGAAAATACCAACAAATCTACTATTGGAACCAAACAACATAAATCTGTTTCATAAATTCCATTTGCTGCATAAAGACATGGGCAAGTGGGATTCGACCATAGAGTAGCAAGTTCGATGCTTACGTATTCCGGCATGAAGAAGGTTTGTCCGCACATAATTTATAGTACTGTGGCAACTAAGTATTATCAGTCTTTTACGGTGCTTAAAGATGAATGCGAAAAATGTGCTTGAACTTATCGGCAACACCCCTATGGTTGAGATAAGACGTTTGAATCCTAACCCTAACGTTCAGATGTACATCAAATTGGAGAAATGCAACCCAGGCGGGTCAGTTAAGGATCGAATCGCCAAATACATGATTGAAGAGGCTGAAAAATCGGGGCAGTTGACAGGCAGCAAAACAGTGATTGAACCCACAAGTGGAAACACAGGCATCGGGTTGGCTTTGGTATGCCGTGCCAAGGGATACGATTTGGTGCTGGTTATGCCTGAGACCATGACGTTGGAGAGGCGACAGATCCTGATTTCGTTGGGGGCTAAGATTATGCTCAGCGATGGATCCAAGGGAATGGATGGAGCTGAAGACTTAGCACATGAAATAGTCAAACGTAACCCAGACAAGTACTTCATGCCTAACCAGTTTGCAAACGAAGCAAACGTTATGGCACATTACCAAACGACGGGTGAGGAGATATGGCGAGACACGAACGGGCGGGTCACACACTTCGTGGCTGGCATCGGAACCACAGGCACGTTAATGGGTGTCTCCAAACGGCTCAAAGAACACAACCCTGCCGTGAAAGTTATCGGGATTCAGCCTGAGCCAGGCACATCGATTCAAGGCTTGAAAGACCTCAAGAACCAGTATGTACCAGCCATCTGGAACCCAAAATTGGTTGACGAAATCTTCTACGTGAATCCCAAGGACGCTGAAGAAGCTTCCCGGCTTCTCACCTTGCAGGAAGGAATTTTTGTAGGCCCCAGTTCAGGAGCCATTTTCCACATTGCGGCAGCCAAAGCAAAAGAAATCGAGAAAGGCGTGATTGTTGCCATCGCGCCTGATGGCGGCGAAAAATACTTGAGCACAACCCTCTGCGACCCCATTCTCTGTTTAGAATGCGTGAAAAAGTATGGACTTCAATGTTCATACAAAGATGGCCGCCCGATTATGAAGGGAGACCCGACAACCTTAGGATCAATTTCCGAATAAGTTAGAACCTGATGGAGAATGGAAGGATTTGAAGCTCACCAAAGAGAGATGTCAGCCGCGATTTCCATTTTCTCCAAATTTTGGTTGCTAAAAATCGTTTGAACGACAGTTTGGAGGAATCTTCTTTGGCGATTTTTCCTCCAAATCCTCTCTTTTTCTTTCTATTCCCAATTTTCCCCTAAATTTGCACTTTATGACTCAATTTTACATAAAATAAGCATTATTTCATAAGAACATTTTAATATGATTAATCATATAATAATAATATAAACCGTAAATCGAATATTCACCAAAGTTTTATAAAGAAGTAAGCGCAGACAATGGCTCTGTTGAACAAATGCATTTGAGCTTTTTGTTCAACAAAAATAAAATAAAATTGAGGAAAATAAAAATGCAAAATTTGAAAGGTAAAACTTTGGCTATTTTGATTGCAGCAATTTTAACAATTTCAATAGGAGCTTCAACGATACTAATACCAAACGCTAGTGCACATACACCTCCATGGCAATATTCCAACGTACGCCTACATTGTTGCGGCACCTAACCCTATAGGTGTCGGTCAGACAATAGACGTTTACATGTGGCTTGACGCAGGTATACGGAGCGGCTGGCGGATCAACTGCCGTTCGCCAGGAAATGGTTACACAGCCAGCGCAGCATTGCTATCAAACAACTATAGATTCCAAATTACAATCTACACCATCACAGCGCCTGCCGGAGCATCAACAACAACGACTTTTGCCACGATCTGCAGATCCAACATCAGATCAGTACTTTGCCTTTACTCCTCTCAAGTTGGCACATACACCATTACCTTTAATTATCCAGGGCAAGTCTATGGTGCGAAAGATGCGCTCTATCCGAACGGCGACGGCTATCAAGGTTCACCATTATATGGTGACTATTATCTGCCCAGCAATGCTTCCACAACACTTACTGTGCAGTCAACACCAATTCCTGCCGCTACGGGTAGTTCTCCGCTTCCAACTGCTTTCTGGACACGACCAATTTTCGGTGAAAATACTAACTGGTTCACGATTTCGTCAAATTGGCTAGGAACAGGTTCTCCCTATGCCTAGTTCCACCGCCTCTTCTCCAGCAATGTCGGATTTCCATCCGGATGGTGCGGGATCCCTAACTTCTCACATCATGTGGACGCAACCGATGGAGTCAGGAGGAGTTGTCGGCGGTATTTTGGGGACCGATTCCGACCAAACAGGGGTCCTGGATCCTACTAATGTGGGGGTCGCCTACTCTGACGGTTCTGCATACGAGCAAAGATTCCAAAATCCAATTATAGTGGATGGAATGCTTATCTTCAATGAGCCAATAGGATACACAGCTCCCAATAATGGGCCAGTCACTTGCGAAAACCTCGAAACAGGACAAATTATTTGGCAACATGATATGCCTGCGATATCATTCGCTTACGTCTATAACCTTTGGGACGAAGACGAACACGGAACTTTTGAGCCAATACTATTCACAGCCAACTTTGCCCAAGCTTTCGACGCATACACAGGAGACGCACTGTTCAACGTAACTGGTGTTCCCTCAGGCACTTCAGTAATAGGTCCAGAAGGCGAAATTTTACATTATGTCATGACAAACATCGGCACCACAAATAATCCGTTATGGTATCTTAGTGAGTGGAACAGCTCCAAACTTTGGCAATATGACATAGACGTATTCAACAGCGCAGGAAGTGTTCCGCCATCACTTGTAAATGCAACAAACGGAGCGTTCATTGTCGGCCAAGTAGGTACAAACTTTCCAGTTGCAGCTTACACCTTGGACACGGACACTCCGGCCTTAACCTATAATTACCCGCCAAGTCAAGCAGTCATAGTTCAAGCAAACGTCCCTATCGACGGTCTTAGCGCTCCCATTGCCGGCTACACCTATCAACTAAATTCAGTACTATATCCACGATTAACCACTTATGACTGGAACGTTTCGATACCCTGGCACGCCCCCTTGAACCAGTCATCGACAAATCCCGCCACAGCAGATATGTCATCGCCGAGTGTCATTGCAGCTGCCTATGATCAAGGAATGCTTCTAAGAAGCGGAAGTCTATCTGGTGGTTATGCGGCAACAAATGCAGGGAGCAGCGACGCTTATGGTCCTTACACATACTTCTATGTCGACCTCAACACAACGCATTCTACATTCGGTCAGGTATTATGGAGCAAGACATATACCCCTCCTGCAGGCAACCTATCTATGTCACAAGGCTGCGTTGACTTCCAGACTGGTGTCTTCTACCTTACTTCCTCGGAACTCATTAATTGGTACGCATACAGCCTGAAAAATGGCAACCTGCTATGGATAAGTCCATCTCAGCAACCCTTTGACTACTACGGAAACGAAGGAACGGTCACTTTACCAGCGCAAGCTGCTTACGGCGCTCTATACTGTAGTAGTTTCACAGGAATACTCTACGCATATAACGCGACAACTGGACAGATAATGTGGACCTTCGGCAACGGACCATTTGGTACAAACAACAGTACTAAATCAGGCTTCAACACATCTTACGGAGATTACCCAACTATGATACAGGCTATTAGCAACGGTGTAGTATACGAGATTACTGCTGAACATACCGTCACGGACCCAGTCTATAAGGGTGCAATGTCTCGCGCCATTAATGCTACGACAGGAGTACAGATCTGGACGCTATTAGCGTACGATAACGAATTCGGTTCGATGGGTTATGCTTTAGCAGACGGTTACAACGTGTGGGATAACAGCTATGACGAACAAATTTACTGTGTTGGTCAAGGCCCAACCCAACTTACAGTACAAGCACCTCAGACAGCTATCACAGCAGGCGATAAAGTAGTGATCGAGGGACACGTGGCGGATATTTCTCCAGGTACAAAACAAACAGAACAAGCATTAGACTTTCCAAATGGCGTTCCAGTCGCAGCTGACTCAATCATGCAACAATGGATGGCTTACGTTTATCAGCAACAACCAATTCCAACCAACTTCGTCGGCGTTCCAGTAACGTTAACCGCTATTGATCCAAACGGCAATTACATCACCATTGGCACAACTAACACCACTAACACCGGATTATACACCCTGTCTTGGACACCGCCAAACGTTGCAGGCAACTACCTCGTCACCGCAACATTCGCAGGCAACAACGGTTACTGGGGATCAAACGCGCAAACCGGCATGACGGTACAAGGACCTTCGGCTACTTCAGCACCTACACCTTTACCAGTATCAGGCTTTGCAACAACATCAGACCTAACCTACGGAATCATAGGCGCAGTAATCGCAATAATCATCGCAATAGCCATAGTAGGCTTACTCATACTAAGAAAAAAGCCATAAAGCCAAAACAATAAAACAACCACAAACTCTCTCTTTTCTTTTTTTAGTTTTTAAAATCTTCATCCCGCGTTTAATTCCTATGCAAATTGCCAAAGAGCCAATAGCTTAAGCGAGTTTTCATATGCAAACGGGAAAAGCAGAGATTGCCACATTGCCAACAGTTTAACGATGATCCACAAAAGCTGGAATTAATCTCTAATCTAAGTTCTATGGCGGTCGGGGAGAATTTGAACCTCGTCCCAAGTGGAGATTTCACCCCATATCCTCCTTTTTGTCTGGTTGTTTTATAAATCAAATAGTTTAGCCGTTCATCCTGACTTTTTGGCCAATACTGTCATAATAACTCCTAAAAACAACCGCCAAACAATCAATTGGCAAAATAAGAGTTTTCTCCTAAACGCGTTAATGATTTTAGTAATTTTTATAGTAGGAAACTAACTTGTAACGGGGGAAGCATTTGCCCAAGCAGACAACTTTTGATTCGGAAGAGGTTCTGGAAAAGGAGAAACAAGCTCGAGAAGTAATAAAAGCGTGCCGAACAGACCGAGGATTCAATGCCAGCACCCAGCTTTATAATCAGCTTTGGCTAAGAGACCTGGTTTACTCGGAAGATGCCCTGCTACGACTCGGATACCAAAAAGATGTTGAAAATCACCTGTCCGAATTTGTAGCGTTGCAGCGAAGTAGCGGCCAGATGCCGACCGTCATTGATTACAGCAAAAGCAAAGTGATTCGTCAAAGATATCAGCGCTGCTCAACTGATGCAGAAATTTTGTTTGTCATTGGGATGCAAAAGCTCGTAGCTGTGGGGTGTGACGAGTTTTTTGATGAAAATTTGGAATCGGTGAAATTGTGCGTTGCCTTTATCGAGAATAAGATGGATGCGCATAGGTTTATTCCCGGCATGGATTGGAGGGATGCAATGCCAGTTTACATAGGCAAGTACCTTTTGGCAAACCAGATGCTGTTGGCTGATATGTACGAATTGCAGGGAAACTTGCCGGCGTCAAATTTGGTTAAGGAAAACGTGAACAAGCTCTTTTATTGTGGAGATTTAGGCTGGTATGCGGACAGCATTCATTGGAGTGGAAATGAGCTAAAAATAGATCGCCACTTTGACTGCCTTGGCAACGCTTTAGCAATCCTCAATGGAACAGCTTCGGAAAAAGTTTCAGACGGCATACTTAAGGGGTTTAATGTTGCAAAAACACCTTTCGGCTACAGAAACATCATGCCATACTACGTATTCAACAGAGAGAAGACACTGGCAACATGGTACGAGACATGCCGAGTACCGTTTGGCGTATTCCTCAGAAACAGGATTGGCAAATACCAAAACTCAGCGATCTGGCCGTTTGTCGAGATAAGAGTGATTGATGCGCTAAAAAAACTGCAAGCAAAAAACGAAGCTCAAGCAGCAGTGAACATAATGATTAAACGCAAAGGCTTCAACGAGTTCTACGATCCAACAACTGGTACGCCTGAAGGAAGCGAAGGGCAGCTCTGGACAGCAGCCGCAGCACTTTCGGCAATTAATTATTTCAGATCTTGAAGACAAGGGAGCATAGGTTCTATGACTCATTTTTGCTATCGAAGTTTTACTCGTGTTATAACTTTGAGGGTTGCCATTTGAAAACTCAAGCCACAACGGCTTCGATTCAGAAATTGAAAGTGAAGTGAAAACTTCATTAATTCGTTAAAATATTAATATTTAACCTATTTTCTATATTTTCTATTTTTTTTCCTGCGTCGTAATTATAGCAATCGAAATCTTTGGTTGAATAATTGACAAAACGGGCGGGGATTGTCCGTGGCGGGCGGGGAGGGATTTGAACCCTCGACCCCCAACTTAGGAGGCTGGTGCTCTATCCGTACTGAGCATCGAGAAAGAGTTTTAAGCTCTCTTTACTCGCCCTGATTTCCCGTCCAGCACCTCAGTAAGTTTGTCGGGTGTTATAACTCTAACGTTCAAATGAGCAAGGGCTTTAAAATATTGGAATTCCAATTATTGTTCCACAAGGTTATCTGCAAGTGAGTTAGGAATAAACAAGGATCAGATAAGTGTTGCATATCAAAAATTATTCCGATTTAAAGAATAAATTATACGGCAAAGGTGTGATGAACCATTATCGGGAAAACGCCATTAAAAATGCACATCTGTTCTCTCTTGAAAACATTTTTATAGAAATAGATAATTTCCTAAAGCAGATAATCGAATAGCCTATCCTGAAGGTTTAAAGAAAGATAAATCCTAATCGTTTATCTATTTCTTGTCCGTGGCTTTTCTTTGTAAAATCCTAACGTTAAATGGAACACACTTCTGTATGCTTAAATTCTAAAAGCGCGATTTATCAGTTTGATGTAAATTTGAACAATAAAGATGAAGAATTACGGATTGAGCTTGCAAAGCTTCAAACAGACGCCAAAGTTTACAGGATTTTAACTGTTAGCGCAGCAGCTTTTTTTGGTCTTTTAGTAATCAGTTTTCTAATACTGTCTATTAATGCAGCTTCATCATTTCAAAATAATAGTATTTTAGGATTGATTGTAAGCGTTAGTCTCGGTTTTATTTTTGTAGGACTCTTTAGCCTTAAAATGCGTAGTAAACAGAAGGAAATAGAAGAACTCAAAAAGAGAAATGTTCAAATAAAAACTTGAGAATTCTTGACTCATGCATGGTAGTAAATACATTTGATGATTTGACTTCTATTTTTCTTCTGCTCAGCAATCAAGCAAAAACACTACTTCAATCTATGGTTTCCACAGTACGGAAATTAACTGCGAAAACAAACGGTTTCCTGCCCGTAAAACTTCGTGGATATTAAAAAACACTTTAGATTACTTTGCAAGATTGTTAACACTCAAGTTTTAGCGGAGATTTCGCACCAAGCAATTCTTCACTTTAGCTAATCTGGATTTTTTTCTGAGCGAGTTCCCAAAGTTTTAAACCATTGGAGATAAATTAATGTTGCAAGTTAACAGTGATTAGTTTGACATTAAATTACCATTACATGCAGCTTCCCCGTGAAGTCATCGTTGGAAAAGGAACCTTGCAACGCGTTCCTGAAGTGGCAAAACGGTTAGGACTTCAAGGGAAAGCGTTGGTAATGTCGGACTCAAAATGTTATGATGTAGCTGGAAAAGCAGTTTCTGATCTTCTTGTACAAGCAGGGTTATCGGTTGATTTTCTTCTCGTTAAGACCATGACCCCAAAAGACGTATCAGATATTGAAGATCAAATAAAAGAGTTAAAGCCGCAAGTGCTTTTCGGCGTGGGCGGCGGAACAATAATTGATGCTGCAAAAGTAAGTTCAGGAAGCCAAAACATCCCCTTCATCAGCGTGCCCACAACTGTTTCCCATGATGGCATCGCAAGCCCGTTAGCTTCCATTAAAGGTTCAGACAAGCCCTACTCAATACTGGCACAAGCGCCACTGGCAATAATTGCTGATACAGAAGTTATTGCTCAAGCACCCTGGCGTTTTGTCATAAGCGGCTGCGGAGACGTCATCGCCAAATTCACAGCCGTTAAAGATTGGAAACTGGCGCATCATGGAAAACAACGAGTACTATGGCGAATACGCGGCAAGCTTAGCGTTAATGAGTGCAAAACTGGTAATTGAAAACGCAGAGTTAATTGTCTCCCACAAAGATGAAGGATTACATGTTCTTCTTGAGGCTTTGATAAGCTGCGGCGTTGCAATGAGCATCGCTGGAAGCAGTCGCCCATGCAGCGGCTCAGAACACTTGTTTAGCCACGCCTTAGACATGATTAATTCACATCATGCCATGCATGGCGAACAATGCGGTGTAGGCTCAATATTGACGGCTTATCTTTACAAGGCAAATTGGCAAAGAATAAGAAACACGCTCAAGCTGATAGGTGCACCAACAACTGCCAGCGAATTAGGCGTCAAAGACGTTGATGTAGTTAAAGCGTTGGAGTTAGCAGCGAAAATAAGACCTGAACGCTACACAATTCTGCAAAAGCTAAATCTTAATTTTGAAGCCTGCGAGAAAACAGCCAAGGCAACAGGAATAATCAATTAACTTCATTTAGCTAAACGCGTAATGGCTGAATAAGCGCAAACTTGTTTCCTTCAGGGTCTTCTGCCGCAGCTATCCAACCAACATTAGGAACTTCCTGTTTGGGCGAAATCACTTTGCCTCCAAGCTTTTGAATTTTAGCTAAATAATCGTTAATGGATTCAACAGCAAAATAGTTGATGGGTTTAATTTCAGGCTGTTGCTTTCTAAACATGCCCCCGTTTACTCCTGGCCTCAGCGGCAAACCGTTTGAGTCGACAGGAACAGTTTGTATAACCCAATAATCTATCTGGTGAAGGGTACTGGATTATTTTCCAACCGAAAACTTCTTCATAAAACTGCTTAAGTTTTTCTACATCTTGAGCTGGAATTTCAAAATGAACTATTGTATGATCCATCTCTCCTTTTCACCTCCTACTTAGAATTAACTGAAGAAAAATTGTGAACGATAAGTACTATCACTGTAATTATAGCGTAATGACGGATTTATCTTTATTCTTAGCGCTGAACACAAGATAAAATTTGATTATAAAAATAGAAAGGTTTGTTAACGTCTGTTTAGCTGGCGCTGCTTTGGTGATGTGCTGCTTCGCTGGTGCCGGTGGCAGTGCTTCTGGTGCTTCGCGCTGCTTCTGGTGCAGGTGCTTGGTGCTGGTTGGTACTGGTTTTGGGTTCAGCTTTGAAGGTTTCAACGAATTTTGTCTCAGCTAAGTCAGGGATGAATTTCTGAATGTCAATGGCGATGCCGCGTTTGGCAATTTGGATGCCTTCAATGTAGAAAGCTACCTCTGGCATGTCAATGGTTAAGCTTTTGTCTTGTATAGTTAGTTTGAACTTGTTTTCTTCAACTACTGGTACTCTGCGGTGGATGAGGGCGCCGATTTTTTCCTCGTTGCTTTCAAGTTTCTTGCTGACTGTAACATCGTAGATTAGGGTTTTTCCAGCTAAAGGAGGGTTAAAGTCTAAAAGTACTCTTCCTGCGCCCGATTGAGCGGACAATTGCGTCTTTTCCTTGAAATTCTATTTGTGCTCCAACAACTGGGTTAATTTCTTTTGCTAGAATTGTTTGAGTGGTACGCGTCTTTATTTTTTCTGGGTCTCTTTGTCCGAAGCCTTTGTCAGGTGAAATTTCAACGGTTGCAGGCTTGTTTATTTCCATTGTTGTTAAACTTTCATCTAAGGCTTTAAGAACCCAGCTTTCGCCTACAACTACCAGTTTAGGCTCATACATTTTTCCTTCTTTAAAGAGGTGCTCTTTCTTGGCTACATCTTCTTTTGTTGTGTCGAAAACTTCGTTTGTTTCCTTAACTTTTGCTGTATAATTGATTAGTATGAAATCTCCTTTTTGTAGGGCCATCTTGAATCATCCTTTATCTTAACGGTCGAAGTTAAAGTTTCAAACGCGAATAAAAACTTTGTCTAACAAAAACGTTACTCTTAGAAACTGGTGTATAACTAAAAATTAAGATCTTTGTTGAAAAACAGTTTAGCTTTCTAGTTAATTTTGTTTTCTTGGAATTTTAGTTCTTTTGTTTTAGGGTTGCTTTTTTGAATCAAAGCTTGAATCGTTTGTAAGTTGCGTGAAGAAAAGTGATAGTAAAAAGTGCGGCAAAGTGAAGGAAAGTCGCTTAGAAATTCTCGTTGCGGCTGATTTAACACATAATTTGCTAAAAGAATGACATATCAGATTTTTTTATACATGAAGTTTCTGATTCACTTTAGAAACAAGAGAATTCTTCTTGTGGAATAATAGTTAAATACTTTAAGACGCAAGAGACCAGAGAGAGCAATTGAAAGATACCTAAGCATTCACCAGAGGCTTTGGAGGGTAGTTCTTTAGAAGCCAGAGTTAAAGCCCAGAAAGAATTAGTTGAAAAGCTTAAAGTTGAATGGAAGCTTTTGTGGAGCGAACGCTTTGACGATAAAGTAAGAGCCGAAGGAGTTTCAGTGAATGACTACACAACTTTGGACCTGGAACGCGGCACAATTATTCATGCAACTCGGGATTTTAATGCCTTAAACTTTAAGGAAATCCTTGAACAGCACATGGTTGAAGACCCTGACCGTTTTGTTCAGCCAAATGTCGAGGTGGGCGGCTGGAATAAATTCGTGAAAACTAAAATCGCCAGTGGTGATTATCAGAAAAAAAAGCGTGCGTTAGCGTATGTTCCTAAAAAGAGGGAAAATCAACAGCCCAAGAAAGGCGGGCGAGGTTGGCTTCACACGACTTAACGTTTGCTTAATCATTAAAAATTATTGAATTTTATTTTTGCGTAAGTCTGCCTCGACTTGAGTTTAAGAAGACAATTTGCACGATAACAAATGTCCAGGCTTATTTTGCAGTTCAGAACCCGAATTTTCGTGGCGATTTAAACGTGAGCGGCAATTGACACCGGTTACTTTTCATTATAATTAGAGTAGAAATTTGTCAATTTTTGTAGTCATGTTGTCTGTTCAAATTGTTCTATCACGGCATAACAGTCTTCGCAAAGAGTAATACCATATCTTAAAAGCAGCAATATTTTTGTCTTTTTACAGAGAGGACATTTACCCGTTTGTGTTCCTGTAAAATTTACTTTTTTTAAGACTGGCAGACGCATCATTGCCTCGTGGTTTCAAATATTGCTCCCTGCTCGCTTATACCTTTTGTAATGAAATAGCTTTTATAAGTTATCTTTATTCTAGGCACTTTCCAAAAAATTTACCCTAAACCGCTAAACTCAGCCCTTGCAAAGAATCTTAACTATAAAAATCAAAAATACCTTTGAAGCAATATTTCGATAAAGCTTTAAATTATGCTTAAGTCAGAGAAAGGTTGCAAAACACCTCAATTTCCGTTGGTTTCGTTTGTGCCGGGGTCTCCTAGCCAGGCAGGGAGCAAGCCTGGAGATGTTTGCCTAAGGCAAGCACCAAGCAGCTTGTGGCCTCTCGGGGCCTCGGGGGTTCAAATCCCCCTCCCGGCGCCAATTCAGTTTTCAGTCATTATTTAAAGATATTACTATAAAATAAACCCAAATCATGCCCATTAGTTTAACGACTATTAGGATGAACATTCAAGTTTCTTTTGGCTTCTTCAATTGCTTCAAATTTTTGCTTACTCAAGACGGGAAACTTGATACCCAAAGACAATATGCTTGTGGTCATTATGTCGGCAACTAGTGAACGAGCTAGCCATTTATAGTCTGCTGGAATAATATACCAAGGGGCCCATTTCGTGCTTGTATTGTTTATCATGTCCTCATAAGCTTTCATGTAGTCATCCCAATAATCCCTTTCTTTGATATCAGTATCCGAAAATTTCCAATATTTGTCAGGGTTGTTTAAACGTTCAACTAAGCGTTTTTCCTGTTCATTTTTGGAAATATGCAAAAAAAACTTCAGAATCACTGTTCCATTTCGAACAAGATGATGTTCAAAATTTGCTATATCCTCATAGCGGTTTTTCCAAAACTCGCTGTCATATTTTCTTGCCGGAAGATTTTGGTTTTCTAAAAGAGTTCTATGAACTTTAACAATCAATACTTCTTCGTAATATGATCTGTTAAAAATGCCAATCTGGCCTTTTTCAGGTAAAGCCACGACCTGTCGCCATAAAAAATTATGCTCTAACTCCATAGTAGAAGGCTGCTTAAAACTCGTTACCTGACAACCTTGCGGGTTAACTCCACACATTACATGTTTAATAATGCCGTCTTTGCCAGCTGCATCCATACCTTGCAAAATCACAAGCAAAGCGTAAGTATTATTTGCATAAAGCAACTCCTGCGCTTTCGCCAATTCTCGGCGGTTCTGCTCTAAGAGTGTATTAGCCATTTTCTTTAATTTGCCTTTTCCCAAGAATTTGGCTTCCTCATTTTGCGCCCACCCAGAATCAAAGTCTTTCAGTTTTATTTTTGAATTAACTGAGACCTTTCCTTTGTAGCAGGCGTCCGGTGAAACATGTCATTTCTTCAATTTGGGCGCTTGGCTTCGTTAGCATGTTAATTTTCATCTCTTAAGAATCAGGTGATTCTTGTTGATTGAACTAAAATCCAATGGTGCTTAAAAGGTGTGTTAACCTAGAAAACATATTTAAAATAATTATTCGCACAAAAACTGTGGAGGAGAGGCGCAAAAACTTTCTTCTAATTAATTTATGTCTTATGAAATGTACGTCTTAATCTTCAAAGGAATACCTACCAACCAATACCAACATCTGCATTTTTTTATTTGATGCCAATTTGAGCGACCTGCAATCAGTATTTGAGATTCATAACTAATTTATTACGAATTTAATCAAGCATAGTTAGGCTGGAGCTTTGGCTGTTGCAAACGTTTGAACGAGATTGCAGAGTAATTGTTGATGCGGCTAATTTAGATTCTGCAAACAATAAGAGTATTATTCATGTTTTGCATGTTGATGATGATCCAACTGTTATTGAAATCTCAAAACTAATTTTGATGGATATAGGCAACTTCGAAATTGACGATGCCTGTTGTGTTGATGAAGGCTTCAAGAAATTATTAACCAAGCACTATGATGTTGTGATTTCTGACTATGAGATGCCCCAGAAAAATGGGCTCCAGTTTCTTAAAGAGTTGCGTCACCGGAAAAATGAAATCCCCTTCATTTTGTTTACTGGAAAAGGCAGAGAAGAAGTAGCCATGGAAGCGCTAAATCTCGGCGCAGATGGATACTATAACAAGAATGGTGCACCCGAAACAGTGTATGGAGAACTGTGCCATGGCATAAGAATGGCAGTAACACGCAAAGCGACTGAAGCGGCATTAGTAGAGGCGCAGACCTTGACAAATTCCATTATTAACAGCACAAAAGATATGATTTGGTCAGTTAGTGCTGATGATTTTCGTCTCCTCACATTTAACAACGCCCTGAGTGACTACTTTTTCAGAACCCAGAAGTTGATCCTTAAAGCAGGCATGACTACCGAAGAAATAATGCCAACTGAACAACTCGTCCAAAAATGGCTTGAGCTTAATAGACGAACATTGAAGGAAGGTTCATTCACTATTGAGTACTCCACTTTGAAGGAGCCGAGGGTTTTGGAATTGACTTTTGACCTCCTAAAACGTGGCGAACAAGTGTTTGGGATCGCTGTATTTGGTAAAGATATTACCGAACGCAAGAAAACTGAAGAAATGGTGAGAAAAAGTGAAGCGAGATATCGAGAGCTTGCAAATTTTCTGCCGGAGGTAGTTTTTGAAGCTGATTTAACTGGTAAAATTACGTTTTTAAGTCAACGTTCTTTTGAAATAACAGGTTTAACACCACAGGAACTCGAAAAGGGCGTGAACATGCTATCGTTCGTTGTTCCAGAGGAGCGAGAAAGGGCGAAAGAAAATATCAAAAAAGCCTTATCGGGGGAAGAGCGTGAAGGCTACGAATATACACTTTACAACAAAAATAATGGTGTTATGTATCCTGCTATTGTCAAAACAGCGGCTATTATTTCCGAAAACAAAGTAACAGGGCTTAGAGGAATAGTTATCGACATGACTGAATGCAGGAAAAATGAAGAGTCACTAAAAGAAAGCGAGGAAACATTCAAAAAACTGGCAGAAGAATCACCTAATATAATTTTCATAAACAAGCGAGGCAGAGTCGTATACGCTAACAAGAAATGTGAAGATATTACGGGATATCAGTAGAGAGGAGTTTTATTCTCCTAGCTTTAATTTTCTTTCTCTTAATCCGCCCGAATATGCTGAAAAAGTAAAGGTAGCTTATTCGAAACACATGAGAGGGGAAATCGTTTCTCCATATGAGTACGTGCTCATAACACGAAATGGCAAGAGAATTAATGCAATAATCAACACAACACTCATTGAATACAAGGGCGATAAGGCATATTAGGAATAGTAACTGACATCACTGAACGCAAAAAAGTTGGGAAGAGCTTTAGCAGGCAAAGAATGATTGGGAACGTACTTTCGACAGTGTTCCAGACTTTATAGCCATTCTTGATAACCAGTTTAGGATTGTTCGTGCTAATCGAGCCATGGCGCAACAACTCGGCATAAGTCCAGAGAAAGCCATCGGACTATTTTGCTATCAGTGTGTTCATGGTTTAGATAATCCGCCTGACTTTTGTCCACATGCACAAACCGTGAAAGACGGAAAAGAACACAGCGCTGAAGTGCATGAACCTCGACTCGGAGGTGACTTCTTAGTAACCACAACTCCTTTAGAGGATGAAGAAGGGCGCACAGTTGGGTCAGTCCATGTGGCTAGAAACATTACTGAACGCAAAAAAGCTGAAGAGGAGATAAAGTTTCAGGCTGATTTGCTAAATCACGTAGGGCAAGCTATCATAATGGCGGATAACAACAGAATAATTCGCTTTTGGAATAAAGCGAGCTGAAAAACTTTATGGTTGGTCAGAAGAACAAGCTTTAGGTCACAAGGTCACTGAAATATTGGGTGATACTTCACCAGATGAAGCAGATGAAGTAACAAAAAGGTTAATGGCGGGAGAAAGCTGGTCAACTGAAGTTTTAGCCAAAAAACAGAGATGGCTCTATTGTGCCAATAATTTTGAATCGAACACCAATTTTCAATGAAGATGGAGAATTTCTTGGCGCCGCAAGTATTGCTACAGACATAACCTTGCAAAAAACAACAGAGGCTGACTTGACGTTTTCCTTAGAATTCGTTGTCGAATAGTTTGGATAAAATTGAGGAATTAAATGAAAAACTTCGAGTAGTCGGAGGTTTAACTAGGCATGATGTTCGAAACAAGCTTTCAGCGGTGAACTGGTTATGCGTATTTACTTAAGAAAAAGCATAGTGATCAGGCAGACATTGTTGATGGCTTAAGCAAGATGGAGCAGGCTGTTAAGGAGATTGTTAAGATTTTTGATTTTGCCAAAATGTATGAGCAAATTGGTGTGGAAGAGCTAACTTACGTTAATGTGGAAGAGAAAATAAATGAAGCAGCTGCTCTTTTTTCAGGGTCCTATCCCAACATGTAACAAATGAATGCCACGGGTTAACAGTGCTGGCAGATTCTTTTCTGAGGCAGATGTTCTTTAATTTTATTGATAATACAAGAAAATACGGTAAAAAAACCACAACTATAAGAGTACACTTTGAAAAAGCATGATCAAGACAGCTAAAGTTGATTTATGAGGATGACGGTGTAGGCGTGCCTTTTGAGAATAAACCGCGTCTTTTCACGGAAGGCTTCAGCACAGGCGGCAGCACAGGCTTTGGCCTATTCTTGACCAAGAAGATGATGGATGTTTACGGTTGGCAAATTGAAGAGAACGGTAATCCTGATAAAGGAGCAAAATTCACCATAACCATCCCAAAACTAAACAAGAACGGGAAAGAAAACTACCAAATTATTCGATGAGTTTTTCGCGCTCAGAAAAATTTCTAAGTTGCAATGTTGTCAAAGTGACCAAGCTCATAGAAAATGCTTGCTGCTTTACGTATTTTTGCTCTTCACTCTTGTGATTTGGGACCCATTGCGTTCATATCCCGCCCGATCTACTCCAAACAAATTTTTTACTGGTGAATTGGGGCTATGATCCCCCTCCCGGCGCCAGTTTACCAGTTAGGACTGTTTTTGAGGTTAATTTGTCTAAAATCTACATGGCTGAAATTCCCCTAAATTAATGAGTTGCTTCATATGAAATCTTGCAAGAAATAGGAAGGCGATCAGTTCATCGATAATTGGAAAAATCCAAGGCAATTGGCATGCAAACCACTTCCTTAAACTCTAATAGAGAAAAAGGAATCACACCTCAACTCAAAAGCCCATCTCCAACTCTTTTAACTTCTGACTTAGATTTTAGTAAACAGCAATATCTTCTTATCATACGAGTTTGTTATACTATATTGGTAATACCTGTGGCGATGGAAGAAACTGTTTGCGCAAAAGTTCCGGCTGAACTTAAGAAAAAACTATCCAGCTTAGGCGTAAATGTAAGCGAGCTGATAAGAGAAACCTTGCAGTCAGAAGTAGACCGATTGGAAAGAGAACGCCTAAACAAACTTGCAAAAGAGGTATCAGAGATTCTTAAAAAAGATTCCACCTGAAGAATTCACTGAATCGATTCGTGCCACAAGGGACAACCAATGACAAAGTCGCAGTTAGTGTTTGACTCAAACATCATATACAGACTAATCAGAGAACTTCCACAAGACGCCGTGGAAAAACTAGTTGAAGGCACAACGATTTATTTAGCGTACTACGAGCTTGGCAATGCCTTGTGGAGAGAATGTCTTTTGCTTAAAAGGATAAGCATTGAAGAGGCTGAAAAATCATTGGATTTGATGTACTCAATTCTTGAGCGGATGCAAGTAGCTTCGCTTGATAACGAGACAGGAAGCGAAGTATTGGATACAGCGTACAAATTTAACTTGACGTTTTATGACACAGCCTATCTTGTAGAGGCGAAAAAATCCGGCAAGACCTTAGTAACCGACGACATTAAACTTGCCAAAGCAGCAGAAAACTTGGGCATAAAAACCTTATCCAGCAAGACGTCTTATGCAATAAAGGTCTGGCAACTCAGAGAGACGCAAACTGAAACAAAGACGAAAGAACAACTGTTTCTTTAGCTTCACACCAATAATTCGACGGCATCCGAAGTTGCTATATATGGGTTCAATTCCCATCTCAGGATTTGTAGCTGAGTTCTTTTCCTTCTCACGCTCAGCATCTTTTTACTGGTAAATTGGTGCTGGGATCCCCCTCTCAGCGCTTTTTTAAAGCAGTTCTTACGCCTTTTTTACTAAAAAAACTCAATTATGGCTTGTTTGTTGATGTGCCTAAAATTATGGCAAAAAATTTTTACTGGCACCGAAAAGAAACGTCACCGTATGGCTGGTAGATTGAATCCTTAGCTTTTCAACAACATCCTTTTTCTCCTTTAGCTCGGACCAGTACCGCGTCTTAAATTCAAGCCATTTAGCTGGGTCATGCCCATACCACTTTCTCAACTCGCTGCTGGGCGCCTCATCAACCTTTGCGTTCTCCTTCTTTAAACCCCTGGGCCAAAAGCCGTTCCACCAGAATCCGTTCGCCATCATCAACATCTGGTTTTTTGTAAGCGCGTTTCAAAAGGATAGGCATAAACAACCTCCCCATGATAGGTTGATACATTTATGAAGAGACGATTTCTCTTAAGCTTTGTGACAGACAAGTATAGTGGTCTAAAGAAAAAAATATTGGTTTTTGAATAAACTAATGTAAATATTCCATATTTTGTGTGGGATGCGCATGAAATTAAATCCTGCTTCTAATGGTGAACTTTCAGTTGCCCAATGGTGAAGGGAAGAGTTCAAGGGGATTACTTCACTGAGACATACTCGTTTCCTCTTATGTAAAATCGCCATGGCTCTTTCTGCCATTTTCCCGCATATGCCACGCCTATTCGGGTTGTTTGAACAATTTCCTCTTGAGGAATAGGTGTGGCATCTTTAACGAACAAAGGTGGAGTTGTAACGTCCATTTTGTTGTGCTCCTTCGTTATGCCCATCGCCATGCAAAGCCTTCCGGGACCATTGGTCAGGTTAGCACCTTTTCCTTGAACAACTCGCCTGCGTTTAGCCATTACTTCCTCACCGGCCACTGGCTCAAGGGCTCGCAGTAGAACTGCCTCAGGCTTCCCAGGTGAATTCCCAGCAGTGATATTAATGCAGAAATACATTCCATAAACAAAATAAACGTAGGCATGCCCTTTCTCTCCATACATAACCTCGTTCCTTGCCGTCCTACGACCACCGTAACTATGCGCGGCCTGATCTTCAGGACCCATGTACGCTTCAGTCTCAACTATTCTGCCAGCAGTCACAGCTTCAGGCTGTTCATGCACTATTATTTTTCCTAACAACTCTTTCGCAACTGTTATGACGTCGCTTTCATAATATGTTCTTTGTAAAATCATGCTTTTGGAAAAAGTAGTGACCAACAAATAAGCTTTACCTTAGGTCAACATTTTTTTGGCAGCAAGAAAATAAACGCTAAATTTGGCCCTCCATGAAAGTGCGCTGCCTTGTCCCGATATTTCATGTTAGAGAATGCATTAAATATAAGAGCCGGTATAAAGAATTAGATTTTTCTTTGCGATAAGCTGGCTCTAAGTGTTTAGAGGCGTCAGAATCAAAGTTTTGTATATTTTCAGAATTTGCTGTATCTTTAATACCTCCTCTTGAGTGAGATTCAAGATTTTTACTGAGGATAAATCTTCAAAAACGTTGAAGAATGAGAATTCTTCCATTTTAAAACCAGCTTTCTCGAAAAACTGTTTTATGTCATTTTCGTCATCAAAAAGGTTGTCCTCAAGGGCGCTCTCTGTACTGCTAGAAATGCGGGTTAATCGTTTTTTCACGTTCTCGAAGAATGGGGAGAGTTTTTCCATTTCCTGCTTGCTGCTAACGTCTGATGTAACCCATAGTCCTGGGTATTTTTCAAGGAGTTCATGGATGTTTCTTGCTAAGGTCATTTTTTCGCCGCGGGTGAAATAGGGAAAGAGTCCTTCGGTGATGATTGCTAACGGTCTGTCATGTTTGAAGGCGGTGGCTGCAGTTGATAAACTATCCATGCTAAAGCAGTTTACAGGTTGAAAGTGAAGATTTGGTCGTTCACTATTTAATTTGACAAGTATTGCTTCAGCGATTTCTTTTTCTTCTTCAAGAATCTGAGGTAAATCAGAAGCCACATAAACTACGCCGGGGTTTTCAGTCATCGCTAGACCGCGAGGCGAAAGCCCAGCGGCTATTTCTAGAACCTGCGTAATTCCGCGTTCTGCGAGAATTTTATTAGTGACTTTATATCGTGCCTCCCACCTGGGGGTGAGTCGAATCATTGATTTTGCGCTTTCTTCAGCTAATTCTTGGAAGGTTTTCTCTGCCCCGCTTTTCGTTGCAATCTCCTTGGTGAATGGGATATCTGTAAACGTTCTTAAGTAGGCTATGATTTTTGCGGTTGGACTTATTTTCTCATTGGATTCTTTCATGAAATAGCTGAAGTCTATGTTTCTGAAAAAGGTTTCTTAAGTGTCATGTTCATCTTGTGCCGGGTAAGACCCACCTTTTGAGCTTGGACGCACTCGTTTGATACGAGACCCACCTTAAAAATGAGCTTTTCAATTTAGCGACAAGCAAGCGCCGCGTGATTAAGAAACCCGAAAAAAGAAAAATTTTTAGAAGGTACTTGTTGCCACTGAGGGCGCTATCGTTACTTTAACAAAGTGTCGGCAGGGGGATGTTAGCACAAATTTACCAGTAAAAGTAGCTGCTAAAGCGCTTGCTGAGCGACCAGTATCTACTTCTGCGCGTAGATCTTTGCCTGATATTCCCCGGTTGCGTAGTTCGACGTGCCCTCGATCCAGCCCTTTGTGGTGTTGAGCCACGCCAGCTTCTGGGACTGAGTCATGAAGACAACCTCTCCTTCCCACGCGCGCGTTGTCGGGCTTGTGGCCTTCCCATTTCCTCTGGAATTGACGACTACTAAGTCCCCTTCCATGGTTGTCTGGACAGCCTTGCTGTCATATCGGTTGGTGCCATCTACGCTCAAGAATGCATTGTCGGTCTCCATGTGAGACGCATTGTACTTGCCCGTGAACTGCGCAATGTGGTTACTTGAGATACTCACGCCAAAGGGTGATGTCTCTTTGATAGTCGTAGTGACTGACTTTCCGCGAAGCTCTCCGATAAGCTCGCCCTTGCTCTTGTTTTCTGCTTGCTGTGCGTTTGACATGATTTTGTAATACCTGTTATATCATATAGGTCTATCTGATGCAATACTATTGTGATAGAAGATACAAATATTGCATCTCGCCGGACCCTGCAAAACACCTGTAACCTCTTGCTTTTCTTGACTAGTAACACGATAATCAGCAGGTATGCGCGAGCGTAACAAGCTGCTGTCGGTAGGCTTAGACTTGCAAATTTTTAAATACTTTACTTAGCAAATTCACTACTTAGACGTTTGAGGTTGGATGCCATGCCTTTTTTGAAGGTTGCAACAATATCAGAAATTCCTTCTGGAAAAATGAAACATATAGAAGTTAATGGAAAAGAGATACTGATTGCTAACGTTAAGGGTAAGTTCTATGCAGTCAGCGATAGATGCGGTCACGAGAATGCAAGACTTTCCACGGGGCCGTAGCTGACACGATTGTTATTTGTCCTTTTCATTATGCAAGATTTGACGTAACCACAGGAAAATTAGTCTCTGGACCTGTGCTGGAGGGTAGCGGGGCTGCTAACATATTAGCCAAGTGTTCTGAAGAAGCGCAAAAAGTCATGACGCAAATGCTTAAGCATTTAGCTGAGAATCAGAGTTTAATCAAAACTTACGATCTGCCAGTTTACGAAGTGAAAGTAGATGGCACCGACTTGCTTGTTGAGTTATGAGGTTAATTTTGCATTCAGTAGGAAAAAACGGAAAAAGAAAGAAAAATCTTAGAATGTGCTTGTGGCCACGCTTTGCGCTTCGCCGTTGATATCGTTTGCAATTGTGCCTTTTTGCCCGTTCTTTACGCTGTAAGCTGTTAAGACAACGTTGCTTAACGTGATTTTGGTGTTCCTGACCCTGTAGTTGTGCCTTGTGGACCCCAAATAACTGTCACCAATGAGCCGTTGAAAACATCGGTAAGTAATGCCGCATAGTTTGCTGGAACATAAAGCGCAGAGGCCTTGAACGTGTAAGATTGGTTGCCGCTTGCCGTGAAAGCTGGCGATGGAGACCCACCTGGAACGCAAACGTATTCCTTAATCATCTCCGCTTTAACATCCATAGTGAAGTCAGTGAGAAAACCGATTGCTGATCCGCCTACCTGGACAACTGCATTGCGACTTAGAACTGGCGTAGTTGCTAAACTCGTGTCTTTTTCACCTCGATACAGTTGCCGTCGGATACTCGCGCGGCGAGCGCTCAGCACGTTTAAATAACTTGCCTGAAAGATTAGGCTGAGGCATGACCTATGAGAACTCGTATGGTAACGATAGGTGTAGTTTTATTAATTATTGGAATTGGACTTTTTGTATCTGGAGTGATTGGTTTGCGAGGATCAACTAGTACAATAAAAGTTTTTAATCAGCCGAGCCCAGGCGAATACGTGTCTAGTGAGATTCTTTTGAATGCATCTTCATCGATCGTGGTAAGATCTCCTCCGAGTGTCGGGGGGTTAGTTCCTGCTCAAGACTTAACTTTGGTTAATTCAACAAATATCAGTTCTTATGCTCTATCAAGTACTACATCTGTTGCAAGAACCGAAGCCTTCACTTCAATCACAGGCAATTATTACTATGTAATCTTTTCCTCTACTCAACCCAACACAAAATTAGCAATTACCAGCGGGTCACTTGGAACAACAGCTGCATTAGGGTTGCTGACGCTTGCAGGCGCAGTCTTTATCATTATTGGAATTATTCTTGCAATTCTAGGAGCATTCCGAAAGCCCAAGAACCAACGGAAAAAAGATGAATATGAATACAAATATCCCACGCCTAGTTAAAACATAAATCGCGTTCTCCTAAGCTATTTTCGTTACTCTATGCTTTACTAAAACCTGAGCTCCATTTTTGTAAGTTACAACCCAAGAGCTAAATTTGGTCTTGAACTTCTGGTTTGCCGCCTTTTTTTTGTTCTGCCATTCACTTCACCTGCCATTAACTTAAAATGCTAAAGTAAACGGCGTCAACGTTGATCATGACGCGAGTTAATTCGGTTGAGTTACTGTGAATGTACTCTCCTATTACTGCGTAGTTTGGCTCTTGCAAGTGGATAATGCGGGTAACTTCAGCCTGCAATTCCTCCAAAGTAGATTCTGTAGCCGCTAAGTCAGCTGTGCTTTGGCTAGCGTTAACAACAATTATGTCGACCGCAAGTTTTTCTGTAACCAGATAGCATTCGCGACTAATTGCATCCACCTGCTTGCTAGGGCTCGCGTTGTAGACGGCTACTTGCAAGGGTCCTTTTCCCTGAGTAACCCCAATTGCATCCATGCGAGTCGTAGGCCACAAAATATTTGCGACAGCCACCAGACTTAATAGATCCTAATTCTCCTGCAGCAGCTCCGAAACTGTTAAGGCTTGATTAATCGACATCTAAGATTTCCTCCACTTTCTGCCAAAACAATAAAACTTCAAAAACTGGAGTAGGCATTAGTAATTTGCTACATTTGAAATCTTGCAAAAGTGGAACCTCAAAGGATAATTAGAGGATCCAGATAGTTTTCATGCAAGCCCACTTCTTTGAACCCTAAGCAGGGAGGGAAAACTGCCAGTATAAATGAAGAAAGCCGTGAAAACTGAAATCCTTTTGTTTATGTATATTCGGTCAGAAATGGAAGTGGAATAGTTGTATATGCATTCACACAGGCAAATATGTGATGTTTTTCATTAATACGGGTCTTCGTTTGCCGATTGGGTAAAACTGACCTAAGAGGTATTTGACTGTAATTCTTTCAAGTTAAATCAAAGGCACTTCTAATGTAACGGCTCCATCTATAATTTCACTCTTCACTTTTCGGTTGCAGCAAGCTTCCAATAGAGCTGAGACCACTTCACTAGTATAGAAACTCCAATTCTCACCCAAATTGTGGCGTAAATGAAAAACCTCTTTATTCTTAAATATAAAGTGCTCGCATTTGAACCAATTTGCATATTCGCCCAATATTGTCGTAATGAAAAAAATAGCATCTTCGTTGTTAAATCTTAGCCCCATTGACCGAAAAAGGTCCAAAGCAATGTTTGAACCCGCATTTTTGGCAATTTCTTCTAGTTTATCTTTTGGGCACGCCTCCGCATAGCATGACATAGTCCTCTGTGTCAAGACTATTCCATCAAGCCGCTTCAAGAATCTGTAGAATAAGCAGTAATCTCGAAGAATTCCATTAATGAGGGCATTTGGAGTAGTGTGTTGTCGCTCAGCCTCCTCGTTCAAGGTATTAAGCCACAATTCATTAATTCTGAACGATCTCCCAACAGTTCGATTCTTAGGCTTAATCATTTTTAGAAAGCGCTCCTAAAAATCTTATTATGATATAATATTTTTGTATCTCAATATAATACTTTGCCATTCAATGTTTACGCATATTCCTTATAGTAGAAATCATTTTGAAAAGTGGGATTTATTTGAAATTCAACGACTCAAAGAACGATTCTGTTCAAAAGGAATTTTTGCACATTTTACATGTCGATGATGATGCATCTTTTCTAAGGGTTTCGAAGAGGATTTTGGAGTTAGAAAACAAATTTAAGGTTGACTCAGCAACTTCAGTTGATGAAGCATTCGGCAAACTGAAAACGCAACCTTACGACGCTATAATCTGCGACTATAACATACCTATAAAGAACGGGTTAGATTTTTTAAAGGAAATCAGGGAACATAAAAATGACATTGCGTTTATTATTTTCACGGATAGTGGCGCAGAAGATGTTGTCATCAGAGCAATAAACCTTGGAGCAGATTACTACTTAGCCAAGAATGGTTCTCCTCAGGCTGTTTACTGTGAATTGGCTAATGCAATACGCAAAATTGTTCAACGTAAAAAAGAAGCTCGCTCAATAAGGTGGAAATAAGGTGCCGCGCAAAGGTTACCGAACGGTGCACGTCACCGATGAAGTCTACGGTTATCTCCAGAAGCAGGCCAAAGAAAACAACAACACAATACCAGAATACATCAAACACTTAATTGAAAAGAAGAACAAGGCAAAAGAAGAAAAATCTAGCTTTTGATAATCATAAGAGTGTAAGGTTTTGTGGTGGACCGCTGGGATTTGAACCCAAGTAGCTTGCTGGGAACTTGTTAGTAACAGGTTAGAGTTATTTTTACTGGTAAATCGGGCTAGTATCCCCTCCCGCGCTTTTTTTCTGGCAGTTTTTGATGGCATTTTTCATAAATAAACGCAATTATGGCTTATTTGCAAATATTTCTAAAATCAGGGCAAAAATCGATACAGATTCTTGACCAACTATGTGATTGGGGATTCAACACATGGACGACCGAATCAAGTAACAAATGCGAATGTTCCGAAAATGAGAAAATCAAATAATAAAAGATAAACGAGCGAATTAAAATTCTCATTCTCGCGGTTGCGTCACCCTCATAACCTTAGAATTCGGGTTTGTGGCTCTTGATGAATGTTCCCTCGTCGAGTTCTTCGAATGCTTTGTCCAATTCTTCTTCGGTGTTCATCACAATTGGTCCTCTCCACGCAACTGGCTCGTTTAATGGTTCACCTGCGACAAAAAGAAATCGAGCACCGTTTAGGCTTGAAATTTTAACTGAATCGCCTCGACTGAAAACCGCGCATTGTCCGCTTTTAATTTTCTGATCATGAACTTCGACAGATCCGTTTACGATGTAACTAAAAACTGTAAGATTTTTGTGCGTCAAGTGCTGGAATTCTTTTCCAACAGCTAATTCAACGTCAAAATATTCTGTTTCAGTGGATAGGTCTCGAACTGGTCCTTCAATTCCCTCTATTTTACCCGCTATGACTTTAATCGTTTGACCGTCTTTCTCGATCGTAGGTATTTGGTCTTTTGTTATCCCTCGATATTTTGGGTCAGTCATCTTCTTTTTAGCTGGCAGATTCACCCAGAGCTGAAATCCCTGCATTAAGCCGTCGTATTTTTGGGGCATTTCTTGATGGATAATCCCTGACCCGGCAGTCATCCACTGCACATCTCCAGATTTGATTACGCCTTTATTGCCCATGCTATCGCCATGTTCAACTTCGCCTGTCCACATGTAAGTGACTGTTTCCATTCCTCTATGTGGATGCCAAGGAAAACCCTTGATGTAGTCTTTAGGGTTTTCTGAGCCAAAATGGTCTAAGAGCAGAAACGGATCAAGCGTGGAGTCATCATCATTGCCCAGAACGCGTCTTAGTTTCACTCCGGCGCCTTCAAGAGTTAGTCTTCGTTCCAAAATCTTTTCGACTTTTCTTTCCAACAAAAACCGCTCCCATAAAATACTACTGCTAAGCAGTAAATAACGATTCTCAAAAAAACATTTTAAAAAAGAGGTCTTGGCCCTACATTAGGCCAAGTTGCTTCATGAAGCCAACGACATCGTAGAATAATCGTTCTTCCACGATTTCGCCGTCTTTCCATGTGGCAACTGTGCAGAATTCGAGTTTCGCAGTTTTTCCTGTTGGCGGAATCATTTTTCCGTCTGCGCCTTTCATGGGTCCTTTCATGGTTACGGTCCAATCAGCAACGGTACATGTGTGATCTCCCTCGCCGAAAATGATCTTGTAGGGGTTGTTGGCTAGTTTGTTGTCGAATGTTTTGAAGAATTCTGTGGCTTCGACGTCGTGGTTGTGGCGTCCAACGGTGGGGAGAGGTTGGGCTGGCCAGTATACTTTGACGTCTTCTCGATGGCGTTTCCTAAAAGTTTCCCATAGATGGGCTATTTGGCCCTGCGTTCCAGGCATCATCAAGTGTTTTCATTAACTCTAGGTTTTCTTTAACTCCCAAAATAATCACCTAATTATCCTGTAACCGGTAAAGTCTAATAAGCTTATCACCCAAAGCGCGTGCTGCTCTCATAGTCTAAATATAAAACGAGGAAGCCCGCCTGTAAAACTGCAAAAACTATTCAAAGACTCGGTTGGTGCTGTGGCACTATCTTAGGCTAAAAACGCCCTCAAAAATACTCCTTTCAGAAACATCCAGCTCCTTAGACAACCATGCCTTCAAAATAGCTGAAAACTTGGGAATCACATCGCTATAAGCAATAATCTGGTTACCTTTTAGAGCATCAGCGTGGAAAATCTTTTCAGCCTCAATATAGCTAAAAGCCACCGTTTTAGCTCGAAAAGCTAAAGTCTGGAAATCCTCCCACCGCTTACAATGCCAAATAACAGAAGGCTCACTACAAACCATCAATGCAGTCTGTACACTTGATAAGCAAGTGATTAGATTTGTGACCTCGGTTTTTAAGATATTTATTTTATCTTCGACTTTTCCTACTTTCCCAGTTAGTTCTCCTGTTTCGCTAAGCTGTTCGGCGACTGTCACTAACTCGTTAACCAGCTTGTCTAAATCTCGCCTATGTTCCTGTAAGACATCTACAATGGAGTCTAAAGCCTCTAATGCATCATTCTTTGATTGCAGATTTCTTCCTAACATTTTCTAACTCGCTAACCCTAATTCATTAGGTTGAACCATAAATAAAGCTAACGAATACTCGAATAAAATCTGAACAAGGCTACCTGTTGATTAAAAATCTTTAAGAAATATTGACCTCAAGTTTTGGTATAACTTCAAAAGTCACAGACATAATACTCTCTGAATAAAAGTGCACATGGTTGTTCCTAAATTAGTTTGCAAAATGACTGATGCTTTCAGATTTGCTTCATTAAAATAACTTAAATTCATGTTTTGACCCAAAATACGGGATTTGCTAACTGATTGAATCAAGCGACGAGAGAAAGCAAAAGTTTATAAAAAAAAGAGTTAGTTTTATGCAGTGGAAATACCTCAAATGTAACTGGATAATCTTGAGGCAACACAGATGAGACGATCAAAACTAGAAACTTACATTGACATCCTCAACACGTTGGCGCACTAGGGCCCTTGAAGATGACCCACATCATGCACAATGCTAACGTCAACGGCAGCGTGCTCAGAGGACATCTATACTTCCTAATCAAACAAGGACTGGTCGAAGAACGAGCACTTAAAAAAAGCCACTCGGATTTTGCAGTCACGCAACGGGGCATAACTGTACTGAAACATTTCCGGGAACTCACTCACGTGGCGTCCATCGCAGAAGAAGCCCAAAGTTAAAACCCAAACTCATCTCCCTTAAACGTTTTGAAAAAGATACCATTTACACAACTAGTTCTTCTTCTAACTATAACGGTTGGCATGGTTAACTGAAGAGGAGTTGGCACTAAGCATTAGGCAAGTGCTACACAATCCAGTTGGCAACACGTTATCTTTGGCCAAATTCTGAAGTATTGAAGTGTTGGTACTTAGTTGCGACAACAAATTGATAAATCCGCCAACACGACTTTCTTGTTTAAAAAACTCAGAAACAACTTTTGAGAAAAACTTCGCAAGAGGAGTTTATTGTAAACGTTGGAACATGCAAAGCAAGGTCTCGAAAACGATATAGCAATTTCAAAGCAAGGCATTAAGGAGCAGGAGCTTTTTATCGAATGCGAATGCGGAGCCAAAATATTGCTAACGCCCTCATTGAATGTAATGAATCGCGCTATCAAAGACCATGTTACCCACCACAAAAGAATGGAGAAGGTCGACAGAAAAAGAGCGAACCACCTCCGACAAGTTTTGGCTGATCAAGTAATAGAAAAAGCAACCCAACTCGCAATTCTCAACGAGCGAAAAAAAATGCAAGTTGAACTCGAAGAATATGCCCGGCATTTGGAAGATCTTGTCAGAGAACGAACTGAAAAAATTAAAGCGGCTGAGCGATTAGTAGCTATCGGCGAAACAGCAGGTATGGTTGGTCACGACATCCGCAACCCATTGCAGGCAATTACTGGCGACGTTTACTTGGTTAAAACAGAATTAGCTTCGACTCCTGAGAGCGAATGAGAAAAAGAATGCGATAGAGAATCTGCAGGAAATTGAAAAGAACATTGATTACATTAACAAGATTGTGGCGGACCTACAAGACTTCGCGAGACCCCTTAAGCCAAACGCAGAAGAAACCGACCTAAAAATCATAATTGATGAGTTACTAGCAAAGAACGGTTTGCCTGAGAAACGTCAGGATAAGCGTTAAAGTAGAAAGCGATGCAAGAAAAGTTGTGGCTGACTCCACTTACATAAACCGCATAATGTACAATTTGGTGATTAACGCGGTTCAAGCCATGCCAAAAGGCGGAAAACTAAGCATACACACATACAAAGAAGCAAATGATGTCGTCATAACTGTGAAGGATACAGGCGTGGGAATTCCTGAAGCCGCGAAAAGCAAATTGTTTACGCCAATGTTCACGACTAAAGCTAAAGGTCAAGGATTTGGCTTACCGGTAATTAAGCGCATGACTGAAGCTTTAGGCGGCACCGTAACATTTGAGAGCCAAGAGGGTAAAGGAACAACTTTCATTGTACGTTTACCCCAAAAGTCCTTCACGAAAGAGTGAGCGACTAGTGAAAGTTGATTATTTTTCAGAGTTTTCATAAAAGAGCGTAAAATCAACTCAACAAATCAAAACGCAAAACAACAAGCATTTTTCATTTAATGATAATTGAAGCAACCTGCAATCAGTATTTGTGATTCATAACTGATTTATTACAAATTTAATCAAGCATAGGTAAGCTGGAGCTTTGGCAGTTGCAAAAGTTTGAACAAGATTGCAGAGTCACCGTCGATGGAGCTAATTTAAAGCCTTCAAATGACAAGAGCATAATTCATATTTTGCACGTTGACGATGACCCAACTATTCTTGAAATCTCAAAGCTCCTTCTTATCGATATGGGCAACTTCGAAATTGACCACGCCCGTTGCGTAGATGAAGCCCTCAAGAAAATATCAAATGGCAACTATGATGTCGTAATTTCTGATTATGAGATGCCTCAAAAGGACGGCTTACAGTTTCTAAAAGAGCTGCGTGCACAAACTAATGAAATTCCTTTTATCTTGTTTACTGGAAAGGGCAGAGAAGAAGTAGCCATAAAAGCTCTAAACCTCGGCGCTGACGCATACATTAACAAACAGGGTGACCCAGAAACAGTTTACGCTGAACTATCCCACACAATAGCAAAAGCAACAGAACGAAAGAACTCAATAAGACGTCTTGCAGAGTCAGAGGCAAAATACCTCAGACTTTTCAACTCCGCTGAAGTGGGAATGTTTAGAACTAGGTTGCATAGTTCGGAAATTTTAGATATTAATGAAAAGCTGCTTCAGATTCTCGGTTACAGTCGTGAAGAAATGCAGGGCACTCCGGCAACGGTTTACCATAAGGACGCTGCGGAGCGAGAAAAGTTGGTAAAAGTTCTTCAAGCTATGGGGCAACTGGTTGATGTCGAAATAAAGCTGGTTAGCAAGCAGGGTGGGATCAAGAACTGCTTACTGTCAGCCAAGATTTATACTGAAGAGGAAATTGTGGAAGGATCAATAATTGACATTACTGAACGCAAAAACGCTGAGTTAGCTCTTGCTCTTTCTGAGAAAACTCTTAGGGCTTATTTGGAGAGTTCTCCTGTTTCTGTTTTTGTTGCGGATAATGAGGCAAAATATGAGTACGTAAATGATGCTGCCTGCACTATGCTCGGTTATTCAAGGGAAGAATTATTGAATATGACCACTGATCAAGCTGTTCCCAAAGAAGACAATTATAGCCGAAGCAGGTTTAACAAACTTAAGGAAAAGGGATATTTTGCTGGAGAAATGAGACTTAGAAAAAAAGATGGCACAATAATCGATGTTAGTTTACACTCCAATAAATTGCCGGATGGAAAACTGGTTGCTTCCTGCGAAGACATTACTGAACGCAAGAAAGCTAAAGAGGCTCTTGCAGATTCTGAGGCTAAGTACCGCGCATTGGTGGAGAACGCTGAAGACGTTATCCTGCTTACTGATTTAACTGGAAAGCAGATTTACCGTAACCCCGCGTACTATAAAAGTTTGGGCTTTGAAGAAACCGACCAGTTAGACTTAACAGAATTTGCCAGAGTGCACCCAGAGGATTTACCTGCTCTGAAAGAAAAACTGGTCGAGATTCTAAGAAAAGGAAGCGGAACTTTTGATTATCGAATTAAACATCGCAATGGATCATGGAATTATCGTTCCACAAAATTAACGGTAATCTATAATATAAAAAATCAACCTTACGCTATTTTACTGATAATCAGAGATATTACGGAACGAAAGAAAGCAGAGGATGTATTACTAGCTAAAGAGCGTGAACTCTCCTCAATTTACAGCAGTGTTCCTGAAGTTCTCTTCTCCTTGTCAGTTGAGTCTGAAAGTCAATTTCGCTTCATCTCTGTTTCACAATCCTTCTTAGACACCACAGGATTGACAGAAAACCAAGTTGTGGGAAAAAGTGTTCAGGAAGTCATTCCAGAACCGTCTTTAACACTAGTTCTAGAGAAATACAAACAAGCAATTCGGGAACGGAGAACTGTTAGGTGGGAAGAGATAACAGATTATCCTTCAGGCAGAAAATACGGAAAGGTTGGTGTAAATCCCGTTTTTGATTCAAATGGGTGCTGTACGAACCTTATAGGAAGTGTTCATGACAACACTGAAAGCAAGAAAGCTGAGCAGGCACTGATTGAAAGTGAAGAAAGGTTTAGGAAAGCATTCTCAACCAGTCCTGATGCTTTTATGCTTACTACATTAAAAGAGTCCTTAATTGTTGAGTGTAATGATGCTTTTCTAGAAATGTTTGGCTTCACAAGGCAAGAAGTAGTAGGTAAACGCGCTTTGGAGCTTAATATCTGGGCAGACCCTTTAGATCGAGAAAGGATTGCTCTGCTATTAAAAAAAGACGGAAAAGTAAGAAACATAGAATCAGTTTATAGGCGGAAAAATGGCGAAATCTTTCCTGTTCTAGGTTCGGCGACTCTGCTGCAAGCAAACAATCAAGTGCTCATCTTAGTTACCGCAAGAGATACCTCAATCAGTAAGCGGGCTGAATCTGACTTAAAAGAAAGTGAGGCAAATTACAGAGCCTTGATTAATGGCATGGATGAATCTGCGTGGGTTATTGATTTTGACGGAAACTTTATTGACGTAAACACTGCAGCTAGTAAAACTCTGGGCTATTCTAAAGAAGAGTTACTGACTATGGGACTTAAAGATATAGATAAGTCTTTTAGCAAAGAACAATTCGAAGATCACCTAAGAGCTATGCCTGCTGCCGCCACAAAAGTTTTTGAGTCAGTCCATTCAGCCAAGGATGGGACAGAGATTCCAGTTGAAATAAGTTCTAGTCTCATAACTTACCGTGGAAAGCAAGCAAGATTAAGCATTGCAAGAAATATTACTGAACGCAAGGAAATTGAAATGAATTTGAAGGAAAGTCGTCATAAACTTGAATTGATGAATGAAAAGTTGTGTGTAGTAGGGTGCCTGACTAGGCACGATGTTCGTAACAAGCTTTCAGCGGTGAATGGTTACGCATATTTGCTCAAAAAGAAACATGCGGATCAGGCTGACATTGCTGAGGGATTGAGCAAGATCGAGTTGGCAGTTAAGGATTCGGTAAAGATTTTTGAGTTCGCCAAAATGTACGAGCAATTGGGTGTTGAAGAGTTAAGTTACGTTGATGTTGGCAAGGCTGTAGATGAGGCTTTAGCTCTTTTCTCAGGCTTAACAATAAAGGTAGTTAACGACTGCCACGGCGTGCGCGTGCTGGCGGATTCGTTCCTTAGACAAATGTTCTACAATTTCATCGATAACACAAGAAAATACGGCGAAAAAGCCACAATCATAAAAGTGCGGTGCGAACAGGAAAAGTCGGGTGGGTTGATCTTGGTCTATGAGGATGATGGAATCGGCATTCAGGCAGAGAACAAACCAAAGCTTTTTACTGAGGGTTTTAGCACCAGGAGCAATACAGGCTTGGGGCTTTTCTTCATTAAGAAAATGATGGGTATCTACGGTTGGGTAATAGCTGAAGAGGGCGAGCCGGACCAAGGTGCAAAATTCACCATAGCTATTCCAAAAAAGAACAAGAACGAACAAGAAAACCAGCAAAGTGTACAATGAGTTTTTTTCTAATCTGTAAAGTTTCCAAGTTAGCAAGGTTACCAAAGTTATCGAGCTCACAGATGAAACCCAATTCCCAAAACTCACTTTCCAAAAAGGTTGGGCATTTTTTTATTAACGTTGCCCAAAATCAAATCTGACTCCATTGAGTCAAAATCCACATAGTTAGCTGAGGTATGGAGTCCTATCCGAGTTTCGTTTATAAAATTGTCCAACTCCCTGCATGAGCCTTCACTAACAAGGGCTATTCTGACGGTTGTAAATGATAGCCGGTGAAAGGTTCAAGGTCGCAAGGATTAGCAGAAGGAACCTCCGGTATCTTTTTTACGTTTTTGCATTCTGAGAGTGAATTATTTTACTTTTCCTTGACGTTACAAGTATTGAAATAGATAGTGATATTGCCATGAATATTGTTAGGATTACAAGTGACGATGGAAACTCTGCGATCGTTGGTGAAGGTTCCTGTTTACCTGTTGTGGTTGTTGGGGAAGTTGATGGGCTTGAGGTTGGTTGTGTACCTATGGTGGATGGCGTCGGAGTTGGATTATTTGCCGAGGGGGTCGAACTTGGACTTGGATTATTAGTTGGGGACGGGCTACCGGTGCTACTAGCTGAGTTATAGGTGATTACGGTCGGGTCAAATGAGAATCCTGAGCTTTGATTGTAGTAGAATCCATCAAAGCAGACATACATCGTGGAAGAATTCCTAGCTATGCTGGGTCTGTGCTTTGAACATAATTTTGGATTGGAACGTAAAGGTACGTGTGGTGTTGTACGTTTGGGAGCTCCCATTTATCGTGTAGTTTAATGGGAAGAGTTCTTGGCAGATTTCTGTGCCGTTGATCGAATAGATCGCGCTGTCATTCATTAGCATCCGTGGGGAAGAAGGAGACGCCGTTGAAGCGACGGCATTTTGTAGTTATTCCAAAACCTAAACTATCAGCAGACACTAAACTGAAACTGTCTCCATTATTCAATCCCGTAGTTGGGAAAGCGTTATCTGCGCTCCAATCAACGTTCACACCGTACTTATACGCAGTATAAGCGGAGTTCTCAGTAACTTGAAACATAAGAGTAACCGGCACATTGCTTAAAGTTTGATGTGGTGGAAGTGCGGAGTATTTGGTCCTCCTGCAGTCAGTTGACAGTTGATTATCTGTGCATCCAGCGTCACGTTAAATGTGGCTATACTGTCGGTCACAACGTTACCATTATAAGTGGTATTTTCTGTGGCTAACGTTACGGGACTGATTGACGCCGCACTGCAGTTAGCATAGCAGATGCTGCCAACTTGATTGTTGAGCATATACGCGTAATCCGTTGAATTTCCAACTTGGTTAAGGCTTAACTGTTGTGCAGTTCCGTTAATGATATCAAATCCATTGAACGAATACGTCGTGTCCCATGTTGTTGTGCGATCTAAGTTTCCAACATCAGATAGCACAAGTTGTATGCCGTTCAGTTGGGTCCAGTTCAACACTTGCGGGTTATAGTTTGGGTAACTTGAAACGGAGTCGTTCATGCCACCTGGATTGAACCAGTAAATAAGATGCATGGACACCGTAGTTGGGAGTAGGGAAGTTACACCCGTCCCGTAGGTTAACATCATGCTTCGGTCAAGGGTATCAGCCTGCGGCATCATCTCCGTATAGTTCACATCCACCAGGGGGTTGACTCATTCGCCCCTGTGTACCAGTTGTCATTGTCGATAGCTTGAAGAGGCTGGGCGATGCTCTCTAAAGGGACTGGCCCAGCGCTCGTTGCGGTCACCGCTTTACAAACAATAAAACTTAGAGAACCAGTAATATGAGACAAAGAACTGAAATGGCCAAAATTTTACTTAATGTTATATTTCCGATATGGATGTTCCAAATTTTTTTCATACACTATTCACCATTTCTTTCTGGAACCTGTAGTGAATCCTATTTTTGATGCAGACGCTATAAGTGATTTATGAATTTCTAATAACCTACTTTTTCAAACTTGCCAAGATCAACCTAAACTCAAAGGTTAAAGCGTCGAATCTTTCAAGGTTATGCGTTTAAGCGTGCGCTACCCAGTCCAAACTGTTGAAGCCCTTACTGATAAGGGAAGAGATATTTACGTTGGGCGATTAATTGAATAATAGGTGTAATGTGGTGAAAAAAAGTCAAATGTTTTGTTATCAATGCGAGCAAACTGCTGAAGGGAAAGGCTGCACAACTTTTGGTGTTTGCGGGAAAAATCCTGAAGTGAGTGCACTTCAAGATTTATTGATCTACATGCTGAGAGGATTATCGCAGTTAGCGTTAGAAGGACAAAAAGTGGGCGTCAAAGATGAGCAGTTAAACCTGTTTATTTGCGAGTCAGCTTTCGCCACATTAACTAATGTGAACTTTGACCCAAGCATACTGATCGAATACATTAACAAGTCAGAGAAGCTTCGTGATGCCCTCCGTGAAAAAGTGCGGTCAGCCGGAGGATATGTTGGATTTCATGGTCCAGTTGATATGCTACTTGAAAAGACCGAAGAAGGTCTGATTAGACAAGGAAAAGCAGGTTGGAATTAACGCTGATTCCTCAAATGACCCTGATTTGCATGGGCTTCACTGGCTACTCATTTACGGAATAAAAGGAGTAGCAGCTTACACCTATCATGCTTATCGCCTTGGGAAAAAGGATGATAAAGTCTTCGAGTTCATCCAGCAAGGCCTCGCAGCAACTTTGGACAAGTCATTAGGTGTTGATGACTTTTTCGATCTCGCTTTGAAATGTGGAGAAATCAACATAAGAGCCATGGAACTCTTGGACGCTGGAAACACAGAAACTTACGGTCATCCAGTTCCCACGCAAGTTCCTTTAGGCCATAAGAAAGGCAAGGCAATTCTGGTCTCAGGTCACGACCTAAAAGATTTAGATGAAATTCTAAAACAAAGCCAAGACAAAGGAATCTATGTTTACTCACACGGAGAGATGCTCCCAGTCACATGGCTATCCTAACTTAAAGAAGTATCCTCACTTTTTCGGTCACTATGGAACTGCATGGCAAAATCAGCAAAGAGAATTCGCAGTTTTCCTGGAGCAATTCTGATGACCACCAACTGCCTTCAAAAACCCGCAGAAAACTACAAAGGAAACACTATTCACTTCCGGTCCAGTAGGCTGGCCAGGGGTAACTCACTTAGAATGTTCTGACACTGAAGTGCGACGACTTTTCACCTGTCATAGAAAAAGCGTTGGAAATGCCAGGGTTCAGAGAAGACAAAACGGAAAAACTGTGACTGTTGGTTTTGCAAGAAAATCTTTTCTTTCACTGGTGGAAAACATAACTGAATCAGTAATGAAGGGGCACATTAACTCTTTCTTCCTCGTAGCTGGCTGCGACGGCGCCAAACCAGGACGCAATTACTACACTGAGTTTGTTGAAAAGACCCCTAATGACTCCCTCGTTTTGACTTTGGCTTGCGGGAAATTCCGGTTCTTCGACAAAGACATTGGTCAGGTCGATGGCATCCCAAGATTGCTGGATATTGGACAATGCAACGATGCCTACTCAGCTGTTAAAGTAGCTCAAGATTTTGAAGAAATATTCAAAGTTCGGATGAGTGAATTGCCATTGTTCTTTATACTTTCATGGTATGAGCAAAAGGCTGTAGCTATTCTGCTGTCTCTTTTCTATTTAGGCGTAAACATTCGTTTAGGACCGAGTCTTCCCGCATTCATGACCCCAAAAATACTAGAAAGGTTAAACATAAAGCCTTTAAAAACCCCGGACGAGGATCTAAAAGCAATTCTCGATTATGTCAATGGTGTTGTTGCATGAGTCATCAAGAGATAGGCTTTCATCAACAATATTTTTGTGCCAGATCACGCGCAAATTAACAGTAACATTAAAAGAGTCTCTGAGTATCAAATTAGAAAGGAAATAGGAGTTAGTTTTGAAATGTCTTGGCTAAAAGCTATGAGAGAAAAAGAACCGCCTGAACCAGTCAATCCAATTGGAACCGTTGTGATAGGCACACTTTACCCAGAAGTAATGGACACTGCTAAAGACATGGTTAGAAGATCTCTTAAACTTGCGCAGTTCAAAACTGTTGATGTTGGGAAAGGGGTTTCTCCTGCAAGCTTTTGCTTCAAAAGCTAAAGAGGTAAATGCCGACATAATTGTAGTGTCTGTTTTGCTCACAGCCGCTAAAGAGAATCTTCCAAAGCTAATTTCTGCTATAGAACTTGAAGGCCTAAAGGGCAAAATTGTAATCATGATTGGGGGCGCAGCAGTAACTAAAGAAGACGCAGATAAAATCGGCGCAATGTTTGGCAAAACAAGAGAAGACGCAGTAGTTTTAGCAAAGAAAGCAATCGAGCAAAAACATAACATAACATAATATTTATTTTTGAGTAACCACTTTTGCAGACACGCCGATCGCCTAACAGTTGCTTATCTCCAAGATTTTTTCAAATTAGCCTTGCCAGATTGCATGGTTAAAGATGTTGCTCTTTTTTGTTTCAAACAACGGCATCGAACTTTACAAGGGATGCACACAGACAGAGACCCGGGGGGGTCTATCCCAATTATCTTTTTCACTACAGCCTTTGAATGCAACGGTTATTTTTGGCTTTAGTTCTCAAATTTTATTCTAAAGTTATGCCATGTGAATCGGTCTGCATCCAAATAATACGAGTCAACTCGAATGTCCTTAACATAAGATGCAGGGTACATTCTGCAGTTTACAGTGGGTGTTAACAGTATTCTCCATGAATATGCACTAAGAATCTGTAGAAAAAACAAAATAGAAACCGGTTATGGCTCAAAATCTGTGGAATCGTAATTTCTGCTTTGTGTTACAGATGTTTTTCTTCCATTGAGAATCTTTTATGGTCTCAAGAAGATATGGATGCAAACCCTTAGGCAGCTTTTTAAAGAGAACGTATTCTGAGCTCTCACTGTCGAGCTCAATTTTGTCGTCTTTGCACTTGCATAGATAAGCTACAGTTATGTCGTGCCGCTCAGCGAAAACCCTTGAATACGCTTTGATAAATCGGTAAGATTCAATTTCAAGCCCAGTTTCTTCCTTAACTTCCCGATGCAACGCTTCCTCAAGTGACTCCCCCTTATGTATTCTCCCACCCGCAAACCACCATTGTCCCACAGCAGGGTTATTTTTTCTCCTCAAGAAAAGCAAAGAGCCCTTCATCACAATTACAGCTTCCACCGATGGAATAGGCATTTGCAACTAATATTTGATCATAAATAGCCTGAGGGATAAAACCAGACTTATCATTCTTAGAACTCATCTATTGAATCAGCTCCCAAATACCCAATTCCGCAAGTTTCAAATGCGTTTCATTCATCTGTCAACTCCTTATAAATGCTCTTATGAAGCAGAAATCCAGAAACCACAATAGAGTAACTTGACAGACACGGAACATAACTTGAAGGCGTGTTTCAATTTTGGGGGGAGCGCGGGCGAAATTGTTAAGCGAAGGCATATTGGCGCGCCAAAAATTAGTTGCTCCAGGTCTTGGGAGGGCCAAAGTATGTTTATGAGGTCTCCAGCGAAAGAGCATACTGAGAACTGTATTTGGAAACAGAATGGGTGATTCATAAGAAAAATAAACGTGGTTTGTCGTTAACTCAGATGTGACGTGCCGGGCGATATTGATGACTATAACTTTAAGCTTCATAGTGAGTGTTTGTGACTATGTAAATGGCAACAGTGACAAAAGCTTAGATGAGATCACAGACAGAATATTGTCTACGGTTCACGCGTATGATCTGCAAGATTTTTTCGAGAAAATCGCGTTGTTCAGTTCATCAAATAACCGCTATCAAGAACTTAAGGCGAACTGTGAAGCGCTACAAGAAATCAAAAATAGCAAAGTCATCAACGCAAAAGTAACCGCCTGAAAAGAGCGATCACGAAAGAGTTAAACACAATCCTTGCGCGGACAGTCTGATCAACTTATGTACACACTCTATAGGGCGATACACAGGATTAAAATAAGAAATCGGCAGTCTCGAAAATTAGACGATGGGGACTTCGCGGCGCGCTACTCATGCGCACGCGCTTCCTCTGGCTAGGCAAAACTACTCGCTAACCTGAGAACAGTTCGCCAAGTTGCTTGACTAAACTCTTGCGGGTGTTTAATTAAATGTCGTCTATTTTCAGCTTGAAACCTCTTATTATAATCGTTGAGTATCCATTTGGTATCCTCTTTTGAAAAGTCGGGTGTTGATATTATTGGTTCACCGCATGACTGGGTTGCAACACAAAGTTCCTCGCAAGTCAGCTCTCTTTGATGAGTTTATCCCTTATGCATATCTCGTAAAGTTCTGTTCCGTAAAGAGGTGTTGCGACCATTACTATTGGACAAACGTCACACTTTCTGTAAAGTTTAATCGCAAGATTAATTGTGTTCTTAATCTCATTGACAGTTTCGCCTGGGAAACCAATCACATAAAAAGCATTTGCCGAAATTTTCAGCTCTTTACAGCACTTCACGATGTTAATCGCGTGGTCAAGATTTAATCCTTTATGAATAACCTCATCTAACACTCTTTGACTCCCAGATTCAAGGGCCAGTGAAAGTT
This sequence comes from Candidatus Bathyarchaeota archaeon, assembly GCA_963750605.1. GTDB lineage: Archaea > Thermoproteota > Bathyarchaeia > Bathyarchaeales > Bathycorpusculaceae > Bathycorpusculum. The sequence goes on from CAVVRN010000015.1 coordinate 120,241, forward strand.
GAACGCAACCAGATTGCTTTATCTTCTTCAGGATACTATAGTTCAGCGAATCCACTCGCACGCCGTTAGGTGCGTCCCATTTGATTTGCAAGTTTTCCTTAATGATTAAATCTAATATTTTTTCAAATCGTTGACTATCACAAGTTAAGTTGTCATCCTCAAAATGGAAATTGGAGATACCGTACCTATCTAAGCAGTAGCGAAGCAACCTTATGACATATTCAGGGGAGTGAGCCCGGTATTTTTGTCCCATGTGGAGTCTAATCGAGCAGAATACGCAGTGGTTTGGACAGCCCCTCCTAGTGATTATAGTTGTAGAGTGTTCCCGAATATTGCTTCGGTTTCTGTAAAATTTTTTGCTCTTTTGATATCTATTCAAGTCGACAAGGTCAAACGCTGGGAAAGGAAGTGCATCCAAGTTCGAGTCAAAAAGTCTGGGCTGGTAATGGACAACGCCATTACGTTTGTAAGCAATTCCTTTTATTTTTTCTAGGGATGACGGAAAAGACAAGTTCATTATGAATTCATAGAATGTTTCTTCACCATCACCAACTATACAGTAATCACAACACTGATTTTCAAGAATGGATTCAAATCTAACTGAGGGGTCTGGGCCTCCAAAAACGGTGATTATTTTAGGATTTACCTCTTTAGCGATTCTGGCAACAAGTTCCGCGTTTCTGTATTGTGCAGTGGCGTGTATAGAAATGCCAACGACATCGGGTTTTTTCTCTTCGATAACCTTCCGGATTTCTTCTGGAGGGGCACCGTAAATAATTGCGTTGTCATTTCTCATTTCAAAATCAAACAGAAGACAATCAAATATTTCCACGTCACACACATCTCTAACCATCGAAGCTATGTACATCAAACCAATTGGGAGATGTAAGTCAAAACTCATAGACCCATTATAGTTTGTTCGTGGAGGGTTTATCAAAAGCACTTTCATTATGTCAAACACCCCTTATTTTTTTTACCTTTCAACTTTGAACGTTCATGCTTGCTTGTATCGATTACACATCAAATCGATATAATAGGAATGTTCTGATGCACATGATATTGCAAAAACCGATATAATCCCCGTGCAGTAATAGAAGTAGCTGCCATTACTCATGCGGTCGAGATGCCGTATGGCGCCTGCGCTAAATATGCCAGAAAGCAAAAGCAGCATCGGTTGAGTGGTGGTAGTGGTGGCGGCGGATTAAAATTTTATCCAAACAACCAATTCAAATGTAATTTCGGGGCAAACCAGCCCGCATGAGTTATTGGCTGCCTGTTATGGCTATGCTGAAGCTGTATGAGGTTGTTGGTGCACTTGATGAGGCTGAGAGTGTTATGGTTGCTGAGGTTGATGCGCCAGCGGCTAGGGGCGTTACTGTCGGCGTCCATGTGCAGGTGAGGTATGTGTTTGCGTTTGATGGGCTCCAATTGCTCACGCTCATGGTAAGGTTCTCGGCAATGTTGCCTGTGTTCTTTAGGTAAATGGTTACGGATGTTTGGCCGCCTGGATTTAGAGTGTCCCAGGTTATGGCTGACATAGGTGTTGTTAAACCTGAGTTGCTGTAGATTGCTAATCCTACGGCGCTGATGGGCGTGATTGATCCATTTGTGGATAAGGTTTGGCTGGTGGTTAGCAGAGCAGCGGTGAGTGCGGTTAGCATTATGCCGGTTATTACGAGTACAATTACTGCTCCTGAGCCAAGTTTTTTAAATGCCATTTATATCGCTTCGACAAGTAATAGTCGTGAGTCGTAAGCATTAATAAATATTATTAATTTGAAGATACTCCAGTTTACATGAACAACAAAAATACAAAACGGCAACAAGTAGCGTTATTTTCGTTCATAACATTCATCAACACTTGGAAACTTTTTTGATATCGTTTTGCGGGTTTTGTAAAGTTATTGAGGCAGCGCGCCGCGCTAGTTTTGGATGTTTGGCTTGTTGTTTTTTGGCGTTGGTGACTGCTTTTTTGTGTGTTTCTTTGTCTGGTAGAACAACAACAGTGGTGTTGCCATTTCTGTTCAGGCAGGTTTGGGTTGCTATTTTGAAGCAAAACCTAAAACGTTTGCAGGTTATATCCTAAAATATCCTAGAATATCCTGGAAAAATAAATTGTAAATACATCAAACAGTTATTACAGTCAAGTTTTTGACTTTCTTGAAGTGTCCTGTGTTTTTGGTTGCAATGCTACATCTTCTTGTAAGGGCTATAGCCGCTATAAACGTGTCCCTGAGCCCTATTGGGTTCCCTTTTAACTCAAGTTCTGCGTAGATATAGCCTGCTCTCTTTGAGCTGATCGCGGGGTTAGTGGAAAGAGAACTAATCTGTCTAGCAGATTCTTTGTAGCTTGCAGGGTTTGAGCTGACTGTTTGGATTTGTGTGCACCATAATATAGCTCAAAAGCATTAATTGCTGTACTTGAAAGAATCGTTTTTTTCTTCTCAAGCTGGGTTACAAATTCAACCGATTCTTTGCGGTTTCTTAAGAAGTCTATCAGTATGTCTGTGTCAATTATTGTTCTGTTGGGTTCCATTTTTTCCACGATTCCTCAATTGAGGTTTCTATTTCTTTGAATTCTGCGTCAGTTATGTTCCAAGAACCTGCTAAATCAGAGATCTTTCTTCCTTTTTCTTTTCGTTTTATCAGATCTTTCATGGCTTCCTCTATTGACACTGACCGCCTCAATTTGATTTGTAATTCACCAGCGATTTCGTTAAGTTTGGCTTTAAAATATTAGAGTATTATTTTTAGACGGTTTTATTTTCGGTTTCGGCTTCGGTCGCGATGTCTTCGATTGGTTTTGGAGGCGGCGTTGTTGCCATTGTCTAGCCTATCCATGCACCGATAGCTAGAATGACGATAAATGCTACGGAAACAAGAACCAGAACTGCATCTAGCCTCACATTGGCTGCATTAAGGTTAAACAAGCCCGGATCAACCACTAAAACAAGATAGCCTAAAGCAACAATAACGCATACAGCAAGTATTGCTCCACCTATTCCTTGATCTTTACTAACCATTCAAACCACCACTATACATCCATTCATTCGTTGCTTTTATCTCTAATTAAACAGTGCATATAAGGCATATTTCCAAAAACGTAACATATCAAAATCCAAATAGAAATAAAAAGACGACTTATGCCAATCAAGAAAAAATGTTTTTTCAATTGTGTTAACTTTAAGTTATTGCAAAGAACCTGGGAGAAATTTGGCGAGGCTCAAAATTGTCTTCAAGTCATACTTTTAACTTATCGTGTTTCGTATGCGTTGGTGTTGCAAATTTGTCCATTTAGGTTATTATATAAATTGTTTCCTTTCAGTGAATTGCTGTTTGGGGTTGTTATCTCCGTTTTAAGGAGAATGATGACGGCACATAATTGAAATGAGAAAATCGAGTCAGCACAGACCGCTCAAAGCATGGATAGGGGGTCTGTCTTGAGTAGCTTTCGTCTAAGTTTCTTGTTTTGTCGATTCAGTATGTTTAAGTGTATGTTTAAACATTGTTTTAGTTGTGGTTTGATATGGTGAAAACTATCACTATTAGAGATGAAGTCTATGGGAAACTGCTAACCATAAAAGGAAAAGAGGAAAGCTTTAGCGAACTATTTGACAGACTAGTTGAGTGTACATCACCTATGGAAACGCTAAAGAAACTCAGAGGCAAAGTTGAATTCACCGACAAAGAGAAAGAAACGATGCTCTCTGAGCTTTATTCTAAAAGGGCTGAAAAAAGAAATTGATCAGTCATCGATTCTGATGTCCTGATTGAACTTTTAGATCGAAAATCCGAGAAGGGTGACCAAGCCCTCAAGCAAACCATCGAAAGCAAAGAAGAAGTGGCAACGACAGTCATTAGCTTGCATGAAGTTCTATATGGCTTACACAAATACGGCAAACCCGTCCAAGAGCTTCTTTCACTTCCAATTCTAAGCTACACCAAAAAAGATGCGGTGCTATCTAGCAAAATTGAACTTGAAGCAGAAAAGAAAGGAAAAACCGTCTGCAGAACTGACGCAATGATTGCAGCCATAACAATTAACAATAACGCAAAACTATACACATTCAATCTAAGACATTTTGAAGCTCTTCAAGACCTCGGGCTAGAACTCTACCCGTGAATATGCATATCCAAAGGCGGAGAGTTGGCAAGACAAAATTCCGGAAGCAAGGACGTTCTTGAAAAAAGTTTGCAGAAAAACACCTTTCCATAGGTAGAAAGTCATTTGCGGGGCAATAGCCACGACTAACCCAAATCAAGGTTGCAAAAAAAATCATGGCGCAAAAGCTTATTTGGCCTGCGACCTGCGAAAGCTGGAAAAATTAGCTGGCGGTTTTTTTAATCGCCTTTAGTATTGAGGGTTTTCATGAGTTTTTTCGATAGATGTTTAGAATGCGGTTAAATATTTTGCCAATTATTCCCAGTCCGCTTACCATGCTGCGCAGGTTTTCTATGTCGGTATTTGTTTATTGTTTGGGTTAACAAGGTCGCGGCGACGAACACGAATGCGAAGAATACTATGCCTATGATTAGCCGTATCCAGCTGGAGAAGCCCAGCTCTGAGATGAGGACGTAGGTTAAGGCGGCGGCTATGGCGGATGATAGCAGAATTTTTGCTGACGAGCGCCAGTCTACAGTCAACTCATAATGTTTTCTTATCCAATAAAGCGAAATGACAGTGGAGGGAATTCCAGTTACTAGAGAGGTTACGATTAGCCCTAAAACCCCAAACTGCAGAATTAGAATGTAACCCATGGGGAAGCCGATGGCTGCTGTGATTAGGGTTAGGTACAGGATGAACGTGGTTTTTCCTTGACCGTTAATGAAGTTGCCTGTGCTTAGGCTTCCGAAGGCTGTGAAGAAGTAGGTGATTGCAAGCAACGCCAAAAACAGTGGCGCTGTCGAGTATGTTTCTCCAAACAGAGTAGAAACTGCTGGTTCAGCTAGACACATAACGAGCGCTGCCACTGGCACTACGAGGAGTGATGCGTATTTGATTGAGTATTGGAAGACGTTTTGCAGGGTTTCTTTGTCTTTTTGCGGGTTAAGTTTGCTAAATGCTGGAAACAGCATGGTTGTTATTGGCGTTGCAAAGAACGATATTAGAACGACAAAAGTTGTGGCTATTCCATAGTTGCCGATTGCGGTGTTGTCGGTGATGTAGAAAATTGGCAGCAGAAAAGCGTAAAATTGACTTTGAAAGCTACTTATGATTGTTGAAAGCGACAAAGGCGTGCCATATGTTAGCATTGATTTGATGTAGGCTTTTATTTCGAGTTTAGCATTGTTCAGTTTTGGTAGGTTCTTGTATTGAGTCCAGACAAGTGCCACACCTATTAGTCCAGCGATTATCATGGCGATTGTATAGCCTAAGACTGCTCCGGAGGTGCCTAATCCCAAGATGACTAGTGTAATTATGATGACGGTTTTTATTATGGATTGGCAGATGAGCATGATGCTGTTGAGTTCCATTTTTTCGATGCCTGTGAATGCTGCTGTGGCTGCATTGATGAGTCCGCCGGCTAAGATTGAGATTGAGGCTATTTGGATTAAGGAAGCGATTTCGGGGCGGTGGAATACGTTTGTTGCAAGATAGCCTGAGAGCGCAAAAGATAATGCGGATAACGCCATTCCCAGGGCTATTTCGAAGATTATTCCAGAAACGATTATGCTTCTGACTTCTGATGCTCTATCTTCTGATCGGATATTGGGCTGTGCATCTTACCATTGCTGAGTTTATGCCCCAGTCTCGGAAAACTCCTATCAGAGTTGGGTGTGATCAGCACAATTCCGTACAGGCCATACAGGTCTGATCCGAGTAGCCTCGCAATGAAAATCGTGGCAATTGAGGAGATAACTGTGGAGATTACTAGACCCCAAAGTAGGTGGAAGCTGCCTTTCGCTGAAACCTTAGCCATTTCCGCAGCTTTACTCATCTTTCTTCTTTCTCAACCTATTTTGTTTGTATGTTTGTTTAGTCTACTGCTTGTAAGCTTCAAAAGATATGCATCGTCCTTATTCTGTCTGTTTTATGGACTGGAATACAAATAGGTAACTAAAAAGCACTTTTTCATAGTCACGACTAACTAGAATAAAGGTTACAAAAAAAGGCGGGGAGCAAGAGTGTCTTGGCTGCGTCTTCATGATCAAAGTTGAAGAAATTATGGGCGGTTTTGTAAGTCGCTTTTTGGCTCAAGAACTTAGGCTTTGTTTAGGCTCTTTGCTCTGTACACTTGGCAATCCTACTTTAGGTAAGGTTGCATACTTTTGTTTGGCCATCGGCATAGATAGATAGCTCTTTCAAACAGGCAACGTTGGTTTTGGTGTTGTTGTTTTTCTTTTGAACCCTATCCAAGAAAGGCTCCCGCCATTGAACCGGAGAAAGATAGGGAAGAGTTTCTTTCGGATATAAAGCAAAATGGAGCGCCCTTTTATCGGATTCCAAGAAGCTTCAACGAACATAACAATAAGGAGTTAGTTGAGTTAAATAACTCAAAACTTCAGGTAAACCTGAGGAAAAGGAAAAAATAGTAGCTTGCTTTGATCTTTCACCGACTAAAATCAATGGTTTTCTTATAACTTTTCTGTCAATTGAGACGATTGCTTAAGTTAGTTAGTTATTTCGCCAAGTTTTTATTTTGCCCAATTAATTGGGTAACGTGGTGGTTTGCATGGTTGAAACCACGTATTATGAAGATAAGGTGTATCTTCCTAAGCAGGTGCGGGAAAAGCTGGGGTTGGTTGACGGGGACGTTTTGCATATTGAGGTTGTTGAGAGAGGAGTTGCCAAGATTCAGTGTTGTACGACGGTGTGGTGCATCTAAGCGGGCACTTGAAGAGTTAGATAACCCGCCTGATCTGGGAGCCGTTAAAGGAAAGCTTTCAAGAGAAGAGATCTATGAAGATATTACTTGACACAAACATTCTGGTGCATGCTTACAACAAATCTTCTCCGCATCAAAATCAAGCTAGCAAAATAATCAGGCAAGCCATGAAGGGAGAAACCGAGGTATGCCTATCGCAACAGGTGCTTCATCTCTCTGATTTAAAAAACTAAGTTTAGAGGGAGATTCTTTTCAGATACTTTTGCTTTATCCAGTAAGTTATTCGGCAAGAATCTATTGGTTTTTTTGCTGCCGTTTTTGAGGTGCAAAAATAAAAGGGACTCGTGAAATATAGTCTTTTGTAGAAGTTCATCTTCATGAGGGAATTTTCTAAAAGGAGCTTAAACTCTCGATTGGTAAACCCAGATGAGAGTTCTGTAAAATTTAATTTTTTTCTTTTTCGCTAATTAATTCTTTGAATAATGGTGGACTTTCTGGCTTGTTTTTTGGTAAGCTAACAAGTTCAGTTATTATCGTTTTTGAATATGGTAAAGATAGAGTTTATACGGTAACGGCAGATAATGGTTTTGTGTGTTTGGAATGGTTGAAAATGAGTCGACCGTTGAGAGACTCTCCAAAGTTTTAGGTGTCCCGCCGAAGGAACTTGTAAGAAAGGGCTTGGAAGAGCTGCTTAAATCCCAATTGAGAAGTTGCTATGCTGAAATCCATGAATTGAAGGTGCGTTATGATGTTAAAAGTGTCTCGGGTCTTGAGAAGAAGATTCAAAAGAGCGTTGTTGAAGAGCATCCGGCTTGGGAAGACTTAATCGTTTTGGAGAACCTTGAGGAACGCGCAAAAAAAATTCGAAAAGAGTTAGCGTCTCTTAAACATGAATAGTTATTCAAGTTTGGAAGAGCTGTTCAACGGGATTGTTGAACCTGTTCTTGCTGATTTTTCTGATATAGTTGTTGATGTCCAACTTCGTTCTGCCGTTTAAAACTGAAAGCTTTTTAATTTTGGGACAAATCAGTGCGTGAGTACTGGCTAAACAACTTTCTGATTGCTCGACATTTTTGATAATGTTGACATCGCGT